>JBBPIP010000037.1:0-2775 GCA_038040265.1 Chloroflexota bacterium | reverse complement strand
TCCGGCGGAGAGCGCGCTCGATATCTTCGCGCCGGACCAGCCCGACGAGCCGTCCGTCGGGCGTCGTCAGCAGGTCGAGTCCGCCGTCGCGGACACGCAGAGTGCGAGGGGCGGACGGCGCGTCCAAGTCCCGTCTTCCGCTCCGTTAGCAGCCGTAGAAACCTTCACCAGAGCGCCCACTAGGGCGGGTCGTTGGACGCCTACTCGTGGTGGGGTGTGCCAGCATGTGAGCCATGCCCGATGCGCCGAAGCGATCTCCGCGACTCCCGCCCCGCTGGGTCGTCGTCTCGGCCTGGGTAATTCACCGCGCGATCCATCGGCTCAGTAGAGGCCGTATGGGACTCTGGCCCCCGAAGCCGAACCGATGGGGGACGATGCGCCTCACAACGATGGGCCGCCGTTCCGGCAAGGAGCGCAGCGTGATCCTCGGCTACTACGAGGACGGCCCAAACCTCGTAACCATGGCGATGAACGGCTGGGCAGAGGCCGAACCCGCCTGGTGGCTCAACCTGCAGACGCACCCCGACGCTAACGTGGAGCTACCAGATGGCTCGCGCGCGATCCGTGGCCGCGCGGCCCAGGGAGACGAGCACGAGCGCCTCTGGGCCCGATGGCGCGAGATGGGGGACGACGTCGATGGCTACGCGACCCGCCGCCCGTCCGGGACCGCGGTCGTCGTCCTCGAGCCGCGGCCTGCTTCCAAGTGACGCTCTAGCCCTGCGGCCCGTCCGGGAAGGCGAGGGTGACCGCGGGTGTATCCCGGCGACCGACACCTGTTCGCTGACGACAGCCTCTCCGTTTACGACGAAAAAGCCGCGGCACTGCTCACGAAACGCGTGCTCAGGTTCCTCGACAGAATCGAGTAGTCATCGCTGCACGTGACGGATCACCACGATCCGCTCGTCGTCACGGAAGAGTCCGGCGGTACGTTGCGCGGGTTCGAGTCCGCTCTGTCCCGCGACCTTCTCGCATACGTCCGAGGCTATGAGTCCGCGGAGTCGGCCGGAGCGCGCACCGCGTGCCACGTTCCATACCTCACGAACCGTCACGATCGGCCCGCCCAGCGAAGCACCCGCAGCGCGCGCAGGGTGTTCCAGCGGCTGGGCCGGCCTTCGCGCTCGTCCATGCCGAACTCGAGATCGCGGACGCGGGCGTCGACCAGTTCGCTCTCGTGTGGGTTCTCGAGCGGCAGTCGGCCTTCGGCGCCACGCTTGGAGCGGACCAGTTCGATGGCCTCAGCCACGCGCGCATCGGGCGTCACGCCCGCTTCGCGCAGGTAGTCGAGCCCGCGCAATGCGTCGTAATGCCAGCCGGTCGGGAACGAGAACAGCGTGAAGGCCGTATCGATCAGCTCGCCGCTCGACAGCCGGCGCAGCATCCGGCGTTCGAGCAGGTATTCCTGCCCTCGCTCAAGCGCCGCGGTCACGTCGGCCGATCCGCCGGTTGCTCGCTCGTGCTCCAGAAGACCCTCGAGGACGTTGATCGTCGTGTGGAACGATCCGCGGGTCGAGCCATTCTCCTGCTCGCAATTCCACCCGCCATCAGCCATCTGCTCGCCGAGCAGCCGCTCGACGATGCCTGTCACGCCCTGGCCGAAGTACGAGCCGACCGTCACCACGCGTCCGTTGATGCACGGCTCGACCTCGCCCGCGAACACCGGCGTGCCGTGCCATGGGCCGCGGGAGTGCCACGTCGCCTTGTCGCGTACGGGGCCTATCGCGTTCCGCGCCTCTTCGCTCGAAGGGTCGAGGCCCATGTCGCGGAGCATCAACAGCGCGAGCAGCGAGATCCACTCCGTATCCGGCGTCCCGGTGTCCCACAGCCCATCCTCCCGCCGGAGAGCCAGCAGCCGCGCGCCCCAGCCTTCGGTGGCAACGCGGGCACGCTCCGCGGCGACCTGGTCGGCCGGCGCATCGGTCAGGTCGCGCATCGCCTGCCAGCGGATCGACGGGTCTGAGTCGAGCAGCCAGTCGATGACGGACACGATCTTCCTCTCGCGGAGCGGGGTCTTGATGAGGGCGCCACACTAGCCGAGCCATACGGCATCCCCATCCGGGACGGTATCGAGCACCCGCGTCGCGGTGACTTCGCGCGCTCGCCGGTGTCGACCGGCACGGGACAGACTGCTCTATGTCTTGAGTCTCGCTCTCGTTGCTAGGTTCACGCCGCGCGGCGCAGCAGATCGAGCCCGCCGCTGGACATGCGGAGCGTGCCGAGGGCGCCAATAACGGGTTCGAGTCCCGTCTTCCGCTCAGGTAGTACCCGCGCCTCAGCGAGGTCGAGCAATTCCACGTTAACCACAGACCGACCTCGATAACTCGGACACCCGCCAGCGGCGGCCGTGGCATTTTCAGGAGTTTAGTTAGCAGCCGCCGAAGTGCTGGACGACCATGCCGTCGCGCAGGCGCCCCACGAGAGGTCGTTCAACGTTATGAGCTTGTTACGAATTCGTGAGGCAAACGTGACTTGTCCCTTGCGCCGCCTAGTCCAGCGTGGCCGACAGCGTGTGACGCGGAACTCCTTGTGACGTTCCTCTCGAGGTAACACGACACGGCAGGCGACTGGAGATCGAAATGCATCTGTATGTCTCACGTCGCCGAAGACCTACCCACCAATTGAACCCATGAAACCGCCGCGGCCAATCCCCCAAGGAAGCCGAACGCTCGCTGCCGGCACGGTGCACGTCATGACCGAAGTCCGACGCGAAGAGGCGCTGCTCAAGGCGGGGGCCCTCCAGAGCGCGATCTTCAACAGCGCCAACTTCTCGAGCATCGC
>JBBPIP010000036.1:0-3706 GCA_038040265.1 Chloroflexota bacterium | reverse complement strand
CGGTCCGAGCCCCGGTCGGAGCCTCGGCCGCCTCTGCGTGCCTTCTGCTGCTTCAGCGCAGCGATACGGTTCTTTTCCTGCTTGTCCCGCTTCGGGCCTTTTTGCTTCGGCATCTAGTAGCGACGAGCCGGACGCTTCTGCTCGAAGCAATCGCTGCAGTACACGGGCTTGTCGCCACGGGGCTGGAACGGAACGCGCGCCTCGCGTCCGCAGTTGCTGCATGTCGCGGTGAACATCTCGCGGGTGCCGCCGCCATAGCCGCCGCCAGCACCGCCGCCGTATCCACCACCACCGCCGCCACCGTATCCACCGCCGCCGCCGCCACCACCAGTGCGTCCGCCACCCTGCGCGCGACGCGCGGCACGATCAGCGGGGCAACGGGTGGGTGCGTTCTGGAGTCCGCGGCTTGCGTAGAACTCCTGCTCGCCGGCGGTCCAGATGAATTCCTGCCCGCAGTCCTTGCAGGTCAGGGTCTTGTCTTGAAAGCTCACGGGATCGTCCTCCAAAGCTCGCGGCCCACTTATAGGTTCGTGCGAGCCAGGGAGCCTCTTCAGTGTAGGCCTTACGCGCGAATCCGCGCCGGATTGAGGGCCTTTCCGAGTCGTTCCAGGGCGTAGTAGCCGATGCCGATCGCCGACGCCCACGAGAGCACCGCGATGACCGGCGAGGTGAGGTCGGTCCCCGAGAGCATGGAGTGCAGGAACATCGTCAGGAAGCCCAAGTAGCTCACTCGATGCCACCACTGCCAGGCGTTGTTGCTGAACCGGCGGCGCATCCAGGTCGTGACGAGCACGATGATCAGGAGATCGACCGAGATCGTGCCGAGTCCGATCGCGAGCTGCCCGTAGCTCGTGAGGAACGGGACGAAGACGTCGAGGATGCCGATGCGCGCGGTCGCATCGAGGAGCAGCGCGATGACGTGCGTCAGCGCGGCGGGAATGACGATCCACGGCGTCCAGTCATGCAGCGCGCGCACGGCGCGGTTGTTCGCGAGGAAGCTCAGGGCTTGCGTGCGCGGCGCGATACCCGAGAGCACGGAGATGCAGAGCGCGGCGTACGCGGCAAGGCCGCTCGCTCGCGCGATCTGCCAGAAGACGAGATCCACTTAGGAGCTCGCGGTCTTGGTCACGGCGGCGCGGGTAGTGGTGCGCACTGTGGAGGTAAGTGTGGTGGTCGAGGTGCTGGTCGTCGATGCCGCCGCGGTAGCGGCTGCGCTCGTCGCGGCGGTGCTAGTCGTCGCGACCGCGGCGACCGTCGCTGGCTGCAGCGGAGCGTTCGTCACGTACAGGTTCGCTGTCGTGTAGCCGAACGAGCCGGCGAACACCGCGAGTGTGGTGAGGAGACCACCCAGCTTCAGTCCCCAGGCTGGGACGGGACCGGACCGCTTGCGGCCCGGTCCCGCCTTCGCAGGGATAGGAGGGAGGGTGGCGGTATTGGCTTTCATTGGCTACATGAATACCGGTCAAAAGCGCCTCTGTGCTGAGAAACAGTTGAGAGTTCAGCCCCGCGCCGCGCTTTCTTAGCGGCCTCTCAGCATTGAACCGCAACTCTTGTCTTGCGTAGGGTCTCCAGGTGAAAGAGCGGGCGGCGACCGCGGACATGCGTTCGATGACGGCAACGAAACGTATCCCACGATGCATGAGCACCCAGCATCCGGACAACGTTGCCATGCCATTCTTCGCGCAGAGCGCGCCGCTCACTGCCGAGGACGAGGTCCGCGAGGCGTACTACGCGTTCTCGCATCTCGGATGCGACGAGCAGATGTGGGACTTCGAGGGCAAGGAGGTCGACGGCCACGTCGTCGAGAAGCTCCTCTCGACGTACGAGTCCTTCTTCGCCGAGCACCCCATCGGCGAGTCCGTTCATCTCACGCCGCGCATCCCGAACCCCGCGCTCGAGCCCACGCAGGCGAAGATCGTGCTCGAGGTCCTGCAGAGCCTGCCGCGCCACGCGGACATCGCGCGCGTCTTCTACGACCGCGAGCGGCCGCCGATCCTCGAGCTCATCCACCCCATGACCACGTCCGCGCGCGAGCTCGATCGCGTGCGCGAGTACTACGAGCGCTTCGTCGCGGGGATGGAGCGCGAGACCCTCGGTGCCGACGAGCGTCCGCTCGGCGCGTGGTTCGGCCGCTTCTCACCGCCGACGGTGCGCATGATCCCGCTCATCGAGGATCGCGAGCACCTCCTCGCTGCGGACGACCTCGTTCGCGACTATCTGCGCGGCAAAGAACTGGATCACATGCGCGTGTTCATCGCGCGCTCGGATCCGGCGCTCAACTACGGCTACCTCTCCGCGGTGCTGCTCGCTTTGGTCGCGCTGGACCGGCTGGACGCCCTCGAGCACGAGACCGGCGTGGGCATGTACCCGGTCATCGGCGTCGGCAGCGTCCCGTTTCGCGGCGGGCTCGCGCCGCGGACCGTCGATCGCGTCCTCACGACGTACTCGAGCGTGCAGACGTTCACGATCCAATCGGCGTTCAAGTACGACCACCCGCCGGACGCGGTGCGCGACGGGATCGCGAAGCTCATGGCCCACGAACGTGGGACTCCCGTGGCGATCGATGAAGGCCGCGCGCTCGAGATGCTCGATCGCCTCGTCGCGCGCTATCAGTCCGAGGTGCAGGAGCTCGCGCCGCTCGTCAACAGCATCGCGCGCGCCGTGCCGCGCCGTCGGCTGCGCAAGATGCACGTCGGTCTCTTTGGCTATAACCGCGAAAGCGCTGGCGTGACCCTGCCGCGGGCGATTGCGTTCTGCGCGAGCCTGTACTCGCTCGGGTTGCCGCCGGAGGTCATCGGGTTCGCCGCGGTGACCGACGCCGACTGGTCGTGGCTTCGCGAGACGATCCCGTCGGTCGAGAGCGAGCTCGCCGACGCTGTGCGGTACCTCGATCGCGATGCCACCCGGTGGCTCCCGCCGCTCGTGCGCGAGAGCATCGATCGCGCGCTGTCTCTCGTCGACACTCGTGATGAGAACGCCGAGCACCATGAGATCGCTCGCGAGGTGCGCCGCGTCGCCGATTCAGGCGGCGCGGCGATGACCGAATTGATCGTTCGCGCCGCCGCGATTCGTCATTTTCTGGGCTAATTCGAGACTTGGCCTTTCTCGATGCGAAAGTCACTAGTACTAGCGACGCGCCGACCGGATCTGCGTTAGCCAAGTCGGAGGTGCAGTGATGAAAAAGCTCCTTGTAACTGTGGCGTCGCTCGCGGTTGCGCTTGCCGCGAGCTTCGGCGCCAGCGCGCATCCATTCAGGGCGGACCCGACGCCGCCGGCGAACGTCGAGACCAACACCGCTCCCGACGCTGACTTCGATACCGACATGGACATCGAGCAGGAAGGCGAGAACGAGGACGGCGATACGGACGAGGACGAGACCGGCGACGTCGATGAGCCGAACGCGAACGATGCGGATGACAACGACGTCGACGAAGAGAACGTCGATGAAGACGACGATGAAGATGATGACGAAGACGATCAGGACCAGGACGAGGAAGAGAACGACGACGATGATGACGACGAGGATGAGGGCGACGACGACGACTAGGCATTAGGGCCAAGCGGGCCCGGGTCGTTCCCGGGCCCGCTGCGCGCCCTACGGCGTCACTACGAACCGCGAGCTATCGCTCCGGCCAAAGACCTCCGGGAAGTACGTCTCCTCGGCGTGCGCCGGTGCCACAAAGAAGTCGCCCGGTGTCGTTGCGCG
>JBBPIP010000035.1:0-3977 GCA_038040265.1 Chloroflexota bacterium | reverse complement strand
CCACCCGCCAGCCCGTGACTCCAGCCGACAGCCGACCTCACTCGGCCGCAGCCGGAGCGTCCGACAAGCGCTCCTCGGCCGGTGGGATTCCCCCTCCAGCGATGGCATTCAGGGCCACGGCGGCCACGACGAGCGCCGCGCCGCCGAGCATGCGAATGCTGACCGGCTCGCCCAGCCAGAGCGTGCCGATGAGGATCGCCTCTGCCGGTACGACGACCTGGATCAGAGTGATCGTCGTCGGCCGCAGCTTTCGGTAGAGCCAGAGGGAGACGACCATCGCGAAGCAGGTGCCGAATAGGACGAGCCACGCGAATGCGAGCACGCTCGCCAGCGTCCAGTGCTCGGCTTGCGGGAGCTGGACCAGCGCCAGTGGGGCCAGCAGTACGGCCGACGCCCACGTGCCAACCGCGACCGTCGGGATGGGCGCGACCCTGGTGAGGAAGCGGGACTGGAGGATCGCGGCGATCGCCCAGGTGATCGGCATGAGCGCGAGGAGACCGGTCGCGATGAGCCCGGCCGTCCCGTCCGCCGCGTCCGGCGCGCCGATCAGGAGGACCGTGCCGCCGAGACCGAGCACGAGGCCGAGGATCTTGAGCGCCGAGAGGCGGTCGCCTTTGACCATGAAATGCGCGAGCAGCGCCGTCCAGACCGGCGCGGCGGAGCCGAAGACGGCGACGAAGCCGCTCGGGACGAACTGCTCGGACCAAAAGATGATGGCCCACGTCAACCCGATGTTGATGAGCCCGACGATCGTGGCGACCGCGACCGTGCGGCTGCCCCGTGGGAAGGGCTGGCGGAGCGCGAGCGCGATGATCGTGAGGACGCTGGCAACCGCGACCGCTCTGAGGAAGGCGAATACGAAAGGGGGGACATCGCTCACGCCGATCTTGATCGCGCCCCAGGTCGACCCCCAGATCAGCGCGACGCTGACGTACGCGGCAACGACCCGAAGCGGCGGCATGCGCCGCCGATGATGGCTCATATCGTGACGTCGATGAGGTGTGTCGTTCGCGTCGTTTGGCTCGCGGCGCTCGTGCTCAGCGCATGCGCGGCCCCCAAGCTCGCGGGGACCGAGCTCGGTGCGACCGACGCTCCCGACTTCACCTTGACCGACGGAGTCAGCGGTCGCGCGGTGACGCTGTCGGCGCACCGTGGACAGGTCGTCGCGTTGACCTTCCTCTACACGACCTGTCCCGACGTGTGCCCGCTCACCGCGACTCGGTTTCGCTCAGCGCAGACCGAGCTTGGGACTGAGGCGAGCCGCGTGACGTTCGTCGCGGTCTCGGTCGATCCCGACCGCGACACCCCGAGCGCGGTGCAGGCGTTCTCCGCCGCGCATGGGCTCGCGGCGAATTGGTACTACCTCGTCGGCGGCCGCGCGCAGCTCGCGCCGGTCTGGGCCGCGTACGGCATCGGGGTTCAGGCCGGCAGCAGCGCGGTGACGCACAACGACGCCGTGTACCTGATCGACGCGCGCGGACGAGAGCGGGTGCTGCTGCACTCAGAGGACCTCGAGGCGGACCTCGTGAACGATCTACGCGCGCTGCTCAGGGGCTAGCCGACGATGTAAATCGTAAGGAAGAGGCCGATCCAGACCACGTCGACGAAGTGCCAATAGATCGACGCGGCCTCGACCGCGAGATGCCGACGCGCGGTGAAGTGGCCCTTGAGCGTGCGGTAGAAGACGATCGTGTTGAAGATCACGCCGCCGGTCACGTGCGCGCCGTGGAACCCGGTGAGCGTGAAGAACACGCCGGCGAAGATTCCGTCGCGCGGCAGGAAACCGAGCCGCGTGTACTCGTAGCCCTGACCGGCAAGGAAGAGCACGCCCAGCACGATGGTCGGGATGAGCCAGTTACGGAGGCCGGTGCGGTCGCCCTTCTTGATCGCGTTGACGGCGAGCTGCATGGTGACGCTCGAGGAGAGCAGGAAGACCGTGTTGATGAGCGGGAGTCCTTCCCAGGTCGGCTTCTCGCCGAACACGGGCTCCCAGTCGAGGAGCCGCGCGCGCAGGAAGAAGTACGTCGTGAAGAGCGCACCGAAGAAGAACGCCTCGCTCGAGACGAACAGGATGACGGCCCACATCCCGGCCGAGAACCGCGAGGGCTGAGCCTCGAGGCCGGTCTCGTTCGGCGGAAGCCGGTCGGAAGGGTCCCTGCGGCGGCCGCGGACGACCGTTCGGTCCTCGAGCGTGGTCCTCATGGCCTAGTGGTGTGCTCCGTCGGTAGGCTCCGGAGCGTTCGCATAGGCGCGGGCATCGTCGATGAGCCATGTCGCGATGCCGATCACCAAGATCACGCCACCCACGATCAGCAGGGCCGGTCCGACAAGGACCCCGAACGTGGTGAGCATGACGCCGAGGCCAAGGAGGGGTGGAGAGAAGCTGGGCGCCGGAAGGTGGATCGGGTGCTCCTCGCCGTGATGCGATGACATCGCGACGCAGACTAGCGCCGCGATTGGCGCGTGTCGAAATCTCGCCCTAGTCTCTCTCGCGATGGGTCCGTGGCCGCTCGACCCCCGCGGAGCGCAGGCCGAATCGATCGCCTTCCTCTACTGGGTCATGTTCGGGGCCGCGGTCGTGGTGCTCGCGATCGTGGTCGGGGCCCTCACGTACTCAGGCATCAAGTTCCGCGATCGGCCGGGCCGCGTCGCCCAGCAGATCCACGGGCAGAACACCCTCGAGCTCATCTGGACGGTCGTGCCGACCCTGATGGTGATCTCGTTCACTGTCATGTCGTGGGACCGGCTCAACGTGATCAATAACGTCGATGCGGGCAGCGCCATGACCGTCAAGGTGGAGGGCGCGCAGTGGGCGTGGGCGTTCACCTATCCGGACCAGCAGATGTTCAAGCTGAAGGATGGGTCGACCATCGTCACCGGCGAGCAGCTCGACATCCCCGTCGGGACGAAGATCAAGCTCGAGCTCACGGCGAAGGACGTCATCCACTCGTTCTGGGTCCCCAACATCGGCGGCAAGAAGGACGCGGTGCCTGGGCACACCACCTCGATGTGGATACAGGCCAACCAGCCTGGAACGTACAAAGGCCAGTGCACCGAATTCTGCGGAGACGGGCATGCCGACATGCTCATCACGGTCGTCGTACATCCGCAGAATGAATTCGCGGCCTGGGCGGCCCAAGAAGTCGCACTTCAGGAACGGCTGAAGGATCCCGCGACCGCGGCCGGGCGCGAGGCGTTCCTGGCCGGCGCATGTGCGGGATGTCACACGGTGAAGGGCACGAAAGCGGCCGGCAAGGTAGGCCCCGACCTCAGCCACATCGCGAGCAAGCCGGACATCGCCGGGGTCCTCCCGATGAACGAGGAGAACCTCCGGCGTTGGGTCCGCAACGCTCCTTCCATCAAGCCGGGGATCGTGATGCCGAAGTTCGAGGGAGCCATACCCGACGACCAGATCAACCAGATCGTGCAGTGGCTGCTGACGCTGAAATAACGCAGGTGTGAGCGAGTCCGACCTACCCGACTACGTCAAAGCCAATCGCGATCACTGGACCAAGAACAACGCCGCGTACACCGATGGCCGCGCGGAGCACGCCTGGAACGAGCCACAGGTCTCGTGGGGCGTCTGGGGCATTCCCGAAGCTGACATCAACGTCCTTCCTGACGTCCGCGGCAAGGATGTCGTCGAGCTCGGCTGCGGCACCGCGTACGTCGCCGCCTGGTTGAAGCGAGATGGAGCGCGGCGGGTCGTGGGCGTCGACATCACACCGGCGCAGCTCGAGACCGCGAGCAGACTCAATACCAAGTACGGGCGCGGCCTCGAGCTCGTCGAGGCGAACGCCGAGGCCACCGGTCTTCCAGCCGCATCGTTTGACCTCGCGATCTCCGAGTACGGCGCGTCGATCTGGTGCGATCCGTACAAGTGGATCCCCGAGGCCGCTCGACTGCTTCGACCGAACGGTGAGCTTGTCTTCTTACGAAACTCGACGCTTTCGATCCTCTGCATGCCAGACACCGGC
>JBBPIP010000034.1:0-4402 GCA_038040265.1 Chloroflexota bacterium | reverse complement strand
ATGCAGCGCTACATCGGGACGGAGGCGTTCGCGGTCGAGGTGGGCTGCGGCGCCGGCTTCAGCGAGAAGTTCCTCCGCGCCGGACGCCTCGAGCTCACGGACGCGGAGCCGCGCCCGTGGGTGTCACGCGTCGTCGACGCGCACGAGCTCCCCTACTCCGACGCGAGCGTCGACGCCCTGATCGCGAACAACGTCATCCATCACCTCGCGTACCCCGACCGCTTCTTCCGCGAGGCGGCCCGCGTCCTTCGGCCGGCCGGCCATCTCCTGGTGCAGGAGTGCAACCTCGGCAAGACGACGGAGTGGGCGCTCCGCATCACCGGCCACGAGGGCTTCGACTGGTCGGCCAATCCGTTCGATGCGAGCCGTCCGTGCAACGACCCGAAGGACCCCTGGAGCGCGAACTGCGCGATCCCGAACCTCCTCTTCGACGACATGACGCGTTTCCGCGAGCGCTATCCGATGTTCGAAGTCTCCGAGCGCGGGCTCTCGGAGTTCTTCATCCATTTCAACAACGGCGGGATCAGCGCGCGCGTGCCCTACCTGCCTCTGCCCGAGGCCGCGCTCAAGGTGGTCGATGCAATTGACTCTGCACTCGTCGCGATCGCTCCGAGGTTCTTCGCGGCCCAGCGGCGGGTGGCGTTCCGCCGCCTCTAGCGCGACCGAAGCCGCCAGACCGGCCATCCGGTCTGCGGGAGCGTCGTCACCTTCTCGTAATTGGCCTCGACGAAATCGACGATTCGGGACGCGCCGTCGGGCCACATGTATTGCGGCTCCGGCGAGGTCCACGACGCGAAGCCGGCGCGATCGAGCGGCGGCGTCACGACGCTGTCCTTCGAGGCGTCGACGATCAACAGCGGCCGCGTTCGCTCGAGGTCTTCGAGGAAGGCGGCGAACCGCTCCGGCGTGGAATATCCGCGGGTCGCGAGCGGCGCGTACTGATAGACGTACGACGTCGGCGAGCGCCTCTCGGCGAGGACGTTGATCTCCGTGCGCGACCCCCAGACCAGCACGAGATCTCCGGCAGCGCTGTGTTCGCGCACGTACGCCGCCGCCCCCCTGCTGGCACCGTCGTCTCCGAGGACCGCAAGGCGCGCGACGAGCATCGTCGGTCGAACGCTCATGGCGACGAGCGCGCCGGCGACGACGATCGTCCCGAAGCGCGGGCGAAAGCTAAGCGCCCGGCTCGCGAGATATCCGGCGAGCACTCCGAGAGATGGAAGCCACGCCAGGAAGTAGTAGTGATAGGCCCTCCCCGAGGTCGCGAGAACGATCTCGACAGGGAGCGCGACGAGCACCAGCGACACAAGCACGGGGCGCGGACGGCGATCCGCGAGCGCGAGTGCCCATCCGAGGACGCCGGCGGCGAACAGACCGGACGGCAGGGTGAGCCGTGCCCCATCGAGCACGGCGTCGAGTCGGGCGGACGGTGTCGCGAACGCGGAGTAGAGGAGGTTGTACCGGACCGCCTGGTCGACCGCCCAAGGCAGGCCGCGCGCCAACGCGAACGCGGCGACAGCGATGACGAGGACCACCGTGGCACCGAGGCCGAGGAGCATCAGCCGACCGACGGCGCCGCGACGATCATCGCCGCGAGCGAAACGCCAGAGCTCGCGAAGCACGATCGCCACCCATGTCCCAACAAGAGTCGGCTTCAGCAGTCCGGCGAGCCCGAGCAGAACACCCGAAAACGCTGACCGTCGCGCGGTCGAGACGGAGTACAGGCCGAACGCCGCGAACTGCAAAGGCAGTGCGTACAGCTCGACGAAGCTCGTCTGCGTCCCATCTTCGAGGAAGAGCCGCGGCGCGGCGAGGATCCATGCGAGCGTCCCTGCGAGTGCGGCGGTTGGCGCGAACGCGCTCGCCATCACGCGATAGGAAAGGACGGCCGCGATGGCAAGGGCGGCGAGCTGGAGAACCCAGACGCCCATCGGGCCGCCGGCCGCGAGCCCGATCGCGTCGATCACGTACACCGCCGGCGGCTTGTGGTCCCAGACGTCCCGGTACGGCACTCCGCCAGCGAGGAGGGTGTTGGCGACATAGAAGAAGACGCCGGCATCCTCGCTGGGTACCCGCCGGGTCGGCAGATTCGGCACGGCGACGGCCAGAACGGCGAGCGCGATCAGCGCGATCCGCGCCCACGTCGCCATCTCGCGCATCCTAGGTGCGATGCCGCGACGGGTCGCCATCGTCGGAGCCGGCGTCACCGGTCTCGTCGCGGGCAGGGAGCTTGCCCGCCGCGGGTTCGGGGTGACGCTCGTCGAGCGCTGGCCCGACGTGGCCGGCCAGGCGAGCGCGTTCGAGGTCGCGCCGGGGGTTTGGATCGAGCGCTACTACCACCATCTCTTTCCGAGCGATCGCGAGATGGTGGCCCTGCACGACGAGCTGCTCCCGGGCCAGCTCGAGTGGCATCCGTCGTCGGTCGGCATCTGGTCGCGTGGCCACGTCTATCCGTTCGTCACGCCCAGAGACCTGCTCACGTACTCGCCCCTGCCCATTGCCGACCGCCTCCGTCTCGGTTTCGTGGTGCTTCGGCTTGTCGGACGCACCGACTGGGAGCGCATGGACGACATCGGCGCGCTCGAGTGGCTGCGCCGCACGTGCGGCGAGCGCGCCGTCAGCTCGGTATGGCTGCCGCTCATGCTCGGCAAGTTCGGCGACGATGCCGAGCGCATCCCGCTCGCCTGGCTCTGGTCCAAGTTCGTGCTGCGCCGAGGAAAGGGCGCGCGCGCCGGGCGCGAGACCCTCGGCTACCCGCGCGGGTCGTTCCGCGCGATCTGCGTCGCACTTGCCGACGACCTCCGCCGGCGCGGCGCTTCGATCGAGCTCGATCGTGACGTCGTCGACGTCCGCGCCGACGGCGATGGGTTCGTCCTCCACTGCGCCGCGCCGGGCGCGTACCGTCGCGCGATCGGGAGCTCTCCCGTCGAGCCCGGCCGCGAGATTCGCGCCGACGTCGTTCTCCTCACGACGCCGACGAATGGGACGGCCTCGCTCACCGAGTGGCCCGCCGACTATCGCAAGCGTTTGGACGAATGGACGTACCGTGCCGCGGTCGTGCTGCTCCTCGAGCTTCGGCGCCCGTACAGCGACGTGTACTGGATGAACGTCGCGGACATGGACGTCCCGTTCCTCGGGATGGTCGAGCACACCAACCTCGTTCCCGCGGAGCGCTACCCCGCGCGGTACCTCTATGTCTCCAACTACGTCGCGCCGGACGATCCGCTCACGAAGCTCGGCCCCGAGGCGCTGCTCCAGCACTATCTCGCGGCGCTCCGGCTCATGAATCCGTCGTTCGTGCAGGAAGACGTTCTGCGCTACTGGGCTTTTCGCGAGGACGCGGCGCAGCCGGTGCCGCGCATCGGAAATCGCCACCGGATCCTTCCGTTCGAAACGCCGCGTCGCGGCATCGTCATCGCGAACACGACGCAGATCTATCCGGAAGACCGCGGCACCAACTACAGCGTGCGGCTCGGTCGGGACGTCGCGAACTTCATCGCCGGGCGCAATAGCTAGGATCGGAAGCGTGAAGCTCGGGGTCATCGTCTCTCCAGCGGCGGGTCTGTCGTACACGGAGATCTGCGATCTCGCGCAGGGCGCCGAGAAGTCCGGCTTCGATTCGTTCTGGGTGAGCGACCATTTCTTCGGCGGCACGGGCGGGACGCCTGATCGCAACTGCCTCGAGGCCTGGACGCTTCTCGCCGCCCTTGCGCGAGACACCACCAAGATCCGGCTCGGAGTCCTGGTCGCCGCCGTCCAGTACCGCAACCCCGCGCTCCAGGCGAAGATGGCGGCCGGCGTCGACCACATGTCCGGTGGCCGTCTCGAGTTTGGAGTGGGTGCTGGCTGGAAGGAAGACGAGTACCGCGCGTACGGGTACGACTTCCCATCGCCCGGCGACCGCGTGGAGCAGCTTCGGGACGGCCTGGAGATCACGCGACGGCTCTGGCAGGAGGATCGCGCGACGTACCACGGCAAGCACTACCGCATCGACGACGCGGTATGCGCTCCGAAGCCCACCCAGCGGCCCCGTCCGCCGATCTGGATCGGCGGAGCCGGCCCGCGCGTGATGCGTCTGGCCGCCCGCTACGCCGACGGCTTCGACCTCGGAAGGCACGGCGCGGGCGGCGCCGACCTCACCCCCGACGAGATGGCCGCGTCTTTCCACGAGCTCGAAGAGATGGAACGGACCGCCAAGCGCGAAAAGCGCCTCCAGCGATCCCACTGGTGCGCGAGCACGCTCGACGGCGACGCCAAGCCGCTCATCGACAAGATTCGCGCCTACGCCGGCGTCGGGCTCGACCAGTACCTCTGCGCGTTCCCCAAGGAGCGCGCGGCCGAAATGATCGAGCGCTCGCGCGCGGAACTGATCCCCGCGTTCGCATAGCCCCAAAAGAACGCG
>JBBPIP010000033.1:0-6285 GCA_038040265.1 Chloroflexota bacterium | reverse complement strand
CTCGCCGATCCGTTTTACACGGCGACGATCCAACCGCCCGTCGTGGCGCGCGCCGTCCTGCGGATCTACGAGGCGACCGGCGACAAGGAGTTCGTGCGCGACGTCCTGCCTCCGATCCGGCGCTTTTTCCGCTGGCTCAAGGCCTATCGCGATCCCGACGACGACGCGCTCATCGCGATCATTCAGCCGGACGAGTCGGGGCTCGACGCCAGCCCGAAGTACGACCGCCTGATGCAGATCCGGCATGGCGCTCCCGAAGAAACGTTGCCGCAGCTGCGTCGATCGATGAAGCGTCTCTTCGATGCCTACGCGCCACATCGCGCCGATCCAGCGCGGATCATGGCGCTCGACACGTTCACCTGGGAGGACGTCATGGTGAACGCGATCTACGCCGATGGCTTGGGGTGCCTCGCGAAGCTCACCGACCTGGCGCTGGAGGCGGACGAGTTCAGCGCGCGCGCGGGCCGGGTGCGAGCGGCGCTCGAGGCCAAATGCTGGGACGAGAAGGCCGGCGTGTTCTGGGATCTCGCCGGATGGCACGAGGAGCCCGCGAAGGTGCTCACGTTCTCATCACTCTTCCCGCTCATCCTCGATGACCTCGACCCGCGCAAAGCGAAGCGCCTGATCGACGAGCATCTCCTGAACGAGCGCGAGTTCTGGCTCCCGTACCCGGTCCCCAGCGTGGCCGCGACGGAACCGTCGTTTGATCCCAAGTGGCGCACGAACACGACGTGGCGTGGGTCGACATGGATCAATGTGAACTGGTACCTCTACTGGGGGCTGCGCGCGCACGGAAGGAGCGACGTCGCCAGCGAGCTCGCCGAGCGGACCGTCCGCATGATGGCCACGGGCGGGATCCGCGAGTTCTACGACCCGCTGACCGGCGAGGGCCAGGGGGCGCGCGATTTCGGTTGGTCGACCCTCGTTCTCGATCTCATCGCCGCGGAGCGCGGCGTCGCGTAGCTAGTCGGGCGTCACCTGCTGGGCGGTCGCGGCCGCCCGCTCAGCGGCGAATGCGATCGCGAGAGCGCGCCGGCCATCCTCGCCGGTGACCGCAGGAGGACGCCGGTCGGCGACCCCGGCCACGAAGTCGCGCAACTCAGCGAGATACGCATCCGCATAACGCTCGAGGAAACCCGGATACAGATCCTCGCGGTGCTCACCGGCGCGCATGACGGTCAGCATCGTCTGCGCGAAACCACCAACCATGACGGCGCCGTTCTCGCAGATGATCTCGCTGCGGATGTCGTACGCGTAGCGGGCGCCGCGCATCGCTTCGATGTGCGCGACCGCTCCCCTTGCGAACCGAAGCTCGACCATCGTGAGGTCGGGTCCCGGCGTCGTGGCAGGGTCGCCGACGATCGCGAGGCTCGCGCGGACGCCGGCGACCTCATCGGACAACATCCAGCACGCCCCATCGAGATCGTGGATCGCCGACTCGGTGAGGATGTCGTTTGTCTCCATCGATCCGGGCGGACCAACGGGCCCCTCGCGATCGCGATTGATGCCGCGATACACGCGCGGCCGTCCGAGCTCGCCACCCCACACGAGTCGCCGCGCCTCAACGTACGCGGGGTCGTACCGCCGCTGGAAGCCGACCTGCAGACGCACGCCGGCCTTTTGTGCCGCGGCGATCACGCGGTCGGCTCCCTCGAGCGACGTCGCGATGGGCTTCTCCACGAAGACGTCCTTTCCACTCCACGCCGCCGCTACCGCGTGCTCCTCGTGGAACCGCTTGGGCGATGCGATCACGACGGCGCGCACGTCCGACCGGTCGAGCAGAGCTTCGACGGACTCACAGCTCGTGGCGCGCAGGTCCTGCGCGACACGCTCGCTGGTCGCAGGGTCCGCGTCGGTCACCGCGATCAACTGCGCCTGGTCGACATGGCCCGCGAGGTTTTCCGCATGACGCCGGCCCATGAGGCCAGCGCCGATGACGCCGACGCCGACCGCGCGGGTCAGCGGCGGCCCTCGAGGCCGAGCATCTCCTGCATCCGAACGTATCCGATCACGGACTCGCGGTAGAGCAGACCGACGAGCCGGCCGTCCTTGATGACCGGGAGGAGCGGAAGCTCGGTCTCCCCGAAGCGCTCGAGGGCGGTCGTCAGCGGATCGTCAGGCGAGACGGTCGGAAGATCCGATGCCGGCGTCATCACCTCTTCCACGGGCGTCTCCACCCACCGAGCCTGGTCGACTTTGCGGAGGTCACCGATCGCAACGAGACCGATGAACCGCTCGCCGGCCACGACAGGGATCGCGCGCAGGTTCATCGGGAGCACGAGATCGCGAATGAGCTGGCCGACCGTGATGCCGGGGGGTGTCGACCGGAAGTCCGTCGTCATGAGTGGCCCAACCCGTGCGCCGCCGACCGCGGACACAACGCGCTCCTGCTGGAGCGTCGAGGTCGCCGCGTTGTAGAGGAAGTAGGCGATGAGTCCCAGCCAGAGCCCGCTGGCCTCGTGAGCGATCACGACCTCGTAGACGACGAACGCGCCCAGTGCGAACGCGACGAGCTGGCCGCCTCTCGCGGCGATCGTGGTCGCCCTGGTGCGGTTGCCCGTGATACCCCAGATCACCGAACGCAGCACGCGCCCGCCATCGAGCGGGAATCCGGGAACCATGTTGAACGCGGCGAGATAGAGGTTGACCGTCCCGAGGTACACCGCGATGGCCTGGATCGCCTCTGCATTCGGCACAGCGGCGCGCGGGTCAAGAAGGAACGCGACACCGAGCCCGACCACGCCGATGAGGACGCTGGTCGCCGGCCCGGCGATGGCCATGAAGAACTCCGCCTGCGCTGACGGCGGTTCCTTTTTCAAATTGGCGACACCACCGAGAAGAAAGAGCGTGATCGACGAGACGGACATCCTGAAGCGCCGAGCCACGAGCGAGTGCGCGAGCTCGTGACCCAGAACGGACCCGAAGAATAGGAACGCGGTGATCGCGGCGACGACGAGGCCCTTCTGATTCGACCACTGTGGAAACTGCTGAGGGAACGAGTCCGCGAGATTCAAAACGACCAGGAAGAAGATGAGGATCCACGAGAAGTGAATGTTGATGTCGATGCCGAAGAGACGAGCGATGCGGACAGAACCGGGCACATTTCCGAGCATAATGCCGAACGAGAAAGGGGCGGCCGAAGCCGCCCGTTCTCGCGTGCCCCTCAGTAGTTAGTCGTTGTCGTCGTTGTCGCGATTACCTCTAGTGCTGATCTGACCGCGAATCTCGCCACCCGGCTGTGTTGAGCTGTGGGCGTTGGCATAGGTGATGCCGGCGCGCATTGCCGCCACCAGCTCCCGCCACTCGCCCGCGGCGATACCCTGCGCCGCAGGGCCGATCACATCGCTGGGCACGATCGTCCCGGTAACGGGTCCGCTCTGCGGACATGCGGGCTTGTTTCCGCCGCCGCACAGAAAGGCCGAGACCCCGCCGGCCACACCTCGCTGGCCGAAGTGGATGTGGGCTACGGCGATCGGACCGTTGAACGTTCCGCTGAATGTCAGCGAATAGTCGATCACTTGGGCTCCATCGTTGATGGTGGCACGGAACTCACCACGCCCCACGCTCGAGACCGATGGAGTCTCCTCGTATCCGGTGAGCGTGGCCCGTGCGCTGCTCCTGTCGTCGCCGAGCGCTACGGTTGCGACGAGCCCGAGGGTTAACGCGGCGATCGTGAACGCGAGCACGAGCACCTTTGGACGCATCGCGAATGGGCGCATGGCAAATCCTCCCCGCTGTCGTGGCCGACTGAGATACGCGACGGAATGAAGTTCAGATCAGAACACGCCGATACTTAGGTCGATGGACGCTTACCTGGCTGTCGTTAGCAAGCGCGAGGTCCGTGAGTACGCGGACCGGCCTGTGCCGGAGGACGTGCTCACTCAGATCCTCGAAGCCGGGCGCGCGGCCGGAAGCAGCAAGAACACGCAGCCGTGGCGCTTCGTCGTCCTCAAGGACAGACAACATCGACACGATCTGGCGAACGCGATCATGGCGCCCCGGAATCTGGATCGCTGTGCCGTCGCGATCGCGGTCGTCCTAATGAACGACCGCCTGCGTTTCGACGCCGGGCGCGTCGCGCAGAACATGATGGTCGCGGCGTGGGCACTCGGTATCGGGAGTTGCCCGAACTCGGTCCGACCTGACGAACACGACCGGATGCGCCAGGATCTCGGCGTTCCGGCGGAGGCGGCGATCGCGACGATTCTCACCCTGGGATACCCCGCCCCTGGCCAGCCGCGGCCTCGGCCCACGGCGAATCCCGAAAAGATCGTCGCCAAACTGAACCGTCTCCCGTTGGAAGAGCTCGTTCACCGCGAGCGTTTCAGCGGTTAGCATGTAAATCAAAACCGGAGAGACATTGACCCTCGCACCACCGACCGCTCGCTTCGGCGAGCTCGCGATCCACCCCGACATCTCCCGCGCCATCGACGAGCTTGGCTTCATGGCGCCAACGCCGGTCCAGACGCGCGCCATCCCGATCCTTCAGGCGGGCCGCGATCTCTTCGCCCAGGCGCAGACGGGCACCGGAAAGACCGCCGCGTTCGCCATCCCGATCCTCGAAAAGGTCGACGCCAACCTCAAGAGGCCGCAGGCGCTCATCGTCGTGCCCACCCGGGAGCTCGCGCTTCAGGTGACCCGCGAGTTCGGCGCGATCGGGAAGTACCGCAAGTCACATGAGGTCGCCATCTACGGCGGCGTTCCCTACGGCCCCCAGGAGCGCGCGCTCGCGCGCGGCACGCAGATCGTCATCGGGACGCCGGGGCGACTGCTCGACCATATCGAGAAGGGCAATCTCGACCTATCCGGTCTGTTTGTGGTAGTGCTGGACGAGGCGGATCGCCTTCTGGACATGGGCTTCGCGCCCGAGGTGCGGCGCCTCCTACGCCGCGCGCCGGAGCGACGGCAGACCGCGCTCTTCAGCGCGACGCTCGTCGCCGACGTGCGCGAGCTGGCGCAGCGTTTCAGTCATAACGCCGTCCAGGTCGCCATCGAGCCGGAAAAGCAGAACGTCGACAGCATCGACCAGGTCTACGTCGAGGTCCTCGAGCAGGACAAGGTTCGCGCCCTCGAGGAGCTTCTCCGTCGCTACGAAACCGATCAGGTGCTCGTCTTCCGGCACACCAAGCGCGGGGTCGACGATCTTGAGGACAAACTGAAGAAGAAGAAGCACAACGTGGCCGCCATCCACGGCGACATGACCCAGCGCGAGCGGGAGCGCACGCTCGAGCGATTCCGGGACGGCGCTCTCCACGTCCTCATCGCGACGAACGTCGCCGCCAGGGGACTGCACATCGAGGACATCAGCCATGTCGTGAACTACGACCTTCCGGAGGACGCCGAGGTTTTCACCCACCGCGTGGGCCGGACCGGCCGCGCGGGCAAGACGGGGGTCGCCGTCACCTTTGTGGGGGAGTGGGACTTCGATCAGTTCGATCAACTCCGTGCCAAGGCGGGTGTCCCCTTCCGCCGGGAGATCCTCGAGCTCTACGACCGCCAGTAATCTCTCGGCGTGGCGACGACACCGGCCCCCGACCAGCACGACGCGTACGCCGTCGTTCGCCTGGACTCGCTCCGCAACTTCACTCCGCGCCCCGAGAACGTCAGCGTCCGCAGGGTGGTCCACCACTTCGCGGAGGCCGAGCTCGAGGTCCGGCACCTGAACATGACGGCTCCAACTGGGACCGTCTACTTCATCCAGCGAACGACCGTCGCGCGCCGCCTCGAACCCCTCGTCGTCGTGCCGCCGTCCCCAACGGTCACGGCCGTGGAGCCCCCGCTCTCCCCCCGCTCGCGCCGCACGCGCGCCGAGAAAAAGGGAAAGAAGAAAAAGGGCAAGCGCAAGTAGGTCTTAGGCCGGCACCTTCGCAAGTTCCTTGCGCACGACCTTCGCGGCCTCGACGACCGCGATGCACTTCTCGACAGACTCCTCGATGGTCCGCGTCTTCAGCCCGCAGTCGGGATGCGGCCAGAGCTTGTCGGCCCTCACGTAGCGGAGGCCCTTGCGGATCCCCTCTGCGGCCTCCTCCACAGGCTCCGTTGCGTGCGCGTGAACGTCGACGATCCCGATCGCCAGCTCCTTCGTGAAGGGATTGCGGTCGAAGAGATCGAGCCAGCGATACCTGTAGTTCGCCATCGCGAGGTCCAGCTGATCGACCGGTAGGTCGAGCACCTGCGGGTAGATCGCCGCGAAGTCGCCGTAGCAGATATGCGAGATCGTCTTCGCCGACAGGCCCGCGGTCACGATGCCCATGGCCTCGATCGCGATCTCGATCTCCTCGGGCC
>JBBPIP010000032.1:0-6966 GCA_038040265.1 Chloroflexota bacterium | reverse complement strand
GCATCTACGCGAGCGCGCTCATCCCGCGCGCCAGCTCGCTCGAGGACGTGTTCATCGAGCTGACGGAAACGGAGGCCACGAACGCCAACCCAGCTGCTTCGTAGTGAGCTCTACCGCCTCAGACGACGGTGGATGCCGTGGATCATGCTCGGCCTGATCGTCGTCGCGGCCTTCGGCTTCTACTTTCTCATCTGGGCCAGCGTGAACGCGCAGCTTCAGGCGGTGAAGGGCGGAGCCATCCCGGCGCCGCCAGGCGGTACCGGGCAGTTCGATGAGGTGCTCCGCGAGATCGCTCCGGACCGCGTCCCCAATTTCGGGATTGGCCTTGTCTCGGGCATCGGCAGCGTGATGCTGATCGTGTTCGCCGCGAGCCACGTCGGCACAGAGTTCGGCTGGGGCACCTTCCGCACGCTTCTCGCTCATGGGGCGAGTCGAAGCGGTTTCCTCGTGTCGAAGGCGGTCTCGCTTCTCCTGTATGCGCTTGTGTTCATGATCGTGGGTTCGCTCGCGGCGATCGGCGCGAGCTACACCGTGTCGGCCATCGCCGGGATCTCAGCTGGGAGCGGCGTCGACCTCGCCGAGGTGGTGCGCGTCGCGGGCAAGAGCGGCTACACATTCCTGCCATATATGGCGCTCGCCCTCGCGATCGCGGCGTGGTCGAAATCAGCGGGCGCCGGAATCGCGGCCGGCCTCGTGGTGTACTTCGCCGAAGGGATCGTCGCCAGCATCCTCGTGTCGCTCAACAAGGACTACGCGCAGGTCGTGAACTGGGGTCTCAGCCGGAATGCCTCGGCGCTCACGCGCACCACGACCACAGCCGCGGGGCAGGATCCGTCGTTCTCGACCCTACCCGATCCCACGCAAGCCGCGATCGTCCTCGGCCTTTACACGTTGATCTTCGTCGCCCTTGCGTACTGGCGTCTGCGCTCGCGCGACGTGACCGTGGGCGGCTAGGCCGTCCAGGTCCGGCGCGAGAACAGCAACAAGAGCCCACCGATGATGAGGAAGATCGGCCAGAGCTGACCGAACGGCAGGTCGAAGAGAAAGATCACGATGAGTGCGACGAGCACGAGTCCGCCCATGAGCTGCCCGAGCGCTTCCGCGTTCCTGCCCGCTCGAAGACTGGCGTACCCGCGCTCCAGGGTGAAGAACACCGGGATCAGGATGAACAGCGCCCACCAGTTATGGATCTGCTCGCCAAGGTAGTTCTGAACCAGGAAGATCACGCCGAGACCGATGAGCACGATTCCGGGGATCCACGCGCCGTAGCGACTCACAGGCTCTGGCGGCTTGGCGTCGCTCAAGTTGTCATCCTATTCCGCTTCAGATCGCGATCTGCGCTGGCCATCAAAGAACTCGGTGAGCAGCCGCTCGATGTCGTCACGCAACAGCGGATAGAAGCGCCAGCGCGGACGATGGTTCATCCAGGTCGCGTCGAGGATCTCGGCGGCGGACCGCACCGCGCCGGCCTTCTCGTCCGGCGCCCCGAAGACGACGAGCGCGATCCGCGCAAGGACCGCCGCGCCTGCGCACATGGCGCACGGCTCCACCGTCACGTACAGCGCGCAATCCGACAGTCGCCACCGGCCGAGGGCGCGCGCGGCCTCGCGAATCGCGATGACCTCCGCGTGCGCGGTCGGATCGGCGTCGACCTCACGACGGTTGCCTGCGCGAGCGACCACGACGCCATCTCGCACGATCGCGGCGCCGATGGGAACGTCGCCGTGCTCCGCGGCTCGACGGCCCTCGTGCAGAGCGTCGCGCATGAAGCGGTCGTCGTCGGCCGGTCGCGCGATGGTGGCGGCGTCGGCGAACGGTGCGCCGCTGTGCGGCCGATCCTTCATACGCCGAGGTACCGAGACTCGACGTCGCGGTCGGCCGCGAGCTCGGCGGGCGTGCCGGCGAAAACGATCATCCCTTTGTTCATCACGAGGACGCGCTGCCCGACCTGCGTGGCGAGCCCGAGGTTCTGCTCGACGAGGAGCAGCGCGAGTCCCGTGGCGCGCAGCGTCGTGAGAATCTCGCCGACCTGTTCGACGAGCTTCGGTGCGAGTCCCTCGGAGGGCTCGTCGAGGAGGAGCACCGTGGGATTCCGCATGAGCGCGCGGGCGATGGCGAGCATCTGCTGCTCGCCGCCGGAGAGCTGATCGCCGCGGACCGCGCGACGGCGCGAGAGGATCGGAAAGGTCTCCATGACCCTGGACTCGTCCCACCCATCCGAGGTCGGCCGTGCGGCCACGGCGAGATTCTCGCCGACGCTGAGGTCGCCAAAGATTCGGCGGCCTTGCGGAACGAGACCGACGCCGGCGCGCGCCACGCGATGCGGGGCGGCACCGGTGAGATCGGCGCCGTGGATGTGAATGCTTCCGCCGCGCGGCCGCACGAAGCCGGCGATCGAGGCGATCGTCGTTGTCTTACCGGCACCGTTGCGTCCGATAAGCGCGACCGCTTGACCTGGGGCGACCTCGAGATCGACGCCCTGCAAGACGTGGCTCTCGCCGTAGTACGCGTGGAGTCCCTGGACCGCGAGCGCCGGCGCATTCATGCGACCGTGATGGCCTTTCCGAGATACACGTCGTGCACGCGGACGTCGGCGCGCACCTGCGCCGCGGTCCCGTCCGCGATGACGCGGCCTTCGTGCAGGACGCTCACACGGTCGGCCAGCCGAAAGACCACGTCCATGTCGTGCTCGACGATGAGGATCGTGAGCGCGCGATCGAGCCCCGCGACGAGGTCCGTGATGCGCGCGGTCTCGACCGGAGACATGCCCGCCGTCGGCTCGTCGAGCAGCAGCACGCGCGGGCGTTGCGCCAGCGCGACCGCGAGCTCGAGCTGGCGGCGTTCGCCGTGCGACAGAGCACGGACGGAAACGCCTTCGCGGCCGCCGAGACCGACGCGCTCCAGCACCGCGTCCGCTTCGTCGTATTCCGCGCGCGGCGGTGCGCGAAAGACTCGATAGGGGCCCCGGCGCGCGGCGACCGCGAGCGCGACGTTCTCGCGCGCCGAGAGGGGTGCGAACAGCTCGGTGCGCTGATAGACATGCGCGAGGCCGAGCCGGGCGCGCTGCCACGGGCGAAGCCGCGTGATGTCCTGCCCTGCGAGTCGCACCGAACCGCCCGTCGGCGAGATCTCGCCAGCGAGGATGTTGATCAGCGTGGTTTTCCCCGCGCCGTTCGGGCCGATCACAGCGCGGCGCTCGCCCTCGGAGAGCGTGAGCGACACGCCGTCGAGGGCCACGACGCCACCGAAGGCGCGCCTGAGCTCGCGGGTCTCAATCATCGCCGCACTCGCAACCACGCGGAGCGGCCGAGGCCGACCATGCCCTGCCGCGCGAAGAGCACGAAAACGATGAACACGACGCCGAGGATCGCCTGCGCGATGCGCAGGTCGGTCGGCAAGAGGGAAGGCACGATGCGCTCGATCAGCGAGACGAGCGCCGATCCCGCGATGGGACCGCCGAGGGAGCCCGCCCCTCCGACGAGCACCGTGACGAACGCACGGACCGAGTTACCGAGCCCGGCGTCCTGCGCCGAAACGAAGCGGGTCGAGTACGCGGAAAGCGCGCCCGCGACCCCGGCGATCGTCCCCGCGAGGACGAATGCCGAGAGGCGAAGGCGCGCGGTGTCGTAACCGAGCGCGCGCATCCGACGCTCGTTCTCGCGGACACCGATGAGCGCGCGCCCATACGGCGACCGCACGAGTCCCCAGATGAGGATCGCCACCAGGAGAAAGGTGACGGCGACGAGGACGTAGATGAGCTCCGGTGCGCTGAAGTCGAGGCTCGCGATCATCGGGCGTCCGACGCCCGACAGGCCATTCGAGCCGCCGGTCAGCGCGGTCCACTGAAATGCGATGGCGAAGACGATCTGCGCGAGCGCGAGCGTCAGCATCAGGAAGAAGATGCCTTCCGAGCGCACGACGAGAACGCCGATGAGGAGGGCGAGCAGCGCCGCTACGAGCGCCGCCGCGCCGAGCGTCACGGGCAGCTGATCGGTCGCGAGGCGCTGGCCCGCGATGCCAGCGGCGTATGCCCCGGCGCCGAAGAACGCGGCGTGGCCGAGTGACGGCATGCCCGCGCGCCCGACGAGAAGATCGAGCGACAAGGCGAAGATCGCGAGGATGAGCGCGTCCCGGACGACGGTGGTGGCGAAGCGCGAGGACTCCCACGGAGCGCTCCAGTAGGGAAACGTCACCAGCGCCGCCGCAGCCAGCGCGAGGAGCGCCCAGCGCGCGTAGCGCATCACCGCGCGATGCGGATCCGGCCGAGGAGACCGGTCGGTTTCAGAAGGAGCACGAGCGCGACGATCGCGAATATCACCGCGAGCGCCACGTCCTGGAACAGGACTTTCCCGAAGGTGTCGGCGGGGCCGACGAGAAGGCTCCCGGCGACCGCGCCGCTCAGCGTGCCGAGGCCGCCGACGACGACCACGACGAGCGAGTAGAGGAGTCCGGGATCGGTGTCCATTCCCGGCTGGATGCCGAACACCGGAGCCGCGATGACGCCGGCGAGTCCGGCGAGCGCGGCGCCCGTTGCAAACGTCGAGGCGAAGAGTCGATTCGTGTTGATGCCGAGCGCGCCGAGCATCTCGGCGTCCTCGACGCCGGCACGGATGAGCATCCCGATCTTCGTTCGCCGGTAGATGACCGCCATCGCGGCGGCGAGTGCCACGCCGAACGCGATGACGAACAGCCGGTACACGGGATAGACCCCGCCGATCAGCGTGACCGACCCGTCGAGGCCGGGCGGAGCTGAGAGCGAGCGCACCTCGCGGCCCCAGAGCTGGCCGATGAGATCGACGATCACGAGAGAGAGACCGATCGTGAGCAGCACCTGGTCCAGGTGCCGGCCGCGAAGGCGGCGCAGGAGCAGCGGCTCGATCACAAGACCAAGCAGGGCGAGCGCGAGCGGCGCCGCGAGCATGGCGAGCCAGAAAGAACCGGTGAGCTGGACGACGGAGAGCGCGATGTACGCGCCCAGCATGTAGAAGGCGCCGTGCGCGAGGTTGACGACATCCATCATCCCGAACACGAGCGAAAGGCCGGACGCCAGGATGAAAAGCAAGGCGCCGAACGAGAGTCCGTTCAGCGCCTGCTGAAATGCAAGCTCGAAGCTCACGCGGAGGTCACTTCCCCGGGTCGGACACCTTGGCGACCTTGTCGAGGATGGTGTTCACCGTCTGCCCGCCCTGGGTCTTCACCTCACGGATGTAGATGTCCTGGATCGGGTTGTGCGTGGCCTTGTCGAAGGCGAAGTCGCCACGTGGGCTCTTGAAGCTGACATCTTCGAGTGCCTTCACGAATTTGTCCTTGTCCGAGCTGTCACCGCCGAGCGCCTTGAGCGCTTCATCGAGCGCGCGCATGCCGTCGTACTGCTGCACCGCGAAGACGTCGGGAAGCAGCGGGTATTGCTTTTGGAAGTCGGCGACGAACTTCTTGTTCTCGGGGTTGTCGAGCTCGACGGCCCAGAAGAGCGAGGTGATCGCCCCGTTCGCGAGATCCTTCACCTCTTTGAGCACGTCCTGCTCTGTCAGGAAGCCGGCGCCGTACATCTTGTAGCCCGCGGCGGGCAGACCGAGCGAGTTCCAGCTCTTGATGAAGCCGATCGCGTCAGCGCCGGAGAAGAAGGAGTAGACGTTCTTGGTCGGCTGGTTCTTGATCTGAGTGACGAACGGCGCGAAGTCGGGGTTGCCAAGCGGAGGCGCGACATTGCCCGTTGTGCCGCCGCCGTTCTTCTTGAGGCCTGTAGTGAAGTCGGCCGCCGACTCTGTGCCGAAGCCGTAGTTCGCGTAGGCGAGGAAGAACTCCTTCGTTCCCTTGCCTGAGAGGTACTCGCCGATCGGATAGGAGATCTGGTACGAGGAGAAGGACGCGCGGAAGATGTAGGGGCTCTTGCAGGAAGGCGTGCAGTTGGTGGTTTCACGCGTGAGTGCGTTGCCGCCCGCGTTGGTGTCGATGAAGATCAGCTTCGCGGCGTGCACGGCGTTGCGAATGCCGTAGGCGAGCGGGGTCGGAACGACGCCCATCATCACGTCAACCTGGTCCTGGTCGATGAATTTCTGGGTCGCCGCGACCCCCGTGGCGATAACGTTGGCATCGTCCGCGTAGACAAGGGTCACCGGCCGATTCGCGAGCCTGTTGTCGTTCTGCTTGAGGTAGAGCTCCGTCGCCCGCCGCATCGAGTTGCCGAGCTCCGCGTATACGCCGCTGAAGGGCAGGAGCTGCCCGATCTTGATCGCCTTGCCCGGTGCGACGCTCGACGATGCGCCCGGCGTGACGGCCCCCGGCGTACATGCGGCGAGCGCCGCCGCGGAGCTCGCGACAAGGAACTGGCGCCGCGTTAGCCGATAGGTGTACCCGCGCTTCTCAGCGAGCTTGTTCTTCACGAATCCGCCCATTGCACCCTCCCGCGCTGGTCAGACCGGCGTAAGTATGGCTCCGGTCAGGACTCCCGTTCGAACAGCGTCGCCAATCCCTGCCCCACCCCGATGCACATCGTCGCGACGCCGTAGTGGCCGCCGCGGCGCTCGAGCTCCCGCAGGAGCGTACCGGCCAAGCGTGCGCCGCTGGCTCCGATCGGATGACCGATCGCGATGGCCCCGCCGTTCGGATTGGTTCGATCCTCGGGCAGGCGCAGCGCCCGCATGACCGGGATCACCTGCGCCGCGAACGCTTCGTTCAGCTCGATCGCGTCCCAATCCTTCGGCCCTATGCCTGCGCGTTCCACGAGCTTGCGTAGGGCGGGGATCGGTCCGAGACCCATGTAGTCGGGATGCACTCCGGCCGACGCGCTCGCGACCACACGCCCGAGCGCGCGGAGACCGAGCGATTCCGCCTTCTCGCGCGACGCGACCAGCAGCGCGGCGGCACCGTCGTTGATGCCGGATGAGTTTCCCGCGGTGACGGTGCCGTTTTCTTTGAACGCGGGCTTGAGCTTTCCGAGTCGCTCGATCGTGCTGTCGGCACGCG
>JBBPIP010000031.1:0-7763 GCA_038040265.1 Chloroflexota bacterium | reverse complement strand
ACTAGCCCTTCACCGCCCCCGCGGTGAGCCCGCGCACGATGTACCGCTGCGTCCCGAGAGCGAGCACGAGCACTGGGAGCGTGATGACGACCGCGGCGGCCATGAGACCGCCCCAGTCGACCTGCGCGTACGAGATGAAGTTGTAGATGGCCACCGGCACCGTCTTCGTTTGGTTCGTCGCGAGCACGACCGAGAACATGAAGTTGTTCCAGCTGAACACGAACGCGAGGATCGCGGCGGTGACGATGCCGGGTCCGCTGATCGGCAGGATCACTTTGCGCAGCGTCTGCAACAGAGTCGCGCCGTCGATGCGGGCTGCCTCTTCGAGCTCGACTGGGATTCCCTTGAAGAACGGCACCATCACGGTCACGATGAACGGCAGTCCGACGAGGGCGTGGGTGAGGATCAGCGACGCGAACGTGTCCACGAGGTGCACCTGTCGGAACAGGATGAACAGCGGCACGAGGAACGTGATGCCAGGCACGATACGGGCAAGGAGGATCGCCGTCGCCACGCCCCGCTGATCCCACTTCGCGATCGAGTAGGCGGCCGGCAAACCGATCAACAGGCCAATGCCCACCGAGCCTGCGCCCACGATGATGCTGTTCACGAGATACCTGCCGAAGTTCTGGCTCTGAAAGACGTTCTCGTAGTTCGCGGTCGTCGGCTCGAACACCAGTTTCGGCGGTAACGTGATGACCTCGATCGGCGTCTTGAACGAGTTCAGCAGCATCCAGAGGAACGGCGCAAGGAAGAACGTCAGAATGGCCGCGATCGTGAGGAACCGAACGACGGGGCCCAAAACGCGGAGCCGCACCGTCTGCGTCGGCACGGCTGTACGCCTGTGCGCATCGGTCCTAGCGGCGGCCATCGGCCACCGGCCCCGCAAGCCGCGACGGGGGCTCTCGACGTACATATGTGAACACCAGGCTGATCGAGAGCACGATCGCGAAGAAGACGACGAGCACCGAGCTCGCGTATCCGAAGCTGAAGTATTGGAACGCCTGCTGGTACGAAAAAACGTTCAGCGTCTCCGACGAGAATCCCGGCCCGCCACCGGTCATCGTGTAAATGATGTCGAACGTCTTCAGCGCGTCGATGAGCCGCAGCAGCGTCGCGACAACGATCGTCGGGACCAGCAGCGGGAGCGTGATGAGGCGGATCGTCTGCAGCGATGAGGCGCCGTCGATGGCCGCGGCCTCGTAAGGATCCGAAGGCAGGCTTGCCAGGCCGGCGAGGGTGATGAGCACGACCATCGGGGTCCACTCCCAGATGTCGACGAGCGCGAGCGCGGGGATCACCGAGTCGGCGCCAGCGATCCAGAGCGGCGTCGGGAGTTGGAGCGACCGCAGCACGAAGTTCACGATGCCCGCGGTCGGCTCGTACATCAGCAGCCACACCATGGCGATCGCCACGGGGGTCGCCATCATCGGCAGGAGGAGGATCGACGTCACGAACCGGCGGCCGCGGAATTCGCGGTTGAGGATGAGAGCGATCGCGACGCCAAGCACGACCTCGACACTCACCGCAATGGCCGTGAAGTAGAACGTCCGGCCGATCGCGCCCCTGAAGCGCTCGTCGCCAAGGAGCTTCTCGTAGTTGCCCGGTCCGATGAACGTCGGCGGGCGCCCGGTGCCGAGGTCCCAGCCGGTCAGGCTCGTCCAGACCGTGTAGAGGATGGGAAAGACCATGAGCGCGAACACGAACATCAGGGCGGGTGCTGGAAACAACCACCGCGCGTGGCGATCCACGAACCCGCCCCCCGTCATTTACTTCTCTGAGTCGAGGAGCGTCTGGAACTCCACCTGGGCCTTCTTCGCCGCGCCGGCGATATCGCCGCCCTGGATGGAGGTCGTGATCACGTCGCCGATGATGTCGCGTCCTTTCTGGACCTGCACGATGAGCGGCCGGTCGTAGCCGCGCCCACCGCCGGACGCGGCGGCCGCCGCGCTCCAGTCTGCCGGGAACTTGGACTTGCCCTGCGGGTCATCGAACGCGCTCTTCCGCGCGCCGGGGACTGCGCCGGTCGCCTGGGTCTTGATGACGATCTCCTTGCTCGTCGCCCACTTGATGAATTCCCACGCCGCGTCCTTGTGCGGGGCTTTCGCGTACATCGCGAGACCCCAGGAGGTGACGTTGTACATGTTCGCGCCCTTCGGCCCGGCCGGGAATGGCGCTACGCCCATCTTGTCGGCGACCTGCGACTGCTTCGGGTCGAGCATGAGCTGGTAGATGGAGTTCGCGTCGGTGTACATCGCAGCCTTGCCCTGCGACACGATCGCCGCTGCCTGCGGGAACGACATGTTCAGGACACCGGGCGGGCCGTAGTCCCTCAGCAGCGAGCCGTAGAACGTGACGGCCTGGATGAACTCCGGCGTGTCGATGGACGCTCTCTTCGTCTTTAGGTCGAACCAGTCACCGCCGTAGCTGTACAGGAAGCTCGAGAACTGCGTGACCGCCGGGCTGCGCTGCCCGCGCGCGACGAAGCCGTACTGCTCCTTGCTCTTGTCGGTGAGCCTCGCGGCCGCGGCCTTGAGCTCATCGAGCGTCTTCGGGACTGACAGCCCCGCGGCCTGGAGCAGGTCCTTGCGGTAGTAGAGGACCTCGGCTTCGACGACGATCGGTATTCCGGTGAGGACGTCGCCGACGGTCTCTGTGCCGAGCGCGGCCTTCGAGATGTCGTTCACGTCGTAGTCCGACCCTGTCTTCGCGCTGTCCTTGAAGTAGGTGTTGAGGTCCTGGTAGTAGCCATTCTGCTGATGGAGCTTCGCTTCCTGCAGCGGACGCTGCATGAACGCGTCGATGTCCGAGCTGCCCGCGGTGAACTCTGTGGTCAGCTTCTGCGTGAGCTGATCCTCGCCGTACTGCTCGAGGTTGACCTTGATGCCGGTCTTCGCCTCGAAGTCCGGTAGGAGCAGCTTGAGCGCGTCGGCCCAAGGGTGATTGGCGCCGAGCACGCGGATCGTGGTCCCCGCGTACGGCTTGCCGCCCGATCCCGAGGCGCCCGGGGCTGGCGTGCCCGAGCTGCACGCGGTCGCGATGACCGAAAGTGCGGTGAGCGCCGCGATCGCGGCGCGAGACGGATGCAACATGCTCTCCTCCCAGCGTTGTCCGGACCTTTGTACCGTAGCCGGGATGGACTCGTTGGTCTGGCTCGGTCCGGAGCGTCTTAGCGTCGAGCAAGTTGCGCGCCCGGTGCCGCAGCCGAACGAGGTCGTTGTAACGGTGGACGCGGCGGGTATCTGCGGCTCCGAGGTCGAGGGCTACCTGGGCCACCAGGCGAACCGCACCCCGCCGCTCGTCATGGGCCACGAGTTCGCCGGCACCGTAACCGCGGTCGCCGACGGCGTCGACTCGGTCTGGATGGGCAGCCGGGTGACTGTGAACCCGCTCCTCAGCTGCGGGCTCTGCCTGGCCTGCCAAGGCGCGCACCGGAACGTGTGCGAGCGCCGGCAGCTCATCGGCGTACACCGGCCGGGCGGCTTCGGCGCGGAGGTCGCGGTCCCGGTCTCGGCGCTTCTTCTTCTGCCCGACGGCCTTGACGCGCGCCTCGCTGCCCTAGCGGAGCCCCTCGCGAATGGCGTTCATGCCGTCCGTCTCGGCACACTCCGTGGCACGCCTCAGCGCGCCATCGTCATCGGTGCCGGAACGATCGGCCTCGCCGCGCTGCAAGCCGCGCGGGCGGCGGGAATAGCGCAGGTGGCCGTTGCCGAGCCGCATGTTGGACGGCGCGCGCAGGCCGAGGCCCTTGGCGCGACCGAGGTTGCCGCCTCCGCGGACGACATCGCCGAGCCCGCCCCGCTCGTCATGGACGCGGTCGGCCGGCCCGAGACCCGCGTGCGCGGTATCGCGCTGACGCGTGCCGCCGGGACGTTCGTCGCGATCGGGCTCCACGTGGATACGCTCGAGTTGAGTTTCCACGATCTCATCCGCCGCGAGATCGCGGTTCAAGGCAGCTACGCGTATAGCGACGACGACTTCGCGACCGCGCTGCGATGGCTCGCGGAGAGGCGCGCGGGGATTGGAAAGCTCGAGCCGGTGCGGCCGCTGTCCGATGGTCCGCGCGCCTTCGCCGAGCTTGCAAAGGGTGCGACCGAGGCGATCAAGATCTTCCTATCAGGCAACGCGTGAACGAACCGCTCGCCGGTCGTGTGGCGCTCGTGGTGGGCGCCTCCAGCGGCATCGGCCACGCGACCGCGACGCTCCTCGTATCCCGTGGCATGCACGTGCACGCGATCGCGCGCCGTGCGCCCGATGTCGCCGGCACGACCGCACGTGCGGTTGATGTAACCGATCGTTCGGCGGTCGACGCGGCCGTCGCCAGCATCGAGCGCATCGACGCGCTCGTTTACTGCGCCGGGACTAACGTGCCGAAACGCCGTTTGGGCGAGCTCACGCCAGCGGCGTGGGACGAGCTCCTAGCCGCGAACCTCACCGGTGCGTTCAATCTCGTGCATGCCTCCATCGCGAAGCTCCAGGCGGCGCGCGGCGACATCGTCATCGTGAGCAGCGTGTCGGCGCGCTGGCCCGACGCATCCGGACCGGCGTATCAGGCGGCGAAGGGCGGGCTCAGTTCGTTCGCGCACGCCGTCGCACTAGAGGTCCGCGCGCAGGGCGTCCGCGTGTGCACGATCGAGCCCGGTATGGTGGACACGCCGATCATGGAGAAGAGGCCGCAGCCGCCCGACGCCGCGACCCGTGCGCAGATGCTGCGGCCAGAGGATGTCGCGGAGTCGATCGCATTCGTTCTCGCGCTCCCGAAGCGCGCGGCGATCCCTGAGCTGGTGATCCTCCCGGCCGCGCTGCAGTCGCTCGGCAAGACCTCCTAGAGCCCGGCCTCGCGCAGCGCCAGATGCAGGCGCGCCTGCCGCTCGAGCAGCTCCCGGTAGTGCGCTCTTTGTTTCAGGTGCGGCCGGAAAGTCCGCGCGATCCGTGGCGGGACCTCGATCGAGCGCAGGGCCCCGATCCGCGCGAGCGCGACGATCGCCGCACCGCGGGCCGAGGCCTCGGCATCGTCGGCGAGCGCCACCGGCCGACCGATCGCGTCGGCGATGATCTGCGCGAGCTCGGGCTGCCAGGCGAACACGCCTCCGGACGCGATGAGCCGCGCGACGTCCGGCTGTGATTCGACGAGCGCCTCCGTCGCCGCCGCGAGTCGGAGCACGACGGCCTCGATGAACGCGCTCGCGATCTCCGCCGGTCGCGTCGCGAGCCGCAGACCGGCGATCGCCGCGGTCGCGCTGTCGTCCCACCACGGTGTGCGCTCGCCGGCGAGGAGCGGCAGCACGGTGAGCCCATGGCCCGTATCCGCTGTTGCCTCAGCGATCGTGCGCTGGACCCATTGGATCGCATTCCATCCGTTATTCACGGCCCCACCGACGACGACGTAGCGCTCGTCGAGGCGGTACTCCCACAACCCCTTCGGCGCGTTCGCGCGGTCGGCGCGGTAGCACGCGCGGACCGCGCCCGAAGTGCCGAGCGAGATCGCCGCACGGTCGCGCGTCGCGCTCCCAGATCCGACGTTCGCGAGCGCGCCGTCGCCGATGCCCGGCACCCACGGCACTCGTGCGAGCGCGGGCCAGCGCTTCGCGAACATCGCGCGTAGGCCCGTCGTCGGCTCGTCGGAGATGGGCGAGAGCATTCGCTGGTCGACACCGATGGCGCGCAGCGTCAGCGGATCCCACGCGCGACGTGCCTGGTCGTATAGGCCGGTCGCCGACGCGATGCCGTGCGATGCGTGGGCCTCGCCGTGCAGGCGGAGCTGGAGGTACTCGGCGAACGAGATCCAGCGTGCCGTGCGGCGGACGGCCGCCGGCTGGGCATCGCGAAGCCACCGCAGCTTCACTGCCGGGTAGGTGGAGTTGAGGTAGCAGCCAGTGCGTGCGTGAAACGCGTCGGGATCGATCTCGCTCGCGAGGGCCTGCGTGGCGTCGCGGGCGCGTAGGTCGGCCCAGGTGAAGAGCGGCGTAGTCGGCTTGCCGCGTGCGTCGATGCCGAGGAGGCCATGCCAGAAGACCGAGGTCCCGACGACCGCGACGTCCGCGGCGCGGCGGCCGAGCTTCGCGAGGGTGCTGTCGATGCACCGCGCGAGGCCGCCGAGGAGGCGATGGGCGTCGAGCGTCGCAGCGCCGGCGGCGTCGGTCGCGACCGCGTGGGCCTCGCGCACCGCCGTACCACTGACCGGCCGGGCGAGCGCGTCGAACGCGACGACTCGCGTGGACGACGTGCCGACATCGATCGCGAGCGCCAGCGGAGACTGCGCGTCGCGGCGGCTGACTGATCCCGTGGCCGGCGGCATGCAGACGTAGCCTACGAGTGATGGACATCGACGAGGTGCGCCTCGCGCCGGTGACCGTCCGCTTCCCGCGTCCGGTGGTGACGGACGTGGTCGCCGCGACCCGCGACGCCGTCGCGCAGGTGCTCGCATCGCGGTCGCTGCCGGACGGCGCCGAGATCGGCGTCACCGTCGGCAGCCGGGGCATCGCGAACATCGCGACCATCGCCCGCGCGGCCATCGACGCGCTGAAGGCCCACCGTCACCGGCCCTTCGTCATCCCGGCGATGGGGAGCCACGGCGGCGCGACCGCCACCGGCCAGCGACATCTGCTCGCGCACTACGGCGTGACCGAGGAGCAGGTCGGCGCACCGATCCGCGATGACATGGCCGCGCGCAGCCTGGGCGTGACTCCCGAGGGCGTCGAGGCGTTCATCGCCGAGGTCGGCTGGCAGGCCGATGGCGTGCTCCTCATCAACCGCGTGAAGCCGCACACTGACTTCAAGGGGCCGCTCGAGAGCGGCCTCGCGAAGATGTGCGCGATCGGGCTCGGGAAGTACGAGGGCGCGCGCGAGTGTCACCGCCAGGTCTTCGGGATCGGGCTCGGGAACGCTATCCGTGCCGCGGCCGGACGGGTCATCGAAAGCGGGAAGATCCTCGGCGGCGTCGCGATCCTCGAGAACGCGTATCACGAGACCGCGCGCATCGAGGCGGTCGCGCTCGACGGCTTCTTCGCGCATGAGGAGCGGCTTCTGATCGAGGCGAAGCGGCTCATGGGCCGGCTCCCGCTCGATGAGATCGACGTGCTGCTCTGCGATCGCATGGGGAAGAACATCTCGGGTGCCGGGATCGATACCAACATCATCGGCCGTAGCGTCTACGGGTACGAGCATGGGCGGCCGTGGCACGAAGGCATGCCAGTCATCCACCGGATCGTCGTGCGCGATCTGGCCGAGGAGAGCGACGGGAACGCTGTTGGTATGGGCATGGTCGACTTCGTGCCACGGCGCTTCGCCAGTAAAGTGAACGAAGAGGTCACCGTCCTGAACGCGACCACCGCACGGTCGCCGGAGAACGCCAAGTGGCCGATCGTCCTGCAGAACGACCGCGACTGTCTGCGCATGGCGCTCGCGACATCGCCGGACCGGGTCGGCGGACCACTCATCGTCTATGTGCGCGACACGCTTGAGCTCGGCAGCGCGTTCGTGTCTCTGGCCTGCGTGCCGCTGCTCCGCGATCGCGCGGACATCGAGATCGCGCTCCCATTCGTGTTCATGCGCTGGTCGGCCGACGATCTCGTTTCGCCCTTCCCCTAGGGCAGGCTCGAAGCAACCTCACCCCGCACCAGCGACACCTCTGAGGTATCCGACCGCGACGACCACCAGCAGCTGATCAGCCTCCGCCGCCGCTGGTCCACTGACGCCGATCAGGTCCTCCGGCGGAGAGCGCGCTCGATATCTTCGCGCCGGACCAGCCCGACGAGCCGTCC
>JBBPIP010000030.1:0-8660 GCA_038040265.1 Chloroflexota bacterium | reverse complement strand
TACGCCAGGACCTCGCCACCGAGGCCCTTGCGCTCCGCTTCGCGGCCGGTCATGAGGCCGGAAGAAGTTGAGATGATGGCGATGCCGAGGCCACCGAGGACGCGCGGCATCTCGGTCTTCTGCGCGTACACGCGGAGACCGGGCTTCGAGATGCGGCGCAGACCGGCGACCGCCGGGAGCTTGCCGATGTACTTCATCTTCATCACGATCTCGCGCGCGTTCGGCTGCTCGAACCCGGAGATGTAGCCCTCGTCGCGAAGGATGCGCGCCAGCTCCGCCTTCATGCGGCTCGCCGGAACGGACACGGTCTCGTGACGCGCGGTCGCCCCGTTGCGAACGCGCGTGAGGAGGTCGGCGACCGGGTCGTTGGGCATCCCGATCCCCTTCGGTCGCGCCTTCTTCGGCGCGGCGGGCTTGCGCGGAGGCCGCTCGGACCGATCCGCGGTCTCCGGAGCCTGTTCGCGCATCGCCGTCATCTCTTCGGTCAACACCAAACCTCCTGTCACCAGCTCGACTTCGTGACGCCGGGCAGCTCGCCGATCAGCGCGCGCTCGCGGAAGCAGATCCGGCAGAGGCCGAACTTACGGAGATATCCGCGCGGTCGGCCGCACACCTGGCAGCGGCTGTGGCTACGCACCTTGAACTTCGGAGTGCGTTGCTGCTTAAGGATGAGGCTTTTCTTGGCCATCTTCTGCCTCCTAAGACGCGGTCCGGAACGGCATCCCGAGGCTGCGCAGGAGCGCGCGCGCCTCTTCGTCCGTGCCCGCCGTCGTGCAGATCGTGATTTCCATTCCCCGAAGCCGATCGATCTTGTCGTACTCGATCTCCGGGAAGACGAGCTGTTCCTTGAGACCCAGCGAGTAGTTCCCGCGACCGTCGAAGCTCTTGTCCGGCACGCCCTGGAAGTCGCGGATGCGCGGGAGGGCCACCGTGACGAGCTTCTCGAAGAAATGCCACATGCGCTCGCCCCGGAGGGTCACCTTCAGGCCGATCGGCATCCCGACGCGAAGCCGGAAGTTCGAAATAGCCTTCTTCGACTTCGTGACGACCGGGCGCTGTCCGGTGATCTTCGCAAGATCGCCGGCCGCCGCGTCCATGGCTTTGGCGTTGCCGATGGCCTCGCCCATGCCGATGTTCAGGACGATCTTCTCGATCTTCGGGATCTGCATGACGTTGCCGTAGCTGAACTGCTTCCGCAGCTCGTCGCGGATCGCAGTGTCGTAGCGCTCCTTCAACACCGCGGTCATTTTGGTTCCTCCACGACGATCGCCTCGCCGCATCGCTTGCAGATGCGCTCCTTGGAGTCCTCGTCGGTGCGGTGCGCGACGCGCGTGGGCTTTCCGCAGTGCGGGCAGATCACCATCACCTTCCCGAGTCCGAGAGGCATGGGCTGCTCGACGATCCCGCCCTTCTGGTTCTTGGACGGGTTCGCCTTCGTGTGGTGCTTGGCGATGTTCACACCCGCGACGATCACCGTCCGCGCGCGCGGTCGCACCTCCTGGACGCGCCCGCGCTTTCCGCGGTCCTTGCCCGTGATCACCATGACCTCATCGCCCTTGCGGAGGCGCATGCCGCTACCCATTTAGAGGACCTCCGGCGCGAGCGAGACGATCTTCATGAAGTTCCGCTCACGAAGCTCGCGCGCGACCGGCCCGAAGATTCGGGTCCCGCGTGGTTGGTTCTGCGGGGTGAGGAGGACGGCCGCGTTGTCGTCGAAGCGGATGAGCGAGCCGTCGGTGCGACGGTACTCCTTGGTCTGACGCACGACGACCGCGCGCACGACCTCGCCCTTCTTCACGCCGGAGTTCGGGATCGCGTTCTTGACGGCGGCGATGAAGACGTCGCCGATCTCGGCGGTCGTCCCGGTGGACGAACCGAGCACGCGAATCACCGAGAGCTCACGAGCTCCTGTGTTATCCGCGCAACGGACCCGCGTGTACGGTCGGATCAACTTTCCGCCTTCTCCGCTGTCTCTTGCTCGTGGTCTTCACGGTCGGGCGTGAGGATGTCCGTCACGCCTTCCTGCTGCTCGAGCGCCTTGGAGATGTCCGCGACGCGCGGCGCCGCCGCGCCGGCCTCGCCGGCACGCGAGATCACTTCGACCAGCCGCCAGCGCTTCGTCGCGCTGAACGGCCGGCTCTCCTGGATGCGCACGAGGTCGCCCGCCTTGGCCTCGCCTGCCTCGTCGTGTGCCGCGAAGCGCTTGCGGAGCCGGATCATCTTCTTGTAGAGCGGGTGCTCACGGAAGCGGCCGACCTCGACGATGATCGTCTTGGCCATCTTCGCGGAGACGACGACGCCGACCTTCGTTTTGCGACGGAAACGGCGCCACGTGAACTGCTCTTTCTCGCCGGGCGCCGCCGCCGCGGGCGCCACACGCTTGCGGGCGACCGTCCGTTTCCCGACCGGACGCGCCGCGACCGCCGCTTTCGCGGGCGCCTTGGGCGGCGCCTTCGCTGCCGCCGTCGCGCGCGTGGCGGCGGCCTTGGCGGGCGCTTTCGCGCGCGTCGTGGCCGTCTTCGTCGTCTTCTTTTCTTTCTCTGTCTTCTCAGCCATTGGCCTGCGTCTCCTCGGTCCGTTCGCGCATCACAGTAAGAAGCCGGGCGATCTTTCGTCGGGCCTCCGGCATCGTGCGGAAGTTCTTGAGCTGGCGGGTGGCGAGCTTGAACTTCGCGTCGAAGAGCTCTTCACGCGCGCCGCGCAGCTGCTCAGCGATCTCGTTATCAGACAGCCGCCGCATGTCCTTCATCTGCCACCGCCTCCTCTCTCGCAATGAATTGCGTCTTGATGGGGAGCTTGTGAGCGGCGAGCCGCAGCGCTTCTTTTGCGAGCGCGCGATTGACGCCGCCGACCTCGAGGATGATCCGACCGGGTCGCACGACCGCGACCCAGTGATCGGGCGCGCCTTTGCCCGATCCCATCCGCACCTCGGCGGGCTTCTTGGTCACGGGCTTGTCAGGAAACACGTTGATCCAGACCGCGCCGCCACGCTTGAAGTGGTGTGTGACCGCACGCCGCGCGGCCTCAATCTGGCGCGCCGTCATCCAGCAGGGCTCCATCGCCTTGAGCGCGTAGTCGCCCTTGGTGATCCTGTTGCCCCGCTGGGCTGCGCCCTTCATACGGCCACGCTGGAACTTGCGGTGCTTGAGCCGCTTCGGCTGGAGCACTAGGTGGCCCTCGCCGGCGCGGGTGCGGGAACTGGCGTCGGAGCGGGCGGACGTTGCGCCGGCGCTGCGGGCGCGTTCGGCTGCGTGACCTGGCGCGGAGCGGGCTCGATCTCACCCTTGTAGATCCAGGCCTTCACGCCGATCGTCCCGTACGTCGTCTTTGCCGTGGCGCGTCCGAACTCGATGTCACCACGGAGCGTGTGCAGAGGGACGCGACCCTCGCGCTCCCACTCGCGGCGGCTCATCTCGGCGCCACCGAGGCGACCGGAGACGGCCACGCGCACGCCTTTGGCGCCCGACTTCATCGAGCGCTGCACGGTCTGCTTCAACACTTTGCGGAACGAGACACGCCGCTCGAGCTGCTGCGCCACGTTCTCAGCGATGAGGTACGCGTCGAGCTCGGGGTAGCGGATCTCGAAGATGTTCACCTTGACCATCTTGCCGGTCATCTTCCCGAGGACCTGCCGGAGCTCCTCGACCTTCGCACCGCCTTTTCCGATGACCACGCCGGGTTTCGCCGTCTGGATCGTCACGGTCACCTGGTTCGACGAGCGCTCGATGTCGATCCGCGCGATCGCGGCGTCGCGCAGCCGCCCGCGGATGGCGTTACGGATCCCGATGTCCTCTTTGAGGAGCACCGGATAGTTCTTCTTGTTCGCGAACCACTTCGCGTTCCACGTCTTCGTGAAACCGAGGCGGAACCCGATCGGATGTGTTTTCTGGCCCACGGGCTAGCTCCCCCTCTCGTCGAGCACGACTTCGAGGTGCGCCATACGGTGCACCTTGAGATCGCGTCGACCGCGACCGCGGTACCACACGCGCTTCATGCGTGGGCCCTCGTTCGCGATCGCGTTCTTCACGTACAGGTTCTCGAGCGTCAGGTTGAAGTTGTTCTCGGCATTGGCGATCGCCGAGCGCACGACGCGCCCGAGCGGCAGCGACGTGGACTTCGGAAGGTTCTCGAGTATCGAGATCGCCTCCTCTGCGCTCTTTCCCTTGATGAGGTTGGTCACCAGACGCGCCTTCCTCGGGGAGAGCCGGAGATATTTCGCCGACGCCTTCACTTCCACCTCAAGCACCAGCCCGCACGTTCGTCGAGCGCTCCGGCGCGCCGCCGGCCGCGGGTGCGGCCGGGCCCGGTACGGCGGTCGCGCTCGCCGCCTCGGCCGCCGCGATCGCGCGCCCGTGTCCACGGAAGCTGCGCGTGGCGGCGAACTCGCCGAGTCGGTGGCCGACCATGTTCTCGGTGATGAAGACAGGCACGTGACGGCGGCCGTCGTGCACCGCGATGGTGTGGCCGACCATGATCGGAAGGATCATCGACGGGCGAGACCAGGTCTTCACGACCTTCTTCTCGTTGCGCGAGTTCAGGATGTCGATCTTCTCTTTGAGGGACTTCTCGACGAAGGGTCCCTTCTTTACGGACCTGCTCATTTGCTCAATCTCCGGCTTCGCCGGGAGACACGCCCCAGGCGGACTGACTCGCTCGTCACGGCAACGCCGCTCCTCGCTCGCTTCATTATTTGGACTTCCTCTTCCGCGGCCGCTCGGTCACGAAGCGATCGGTGCGCGGGTTGTTGCGTGTCTTGAGACCCATGGCCGGCTTGCCCCACGGGGTCTGCGCCTGGCCGCCCACCGGCGACTTGGCCTCGCCGCCGCCGTGCGGGTGGTCGCGGGGTGACATGACGACGCCGCGAACGGCGGGCCGCCAGCCCATGTGACGCTTGTGACCGGCGCCGCCGACCTTCTGGTTCTCGTGCTCGACGTTGCCGATCTGCCCGATGGTCGCCCGGCAGCGGACGTGGACCACGCGGATGCCCCCGGACGGCAGCCGGATCTGGGCGTACTCGCCTTCCTTCGCGACGAGCTGCGCCGCGCCGCCGGCGGCGCGCACAAGCTGCGCCCCGCGGCCCGGCTGAAGCTCGATGCCGTGGATCTGCGTACCGGTCGGGATGTGCTCGAGCGGCAGGCAGTTGCCAACGCGCGCCTCCGCGTCGGGGCCCGAGATGATCGGATCGCCGACGCGCAGATCGTTCGGCGCGATGATGTAGCGCTTCTCGCCGTCGCGATACACGACGAGCGCGAGACGCGCCGAGCGGTTCGGGTCGTACTCGATCGCCGTCACCTTCGCGGGAATCCCGTCTTTGTCGCGCTTGAAGTCCACGATCCGGTAGTTCCGCTTCTCGCCGCCGCCCCGGTGACGCGTGGTCACGCGGCCCTGCGCGTTCCGACCGGCGTGGCTGAGCTTGCGCTCGGTGAGGCTTCGCTCGGGCTTCTTGCCCTTGGTCAGCTCCTCGAACGAGGCGGATTGGCGGAAGCGCCGCACCGGCGATGTCGCCTTGTACTTCTTCAGCGGCACTTAGACACCCTCCACGAAGTACTTCTCGATGCGCTGGCCCTGACCGATCGTGACGATGGCCTTCTTCCAGTCGGGGCGGCGCCCGATGCGTCGCCCGAGGCGCCGCGTCTTTCCCGGTACGTGAATGACGTTCACGGCGATCACGTCGACCTTGAACGAGTCGGCGACCGCATCGGCGATGTCACGCTTCGTCGCCTTCTTGGCGACCGCGAACGTGTACCGGCCGGCGTTGGTCTGGCTCATCGAACGCTCGGTGATGACCGGACGGATGAGGATCGAGTTCCCCTTGATGCTCATTCCGCGCCTCCGACCGTGGCGCGCGCAGCGAGTGCGTCGAGCGCCGGACGAAGGACGAGGACGGTTTCCGCCTTGAGAACGTCCACGAGGCGGAGCGTTCCGGGAGTGCGAAGCTCGAACTCCCGCAGGTTCGCAGTGGCACGGGCGACGCGGACATCGGTCTCGGCCGTCACGAGCACCGCGCGACCGGTCTCGCCGACACGGGCGAGCCACTCGACGACCTCGCGCGCGCGGGGCTGCTCGCTACTCCACCGGAGCTCGTCGACGACCAGCATGCGGCCGGTCGCAGCGTGCGCGGCGAGGGCCTCAGCGAACGCGGCGTGGCGCATCTTTGCGGGCATCCGCTGGTTGTATCGGCGGCCGTTCGGGCCGAACACCACGCCGCCGTGCCGCCACTGCGGTGAGCGCGTGGAGCCCTGGCGGGCGCGACCGGTGCCCTTTTGACGCCACGGCTTTGCGCCGCCACCGGCGACACGCGCACGGTTCTTTGTAGCGCTCGTGCCCTGCCGCGCGTTCGCGAGCGAGGTCATGAGCGCCTGGAAGAGCACGCCGCGAGGTCGCGACGGCGAGGCGATGGCCGCGGGAAGCTCGACCGAGCCGTCGGAGCTGCCGTCGGCCTTGATCACCGGCGCGTGGCCGGCGGGCGCCGTCGGAAGCGGACGCGGTTCGGCCTTGGGACGCGGCGCCTGCGGCCGCTCCTCCTCGCGCGCGCGACGCGCCTCGCGTGGCTCGGGCGGGCGGACGACGCGCGTCTGCGGCCGGGCGATCGCGCGCTTCGCCGGCGTCTTCGCCTTGGCCGCGGCGGGCCGGGCAGCCGGTCGCGCGGACGCCTTCGGAGGCGCCGTCTTCGCGGCCGTGGCCTTCGCCGGGGCGGCTTTCTTCGCCGCCGGCGTGGCCTTCTTTGTGTCCTTCTCTTTGTCCGCCATCAGGCCTTTCTCACCATGACGATCCCGTTCTTCCCGCCCGGCACGGCGCCCGCGATGATCAGGAGCGCCCGCGCCGGATCGCTTCTCAGGATCTCGAGGTTCCGAACGGTCACCTTGTCCGCGCCCTGATGCGCGGCCATGCGCAGTCCCTTGAGGACGCGACCCGGCGTCGTGCCCGAGCCGACCGAGCCCTGACGGCGCAGGTGGTCCGAGCCGTGTGACTTGGGGCCGCGCGAGAAGTGATGCAGGTGGACGGGACCCTGGAAGCCCTTGCCTTTCGAAACACCGCTCACGTGCACCTTGTCTCCCGGTGTGAAGCGGTCGACCCCGATCTCCTGTCCGGTTGCGAACCCAGCGATGTCGTCGAGCCGGACCTCACGGAGCACGCGCATCGGCGGCAGGTCCTTGAGGTGACCGAGCTCGGCCTTGGTCATGCGATCTGGCTTCTTCGCGCGCCCGAAGCCGAGCTGGATGGCGCTGTAGCCGTCCCGCTCCTTCGTGCGGACCTGCGTCACCACGTTCGCCTCGGCGACGATGATCGTCGCCGCGACGACCGAGCCGTCTTCCTTGAAGTGCTGGAGCATGCCGAGCTTGCGGCCGATGAGCACCGGCTTCTTGAGGGCCGGGGCAGCATTGGTCGTCTCCGCCTGCTCGTCCTTCTCTTCCACTTTCGTCTCGTCGCTCATCTTTTCTCGGGCCTCTTTAGAGCTTGATCTCGATATCGACGCCGGCCGGAAGGTTCAGCTTCATGAGAGCGTCGACCGTCTTCTGTGATGGATCGTTGATGTCGATGAGCCGCTTGTGCGTTCGGATCTCGAACTGCTCGCGCGAGTCCTTGTAAATGAACGGGCTCTTGATGACCGTGAACTTCTCGATGCGCGTGGGCAGCGGGACCGGACCGGTGACCGTCGACCCGGTGCGCTGCGCCGTTTCGACGATCTGCGCCGCGGACTGGTCGATGAGCTTGTGGTCGTACGCCTTGAGCCGGATCCGGATGCGCTGCTTTGCCATCGCTACGCTCCCTGCTTAATCTCGCGGCTTCGCCGCGGAGACAAGCTCCGGATTCGCTCCTCGTCGGCAGGGGCAGGGGCCCCTGGGCGCGCAGCGCATCGCTCGTCGCTCATCTTCATGCGATGACCTTCGTGACGACACCCGCGCCGACGGTGTGTCCGCCTTCACGGATGGCGAAGCGGAGTCCCTCTTCGAGTGCGATCGGCGTGATGAGGGTGACCTCGAGCGTCGAGTTGTCGCCGGGCATGATCATCTCGGTGCCCGCGGCGAGCTTCGCCTCCCCGGTTACGTCGGTCGTGCGAAGGTAGAACTGCGGGCGATACCCGGAGAAGAACGGCGTGTGACGGCCGCCCTCTTCCTTTGAAAGCACGTACACCTCTGCGTTGAACGTGGTGTGCGGCTTCACCGAGCCGGGCTTGGCGATGACCTGGCCGCGCTCGATGTCCTCGCGCTCCAGACCACGCAGGAGCAGCCCGACGTTGTCGCCGGCCTCGCCCTGGTCCAGCAGCTTGCGGAACATCTCGACGCCCGTCACGACGGACTTCTTGGCGTCGCGGATGCCGACGATCTCGATTTCCTCGCCCACCTTGACGATCCCACGCTCGACACGGCCGGTCGCGACGGTGCCGCGGCCCTTGATGCCGAAGACGTCCTCGATCGGCATGAGGAACGGCTTGTCCTTGGCGCGGACGGGGGTCGGGATATACGAATCGACCGCGTTCATGAGGTCGAGGATCGACTTGAACTCAGGCGCGTTCACGTCCTTGGACGTGCTCTCGAGAGCCTTGAGGGCGGAGCCGCGAATGATCGGGACCTCGTCGCCCTTGTAGCCGTACTTGGAGAGCAGCTCGCGGACCTCGAGCTCGACGAGCTCGAGCAGCTCCTCGTCGTCGACCATGT
>JBBPIP010000029.1:0-8696 GCA_038040265.1 Chloroflexota bacterium | reverse complement strand
TCGCGCGCGAACACATAGGAGCACCAGAGCGTCGCGAGCACGCCGCCCACAAGACGGATCGCGGTGTACGGGACCTGTCTCATGACGCGAGCCGTTCGAGCGCGCTGCGCCCCAGAAGGGCCAGCTGCAGCGCGAGGCGCGAGTCGGCGTTCTTCAGATCGGCGCCGGTGAGCTTCGTGATCCGGCGCAGCCGCTGCCGCACGGTGTTGCGGTGCAGGAAGAGGTCGCGCGCGACCGCGTTCAGGCTTCCGTGCAAGCGCAGGTACGCGTCGAGCGTGCGCACGAGGTCGGCGTGCTGCTCGCCATCGGCGAGCGGCCCGAGGATCCGATCGGCGAACTCGCGGATGTCGCTCTCCGGACGGCCCAGGACGAAGCAGTACGGGCCGAGGTCTTCGAACATCGTGACGACACCGTCACCGTGCAGCGCGCGCCCCAGGATGACCGCCTGTTCCGCCTGCAGGAGCGCGAGGTGCGCGCCGGTCGTGCCGCGCTTCGGACCGCCGACCCCCGCCGAGAGCGCGCCGTCGCCGCTCGCCCGCGCGAGGCGGGCGCGCAGCGCCTCCGCATGGGCCCGCGCGTCGACGGAGGTCGCGAGCTCGCGGAGCGCCGCGACGATGCCGGTGCGCGACCGCACCACCCGCGCGTCGGGCACGAGCTCGGCGACTGAGACGCGGAGACGCGCCGCCGTAGCCGCGTCCCGCGACGCGAAGGCGATCGCGAGGTACTCGACCGGTCCGTTCGTCGTGCTTCTCCCCCATCAACAAAGAAGGCCTCCCTTTCGGGAGGCCTTTCCTGGAAGTCCGCTTCGTGATCCGCGCTAGACGCTCCCCCCCGAACGCGATGCGTCCGCCCCATGAATGGGGAGGACGCAGACAAGCATCGGGACGATGCGGCGGGTCATTTGGACGTGAGGCTACAGGGCGGCCTGCACAGGGTCAATCCCGAACTGGCACCATCGGCAACCGGTGAGGACATACCGGATCGGGGTCATCGGCGGCGACGGCATCGGCCCGGAGGTGACGGCCGCCGCCCTCCGCGTGCTCGACGCCTGCGAGCGCCGCTTCGGCTTCCGGACGGAGCGCACGACCTTTCCGTGGTCAGGCGCGCATTACCTCGCCACGGGCGAGCGGCTCACGCTTGAAAAGATGGCGCCCATCCGCGAGCAGGACGCCGTGCTCATGGGCGCGATCGGCCACCCCGACGCGCCACGCGGAATGATCGAGCGCGACGTGATCATCGGGCTACGCAAGGGTCTCGACCTGTACGTGAACCTGCGGCCCGTCGATCTCTACGACGACCGTCTCTCACCGCTTCGCGGAAAGGGCGCGAAAGAGATCCGCATGACGATCATCCGCGAGAACACCGAGGACGCGTACACGCAGGAGGGCACGCGCACGGCGATCGGCACGCCCCAGGAGGTCGCAACGGTTCCGATGCGCTTCACGCGGCCGGGCGTCGAGCGGATCATCCGCTACGCATTCGAGCTCGCACGCAAGAACGGGCAGAAGCACGTCACGCTCGTGGACAAAGCGAACGCCATTCCGATACAAGCGATCTGGCGCGATGTTTTCGAGGAGCTCGGCAAGGAGTTCCCCGACGTCCGACGCGATGCGATGTACGTCGACGCAGCCGCGATGTGGATGGTGCTCAAGCCGGAGCAGTTCGACGTCGTGGTCACGACGAATCTGTTCGGAGACATCCTCTCGGACCTCGGCGCGGCGCTCGCCGGCGGTCTCGGCACCGCGTCGTCGGGGAACATCAACCCGGGGAAGGTCTCGGTCTTCGAGCCGATCCACGGCAGCGCGCCGAAGTACGCGGCCAAGGGCGTCGCGAGTCCGGTCGCGGCGATCGGCGCGCTCGCCCTCCTACTCGACCATCTCGGGGAGCACGACGCGGCGAAGGCGGTGGATGCGGCGATCCGCGAAGGTCTGCGCGGTGGCCGCATCAAAGGAGTCGAGGCGGGAAGCCAGCCCACGGACGAGGTCGCGAAGGTTGTGGCAGCGATGGTCAACCCGTAGCCAGAGGCACTGGTGGGACAATGGATGTAAGCGGCCGAGCCGCTCGGGAGCCATCCATGAAAGACATCGTGATCATCGACGGCGCGCGCACTCCATTCGGCACGTTCGGCGGTGCGCTGCGCGACGTATCAGCGACGGACCTCGGGGTTATCGCGGCGAAGGGCGCGCTCGAGAAGTCCAAGGTCGACCCCAAGCAGATCGACCACGTGATCTTCGGTAACGTGATCCAAACCTCCGGCGATGCCGTGTACCTCGCGCGGCACATCGGACTCAAGTCGGGCATCCCGAAAGAGGTCCCGGCCCTGACGGTGAACCGGCTCTGCGGCTCCGGCCTGCAGGCGATCATCCTCGGAGCGCAGGAGATCCAGCTCGGGCACGCCGACTTCGTCCTCGCCGGCGGCACCGAGAACATGTCGATGGCGCCCCATCAGATCCGCGGCGCACGTTGGGGCCTACCGCTCGGCGAACAGAAGCTCGAGGACTACCTGTGGGTCGCGCTCGTCGACTCATACAACGGCCTCGGCATGGCGAACACCGCGGAGAACCTCGCGCGCAAGTACGGGATCGCCCGCGACGCGGCCGATGAGTTCGCGTATCGCAGCCACATGCTCGCCGCGAAGGCGCGCGAGTCCTGCCGCTTCAGCGAGGAGATCGTGCCGGTCACGGTTAAGACGAAGAAGGGCGAGGTCGTCGTCGACAAGGACGAGCACATCCGTGCCGACACCACGCTAGAGGGGCTCGCGAAGCTCGTCGCGCGCTTCGAGAAGGGCGGCACGGTGACCGCGGGCACCGCGTCTGGCATCAACGACGGCGCGGCCGCGGTGGTCGTCGCGTCGGCCGACGCCGCGAAGAAGGCGGGGCTCACGCCGATCGCGCGCATCGTCTCGGACGGCGTCTGCGGCGTGGACCCCGACATCATGGGGATCGGACCCGCGCCTTCATCGCGTCAGGCGCTCCAGCGCGCCGGCCTGAAGGTCCAGGACATGGACCTCGTCGAGATCAACGAGGCCTTCGCGACGCAGTACCTCGCGGTGGAGAAAGACCTCGGGCTCGATCGCGAGAAGACGAACGTGAACGGCGGCGCGATCGCGCTCGGGCATCCGCTCGGTGCATCAGGCGCGCGGCTCGCGCTCACCCTCGCGTACGAGCTCCGCAAGCGCGACAAGCGCTATGGACTGGCGTCTCTATGCATCGGCGGTGGCCAGGGGATCGCGGCGGTCATCGAGCAGGTCTAGATCGCGCGAGGTCTAGTGCGCGACCCGCAACCCCGACGTCACGACGAGGATCACCACAAGCACGCTGGCGCTGATCGCGAAGATGCCGAGCAGCAGGATCGCAAAAACGAGGGTGCCGTCACGTGTCCCGAGATCGACTGGGCGTTTCTCCATATATGACGCCGAAGTCTACCGATGAGCGAGGGCGGGAGGGCGACCGCAGTCGCCCGGACGGACGAGCGAGTCGGACCCGCGAAGCGGGTACCGACCCAGGGGGCAAGTCCCCCTCTCGGGGGAGTACTGGGGTACCCCCACCCGTTCGGGGACTAACCGCCAGCGGCCGGCTCCGTTAGGAACTTGTGCACAGGAGGTGCATATGTTCCGCATGTCAATGGGTAGCCGCACAGCGCGTGGTCTCGCAGCGGCAGCACTCATCTTTTCCGTTACCGTGACGACCTTCGCGGGCAGCGCGAATGCCGCGCCGCTCGCCGAAAGCGACTGCAGCGTCGCGGCGCACGCCCGCAACGACGCGGTCCACCTTCTCCACACGGCGTGGAAGGTGTTCAGCGGTGACCTCAAGGACCTCGCGAGCGACGCTCGCAAGCTCCAGCACGAGTCGCGCAAGGACAAGGCAAGCGCCGTCCTGATGACGGACGCGCGGGCCGAAGTCGCCAGCGCGAAGCAGGAGCTCAAGAGCATCTCGTCGAAAGCACACGCGGACATTCAGGCCGAGGTCGAGCTCGGTAGCGCGTGCAAGGACGAGGAAGACACGACCACGACGACAACCACGACGACTTCTACGAGCACGACCGCCCCGAGCGACGCGACGGTTCCGGCCGACTCGACCGGTAGCGCGCACACGTTCGACACGAGCGGTCTTGACGAGAAATACAAGGACATCGTCGAGGACGCGATCGCGGACATGCAGGCGGTCGTCGACGAAGCCGGCGCGGCTGTCATGGACATGGCGGCAGCGGCCGAGACAAAGGAGACGACCGACGACAGCGAGGTCAAGACGGACCTCAAGACGGCCAAGGCCGACCGTGAAAAGGCCAAGGAAGACCGCGAGCAAGCGAAGATTGAAGCCAAGGACAAGTCGTCCAAGGACAAGTCGAGCAACTCCGGCAAGGGCAACGGTAAGAGCAAGGGCCGCAACTAACTTTCGGATCGACACATACGAACAGCCCGCGGGGAGACCCGCGGGCTGTTCCTTTTATTAGGCCTGGCGGGCGAGGGGGGCGGGGCGGACGATCGTGCGGAGCCGCTCGAGATTGGCGATGCGCCTCTCGGCAAAGCGCTTGCGGAGCGACGGCAGGCGCCACCCGGTGAGCACCGCGTTCAGGCGCGACAGCTGATGCCGTCCCGAGTACGTCACGAGCGAGCCCCGCTCATGCGGCTGGACCTCGAAGAGATCGAAGAGCTCCGCATGCCGGACGATGACCTGGAGTAGCAGCCGCTCGTACGGGAGTAGCTCCACCACGACGAGCTTCGCGGCGAGGTCTTGCCCTGAGACGCGGAGCGTCTGGCGGATGACGCTTCCCTTCCGCAGAAGCCCGGGCGTCTCGAGCCGCGTCGCGACGATCGAGTCCATCCACCTCGGCTGCTGGGAGATGTCGAACATCACGGCTGCGACCGCCTCGGGCGCCGCGTCGAAGACCGACTGCACATTAACGTCGAACCGCCGGTGCTCGGCGGGAAGCCACCAGAGCGTCCAGAGGATCGCGAGGATCGCAAGGACCGCTCCGAGTAGCGGCGTCCCGACGAGGAACTCGACGATGACGAGCACGAACGCGGCGACCGTGAGCTGCTGGGACAGGACGGCCCGCGACTCGAAGACGACGTAGTCGCGACCGTGCACACCCGAGCGGTCAACAACGAGCGCCCCGAGCAGAAGCCCACCGGCCACGAGGAAGATTGCGGTCTGGATGAGCAGCAGGATCACAGGCGCGCGAGTCTAGACTCGCCGCGCGTGGCGCAGTACGTCGTTTCGAGCGATACCCGACACGTCGACCTCGACCTGGTGTGGCGTTTCCTTCATGACGACTCGTACTGGGCGGCCGGAGTGCCGCGCGATGTGGTTGAACGAGCGATAGACGGATCCATCTGCTTCTCGGCGTTCTCCGGCGACCCCGACCGCGGAGCGCAACAGGTGGCCTTCGCGAGAGTGGTCACCGATCGTGCGACGTTCGCGTGGCTCTGCGATGTGTTCGTGATCGCGGAGCATCGAGGGAAGGGCGTCAGCCGGCAGCTCATGGATGCGGTCATGTCGCACCCGGACCTGCAGGGTCTTCGCAATGTGCTCCTCGCGACGCGCGACGCCCACGGCCTGTACGCGCGTTACGGCTTCGTGCCGCTCGCCGAGCCGGCGCGCTGGATGGCCATCCGCCGACCGTATCGCGCCTAGAGCCCACGCAGCGCCCGGCGAGCGAATGACTCCAGACGTTCCCGCGCGAGCTCATTTGTGATCTCGTCCCTGCCGACTTCTCGATAGCCGACGGCCCAGTCATCGAGCCAGCGGAACCCCGGCAGCATCGCGACCAGGTCCCAGAAGGGCACGGCGTGAAGCGGACCCCGGCGTGCCTCATACCGCGCAAGGAGTCGGTCCGGAGCGTGATCACCTAGGACCAGCTGCATATCGAGGCGGGCGTAAGCGACGTCGAACGCCGGATCATCGATCAGCGCCCCGTCCCAATCCACGATTCCGGTCAGACGCTCTCCCGACCAGAGCGTATTGCCGAACCAGAAGTCGTGATGCGTCAGCACCGCCCCGTTCGAGGGCACCTGTGGCGCCGCCGAGCGGAGCGCCTCCGCGATGTCGCGCCAGAGATCTTCGAGGATCGTCGGAGGCCAGCGGCTCAGTCGTTCCTCCATGAGCTCGGCCGGCTTCGGATTGCGGCGGTAATCCGTTGCAAGACTGTTCACGTCAACTGCGTGGATCGACGCGAGCGCCTCGGCGAGCTGATCGATCCAGCTGTCCTCGTCCGCAGGACGCGCGAGAGGCGCGCCGGGTAGCCGAGTCATCACGAGACATGGCAGGCCGACCAGCGAACCTTCCGCATCGAGATGGACCGGACGCGGAATGGGCAAGGACACGAGGCTTGGAATACCGGAGATCGCGTTCCAGTACCGGCGCGCGGACTGCCCATCGCGCTCCTCGGGCAACGTGTGGATACGGACCACGAGCTCCCTGCGTCCGCCAGCGATCTCGAGGTCGAGTGCATAGGTCGCGGCGTCGACTCCGCCGAGGATCGGCGCGCAATAGGTGACGCGCGCGCTCGGATCGATCGCGCCAGCGATTCGCGCGAGCTCGTCCTCGCGCAGCGGGCGGCGGCGATCGTCGGCCATCGCCACACCATAGACTCGGAGCGATGCGCGACACCGAGCTGATGGCGAAGTGGTTCGAGGACGTCGGCGCGCGCGTTCGCCAGCGGCTCGCCAAGATTGACGAAGACACGCTCGAGTGGCGCGCCGATGACCGCGGCAACAACGTCCGCGAGACGGCCTGGCACATGGCGCGATGGATCGACGTGCTCTCGCGCATCCTCGGCGGGACGCAGCCGCAGACCGAGCGGTGGTTCACCGATGGCTGGGCGCAACGCACCGGCTACGACCCGCGCGGGATCGGCGACGACGGGCTCGGCGCACTCACCGGGTACACGTTCCAGGAGGTCCTCGCGGTCCCGCGCCTGAGTGCGACGGAGCTGGTTCGCTATCTCGATTCGGTCATCGGCCCGCTCGCCCAGCGCCTCCGGGAGCTGCCGGATGACGAGGCCACCGCGAGGGCGGTCCGCCGCGCGACGGGCATCCTCCAGGGCTGCCTCGCGCACATCGGCGAGATCGACGCCCTACTCGCGATCCGCACCCGTGCCGCGCAGCGCGCACAGGTCTAGCCGCTTGGACTTCGACCTCACTCCCGAACAGCAGTCCATCCGCAAGCTGGCGAAGGACTTCGCGGACAAGGAGATCGCGCCTGGGGCGCGCGAGCGCGATCGCTCCGAGACCTTCCCGAAGGACGTGCTGCGGAAGATGGCGCCGCTCGGCCTCCTCGGCGGACCCGTGCCGGAGAAGTACGGCGGCATCGGGCTCGACTTCGTCTCGCACGCCCTCGTGACCGAGGAGGTCGGCCGCGCGGATTCTTCCGTGCGCACGACGCTTTCCGTCCAGATCTCGCTCGTGGAGATGACCATCCTCAAGTTCGGGACGGACGAGCAAAAGCAGCGCTGGCTCCCGTCGCTCTGCAAGGGAGAGGTCATCGGGTGCTTCGGTCTCACCGAGCCCGAGGTCGGCAGTGACGCCACGAAGCTCCGCAGTACGGCGAAGCGCGACGGGGACTCATGGATTATCCGCGGACGCAAGATGTGGATCTCGAATGGATCGGTCTCGAAGCTCGCCCTCGTGTTCGCGCAAGGCGATCCGTCGAAGGAAGCCAAGGGGATCACCGCCTTCGTCCTCGAGCGCGATCGCCAGCCGTACGGCAGCCAGGCGCTGCACGGAAAGCTCGGCCTGCGCTCGTCTGACTCGAGCGAGCTGATCCTCGACGACGTACGCGTCCCCGACGCGAACCGTCTCGGCGAAGTCGGCGAGGGATTCAAGATCGCGATGGCCGCGCTCGACTCGGGCCGGTACTCGGTCGCCGCGGGCGCCGTCGGCGTGGGCCAGGCCTGCATCGACGCGTCGATCCAGTACGCCACCACACGGAAGGCGTTCGGAAAGCCGATCGCTGGGCATCAGCTCGTGCAGGAGATGATCGCCGACATGGTGGTGGAGATCGAGGCCGCGCGGCTTCTCGTCTGGCGCGCCGGCGACCTGAAGGACAAGGGCCGGCCGAACACGCGCGAGACGAGCATCGCGAAGCTGTACGCGTCCGAGGCCGCTCAGCGCGCCGCGGATAACGCAATTCAGATCCACGGCGGTTATGGGTTCTCCGACGAGTTCCCGGTCGAGCGCTATTGGCGCGACGCGCGGGTCAATCGACTGTACGAGGGGACCACCCAGATCCAGAAACTCATCATCGGCCGCTTCGCCACCGGCATCGACGCGATTGCCTAGCGAGGGCGGGCTTTGCCCGACCGAGCTCGTCCTTGGCCCCCGCGACCGAAGCAGGCGAAGCCAGCGGAGGGAGCAGGGGTGATCTGGGACGAGTCGGCCGAGGGCGTCCTCGCAACCCTCTGCCGGATGGTGCCGGACACGATTCGCGAGCTCGCCAACGCCGCGGCGCACGACGAAGCTGAGGCGGTCGCGAGCGAGCGCGGCGCCGCGACGGTGAATGTCAACGACGTGATCCGCGGCTGGATCCACACGACCCCACCCGAGCAGCGCAATGGCCTGGTCGCGGTCATCGAGTCGATCGGCCTCGAGCCCGAGATCTACGAGAACGATCTGCAATCGGACGAGGGGTGGGAGGAAGAGCCCGAAGACTCGGGCATGTGATGTTCCGGCTCGACGGCAAGATCGCGATCGTCAC
>JBBPIP010000028.1:0-9459 GCA_038040265.1 Chloroflexota bacterium | reverse complement strand
GCTAGCGCGGCGGCTCCGGCACCTTCGGCCAACAGCTTCGTCCGTTCGAGCAGCACAACGATCGTGCGCGCGATCGCCTCGTCGGTCACGGTGATCACGTCGTCGACGTACTTCTTTCCAATGGCGAGCGTCCGTTCCGCGGGCCGCGCGACCGCGATACCGTCGGCAATCGTCGCGACCGGATGCTCGACGAGCTTTCCCGACTTGAACGAGTCCGCGAACGCTGAGGCACCCGCGGCCTGGATACCCACGATCCGCGGGCGCGACTTGCGGCCAGATGCGGCAAGCGCGATCCCCGAGATGAGTCCGCCCCCACCGACCGGAACGACGAGCGTGTCGAGATCCGGCACGTCGTCGAGCAGCTCCAGCGCGAGGGTCCCCTGCCCTGCGATCACGTCGTCGTCGTCGAAAGCGTGCACGTATGACCGTTTGCGTTCGCGCGCGATCTCGAGCGCGGCGGCGTGCGCCTCGTCGTAGCTCTCGCCGGTCAGCACTGTCTCGGCGCCGGCGCGCTGGATCGCGGTGAGCTTCGCGAGCGGCACCCCGATCGGCAGCACGACGCACGCGGGAATCCCGAGCAGCTTCGCCGCGAATGCGACGCCCTGCCCGTGATTGCCGGCCGACGCGGTTACCACGCCGTTCGCACGCTCACGCTCGTCCTTCTTCATGAGCGCATTCAGCGCGCCGCGGATCTTGAACGAACCGGTCTTCTGTAAATTTTCGAGCTTGAGGTAGACGGCGCGTCCAGCGAGTCCAGAGAGCGCCTCGGATTTCTCGGTCGGCGTGCGGCGGATGTGCGGGCCGATCGCGGCGGCCGCCTCGGCGACCGCGGATGCGTCGAGCGTCCTCGTCGTCACGGCCGCCATGTTGCCCGTTTCGTTCCCACGACCCGTGTCAGTCCGCGGGCGTTCGTCTGTGAAGATGGTCGGCGAAGTCGAGGAAGTCGACATTCCCCGGCGACTGTCGCATCCGCGTCAGCAACACCGCCGCGTCGCTGAGCTGCTGCTGCGTGTGCGAGTGGATGTGCAGCACGTAGTACCAGAGCGGAAAGCGCTCTTTCGATGGCTCGGGCTGAAGCTCGTGGATCTGCGCGAGCCGCTCGTCGTCGAGCGTCGCGAGCCACGCCTTCATCTCGTGCTCATCGCGGCGCCAGTGATCGATGAGCGCCTTCGCCGTCGGATAGTCGGTCATCCGCAGCTCTTTCTTCCACACCGCTTCCGGCTTTCCCTGGAGTCGCGACCGCCAGCTCGACTCGACGTCGAGCGTGTGCACGAGCGTCCCGCGCAAATCGCGTGTGGTGACTCCCGAGGGAGCCTGGAACTCGGCGCGGGTGAGCTTCGCCGTGCAGTCGAGGACGCGGTCCTTCATCCAGTAGCTGAAGCCGAACAGCGTCTCGAGGTCCTTCCGGCGCATGGCTTCGAGCGTAGCGCCGCCATGCGCCGGGCGACACACCTAGTCCGCGGGCGTGCTCGCCGGAGTAAACGTGAACGTGGGCTCCTTCGGCGAGCGTCGCGCTTCCGCCGCGATCGCGATGAGGTCCCGCTCGTCGAGCTCGTGGACCTCGTCGCCGCGCTTCATCGCGAGCACGTATGCACGGTCGAGGACCTCGCCTTCGAGCGGAAGACCGAGCTCCGCAAGACGCGCCTGCAGTCCACGCCGCCCTGAGAGCTTCGACACGACGATGCGCCGCGCCTCCCAGCCGACGGACTGCGGGGTCATGATCTCGTACGTCCCCGGGTCTTTGATGACGCCGTCCTGGTGAATGCCCGACGCGTGCGCGAACGCGTTCGCGCCGACGACGGCCTTGTTCGGCTGCACCGGGATACCGGTGAGCTCGCTCACGAGTCGGCTCGTCGCGACGAGCCGCTCGGCCTTCACCGCGGTGTCCGCGCGGTAGTGGTCGTTGCGCGTGCGCAGCGCCATGACCGTCTCCTCGAGCGATGCGTTCCCGCCGCGCTCGCCGAGACCGTTCATCGTGACGTGGGCCTGCTCGACGCCCGCGTCGATCGCCGCGAGGGTGTTCGCGACCGCGAGACCGAGATCGTTGTGGCAGTGCACGGAGAACGAGACGCGCGGGAACGAGCTGAGCGCCGCACGCACCGCGAGCACGAGCGCGGCGAACTCCTGCGGCTGGGAGTACCCGACCGTGTCGGGGATGTTCATGGTGCGCGCGCCGGCCGTCGCGGCGGCCTGGTAGGCGGCGTTCAGGTAGTCGACGTCGGAGCGCGTCGCGTCCTCGGCCGAAAACTCGACCTCGTCGGCGAGCTCGGTCGCGCGCGCGACCGCTGCGGTGATGCGAGCGAGGCATTCCGAGCGCGTGATGCGCAGCTTGCGCTCGAGGTGCCGGTCGCTCGTGGCGATGAACACATGGATGCGCGAGCGGAGCGCTCCGGAGAGCGCCTTCGCCGCGGCCTCGACGTCGGACCCGTTCGCGCGGGCGAGGGCGGCCATCGTCGGCCCACGGACCTCGCGGGCGATCCGTGCGACGGCCTCGGCCTCACCGACCGACGCCGCGGGAAACCCCGCTTCGAGGACGTCGACGCCGAGATCAGCGAGCGCCTTCGCGACGAGGAATTTCGCTTGCGGCGAGAGCGAGGCGCCCGGCGCCTGCTCCCCGTCGCGGAGCGTGGTGTCGAAGACGGCGACCTTTCTCATCTTGCTGCTCCCACTGGCTCGCGCGGCTTCGCGGGCGCGGATCGGTCCGGCACCTCACGACGCGGAAGCCAAGGCATCATCTCGCGGAGCTTGCGGCCGACCTGCTCGATCGGGTGCTGCTGCTCGAGCGCGCGCCGCTCGTACAGCGCCGGCGCGCCCTTGCGGTACTCGGCGATCCACTTCTTGGCGTGCGTGCCGTCCTTGATGTCGCGGAGCACGTCCTTCATCTCCTGACGCACGGCGGCGTTGATGATCCGCGGACCGACGGTGTAGTCGCCGTACTCCGCGGTGTCCGAGACCGAGTAGCGCATGTAGCTGAGCCCGCCTTCGTAGATGAGGTCGACGATGAGCTTCATCTCGTTCACGCACTCGAAGTACGCGATCTCCGGCTGGTACCCCGCCTCGACGAGCGTCTCGAACGACGCCTTCATGAGCTCGCTGATGCCGCCGCAGAGGATGACCTGCTCGCCGAACCAGTCGGTCTCGACCTCCTCGGCGAACGTGGTCTTGATGACGCCGGCGCGGGTCGCGCCGACGCCCTGCGCGTACGCGAGCGCGGTCTCCTGAGCGTGCCCTGATGCGTCTTGATGCACCGCGAGTAGTGCCGGCACGCCCTTGCCTTCCTTGAAGACCTCGCGCATGCGGTGGCCCGGCGCCTTCGGCGCGATCATCACGACGTCGATGTCGGGACTCGGCTTGACCTCGCCGAAGTGGACCGAGAACGCGTGCGCGACGAGAAGCGTGCGGCCCTTCGTGAGGAAGGGCGCGATCTTCTCGAACGCTTCCTTGTGGTTCTGATCCGGCACCAGGAGCGCGACGACGTCGGCGTTGCGCGCCGCGTCGGCGGTCTCGCGCACCGTGAACCCGTCGCGCTCGGCCTTCTCCCAGCTCTTCGAGCCCGCGGCGAGCCCGACGACGACCTCGTAGCCCGAGTCCTTCAGGTTCTGCGCATGGGCGTGGCCTTGGCTGCCGTAGCCGATGACCGCGATGGTCTTGCCCCGGAGGGCCTTGGGGTCGGCGTCCTTGTCGTAGTAGATCGTTGCCATTTCTTTCCTGCCCTCCTAGAGATAGGTCTTGGTCGTGAGGTTGTTGAGGCGCGGGTTGAGACCGAGGATCTGGTCCGCGTCGACCGGAAGATCGATGAGCATCGAGCGGCCCTTGCGCTCGTAGGCCGCGTCCATCGTGTCCTTGAGGTTCGAGAGGTCCGGCGCGATCCGCACCGCGTCCCAGCCGTGCGCCTCGGCGTGCTTCACGAAGTCGATGTGCGGGAGCTTCGAGTGATAGTTCTTCTTCTCGTAGTTGGGGATGATCACCTCGAGGCCCTTGTCGACGATCCCATAGACCTCGTTGTTCACGACGAAGACGCGCAGGTCCATGTTGGCCGCGTCGGCGAGTCCGCCGCCGAAGAGACGGAAGCAGCCGTCGCCGGTGAACACGAACGTGTGCAGGTCGGGGTTCGCGGCCTTCGCACCGAGGCCGATGCCGAAGCCGCCGCCCATCGCCGACCCGTCGTGCGTCGTCCAGAACGGGATGTTCGGGTTCGGGCGCTGCGTCGCCCACTGGCGGTCCTTGTACGCGATGCAGACGTCGTCGACGCCGAACGAGCCTGGCCGCCACATCTTGTCGACTCGCTCATAGAACTCCTGGAAGTCGACGGTCCCGGGGCGCTTGTTCTTCTCAGGCTCGCGTGTGTTCAGCGACTCCGGCGCGGGTGCGGTGTTCGGGCGGTCGGTGCACGTCTGCGCGAGACGCGGGAGCACCTCTTCGAGGACGAGACCGATGTCGCCGCGCACCTGGCGGTACTCATGCGCCACGCGGTGGCGGAACTCGCCGTTCTTGTGACCGTAGGCCTCGCGCATGTCGGTGAAGTGGTAGACGTGCCCAGCCGGGATCTTCGCGAGGTTGAGCGAGTACTCGCCCGCGTCGAAGCCGAGCGCGATCACGACGTCGTCCGTGCCGAGGCTCCGCCACACTTCCATCGCGCGCTCGTTGCCGCCGAAGCTGATGTGCCCGAAGCCGTACTCGTTCGAGGGATCGATCGCGTTCGCGCCGTTCACGCTCCACACGGTCGGCGCCTTGAGCACCTTCGACAGCACCGTCGTGAGCGTCCGCGCATGCGGCGCGGAGGCCGCCTCGCCGGAGACGTACACGACGACGCGCTTGCCGGCGGACACGCGGGGGAACTCCGCCAGGAACTCCGAGACGTCGCGCGCCGCGAACGTGCGCGGGTGCGACGTCCACGGAACGTCGGTGTCCGTCTCGCGCGACAGGACGTCGGGGTGGAACGCTATGGCGACGGGCTTGTTGTGCTTGAGGACGCGCTGCGCGCGGCGCAGGCCCTCCTCGAGCTTGTTCATGTTGTCGACGACGACGAGCCCTTCGCCGAGTTCGGCCTGCAGCTGCGGGACGACGTTCATGCCGTACTCGCTCACATCCTGGAGCGGCGCGTTGCCGATCGAGAGGGTCGAGTTGAGCGCGATGAGGTAGACGGCGGGGATGTTGTGGAGCTTCGCGTCGGTCATGCCGCTTCCGCCGAGCTTCGTCGCGGCGCCTGTGGTCGTGACGCACCCGGCGATGCGCCCCGTGGCGAGCCAGTACCCGATCGGCATGAAGCCCGCGACGTACTCGCCCATCGTGAGCATGCGGGAGGCCTTGTCGGTGGAGTGCTCAAGCTCGGTGTACGGCTCGAGGTGCTTGGCCACGTGGACGACGCCCCCGCCGTTCACGCCAGCGAAGAAGCGGATCCCCCAGCGGCGCAGGGTCTCGATCAGGACCGCGTTCCCGCTCTTCGCCTCAGCGAAGACGGTGGGCTCGGTCCCTCTCGTTCGTTCTAGCGCTGTCGCCATGGTGCGCCCCCTTCCAAAATGAAGAAGGCCTCCCGTTTCCGGGAGGCCTTCAGAACTTTCTCTTTTTCGCTGTGAGGAGTGAGTCGCTAGCCTCCCGGCCGCATTCGCGCCCTCTCAATGAGGACGACGATGACGATGCCGATAAGAAGGTTGCGCTGCACTGCGTGGTCAGTGAACGCGACCAGATAGGGTCGCGTCAAGTCATACCGGTGTGAATGTGCAGCCTGCACCCCAAAAGTTACACATGTCGAGCTTCCGCACGCGGGCACCGAGAGGACGTTTGAGCACCGCGAGTGAGCACCGAATAGGCCCTTTCTCGGATTTCAGGGAGACCGCCGTTACCTAGCTTCGCGGCGTGATTACAACCACCCGAACCAAGACGAAATCGCTCGCCATGGGCGTGGCGATCCTCGGTTGGGCAGTTCTCCTGTTCTTCGCGGTCCTGTTCCTGGCCTACTTGGTCCAGTACGCGCGGATCTCGATGGCTCCCCAAAGCGCATTCGGCGTCGTCCAAGAGAAGACCGCCGAAGAAGACCGAGGCGAGGGGTTGGTGGACCGAGCTTCTACAACCGCGTCGAATTGGGAGATCGGCTGGAGGTCGAATACGCGGCGGACGACCCTGGCAACAATCGCCTGCGCGGTGAGTTGGACCCCGACGTCGTCGTGATCTTGCTGCTGATTGTCTTGGGTGGGTGCCTCTTCGGTTTCGCCGCTGTCCGGCTTCTGGTGCAACGCGTGGTGAGGCCGACCAGATCCGAACCGGGTGCGTGACGCGTACGCTCGAACGGCGGGTCCGAGGAGGTGCGAATGTCGACGGAGACCGAAGAGCGGAACAAAGCGGTCGTGCGAGAGGTGAACGAGCGGATGGTCAAGCGCGACATGACCGTCTACGACGAGCATCCGGGTCTCTCCGAGACCAAGCAGTTCTTCCCGAGGCTCCTTCAGGCATTTCCGGATCTGACCGTGCGGATCGAGACGATTGTCGCCGAGGGCGATAACGTCGCGATCCACGCCTGGTACGAGGGCACGCACAAGGGCGAGCTCATGGGATACAAGCCGAGCGGCAAACGCCTGCAGTTCCAAGTCGTCTCGATGGACCGGCTCGAGGACGGCCGGGTCGTGCAGCACAACGCCGAAGCGGGATTCGCCCGCGCGATCTTCCAGGCGCGGCACTGATCCGACTTCTCGCGGTCGCGCTTCTCCTCGGGGCGTGTACGACAAGCGCAAGGGTGAGTCCGTCGCCGAGCGCGACCGAAAGCCCGAGCAACGCTCCGACCGCGACGGCGAGTCCCACACAGAGTCCGACCGCCACCGCCGAGTGCGCCGCGCGCGTCCTCGCGCCGATGACCGAGGAGCAGCGCATCGGGCAGCTCTTCCTCTTGGGGTTAGCGAACGATCAGCTCGGATCGGCCGAGCAGAGCGCAATACGCACCTACCACTTCGGATCGGTCTGGTTCGTCGAGCAGAGCACGGCCGGCGCGCCCGCAATCCGGGCGGTCGCCGATGCGGTGCAGGCGCTCGCGACCCCGGCGACCACGGCGAGCATCGGCTTCTTCGTCGCCGCGAATCAGGAGGGCGGCATCATCCAGTCGCTCTCCGGTCCCGGCTTCAGCACCATCCCGAGCGCGCTCGACCAGGGCGCGATCGACCCTGCGGCGCTCCAATCGAGCGCGGCACTGTGGGGTCGCGAGCTCGCGAGCGCGGGTGTGAACCTCAACTTCGCGCCGGTGCTCGACGTCGTCCCGCCCGGGACGGACGCGCAGAACGCGCCCATCGGCGCGCTCAAACGCGGTTACGGTCACGACCCCGCGACCGTCAGCACGCACGCGGTCGCGTTCATGCGCGGGATGGCGGGCGCGGGCATCGCGACCACCGGAAAGCATTTCCCCGGTCTCGGCCGCGTGACGGGGAACACCGACTTCACGGCTGCCGTGATCGACACCGTCACCACCCCGACTGACGCGTATCTCGCGTCCTTCCGTGACGCGATCGCCGCGGGGATCCCGATGGTCATGGTCGCCCTGGCCAAGTACCAGCAGATCGATCCCGCCGAGCTCGCGGTGTTCTCACCGACGGTCATGCGCCAGATCCTCAGAACGTCGGTCGGTTTCACTGGCGTCGTGGTCTCGGACGACCTCGGTGCGACCGTGGCCGTCGCGAACATCGCGCCGGCGGACCGCGCCATCAATTTCCTCGTCGCGGGCGGCGATTTCATCATCTCGAAGACCGTCGCGCCTGCGAATGCGATGGCCGCTGCGATCGCGGCGCGCGCGTCGAGCGATGCCGCATTCAAGGCGAGAGTTGACGACGCCGCGCTGCGCATCCTTCGCGCGAAAGCGCTGCGCGGCTTAGTCCGCTGCGCCTAGGGCGTACCGCCGGCGAGCACCTTGACGATTCGCGCGTCGAGCTTTCGAGCAAGATCGAGTGCGCTCGCCTTGGCCGCCGACTCCTCTTTGAGGGTCACGGCCGTTTCGCCGATCAGGCGATCGTGCCGCACGAGCACGGCGACCAGGTGAAGACCTGTTCCGAACGTGTACATGACCGCGGCAGCCTGATCGCCGAGGCCAGAGACGGCGACCTCGCTGACCGCGTCGACCTGCCCTCCGCGAATCGGATGCCCCGCGAGACCGTGCTCTCGCTGAACGAAGCCGGCCACCATGCTGCTCGCGGCACCGCGTTGCGAGTACAGATGCGCGCCGGTCGTGACGTACCCATCTGTGTTCTGGGGGATGAACGCTTGGAAGAATCCCGTCACGCGACCGCACGTTTCAAAGATCTGAAGATCACTTTGAGGATCGACTGAGAACGTCTCGGTCCACTCACGATTGTCCTGGAACCCGCTGGAAAAGAGCTCCTCGACGTACGTCGCGTACTCGGCGCCAAGCTCGCTTTGCGGAATCGCCATCGGTTGAAGTCGCTCCGCGCCGACCTCAGTCGCGGCGGGTCCGGTGTAGCCGCGGAGCTCACCAGTGAGAGAGCGGCGCACGCGGTCATCGAGCTTGCGCGCGAGTTCGATGGCCTCCTGACTGACGTCGGTGGCGTCGCTGCGATTGATGCCGACCTGCGCGAGGATCTGGCCTCGCCTGATGGTCACGCGTGTCAGGAACGGCGGGCTCGCGACCGCCCGATGTCCTTCGACCTGATCACCGAGCGGACCGACGTCGAACGTACTGGTGCTATTGGTCGATCCGTACGTGAGATACCCGCCGGCGCCAGCAGCGTCGCGGAAGAGACTCACGAGGGTGAAGATCCGAAGAACCGGCGAGCCGATGCCCGGCGGGACATACATCTCCTGATAGCCCACGAGGCGACCGAAGCGCTCGAGAGCCTGCCGCTCCGGATCGGGGTTTCCACTCTTATCGCGCGCGCGCTCCTCATTGCTTTCGAACCCAGCGAGCTGCCAGTCGAAATTGAAGCTCGCGTAGGCGGTTCCGAGCTCCGCCTTGGGGAGCGCCATCGCGCGCAGATCTTCCGCGTCGATGGCGTGCGCCGCATTGGTCGGCGTCCGGGATTCGAGCTTGCACGTCGAAGAGATCGGCTGCGGCGCGGGCGTTGCGCACGCGGCCGCCAACACGATCACCAGAGCCAGTCGAGTTGCCGTCAGCACCCTACCGGCTCAACGCTAGCGCCACCTTCACATTCGAATAGGGACCGAGCCCTAGCGCGAGCGAGATGCCAGCGAAGAAGAGCACCAGGATCGCGGCGGCGACCGCGATCGACACCGTTCCGAAGAACGGGAACAGCGCCGCCGGCAGGATGGCGAAGGTCGCGATCGCGATCGGCAGAACGGTGTCGAGCCATGGCGGTCGGTTCGACAGGCCGATCGGCCGGCCGAAACGCTGCGCGACCAGCCAACCCGCTGTGAACGCGGCGAAGCCGAGGACCGCCGTGGGGACCGAGCCCTCGCGCGCGAACACATAGGAGCACCAGAGCGTCGCGAGCACGCCGCCCACAAGAC
>JBBPIP010000027.1:0-12424 GCA_038040265.1 Chloroflexota bacterium | reverse complement strand
GCGGAGGATCGCGACGCCGGCCGAGGTAGTTCACCCGGGTGATCTTGTTCGTGTCCGAGTGGTTGCGATCGACGTCGCGCGACGGCGGTTGTCTCCCTCCAGTGCGTCAAGCGGCAGGAAATGTCGTGTACGCAACTCGGACAGACCAAGATGCGAACGTATAATCGGAACCAGATGCTAGACACGGCGATATACCTTTAGAAGACGCAACAAATGGGACCGTTTGACCGCTTCAACGACCGCGCCAAGCGAGTCCTCGCGCTTGCCCAGGACGAGGCCATCCGTTTCAACCACAACTACATAGGAACGGAGCATCTCCTCCTCGGTCTGGTGCGCGAGGGCGAGGGCGTGGCCGCGCGGGTCCTCGACTCGCTCGGCGTCGAGCTTTCCAAAGTCCGCACCGCGGTCGAGTTCATCATCGGCCGGGGCGATTCGACCACGTCCCCCAGCGAGATCACGCTCTCGCCGCGCACCAAGAAGGTCATCGAGCTCGCCATCGACGAAGCTCGAAAGCTGGGTCATAGCCACGTCGGCACCGAGCACCTCCTTCTCGGACTCGTGCGCGAGGGCGAGGGGATCGCGTCCGGCGTCCTCGAGTCGCTGGGCGTTTCCCTCGAGAAGGTCCGGCACCAGGTCATCGCCACCCTCGGGCAGCAGCACCCCCAGGCGCAGGAGACCACGGCCGCCGGTGGAAAGTCGGCGAGCTCGAAGACGCCGACGCTCGACCAGCTGGGCGTGAACCTCACGGCTATGGCGAAGGCGCAGCAGCTCGACCCGGTCATCGGCCGCGAGAAAGAGATCGAGCGGGTCATCCAGATCCTGTCGCGCCGCACGAAGAACAACCCCGCGCTCATCGGTGAGCCGGGCGTCGGCAAGACCGCGATCGCGGAAGGCCTCGCGCACCGGATCGTGAAGGGCGATGTGCCCGAGACGCTCCAGGGCAAGCGCGTGCTCACGCTGGACATCGGCTCGCTCGTCGCCGGCACGAAGTACCGCGGTGAGTTCGAGGAGCGCCTCAAGAAGATCATCGAAGAGCTGCGCCACGCGCACGACGTCATCCTCTTCATCGACGAGCTGCACACGCTCGTTGGTGCCGGGGCCGCGGAGGGGGCCGTCGACGCGGCGAACATCCTCAAGCCGTCGCTGGCGCGCGGCGAGCTGCAGTGCATCGGCGCGACGACCCTCGACGAGTTCCGTAAGTACATCGAGCGCGACGCGGCCCTCGAGCGCCGGTTCCAGCCGGTCATGGTCGAGGAGCCCTCGATCGAGGAGACCCACGCGATCCTGATGGGGATCCGCTCGCGGTACGAGGACCACCACAAGGTCTCGATTACCGAGGATGCTGTTAAGGCATCCGCGGAGCTTTCGTCCCGCTACATCACCGACCGGTTCCTGCCGGACAAGGCCATCGACCTCATGGACGAGGCCGCGAGCCGCGTCCGCCTGCGCTATTCGACCGTTCCGACTGACGTGAAGGACGCGCAGCGCGAGCTGGACCGCGTCGTCACCGAGAAAGAGCAGGCCATGGAGGCACAGCAGTACGAGCTCGCGTCGACGCTCCGCCAGCAGGAGCGGGCGCAGCAAGACAAGCTGCAGCAGGCCAAGGCCGACTGGCTCCTCGCGCAGTCGCAGAAGCGACCCGAGGTCACCGACGAGGACATCGCCGAGGTCGTCTCCATGTGGACGGGCATTCCCGTAAGGAAGCTCGCCGAAGAGGAGACGCAGAAGCTCCTGAAGATGGAAGAGGCTCTCCACGGCCGCGTCATCGGACAGGACATCGCGGTCACGACGATCGCCCGCGCCGTCCGGCGTGCTCGCGCTGGCCTGAAGGATCCGCGACGGCCGATCGGCGTCTTCTTCTTCGTCGGACCGACCGGCACCGGCAAGACCCACCTGGCGCGCGTCCTCGCCGAGTTCATGTTCGGCAGCGAAGAGAACATGGTCAAGATCGACATGTCCGACTACATGGAGCGGCACAACGTGTCGCGCCTGGTCGGCTCGCCTCCCGGCTACGTGGGCTACGAAGAGGGCGGCCAGCTCACGGAGACCGTCCGCCGCAAGTCGTACTGCGTGATCCTCCTCGACGAGATCGAGAAAGCGCACCCCGAGGTCTTCAACATGCTGCTGCAGGTCTTCGACGAAGGCCGGCTCTCGGACGCGAAGGGCCGCAGCGTCGACTTCCGCAACACGATCGTGATCATGACGAGCAACCTCGCGCAAAAGCTGCTGAAGAGCGAATCCGCGCTCGGCTTCCGCGCGAAGGCCGAGGGCGGTGACGACCCGAATATCACTGCGGCGTACGAGCGGATGAAGGAACGCGTCATGGAAGAGATGAAGCGCTTCTTCCGGCCGGAGTTCCTGAACCGGATCGACGCGACCGTCGTCTTCCAGCCACTCAACAAGCAGGAGATCCGCAAGATCGTCGAGCTCGAGCTGGTCGGGGTTCGCAAGCAGCTCGCGTCGCAGGAGATCACGCTCGTCGTCACCGACGCGACTAAGGACCACATCGCTTCGGTCGGCTACGACTCCAACTTCGGCGCCCGCCCGCTCGCGCGCGCCATCCAGAACGAGATCGCGGACCCGCTCGCGGAGATGCTCCTCCAGGGCAAGTTCCACGCGGGCGACACGGTCAGCATCACGCCGGTCGAAGGGAAGCTCGTCATCGAGAAGACCGAGGCCGAAGAGCGCAAGCCGGAGCCCGTCGCGCCCTAGAGGGCCCCTTCGGCCTCCTCTCCGGTGAGGCCAGCGAGCGCGAAAAGTCCGAGGTCGATGATGCCGAAGAGTGCGCCCACCGCCGCGCCGACGGCCGCCGAAGCGACGAGCGCGATCGGAGCGATGAACAGCGCAGGGAAGAGGATCCCCGACGCGACCTGGTCGGGCCGCGTATTCGCGACGGCCGCAGTGAGGGCGACGATTCCAAGGATGGCGAGGAACGACATTCCGTTGGCGGCGCCCCAGCGCAGTGCGCGGCGCGGGTAGCCGCGGCGGTCGCGGGCGGATCCGATGAGGTCGAGACCTTCGAGCGCACGTGCCGTCGTGACGTAGGTCGTCGCCCAGAGCGCCACGAACAGCCCAAGCCCGACGAACGTGTTGAGGCCGCTCAGCCCGCCGCCGAGCGCATCGCGCGAATAGGCGAACAGCACGATCGCGAGTACGAAGACGGTCGCATGGAAGGTCGCGAGGGACCACGTCACCAGCTTCATCGCTCTAACCGTGCGCGAGCCAGATCGCGAGAGCGAGGATCACCGCGAACGCAGCGGTCGTCGCCGCGTAGAGATTTCGCAGCGTGGTGACCGAGCCATGGGCATTCCCTCCGATCGAGGCGCTCATGCGGGCGACGGCAAGCGTCCGCGGAAGCGAAAGGATGACCAACGCCAGGACCGAGCCCAGCTTGAGCAGGAGCGTCGCGCCCCAATCGGTCGCCGGGCCTAAAAGGGCGGCGCCGAACGCGGCGAGGTTGCCGATGCCGGTCATCGCGAGCACGCCTGCCGCCGCCCAGAAGATCCACTCGTACCGGATGGCGACAGCGACGACGGCACCCGCGGAATCGACGCCGGGGCGTGTCGAAAGAGCGAGAACGCTGACGGCGCCACCGAATGCGGTCGCCATCGCGGCGACGTGGAGCCACCGGATGGCCACGTGCAGCACGTTCGGATCGAGTTCCATGCCGCCAGTCCAGCGCACGATCCGCCCAAGTCAAGTTCGGGCCGATACTTGGTCGGATGCCCCCTCGTCCGAAGTCCGCCTTCATCTGCCAGCAGTGCGCGTTCCAGTCGCCGAAGTGGGTCGGGCGCTGTCCGTCGTGCGATGGCTGGAACACGTTTGTCGAGGAGCGCGTCGTCGCGCCGCCGAAGGGCCGCGGCCTGGCGCGCGCGCCGCGCGCGCCGATCGCGCTCGGCGATGTCCCAGCGGACGCCGAGGAACGGATGGTCACGGGCATCGGTGAGTTCGACCGCGTCCTCGGCGGAGGGATCGTGCAGGGTTCGTGCGTTCTGCTCGGCGGCGACCCCGGCATCGGGAAGAGCTCGCTGCTGATGCAGGCGTCGGCCGCGCTAACGACGAAAGGCACCGTCCTGTATGTCTCGGGCGAGGAGTCGGCAGCGCAGATCAAGATGCGCGCCCGCAGATTCGGCATCGCGAGCGACGGCATCCTCGTTCTCGCGGAGACCGACCTCGGCTCGGTCATCGAAGCGATCCGTAAGGTCAGGCCGATCTTCGCCGTCGTCGACTCGATCCAGACGATGAACTCGGACGACATCGCGTCCGCGGCCGGTGGAGTTTCGCAGCTGCGCGAGTGCACCGCGCGACTTCTGGAGCTCGCGAAGGGAGATGACGTCCCGATCTTTCTGGTGGGCCACGTGACCAAGGAGGGCGCGGTCGCCGGACCTCGCGTCCTCGAGCACATCGTCGACGCCGTCCTTTATTTGGAGGGGGAGCGCTTCCACGCCTTCCGGATCCTGCGCGCGACGAAGAACCGCTTCGGATCCACGGACGAGGTCGGCGTCTTCGAGATGGCCGAGAACGGCCTTCGCGAAGTCGCCAATCCGTCGGAGGTCTTCCTCGAGGAGCGGAGCCGCGGCGTTGCCGGAAGCGTCATCGTGCCGACGGTCGAAGGGACACGGCCCCTTCTCGTCGAGGTGCAAGCGCTCGTGACACCGACGAGCTTCGGGTTGCCCCGTCGCACGGTGAACGGCGCTGATCCGCAGCGGGTGCTCCTGCTTCTGGCAGTGCTCGCCAAGCGCGCCGGCTTATCGGCGGGCAGCCACGACGTCTATGTGAATCTCGTCGGCGGGCTCCGCATTCGCGAGCCCGCGGCCGACCTCGGGCTCGCCGTCGCGGTCGCCTCGGCGCTTCGCGACCGGCCCGCCGATCCGCTGACCGTGTTCGTCGGCGAGCTCGGCCTGGGCGGAGAGCTGCGACGGGTGCAGCGGATCGCCGCGCGTCTCAAGGAGGCGGAGCGGCTCGGGTTCGAGCGCGCAGTCGTGCCATCGGCCAGCGTCGGCGATCTGAACGGGACCGGGCTCGAGGTGAGCGGGGTGGCCTCGCTACGCGAAGCGCTCGAGCGCGCTGGAGTCGCCGACCGCTAGCGGGCGAAGGGCACGAAGGCGGGGACGCGTCCCGCGAACGTGCGGAATTCGTCGCCGAAACCCGCGGCGAGCACCTTCTCTTCCGCCCGGATCCGCATCGCGGTGAACGGGATCACGTACAGGACCGTGATCGCGAGGAGAGCGAGGCTCTCCATCGCCAACGTCGCGCCGACGTGGAACGAGACGATGCCGAGGTACATGGGATGGCGCGTGATGCGGTACGGACCGGCGGTCACCAGGCGGTGACCCTCGAACAGGTCCATGCGAAGTCCGTAGCTCTTCCCGAGCGACCACATCCCCCAGGCGGCGAAGAGCGCGGACGCGATGGCGATCGCGAGGCCGGCAAGGCGCACCACCATCGGAAGGTCGACCGGGACCGGGTAGAAGTAGGCAAACACGAATGGGACCCACACGAGCGGCGGGTAGTACTGGAGGAACCAGTTGCCGTCTGAGCGCAGCCGGTGGTTGCGCTGTCCTCGGAGGATCCGCAGCGCGCCCGCGGAGAGGAAGATCACATGCGCGGCGAGAAGCACGCTGATGCGGAGAGTGCGGTCGTCCATCGCCAAAACGCTAACAGCGCACAGTAGACTCGTGCGCATGTTCTTCCATCCATCCCGGCGTGCGCTCGCGCGCTCGCCGCATCCACAAAGAAAGGAGTCATCGTCGTGGCCTTCATCCGTTTGGTTGCAGCACTCATCGGCTTCGTTTTTGGATTCTTCCTCGGCGCCTCGCTCCTCCAGGTCACCCAGGTCACCCCGCCGACGAACCAGATCTATGTCGTCCTTCTTCTCGCGACGGCCTGCGCGATCCTGGGCTGGCTCGGCGCTCCCTATGTCACCGTCAAGCCCGCGGCGTACATCGTCGCCTGGCTTCGCGCGGCATCGGGGGCCGACCTCATCGGCGGCGCATTCGGGGCCGCCATCGGGCTCATGCTCGCGCTCTTCCTCGCGTTTCCGCTCTCGTTCCTTCCTGGTGAAATAGGGCGTTACGCACCGCTGCTGACCGCGGTGGTGCTCGGTGTGATCGGGGCGACGGCCGGTGCCGTCAAACGCAACGAGCTGGGCGCGTTCGCCCAGGGCGTGCGGGGCGGGCGGCGCGGGAGCACCGCGGACGCGCGCGTCCTTCTGGATACGTCGATCATCATCGACGGGCGCATTGCGGATGTCGTACGAGCTGGATTCGTTCGGGGGACCCTCATCGTCCCGAAGTTCGTCCTTGCCGAGCTCCAGTACTTCAACGACTCGCCCGACGGCTCGCGTCGCGAGCGGGGTCGTCGCGGGCTCGAGATGCTCGCGAAGATGCAGAAAGAGGAGACGGTCAAGGTCGAGCTGTCGGAAGAGGACCCGGCGGGAACCGGCGCCGACGGGAAGCTCATCACGCTCGCGCGCATGCTCGGCGTTCCGATCATGACGAACGATTACGGCCTGAACCGCGTGGCGGAGCTCCAGGGCATCACCGTGCTCAACATGAACGACCTCGCGAAGGCCGTGCGCCCGGTCGTCCTCCCCGGCGAGGACATCACGGTGCGCGTGATCCAGGAGGGCAAGGAGGCCGCTCAGGCTGTGGGCTACCTCGAAGACGGAACCATGGTCGTCATCGAGAACGGCGTGAGGCATATCGGTTCCGAGCTTGCGGTCACCGTCATGCGAGTCCTTCAGACGGTCGGTGGCCGCATGATCTTCGGCCATCCGAAGGGTGAGACCACCGAGACGCGCCGGCCGCGTGCCATCGATCGCTAAAGTCGGCGCGGTCTGCGCCATCCTCGCGGCGGGCAGCTCGAGCCGCGCGGGGACCGACAAGATCACGGCTGACCTCGGCGGTCAGCCCGTGCTCGCGTGGTCGCTCGCGTCGGCGCTCGCCTCCGGAGCATTCCAGCGGATCGTCGTCGTGGTGCGACCCGATCGTCCGCGCGGTCCGATCGAGGCGATCGTCCGGTCACGCGCGCCGGAGGCGACCGTGGTCGCCGGAGGAGAGACGCGGACTCAGTCGAGCTGGGCGGCCCTCGCCGCGGCGGAGGACGCGGAGGTCATCGCGATCCACGACTCTGCCCGGCCGTTCGTCCCGCCGTCGCTTTTCGCGCGCTGCGTCGACATCGCGCGGACCGAGGGGACCGCCGTGGCCGGCCTGCCGCTCGCGGACACGGTGCGCCGGGCGGACGAGGCCGGCGTCGCGATCGAGGAGGTCTCGCGGGAAGGACTTTGGTCGGCGCAGACGCCGCAGGCGTTCCAGCGCGTGATCCTCGAACGCGCACGCGTCGCGGTAGGGGATCGGTCTTTCGGCGACGATGCCGCCGCTGTGCGCGCCGCCGGACTGCCGGTGCGCATGGTGCTCGGAGAGCGGCGGAACCTGAAAATCACGACGACGGAAGATCTCGCGTACGCGCGGGAGCTTGTGGCCAAAGGCCTCATTGGCATGCCCGCGCTGCAGATCCGCTAGTCGTGCCGCAGCGCGTCGGGCTCGGCTACGATATTCACCGTCTCGCGGCGGGCCGCCGCCTGGTTTTGGGCGGTGTCGCGATCGAGCACCCGACGGGGCTCGTTGGCCACTCCGATGGCGACGTTCTCCTCCATGCGGTGATGGACGCGGTCCTCGGAGCGGCGAACCTCGGCGATCTCGGATCGCATTTCCCGAGCGACGATCCGCGTTTCGCTGGCGCGGACAGCCAGAAGCTGCTCCGCCAGGTCGGATCGAAGATCCGCGAGGCGGGCTACGCCGTCGTCTCGATCGACGCGACGGTCATCGCGGAGGCGCCACGTTTGGGCGCACACGTCGCCGCGATGCGTCAGGCGATCGCGCGAGGTCTGGACGTCACGCCTGAGACCGTGAGCGTCAAGACCAAGACGAACGATGGCCTGGGTGCGATCGGCGCGGGCGAGGCGATCGCCGCGCTGGCCGTGGCTCTCGCGACGAACTAGCACCAAGGAGAAGAACCGATCCAGCGATCCGAGTCCCGAACCCTGCGTATCTACGACAGCGCCTCGCGATCGGTGAAGCCGCTTGTGACGCTGCGTCCCGGTGAGGTCGGCATGTACAACTGCGGGCCGACGGTCTACGACCGGCAGCACATCGGAAATCTCTACAGCTACATGGTCGTCGACGTCGTCCGTCGGACGCTCGAGTATTTCGATCTCCGCGTGACGCAGGTCATGAACATCACCGACGTCGGGCACATCGTGGGCGACGCCGACGAGGGCCGCGACAAGATGGCCGTCGGCGCGGAGCGGGCGGGGAAGACCCCCCTCGAGATCGCCGACGAGTACACGCGGCTATTCATGGAGGACCGACACAAGCTGAACGTTCTCGATCCGCAGGTGATCCCGAAGGCGACAGACCACATCCCGGAGATGATCGCGCTCATCGAGCGCCTGATCGCGAAGGGCAACGCGTACGTTGCCGCCGATGGCGTGTATTTCGACGTAACGACATTCCCCGGGTACGGAACACGTCTCAACGCAGAGTCGCCGGAGCAGCGGATCGCTGGCGCGCGCGTCGAGGTGAACGAGAACAAGCGCCACCCCTCCGACTTCGCGTTATGGCGGCGCGCCAAGCCCGGCGACCTCCAGCAATGGGACTCTCCGTGGGGCCGTGGCAATCCCGGATGGCACATCGAGTGCTCGGCTATGTCAATGAAGTACCTCGGCGAGACATTCGACCTGCACTCCGGCGGCGAAGACCACCTCTTCCCGCACCACGAGTGCGAGATCGCGCAATCGGAAGCGGCGACGGGGAATCCGTTCGTCAATTACTGGGTGCATGTGCGCTTCCTCCGGGTCGACAGCGAGAAGATGGCGAAATCGAAGGGTGGCTTTCTTACCCTGGACGACGTCGTAGGCTGGGGAGTCGACCCTCTCGCGTTCCGTCTCCTGGCCCTCGGCGCCGGATACCGCAACGGCCTCGACTTCACCCAGGACGGCATCAGGGCTGCACAATCAAGGCTGGAGCGTTGGCGACGGACCATCCGGGCGGCGTACGCCGCGACCAAGGGCCGCGTTGCCGAACCCGAAGGCGAACACGACATCACTCGCGAGTTCCGCGAGGCGCTCGCGGACGACCTCAACACGCCGAAGGCTCTCGCCGCAGCTGAGAAGGCGCTCGCGCTGGCGGCGGTGGTCGACGTCGACGAGCAAGAGCGCGCGCTCTGGATGCTCTTCGACATGGACCGCGTGCTGGGGTTGTCGCTCAAAGATGTGGCGGCGGCAAAAGACGAGCTGAGCGCCGAAGAGCGCGCGGTCTTCGACCAGCGTGAGGCCGCACGAAAGAGCGGCGACTACGCGAAGAGCGACGCACTACGCAAGGAGCTGCTCGAGCGCTTCGGTATTCAAGTGAAGGACACGAAGGACGGGACGCGCTGGGAGCGCGTCGGTCGCAAAGGAGCATGACGATGGACGAATCAGAGCGGACCGAGAACGAGGCAGGCGGCGAGCGCGCGCAGCAACCCGCCAGCAAACCCGAAGGGAACGCCGGCCCCAGTCCGGCCGCAGGTCCGAGCGATACGGATGGCGCGCCGCCGCAGCTCGGTGACGCGGACGGCGCCCGGCGCAGGCGACGCGGCCGTCGAGGCCGAGGTGGCGGCGGCGGCTTCGGCGCACCGCGTCCGCCATTCGCCGGACCCCGTCCCCAGTTCAACGGACCGCGTCCGCAGTTCAATGCGCCCCCGTTCCGTCCTCAGCCGTTCGTCCCGCGGGAAGAGAGCGAGCAGTCCCGCGAGCTCGCGGGTTACGAGCGTCGCCAAGCGCAGGGGCAGCGCGGGCCGATGGGGTGGCGTGGCGGCGCCGGTGGCCCCAGTCCCGCTCCACAAGGCGGTGGGCAATGGCGACAGCGCCGCGGGGGCGCTGGCGGCGAGCAGCGGTACAGCGAAGCGATCCGCCGCGTCACCGCGGGCCCGCACAGCGCCGCGCCGTCGCACGCGCCGGTCGGCGAGCCTATCGCGGGTCCGCACGCGATCCTCGAAGCGATCCGCGCCGGACGCAACATCCGCCGTCTCTACGTTTCGCAGGACCGGAACGTGCGGACCGGCCCCGTGAACGATCTCATCGCGGAGGCGCAGCAGCGCCGCATCTTCGTTCGGTTCACCGACAAGATGGAGATCGCGCGGCTGTCGCCGGTTGAGAACCACCAGGGTGTCGTCGCGATCGTCGAAGGCAAGGCTGGCGTGGAGCTCGACGAGCTCCTCCTTCACTTGGACACGCTGTCGGAACCCGCGCTCGTGTTGGTCATCGACTCGATGCAGGATCCGCAGAACTTCGGAGTGCTCCTGCGATCGGCCGAGGGAGCGGGAGTGGACGGCGTCGTCATCCCGCATCACCGAGCCGTCGGGCTTACGCCCGCGGTCACGAAGACGAGCGCCGGCGCGAGCGAGCATCTGCTCATCGCCGACGTCGCGAACCTGCGACAGGCTATCGACGCGCTCAAAGAGAAGGGCATCTGGGTCGTCGCGGCCGATGAGTCGGGCGATCTCCTTTACGACGAGGTCGACTATCGCGGGCCCACCGCCATCGTCATTGGCGGCGAGGGCGAGGGGATCCGTCGCCTCGTGCTCGAGGGCGCGGACCAGGCGGTCCGTCTTCCGATGGAAGGAATGGTGAGTTCGCTCAACGCGGCCGCGGCCGGCAGCGTGATGCTGTACGAGGCGCTGCGGCAGAGACGCCGTGATGTCGCGCCGTCGCAGACCCGGACGCCGCGACCGGAGCAGCCTGCCGAACCGGAGTCCAACGGCGGATGGGAGAACGAGCCGATGCAGGCGCCGGAGGGAGAGCGTTCCGAACCGGCCGAAGCACCCGAAGGTGGGACCGACGAGACCGACCTGCTCGCTCCAGCCGCGGAGATCGAAAACACACCGCAGGAGCCAGCCGCCGAGGAGAAGCCCAAGAGAAAAGCGCCGGCGAAGCGGCGGCCGACAAAGAAGTCAGCCGACTAGCATTTAGTCAATCGCCGACCTAGCTCAACGGTAGAGCAGTGGTTTTGTAAACCACCGGTTCCGGGTTCGAGCCCCGGGGTCGGCTCCGTAGCGTGCGGAACGTGACGAACAGGAGGCCAGGATGCATCCCTATCCGCAGATGCCGCCCTTCACCGCGGAGGAGCGGAGCGCGTTTCTGAACGACGCTGCCGTCGCCCGGCTCAGCAGCCTCAACCCCGATGGGACGATCCAGACCGTGCCCGTCATGTTCCGCTACGACGGTCGCGACATCGTCATCGGGACTCAGTTGGTGACCCGGAAGGTTCGAAACATTCAGGTCAACCCAAAGGTGACCGTCTTGGTCGACAACCAGTCACCGCCGTTCCGGGGCGTCCTCGTGTATGGCCACGCCGAACTCGACCAGGACGATGTGGTGGCCAAGCGGATCTGGGTTTTCGAGCGCTACATGCCGGTCGAGAATGCCCGGCGACTCGCGACCGGTCTTGCCAATCAGTACACGCCCGTCATCATCCGCGTGCGGCCCGACCGCTTCACGTCCTGGGACTACACCAAGGAAGGCTTCATCCAGTCGGCCGGACGCAGCGCCGATTCCTAGCTGACGCTCTGCCCTGGCTAAGGGTTCCTTTTCTTCTTCGCGGCCCTTTTCTGTCGTGGGCTCATCAGCTCAGATGGCGGCCGCCACTTGGACTTCTCCTGGCCGGGACGTCCGCCGTACCTCGGATCGGGAACGTCCTCGCGACCCTCGACACGCTTGCGCGCGCGGCTGGTCACGCCTCGCTCGGGATCTTGTCGCGCGGTCTTCTGAGCACCACGGAGTGCACGCTTCGACGGTGTCTCGCCGCGACCTCGCGCCCGTTCAGCTCGTGACTTTGGCATGTCTCGTCTCCTCTCCGACAGGGGTAGGGAAGAGCGGGCGGTGCTCTGCCTGAGCCCTCGCGATGCTCTTGCTCGCATACCAGCCCTGGGCGGCGACCGCGATCAGAAAGGTCACCACGCCGACGATGAGAGTCGTCGAAGGCGCCGCCCCGATGCGTAGCGCGGCGATCGCGGCGATCGCACCCGCAAGCACGGCATTAAGGACCATGATCACCGTCGGCGTGCCGCCGACTAGCTGTCCTATCCAAAACAAGGTGCCGCCAGGCTGCACACCCATGGTGACGCCGACGCCCCGGAGGTCGTCATGCGCGCTCATCACGAAATACCGCTCGAGATCGGGCGCCAGATCGAGGTAGGCGGCGCGGATGCGGTTCATGCCGATGACGCACTGAGCCTCGTGATAGTTCGACGAGCCGAGGCGGATGGTCGTGGCCACGCCGATGAACAGGACGACCGGCAGGATCACCAAAGCAAAGAGCGTGAACCCGTCTCCGAACGCCGATGCCTGCGCAACCAGCGCCAACGCAACGATCGCGCCCGACAA
>JBBPIP010000026.1:0-14353 GCA_038040265.1 Chloroflexota bacterium | reverse complement strand
CTCATCACCGGCGCGTTCGCCGAGCGCAAGCGCTTCAAGGCCTTCGTCGTCTTCACTCTGCTCTGGGCCACGTTCGTCTACGACCCGGTCGCGCACTGGGTCTGGGGCGGCGGATGGCTCGGTCAGCTCGGCGCGCTCGACTTCGCGGGCGGCACCGTCGTGCACATCACGAGCGGCGTCTCCGCACTCGTCGCGGCACTCGTCCTCGGTCGGCGCGTCGGCTACGGACGCGAGGCTCTTGAGCCGCACGACGCGACCATGACCGTTCTCGGCGCGTCGCTCCTCTGGTTCGGTTGGTTCGGATTCAACGCCGGTAGCGCGATCAACGCGGGAGGTCTCGCAGCAAACGCGTTCGTGGTCACGAACACCGCTGCCGCGATGGCCGCGCTCACATGGATGACGGTCTCGTGGCTACACAAGGGAGCGCCGAGCGTTCTCGGTGCCGCAGCCGGCGCCGTCGCCGGACTCGTCGCGATCACACCGGCGTCCGGCTATGTGGACGTCTCGGCGTCGATCATCATCGGTCTCGGCGCGGGAATCTTCTGCTACACCGCGATCCAACTGACGAAGCGCCTCAAGGTGGACGACGCGCTCGACGTCTTCGGAGTCCACGGCGTTGGCGGAGCGTGGGGCGCGATCGCGACGGGCATCTTCGCCACGGTCACCATCAACGGCGCGGCGAAGGACGGCCTGCTCGCCGGCAACCCCGGACAGCTCGGCATCCAGGCGATCGCGGTCGGCGCCGTGATCCTCTACGCGGGGGTCATGACGTTCGTGATCCTGAAGCTCATCGATGTCTTCGTCGGGCTTCGCGTGCCCGAGAGCGAGGAAGTCCTCGGTCTCGACGCGACGCAGCACCGCGAAGCCGCGTACCAGATTTAAGGAGGATGAGATGGAAGTCCTGGCATTCGCATCGTTCGTGGTCCTGGTCATCGCGTGGCTCGTCGCGCCGTCGCGCGGCAGCGTCGCCGTCGTCACGCACGTGGAGGATCGCAAGGCGGCGTAGGCGCCGCCTCTACTTCGTCGCCTCGCTCCCTTGCGGTGCTTCGCGCGCTGGTCGGCCGGCGCCCACATCTTCGAGACGCGGGAGGAAGTAGTCCCAGCCTTCGCTGTGGCTTGCGATCGCCTGCTGCGGCAACCCGCGGTGTACGAGGCGGAGGCGAGTACCCGATCCCATCGGGGTGAGATCGATCTCGACGGTGCTCGACCCGGGCGGGACCATCTCGTTACCTTCCCAGCCCCAGGTGAAGACGACGCGACGATCGCGGACCACCTCGACGTACTTGCCGGCCGCGATGTCCTTGGTGCTCGGGAACTCGACGCGGAACTTGCCGCCCGGCCGAGGCTCGAGCTCGGCGAGCTTCCCCTTCCACCGGACGTACTGCACCGGATCCGTCAGAAGGCGAAAGACGGTCTCAGGCGGTGCGTCGATCGTGATCACCCGCTCAATGACTTTCGTGTCGACGGCCATGCCTTGACCTCCTCTGCTGTTCTTCATGCTCGGCCGCGGCCTTCAACGTCCCGAGACTCTCGGACCAGAAGACCTCGAGTGAGGCCCAGAGCTGGGCGAGGGTCTCGTGCCGCGCGCGATAGAGGCGCTTCGTTCCGTCACGTCGTTCCGTAACAAGGCCGGCATCCTTCAGGACGCGGAGGTGCTGTGAGATCGCCGGCCTCGTGACGTCGAAGCGTCGGGCGATCTCGGTGACCGAGAGTTCCTTGCTCGAGACGAGCCGAAGGATCTCGCGGCGGCGTGGCTCGCCCAGCGCGGCAAATGCGTCCATTTTTTGAGCGTAAGGCGCCCCTTACGCAAGGTCAAGGCGGGCACGCGGTCCTTCGTCACCGATTCACGACGCAATCACGACCGAATGATCCGTTCATCTCGCACGTGACTGGCGAGATCCTAATGCTCGGACGCTCAGCTGGAGGTAACGGAGAGATGGCCCCGATTGCCCAAGATCTCACGCGAGTCCAGGCGAGGCACTGGGCGGCGCGCCCACTTCCCGAGCCGCCCCGGTCTCATCGCCTGTCCAAGAGCGCTCCCGCTCCGCACGACCGTATCGGCATCCTCCTCGAGGACTGGATGCGCGAGCTGACAGTAGGGAACACGCTCGACGGCGAGTAACGTGCTCGACGCGCTCGCCGCCAGGCTGGCCGGCGATCAGGAGACGGTCAACAGGCTCTTACGAACCCTCTTCGGCACGAGCGAGGTCCGCGTCATCGCGGCGACCCACGCCCCTCTCACCTGGATCGGAATGAGCCCGACCGCGCGCGCGCTTTATCGCTGGAGCGGCCGCGCGGCGGTCGATGGTGTCGAGCAGGACTGGTCGCTGATCCTGAAGGCGTGGGTCCGGGATCCCAAGAGCGACGTTCCGTCGCAGTGGGACTACTGGAAGCGTGAGTTCCTTGCGTACGGCTCGGGCATCCTCAGCGAGCTCCCCGGCATCTCCGCCCCGCGACTCCTCGGCGCGAACGACGACCACGACGCTACCTACGTTTGGCTCGAGGACGTCGCGCCACAGGGACAGAGTCGTTGGCTGGCGGAACGTTACGAGCTCGCGGCCCTGCATCTCGGAAGATTCAACGGTGCCTACCTCGCGGACAGACCGATTCCCGACGCGCCGTTCCTGACGAGGACCTACCTCCGCTCCTGGACGAACTGGATCCCGTGGCTGGAGTCGATTCGCTCTCCCCAGACGTGGTCGGATCCACTCGTCGCGGCCGCCATCCCTGCGCCGCCGATCGAACGCCTCGAGCGCTTGCATTCAATGGTCGGGCCCCTGTTCGATCGGCTGGAGCGGCTGCCGCAAACCTTCTCGCACCTCGACGCCTGGCGCACAAACCTGATCGACACGCGGAGCGCGAGCGGCGAGGACCGCACCGTTGCGATCGACTGGTCCTTCGTGGGAATGGCGCCGGCGGGCCAGGAGGTCGCGATCCTCGTCGGCGGGAGCCACATCTGGCTCGACGCCGACCCAGACGAGCTCGCTGTTGTGAGCAAGCGAGCGTTCACGGCGTACGTTGATGGACTGCGCGAGGCGGGATGGCGCGCCGACGAAGGAGTTGTGCGCTTCGCGTACGCCGCTTCGGCCGCGCTCTATCTCGCCCCCGTGCTCACGTTCTGGATCGGACGCATCGCCAACCCTGCGCGGCGCGACTGGATCGAGCGCAAGTGCGGTCGCGATGCGCGCGACGTCGTTCGCGGTTGGGCTCTCCTCCTCGATCACACCCTCGAACTTGCGGACGAGGCCGACTCCGTCGCGGATCGACTCGGCGGGGGACATTAATAGGGAGTGATGACGACCTACGCGCTCTATCTCGAGTCCGGGCCGCAGCACAAGAAGACCCTCGTCCATGCGCTCGATCTGCTTGGCTGCGTCGTCCAGGCCGACACCACAGATGCGGCGGTCGCCGCGACGCCCGATGCCATCGCCGCTTATCTCGCGTACCTGCGCCGGCACGGCGAAAAGCTCGACCAGGCATCGAAGATCGAGGCCCGGATCGCCGAGCAGAACACCGAGGGCCTCTTCTCGGGGCAGGCGATTTGGCCGCAGGACCTGAGGCCCCTGGCTCCCGCTGCGCTCACGCGTTATCTGCGATGGCTCGAGTGGTCACGCGCGGACCTCCTCGGGCTCGTGAAGGGGATGAGCGAAGAGCGTCTCCGTGTGAAGCCGGCGAAGGGCCGATCCCTGCGCGACATCCTTCTACACGTCCTCGGCGCCGATAAGTCGTACGTGTACGCGCTCGTCGGTCCCCTGAAACCGATGGGAGACCCGACGAACGCGGCGGAACGGGGCGACCTCGACCTACGGTTCGCGCTGACCGAGGCGCGTGCCGCGGCCATCGATCGGCTGAAGCGGCTGACGCCGGCGGAACGTCGCAACGTCCGTAGGTCCGGGCAATCGACGTACTCCGCGTATCGCGTGATCCGTCGGATGCTCGAGCACGAGTGGGAGCACCGTCGAGAGATCGCCGCGCGCCTGGAGAAGGACGCCTAGGCCCGGACGGGGACCTTTCCGATGGCGTTGACCAATAGGTCCGCGAGCGGCGCAGCGAGCGCGTGCCCATCGTCAGCGCGGGCGTCGTACCCGCAGATCGAGATTCCGCGCACGTCCGCGACCGCGAACACCTGACGCAGCACATCCGCGAACGCTTTCATCGACGGACCGCCGACGGCCGCGAACGCGACCGCTGGGAACTCGCGCGGGTCGATGACATCGACGTCCACGTGGACCCAAACGGTGCGCCGCCGCGACCACGCCACGAGTCCGGGAGCCTCAGGATGCTGTTCGTCGAAAAGGATCCGCAGCACGCGCGATCGGTCGAGGTTCGTGATCTCGCCGCTGTCGAGCGAACGTGCTCCAACGAGCGCGACCCGATCGTCGGCGATCTTCTTCGCGCCGGGGAAGAGCAGCGGCGCGACCGAGCGACCGCAGAGATGCGCGAGGACCATGCCCGAGATGTAGTGCGACGGCGTCGTCGCCATCGTGTTGAAGTCGCCGTGCGCGTCGAAGTACACGAGGGAGAGCTCCGGCTCCGCGGTGAGTGCCCCCGAGAGCGCGCCCGCGAGCAGCGTGCACTCGCCGCCGATGACGGCAGCGGTCGCGCCATCGCGAAGGGAGGCCAAGACACCGTCGGAAAGCCCCCGGCACGCCTCCCGCGCAGCGGACAGCCAGCGCTCGCGCGGGTTGAACGGAATGCGCACGCGCTTCTCCGCCCCGAGCCGATCCGCGAGGAGAGGCCCGAGGGCCGCCGGCGCCTCTTGCAGCCCGATGAATCGCTGCTCCGTCACCACGCCGGCTTCGAAAAGATGGAGCGGGCGAGCCGCCATTTCTGGTCGGATGGTAGCCATGCCGGCAGGCAGGCGACCCGCCCTCGAGCGCCGTTTAACGGTTGATGAGACCGCTCTGATTGAGCGCCAGGCAGATGATGGCGATCGCGGCTAGCGGATAACGAGACCAACGTCCGGAAACGAGCATAAGAATCCCGCAGATGAGCGCGATGAGCGCGAGGACCAACGTGATCGTGACTGCCGGCATGTGCACCTCCCGCGTGCGGGTCAGCGGTCATCCGACCGCAGCCGGGGGTCAGTCTATGGTCGTGAGCAAACGATCGATCGCGGCGAGGCCCGAGTGCAGCACCCGCGTCGGCATTCCGAATCCGATTCGGAGATGGCGCTCCGCGCGGAAGTGGAGGCCCGGCACGATCATCGTGCTGAACTCACGGATGAGCCGATCGACGAGGGGCATCGAGTCGATCGGGTACTGGTAGCTGAAGAAACAGATCGCGCCCGCGGCGGGTGGCGTCCAATGCAGCACTCGTGAGTGGCCCGCGGCCCAATCCTCGAGCAGCGGCCAGCGTTCGTTGATGAGAAACCGCGCGCGCTCGAGGAGCTCCTTGCGCCGCTCGAGCGCGATCTCGGCGAGCGCCTCGGATAGCGTGGCCGGCGCGATGGTCGTGTAGTCCTTTATCTCCACCGCCGCCTCGATGCGGTCGCGCGGTCCCACGATCCATCCGACGCGCAACCCCGGCAGGCCGTAGACCTTGGACAGCCCGCCCGTCACGAGGATCCGCTCGCCGCGGCCACTGAACGAAGGGCACTCCTCGCCCGAGCGCTCGGCCCCGCGGTAGACCTCGTCCGAGAGGATCCACGCGCCGCGTTGATCGGCGATGCGGACGACGCTCTGGACCTCGGCCTGCGACAGGATTTGTCCGGTCGGGTTGTTTGGCTGGCAGATGCAGATGACCCGCGTACGCGGATTTACGGCAGCGGCGAGCGCATCGAGGTCGATGGTCCACGCGCGCTCTTCCCGCAACCAGACCTCGCGCACGCGCGCGCCGAGCGCTGTCGCGAGGCCGTGGACCTGCATGTAGTTCGGCATGACGACGACGACCTCATCGCTCGGCGTCACGAGAGACGCGAGCGCGAGGAAGTTCGCCTCGCTCGTACCGGTCGTGATCATCACGTCGTCCGCCTCGTGCCCGGGATGGATCGCCGCGATAAGCGCACGGGTCGCCTCGCGCCCGACGCCCTCGGCGTAGCCGAGCCTCGTCTTCAAGAGATCCTTCGGATCGCGCGTGATCTCCGCAAGGGTCAGCGCCTCGACGCCCGATTCCGAGAGGTCGTACTTGACCTTGTGCTCCCACCGGGACTGCATGCGCTCCATGTCGAAGCGCGGGAACTTCATCGCGCTACATCATCCTCTTCGCGACCTTATCGTCGACAGCAGTGCGTGTAGGGGTTCAGCTGCCCGAGGTCGAGCGCGAGGTCCGCTGGCGAGAAGTCGCGGCGATCGCACGCGCGGCGGAAGAGTCGGGATTCGAGTCCATCTGGGTAGGCGAACATCTTCTCTACCGGGGCGGGGGACGGCCCGAGCGAGGGCCGTGGGACGCCTGGACGCAGCTCGCGGCTCTGGCGGTGCTGACGTCGCGCGTCCGCATCGGTCCGCTCGTTGCCGCCACGCCGTTTCACGCACCGGGCGTGATCGCGCGGATGGCCGCGTCCATCGACGAGATCTCCGGTGGCCGCTTCGTGCTCGGCCTCGGCGCGGGATGGAACGAGCCGGAATTCCGCGCCTTCGGCTTCCCGTTTGATCGGAATGTGTCGCGTTTCGCGGAGTCGTTCGAGATTGTGCGGCGGCTGCTCGGCGGCGAGCACGTCACGTTCGAAGGTGAGTTTCAGACGGTCGACGAAGCAGTGCTGCTGCCGCCGCCGGCTCGGACCGTTCCGATCATGCTCGGCTCGAACGGCGCCCGGATGCTCGGTATCGCGCTTCCGTACGTGGATGCCTGGAACACCTGGTTCAACTCGTACGGCAACACCGCCGACGGATTCGCGAATCTGCGCGGCGACGTCGACGCCGCGTGCGTGAAAGCCGGTCGGGATCCGGCCGAGCTCACGCACAGCGCGTGCGTTCTCGTCAAGATCGGCGACGGCACTGGCGAGCGACCGCACGACGTTCCGCCGGTCGCGTTGGCGGATCTGGCCGCGCATCTCCACCTGCTCGGCGAGGCCGGAGCCGATGAGGCCATCCTCGTCCTCGACCCGATCGACGAGCGCTCCACGCGCCAGGTCGCGAACGCTATCGTTGATCTCAAATAAGCGTTTTGGGGCCCCTACCCCATCAGGGGCCCCTACCCCTGCCCCGTCCAGATGGACGGGGCCTTTTCGGCGTCTAGGAGTAAAGGTGGCGAGATTCGCGAAGTTTTTCGGAGGCGGCAAGGCGGCGCCGCGTGTCGACCGCGTCGTCGTGGGCCTCGGTAATCCCGGCGAGGGCTACGCCGGCACGCGCCACAACGTCGGGTTTCAGGTCGCGTCCCGGCTCGCCAAGCGCGCGCGCGCCGAGTTCGCGCTGAAGGCGGCCGACTCGCGCATCGCCGAGGGCTCGATCGACGGCGTGCGCGTCGCGATCGCGCGGCCTCAGACCTTCATGAACGATTCCGGTCGCGCCGTCCGCAAGCTGCTCGAGCGTTACCGGCTCCAACCGTCCGATCTCCTCGTGGTCTTCGACGAGGTCGACCTGCCGCTCGGCAAGATCCGGCTCCGTGAGAAAGGGGGACCCGGCACGCACAACGGGATGCGTTCGATCGTGTCCGCGATCGGTGAGGACTTCCCGCGCCTGCGCGTCGGCGTCGCGCCGGCCGATCCCCTCCGCGAGATCGGCGACCTCGTCGCGTACGTGCTGACCTCGTTCGACGCGGATGAGCGCGTCGCCGCGGAGACATCGCTCACGCGCGCGGCCGAAGCGGCGGAGGTCGCGCTTCGCGAGGGCATCCAGCCGGCGATGACGAAGTTCAATGGTTAGCGCGGTCGACGTCGCGCGCGCACGGCTCGGCGGCGTCCTCTCGCTCGCCGATCGCAGCGAGACCTATCGCGACCTCGCGTCACGGCTCGAGGACCACCAGCGCGTGTCCGTCGCGGACGCGACGGCGGGCGCGCGTGCGTTCGCCTGGTCCGCCCTCGTCGCGCAGAACGCGCGCACCGTCGCGCTCGTCGCGCCGAGCGAGGACCGCGCCCGCCGGTGGCGAGCCGAGCTCGCGGGTTGGCTCGGCGAGGACCGCGTTCTCGCGTTCCCGGAGCGCGAGACGATGCCGTTCGAAGCGAGCGCTCCGTCCGGCACCGCGGTGCATCAGCGCCTGCTCACGCTATGGCGGCTCGCCACGGCGCACGCGCCGGTCGCCGTCGTCACGAGCTTGCGCGCCCTTCTCGAGCACACCATCCCGTCGGATGAGCTCGCGCGCCGAGGGCGGACCCTTCGGGCGGGCGACCGACTCTCCTGGACTGAGACGGCCGCGTGGCTCTTCGACCTCGGCTACGAGCCGGTGACGGAGGTCAGCGAGCCGGGGACGTTCTCGCGCCGCGGCGGCATCATCGACATCTATCCCGCGTCCGCCGAGCAGCCCGCGCGGGTGGAGCTCTTCGGCGATGAGATCGAGACCCTTCGGGCGTTCGACCCGGTGACGCAGCGCTCGCAGTCGTCCCTCGAGGAGCTCGTCGTCCTGCCCGCGCGGGAGTTCCCGCTCGAGGGCGCGTCCGCACTCGCGGAGAAGCTCGCCCATGCCGGCTGGGATCGGCTGGCCCATGACGGCGACGACGAGGGTGCCGACCTCTCGCCGTACGCGCGCCTCCTCGATGCGCTGCGCGAGGGTGGGTACGCGCCAGGCGCCGACGCGTTCGCTCCTGCTCTCGGTGCCACGGCGTCACTTCTCGATCATCTCGGAGAACGCGCGACGGTCGTCTTCGAGGACACCGTCGAGCTGGACCTCGCGCACGACGCACTCGAGGCGCAGGCCGAGGAGCGACGCGATGAGCTCGCCGCGCAGGGTCTACCCGTTTCGGTGTTCCCATCGCCCTACGTCCCTCGTTCGAAGATCGAAGCGGTCGCGACCGAGCAGGGCGCCGCGCGCATGGGCTCCGGTCCGAATTCCGTGCGGCTCGGCTGGGGCGGAACGACGAGCTACGCCGGCCGGCTGAACGAGTTCATCGGCCAGCTCGCCACGAAGCCGCCCGACGGAATAACCCTGATCGCGACGCCGCAGGCCGCGCGCCTGGCGGAGCTCCTCGCCGACCGCGACGTCACGACCGTCGCGCGCGAGACGGTCGAGGACACACCCGCGCCGGGCTCGCTTGTCGTCGCCCGCGTCCCGCTTGCCGAAGGGTTCGCCATACCCGAGCTCGCGCTTCGCGTGTTCACGGACGCCGAGGTCTTCGGTTTCCGCAAGCCTCGCCACCCCGAGCGCCGCCGCAGACGCGTTCAGATCGGATCGTTCCTCGCCGACCTCAAGCCGGGGGACCACGTGGTTCACGAGGACCACGGAATCGGGCGGTTCGAGCGGTTCGTCACCCGCGAGATCGCCGGTGTGGTGCGCGAGTACCTCGAGCTCCGCTTTGCCGGCACCGACGTCGTGTCCCTGCCGACGGAGCGCGTCGACAAGGTGACCCGGTACGTCGGCGGCACCCCGCCTGCCCTCTCGGCGCTGGGAGGGCGCGAGTGGGGCGTGACAAAGCGCAAGGCGAAGAAGGCCGCGGAGGAGATCGCGAAGGAGCTCCTGCGCCTCTACGCGGCGCGCGAGGCGATGCAGGGCTTCGCGTTCGGGCGCGACACCCCGTGGCAGATCGAGATGGAGAACGCCTTCCCGTACACGGAAACGCCGGACCAGCTGCAGGCCATCGACGACACCAAGAAAGACATGGAGCGCGGCCGGCCGATGGACCGCCTCATCGTCGGCGACGTCGGCTACGGCAAGACCGAGGTTGCCCTGCGCGCTGCCTTCAAGGCCGTGCAGGACGGAAAGCAGGTCGCGATCGTCGTGCCGACCACGGTCCTCGCGCAGCAGCACTACGAGACCTTCGGCGAGCGCCTCGCGACGTTCCCGGTCAACGTCGAGATGCTCTCGCGCTTCCGCTCGCCGGCCGAGCAGCGGGTCGTCGCCGAAGGGATCGGTACCGGCGAGGTCGACATCGTCGTGGGCACGCACCGCGTGCTGCAAAAGGACGTGAAGTTCCGCGATCTCGGCCTGGTCGTCATCGACGAGGAGCACCGCTTCGGGGTCAAGCACAAGGAGCGCCTGAAGCAGATGCGCACCGAGGTCGACGTCCTGTCCATGACCGCGACGCCGATCCCGCGGACGCTCCATATGGCGATGTCGGGGGTGCGGGACATCAGCGTGATCGAAACGCCGCCGGAGAATCGGCAGCCGATCGAGACGCACGTCGTGGAGCGAAGCGACGACGTGCTGCGCGAAGCGATCGTGCGCGAGATCGATCGTGGCGGCCAGGTCTATTACGTCCACAACCGCGTGCAGGGCATCGAGCAGGAGGCGCATCGCCTGCGCGAGCTCGTGCCGAACGCGCGGTACATCGTCGCCCACGGTCAGATGGACGAACGGAAGCTGGAGCGCGTGATGGTCGAGTTCGCGGACGCCGAGCACGACGTCCTTGTGTGCACGACGATCATCGAGTCGGGGCTCGACATCCCGAACGTCAACACCATCGTCATCAATCGCGCCGGCACACTCGGGCTCGCGCAGCTCTACCAGCTGCGCGGCCGCGTCGGACGCAGCGCCGAGAAGGCGTACGCCTACCTTCTCTATACGAAAGAGCAGCACCTCACCGAGCAGGCCCGCAAGCGACTTCAGGCGGTCTTCGAGGCGAGCGAGCTCGGCGCCGGCTTCAAGATCGCCATGCACGACCTCGAGATCCGCGGGGCGGGGAACATCCTGGGCGCCGAGCAGCACGGGCACGTCGCGGCGGTCGGCTTCGAGCTCTACACCCAGCTTCTGGAGGAGGCCGTGAACGAGCAGCGCGGCGCGCCGCGCGCGGCCGCCGCCCTCCCCGAGATAACCGTCGACCTGGCGCTCTCGACCGCCATCCCGGACGACTACGTCCCGAGCCGTCAACGCAAGCTCGAGCTCTATCGCCGTATCGCGGGGCTATCGGTGGTTGACGACCTCGCCGGGCTCCGGGAAGAGCTCCGCGACCGTTACGGGCCGCCCCCGGAACCGGTACGGAACCTCCTCTACGGGGTCGAGGTGAAGCTCCGCGCGGCCAAGGCTGGGGCCACGGAAGTGCGCGCGCGCGGGCCCGAGCTTCGCGTAGTACTAGGACGGGACATCCAGCCAGACGAACGGACGCGTCTTCTGCGGTCGTTCCCGAAAGCGCAGGCCGGTCAGCGCCAGATCCGGTTGTCAGTGCTCGACGTGAAGGCCGACTGGCGCGATGCACTCACCGCTTTGCTCGATCGACTCGCGTCTTGATGAGACTCGGATGCGACCACAAGCGGGAGCGTTCTGTCATCTTTGCCCCTGATGACGACGGCGCTTCGCACGATCACTCTCGCGGTGCTGGCGCTGTTGCCAACCCTCATCGCCGGGCTCGCCGTCCGCTAGTTTTCCTCGCGACGGGCGACCTTCTCCAAACTCTCCCAATTGGCGCTACCGCGCTGCTAGTTGACGGGAAATTCGTTTGAAAATCGGCATCGACCTCGACGACGTCATGGCGATCTGCTCGGTGCCGTACCTCCGCCGGTTCGCCCAAGAATTCAACGTGGAGCTTCCCGATGAGAGCCAGATCGGGTGGCATCTGCTCTCGCAGAAGGAGAGCGGCGCGGGCTACGACACCGTCGTGCCCGGCCTCGAGCGCGTGACTCCCGAGCAACGCGACCAATTCCGCATCCGTCTCTACGACAGCACGTTCTTCGCCGAGCTCGAGGTCTACAAGGACTGCCCTGTGGTCCTCGAGCGCCTGGTCGCGGCGGGCCACGAGCTCTACTTCATCACCGCGCGCGCCGAACGCCGGCGGTACATCACGGAGACGTGGCTGCGCGAGAAGGGCATCTTCGACCACGCGAAGGCGGTGCACCTGAAGCCCATCGGTGACTTCCGACCGGAGTACCCGCGCGGTCGTTATGACCCGGCGGGGTCCGCCGACTACAAGGTGCGCCTTGCGAAGGAGCTCGAGCTCGACGCGTTCTGCGAGGACGACGTCGTCATCGCGAAGACCCTCGCGAAAGCCGGCGTGCAGGTCTTCCTGTTCGAGCAGCCCTGGAATCGCGAGGTCTCGGGCGAGCGGATCAGCCACGTCGCGGGCTGGACCGACCTCGCGCGGCGTCTCGGCCTTCAATGAAGCCAACGACCTTCTATTTCGTCCGCCACGGCGAGAGCGCCGGGAACGCCGCGCGCATCTTCACCGGGCAGACCGACTCGCCCCTCACCGACCGCGGCCGCCGCCAGGCCGAGGCCATCGCGGACGAGCTCGCCAAGGTCAAATTCGACCGGATCGTGACGAGCGATCTCTCGCGGACACGGGATACGGCTGCGACCATCGCGAAGCGTCACCGCATGCCCGTGGAGGTCTTCCCAGAGCTGCGGGAGATCGACGTTGGCGACCGTACCGGGACGTCGTTCGACGAGGTTCGGGGCCTACCGAACTGGTCCGACGACGGGTTCGTCGCGTGGCCGGGCGGCGAGACCTTCGATCACGTGACGAGCCGCATTCTCGGCGTGATCGACCGGCTCACGCGCGAGAGTCCGGGGAAGACGATCCTCGTCGTCGGTCACGGCGGGGTGAATCGGATCCTCCTCTCGCACTTCCTTGGGATCCTCCCGAAGCTCGACCGCACGCCCGCACCGAACACGAACATCAGCGTGGTGCACACCGACGGGAAGACCCACACCATCGAGAGGCTCTTTGCCGCGGACCACGTGTCGGATGCCGAACGCCCCATCACCTGATATCTACAACGCGCTCTTCCCGTACTCGGTAGAGGTCTGCGCGGTCACCCAGTACGTCAAGAAGGGCGCGAAGCCCGGCGGATGGGGCGGGCATGCAACCCTCTTCCTGAGCGGGGCGGAGATCGACACCGGCGCGAGCTACCCGCGGCTCCGCCTCCCTGCGCCCGGCACGGAGCGTTCCGGCGATGATGCCGGAATTGGAATCAGCGTCAACAAGATCTTCGACAACGTGACCTGGGTGGCCATCCAGGGACGGGACGTGTTTCTTCGCGGCGGCCTTGCGCCCGAACACGACCTGGACGAGCCGGCGTTGGAAGCCGCGGTCCACAGGGCGACGATGGCCGGCTGGTTCGCCGGCATCAAGATCAAGGACGAGCTCGAGCGGCAGAAGCCCGCGGCGATGTCTCGTGAAGAGTTCATCGTCCGGCATTCGATCGGGACGGACTTCGCGCTGAATTTCGCCCGGACCGCGTACTCCGCGCGCCTGCCCATGAGCCGGGAGGCGATGGGTAAGGTCATCGGCTATCTGAATGGGGTGAACGACAGCGCGCAGAAGAGCGGCTACGTCTGGAACATGTACACGAACAACTGCAGCCACGTCGCGCACAACGCGCTCGCCGCGGCGGGCGTGTGGGACCCCAAGCTGGCTCGCGGACCGGGACCGGTCAACGTGGCAAAGGACGTGTTGAGCGTCGGGAGAGCTCTCGTCCTGAGCCAAATGTCGGACTTCTCGTTTCCCGCGAACAACTTCGTTCGGTTGTACGAGGCCGGCAACGAGCGCCCGATCGACGATCCGCTCGCGGCATTCCGGAACCACGACGTCCGACGGACGATGAACGACGGCTGGATCACCACCGGACCCGGTGCGCTCATCGCCACCTATCCGATGCACGACGCCAGCCGAAACCGGATGTTCGCGCCGGGCCGCGATCCACTCCTCTTCTCGGTGCCGATCCTTTGGGACAAGGTGGAGAAGTTCAGGAAGCTGACCCGCGATGCTCCGTCGATCGTCACCGACCTCGGCGCGAACTTACGGGATTTCCGCGACCGCTATGTGACCGCGCTCGCCAATCAGGGGAAGGCCGACAACGAGCGCCACTTACTGGACGGCGACGAGGACGAGCAGGACTTTCGTGATTTCTATCCCCGGTTCTACGAGCGCATCGCCGACGACCTCAAGAGGACGGACGCGCTCATAAGCGAGTACGAGCGCGTGGCGAGCTAGAGCGGCGCGAGCAGGTCGAACGCCGATCCGACCGCGTCGAGTACCTCGGCGGTGATGTCAGTCGAGAGGCGGTAGCGGATGACGTTTCGATCCCGGCGACCGCTCACGGCGGATGCCTCGCGCAGTACGCGCAGGTGATGGCTCGTCGCTGAACGGCTGCGGTCGATGACAACTGCGATATCGCCCGCGGCGAGTTCGGTCGCCTGAAGGGCACGAACGATCTTCAGACGCGTCGGATCGCAAAGGCACATCAGCACGCGTTGCGCCTCGCGAGTCGACCGTGGCGAGAGCATGCGCGCCTGCGCTTCTGCGACGGCGCCGTGATCGATGATCTCGTGTGCCGTCATGTGCGCCACCTGGGTCGTGCACCTATTTCCACCCGCATCAAAATTGCGCCCT
>JBBPIP010000025.1:0-14429 GCA_038040265.1 Chloroflexota bacterium | reverse complement strand
GACGGCCGCGCCGCGTGACTGGCAGGGCGCAGAACGCGACCCGGCCGAGGCCGCGCGCCTCGCGGCGCTGTACGACCTCGACGTCGCGCCGCTCGAAGGCGGGCCGGACGTCGAGTGGTTCAGCGGCCTAGCACGCCGGACGGGCGGGCCGATCCTCGAGCTCGGCTGCGGCACCGGCCGGATCACCGTGCCCATCGCGCAGGAGGGTCATCACATCGTCGGTCTGGACCGCTCCGGCGCGATGCTCGAGCGCGCCGAGCGCCGCGCGCGCCGAGCGAGCGTCGAGGTCCGCTGGGTCGAGGGTGACATGCGCGCGTTCTCGTTCAACGAGGCCTTCGCGCTCATCTTCGTCGCGCTCAACTCGTTCCTCATGCTCGACCCGGACGATCGCTGGTCCTGCCTCGCGCGGGTGCGCGAGCACCTCGGACCGCGAGGGCGAGTCGCGATCGACGTGTTCCAGCCGGACCCCGAGGTCGTGGTCGGATTGGACGGCGGGGTCGTCGATGAGTGGGAGCGGGTCGATCCGGAGAGCGCACGCGCGGTGCGGAAGTTCTCCTCGAGCCGCGCGACCGTCGACGGCGTGACCCAGCGCATCTGGTACGACGAGACGGTTGATGACGGAACGGTCCACCGCATCGGAGGGACTACGACGCTCCACTACCTCTACCGGCGCGAAGCCGAGCTGCTGTTCTCGGAGGCGGGCTTCATCATCGAGACGCTTCACGGCGACTACGACGGCAATCCGGCGGACGCCCAGTCGCGCAAGATCCTCGTCGTCGCGAAACGAAAGGAGCGCGGGCAAGGACGCGAGCGACGGCACTCGTGACCGACCTCCTCATCCGCGGCGGAACCGTGATCGATGGGACCGGCGCGCCCGGTCGGCGGGCGGACGTCGCCGTTCGGGGCGGGCGCATCGCGGCGATCGGGGCGGACCTCGCGAAGGACGGCGCGCGGGTCATCGAGGCGAAGGACCGCGTCGTCGCGCCGGGATTCATTGATATCCATTCGCACTCCGACGAGGCGATGTTCGTCAACGACGCGCTCGAGAGCGCGCTGCACATGGGAGTGACGCTCGTCGTCTGCGGCAACTGCGGCGGGTCTTCGGCGCCGGTGAGCGGCTTGGCCGAGGCCGAGCTCGACCGAGAGCTCGCGCGCCTGAACGTGCAGCGAACATGGAAGTCGTTCGGCGAGTACGCGGACGCTGTGGACCGGGTCAAGCCCTCCATCAACGTGTCCTCGCTCGTGGGCCACGGCACGCTGCGGTCCTGCGTCATGGGCGCGGACGACCGCCCGCCGACGAAGGACGAGCTGGCTCGGATGCGGACGCTCCTCGCGAAGTCCATGGACGAGGGCGCGATCGGGCTCGCCTCGGGCCTGATCTATCCGCCGAGCGCCTTCGGGACGACCGACGAGCTCGCAGCGCTCTGCGAGGTGGTGCGAGATAAAGGTGGCCTCTACGCGAGCCACATCCGCAACGAATCGACAAAGCTCATGGAAGCGGTCGAGGAGAACCTCGAGATCGGGCGGCGGTCCGGCGTTCGGGTGGAGCTATCGCATCACAAGGCCTCCGGCCAGAAGAACTGGGGCAAAGTGAAGGAGTCGACGGCGCTGATCGAGCGCGCGCGGGCTGAGGGCGTCGACGTCACCGCCGATCAGTACCCCTACACCGCGTCGTCCACTGGCCTCGCGGTCACCATCCCGAACTGGGTCCACGAGGGCGGCGTCGCAAAGATGTGCGAGCGTCTCGCCGACCCCGCGGTCCGCGCGCGGATCCGAAACGAAGAAGTGGAGACGGGTCGCGCGTTCGAGCGGATCGTCATCGCGCGGTCGCGTCACCATCCCGACTGGCCGGGGAAGAGCGTGCAGCAGCTCGCGGACGAGGCCGGTAAGGATCCGCTCGAGTGGTCGTGCGACGCTCTGATCGAGCACGACGGTGCGGTCGACATCGTGCACCACTCGATGAGCGAAGACGACGTCCGCTACGTGATGGCGAAAGAGTGGATCTGCATCGGCAGCGATTCGCGTGCGAACGCGCCTTACGGCCCGCTCTCTTTCGGCAAGCCTCATCCGCGCTCATACGGAACGTTCCCGCGTGTCCTCGGCCGGTACGCGCGCGACGAGAAGGTGCTCGGCCTTGAGGACGCCATCCGCAAGATGACCTCGCTCACCGCGTCGCGCCCGCGGGTCCACGACCGCGGCGTCGTGCGCGAGCGCGCGTGGGCGGACCTTGTGATCTTCGACGCGGCGCGGGTCCTCGACGCGGCGACGTACGACGACCCGCACCGCTACCCGGTCGGGATCGAGCACGTCATCGTGAATGGGGAATTCGCGCTCGAAGCGGGCGAGACGACGCGCGAGCGGCACGGTCGCTTCCTCCGTCAGGGCCGCGATATCGGCGGCCGATGAAGGTCGCGATCCTCGCCGAGGGCCAGTTCGCGCCAGCGACCGCGAAGACCGCGATCGGAGTCCTGCGGTACGCGCCCTTCGAGGTTGTCGCCGTCGTCGACTCGACGCAGGCGGGGAAGGATGCGGCGGAATGCGTCGGAGTCGGAACTGGCGTGCCCGTCGTGGCCAGCGTTGAGGACGCGGTCGCGCGTGGTGCGACGGTTCTCCTCATCGGCACCGCTGCGGCCGGCGGTCGAATCCCGGAGGGTTACCGGGCCGCGCTCGCGCGCGCGCTCGAGCGAGGCATCGAGGTCTGGAACGGCCTGCATGAGCGTGTCCTCGCCGATCCCGAGCTCGCGGTCGCGGCGAAGCGCGGCAACGCAAAGGTTCGCGAGCTCCGCGAGCCGCCCGTGGATCTTCCTATCGGCGGTCATCGCGCCCGCCGCCCCGGCGCGCGCGTCATTCTCACGGTCGGATCGGACGCCGCGGTGGGGAAGATGACCGCGTCGCTCGAGATCGTCTCCGCGCTGCGTCGCGCGGGCGAGCGCGCCGAATTCGTGGCGACCGGGCAAACCGGGATCGTGATCGCGGGCGGCGGGATCGCGGTCGACGCGGTCGTGGCCGACTTCATCGCCGGCGCGGCGGAGCTCATGGTCTGCGAGGCAGCCGAGCGCGCCGACTGGGTGATCGTTGAAGGGCAAGGGGCGCTGACCCATCCGGGCTTCTCGGGTGTGACTCTTGGGTTGCTCCACGGAACCGCGCCCGACCTGATGGTCCTCTGTCATGACGCAGCGCGTCACAACGTGAAGGGCTACGACGACGGTCTGCCGCTTCGCTCTCTCCGCGAGAACGTCCGCATCTACGAGGAGGCCGCGACGTGGCGGCGGCCCCTGGGCTATCCGCCTGCGCGCGTGGTGGCCATCGCGCTCAACACCGCTTCGCTCGATGACAAGTTCGCGCAGGCGACGATCGCGGCGGCCGGGAACGAGACAGGGCTGCCCGCTGCCGATCCGATCCGCGAAGGATCCGCGGGTGCGGACCGCCTCGCGAGGGCGCTCAGAGTGGGTGTGCCCGCGTGAACATCACGGTCCGCACCGTCGAGCTTCACCTCGCTGTGCCGTTCGCCATCAGCCGGGCGACCCACACGACGAAGAAGGTCGTGCTCGTTGAGCTGACCGAAGGCGACCGCGTGTCGCGCGGCGAGGGCGTGCCCGACGCGTTCTTCGGCGAAACCCCCGAGTCCGTCGAGCGCGAGATTCGTCGGGCGATCGCCGCGTTGAGCGAGGATCCGCTCGACGTCACGGGTGTTGTCGCCCGCCTCGCCGAACTGTTTCCGCACGGGGGCGCGGCCTGCTGCGCTATCGACGTCCTCGCTCACGATCGCGCCTCGCAGGCGACGGGCGTCACGCTGCGCGACTTCCTCGGTCTTGCCGCTGGCGAGCCGCCGCCCACGTCCTTCACGATCGGGATCGCGGAGCCCTCGGTGATGGCCGAGCGAGCGGTCAGGGCCGCCGCCCAGGGGTTCACGGTCCTCAAGGTGAAGCTCGGCCAGGGCGGCGCGGTCGCGGCGCTGTCGGCGATCCGCGAGCGCTTTTCCGGCACGATTCGCGTGGATCCGAACGCAGCCTGGACGGCCGACGAGGCGCTGGCGCGCATCGCGGCGCTCGTGCCGTTCGACATCGAGTTCGTCGAGCAGCCGATCGCGCCGGAAGACCTGGACGGTCTGCGCCGCGTCCACGCGGGGTCGCCGCTCCCGATCGTCGTTGACGAAGCGGCGGTCCGGGCGAGCGACGTACCACGCCTCGCCGGCCTGTGTGAGGGCATCAACGTGAAGCTGCAGAAGTGCGGTGGCGTTGCCGCGGCGCGCGCGATGATCGCGGCGGCGCACGATCTCGGGCTCAAGGTGATGCTCGGATGCCGCGCCGCCGAGACGAGCGTCGCGATCGCCGCGGCCGCGCACCTGGCCCCCGCGGTCGAGTGGGCGGATCTCGATGGCAACCTCCTCATCACCGACGATCCGTATCGCGCCGTCGGCGTGAAAGCGGGTCGTTTCGTCTACTCGGGTCGGCCTGGTCTCGGCGCGATCACCGCGTGAGGTTGTCCCGGATCGAGGTCGCGATCTTCGCTCTCGCGTTCGCGGTGTTCGGTCTGGTCGCGCTCGCGCTGGTGTGGAGCGGCGACTGGGCCTACGCGGCGCTCGCAAATGCCACCCGCAACACGAGCGCGACTTTCGTCGTCCCGCCTGAACGACGCGAGGCTTGCGGCCAAGCGATAGCGATGGACCTGACGTTGCTGCGCGGGCAGCACCGTGGCTGGGCGACCTATGTCGTGGGCGCCTCCGAGGTAGCTGTCGGACCGGCATGCTCGCTCTATACCGCGGACGAGTACTCGCACATGGCGGACGTGCGGGCCGTCTTCCGCGGCGCCGAAATCACAGCCGTGCTTGCGCTTCTTGTCGCCGGGTACCGCGTCGCGCGCGCCCGGCAGCGCGGTGGCGCGCTGCGCCTGATTCGCGCGGGGTCGCTTGTGTCGGTCGCGATCGTCGCGCTGATCGGCGTGGCCGCGGCCGTGGCGTTCGATCCGTTGTTCTTACTCTTCCACGAGGTGTTCTTTCCGCAGGGTAACTTCCTGTTCGCGCCGGACAGCAATCTCATCCGGCTGTATCCGGAGTGGTACTGGCAGGGCATAACGGCCGGCGTGGCACTGTCGTTCATCGGGCTCGCGCTGCTCGCGGCGGGAGCCGCCCATATTGCACTCCGGCGCCGCTCGAACACATACACTCGCGCCGCATGAAACGAGTCCTGCTCATCGAGGACCTGCCCCAGGTCGCTCAGCACCTCCAGCAGATGCTGGCCCGTGAAAAAGAAGCCGAGCTCGTCGGCGTCGAGAGCGACGGGGACGCCGCTCTCACACGCGTGACCACGGAAAAGCCCGACGCGGTTCTCATCGACGCGCTCCTCTCGGGCAAGAACACCGGCTTCGACCTGGCCAAGCGCGTCCGCGCGGCCTCGCCGGGCACGCGCATCGTGATGGTCACCGTTCCTCAGCGTCCGATCGAGCCGAAGCCGGACCAGGGAATCGACGCCGTCTTCGTCCTGCCGGGCGGCCAGAACGAGCTCGCGAGCGCGCTCGCGGTCGGCAAGCGCGACGTCCGGCTCAAGGGACGGATGATCGTCTGCTACTCGCCCAAGGGCGGGTCGGGAAAGACGGCGATCGCCGTGAACCTCGCGACGATCCTGCGGCGGCGCGGCCACTCCGTCGCGCTCATGGATGGCGTGATGCAGTTCGGCTCGATTCGTCACGTTCTTCAAGTGCCGCCCGCGACGCGCTCGATCGTGGATCTGCCGACCGGCCAGGGCATGCGGACTTCGCTCTCGGAGGTCCTCTGGGAAGGGCCGAGCGGAATCCAGGTCCTTCTCGCTCCGCCACGCCCCGAGGAGGCCGAGCTCATGGCCGCGCCCGACGTCGCGATGGCGATGCAGCTCCTCGCCGAAGACCACGACTACGTCATCGTCGACGCGCCGTCGAAGCTCAGCGAGGAAACGCTCGCGATGCTCGACGTCGCCGACGTCATCCTTCTCGTCGTCACCTATTCGCAGGCCTCGATCGCGAACACGCGCGCCGCGGTCGATACGTTCGAGGCGCTCGGCTACAAAGGCCGGATCCCCATCCTTCTCGTCGTCAATCAGTCCGACAGCGCGGCCGGCATGTCGAAGGGCGGCATCGAGAACACGCTCAACCTGCCGGTCGTCGGCGAGATCCCGACCGACTGGAAGCTGGTCCAGGAATCGCTCAACAAGCAGCAGCCGTTCGTCCTCTCGTCGCCGAACTCCGCGGTGTCCAAGGCGATCGACGCGCTCGCAAACACTCTCGTCCAGCAGCAGCGCCAGTAACCTCGTGAACGAGGCCGCCGACCGGCCGATCGGCGTGTTCGACTCGGGCGTCGGAGGGCTCACCGTTCTACGCGAGCTCCGTCGGCAGCTGCCCAAGGAGTCCACGATCTATCTCGGTGACGAGGCCCGCATGCCGTACGGCCCGCGAGAGCCCGCGGAGGTCGTTGGTTTCACACGCGAGGCGATGCGCTGGTTCGCGCGGGCCGACTGCAAGCTCGTCGTGATCGCATGCAACACCGCGACGTCGGTCGCGCTCGAGACGGTGCGTGACGAGTTTCCGGTGCCGACCATCGGCGTCATTCGGCCCGGGGCGGCCGCAGCTCTGTCCGCGACGGCTCGCCGCGCGGTCGGAGTGCTCGCCACGGTGCTCACCGTCCGAAGTGGCGCCTACGTCCGCGCGCTCCGCGACCTCGACCCGCTCGTCGACGTGGCGCAGCAGGCGTGCCCGAAGCTCGTTCCGCTCGTCGAAGATGGAAAAGCGGATAGCCCCGAAGCCCTCGAGGCCGTGCGCGAGTACGTCGAGCCTCTGCTCACCGAGGGCGGCGTCGTTCGCCCGGTCGTCGACACGCTTCTTCTCGGGTGCACGCACTACCCGTTGCTCCGGGCCGCGATCGAAAAGGTCGCCGGCCGCGACGTTCGGGTCGTCGACTCGGCCACGACGACCGCGCTTGCGGTGCGCGAAGTGCTCGCCTCGCACCGGCTCACCAGAGACGGCGGTAAGGCAGAGCACGCGCTCTTCTGCACGGGCTCTGTCGATCGCTTCCGGACCATCGCGCGCGCGATCTTCCACGAGGATCCGCCCGAAGTCCGCGAGACTCGTCTCGCCACATGAACATCGTTTCCGCGATCACGGGGCTCCCGTACGTCGGGAAGACGACGCTGTTCAATCTCCTGACGGGCGCGCACGCCACGACGGGCGCGTTCGCCGGTGCCGAGTCCGAGACGAACGTTGGCGTCGCGAAAGTGCCCGATCGCCGCGTCGCGGAACTGTCGGCGCTCTACAAGCCGAAGAAGATCACGTACGCCGAGGTCATGTACCGCGACATCGGCCTCGCCCACGCGGAGAAGCCCGGTCAGGCCATCTCCACGCAGAAGCTCGGCGATCTGCGCACCGCCGACGCGATCGTTCACGTCGTGCGCGCCTTCAGCGCGCCGTCGGTCCCGCACGTCGACGGCTCGGTCGATCCCGTCCGAGACCTCTCGACCGTGGAGCTCGAGCTTCTCTTCGCCGACCACGCCATCGTCGAGCGACGCCTGGAGCGCATCGAGCCCGAGCTCCGCAGCTCCAAGGGCCCCGAGCGCGAGATGAAAGAGCGCGAGAAGGCGGTGCTGCAGCGCGCGATCGCGGCGCTCGCCGAGGAGCGACCTCTGCGCGACCTCGACCTTGACCCGGACGAGGAGAAAGCGATTCGCGGTTTCCGGTTCCTCACGCGCATGCCCGTCCTCGTCGCCGTGAATCTCGACGAAGACGATGTCGCCGATCCCGAGCGCATCATCGCGCCCGTGCGCGAAGCCGCGAAAGCCCATCGCGCGAGCGCGGTCGTGCCGGTGTCGGCGAAGCTCGAGGCCGAGATCGCCGAGCTGCCGCCGGACGAGGCCGCGTCCTTCCGCAAGGATCTGGGGCTCGCGGAGCCGGCGCTCGACCGTCTCATCCGCGCGACCTACGAGCTGCTCGGGCTCTGCTCCTTCTTCACGGTCGGCGAAGACGAGGTCCGCGCCTGGACCGTTCCGTGCGGCTCGCCCGCGCAGCAGGCGGCGGGGGCGATCCACACCGATCTCGAGCGTGGCTTCATCCGCGCCGAGATCATCGGATGGGAGGAGCTTCTCAAGGCTGGAAGCGAGGCCAACGCGAAGAAGCTCGGCGTCATGCGGACGGAAGGAAAAACCTATCCGGTCAAGGACGGCGAGGTATTGCACGTCCTCTTCAACGTGTGATGTTCGACCTGGTCGCGATCGGGCACGCGGCGCGCGATGAGTTCGAGGGCGATCCCGAATGGCGCATCGGCGGCACCGCGACGTACGCAGCGGCCGCGGCGGGATGTCTCGGCGATCGCGTGGCCCTTCTCACGCGGGTCGGACCGAACGAGCGCGAGCGGCTGGCGGCACGTTGCCGGGATCTCGGCATCGAGCTGCACGCGCTCGAGAGCGCGGTAACGACCACGTTCTCGTTCCGCTACGTCGACGGCCGCCGCCGGCTGAAGCTCAGAGCGCGGGCGAAAAGCATCGGCGCGGACGCGATCCCTTCGGCGCTCCGCGAAACGCGTTCGGTCGTGCTCGCGTCGATCGCGCACGAGATCGAGCCGTCGGTCTTCGAGGTGTACGGCGACGTGCCTCGGGTGCTCGCGGCGCAGGGGTACCTGCGCTCGTGGGACGCCGACGGCACGGTGCGCCGGCGTGAGTGGGAGGAAGCGCACGAGGTGCTCGAGCGCGTGAGCGTCGCCGTCGTGAGCGAGGAGGACATCGAGGGAGACCTCGATCTCGCGCGCGGCTGGTCTCGCACCGCGCCCGTGATCGTGACCATCGCGGAGCGCGGCGCGATCGTCCTACGCGGCGGGCGGGAGGTCGAGGTCGGGGGCTTCCCGGCGGACGAGGTGATAGATCAGACCGGCGCGGGCGACGCCTTCTGCGCCGGGCTCGCCCTCGCCCTCGCGGACGGGAACGATCTTGAAGCGGCGACGCGCTTCGCGAACGCGGTCGCCTCGTTCGCCGTCGAGGGGGTCGGCACGATCGCCCTGGCTCCGCGGGAGAAGGTGGAGGCGCGGATGCGGCGTCATTCGTCGTCATCCTCGTCTTCGTCCGGCGCGACACCGCCGGGTCGAACGATCCCGTAGTCGGCCTCGACCGGACCGGCGAGCTCGAGGCCCGAGGCGCGCATGTGCTCGAGCTCGTGCGCGTAGTCACGCAGCTTGCACGCCGCGTCGGTGAGCGTCCTCGCGCCTTCGATCGCCCACTTCCCGCGGATCGTCACGCTCCCGCAGTCCGGGCACTCGTAGATCGGCTCGCCGACCTCGATGTCCTGCGTGTCCTCTTGACTCACTCGCTCTCCTCCACAAGCCGCATCGGGGACTCCTCGCCCGGGCGCACCGCGATCGCGAAGCCGTTGTCGGCAGGCTGATCCAGCTCGAATCCGGAGCGCGCCAGCTGCTCGAGCGTCTCAGCGCGATCGCGGAAGCGCTGCGCGGCTTCGGCAAGGGTCCTCGCGCCATCCATCGTCCAGCGCGCCCGGATGAAGAGATAGCCGAAGTCCCGCCACTCCTCCATGTAATCGCGGAGCTCGTGCTCGGTCACGCCCCGTACATCGGAACGCGCTTGCTGGCTACGGGGTGGTCTTGGTCTCTTTCGAAAGGGGAGTGATGTGCTGCGCGTACAGGCGGCTCCACGTGCCGTCGCGGATTACGCCCGCGAGCCATGTGTTCAGGAAGGGCAGGAAGGCGTAGCGATCGGAGTTGTTCTTCTTGACGCCGATCGCGTAACGCTCGGTCGACAAGAGGCCGCCCACGAGCTTCGTATCCGGGTTGTCCCGCGTGAGGCTCCACAGAAGCACCTCGTGCGCGCCGATCGCGTCGACCTGCCCCACTTTCAGAGCCGCGAGGCATGACGCGTAGGTGTCGAGCTCGAGCGTTCGCGCGGATGGGTTTGCGGCGTCCACGTGGTCCGCGACGCCCGATCCGCTCTGCACGCAGACCGTCTTCGTGTCGAGGTTCGGCAGGTCCTTGATCTCGTCGTCGTTGGCGCGCACCAGAATGCGTTCGCCTGTCACGAAGTAGGGGTCCGTCAGGTCGATGACCGCGGCGCGCTCCTCCGTCGCGACGATCCGCGCGATGGTCACGTCGGCCTGCAGGCTCGTGAGTGCGGACACCGCGGTGCTCCGATCCACGGAGACCCATTCGATCACCGAGTCGATGTTCCCCTGGGGGCCGAAGATCGCCTTTGCCAGCTCGCGGCCGATGTCGATCTCGAAGCCCGCATAGGTCCCACTCGAATCCCGAACGGCAAAGGGGCTGTCCTTGTCGAGCACGGCGATGCGGATCTTGTTCCTGGTCTGGAGCGCGTACATGTACGTGGCGAGCTCGAAGCGTGGTCGCGCCGACGTCGGTGCAGGCGTGGGAGTCGCCGTCGGCTCCGGCGTCGATTGCGGGAAGCAGGCGACGAGCGCGATCGCCACGAGGGCGAGAGACGCGAGCCGACGGCCGTTCACAAAACGAGCGTACTGGTCGTCGGTGTCGACGCGGTCGCGTAGTCTCGCTGCGTGGATGCCTTCGCGCCGGCGCGTGCTGCGCTTGCGTCGCTACCCGGCGAAGCGGGCGCGTTCGCCTCGGATGCGGACGGTCGGGCGCTCTTCTGCGAGCGCGAGGACGAGCTTTTTCCCTCTGCCTCGGTGATCAAGCTGCCGTTGGTGATGACGCTCTACGCGGACGCGGCCAGGGGAATGCTCGATCTCGACGAGCGCGTCGCGGTCGGTGACCGCGTCGATGGGAGCGGCGTGCTGCGACACCTGCGTGACGTGGACGCCCTGTCGCTGCGCGACCTCACGATGCTCGCGATCATCGTGTCGGACAACACCGCGACCAATCGGCTCATCGAGCGGATCGGCGTCGAGCGCGTGGGGGAGCGCCTGCACGAATGGGGCTGTCAGAAGACCCGCCTATCACGGAAGATGTACGACTTCGAGGCAGCGAAGCGCGGACTCGAGAACGTCATGACCGCGCGCGAGACCGTGTCGCTCCTCCAGCGGCTGCAGCGGGGCGAGTGCGAGGACCGGTCCACGAGCGATGCGGTCCTCGCGGTCCTCGAGCAGTGCCAGGACCGGACGATGCTCCTGCGCTACTTGCCGTACGGCGCGAAGGTGCCGCACAAGTCCGGCACGCTCGACGAGTCGCGTAACGACGCGGCCATCGTGCCTGGCGACCGGCCGGTGATCGTGGCCGCGTTCAGTCGCAAGCTACGCGACACGGGAGCCGCGGTTTCGTGGCTCGGCGTGCTTGGTTGGTGCGCCTACAGAGCCGCTGGGAACCCGGGCGATCCTCTTCCCCCGGAGCTCACTCCTGCCGCATGATGCGCGCGTGAGCTCGCGACATCGTCGGCGATCTCGTGTTCGCTTCGGTCGAAGCGTCGCGGCTGTCTCCTTGGCGTTGACCGGGCTCGTGCTCGCCGCCGCCTTTGTCGGTCTGACGGTGCAGGGCAACGCGATCGCCCGCGAGATCGCGGGCTATCACAACGACATCGCGGCGGAACAGGCCGAGTACGCGGGCCTCTCCGCGCAGATCGCGAATCAGAAGACCGCCGACTACGTGCAGCAGAAGGCGCGCGACTACGGATACATCGGCGCGAACGAATCGCTCCTCTCAGTTCAGAAGGACGGGCAGGCGAGCGACGCGTTGGCGCGCATGGTGAATGAAGGTCCGTCGCGGATCGCGCGATGGTTCACGTTCTTCTTTGGGTCGCGATAGAGGTAGACTTGGTTCGCGGGGTGGAGCAGCGGTAGCTCGTCGGGCTCATAACCCGAAGGTCGGACGTTCGAATCGTTCCCCCGCAACAGCTCCGCCGACGCAAGCTTCCTCCAGAGCAGCAGCGTGGCCCGTCAAAGCCCACTTCATTTTCCAGTCCTATTGCCACGACGTCGGCCCTTTGCTAGACGCTCGTGAATGCCACATCGAGACCCTGAGCAGCGCCGCGCGTACGGCCGCGAATGGATCAAGCGCAATCCGGACAAGGCGCGTGAAGCCATGCGGCGCTGGCGAAACCGCCATCCGGCTGACCACAGCGAGGACTCACGTGCGTACTACAGGCGTCATCGCGAAAGGCTCGCGCGTTACTTCGCCGAGTATCAGCGGTCCCATCCGGAATTACGCCGGCAGCTCACCGCGCGCCGTCGCGCGAGGAAGCTAGGGGCCGCGGGATCGTTCACCCTGGGCGAGTGGCTTGCTCTCGTCGAGCTATGGGACGGTCGCTGTGCGTACTGCGGAGAGCGAGCGCCACTGGAGATCGGTCACCGCGTCCCGTTGGCGCGGGGAGGCACGGACTCGATCGACAATGTCTTGCCAGCGTGCGGACCCTGCAATCGACGAAAGCACGTGATGTCCGAGCACGAGTTTCGCGCCCGGCTTGCCACCGAGAAAACGATGCGAGACCGGTCGAAGAATAGTTAGTTGGGGGCGCGCAGCGCAGGCCTCGCGGCAGTACGACCCTAGAATTGACCCCCAAGAGACCAGGCTGGGTAGCTCAGTGGTAGAGCAGCCGACTCATAACCGGCAGGTTCGTGGGTCCGATCCCCACCCCAGCCACCAGTGACCTCCTCCGCGATCCGGGCGACCGTCCGCGACTACATCCGCGCGCACAAGATCTTCACGCCTGGACCGGTCGTCGTCGCGGTCTCCGGCGGCGCAGATTCGACCGCGCTCCTTCTGATCCTCGCTGAGCTCGCGGACGAGTTCGGCATCGTCATCCACGTCGCGCACTTCGATCACCGGACCCGCCCCAAGCAGAGCGCGGAAGACGCCGACTTCGTCGCCAAGCTCGCCAACCGAGTCGGGGCGCCGATCCGCGTCGGTCGCGCCGACAAGCCGACGAAGACCGAGGACGCCGCGCGCACCGCCAGGTACGAGTTCCTGCGGCGCGCGGCGAGCGAGATCGGCGCCACGGCGATCGCCACCGGCCATACCCGCGACGACCAGGCCGAGACCGTTCTCCTCCACGTGACCCGAGGCTCCGGAATCGCCGGGCTGGCCGCCATGCGTCCGCTCCGGGACGGCATCGCCCGCCCGCTCCTCTCGATCGGCCGCAAGGACACGGTCGCGATCTGCCGCGCGGCGCGGATCCAGCCGCGCACCGACCCGACGAACCGCCATCTCAAGTTCGCGCGTAACCGAGTTCGCCTTCAGGTCCTCCGCGAGCTGGCGAAGATCAACCCACGCGTGAGCGAGGCGGTCGCGCGCCTGGCCGACGCCGCGGCCGAGCTGCAAGCCGACGACGACCGCGACATCGCCGAAGCGCTCGCCCGTGCCCGCGATAGCGACGCCATCCTCATCGCCGGCCTCGAACCGAGCATGCGCAGTCGCGCGCTCGCGCTCGCCTGGCGGGAGCGGACCGGCCAGACTCTCGCGGCGCGCCATCGCAAGGCGCTCGCCGATCTCACCTCGACAGAGCAGGGTTCCCAGTCCCTCGATCTTCCAGGCGGCCGCGCGATCCGTGAGTACGGTCTCCTTCGTATCGTTGGCGACAGACCCGTCAGGAAGGGCGATCCAGCGACCCCGATCGAGCTGGGACGGGAGATAATTTGGAATGACTGGCGCGTCCTTCTTGGTGGCTCGGCGCGAACCAACGGAGCGCACGAGGCGTATCTCCCGAAGAACCTCCTAAGAAAGCTGGCGGTTCGAGGGCGGCGTGAGGGCGATCGGATGGTGAGTCGACCGCGAAAGAAGCTCCAGGATCTCTTCACCGACGCGAAAATCCCCGCGTCGCAGAGGAGCAACTGGCCCGTTATTGCGAGCGAAGACAATGTTTGGTGGGTCCCGGGGCTCACCGAACCGCCAAAAGCGCCGGGCGGAACTCGCCTTTCGGTAGCGGCTCCGGCGCATTTTGGGAACGAGCTTTGGACTACCCGCGTTAGACAGGTAGCATCGAAAGTGGACTCGGTCGGGACGCGACCGCGGAAAGGGCCCTCGAACTGAATCTCGACAACCGGATCTTCAAGAACGGCATCCTGACACTGCTCCTGGTGGTGATGGGGCTCGCGCTCCTGTATGCCTACCGCTCGCAGAGCGTCCCGGTCCCCGAGGTTGACATCAGCCAGGCCCAGCAGGACATCAACGCCGGCCGCATCCGGAGCGTGACCATCATCGCCAACAAGGCGACGCTCCAGTTCAAGGACACCGACACACACAAGGAACAGACGACCGTGCCCGAGCCGGACACGATCCTCTCGAAGACCGTCCAGGACTACAACAACACGCACGCCGACCAGGTCGCGCTGAAGTTCCAGGAAAACAACAACTCGCTCTCGATCGTCGGCTCGATCCTACTGAGCCTCTTACCGGTCCTGCTGATCGGCGGCTTCTTCTTCTACATGATGCGACAAGCGCAGGGCACGAATAACCAGGCGCTGTCGTTCGGCAAGAGCCGGGCGCGCATGTTCATCGGCAACAAGCCGAC
>JBBPIP010000024.1:0-17434 GCA_038040265.1 Chloroflexota bacterium | reverse complement strand
GGCCTTTCTGATTCACGGCGCCGCGGCCTACGAGGACTTTCCCGAAGCCGGGCTTCCCGACGATCGCGGCGTCAAATGGCGGCGACGACCACTCCCCAGGGTCGGCCTGCTTCACGTCGTACATGAAGTACAGCGCCACGGTCTTCGCGGCACCCGCGTCGAGCGTCGCGAAGACTCCGGGGTGGCCGTCGGTGTCGATACGCGTTGTCTTCTGGAAGCCGGCGTCGCGCGCCATTCGCATCATCAGATCGCAGCCCTCGTCCATGCCGCGGTCCTCCGCGGCCAGAGCCGGGTGCTTCACCCATTCCTGAAGGCGTTCGACGCTTTCGTCGTGACGCTTTTCGATCTCGGACTGGATGCTCCGCAGCGACGCGTCGGCGAGCAGGGACTGCGCTGTTTGAGCCACGGCTGGTGATGGTATGGACAAAGAGGCGAAGTCGCCAACCAGTCGAGTGAGGGCTCGCGACTAAGCGATCCAGCCCACCGAATGCATTACCTCGTGCATGCCCGAAATCACCGCCGAACGGTGGCAGGAGCTATATGACCGCGTGTTCCCGCAGGTTTATCGCGCGCTCGTCGCGGCGACGTTCGACCGCGAACGCGCGCTCGATGGCCTGCATGACGCCTTCGAGGAAGGGCTTCGTCATCCACCATCGGACGATCGCAATCTGGAGGGCTGGCTCTATCGAGTGGCCTTGCGAAAGACACGACGCGGCCTGCTTCACGCCCTGCGCGAAACGCCGATGACCGACCACCCCTCAGACGATCCCACCGCCGCGATCCTGCATCGACTCGAGGTGGGCCAGCTCCTCGCGCTGCTGACAGAGCGGCAACGGGCGATCGTTGTCGCGCACTACTACCTCGGCCTCACGCAGGAGGAGATCGCTGAAGCATTTGGTGTTCGTCGCGGGACCGTCAGTGCGACCGTCTCGCAGTCCCTGGCGCGGATGCGCGAGAGAGGAGCGACGCATGGCTGATGGCGACAGGGACTTTGTGCACCTCTTCGTACGTGACCTCGACGACATCGAACTGCCGCCGCGCGACCGTTGGCGGCCAGCACCACGAAAGGAGTCGTATCTAGTGAAGACCAGCAGGTTCGTCTTGTCCGCGGCCGCGGTGGCGGCTTTGGTCATCCTTGCGCTCATCGCGAGCGCCGGCCTTCGCGAGCGCAACCAAGTGGCCGTGACTCCGAGTCCGACGCCGCCGACTACGGCCCCGGCGACATCGACGCCGTCCGCGTCACCCAGCGCGAGCGGGTCGCCGCAGCCCACCACTCCGCCAGCCGGTGCGATCAGCGGCACGCTGTCGTATCCCGCCAACTTTGTCCCGCCCCTGACCGTCTATGCCGTCAGCGTGGCAGACCAGCGGATCTTCTTCTCGGTACAGACGCCGCGCTATGGCGGCGATCCGAACCCCTCGCCTTCCTCCGTCCCGGTACCGCCGGGGGGGGCGACCTTCACGATCACCGGCGTTGCGCCGGGTACCTACTACGTCTTCGCATATCGCGACGACAATCTCCCCAACTTCTTCGGTGGACCGGCGCTCTATTCGAAGTTCGTCCTCACGTGCGAGCAGCCCGCTCGTGCAGGAGCACCGATTCCCTCCGGAGCGTGCGACAGCACAACGGCCGACCACTCGCTCGTGCCCGTTACGGTCCGCGCCGGGGAAACGGTGACTCGGATCGATCCCTGGGACTGGACTTCCCAACAGCAAGTGCAGCAAGGAAATCTGCCCCCGCGGCCGCGCTGATCGGCGACAGGCCGCCTCGCAATGGCGGCCTGTCATTCGCCGTCGTTAGGCTCCGGCGGGCGCGTGCACCCGCTGCGGCGTCGCGCCTCGAAGGTCTCGCGCGGGCTCGGGGCGCGGCGCGACGGCGGCCCAACAAAAGGATGTGACATGAACCTAACCAATGACAGCTACGTGATCTTGATCCGCAGCAAGAGCTTCACCGAGCGCTACTACCGCGACGAGAAGGGCTGGGTCAAGGTTTCCGCGCGCGGCCGAACGTTCCGCGCGACTGCGGAGCAAGTCCTAAACCACGTATTACCCGCCCTCGCGGGGATCAAACCGAATCTCACGATCAAAGTGGAACACCACGAGCCAACCAAGAGCGACCAGCAATGAGTGTGAAACGCGCTCACGCAGTCGCTCAGTCGCGGCCCTTCGTGGTGGCGATGTCGGCCTCATTGCCGGCCGCGTCGGCCAGCGTCCACCACGACGGTGCGAACTCATCGCGAACCATCCGACCCCCCGCGGCAAGCGCCGCCGCGATGCGAGCCTCCGCCTGCTCGTACGGCACCCAGACCGCGACGTGGATCGCGCCGCCGCCGCCTGGGCGCGGCTCCGCCATTTGCTCGAACCAGAACGGCACCGTCCGACCGCGCGGATCGACAAGATCCTCGGCGGGGCTGTCGCGGCGAGGCTCGTACCCGAGCACGGCCCGCCAGAACGGCATCACCTCGGCCCGAACGGTGGCACCAGGGATGACGAGCAGGCTCTGGACGGCCGACGGGTCGGCAGCGAGGCCCAGCTTTCGGGCGGCTGCCGAGATTTGACGGGCCAGATCGACGTGACCCCGAGTCATCCCGCCGTAGCCCTCGATGAACGTGACCATCCGCACGGTCACGCCGTCGAGACGCACATCGACGTCGGGTTGGAGATCTTCGATGCCCGGCAACTCGCTGATCGCCTGCACGAGCCGGGCGCCCGTCGCGAGCGACCCGGTTCGGAAGTACGCGTTCGCGCCGTCGCCGAGCACGCGCCAATCCTCGACGCCCTCTGATTCGCGGAACTGCTTCGGGCTGATGTGGTCTGCCATGCGGGCCTCCTTGTGGGCGTGAACTAGGTAACGCCTAAGTAACTGAACCACCATGGCCGATTCCACGCACTTCCACGCTGTCGGGTTGCAGAACAAGTCCATCTGGTCCCCGACGCTGGGGGTCGCTCGGCACGCCTCGATGGGCCGTTCGGTACTGCCCCGAGACTCCTCTACCCCTGATTCTTGTCGTGACACGTTGGATAGAAGGAAAGTGAAATGAAACGTAGGACTCTCGATCTCATCCTCGCAGGTGGCGGCATCATGGTTGCCGCTCTCCTCGTTGCCCTCGCATTCGCAGTCGGGACTCAGTACAGCTTCGCAACCAAGTACGTGAATGAAGAACTGAGCGCCCAGAAGATCACTTTCGCCACCGCCGACAAGCTGACCGCGGAGGAGACGACCTGGAAGGCTGGCTCCGCGTGCCTCGTCACCTACGCCGGGCAGCTCGTCCAGACCGGCCCGCAGGCAGAGTGCTACGCGAAGTACTTCATCGCCAAGCACATGGACACCTCCGCCAAGACCGCCGGTTTCGACGGCGCGACATACGCGACCCTCGGCGCGATCCGCACTGGTCTCACCGCCGATGTCACTGCCGCCAAGGCCAAGGGTGACACGGCCGCGGCTGCCGACAGCCAGAAGAAGCTCGACTCCGCCACGTCGCTTCGCACCACGATGCAGACGGGCGAGACCCTCCGAGGCTTGCTCCTCACCGTGTATGGGTTCAGCGTTCTCGGCGACATGGCCGGGCTCGCCTCAACCCTCCTCTACGGCCTCGCAGGCATGATGCTGCTTCTCTCAGCTGCAGGCTTCGTGCACGCCTTCGTCACGCAGAAAGAGAAGGCAGTCTTCACTCCGACCCGCGAGCCCGTTCGTGCCCCAAGTCCCGCCTGAGTCATCGATCGCCTGAGACAACAGGCAACAACTAGCACTACAGACAAGGAGCCCGGTCGAATCGACCGGGCTCCTTCGGTTCGCCAGATCGCAAGCCGAGGCCCTGTATCGTCGGGCGACGGCGCCGCACGCTGGCAACACGCAAACGCATCACAAAGGAGTTAGCCATGCCAGTCACCAAGGAGTCCCTTTTCGAGACCCTGCACATCGACCAAGAAGGCGTCGACCGTGTCATCGATCGCACCAAGAAGCTCATCCACGAAGGGAACGTGCGCCGACTCATCGTCAAGAACGCTGAGGGCGTCACGCTAATCGAGGTCCCGCTGACCATGGGCGTGGTGGGTGCGGTCCTCGTGCCCGTGTGGGCAGCCATCGCAGCCATCGCCGCCATCGCCAGCGACGCGACCGTCCTGGTCGAGAAGCGCGAAAAGGACGACGACTAATCGGGCAGGACTGGAGGGTCGAGCCGACCGCTCGGCCCTCCCCATCACAGCCAATTCAGTCGCGTGATCGCTGACCGCATGAGCCATATCCACGAAGTCATCCGCCATCATGCCGAGCCGCTTCTGATCGAGCTGGCGATGTGCTTCCGTGGCGATGGTGGCGAACACGATTGAGGACTCTCCGGATCCGGATACGCCGGTTAACGAGACTACGTTTCTTGACATATGCCGATATGGACATATCTTTGGCTCATGGCACGAGCCGCCACGACCTCGGATGCGTTCAACGCAGTTGCCGAGCCGCAGCGACGGCGGATTCTCGTCCTTCTCAAAGGGCGCGAGCGTCCGGTCAATGAGCTCGCACGCGCACTGCGGATCACGCAGCCGCGCACGTCGAAGCATCTGCGCGTGCTTCGCGAAGTAGGACTCGTGCGCGTCCGCGAGGCCGGGCAGCAGCGGCTCTACGGCCTCGACGCGCGCGGCCTCCAGCCGGTGCACGAGTGGGTCGTTGGCTTCGAGCAGTACTGGAACGAGAACTTCGACCGACTCAACGAGTACGTGAAGAAACTTCAGCAGAAGGAGCATGCAGATGGCAGCCGAAGCTAGCAACGAGGCGGACCGGGAGATCGTCGTCTCGCGCATCATCGAGGGCCCCCGGCGACTCGTGTTCGACGCGTTCACCAGCGCCACCCACCTCGGTCAGTGGTGCGCCCCGACGGGTGGCAAGATCACCACGCACGCGTTCGACTTCAAGCCGGGCGGAGTGTGGGACGCCACGATCAAGGGCCCCGATGGCAGCGAGTATCCGAACCACTTCGTGTGGAAGGAGATCGCGCCGCCGGAACGCATCGTCTGGATGTACGGGATGGGCAAGGATGACCCGCACCCGGTGAAGACCACCCTCACGCTCGCCGAGCGCGGCGCCACGACCGAGGCGACACTGCGATTGGTCTTCGGCAGCAAGGAAGAGCGCGACGAGAAAGTCGCGAAGTACTACGCCGCCCAGGGGGCGAAGCAATCCCTCGACGCGCTCGCGGCGTACGTAGCCACGCCTGCCGCGGGCGGACGCCGGTAGGGAGCTATGAAAGGAGGTGAGACTTGTGAAAACAATGACTTGTAGGCAAATGGGTGGTCCTTGTGATGCCCCATTCCATGGAAAGACGGGTGATGAGGTCATAAAAGCGGAAGATAAGCATCTAAAAGAAATGGTCGCAAGGGGTGATGAAAGGCACAACAGCGCCCTGAAGAGCATGCAGGACAGGTGGAAAAATCCCATAAGAGGAATGGGGTGGTATGTGAAAACAAAGAGGGCCTTTGCTGCTCTTCCCGAAGACTGACCGGTCATCACCATTCCCTCACGGGCAGCGGGAGACTCCCCGTATGCGTGGCGCGATCCCCCTTGCGAGTTAGAGTGGCCGCGCTGAGGACGACGCGGTGGGAGGTCACGGCGAAGGTATGGCTGAGAGGAAAGCTGCAATGAAGGGCACGAAGAAGTCCGCCAAGAGCACCACCGCGACCAGCAAGACCTCCAAGGGATTCACTGCCGAGGAGCGAGCTGCCATGAAGGAGCGCGCGCTAGAGCTGAAGGCCGCCGCGAACAAGGCGGACGGCGAAAGCGCCGTGCTCGCGAAGATCGCCGAGATGCCGGAACCTGACCGGGCCATGGCCAAGCGACTCCACGGGATCATCAAAGCCAGCGCGCCCGCCCTCTCTCCGAAAACCTGGTACGGAATGCCCGCCTATGCCCGAGACGACAAGGTCGTCTGCTTCTTCACACCTGCGTCGAAGTTCAAGACCAGGTACGCCACGCTCGGCTTCAACGACGACGCAAACCTCGACGAAGGCGCTATGTGGCCGACCGCCTTCGCGCTGAAGGAGTTGACCGCCGCCGATGAGGCAAGGATCGGCGCGATCGTGAAGAAAGCGGTGCGTTGAGTGACGACCGACCCGAGTAAGCCCGGAGGGGATTCGAACCCCTGACCCTCTTCCTTGAAAGGGATGAGGTCGAGATAAGCGGCGAAAGCGAAGCGCCCAGAACGCGGACTCCCTTAGTCTCCGGAAGACAGGCACGCCCTCTGATGGGAGCTTCGCTCGACGAGGGGAGCCAAAGACCGTAGGCATCATCGGGAGAACGACAGCGGGAGGACCAGGGGAATGAGCAGGGTGCGTTTACTCGTCGGCACACGCAAGGGCGCGTTCGTCCTAGAGGCGGACGGACAGCGCAAGAAGTGGAACGTCAGCGGTCCGCATTTCGCCGGCTGGGAGATCTACCACGTGAAGGGCTCCCCGGCGGAGCCCGAACGGCTCTTCGCGTCACAGAACAGCGGTTGGTTCGGCCAGATCATCCAGAGGTCGGATGACGGCGGTAATACGTGGCATCAGCCCGGGACGCCACCAGGCGAACCGGCCAAGACACCCGACGGCATGCCAAAAGGCGAGAGCAACAAGTTCGCGTACGACGCATCACCCGAGACCGGCAAGCCGCTCACGACGCACCAGTGGTACGACGGATCGCAGCGACCGTGGGAGTTCAAACGCGTCTGGCATCTCGAGCCGTCACTGACGGACCCGGACACGGTGTACGCCGGCGTCGAGGACGCCGCCCTCTTCCGCTCCACCGACGGCGGTCAGAACTGGAAGGAGCTTTCGGGGCTACGCGGCCACGGCACCGGTCCGCAGTGGCAACCGGGAGGAGGCGGCTTGTGCCTCCACACGATCATCCAGGACCCGAAGGACCCCAAACGAATATTCGTCGCGATCTCGTCGGCCGGCGCATTCCGGACGGATGACGGAGGCACGACGTGGAAGCCGATCAACCGAGGACTGAGATCGGACTACATCCCCGACCCGGACGCCGAGATCGGCCACTGCGTTCACCGCATCGCGTTGCACCCCTCGCGACCAAACGTGTTGTTCATGCAGAAGCACTGGGATGTGTTGCGAAGTGACGATGCGGGCGACTCCTGGAAGGAAGTGAGCGGGAACCTGCCGAGCGACTTCGGCTTCGTGATCGACGTGAACGCGAATGAGCCGGACACGATCTACGTCGTGCCGATCAAGAGCGACTCGGAGCACTTCCCGCCCGATGGGAAGCTGCGGGTGTACCGGAGCCGCAGCGGCGGGAACGAATGGGAGGCGCTCACAAGCGGCCTACCGCAGCGCGACTGCTACGTGAACGTCCTGCGCGATGCGATGGCGGTCGATGCGCTCGACAAGTGCGGCGTGTATTTCGGCACGACCGGCGGCCAAGTGTACGCGTCCGCGGACGCCGGAGACACCTGGACACCGATCGTTCGCGATCTGCCGCCAGTGCTCTCGGTCGAGGTGCAGACGCTGCGATGATCCGCGTCGTGCTTCCGCATCATCTGCGGGCGCTCGCGCGCGTCGGCAACGAGGTCGCGCTCGACGTGAAGGGCACCGTGACGCAGCGCGCCGTCCTCGACGCAGTGGAGAAGGCGTACCCGATGCTGCGGGGCACCATTCGTGACCACACGACTCGGGAGCGCCGCGCGTTCATCCGGTTCTTCGCATGCCAGCAGGATCTCTCGCACGAGTCGCCGGATGCACCATTGCCGGAAGACGTCGCCTCGGGGAAGGAACCCTTCCTCGTGATCGGTGCCATCGCAGGCGGCTAGCCCAGTAGCCCGGAGGGGATTCGAACCCCTGACCTCTTCCTTGAAAGGGAAGCGCCCTAGACCGCTAGGCGACCGGGCCGCGCGGGCCTTCAAGGATAACGAGCGTCACTCGCTGACCCAGTGGATCCGGAAGATCAGCTCCCACGTGTTGAACACGCCCCACACCAGGCTGACGATCGCGACGCCCGCGGTCACATAGAGCGCCGATGTCTCGCCGGCCGCAACGCCGATCGAGCCGATCACACCGACGGCGAAGAGAACGAACCCAAAGAGGAACTGGATGATCGTGACCCGGCGGTCGTAGCCGACGCCGGTCGCGCGAAGCCCGCTACGCGCCGCTGCCCCAAACGGCAGGATCGCGAGAAGGATCAACACCATGAGCTCGATCCCGAACGCGAGCAAGGTCTGCGGAAGCAGAGCGAGGAATCCGATCGCTAACGCGACGACGTATCCGAGGAACACGGAACGCGCGACGGAACGGAGCTCCGCGTTGCGCGGCGCAGTGAGCGCCCGGATGTGGATCGATAGGGCGACGAACAGGAGACCCAAGAGGCCCGCGGCCGCGGTCACGAGCGCCACGTTGAAGTCGTGCCAGAGAACGAGCTCTTCGGACATCAGCCGTTGGTGACGATATGCTCGGCGCGGTTTTGGTGAATCGCGAGATGCGGGTGCTGATCGGGTACGGGGCCGCCGTCGCGGCGGTGGCCCTGGCCCTCGCTATCAAGTACCTCTTCGACGAGCTCGGGGCGGATCACCCGTTCGTGCTCCTTCCCGCTGCCGTCATCGTGGCCGCGTGGTACGGCGGCCGCGGACCTGGCCTGCTCGCGGCGGTGATGGCGGCGGTCGGCGCGGACATCCTCTTTCTGCCACCGGCCGGCGTCGGCGTTCTTCGCGACGAGATCTTCCCGCTCGTCGCGCTGCTGGCCGAGGCGATCCTCATCGTCGAGATCACGGTCCGCCTCCGCAAAGCGAGAGAGGTCGCGCGCCGCGAGGCGGCTTCAGCCGAGCAGGCGCGACGAGAGGCGTCGTTCGGACTGCACATGCGCGAGGAGCTGCTCACGTTCCTCTCCACCAAGCTGCACGGGCCACTCACCACCATGGTTGACGCGCTCATCGCCGCGCGGTCGGCCGTGCAACGTGGAGACAACGCGACCGCGATCTCATCGCTGGACGGCCTTGCCGGCGACGTGCGCGTCCTCCAGCGAACCACCGAGCACTGGGTCGCCGAGGCTGACCCAAAGCGCAGGCCCCCAGAGCCCAGCTAGAGGATCCCGAGCACCTTCCGCGCGACGGTGCGAAGCGACGCGACGCTCTCCGGCGCCAGGTCGCGACGCGAGTGCCGCTCGAGGGCGCGGATCGCGCGCTCGGCGTGCAGGTCATCTTCGAGTGCAGCGAGGACGTCCTGGGTCGACGTGTCGCGTTCGATAGGGCCAAGTCTTCCCCGCCCCAACGACTCGGCGAGCGCCTCCGCCCGCTTACGAGCGCGAGCGAGGCGGTCCTTGTCGTGGTCGAACGGACGCCGGTAATGGACGTCGAGGAGATAGAGGCGGAGCGCCTGCGGCGTCGTGTCCTGCAAAGCATCGCGCACGAAGACCATGTTGCCGTCCGACTTCGACATCTTCTTCCCGCCAAGGCGCATCGGCGCGACGTGGACCCAGTGGTCGACGAACCGCGTCCGCAGCCCGTGCGCCGCTTCGCTCTGCGCGATCTCGCACTCGTGATGCGGGTAGATCAAATCGCTTCCGCCACCGTGGATGTCGATCGGGAAACCGAGGTGCCGGTCGGACATCGCCGAACACTCGAGATGCCACCCGGGACGGCCCCGCCCGAAGGGGCTCGGCCAGGTCGGTCCGTCGGTCACGCGGCGCCAGAGCGCGAAATCGAGAGGTGACCGCCGGCTCGGATCGTCGAGCCGAGCATCGTCCTGGGAGGCGAGGATCCGCTTCATCTTCGCTCGCGAGAAACGGGAGAGCTTGCCGAACCGAGGGAATTTCGCGACGTCGAAGTAGAGACCGCCGGGGACGTCATACGCAAAGCCGCGGCGGCGCAGGCGCTCCGCGAGCTCGATCATGGCGGAGATCTCGCGCGTGGCGTGGGGAAGGACATCCGGTTTGCGCCAATCGAGGCGGCGCATGTCCCGGAGGAAACTGCGCTCCTCGCGCCGCCCGAGATCACGCCAGCCGACCTTGTCGCGCGCCGCGCGCTGCAGGATCGACTCGTCGATGTCCGTGACGTTCTGCGCGTAGCGCACGCGCTGCCCGCGGGCCTCGAGCAGGCGCGCCAGGACGTCGAAGACGAGGAAGGTGCGCGCGTGGCCGAGATGCGTGGTGTCGTAGGGAGTTACGCCACAGACGTACATCGTCGCGGTGCGGCCCCGCGGATGGAACGTGAAGGTGCCGCGCCGCCGTGTGTCGTAGAGCCATAGCACCTGCTGTGGACGATATCCTCGCGCGGGTTGACGCGCTCACTCGATCCCGACGAGGTCGTCTCGGTCCTTCGGCGCATCGCGTCGCCGCCGACCGCGCCGTACCACGAATGGGGCGTACTCGACGCGATCCGGCGCGAGCTCGAGCAAGGCGGCATTCGCACGACATCCGATCCCTTCGGGCAGCTGCACGCCAGGGTCTCGGCGGGTGCGGCGAAGCGCGCCCTCGTCTTTGCAGCCCACACCGATCACCCAGCGTTCGAGGTGATCGAAGCGTCGGGAAAGACCGGCAAGGTTCGCATACTCGGCGGATTCCGCCAGCGCGTTTTTCCACCTGAAGTTGCCGTGACCGTGCACGACGACTTGGGCGAGGCCTCGTTCGGCGCGGTCCTGAGCGAACCGACCACCGACACCGAGGCGCTCCATAACTCCACAACGGTCTGCCGCGTCCGGGCGGAGGGGCCGCTCGCCGTCGGCCAGTTCGCTGTCCTCGACCTCCCCTCGGCCGACATCGCGGGTGATGAGATCCGAATGCGCGCCGCCGATGACCTCGCCGGGTGCGCGCTGATCGTCTGCGTGCTCCTCGCGCTTCGGAACGAGAAACAGCCGCACGACGTCCGCGCCATTTTCACCAGGGCCGAGGAAACGGGTCTTTATGGCGCGCGCCTCGCGGCCGAGGACGAGCTTCTGCCCCGCGACGCGTACGTGATATCGGTCGAGGCGAGCCGCGCGCTTCCCGGGGCGGAGGCTGGCCGCGGCATCGTCGTTCGCGCCGGCGACCTGCACAACACCTTCAGCAACGACGCCGAGCGCTACCTCCGAGTCGCGCGCGAGCGGCTCGCCGAGCGGGGCATCGCGACGCAGCGGGCACTGCTCGTCGGCGGGACCTGCGAGGCTTCGGCCTTCGTCCGACTCGGCTGGACGGCGACAGGCATCGCTCTCCCGAACATCAACTATCACAACGCCGCGCCCGACGGCGGATTCGCGCCGGAGATCGTCAGCCTCGACGACCTTCAGAGCGGGATCTCGCTGGGCGTCGAGGCCGCGCTCGCCGCAGGAAGTGATGCGGAGGAGTCATGGTGGCCCGACGTTCGTATAACACCCGCCGTTATCCGCGAGCTGCTGAAGCGCCCACGCCGCAAGAAAGGCGATCGATAGTTCCGAATGCGCCTCTACCTATTTCTGGTAGCACTTGACTCGACCCTCCATGCCGGGTGTACAACAAGGAGAAGCTCCGCACGGGCCCACGGAGCGAGCAAGCAGACCGGCGGACGCCGAATCGGAGGTCCTAGTGGTCAAGCTTCATAAACGTTTCGGGGTGTTCCAAGTCGATCGATGACGCCCTCGACGGAAGGGGGCACTGTCGAAAGGTCGCTTTCGGTGGATTGCATAGAGAAGATCGCTTTTAGACGATCTTCCGCATCGAGGCCAGATTATTAAGGCCTGTAGCCGAAAGCGACGGCGACCCCCGGTGACGGGGGTCGCTTTTTTGTGCAGTTTGTTGCGGAACTCCGCGTCCCGATTTTCGTCGTCTCATCAGATGGAGTCCACGGGGGGAGCTTGGTTGGTTTCGCGCTGAGGTCGTCCGGTCGATCACGCGCCCGCGTTCGTTCGCGAAGTCCCTTGCGCGCGAGCACTTCGGCCTGGCTGGCGTGGTCGTCGTCGTGGGGGCCGGCATCGCGCTCTCGCTCGCGATCGACGCCATCGTCCTCGCGGTGCAGGGCATATCGCCTACGAACTTTTTCGCCCGGCTGATCTTCGAGTCGTTCCTCCTCGGCGCCCGGCTCGCGGTGAGCGTCGCGGTCGACACATCGCGCTCCGCCAGTTCGCGATCGTCGTGAAAACCGAGGGGATGGCGCTCCAGTTCCGATTCTTCGATCCGCCCGACGTGGACGCCGCCTTTGCGCAGGGCGCCGCGATCGCCGCGACCTGGCACATAGGGGCGCCGCCGCCCTAGGTCACGACGATCGAGATCTTCTCCACTTTGCCGTCCGTGATGCGATACGCGAAGACCTCCGGCGGCTCCGACCGCAGCGATGTGAGGACGTAGACCTGCTCCGGCCAGAAGGCATTCGCGATGTCGAAGGGGGAAGGCTCGGGCGCGGTCCGCGGATGGCTGTGATAGATGCCGACCAGGAAACGATCGGGGTCGTCGCCGGTGCCGGCGAGCGCCTCGCGGAGCTGCGACGGGTCTATCTCATATCGCGTCTCGGGGGTCGGATGGACGTTTGATCCGCGCACCAACCGGTCCGCGACAACGCCATCGCCAAAAAGCAGGCCGCAACATTCCTTCGGCGCGGACTCACGCGCGTGGGCGACGATCTCGTCCTGGACCTTCCGCGGCAGGACGAGCCGAGTGCGGTCGATCAGCGACCTCCGGCCATCGCCGGGATGACCATGACCTCGCTGCCATCGGGGACCGCGGCATCGCTGCCACCGCGCGTGCGCGCGTCGTCCTCACCGATGTAGACGTTGACGTACGTGCGGAGCACACCCGCTTCGTCGAGCACCCGCGAGGCGAACCCAGGGTGGCGGCGATCGATGTCGGCGATCACCTCGCGGAGCGTCTTACCGGACGCGATCAGCTTGGTCTCGCCGCCGGTTGCGTCGCGCAGGGCGCCGGGCAAGCGAACGGTCACGGACAATTGGCTCTTACTCCCACAGCGGGGTGCTGAGATATCGCTCGCCCCCATCAGCTATCAACACGACGATACGGCCCGCTTCTTCCCGCGCGACCGCAATTGCGGCAGCGACCGCAGCGCCGCCAGACGGTCCGGTGAAGATGCCTTCCTCGCGCGCGAGCCGCTTCGTCATCGTCAGCGCTTCCTCGGTCCCCATGACGCGATGCATGTCGGCGACACGTTCGTCCCAGATCGCGGGGCGAAGCGCGGTCGGCATGTGCTTCCAGCCCTCGATGCCATGCATCGCGTCGTTCGGCTGCACCGCCACGATGCGGACGCCCTTCGGCCGCAGGGCGCGCGAGACCCCGACGATCGTTCCGGATGTGCCGACCCCCGCAACGAAATGCGTCACGCGGCCACCTGTCTGCTTCCAGATCTCGGCTGCGGTGCCGAGCTCATGCGAGAGGGGGTTGGCCGGATTTGAGTACTGATCAACGTAGACGTAACGGTCGGGGTCGGCGGCGGCGCGTCGCTGGGCCTCGCGTATCGCGCCGTCCGTTCCGTCAAGCGGATCGGTAAGGACCACCTGCGCGCCGAACGCTCGTGCGATGCGCTTGCGTTCGATGGAGATCTTGTCCGGCATGCAGAGCTCCAGGTCGAAGCCGCGGACAGCGCAGACCATCGCGAGCGCGACACCGGTGTTTCCGCTCGTCGCGTCGAGCACGACCCGTCGGCGGCGCAGCCGCCCTTCCTCCTCCGCGTCGAGCACCATCCAGAGCCCCGGCCGATCCTTCACGCTGCCGCCGGGATTCGCGCTCTCGACCTTCGCCCAGAGCTCGCCGCGCAGACCAGCGCCGACGCGGTGCAGACGGATCAGCGGCGTGTCGCCAACGCGCTCGAGGATCGTTCCGCGCACGCGCTCGCGCACGAGCTCCGCGGTGAGACGGGACATGCGAAGAGGCTAGCGGGGCCGGTCTAGACCCGGACGGTATCCAGCGCGCGCCGCGCGAGACGGAGCGCTTCGTCGGAGTCGCCGGTCGCTTCGGCCGCGCGCGACCACTTGTCGAAGATCACGCGCAGAAGATGCGGAGCGCGCTCTTCAGCGAGCTGCCGCGCTTCCTGGAACGAGCGGCGCGCCGCTGCGCCGTTCGACTTCATGCGAAGCTCGCCAGTGAGGACGAGCATGCGAACCTCCGCGTCGACCTGCTCGACTTTTCGCGCGAACTTCAGGGCGACCTGCGCTGCCTCCAGGGCCGCTGCCACGTCGCCCTTGGCGAGAACCTCTGCCTCCGAGGCCCTGATGGACGCGAGCGTCCCGTCACGCTTCGCCTGCTCGGCGAAGCCCGCCGCGCGAGAGAGACACTCGCGGGCGCGCGTGAGGTTTCCGTAGTCGACGTAGAGGGCCGCCGCGTTGTCGAGGGCGCACGCCATCTGGTCGAGAAGCCCGAGGTGCTCGTAGATATCGAGGCTCTTTTGATTGCTCATGATCGCGGCCTCGATGTCACCGGTGTCGTGGTAGGCCTTCGCGATACCCGCGTAGAGGGATGCGACTGCCGGGAGGTCGTCGAACTGGTCAGCGAGAACGAACGCCTCCTCAAAGACAGCGAGCGCCTGTTTCGATTGACGCTGGTTGCCCAGGGCATGCGCGAGATCCACCAGGCGGCGGTAGTGGAAGGTGACGTCTTTCACCGTCCCGTCCTCGCACGCTTGGACGCATTCGCGGAGCAGACGCACCTCTTCTTCGTATGCGTACGATCGTGCGTAGGCGCCCGCGAGCACTGACTTGATGCGGACCTGCTCTTCAGGATCATTCAGAAGGTCGGCCATTCGATGCGCGCGCTCGATCACTGGAAACGCCTGCTTAGGCTGAGAGGTGGCGTTGTATGCGGCGGCCAGATAACGGAGCCGGACCAGCTGGTCCTGCGGGGTCAGACCTTCTTCCAACCCCTCGAGCAGCGGAATCGCGCCCTCGGGGTGGCGCTCCTCAAGGAGCCGGCGAGCCTCCAGCAGTGTGTACTGCGGAGTCGCGGGCGAGGGAGCCCCCCCGAGAAGGTCCGCGGGTTTCACGCCGAGAACACCGGCGATGTGCTCCAGCGCCTTCATCGAGGCACGCGTACGCCCGGACTCGAGCATGGAGATGTACGCCTTGGTGTATTGCGGCTCGGCTACCTGCGCCTGGGTAAGGCCCTTCGCGGTGCGCAGCGAACGGATACGCGCCCCCACGTCGGCCACCATCGGTGACCGCACCTCAGCCACAGCCAAGGCACTTTACGTGGGAGAAGTAGACCCGTCAAATCGGTCTTTACTCAATACTTACGGACCGAGACCGGGGCGTTGCCGGTCGGGGTCCTGCGGGCCCAGTTGGCCCGTATCTCGGTCGGCCGACGCGTGCCGTTCGGCCTTAAGAGTCAGCTAGCAGAAGCCGCCACCGCCAGAGTTCGTGCCGCAAGTGGAGGCAGCAGCCGACGCCAGGTGCACTGAGAACGAGAACGCGAGAGCGCTGAGAAAAGCGACGATTTGAACGATGCGACGGATCGACATTCGGTGGGTCCTCCCCGACCCCACCGGCGATTTATCTGGACCCGGTCACCGCCACTCTGCGACCAAGGGGGTGCGAAGTAAAGAGGGACTTACGCGACTTAGCCGCGCGCGAAGAGACGATGCGTCAGCGGACGCAGCTGATGGAGCCCTCCATCGATCGCAGCCGCAAACAGCAAGCTCGCCGGACCGACGAGCAGGCCCGGCACTGCGTACAGCGGAGGCAGCGTCTCGAAGGCGACGCTCGCGCCGCCCTTCACCGCGACAAGCACCGCGGCGGCGACAAGGGCACCGCCGGAGAGCACGACCGAGACGGGCGAGAGCGCGAGCGAGAGCGGCCGGCCCGCGACGAGCTGATCGATCCGGGCCTCGGTCACCGAGAGCGAGATGACCGGCACGAGCAGACCGAGCGACACGTCGTCGGCGTCTGGGAGGAGCTTGTACAGAGCGCTCGCGATCGAGCGCACATCGCCCGAGGCGCGCACGGCCTCCTCATCGGCCTCGATCTCCTTCTGCAGCGTGTGGAAGGAGACGAGCTCGTCCACCACCGGCACGACATAGAGGCCCGCCGCGAAGTAGCGCGCGACGACCTGCCGGAGGGGATCGCGCTGTCGCAGGTGGTAACGCTCGTGATGCAGCACGGCGCGCAGCTCATCCGGATCGAGCCGTTCGACGAGCGCGGTCGAGAGGCAGATGCGCGGTCGAAGGAACCAGTAGCAGAACGAGAACGGCCGATCGTCGGCGACGACGTCGATGCGGCCTTCAAGGTCGAGGCCGCTCGCCGCTCTCTCGACCGACGCCGGAAGTGCGATCTTCCGAGCGACGAACCTGCGGATCAGCACCGCCGTCGCCAGGAGCTGCCGGAACAGGGTCACGAGCCCCAGCGAGATCCCGCAGACCGCGAGCAACAGGACGAGCGCAGCGACGACGTCGGCGGTGTCCTCGGTCCCTCGTGCGAGAAGATGCTCGACACGTGGGACGAGGGTGAGAAGGAGCGCGATCAGGATCGCGCTCGACGCGAGCGCCAGCCCGAGCACGATGGTGAAGACCCGGTCAGCGCGTTTCACGGGCGTCCTTCTGGGCGAGCCTGCGGAGCGCCGCGCGGTGTGTGGCATCGACCGTGTCGAGCTCCGCGCTGAACGCGGCGAGGGCTGCGTCGCCGAATTCCGCCACAAGCCCGCGGACCAGGTCGCGAGACAGCAGAGCGCGATGCTCGTCGCGGGTGTGCGATGGACGGTAGACGTAGGTCTTTCCTTCGCGGGTGCGCTCGAGGAGCCCCTTCTCGTGGAGCCGGACCATGATCGTCATGACGGTGGTATAGGCGAGCTCGCGTGTCTTCGCGAGATCTTCGACGATGTCGCGCACGGTCGCGGAACGACGTTTCCAGAGACGCGCCATCACCTCGGTCTCGAGCGGCCCAAGGAACTTCTCCTCGGCCTTCTCCGGTCTGCGCAAGCGACGAAGGTCGGGTCGGCTCACGCCTTGATTATCCCGCGCGCCGGCCGCGGACCGTGACCCGCCGGCGCCGCCGGAGGAAACGCGGGTGGCGTTCGGCGAGGCCCTCACGGCCATGAGCAAGCGCGACGTGCAGCTCGACGATGAGATGGCCGTCCCGTGGCTGGTAGAGGGGACCGCGTGGACTCTCGCGCCGCTCGACGATCCCGAGGAGCGCGAGTGCGGCGAGCTCTCGTTCCGCGTAGCTCTGCTCCACGCCGGCCCAGACCGCCGCACGCTGCGCGGTGTCCTCGCCGAGGGAAAGCGCATGAAGAAGACGAAGCCGCCGAGGATCGGCGATCCGCTCGAGGCCGGCCGCGGCGCGCTCGTACTCTTCGTCGCTGGCGCGCTCGAGCAATGTGGGGTCGCTCGTGAAGAGGTTCAGGTCCCAGTCTTCGATGGCCATTCCGCAAACCGCCCAAACCCGGCCTACGACAGCTCTGTCGTAGCTCTGCTCTACATACTACACAGGTGTCGTATGTGTTCAGGATCAAGCCGGCGGGTCCTCCCCGTGCCACCCGCCAGCCCGTGACTCCAGCCGACAGCCGACCTCACTCGGCCGCAGCCGG
>JBBPIP010000023.1:0-31920 GCA_038040265.1 Chloroflexota bacterium | reverse complement strand
CGAGCGCTCGCGCGCGGAACTGATCCCCGCGTTCGCATAGCCCCAAAAGAACGCGTCCCTACACTGGTCTGGAGTGGCAGCCCCCCAAACCGTGACACCTCCCCCCGAGTACGAACCTGTCGACGGCGCGGCCTTCTCGTGGCGCGCCATCCTCGAGATCGTCCAGGCCCTGGCGCTCGCGGTCGTCATTTCGGTCGTCCTCAACCTGTTCGTCGTTCAGGTCACCGAGGTCCGTCAGCAATCCATGAGGCCGACCCTCGAGCAGAACGACCGCGTCCTCGTGAGCAAGCTCGACTATCGCTTCAGCGCGCCAGAACGGGGCGACATCATCGTCTTCACGCCGCCCACGCCCGACCCCACGATCCCGTATGTCAAACGGATCATCGCGGTCGGCGGCCAGACGATCGACCTCCGAAACGGGAACGTGTTCGTGAACGGCGCGCGCGTGGACATCCCGCAGGCGCAGGGCGCGACGCAGCCCCAGTCGCCGCAGGTGGCCTATCCCTTCACGGTCCCGGATGGCCAGGTCTTCGTGATGGGCGACAACCGCACGTTCTCGTCCGACTCGCGCACATTCGGCCCGGTCCCGGTCGGCAACATCATCGGGAAGGTGATCCTTCGCTTCTGGCCGTTCGACCGCCTCGTCTTCTTCGAGTGGTGACCGCCCTCGGCGGCTAGCCGATCGGGCTCCCGAGTTCCGCGTCGCGATCCGGCTCCAGCAGAACAACGCGGCCATCTGCCTGCATCGCTCCGAGAGTGAGGACTTCGCTGTCGAAGGTCGCGATGCGCCGCGGCGGGAAGTTCATGACGCACACGACGAGGCGCCCTAGGAGAACCCGCTTGTCATACCACTGGCGCACCGCGGCGGAGGACCTGCGGGTGCCGTGCGGACCGAAATCGATGGTGAGCTTGTACGAAGGGTTACGCGCCTCGGGGAAGTCGTCGACCGCGACGATGCGGCCAACGCGCATCTCAATCTTGCGGAAGTCGTCCAACGTCGCCGTCACGTTCGTATCATCGACGGAGTGGCCGATGTCTTCCACCGACCGACCGGCTGGGAAATAGCCGTCGACAAGAAGATGTTCCGCATGACGTGGGACGACGGGCAGCTCACCGAGTACGAGTGGGACGGCCTCCGACGCGCATGCCCGTGCGCGTATTGCAGCGGCGAAGGGACGTTCGCGGGTAACGTGAACGCGGACACGAAGTTCAGCGAACAGCAGACGACGCTGAAGGAGGTATACGCGGTGGGCCGGTACGGGCTGACGCCTGAGTGGGGCGATGGCCACGACACGGGCATCTACACGTTCAAGATGCTGCGGCGCGCCGCGGGACTCGGTTGATGAAGTTCTTCACCAAAAAGAGCGAGCTGCCGGCGGAGATCGCGGCCCGGGTCCCGCCCGGCCAGTACCTCACCGAGAAGTGGCCGGTGCTTCATTACGGCTCGGTACCGCGATTCGACCCGCAGCGCTGGGACTTCCGTGTCTTCGGAAAGGTCGCAAACGAGTTCAAGCTCAACTGGAAGGAGTTCCAGGAGCTCGACCAGACCGCGGTCACGGCCGACATGCACTGCGTCACGACGTGGTCGCGCCTCGACCAGCATTGGGAAGGAATCCCGTTCGCGAAGATCGTCGAGCTGGCGAAGCCCCTACCCGAGGCGAAGTTCGTGATCGCGCACAGCGAGCAAGGCTTCACCGCGAACACCCCGATCGAGTTCTGCATGCGCGACGACTGCCTCATCGCGCTGCGCGCGAACGGCGAGGCGCTCACCGCCGAGCATGGCTACCCCGCGCGGCTCGTGGTCCCGCGTCTCTACGCGTGGAAGAGCGCGAAGTGGTTGCGCGGGATCGAATTCAGCTCGACGGATAAGCCAGGGTTCTGGGAGAAGAACGGATATCACAATCGCGGCGACTACTGGAAGGAAGAGCGCTACTGGGGCGACTAGCTCCTAGTGCAGGTCCTGAACGTCTACCTTCCAGTCGCCGCCCGTCGAGTTGATCCGAAGGAAGTACTTCCCAGGCCCCGCCCAGAAGCTGGTGTCCGTGCCACCTTTGCTGTTGCCCGCGAGATTCACGAGGAGCCGTCCATCGGCGCGGTAGATGAACACCTGGAAATTCCCACCCGCCGCTGCGGGACTGAACATCCAGTCGACACGCCAGTGATTGCCGACCACGAAGTCCTCGGTGTCGCGGCTTCCGGATCCCTGCCAGAGTCCCTTCACCGCCCACACTTTCCCGGCATCCGGAGCCGATGGCTCCTGAATCAGCGCGACAGCGCCTGAGCTGACGACCGGCGCCGGACCGGTGCGCGCCGACAGCATGCCGCCGACGCCGGCGACCAGGTTCACCGTGACCACCAGAACAAAGACCGCGGTAGCGATGAGGGCCACCTGCATCCGCGCGGTCTGCGCGAGCCACCATCGCCTTGCGACCGGCGAACTGGTCTGGATCCATCGCTCGAGACGGCGGCCTGCATCCGCTACACGGCGGCCTGCGTCGGCTGCCGGGACGCTCCACGCGAGTGGACCGGTCGCGATCTTCTCAGTGAGGTCACGATCAGTTGCGCTGATGGCTTTGGCTCCCTTGCTCGGAGTTGTGCGTTGCGACGTTGGCCGCATATCAACGCACGTCCGGAGCCTGCCGTGAATGACGCGGTCGGTGGAGTACCGCAGTACGGGCAGGTAGTACTAAGGGACGTTCGCCTCGGGAGCGAAGTTCGGGTCCGCATAGTGCGAGCGCGTGAACTGCACGATCTGGATTTGATCGACGCTCTGCAGCTTCAGTAGCCATCCCCACGACGTGAGCGCGACCTTCGCGTCGGTCAGCGCGGGGTACGGCTCAAGAATGATCTTCCGATATGCGCCGTTCATCAGCGCGCGCACGATGCCCTTGAGCTGATCCGTCTCGGCCGGGGTCAGGTTGTTGTATGCGATCACGACGCCACCGTGCTCGAGGTTATGCGTGGTGGCCTCGTTCTGAAGCGTCGAGTCTTTGATGCCCCATGGTGCCGGTGCGACACCGGCCTGGTTGTAGTGCTGGCCCGACGTCGGCGGAACCGAGTTGTAGGTGCCCCTCTGCGGCGGGACGATGTGCTCCGCGGGCTGGATCGGCTGCTGTGTGCCGATGGTCGTGCCCGCCGGCACCTGCAATTCCGCGGAGTTCAGGTCCAGCGAGGCGGTCGGCTCGAATACCCCCGCGGCACGCAGCCCAAGGACCGCGAGGACGATCGCTCCGATGACGAATCCGCCCATGACGAGCCGATTCGAACCCCCGCCGGAGCCCTGCCGCCGCTGTGCCTGCCGCTGCCGCTTCTGCTTCTCGCGTCGTTCTCGGCGGAGTTCGGTTGCCATACGTAACCAGAATACCGACCTAAACTGACCTCGTTGAGCGTGCGTGTGCGCTTCGCGCCATCCCCCACCGGCGCCCTCCACATCGGGAGCGTGCGCACGATCCTCTACAACTACCTCTTCGCCCGGCAGCGAGAGGGGACGCTCATCCTTCGTGTCGAGGACACCGACCAGGACCGCCTCGTCGCCGGCGCCATCGACTCGATCTACGACGGCCTGCACTGGCTCGGAATCACCTGGCACGAGGGGCCTCAGGAGGGCGGTCCCCATGCGCCGTACGTGCAGTCGGAGCGCCTTCCGCTCTATCAGAAACACGCTCAGGAGCTCGTCGACAAGGGCGCCGCGTACTACTGCTTCTGCTCGAAGGAGCGCCTCGCCGTGCTCCGCGCGGAGCAGGAGGCGAGACACGAGATCACCCGCTACGACCGGCACTGCCGCAACATCCCGGCCGCCGAAGCGGCCGAGCGGGCGAAGGTGGAGTCGCACGTCATTCGGCAGAAGGTTCCCGACGAGGGCACGCTCGCGATCGAGGATCTCGTGCACGGTCGGATCGAGTGGCAGGCGAACACCATCGAGGACCAGGTGCTGCTGAAGTCCGACGGGTTCCCCACCTATCACCTGGCCGTCGTGGTCGACGACCACGTCATGGAGATCAGCCACATCATGCGTGGTGAGGAGTGGGTCGCCTCGGTGCCGAAGCACCTGCTCATCTACAGCGCATTCGGTTGGGACGCTCCGCCGATGGCGCACTTTCCATCCGTGCTCGGCCCCGACGGCAAGAAGCTCAGCAAGCGTCACGGCTCGACCGCGGTCTCGCAGTTCCGCGAGGACGGCTACCTCCCCGAGGCGCTGATCAACTACCTCGCGCTCATCGGCTGGTCGCCCGGCACCGAGGAGGAGATCTTCTCGATGGACGATCTGATGCGCGTGTGGAAGATCGAGCAGGTCCAGAGCGCCGGCGGAAAGTGGGACAAGGACCGACTCGACTACTTCAATGGTGTCTGGATCCGGAAGCTCTCTGTAGACGAGCTCGTCCGCAGGCTTGAGCCGTTCGTGCCCGCCGAGTGGGATCGTGAAGTCCTCAAGCGGATCGTTCCGCACATTCAGGAGCGGATGAAGACGCTGAAGGACGCCGCAGAGCAGATCCGTTTCCTGTTTACGGACGACATCGGCTATGAGTCAAACCTTCTGATCCCGAAGAAGAGCGACCGCATCTCGACCGCAGAGGCGCTCGCGCGCTCTCGCGCGGTGCTCGGCGGGATTGAGCCGTTCACCGCCGATCTCATTCGTCCCATGCTCGAGACGCTCGCCGAGCAGGTCGGCTGGTCGCGCAAGGATCTGAACGGCGCGATCCGCATGGCCATCACCGGACGCCAGGTTGGGCCCCCGCTGTACGAATCGCTCGAGGTCCTCGGCAAGGAGAAGAGCCTCCGGCGCATCGAGATGGCGCAGGAGCTTCTCGCGGGAGGTCGGGACTGATGGCGCTCGCTCGTCGCGTTGGATTTGGCATAGCGGCTCGGGGCTCTGTCGATGACTGCGTGAAGTGGAGCGAGCGTGCGCGAGCCGCAGGCATTGAGTCCATCTGGATCCACGACAGCTACTTCGAACGCGACGCGATCACCTACGCGAGCGCGATCGCTGCTCAGGTCGACGAGATCGGCATCGGACTCGGCGCGGTCAACCCCTTCACGCGTCACCCCGTCCTTCTCGCGATGACCGTGAGCGCCCTCGATGAGATGGCGCCGTCGCGGATCAGCCTCGGGCTCGGGACCGCGCTTCCGCTTCGTCTCGGGCAGATGGGGATCCCGTACAAGCCTGACGACGCCGCGACGATGACATCGCGCGCGATCGACACGCTCCACCAGCTATGGAAAGGCGAGCGTCTGCCTTCGGGGACACCCGGCCTTCCGCCGCTCCAGCCGATGTTCCCGCCGGTGCATCGCGTACCTGTCTATATCGCCGGGTACCGCTCGCCGATGATGGTGCTCGCGGGACAGAAGGGCGACGGCTACCTCGCGCGGCCCGCCGAGTCGATTCCGGGACTGAAAAAGCTCGTCGGGGTGATGAACCGGGCCGCGCGGGAAGCGGGACGCGACCCCGAGTCTCTCGACGTCGCGGGTTACCTGCTGACCTTCATCGACGAGACGCGCCGCGACGCCCTCAATCGGGCGAAGCGTGACCCGTTCGTGATCTTCATGATGTCGATCCTCTCCGACGTCACTTTGAACCGCGCCGGGTTCGATCCGGCGGTGCGCGACCGCATCAACGCGAAGTGGCGCGCCGAGGACTACACCGGGGCCAGCGAGCTCATCCCCGACGACCTCCTCGACGCGTACATCCTGTGCGGCACGCGACGCGAAGTCGCCGCGCGTGTGCACGAGTACCACGAGGCGGGCATGGACCTGCCCATCCTGCAGCCGGTGGTGCAGGAGGAAGCGCAGGTGGCCGCGACGCTCGAAGCGGCGGTGATGTACGGGTCGGGCGAGGTCGGCTCGGCTGCGCGCGTCGCGCTCGCTGCGCAGAAGAAGACGTTCACGCAGGCCGCGCGCGACACCGTCGGTGCGCTCTGGGAGATCGCGCGACCCTTCTCGTTCACCGCTTCGACGGTCCCGGTGGCCGCGGGTGGCGCGCTCGCGGCGCTCGCCGGCGCGTTCGATCCGTGGCTGTTCCTCGCCGCGCTCGTGGGAGCGGTCGCGCTGCACATCGGGACGAACGTGACCAACGAGATCTACGACGTTCGCAAGGGCGTCGACAGGATCGTGTCTCCGCGCGCGAGCCACGCGATCGTGAAGGGCCGGATCACCGATCGCGCCGCGTACCGGTTCGCGATCGCAGCGTTCGCGGTCGCGGTGCTAGCGGGCCTCGTCCTCTTCCAGGCCCGTGGCTGGCCGATCGTGGCCCTGGGGCTCATCGGGCTGATCGGCGGCTACACGTACACGGCGCCGCCGTTCCAATACAAGTACGGCCCGGTTGGCCTTCCTCTGGTGTTCCTGCTCATGGGGCCGCTGATGGTGATCGGCTCCTTCTATGCGGTGAGCGGTCGGTTCGATCCGGCCGCAGTCGCGGCGAGCATCCCCGTCGGGCTCCTCGTCGCCGCGATCCTCCACGGAAACGAATGGCGCGACATCAGCGAGGACGCGCGCGCGGGCGCCGTCACGTTCTCGGTGCGTGCCGGCCGCAATGCCGCGCACTGGCTGTACATCGGGCTCGTCGTCGGCGCGTACGTGGCGCTGTCGGCCGGTGTGGTGCTCAACCTCCTGCCGACGTGGACGCTGCTCGCGATGCTGTCGCTGCCCCTCCTCGTGCGGCAGATTCGCTCGTCAGAGCTCGGCGCGACCGGCCAGCAGCGCGCCATCGCGATGATCGACCTCGAGACCGCTCAGCTGCACGCCGCGTTCGGCTATTTGCTTGTGGTGGGCCTGGTCATCGCCGCGTTCCTCGCTCGCTGAGCACGTGAAGCTTCTCGCGCTCGGCATCGGCGCCGCCTTCGCGGCGTTCGGCCTCACGTTCCGCGGGCCGCGCGCGCGGTTCTGGGACCGCATGACCGTGACCGGTCTGGTGCTGGGCGGGCTCGCGCTCGCGACGGACCGCGAGGCGCGGCGGGTACGCATTGGTCCGCGCGAGATCGTTCTCGGGCTCGGGACGGCGGCGGGGCTGTACGGCATGTTCCGGATCGGCGACGCCATCGCGCGCGAGGTCATGCCGCGGGGTGGAGAAGAGATCGGCGATATCTATGCCCTGCGCTCGCTTCGGCCAAAGGAAGAGCTCGCAGCGCGCCTCGGGCTCGTGATCGGGCCGGCCGAGGAGCTCTTCTGGCGTGGCTTCGTTCAGAGCCGCACCGGTTACCTGGCGGCAACCGCGCTCTACGGTGGCGCGCACATCGTGACCGAGAACGCGACGCTCATCGGCGCGGCGACGGTCGCGGGAGCGTACTGGGGGTTCCTGCGCGCGATGGGCGTGCCGCTCGGCGCGCTCGTCGTGAGTCACGTCGCCTGGGACATCTGGATCTTCCTCGTAGCGCCTACCGAGGGCCCGCCGAGCGAGGTGGAGAGCGCCTAGACCTTTCGGTCGTGCGCCTGGCGGGCCTGCTGGCGCTCCGGGCAGCACTTGCAGTGAGGGTCTGGCCAGGTCAGCCACACGACCAGAGCGAGCCATCCGGCAAGGAGCCCGACGCTGAAGGCAAGGTCGCTGGACATGGCAGGGACCTCTGGCATCGGGCGTGCCAACATTGGCGGGTGGAGCGCGACCTTGAGGTCAACGGCGTCCGCCTTCACTGCCTGGTGGAGGGAGAAGGCCCGCTCGTCGTTCTACTCCACGGCTTCCCCGAGACCTCTCGCGCCTGGCGCAAGCAGATACCCGCGCTCGCGGGGCGCTTTCGGGTCGTCGCGCCCGACCTCCGGGGCTACGGCGGGAGTGACAAGCCGAAGGGCATCGCCGCGTACGGCACATCGGTCCTCGCCGACGACATCGTCGCGCTCATCCATGGGTACGACGCGGAGCGGGCCCACGTCGTCGGTCACGACTGGGGCGGCGGCGTTGCGTGGACCGTGGCCATCGAGCACCCGGAGGTCGTCGATCGTCTCGTCGTCCTGAATTGCCCTCACCCCGCCGTCATGGAGAGGGCACTCCGTTCGAACTGGACCCAGATCCGCAAGAGCTGGTACATCTTCGCGTTCCAGCTGCCGTGGTTGGGCGAGTGGATGTTCTCTCGTGACGGCGGCCGGACGATCAAAGACGAGCTGCGGCGCTCCGCGAAGCCCGGCACCTTCACCGAGGAAGACCTCGAGGAGTACGCCCGCGCCTTCAGTGCCCCAGGCGCGGCGACCGCGGCGATCAACTACTACCGCGCCGCGCTCCGCTCTCGCACGCCCACAGGCAAGATCAGTGCGCCGACCCTCCTCATCTGGGGCGAGGACGACTTCGCGCTCGGGATCGAGCTCACGCGCGGGATGGAAGGGTTGTTCACGGGCGAGATGCGCGTCGAGTACCTCCCCGACACGAGCCACTGGGTGATGGAGGAGCGCGCCGAGGACGTGAACCGGCTGTTGCTGGACTTCCTCGGCTAGCTCGCCGTCCCGTCCCGCGCGACACGAAGGGCGTCCTTCAACGTGAAGCGGCCGAGGTAGAGGGCCCGCCCGACGATCACCCCGCGCAACCCGCGGTGGCGCAGCTTCGTGAGCGCCGCGATGTCGTCGAGCGACCCGACGCCGCCGGAGTAGATGATGTCGCCGCCGAAGGCCCGCGCGACGGCCTCGGTCGACGCGAGGTCGAGGCCCTGCAGCGTGCCGTCGATGGAAACGTTCGTGTAGATGACCGTCGCCACCCCAGTGACGGCAAGGCGCTGCATGAGATCGACGGCGCGGACGTTCGTCGTCTCCGTCCAGCCGTCGGTGGTGACCATTCCATTCCGCGCGTCGACCGATACGGCGAGACCGTCGGCGTGCCGGTCGACGAGGCGGCCGATGAGCTCGGGGTCGTCGATGGCCGCCGTGCCGACCACGATGCGCGACGCGCCCGCTTCGGCAAAGGCCTCCGCCGTGTCGAAGTCGCGGATGCCGCCGCCCGCCTGGATCTTCACGGTGAAGCGGTTGGCGATCGTGCGGATGTGATCGAGGTTCGCCGGCTTTCCCGTGCGCGATCCGTCGAGGTCGATGACGTGGAGCCACTCCGCGCCCTCGGCGACGAGCTTGCGCGCGGCCTCGAGCGGCGACGCGGCGACCTCTTCGACGGTCGCGAAGTCCCCGCGCGTCATCCGGACGGCGCGGCCCTCGTAGATGTCGATCGCGGGATAGACGATCACGTCAGCGATACGGTGCGATCCGATTGATCGCAAAGGCGGCGAGCGCTACGAGAAGCCCGATGGCCACGGCTTGCGTACGCATCGCGACCAGACCGATCGCCGAGCCCAGGACCGCCGCGGCCGCAAGCAGCAGCCCGCCGAAATAGAGCGTATTGACGACCGGCCAGTACCACGCCCACTCCGGGTGAAGATAGGCGGGCTGCGGCTCCTGGATCAACAAGAGGAGCGCTGCGGCGATCTCGGCACCGAGGGCGAAGATGCCGATCCAGAGTGCCCATCGGAAGTGACGAGAGGTGACGAACACGAAGAGTGCGAACGACGCGACGAGCGTCACGAGCGAAACGTTCGAAACTGCGGCGACAAGCTCCACCGGCGCGCCCGCCGCTGCGAGGAGCGGGGCCAGCCCAAAGAGCGCGAGGGTGACGGCGATCGCCACAACGGCGAGCCATCGCCAACGGCGGTCCGTCATGGGCGAGACACTAACGTCGCCAGCGCCTCCATGAGCCGTCCGACGGCCGCCCCGAGCGAGTAGCGCTTCGCAAGCTTCTCGAGCTTCTCAGGGTCGGCGGGCTTTCGCGGGATCGTGCCGTCGCCGCCGGTCACCGGAGCGTCGCGCGCCATCCACACGACCTTGCGCGCGGCCTTGAGGTAGTCGGCATCGGCGCGGAGCTTTGCGCGGATCGTTGCCGAGATGTCGGTCGCGGCGAGGATCCCGTCGAGCGACCCGTATTTCGTCACGAGATGGCTCGCCGTCTTCTCGCCGATACCGTGCACGCCGGGTAGACCGTCGGACGGGTCGCCGCGAAGGACCGCGTAATCGAAATACCTGTCCCCAGGGACGCCGTACTTGTTTCGGATATAGGCCTCGTCGACCTGGCCGAGTTCGCTCACGCCGCGCAGGGTGTAGAGGACCCGCACGTTCGGATCCTTCACCAGCGCGAAGAGGTCGCGGTCCCCCGTCACGATCTCGATCGGCCCCGTCGTGCCCTCGGCGATCGTCGCGATCACGTCCTCGGCCTCGTAGCCATCCGCCGCGGAGACCGAGATGCCGAACGCGTGGAGCAGCTCGATGATGATCTTCATCTGCGGATCCACCGGATCGGGCGGATCGTCGGGTCCCGCGACGCGGTGCGACTTATAGGACGGCAGCGCGTCGACGCGGAACTGCGGGCGCCAGTCGGCATCGAGCGCGACGAAGAGTTTCGAGGGCCGGCGATCGGGGACCAGACGCGAGATGAAGTTCAGGAACCCGAGCGCCGCGTTGACGTTCGTGCCATCGGACGCCTTCCATTCGGGCACGGCGTGATAGGCGCGATAGGCGAGGCTCGCCGCGTCGACGAGGAGGGTCGCGCCGGCTATCGGCGTGCGGCGGGGGCGGCGAAGACGGTGTCAAGCGCGGCGATGAAGCGGTCGTTCTCCGCCGGCGTTCCGATCGAGGCCCGCAGGCACCCCTCACACCCGGGCCAGATCGAGATGTCGCGTATGAGGACGCTCTGCTCGAGGAACCGCGCGTGCACGTCCGGCGGCTTCTCGTTCTTCAGGCGGAAGAGGACGAAGTTGGTGACCGAGTCGAACACCTCGATCGCCGGGACCCGTCGCAGCGCCGCGAGCACGCGATCGCGTTCCTGTTTCGCGAGCTTCAGGCGGTGCCCGATCGATTCCTCGTCGCGCGCGATCCGCGCAGCGACCGCGAGCGTCAGCGTGCTCACGTTGTATGGAAGCGCGGCCGCCGTGAACCAGCCCATGAGATCGGGATGCACGATAAGCGTCCCGACGCGCAGGCCCGCGGCGGCGAGAACCTTCGAGAAGGTCTTTGCGATGACCATGTTCGGGAACTCGTCCATCCGCGAGACCAGGGACTTTCCGGCGAAGTCCGAGTAGGCCTCGTCGACGAGCACGAGGGTCTCCGGGAAGCGTTCGGCAACAGCGAGGATGACCTCCGCGTCGATCTCCCCGCCGGTCGGGTTGTTCGGCGTCGTGAAGACGACGATCTCAGGACGCGCCTTGGCCATCGCCGCGAGCGCTCGCTCCTTCGTGACCTCATACGGCAAGCCGACCATCTCCTCGACGACCGTCCCGCCGGCGAGTTGCGTGAGCCGGCCGTGCATCGAGTACGTGGGGTGGAAGAGCAGGGTTTTCCGCCCGTGGCCGCCGAAGACGAGGAAGACCTGGAGCAGGAGCTCGTTGCTGCCGTTGCCAAGGATGAGCCGGTCGGGTTTCGTGCCCCAGCGCGTCGAAAGGACCTCGCGCAGCTCATCACCGCGGCCGGGATAGCGGTTCAGAAGGACCCCGTTGAGCTCGTCCGCGGTGATGTAACGGCCCGCGATGTTGGGCTCCGGCCACTCGTTGGCGTTGATGCGAACGTCGGCCTTCAGCATCTGGGTCCGATAGGGCTGGAACTGAGCGAGCTCGGCCCGCGGTCGGGGCATCTTTCGATCGGTCATCCATCCATAGCCTGACACGCGCGGGCCGCTCGCGCTCTCCGCGCGAACGGCCCGCCGCTGCTTTGGGGGAGGTGGGGCTTCCTTTAGTGGACGCTACGTCCTTGCGTGGCCTTGGAATCGGACTTCGTTGCCTTCGCCGCGTCCTTCGTGGCGACCTTCGTCGTCGTGTCGTTCTTCTGTGACGTAGCTGGGTCTTTCAAAGCTGGCGCTGCGGTTGTCGTCACCGCGGTCGCCTTGAGGACTTTTGGGAGCTGGCTCCCATTGCTCGCGCATCCGGCTGCGGCTTGCACCTGGGGAGCGAACGCGCTCAGCGCGGCGTACTGCTCGTACCTGAGCGTGCGCTGCGCGAAGGACAGAACGTGGTTCAGCGAGCCGGTGCTCGAGCAGATCTGGCTGTTGCCGTAGGCAAGCGACCCCTGCATGTCGTCGAGCTTCTTCAGCAGCCACCGCTCGGTCCTCCATTCGAGGTCGAAGCTCCATACGAGCGAGGACATCTCATCGAGGACATCCGAAGCGCTAGTGGCGGGGACGGTCACGACGACCGGCCTCGTCGCGCTGGTCGACGCACCGGACGGGTCGGTCACGGTCGCCGTCACGGTGTATGTGTTGCTCGTCGCGTAGACGTGAGACGCGGTGAACGTGGTCGCTCCGGCGACGAGGGTCTGACTCTCCGAGGCGCCGTCGCCCCAGGTCACTACGACTGTGTCCGTGTCGGCCGCATCAGCATCGTTGAAGGTGCCGTTGACCACGACGCTGGCTCCCGTGACGGTCGCGCCGAAGGCGAGATCGGCCGGGGCGCGGTTGCTCGAAAGGACGTCGAGAGACACGCTCGAGGAGTCTGATGTCGCGCCATCGCGGTCCTTAACGGTCGCCGTGATGGTGACTGAGCGAGCGGCGTCGTATGAGTGAGGAGCCGAGAACGACCGCGCGGTTCCGAGCGACTGCTCCGACGGCGCTGTGCCATCGCCCCAGTCGACAGTGAGCGTGAAGGTGTCGGCCGTGCCCGGGTCAGTGAACGTGCCGCTCACGGTGAGCAGCTCGTGGTCGACGACCGAGCTCGGTGAGAGCGTGAGGCTTCCCACCACTGGACCGACGTTGGCCGGCGAGACCGACTTCGTCATGGTCACCGCGTGCGCCGGGGTAGCGTTGTCTTTGAGCGTGAGGGCGACCGAGTAGGTGCCCGTGTCGGCGTAGACATGCGGCGCACCAAACGTCGTTTCGCCAGCTGCGAGTACCGCTGAATTGGTCGTCTCACCGTCGCCCCAGTCGACCGAGACAGTGTGGGTGTCGAGGGCGTCTGCATCGGCGAATGTGAATGAGAGGGTCGAGCTGCCGCCCTCGGGGCCGGCCGTCACGCTAAAGGACTCGATTGTTGGAGCTTGGTTCGGTGCGCTGACGGTTACCGTCGACGACGCGACTGCGGTCGCACCAGCGTCGTCCGCGATCGTCGCGGACACGGTGAAGACATCCGCGGTCGTGTACGCATGCCCATCGGTGGTGAAGGACAGAGCCGCACCGAGGCTCGTCACAGTCGGGAGCGTGCCGTCACCCCAGTCGAGCGTGACAGTGTGCGTGTCAGTGGAACCCGCGTCCTTGAATACGCCGGTCGCGGTCACCGCTTGGCCGGTTTCCGGATTGGTCGCGGAGAGGCCGAACGATTCAAATGACGGCGCTGAATTCAAGATGGTGAAAGAGGGCAAGTTCGCCCTGTTTGTCTTCAGCGGATCGCTCAGGTAGGCGGCGACCGTTATTGGGGCCGCCTGATCATTGGCATAGGGTTGCGCCTTCTGCACCCGGATCTGCGGGTACGCGGTCAAGTCGAGCGTCTCAAACGAATACGTCTCGAAGGTGCCGGTGCCGTCACCCAGCCAGTCCACGTCGACCGTGTAGGGGCCATGGCCGACGCCACCTGTGAATGTGCCGTTTAGGAACACGCTGGCGCCTTCGTAAACAGGCAGGTCCAGCCACCAGGTAGTGACTAGCGGTGGGGTCGCGGCCAGGGCCACGGAAGACGATCCCACCACGCTCGTCGCGGCAATGGCCATGCTGAGAACGCCCACGAACAAGGGTCGCAGCAAAGCCTTCATCTCTATTACCTCCGCCGGGAAAACCCACCCCAGCACGACGGAACGCTAGGGACTCCGGGCACCTGTAACGAGAGGCGAAGAGGGCCTACACCGAGAGGGGCACGGTCCTGCACCCCTAGTACTCCCCCGATCGGGGGGTCTTCGCTTTGTCCCCCATTCTCGGGATGCCCGGGCGGCCCGCCGGGCCGAGTCTCTCCACAGGAACGGGAGGACGACAAGTGAACGGACCCATGCAACACGGACTCGGCCACGAGTGCGCCCTCTGTGACGCGCATTCGAAGGCCGCTGAGCGCCACACGGCTCGGCCGCACGTGCGTACGAAGCGGTCCCTGCCGTGGATCGCACTCCTTGCGCTCTGTGTCGTCCTCATTCCATTCGTCGACGGCGCCGCTCGCGGTCTCCTCGTGGGGATCGTCGTTGGCCTCGCCGCCGGCGCCGGACTCGCGGTCCTGACGACTCGAGGCAATCGGCACATCGCCGCGACGACGCTCGCGTCGGCGACCGAGGAGCTCAAGGCCGAGGCCGATCAGCGCGTGGCGATGGTCATCCGCCAGTTCGAATGGGCGGTGAATGACGTCGCGAACCTACGCGACGCGCTGAAGCGCGCGCAGGACACACGCGCGACCGCGGAGGCGAACGAGCATCGCGTGAAGCGCCGTCAGCATCACCTCGAGCGTCAGCTTTACGAGGCGCGGATGAAGATCGGCGAGTACTCGCGTGCGCTGGGGACGGAAAACGGCACGACCGACGACGAGCCCACGGTGCTGCCAACGGGCGACGAGCTCGTCGTCCCACTGACCTGGCGGATCTTCGAGGAGAACATGCTCACGTGGCTGCGCTTCGAGAGCGCGGGCATCGTGCCCTCGCAGATTCGGATCATGAACGAGCACGAAAGCGTCATCGCGATCAGCGCGCACTCACTGGACACGCTCAAGGAAGGCGCGCAGGTCTCGCTCGTGCTTCGCGCACCCGACAACGTCGTAGCGACCCTGGAAGGTCGGCACCAGGGTCGCTTCACCTTCGAAGCGCTCGTGGACGACACGTGGTGCAAAGTCGAGCTCAAGGCGGGAGCCCGCGTGGCATCGAAGGAAACGCGCTCTCGCATGTGGCGTCCCGAGGACGACCGCCGGCCGCAGGCACTCATCGCCTAGATCACGCGCGCGTCGGCGCGGATGGGATAATTGGTCGCTCCACTCTTGGGGAGTGGCCAAGCGGTAAGGCTCCTGACTCTGGATCAGGTAATCGGTGGTTCGAATCCACCCTCCCCAGCAGATCCCAAAGGACCGCTGAGTCGGAGTCGATCTCGTTGCTGCCCCTTAGCCCCGAACATCCCGAAGGTCGCGCGTCAGCTGGCGCAGTTGTTTTCGAGCGCGTAACCAGATGCGAGCCGGTCGGGTCACGGCTAGGTCGGATCGCATTTCGGCGGCCCAATTCGCCGAAGGGTTATCTTGCCTCCCTTGGCCCGGCAAATCATCGTGATGAGAGCTGCTTTCGACCCGCCTTTGACAGAGGAGCATCCCCTGCGCGTATTGAGCGCGCGCCCGCTGCTGCGTGGCCACCTCCACGCCGGGGCCGCGGTCGTCGCCGCACTGGGTGGAACGTACCTCGTGGTTCTGTCGAGCGGCGATCGGCCGCGGCAGCTATCGATGCTGGTGTACGGCGCCGGCCTGACCCTGCTCTTCGCCTTCAGTGCCGTCTACCACCTGCGTACGTGGGCGCCGGTCCGCGGGGCGATCCTCAGACGGATCGATCATGCGAACATCTTCGTCCTGATCGCTGCGACCTACACCCCCCTCGCATTCAACATGTTCTCCGGGTGGTGGCGGGTCGGCATTCTTGGCGCGGTGTGGGGCGCCGCCCTCGTCGGGGTCGGGGCCGCGGTCACCGGAGTACAGCTGGACCGCTGGGCCCGCGCGGGTCTGTACGTGGGGATGGGCTGGATCGCCCTGCCGGCCCTCGGGCAGATGTCGGATGCGCTCCCGGGGCCCGCCATCGGACTCCTCATCACCGGCGGGGTGCTGTACTCGGCGAGCGCCCTGTTCTACGCGGGCCGGTGGCCGGACCCCTGGCCACGCGTCTTCGGGTACCACGAGGTCTTTCACCTCTTGACCATCGCGGCAGCGGTTGCGTTCTACGTTGTGGTCCTGGTCTACGTCCTGCCCGCCCCGCGCCCGTAGTGCTCCGAGTCACGCCCTCGCCTTAGCCAGGCCGGCGATGCGCTCTAAAAGGGTAGAGAGCGTGCGTCTAATGCCAACTGCCGCAGCGCGAATGCACGGCGCGACGATCCCGAGTGCGCTCCGCCCGGCATCGACCACGCTCTGCCGAGCTACCGTGCTTGCCTAAGACCTGGGGAGGTAGTCGATGGCTAAGCCCATCGCGCAACGGATTTGGTACATGGACGAGCAAGACAAGCGACACGAGGTCGTCGTTCGTCAGGGTGACTCGCGTTTCCGGTTAGAGGGCGGCGTCATTCGAGGGCCCGACTCCGAGAGGCCTGGCGTGATGCTCTCCATACCACTACACCGAGTGCTGATCATCGAAGACCACGCGACGCAGGGCGGCGAATACGTGGACGCTGACGACCTTCGGCGCCGGGCCGAAGAATCGATCCAGGGCTAGTTCTCGGCACGAGCCGACAACACCTTCGTGGCGTTACCGCTCTTGTAATTGGCCGAGCCAGGGCTCTCCTCAGCGCCTCCGGCCCACGGCGCGCTCCACGTCCTCGCGTAGGACGAGGCCGACGAGCCGACCGTCCGAGGTCGTGACGAGCGAGGTCTCGTGGTGTCTGCGATCCATGTAGTCCAGCATCTCCACCGCGCTGACGTTCGGCCGGAAGGTGCTTGTCCCTGGGCGCATGACGTCGCCGACGCGAGCGTTCGGGTCGCCCTCGAGTTGCTCCTTGAACAGACGGCCGAACACGACGCGCTCGTCATTGACGACGATGCATGTGCCCCAGTCCCCTGCGTGCATACGTGCGCTGCCGACCGTGTCCGCGAGGCCGCAGGTCGGGACGTCGCCGCGCGCGATGTCCTTGACGCGGACGGACTTCGCGGCCTTGCCTTCGAGCGGGAGCCCGACCGCACCCCAGTCGGCCTTCCCCGCCGAGTACTCATACACGTCGGTGAATCCCAGGCTATGGAGCCGCCACGCGGCCCGCGGGCTCATGTCTCACTGGAAGTCGTCGCAGTAGACGACGACTGCGCGATCTCTCCGAAGGGACGACGCGGTCTTCGCGTCCAGCTCCTTCAGCGGGATGTTGATCGCGCCCGGAAGGTGCGCCTCTCCATACTCCTCACGCGGGAGGACCTCGACGATCTGCGCGCCGTCCCGCATGAGTCGCTGCACCTCTTCATGGCCAACGATCTTGTGCATCAGACGTCTCCCGTCGCCGCCACGGCGGCCTGGTGTTTGCGGGATGGCACGCGCTCGTTCGGCCACCCGTCGACGAGGTGCTCGCGCCAGATGACGAAATCGCCGTTCATGATCTCAGCCCAGTCCTCGGAATAGAGCTGCTCGGCGATGGCGGTCGATCCTTTGACGTCGCAGAACAGGATCGTGCATACGCAGCGCTCGCCTTCGACCAAGATGGACGGCGCGCTCGTCATACGCGCCGCGACAATACCCCGTCCGAAGTCACGTCGACGAGCGTCTAGACGGCAAGCGCCACGATCGCGTGCGTCTCGTCCGATGACGAGGTCGGTCTGATCCGTGGCGCTCACTCCTGCCGCGAGAAGGCGGCCACCGCCGCGCCGAGTAAGACTGCCCCGAGGAGCCCTGCGAACAGCAGCTCTTCTCCGACGCTCATGACGTGGCCGAACAGCTCGACACCCAGCGCCGGCGACGACCCGAGGAACACCTGACGGATGGCGTCGACGCCGTAGGTCATCGGATTCACTTTCGAGAGAACCTTGAGCCAGTCCGGCGCCTGGTTGATCGGGAAGAACACGCCCGCCAGGAAGATCATGGGAAAGATCAGGAGCTGGATGAGCAGCTGGAAGCCCTGCTGCGAGCGCATGAAGCTCGCGATGAGGATGCCGAGTCCCGAAAGCGCGATCGACAGCACGATCACGATCGGAACCAGACCGAGCACGATGCCAGCGTCCAGACGCACGCCGACGATGGGCGCGATAACGAGCATCACGAGTGCCTGCAGCAGCGCGACAGCCGCCGCGCCCACCGCTTTGCCGAGCACGATGCCCGATCGTGCGATCGGTGCGACGAGCACCTCGCGCAGGAAGCCGAACTCGCGGTCCGCGACGACGCTGATGCCCGCGAAGAGTGATGTCGTGAGGACGCCCATCGCGATGATCCCCGGGTACATGAACTGGATGAAGTTCACGCCCGGCGCGAGCGCGCCGATGACGTTGCCGAATCCGGCGCCGAAGATGACAAGGAAAAGCAGCGGCTGGAGAAAGCTGCCGACCAGACGAGAGCGCTCGCTCACGAAGCGCAGCAGCTCGCGATACGCGATGACCCAGGTGCCGCGCCAGACCTCGCTCATCGCCACCTCGCGATCCTCGCGACCATCGCCTGCTGCTCGTCGATGCCCTCATCGCGGATCTCGCGGCCGGTCAGGTGAAGGAACACGTCCTCCAACGTCGGGCGGCGCAGGCCGATCGAGCGGATCCGGCGGCTGAGCGTACGGACGAAGTCCGGAAGGAACTCCTCGCCGCGCTCGACCTGAAGACTGATGGCGTCGCCGGTGACTGTCGGGGTGATCCCGTAGCGCTCCCGGATCTCCGCGGCGGCACCGGCCGTGTCGTCCGCCTGCAGGGTGATGACGTCGCCGCCTACGTCGTGCTTCAACCCATCGGGTGTGTCGAGCCCGACGATCTTGCCGTGGTCGATCACGGCGATGCGGTCGCAATGCTCGGCTTCGTCCATGTAATGCGTCGTGAGGAAGATCGTCACGCCCTCGCGCTCCCTCAAGGCGAGCAGGTGATCCCAGATCTTGCGTCTCGTCTGCGGGTCCAGTCCCAACGTCGGCTCGTCGAGGAACAGGACCCGCGGGTGGTGCAGGAGGCCTCTCGCGATCTCGAGCCTCCGCTTCATCCCTCCGGAGTAGAGGCGAACGCTGCCAGTGCGACGATCCGCGAGCTCGACCATCTCCAGCAGCTCGGTCATCCGGCGCTCGCGGAGGTCGGCCGGCATGGCGTACGCGTAGCCATGGAAGCGGAGGTTCTGCTCGGCACTCAAGTACTCGTCCAGCGTGGTCGACTGGAACACCAGTCCGATCGAGCGTCGGACATCGCTGCGCTGGCGCACCACGTCGAAGCCGTTCACGCGTGCCGTCCCCGTGGTCGGAGTGACGAGGGTGCAGAGCATGTTGATCGTCGTCGTCTTCCCGGCGCCGTTCGGGCCGAGGAAGCCGAAGATCTCGCCGGGCGCCACGCCGAAGGTCACGGCCTTCACGGCCTCGAGCTTGCCAAAACGCTTGCTGAGCTCGTGTACATCGACGATGGGGGCCGTCTGCGTCATGTGGACTTCCGTGTGCCGCGCTTTGACGCGCGGGGCGGTCGTGTTGACTCCAGGGACGCGACGCGAAGGAAGGCGCGAAGCGCCGTCGCCAAGGCCGTGCGCTCGTCGCCGGTCATCTGTTGGATAGCCCGACTGAGCTTGTCGGTGGAGCGACGGTCTAAACGCTCGAGAAGGCGCACGCCCTTTGTCGCAAGATGCAGCAGCACCGTCCGTCGATCGTCCGGGTCGGAGCGGCGGGCGACATAACCCAGCCGAACAAGGCGATCGCTCAGCGCCGATGCGCTCGCGAGGCTCATGCCAAGCGCGCCGGCCAAGTCGCTCACCCGGAGCGGCTGCCGGGCTCCGAGGACGAAGAGTCCCCGAAGCTGCGTTAACGTCAGCTCAACGTCCTCCCAGGCGTCCGGCGACGCCGCGGTGACCTCGCGCATGCGGCGCACCAGGGTTTGGATTTCCCGCTCGCTTTCTGTCACGTTGATACTCTACCTAAGATTGATAATCACTGTCGAGTAGAGTATTCGCTGCCCCCCCAACTGCAGGCCTCGCCGGTTAGGGCTCCTCACCGGAAGCCCCTCCGCGAAAACTCACCTGACTCCGACGGCACCTGATTCGTAGTCGAGTGGCGTCCTTCGAGATACCGGACCGGCGCCATTAATAGAGGCGACGCCGGGGGGCGCGCATCGGACCCACGATGAAAGATCGCGCCCTCGCGATTCGTGGGAGACTCCGCGCGATGGCCACGCGACGCGAATTGCCCGCGGTGGGTATCGCCGCCGCGGCGACGCTGGCACTCGTCGTCCTCGTCTACGTGGGCTCGCGTGGCCTGCGGAACTTCGATGCCGCGCTCATCGGGTACGCCGTTTCGCTGGTCGTGACGTTCGCGGCGCTCGTGTATCGCTACACGCTGTGGATCACCAAACCGCCCACCTGGCGCTACTTCAAAGCCGGCTGGCAAAGCTTCCTCTCTTGGCGAAATTTCCGCCGCTACACGACGCTCATTCCGGTCGCGTGGTGGAACGACATCTTCGCCCAGACGTTCATCCGGCGACGTAGCACGCTGCGCTGGGTCATGCACCTCGCCATCTTCTGGGGTGTCGTGCTCTCACTCCTGATCACCGTCCCGCTGGCCTTCGGCTGGGTCCACTTCACACTCGTCGAGCCCAGCGACTACCGCCTCTGGCTCTTCGGCTTTCCCACGATCGCATTCGCGCTCGACACGCCGATCGCCTTCGCGGCGTTCCACGCGCTCGACTTCACCGCGGTGCTGCTCCTCGTCGGCCTCGCCATCGCGCTGTGGCGTCGCGCGACCGACGCCGGCCACGTCGCCGTCCAGCGCTTTGGCTTCGACCTCCTCCCGCTGATCCTGCTGTTCGCCATCGCGGTGACGGGACTGGCCCTGACCGCTTCGTCGCTCCTCTGGGAGGGGCGCTTCTACTGGTTCATTTCGCTGACGCATCAGGTGGCCGTGGTCGCCTGGCTCCTGAGCCTGCCGTTCGGAAAGTTCTTCCACATCATCGAGCGGCCTGCGTCGATCGGCGTGACGCTCTCTCAGCGCGTGAACGCGGACGCGGAGCGCGAGCGGTACGGCGGCATCATGGCTGTGTGCCCGCGCTGCGGCATTGCTCTCCCCTCGCGACAGTTCATCATCGACCTGAAGGCGACGCTCACCGACCTCGAGCAGCGATACGATCTGGGGCCGCGGCTCGGGACGCTGCAGGACTACTGTCCGGCGTGCAAGCGCGTGCTGCGAGCGCAGGCGTACTTCGGCGCAATGAAGGACCGCTTCGTATGACCGTCGACAAGGAGGTCTTCCACCGCGGCGATACGAACTACGACCTGCAGACCACCGGCGCCACACCGACGGAGTGGCAGCGCGCGGATCGCGTGCCCGAGCAGCTTGTGCCGACGCACTGCTCCTTCTGCGGCGTGCAGTGCGCGATGTATCTCAAGGTCGCCGATGGCAAGGTCATCGGCGTCGAGCCGCGCGACTATCCGCACAACCGCGGCGCGCTCTGTCCAAAGGGAGTCGTGGCGTATCAGCAAGTCAATCATCCGGACCGGCTCCAGTACCCCCTGCGGCGCCGGCGTAAAGGTGGTCCGCTCGAGCGCGTGACGTGGGACGAGGCGCTGGGGTACGTGGCGGAGCGCTGGCGCCAGATACAGAGCGAGCACGGGCGCGACGCTGTGGGCGTCTACAGCGGCTCGTCGATGACGAACGAGAAGTGCTACGTGGCGGGGAAGTTCGCGCGCGCCGCTCTCGGGACGCGGAATATCGACTACAACGGCCGCCTCTGCATGTCCTCAGCCGCATATGCGTACGCGAAGGCGTTCGGCATCGACCGCTCACCGCTACCCATGACCGACATCGAGCTCGCGGACTGCCTGCTCGTGGTGGGGTCGAACGTCGCCGAATGCTTCCCGGTGATGATGCAGTGGATCTGGCGTGCAAGAGACCGGGGCGGGAAGCTCATCGTGCTGGACCCCCGGCTGACCCCGATCGCGCGGACCGCCGATCTCTGGCTACCCCTACGGCCGGGTACCGACGTTGCGGTGCTCAACGCGATGCTGCGCTACGTGATCCACGAGGGCTTGGTCGACGAGACCTATGTCGATGCGCGCACGGTCGGCTGGGAGCAAGTCCGCTCCGCGGTCGAACCCTACACGCCTGAGGAGGCGCAGCGAATCTCCGGCGTCCCCGCGGAACGAATCGTCGCGGCGGCGCGGATCTACGGAAGCGCGGCGACCTCGCTCGTGCTGCACGCACGCGGGATCGAGCACAGCACGCACGGCGTCGATGCGTGCCTGGCCTGCATCAATCTCGCGCTCGCGCGCGGCCAGGTCGGGCGGCCCGGCGGCGGGACGACGACGCTCACCGGTCAAGGGAACGGCCAGGGCGGGCGCGAGATGGGCCAGAAGGCGAACCAGCTCCCCGGCTCGCGCAGCATCAACGACCCCGACGCGCGTCGCCATATCGCGGGTGTCTGGGGGATCACGCCGGAGGAGCTGCCGGGAGAGGGCGCCGCGGCGACGGAGATGGTGCACCTCATGGCCGAGGGCGACATCAAGAGCGTGCTCGTGCTGTGCTCGAACCTGATGGTGTCGCTCCCCGACAACGCCGTGGTGAAGCGCGCGCTCGAGCGCTGCGACCCGCTCGTGGTGATCGATTTCTTCATGTCCGAGACCGCCGAGCTCGCGGACGTTGTCCTTCCCGGCACGGTGTGGTGCGAGGATGAGGGCACCACCACGAATCTCGAGGGACGCGTCGTGAAGATCAACAAGGCGGCGGACCCGCCCGGCGAGGCGCGACCCGACTGGCAGATCCTTTCCGATCTCGCCGGCCGCTTCGGACGCGGCGCGCTGTTCCCGTATCGCAGCACGCGGGAGATCTTCGACGAGCTGCGCGCGGCGACTCGCGGCGGCGTGTCCGACTACTACGGGATCACGTGGGAGCGGATCGATGCCGAGAACGGCGTGTTCTGGCCGTGCCCGACCGAGGACCATCCGGGAACCCCGCGCCTGTTCACTGAGCGCTTCGGGCACCCCGACGGCCGCGCGCGCATGAGCCCGGTGACATTCAGGCCTCCGGCGGAGGTCCCGAACGACGCCTACCCCTTCAGCCTCACGACAGGGCGGGTCGTGTACCACTATCTCTCGGGCACGCAGACGCGGCGGATCGGATTTCTGAATGCGCAAGCGCCGACGCCATGGGTCGAGATCCATCCCGACGCCGCGGCGCGCCTTGGGATCGCGGACGGCGAGCAGGTGCGGGTGCGGACCGCCCGCGGGGCGATGACGCTGCGGGCACTGGTCGTAGCGACCATCAGACCAGACACGATCTTCATCCCGTTCCATTACGGGCACGCGGAGGCGGTAAACCAGCTCACCAACGCGGCCGTGGAGCCGACAGTGAAGATCCCCGAGTACAAGGCCTGCGCCGCCGCGGTCGAGAAGCTCGACGCCCCGGCCACATCCGCCGGTGCGGCCAAGCTCAACTTCACGCCCGACAACGAGCCCCAGATGTATCCGTACGTCGCCGGCGTCACCAAGCCGAGCGGCGCGCGCCACTGAGCGTCGCGGTGGTGGTAAAGACGCTCTTCATCGACGGGTCGCGCTGCATCGGCTGCCGCGCCTGTGAGGCGGCATGCCGTGAGTGCGACTCGCACAAGGGCGAGAGCATGATCAGCGTCGACTTCCTCGACCGCTCGATGAGCCTGGCCACGCTGCCGACGGTCTGCATGCACTGCGAAGATCCGATCGCGCCATGCGCCCAGGTCTGCCCGGCCATGGCGATCCTCGTCACGCCCGACGGTGTCGTGCAGCAAGCCGAGCCGTCGCGTTGCATCGGCTGCCTCAACTGCGTGTATGCGTGTCCCTTCGGCGTGCCGAAGTTCGACGTCGAGGCTCGGCTCATGAAGAAGTGCAACCTGTGCTACGACCGCACCGTCCAAGGGCTACAGCCGTGGTGCGCGCAGGCGTGCCCGACCGACGCGCTGTGGTACGGGACGTACGAGGAGTTCGCGGCAGAACGCCAAGGCAAGGCTCTCAGAGAAACAATCTTCGGTGCGCAGAAGGTGCGGACGCGCGTCGAGTACGTCGTGCATGACGAGATGCAGCCGATCGACGTGAGTGGGCTCTTCGCGGCCGGCGAGCGCGCGCCCGATGGCGACCTCACGCATGCGGAGCCATGGATCCTGTGATCCCGAGCTGGCGCCGCCAGTTCCCGTACGGTCTGGAAGCGGATGAGGTCGTAGCGCGACGCGAGTTCCTGCGCTACGCGCTGCTCAGCTCGGGCGCCCTGTTCATCGGCAGTGTCGTGCTCGCAGTCCTCGCTCCGCTGCAGCGCCGGTCGGCCGAGCCGAAGGCCGTCGCGCGCGTAAACGAGCTTCGAGCGGGGGAGGCGCGCTACTTCCATTACCCCGGTCCGCAGGACGAGGCTGTCCTGATCAACACGCGGGAGCGCGGCCTCGTGGCCTACAGCCAGAAGTGCACGCACCTCTCGTGCTCCGTCGTGTACCAGGCCGAGCGCGACCGGCTGTTCTGTCCGTGTCACGACGGTGTCTTCTCGCCACTGACCGGCGACCCCGTGGCGGGCCCTCCGCAGCGCAGGCTTCCTCGCATTGTCCTCGAGCAGCGGGGCGACGACATCTATGCGGTGGACCTGACTCCGTGACCGGGCCAGCGCGTTCCCGAACGGGGCTGGGCCGCGACCCTGAGCGCGAGATCGCGACGCCACCCGGGCTGCAGGCGCTCCTTCTCGCCGCGCTCGCGATCGGCATCCTCATGCTCTCGCTGCAGCTCTGGCTCCTTACCGTTTCGCTCGACCTCTTCCTGGCCGGCCGAGGTGGCGAGGTGTGGAGCCTCGCGTTCGTATCCGGACTGATCTTCATCGGGGGGCTCGTCGCCCTTCGCCTTCTCTCGCGCGGGCCCCAATCCCGGGCGTGACGCGGGGTCGGCTGCGCGACCTACGTCTGGTCTCGCTTTTGGAGCGTCACGACGCGACGCCGGTCCTCGCGATCTTCGGCGTCGTCAACGGGTTCCTGAGCATTTCGCTGATGGCGGTAGCAGCCTTCGTGACGAACGCGCCGTTCGTGTTCCCGTCACTCGGCCCGACCGCATTCCTGTTCTTCTACAGCCCGACGGCGGTGACCGCGTCGCCTCGGAACGCGTTCCTCGGCCACCTCATCGGCGCGGCGATGGGGTGGCTCAGTCTCGCCGCCTTTGGTCTGCTCGATGCCGGGCCGGCGCTGACGGCGGGCGTCACCCTCCCGCGCGTGCTTGCCGCGGGCATGTCGCTCGGGCTCACGAGCGGACTCATGATCCTGGTCCGCGCACCGCATCCCCCGGCGGGCGCGACGACGTTGATCGTTTCGTTGGGCATCCTCACCGCCCCGTGGCAACTCGCGGTGCTGATGCTCGCAGTCGTCCTGCTGACGGTCCAGGCCTTCGTCATCAACCGGCTCGCCGGGATCCCGTATCCGCTGTGGTCGGCTCCGTCGGCGCCGGTCGCGGGAGGACGGTGATGGACAGCGACAGTCGGTCCGCCACGCCGGGCGCTGTCGGAAGTGGAATCGAATTGCGGCGCCTTCGGCGTTTGCGTAGCGGATCGCGGACCCAGGTTTCGACGTGACCCCTGACAATGAACTGGAGCGTTAGTTCGGAGGTCCTTGTCGCGAGTCAGCCGCCGCCCAGACCGGCGGTCGTCATCTTCACCGCGAGCGCGCTCGCGATCGCGCTCACGGCCGGATTCGGCCTTGGGGTGTGGCTCCTCCTCGCGCGCACCGCGGGTCTCTCGACCTTCGGCGTGCCCTGGGTCGTCCTGGTGCAGGTGCACGGCACGATCCAGCTGTTCGGATTCGCGGCGTTGTTCGTGATGGGCGTCGCACTGCACGTGCTGCCCCGCTTCCGTGGTGCAGCGACGCCGCCGCGGATCGTGACCTGGGTCACCTTCTGCGGCACGGTCGGCGCGATCGTTCTGCGCGCGGTGGCGCAGCCGTTGATCGACCTGCCTGGCCGCGATCTGTTCCTGGGCCTGTCGTCGATCCTCCTCGTGGCGGCAACGAGCTCTTTCGCCGTCGGCGCGCTGGTCGCGCTCCGCGGAGGCACGAATCCGCACCGACCGGACGAGCTCGTGATGGCTGCGGGCATCCTCGCCGCGCCTCTTGCGGCGATACTCGTCGCGGTCGGGATGCCGCTCAGCGGCGCATCGCTGCTCGTCGATCCGTCGGCCGAGGACCGCGCGGTCTGGGCGATGCTCCTGGGCAGCCTGTCGACGATCATCTTCGGAGTTTGGGCGCGGCTCGCGTCTGGTTTCGTCGCGTCCCCGCCCGCTCGTCCGCGCCGATTGCTGCCGGCCGCGGCACTTTGGCTGGCCGGCGCGGCGGGACTTGTGACGGATGTTCCGTTCGCTGCGCTGCCTCTTGTCGTGGGGCTCTGCGCGCTGGCGTGGGCGCTTGGCGTCTTCGGGCCGTCCATCGCGCGGCAGCGCCTGCCGGCTCATGCGCGCACCACCTTGCTCGCGGTGCGCTCGGCGTTCGTCTGGGCGCTGGTCGGCGCGGTGCTGCTCGCTCTCTACCAAGTACGCGCTGCGGTGACGGGATCGGAGGCGTCCTACCTTGAGGTATCCGCGGCTCGCCATTCTTTCGCGCTCGGCTTCGTGACGATCATGATCTACGGCGTTGCCGCGCGAGCGCTGCCGTCCTTCACCGATCGCCAACTGTGGAGCCTCCGCCTGCATATCGTGACCATCGCGCTGGCGAACGCGGGCGTCGCGCTTCGTGTTGCGCCTCAGGCCATCGGAGCGGACGGCGCGTTCGTGAGTGGGGTGGTGGGTCTCTCCGGCATCGTCGCGTACCTCGCCCTTGTCACGTTCGCGGTGAACATGCTGCGGACCGTGCGCGGGCCGGCCGTGCGTCAGCGGACGCGCGGCGCGCCGGTTCCGATCGTCGCTCGCATCGACTAGGCCACGGTCGAGCCATTGCGCTCCGTTCAGATCTGCCGGGGTTGCTTCGAAGTTCCGGAGCGACCCGCACCGCAGATCTGAAACTCTGCACTCGAAACCGCAACAGCCACAAGATTGTGCGCGGACGCCGAACAGTTTGCGTGACCGCTCGGTAGGTCCTTGAGGTCATAAGGAGATTCGGCGACTCGCCTAGGAACATTCGGGATCGGCGCAACGACGGGCGGCAGGTGCTGGGCAACGAACTACATGAGGCGCCGCTGGCCTTTCTCTTTGCGGCCTCGCCGCGCCGGTCGTAACGGGCCGTGGTCTGGACACTAGCGTGCCCAGCCATCCCTTTGACCGTCACGAGGTCCACGCCGCTGTCCAACAGGTCCCCGACGAACGTGCGCCGACAGTCGTGCGGGCTGAATCGCGCCACCCCGGCGTCGGCCGCCCGCCGACGCATGACGCCGTAGATGGCTTGATCCGTGAGTCGGTGCTTCACCATCCGGCCACTCTTGTTCACTGGCCCGTTTCGCTGGGCGTCCTTACTGCCCCGTGGCAACTCGCGGTGCTGATGCTCGCAGTCGTCCTGCTGACGGTCCAGGCCTTCGTCATCAACCGGCTCGCCGGGATCCCGTATCCGCTGTGGTCGGCTCCGGCGGCGCCGGTGGCGGGGGGACGCTGACACAACGGGTGCCTGACTCTGGATCAGGTAGATCGGTGGTTCGAATCCACCCTCCCCAGCCGAATCCGTTGCGTTCGGCTCGACCTGTTACCGGAACGCCCTTTCGACCGACGTTGTGGCAGAAGATGGTGACGGCGTGACCCGATCCGCGGCGATCAGCCTGCCCGCGGCCGACGATGCGGCGCTCGTGCGTGAGGCCGCGTCCGATCCCGCGCGATTCGGGACGCTGTACCGGCTCTACGTCGGCGACCTCTACCGCTACGTCCTGTCGCGGTGCGGTGATGAAAGCGACGCGGAGGATCTCGTCGCCGAGACGTTCCTCGCCGCATTCCGCGCCGCCCGCTCCTACCGTGGGACGGGCCCGGTGAAAGCCTGGCTCGTCGGCATCGCGCGGCGCAAGGCCGCCGACGCCTTCCGTGGCAAACGAGCGCATCTCGCCCTCGATGCCGCCGTCGAGCTTGCCGATCCGGTCCGCACCGACGACCTCGCGCTGCAACGGGTCGAGCTGGCGCGTGTCCTCGCGATGACCAACAAGCTTGCCCCAGATCGTGCGGAGGCGTTGCGGCTTCGGTTCTTCGCCGGTCTCGAGTGCGACGAGATCGCGCCACTCTTGGGCCGTAGCGAAGCCGCCGTGAAGATGCTCGTCCACCGCGCGCTCACCGATCTCCGCCAGCGATTGGAGGCGACGACATGACCGACGAGGAACGATTCGCCAAAGACTTGAGGGATCTTGCGCTCTCGATCCGCGTCCCCGGGAGCGTGTCCACGGCGCTCGACCGCGCAGCGGCCGGCGCTGTCGCGCACCCCACATCACGCTTCGCTCTGCGGTCACGGCACGCGGTTGCGGCCGCCGGGATCGTCGCCGTGGTTGTCCTCATCGCCTCGCTTGTGGTCTCGACCGCTCCGGCCAGCGCAAGCGACCTGCTCGTCCGCGCGGAGCGGGCGGCCGTCAATGGGAGCAGCGCGCTCAACACCTACCGCGGGACCACGAAGGGTGAGAACTGGATGGGACCCGATGGAAAGCGCCTGACGACCCCCGCGTCGTACCAGCAGAAGATCGAGTTCAGCTCACCGAACAACGTGCGGATCGAGACGACGGCGACCGATCCGAGCGGCGCGTCGGGGAGGCAGCAGCTCTTCTTCGACGGCAAGGCCGCCTGGATCTACGTGCCCGACGCGAAGGTGGCGCAGCCGATCGACCCACGGATGGTCCTCTCGCAGAGCCCGTTCGCTCCGAGCACGCTGGCGGGCGCCATCGAAGGTCTGTCGCAAGCGTTCAATGCGAAGCAGCTCTCGGACGACGCCGTGCTCGGCCGTCCGGTGTATGTCCTCGAGCTCACTCCGAAGGACCCTGCTCAGAGAGGGCCGATGGCGAAGATCACGACCTGGCTCGACGCACAAACGCTGTTGCAGCTCGGAGCCGACGTTCGCGACGCTCAGGGGCAGCTGATCATGACGTGGCGGATCGTCGCGCTGGAGCTCAACGTGGACATCGCGCCATCGGACTTCACCTTCACGCCCTCAGCGGACGTCCGCATCGGGCAGGTCCTGCCGCCTGGCGCGATCACGGCCATGCGCCTGGAGCTATGGAGCCAACTCGCGGCGCAATCGGGATTCCAGCTCTTCCGGCCGTTCTGCGGCATCGACGGGCTCGATGAAGGCATGCCCGCGCGCGATCAGCGCGGCGTCGTGGTCCTTCCGCTGACCGCCAACGGCTCACCAGTGGTGCTCATGCAGCAAGGCCCACGGGATGCATTCCCGACTGTCAACGGCGAGAACGTGACGATCGGTGACATCACCGCGATCTATCGGGCCACCGAAGGCATCGAGCACCTCGACTTCGAGCGTTCGGGGACGCACGTCCACATCCAGGCACCGCAGCCGCTCGGCCGCGATCCGCTCTATCACCTCGCCGTGTCGCTCGTGCCAGTGACGAAGTCCTAGGGAGCCGAGAACCCGACAACGTCGCTTCGAGGACCATCCGGCATCGGTGACGGGACGGTCATGACACCCCTACAGGCATGGACCACCGTAGTGGCATGAACGTCCGGCGCACGTTTCTCCTTGCTGCCCTACTCGTGGCGTCGTGCGGCGATAGCGCCGGGACCGCCGCGCCAGCGCCCACATCCATGACGATCACGCCAACCGCTGCGGCCGCGCCGTCAATCACGAAGACGAACGACGCGTCCCTGTATGAGCTGTCCTGTGGAGTCCTATCGGCGAACAGCATCACAACCGGCCAAGGCTCGGGGGCCAATACCTTCGAACTGCGTCCGAGCACCAACCTGCGCGCCGGAACGCTCGGCAGCACTCTGTTTGGCGGATGGGTAAGTCCGGACCGGCCCGCACTCGGCACCTACGTCTGCGTCTCACTCGGCCGCGGGGCACCGATGGCCGGATTCCTGTCGCAGGTGCTCTCAGGCGAGCCTGGCTACATCGCGGCGGTCCTGCCGAACGGTCTCGCACTTCCTCAGGGCTGTGCGTACGTCGGCCTACCGACGACCGACGCTGATGGAGTCGCCGTGACCTGGAAAGCGGACTGCGGAGCGGCCGCGAATCGCGACGCCCGTGGCACCCTCGGTCCCGCGTTCGCGCAGCAAGGGTGGTCGTCGTGCGCGAGCGGACTCGCAACCGAGGTCTGGAGGAAAGACACCTCACGGTTGACGGTCTCCGAAGGAACCGGAGCACCAGGTGAATACCCAACACTCACTCAGCGACGTGTCCTGACGGGAGGCGGCTGTCCGTAGAGCGGCTTGCGATGACGTTTTCGTAATGCCGGGCGCAGACGCCATCGCTAGCGTCCTGACGCAACTGGTGGGATGAGTGAACATCGAGAAGACTGACGCTGAGCTGAAGGCTCGGATTGCCTTCTACTGCACCGGGCACCCGATCCAAGTTCCTGTCGTGACGATGCATGACCAGAAGTGGGCTTACTGCCGTGGCGGGTACCTCGCCCATCACGAAGGTCACGCTTGGACGGCCATCGAACCGGCAAACGTGAACGAGCTGAAGAAGAGGGACGTCGGGTTCGTCTCGCAGAGGCGTAGCGCCTAAGTAAGCTCATTGAGCGCGTCGCTTCCGATCCATCGCGCCGAGGCGTTCTCGGAGTCGCATCGTAGTCAGGGGCGCGTCACTCTTAGTCGGCGATGAGCGCCGCAGGGTACCCGCGAATCCACCCAAAGACGGCTGCCGAGTGGCGCCGGTGGCTCCGCGACAACCATGACAAGAGACAGGGCGTCTGGCTCGTCGCGTACAAGGCCGCGACCGGCAAAGCTCGGCTCGCTTACGAGGACTCGATCCCGGAAGCGCTCTGCTACGGCTGGATCGACAGCTTAACAAGCCGCTCGACGACGAGCGCACGGCCTTGCTCTTCACTCCACGCAAAGCGGGGAGCGGATGGTCGCGCACGAACAAGGTGCGGATCGCCCGGCTGGTCAAGGAAGGCCGGATGGAGGCGGCTGGGCTCGCGAAGATCGCAGCCGCCAAGCGTGACGGCTCGTGGACGCTTCTCGATAGCGTGGAGGCGCTCGAGGTCCCCGACGATCTGCGAAGGGCGCTCGGTGCCACCGGGATGCGGACGTTCGAAGCGCTCACCCCCGGACGCAAGAAGGAGCACCTGCGCACACTCGTCACAGCCAAAAGACCGGAGACGCGCGCGAAGCGTGTCGCGGACATCGTTCGGTTTGTCCGGGCATGACCGCGCCGACTGCGAGGTGACTGAGACCGGACTACGCTCGAACAGAGTGCCCCTAAGCGAGTCCGACCGTTGGCCACCCCTCTCGTACGAGCCGCTCCGGGAAACCCTCCATGCGGTCCACATGTGGACGCAAATCGTCGGAAAGATCCGTCTCGCGATGACGCCTCTCGTGAACCATTGGTGGAACTCGACTCTGATCGTCACGCCGCGCGGCTTGACGACCGGGGTCGTGCCGAGCGGTGACGGCGCCTTCCAGATCGACCTGGACCTTGTCGGGCATCAGCTCACGATCGTCACGAACGGCGGTGAGAGTGCGGCGATACCGCTGCGGTCGATGTCGGTCGCGCAGTTCTACCGCGAGGTGCTCGATTCGCTCGCCCGACTCGGCGTGCCCGACCCGCACATCGTCCCGGTGCCGAACGAGGTCGCCATGGCGGTGCCGTTTCCTGACGACGTCGAGCGCCGACCCTACGACCGCGATCATGCGCGGCTCTTCGGGGCCGCGCTGCTGAAGACCCACATCGTCTTCGAGCGATTCCGCGCGGGCTTCCTCGGGAAGGCGAGCCCCGTCCAATTCTTCTGGGGGTCATTCGATCTCGCCTCCGCTCGCTTTAGCGGAAGGCGCGCGCCGGCGTATGCGGGCGGGACACCACCGAACGTGGACGTCCACGTGATGCACGAGGCGTACTCGCACGAGCTCATCGCGGCGGGGTTCTGGCCGGGCAGCGACGACCTGCCGCGACCGGAGTTCTACGCGTACGCGATGCCCGCACCCGTCGGGCTTTCAGCGGCGCCGCTCCGTCCCGACGCGGCGGAGTGGAACGCCGAGCGCAGAGAGTTCTTGCTGCCGTACGAGGCGGTCCGGACGTCAGCAGACCCAGCGGCAACGCTCCTCGATTTCTTGCAGAGCACCTACGACGCAGCCGCGAATCTTGGTCGCTGGGA
>JBBPIP010000022.1:0-35512 GCA_038040265.1 Chloroflexota bacterium | reverse complement strand
TACACGCGGCATGGCGCCAACTACGGCATGAGACGCCGCGACGAAGAGATGGGATCGCCGGTGCTCATGCGCCTCGAAAGCTTCAACGGCCGGAACTACTCGGGCAGCCGGGCGCTCTGGCCACCGGACGAGATCGCAGAACATCAGCGGACTGCGTTGGTGAAGCGCCGGGGCCTCGCCCGCCGCATGCGGCGCGATTGGGACGAGCGCTATCTGCCAGAGCTGAACGAGCACTACGCGTGGATGCGAACGCTCTCTGTCGATCGGTCGACAGCGCCAGAAGCCGCGTCCGCATGGGACGACCTGTGGCGTCGGCACCGTCGCGCGTGGCGGATCCACATGCTCGTGACGGCGGCGGCCTACGCGGTCATGGACGAGCTCGCCGAGACCCACCAGGCCCTCGTCGGCGGATCGCAGGCGGATGCGTTCGCCCTCACGCAAGGACTCGCGCTGACGCTCCAGCAGCTCGAGAAGGACTTGTACGCGCTGACCGAATCCGCGCGCAGATTGCCCGCCGTCGCCGAAGCGATCGGTCGCGGCGCTTCTCTCGATGAGCTGCGCACCCGCGACGCAGCGTTCGCTCTACGAGCCGGCGAATTCCTCCGCGTGCACGGCGAGGCCGGCGCGTCCGGCGATCATTTCGGGTCGATCCCGTGGGCAGACGATCCGACGCTTCTCCTGCGCGCTATCGCGCAACGCCTCCAGACTCCGGGAAAGGATCCGGACATCCGGCACGCCGCGCTTCGCGCGCGCGCGAAGGAGATCGCTGCGCGTGCCAGGAAGACCCTCGCGGATCGGCCAGACGACCTCGCGCGGTTCGACGATGTCCTCGCGGCCGCAACCGGCACCGGTCCATTGACCGAGGAGCACAACTACTGGCTCGACCGCCGCAATCACGCGAACGTCGGCCGGGCGACGCGAACGTTCGGAGCGCGCCTGATGCGCGACGGCGTCATTAGCGAGCGCGAGCAGATCTTCCTCCTCTATATGGACGAAGTGCGCGACGCGCTCCGCCGGCCGCGCGATCTCTCGTCGCTGATCGCGGAGCGAGAGAAGGAGCAGGCCGACTGGCGACGGATGGAAGCGCCAGAAACGATCGGGCAACAGGACGCGGCGGGTCCGACGAAGTCCACTCCGGTCTGGCACCTCCTCTACCGCGAAGCCCAGGACGATCCGACGCGCGCGCTGCGCGGCGCTCCGGCCTCGGCGGGGGTGGCGCGTGGTCCCGCGAGGCTCGTGCGCAACCTCGAGGAGTTCGCGAAGTTCCAGCGGGGCGACGTGCTCGTATGTCAGTCGTCGAACGTGTCTTGGATCCCGCTGTTCACGAGCGCCGCCGCGGTGGTCACCGAAGTTGGTGGCCCGCTGTCACACGCCGCCGTCGTCGCGCGTGAGTTCGGGATTCCCGCCGTGGTCGGAACGTCGGTCGCGCTCTCGACGCTCGTCGACGGCGAGCCGCTCGAGGTCGACGGGTCCGCCGGCATCGTGCGTCGCCTTTCGGCCTAGCCCGCGACCTCTTCGGCGATCGGCTCATTGTGGGTGACGGCGTGGCCCGGTAACGCGAGGCTCGGGATCGCGGCGGCGAAGGCGGCGGCCGTGAAAAGCCAGAACAGGAGCCGCAGCGAGTCGGTGGACGGTGTCCCGCCGAGCGCGATGGCGATCGCGACCGATCCGAGCATCCCGCCGAAGTAGCGGCTCGTCGAGAACACGCCGGACGCCAGAGCCGCATAGCGCTCGGGCACGACCTCGACCGCGGCGAGTCGCATCGAAGGGAACGTGAGCGCGAGCCCGATGCCGGCGAACGCGAGCGTCGCGGCGAGAAGTTCGAGCGGGAGCTGACCCGCGGAGAGCGCGAGCGGCATCAGTCCGACCCCCAGCAGGAGGGCGCCGACGAAGGTCGGCAGACGCGGTCCGTAGCGATCCGCGGCGCGCCCGCCGAGCGGCGCCAGGATGATCGACCCGCCGGAGAACGCGGCGAGCGCGATGCCGCTTCGGATGCTCGCCCCGGCGAGCGCGACCGGAAGCGCGAGCAGCGTCCCGTACATCGCGAGGTTCTGGAACGCGACCGTCGCGCACGCGGCCGCGAACGGGCGGATGCGGAAGAGCGACGGTGGAAGCGCGGGATCGGGCTGACGCGACTCGTAGCGCAAGAACCCCGCGATCGCGGGCAGCAGCGCCACGCCGATCGCGACGGTCACGAGATCGACGGACCGGCCGAGCGACACCAGCACCCACGCGGCCGCCAGCAGCACGACGCCGAGCCCGACCGCGCCGGTGAGATCGAACCGAGCGGTCTCGCGGGCCGCGCGCGCAGGAAGGACGCGCCATGAGAGGAGGAACCCTGCCGCGCAGAGCGGAACGTTCACCAGGAAGATCCACCGCCAATCGATGGCCGCGAGGAATCCGCCGGCGAGCGGTCCGACCGTCGCGCCGACCGCGGTTGCCGCGCTCACGATCCCGAATTCAGCGCCGCGGCGGCCGCTCGGGATCGCTTCGCGCAGAAGCCCGAGGCCGTTGGGGACGAGAGCTGCGGCCGCGATCGCCTGATTGATGCGAAACACGGCGAGCAGCAGAAGGGAGTTCGACGCGGCGGCGCCGGCGGAAGCGACGGCGAAGTAGACGAGCGACGCGAGCATCAGATTCCTGCGGCCGAGGCGATCGCCAACGCGCCCGGCGATCGGCTGAAGCGCGGCCATCGCGATGAGGTACGAGGTAACGATCCACGAGGTGTCGCCGACGTCGACGCGGAGGTCGCGCGCCACCTGCGGAAGGGCGACGACGATCATCGTCGAGTTCAGCGGCACCAGCAGATTGCCGAGCGCGACCGAGATCGCGAGCCATCTCCCATTCATGAGCTGACGATCCTAGGCGGCGAGGCGGTCGCGGAGCCGCTCGGCGGAGAGCGCGTTCGCGCCGGTGTCGTCGTGCCGGAAGTACGCGTACACATCCTTCCCGGCCTCGAGCATCGGGCGGAGACGCTCCGACCAGGCGTCGACCTCGGCGTCGGTGTAGCCCTCGCGTTTGCGCAGGCGCGCGTACGCGAACGACGATGTCGTGCCCAGCGTGTCGACCGGCGATGGAGCCTTCTCGCCTTCGGCGTGGACGAGCGCGACACCAGCCGTTCCGAGGAGCTCGTAGACCTCGTCGACGTACCACGACGGGTCGCGCACCTCGAGGGCCGACCGCAGGTCGCGCGGAAGCGACCCCAAGAATCCCGCGAGCCGGTCGTCGTCGCGCTTCAGCCACGGGGGCGTCTGAAACAGCACCGGCCCGAGCCGATCGCCGAGCGGGCGGGCGCGTTCGAAGAAGAGCGGCAGAGTCTCCGCCGGATCGCGCAGCTGGCGGTAGTGCGTGATCTGCTGCGAGGCCTTGAGGGCAAAGAGGAAGTCCGGCGGGGTCGCCTCGGTCCAGGTGCTGATGTTCTTCTGGGTCGGGAGGTGGTTGAAGGTGTAGTTCACCTCGAGCGTCGAGAGCCGCGTCGCGTAGTAGCGGAGGAAGTCCTTCGACTTCACCTCCTTCGGATAGAAGACCGGCTTCCAGGTGGTGTAGGACCAGCCCGACGTACCGACGAAAGCACGCCCTTTAGGCATTGTGCTGGCCGAGCACCGCGTAGGCGATGCCCGTGACGAGCGAGTTCGCGCGCTTGAACGACGCGAGGAGGTCGAGGTGGATGCTCGACGTGTCGATCGATTCGCGCAGTCCCTCGTGCAGCCGCTGGATGTGCGCCGCGCGCAGCTGACGCTCCATGGTGTTCACGATCGACTTGTGGCGGATCACCTTCTCGGCGACCTCGCGGTCGCCTGATGCGAGCGCCCCGATCGCGAGCTCGAGGTTCTCCATGACTTTGGCGTGGAGATCGGAGATCTCGCGCCAGCCTTGCGCGGAGAAGACGTGATTGCCGCGGATCTTCTTTTCGGCAAGCTCCATCAGGTTCTTGTCGATCACGTCACCGATCTCTTCGAGATTGACAATGACGAAGATGAGCGCGGTCTCGCGCTCGGCCTGCTCCTCGGTGAGCGGATGCTCCCGAAGCTTCACCAGGTACTGCTTGATGTCCTCCTCGAGTCGATCGATGAGGTCGTCGCGCGCGACGATCTCGCGCATCAAGGCCGCGTCGTTGCGTTCGAGCACGGCACGCGTCTCGCGAAGCGACTGAAGAACCACATCGCCCATGCGGAGCACCTCGCGGAGCGCCTGACCGAGCGCCACCGCGGGCGTATCGAGCACCGCCGGATTGAGATACATCGGCCCGCTCTCGGTTCGCCGGCCCTCGGGAATGAGCCGCGTGATGAGATCCGCCGCCAATCCCGCGAACGGGAGGAAGAGAAGCGCGAGCGCGACGTTGAAGATCGTGTGCGCGTTGGCGATCTGCCGCTGGACGTCCGGGGAGGTCATGCGCACGAGATCGGCGAAGGGGCCGAGCAGCGGAAAGAAGATGACGACGCCGACGATCTTGAATGCGGCGTGAGCTGCCGCGACGCGGCGCGCCTCCGCGTTCTGCCCGACGGCCGCGATCACAGCGGTCGCGGCAGTTCCGACGTTCGCGCCGAAGATGATCGGGATCGCACCCTCGAGCGGCATGAGCCCAGCCGACGCGAGCGAGAGGGCGAGGCCGATGACCGCGGCGCTCGAGCGGACCAGCGCCGTGAACGCGCCGGAGATCAGCACGAGAAGCAGCGGCTGATCCGTGAGCGCGTGGAGCAGATCGGCGAAGAGCGCGTTCGACGCGAGCGGCGCGGTGCCATCGTGGATGATCTTCATCCCGAGGAATAGGAAGCCGAAGCCGAGGATCGCCTGGCCGATATACCGCGCCGTCCCGCGGCTGGCGACGTACATCGCCCAGCCGACGAACACCACGAGCGGCGAGAGCTGGAGGAGGTCGAACGCGAGGAGCTGGACGGTTACGGTCGTGCCGACGTCGGCCCCGAGGATCATGCCGATCGTCTGGCGAAGCGAGAGGAGCCCAGCCGAAGCGAAGCCGACGAGCATGACCGTCGTCGCGCTCGAAGACTGGAGAACCGCGGTCACTCCGGCGCCGACCAACAGCGACTTGATGCGGTTGCCGGTCAGCGTGGAGAGGATGTGCCGCAGGCGCGTCCCTGCCGCGCGCTGCAGCCCCTCGCCGACGAAGCGCACTCCGTACAGAAGGAGCGCGGTCCCGCCGAGCAGCGAGAAAAGGACGAGGTTGGGCTCGCTCACGTTCGCGCGAGTATCGCCTCAGCGCGCGGAGACGGTCAGTGAGGCCCTTCCCGATGAGCCGCCCGCGAGGACGACGACGCTCACGTCGCCTTCGGTCGTGGGGGCGGCGAAGCTGAGCCGCGCGGTGCCCTTTGCGTCGGTCACGGCGGACCCGATCGCTGCGACGCCGACCGATCCCGCGACGATGACACCGGCGGACGGGGTGCCGGTTACCCCGGCGACGACTACCGTCGCAAGGACAGCCTGGCCCGGCCGCGCCGTTGCCTTGTCGAGGGTGACCGTGATGGTCAGTCCGATCGTTTGCGTGACTTGCTGAGCGGTCACCGTGAGCTTTTGGGTCGTCTCGTTCCCGGCGCGGTCTCGTGCGACGACGCTGATCGCGACCGATCCCGGCGTCGCCGAGAACGAATCCTTGAAGGCGCCCTCCGGCGTTGTCACGACGATGCGTCCGTTCACCGTGATGGTCGACCCCTGCTCGGTCATGCCCGCGACGACGATGTTCTGCGAGTCGACCGTGATTCCTGGAGCCGGCTGCTCGATGGTCACGGTCGGCGGCAGGCGGTCGAGGACGACGTTATATGACGACGCGGCGACAACATCGCGGTCTGCGATGAGCGCGACGCCGATCGAGTTCGGACCATCCTTGAGCGCGAGCGCAGCGTTGAATGCGCCACTCGGGTCGAGCGGCGTCGTCGCTATGACCGCGCCGTTGAGGACGATCTGCAGGCTGCGGCCTTCTTGCACCGCGAACGACGGAACCTTTCCGGTGAGCTGAAGCTGCGGGTCGCGCGTGTATGCCGGTAGCGAGTCAGCGACGGGAGCGGCACCGACGCTCGAGCTGCCGCCCGCTGGGATATCGATCGAGCCGCGACCCTGCAGCAGCGGGATCGCTTCCTGTATCGAGGCAACGACGTGACTGACGCCGGACGAAGCGGCGGAGATAGCGAGCGGAAGTGTGATGAGGGCGATCACCGTCAGCGCCCCGGCGAGCGCCGCGTTGACCCAAAGAGGACGCGCAGTTCGGGGGGCGCCCGCACCCCGCGCGATCGCCCGGTAGCGGTCGCGGGAGACTGGGTCCCGGCGACGGGGACCCGCGCGCATGCGTGTGATCAGGAGAGCACCCTTCCTTGAGTCAAAACTAAGGCCCGAAACCAAAGCGAAAGGGCGCCGACCTTACGGCCGCCGCCCTCCGCTGGTGGGTGGGATGAGGGGCTAACAGCTTGAGCGCGCGTCAGTTTGTCAACGCGCGCGCCTGACGGATGTTTCGTCCTCCCCGGACGGTATAGCCTGCCTGACCGTCCCGCCGGGACTGTACCCCTGGGGATTTGGGGTCGCAAGTCCCAGACCTCGTGACTTTCGGCACAAACAGGCCATCGACACGGGTGTGCGACTATCGGTCCGTGGCAGTCGAGAGCGAAAAGAAGGCTCCCAAAGGTCTCGAGGGCGTGGTCGCCACCACCACGGCCATCTCGTCGGTCAGCGACAACTTCCTTCAGTACCGCGGCTACCGGATCGAAGAGCTGGTCGGCAAAGCGGAGTACGAAGAGGTCGCGTATCTCTTGCTCAATGGCGAGCTTCCGAACAAAGACCAGCTTCGCGACTTCAAGGCCGAGCTCGTGAAGCACCGTGCGCTCTCGCCATTCCTTCGGGAGACCCTTCAGCAGATGTCCGAGAGCGGCACACCGATGGACGTCCTCCGCACGGTCGTTTCCGCATCGGCGGTCGAGGATCCGGCGGAAGGCGACAACTCGCGCGAAGCCGAGTACCGCAAGGCGATCCGACTCACTGCCAAGCTGCCGACGATCCTCGCGACCTACATCCGCCGGCGCCGCGGCGAGCAGCCGGTCCCGCCCGACCCGACCCTGGGCCACGCGGCGAACTTCGCGCGCATGGCGGGCCTCGACGAGGCGCATCCGCGGGCAGCGGAGATCCTGAACGCGTGCTTCATCCTCCAGGCTGAGCACGGCCTCAACGCATCCACGTTCGCGGCCCGCATCACGGCGGCGACGCTCGCGGACATGCATGCGGCGGTGACCGCCGGCCTCGCCGCTCTGAAGGGATCGCTGCACGGGGGCGCGACCGACGGGACGATGAAGATGCTCGACGAGATCGGAACTCCCGAGCATGCCGACTCGTGGGTCGAGAAGGCGATCGCCTCGAAATTCAAGTTCTCCGGGTTTGGTCACCGCGTGTACAAGACCGAGGACCCGCGTGCGAAGTTCCTGCGGAAGTTCGCGCAGGACCTGGAGAAAGACTGGAAGGGACCCAGGTACTTCGACATCCAGGAAAAGCTCGTCGCGGCGATCGCGCGCGCCCGGCCGAACATGTCCCCGGGCGCAGCGGAGAAGGTCAACATCGTCAACGTCGACTTCTACGCCGCGACGACGTATACGTTCCTCGGTATCCCGGCCGATCTTGGAACGTCGATCTTCGCCGTCGGCCGGATGGCCGGGTGGTGCGCGCACGTCATGGAGCAGCACGGCGACAACCGGCTGATCCGCCCCGAATCCGAGTACACCGGCCCGACCGGGAAGCGTTGGGTGCCGATCGCCGAGCGCTAGGGCTCAGGCGTCATAGCTCGCGAGGATCGCGTCCCACATCGCGTCCGATGCAAGCTCGCCGAGCGTGACCTCGTCCAGGTCGGCGTTCGGGACCTCCTGCGTCGACACCATGTAGTTGACATCGCCGTCCCAGCGAGCGTGAAACGGCTGTATGCCGCGCGCCATCGAGGCATGGACCTGGCGGCCGATGGACCGCAGCTGTAACTGGTCGAGCTTCTGGTTCGTAACGACGAGCGAAAGGGTTGTGTTGCCCGCCGGGGGAACGCGTCCGGCGACCGGACCGGCCGGTTTTCCGCGCACGATCTTGCCGGAGCGGTCGACGATGCACCCGTACGCGTTCACCACCACGAAGGCGAGGACCATCGACGGTCCGGACTCGCGGTACGCGCCGCCCTGGCCGGCGAGCTCCGCGCCGGCGCCATGACTCGCCGTCGCCGACCGTCCGGCGCCGCGCGCACCGAGCATGAAGCGGCCCGGCCGCATCGCGCGAACGGCAGCCCTGCCGAGCTCCTTGTCGGGATAGATCGAGTTCGCGCGCCGGCCGTAGTCGAAGAGGATCGCGCCGGACACGAGCGCGATGTCCGTCCACTTCGTCGAGTAGGCGCGCTTCGCGAAGAACTCCGCCGCCACGCCGGCCGCGGCCTCGAGGCCGTACAGGGAGCCGCCGGCGAAGCACACCACTTCGATGACTTCGCGGTGCGCCGCGCTCACATCGGGCGATCCGCCGCGCACGTCGATCGAGACCGAAGCACGTTTTCCGAATGAGAAGACGGTGCAGCCGGTCGGCCCTTCCTCGTACTCGGCGACGCCGATCTCGAGACCGGGGAAATCGAACTCGAGTACGCGAGCGTTCGGGAAGTCGGTGCGCGGGACCGGGTGGTCGAGGTCATTGGTCGACGGCCGGCTCACGGGAGAGCGCGCTCGATTTGATCGAGATGCTCCTTGCGGTGATTCGAACGATCGATGAGGAAAGAGCGGCCAAGCGCCTTGAGGCCGTCGAGCTTGTCACCGGGCAGCGTCTCGATCAGTCGGTCGATCTCGGCGGCCGCCTCGCGCGCCTGCGTCCCGGCCACCCGCGGAGGTGTTTCCTTCCATTGCCGCATCCCGGCGGCGTTGGTGAGGTCGGTCACCTCGTCGGCCGCGAAAATTGGGGGCCCTCCCTCGCGTAGATGCTTCTCCAGCCGCGCCGTCGCGAGGCGATCCCAGAACGCGAGGTGAGCGAGTAACCCGGCGGCGGTCCAACCGTCGTCGACCACGACGTCGCGCTCACCCACGCGCGCGACCACGGCCTCGAGGCGCTCGCGCGCGGCACGGTTGCGCGCGTTGTGATCTTTTGTCACTTCCGAAGCGAATCGCGGAAGGTCTTGTCGGTGGCGACCTTGAGCGCCGTCGCGGCGAGCACGTCGATGACCACGAACGCGCTCTCGTGCGCGTAGTCGCTGACCGACGCTTCGCGCATCTTGTGGGAATGCCCAGGTATCTCCTGCGCGCTGACCGGAAAGCCGATGTAATCGGTCGGCACCTTCTGCGAAACGTTCCCGATGTCGCCGGATGCCGTGACGAGGTGCCCGCGCGACGGTGACTTGCCGCGGCGCTCGAGCTCCTGCGCGAGCGCGTCTCCGAGCTTCGGGTTCGCGTCGACGGGGAGGTACGGACGCATCTCCTCCTCGATCTTCACCTTGGTGCCGGTCTGCAGCGCGGCGCCCCTGGCCATGTCCTCGAACATCGAGACCATCTCTTTGAGAGCATCCATCTCGGCGGCACGGATGCCGAAGTCGCCCACCGCGCGCGACGGAATGATGTTCGAGGCGACGCCGCCCTCACGGATGATCCCGTGCACGCGCGCCGTCGACGGAAGGTGCTGCCGCCAACCGTCGACCGCGACGAACAACGCGATCAGCGCGGTGAGCGCGTTGCGTCCCTTCTCCGGCGAAACCGCGGCGTGCGAGGCGAGGCCCTCGAAGGTGACGCGCTTCACTGAGATGCCGAGGAGCTTCTCGCTCACGCTCCACTGCCCACCGGCACCGGGATGCGAGAAGAGTGCGGCCACCGTGTCCTTGAAGACGCCCTTGTCCAGCAGGTCGATCTTTCCCCCGCCCCGCTCCTCGGCCGGCGTTCCGACCAGCTCGATGCCGACCTGGAGATCCTTCGCCTTCGCGGCGGCGGTCAGGAACGCGCCGACGATGGTCATCGAGATGAGGTTGTGACCGCAGCCGTGGCCCACTTCCGGAAGTGCGTCGTACTCGGCGAGGAGTGCGACCGCCGGACCCGGCGGGCCAACCCGCGCACGGAACGCCGTAGCGAGGCCGCCGAGGTTGCGCTCGACCTTGTGGCCGTTCTTTTCGAGGAGCGCTGCGATGCGACCGACGGCGCGATGCTCCTCGTACGCGAGCTCGGGATCGGCGTTGATCTCGCGCGACAGCTTGACCAGATCCTCGCGCAGCGCCTCTTTCATTTCATGATCCGCTCGCGGAGCGCTTTATCGGTCGCCACCCGCACCGCGGCCGCACCGAGCGCCTCGGCCGTGATCATCGCGTTACGGTGCGCGAGGTCGCTGACGCTTGCGTCGCGCATCTGCTCGGAATGCCCTGGGATGGCCTTCTCGCTCACCGGAAAGCGCACCCAATCCGTCGGCACCTTTGTCGACACGTTGCCGAGATCGGTCGACGCGGTCACGAGGACGCCGCGCGACGGTGTCACACCCTGGCGCTCGAGCTCCGTCGTTACCACGTCGCCGAGCGCGCGTGCCTCTTTCACCGGCTCGTAATACGGGAGGTACTCGGCGATCTCGACCTTCGTGCCGGTGAGAAGCGCCGCGCCCTTCGCGATCTCCCCGAAGCGCTCGACCATCCCATCGAGCGTGCCGCGTTCTCTTGCGCGGAGTCCGAAGATCGCCTCCGCGCGGCTGGGCACGACGTTCTGGGCCACGCCGCCGTTGCTGATGATTCCGTGAACGCGTGAGTCGGCCTCGAGCTGCTGGCGCCATCCGTCTATCCCGACGAAGAAGCGGATGACCGCGTTCAGCGCGTTGCGTCCCTTCTCCGGCGCTGACCCGGCGTGCGAGGCGACGCCGGTGAAGGTCACGCGCTTACCTACTACCCCAAGGCTGCTACCGCTGACCGCCCATCCGCCATACGCGGCGGGGTGCGACGAGAGCGCCGCGACGGTCCGATCGAAAACGCCCTTACGTAACAGGTCGATCTTGCCGCCGCCGTTCTCTTCGGCCGGCGTCCCGATGAGCTCGACGCCCACCTCGAGGCGAGCGGCGCTCGCCGCGGCGACGAGGTAGGCACCGACGTTGCTGATCGCTATCAGGTTGTGACCACAGCCGTGCCCGACCTCAGGGAGAGCGTCGTACTCCGCAAGCAGCGCGACCGCCGGTCCATCCGGACCCACTCGCGCGCGGAATGCGGTCTCGAGGCCGCCGATACCGCGCTCGACGCGGTGGCCGTGACGCTCGAGGAATGCGGCGATCGCGCCGAGCGCATGGCGCTCCTGATATGCCAGCTCGGGATGTCCGTGGATGTCGCGCGACAGCGCAACGAGCTCAGTCGTCTGTGACGTGGTCAGTGTCGGCATGTCCCTGTATACTGTCCTAAGCAGCCTTTCCCCTTCTCACCAGCCGGATGCGTGCGCACCAAATGCGCCCACCGGACCCACGAAGCCGAAGACCTTGGAGGCAAGGCCGCAGGCAAATCTAAGGAGCGAACACACCGCTTGGACAATCCAGAACCCACACCAGAGCAGACCCCTACAGACAAGGAGACCCCCGCAACGACGACCCCCACGAACGGACCTGCCACCAATGGTCCCGCGACCAACGGCGGCACAGCGACCGCGACGGCTACACGCCGCGAGGCTCCGCCGGCCGCCCCGAGTCGCAAGTACTACACGATCACTGAGCTCAACGAGACAAAGCCCAAAGAGCTCACCGAGATCGCGAAAGAATTCAATGTCGAAGGCGCTGCGACCCTCGGCCAGCAGGACCTGATCACACGCATCCTGCAGGCGCAGACCGAGGCGCAGGGCAACATCTTCGCCCAGGGCATCCTCGAGATCGTCGAGGACGGCTTCGGTTTCCTCCGGCGCCGCTCCCTCCTCCCTTCACCCGAGGATGTCTACGTCGGCTCGAGCCAGGTGCGTCGTCTCGGTCTTCGGACCGGCGACTTCGTTACCGGCCAGACCCGACCACCGAAGGACAGCGAGAAGTACTTCAGCCTGCTGCGCGTCGAGGCTGTCAACGGCATCGACCCCGAGCAGGCCAAGCGCCGGCCCGTGTTCGAGAACCTCGTGCCGGTGTTCCCGGACGAGATGTTCGACCTCGAGATCGACGCCGCGAACCTCAGCCAGCGCCTCATCAACCTCGTGAATCCCCTTGGGTACGGCCAGCGCGCGCTCATCGTGTCGCCGCCAAAGGCCGGCAAGACCCAGCTCCTGAAGGACATCGCGAACGGGATCTCGGGGAACCACCAGGACGTCCACATCATGGTCGTGCTGGTTGGCGAGCGGCCCGAGGAAGTGACCGACATCCGCCGCTCGATCAAAGGCGAGGTGTTCTCGTCGACCTTCGACGAGCCAACCGAAAACCACACCCGCGTCGCCGAGCTAGCGCTCGAGCGCGCCAAGCGCCTCGTCGAGACGGGCCGCGACGTGGTCATCCTTCTCGACTCGATCACCCGCCTCGCGCGCGCGTACAACCTCGCGGTCCCGCCGTCAGGGCGAACGCTCTCCGGTGGTATGGACCCCGTCGCCCTCTACCCCCCGAAGCGCTTCTTCGGCGCGGCCCGGAACATCGAAGGTGGCGGCTCGCTCTCGATATTCGCGACCTGCCTCGTCGACACCGGCTCCCGCATGGACGACGTGATCTACGAAGAGTTCAAGGGGACCGGCAACTCCGAGATGATCCTTGACCGCAAGCTCCAGGAGCGTCGCACCTTCCCCGCGATCAACATCCCCGCGTCAGGCACACGCCGCGAGGAGATGCTGCTCGCGCCCGAGGTCATGCGGCAGGTGATCCTCCTGCGGAAGATGCTCTCGGCTGTCGGTCAGATCGAAGGCACAGAGCTCCTGCTGCAGCGGCTCGGCAAGACGAAGACGAACAAGGAATTCCTTTCCGCCATCGCGAAGTCGATGGAGGAGAAGTAACAGGCGAAGCGCGTTCGGGACGACAGCACCCACGTCCGTAACACCGCGTTCTTGCTCTGGGTCTTCGCCTTCCTCGTCTGCGTCGCGGTCCTCGGCTTTATCGCGTTCGGCTATGTGGGCCACGCTCTGGACGGTCTTCCCAAGCTGAATTGACGTCGCGTCGCTGCTCGTCCGGCTCGAGCCAGGGAAGATGGATGAGGCGCGTTCTTAGATATTGGTCCGCGGGCACGAAGCTCGGGCTTTCGGACACGACGCCATTGATCAAGGTGTGCGAGTGCGTCTCGAGAGCGCCGTACAGAAGGGCGGCCGCGGGCAGTCGCGCAACGTCGTAGGTGCACATCACCGCCGCCGGGAAGCCTTCGAGTGCCGGCCCGAGGCGCGACTCGTACCAGAGGAAATCTTCGGGCGCGGAGTAGCCGGGCACGTCCCAGTCGGCTGGGCCCGCGACACGGATCGGGGAGAACCCGCGCTCGCTCAGCTCCCGCACCGGGTCGACGAGGTTTTGGAGCTGCTGGTCCACGTCCCGGTCGCCCTCGCCAAGAACGATCCGTCGCTCGGTGACCTCCGCGCGAAGATCCCGGCCCGCGCTCATCTCGAGATAGCCGAGGAGACGCGAGGCCCCGCCAGGGGGACCGCACAGATAGATGGCCTGCTTTGGATCGTCGAGCGCAGGACTCAAGAAATCGAACATCCTCTCGCGTAGCTCCCCCTCGCCGTAGTGGACGAGAGCGAAGTGTCCGGGCGCGGTGACCTGCAGTTCGCTTCGGGCGAATCGGACTTGCGTCACGTCGGGACCAGACCCATCTGGTAGGCCCAGGCGACCGCCTCGAGCCGCGACCGCGCGCCCAGCTTCTCGATCACCGAGCGGACGTGCCCGCGGACGGTCGTGTACTGAATCCCGAGCTCCGCCGCGATCGCCCGATTGTCCAGGCCGACTGCCATCAAGTCGAGCACCTCACGCTCTCGCGGTGTCAACCGGTCGAAACCATCGCCGATCGGCCCACCGATGGTCTTAACGTCGGCCGATCGAGGGGGGTTCGGCTGTCCGCGCTCGCCGACGACCTTGTGGATCAGTACCGCACCCGCACCGTCGCCGCGAAGCGCAGCCACCGACGTCAGAAACGAGCTCTGGCTGTCGCGAGTGGGGCGGTGCTCGATTTCGAAGTACGTCGCCTTTCCCTCGAAGACGGCCGCGATGGCGTTCGCGACCGCTTGCACTCTCGGGTCGGAGTCCCCACGGTAAGTCTGAAGGAGATTCGCGCCGATCGGAACGCGAGGGAGGCCGTCGTCGCCATCCTCGGTAGCCCACGCTTCGTCGGTCCAGGTAACGATCCCATCGAGGTCGAGTACGGCGATGCCTCCGCGCTGCAAGTCGAGGGCAGCGCTGCCTGCCTCCACGCCCCCCATGGAGCGAGTGTGCGCTGCCCCTCCAAATTGCTCGCTGCACATTGCGCCCCTGCGAGGCGGGGCGCACCCTCCAAATGAAGGGGACGACACGAAGGTTGTGCAGGTGGGGTCGGCCGGACACATTGTGTTCTCTGACCGATCGAACGAGCGGGCGAGCCCAGCGCCGCCCAGAGGAAAAGCGCGCGCGCCTCCTGGAGGCGGCGCGGAGCATCTTTGGCGAGACCGGCTACGGAGCGAGCGTCCACGACATCTGCCGCGCGGCGGGAGTCGGGATCGGCACCTTCTACCACCAATTCCCCGATAAGGCCGAGCTCATGCGCCAGTTGATGGACCAGGAGCACGAATACCGCATCAGCGGGTTCGAAGCTCTCGCGGACGCGGACGACCCTGCCGCGGAGGTCGTTCGCATTCTCGCGGGCTCCAATCCAGCGCTGGTCCGGGCGATGGTCGAAGCGTGCGGGATCGATCCTCGCCTGCGCGAGTTCGCGCGGGACCTCCGGAGGGAGACACAGGAACGGCTCGCAGCCTCGTTGGAACGCGTCCGAGCGGCGCGCGGTTCCCGCAGCCCTGCCGTCGACGCGAGCACCGCCGCATGGGCGACCCTGGCGCTGGGCGACGCTTTCACCGAACAGGCTGCCCCAGAAGCCGCGAGGATCGTCAACATCCTGGCATTCGCGGAGACCGACGGAGCGCGGGTCCGAGCCTAAAAAGCCAGCGGCACGACACCTGCCGCACCCTCGGATCAATGGATCGGATCCGGCTCGACAGGCACGCGGCGGGCCACATCAAGGTCGGGTCGCTGTTTGTTCTGACGTCGGAGGGCAGGATGGTGCGCCCGAGCGCTACCGGTCTCGCGACCGCGTTCTTCCGCCTCTATCTCCTCGAGAGTCTCGCGGCTGGTCCGGCGCGCCCCGCGGCGCTGCTCGCCGCGATCGCCGCGGAGCGGCTGCCCTTTGCCGCGGGCGCGTTCGGACGTGCGCTGCAATCCCTCGTGGAGGGCGGCTATCTCGCGCCGGCGGGCGCTGCCACCGTTTGTCTCACCTCGCTCGGCGCGGCCGAGCGGATGGCCGAGCGCGAGCGCTGGTCCGTGATGCTGCCGACCCTCGTCCGTCTTCTGGGAAACACCGAACCGCGCCCGTTCCCTGTCGTCGCCGAGGTTGCGCCGCCGCGCGAACGCCCGGTGGCCGAGGCGTATCTCGATCGGGTGCTCGTCGCGTCGGTGCGGGAGCGGATCTCCGCCGCGCGCGATGGTGGACCGACCTTTGCCGTCGTCCTCGCCCAGCTCGATGTCGACGGTGTCGGTGAAGCGACGCGACGCGCCATGGTCCATCGCGCGGTCCGCGCGACGCTTGGAGCCACAACGACGCTATTCGGAGGCGACGTGAGCGCCTATCGCTACGGCGACTCCGGCGTGGCCGCCGTGGCGCCGACCGGACGCGACGAATCGCGAGGGGAACGGCTGCGCACGCTGGTACGCGCTCGGCTCGACGAGCTCATGCGAACGATGACCTCGACGGTCCGCGCGTTTGGCGGCGCGCGGTGGAGTGTTCGCGCGGGCGCCGCGACGTGGAGCGAGGATCTGCCGACGACGACGATGTTGCTCCGTCGCGCCGAGGAGACACTTTCGCTAGACGGCGACCGTCGCGATGCCGCTTGATTCGGGTTCCGGTGGTGCGGCACCGAGGAGCACCACCTTCACCCCGTCGACCAGCTGACGCTTTGTGAAGGGTTTTCGAAGGAGCACCTGACCCTCTCCGAGCGGGCTCGCGTTCGGATCGCCCGACATCAACATGACCTTCAGATCGGGGTACTGCCGCCGGAGATGCTCGGCGAGCTCCTGCCCGCGCCAGTCGGTGAGAAAGACGTCGGTGAGGACGAGGTCGAGATGGCCGTCGTACTCGGAGCAGAGTCGGAGGGCCTCGCTGGCGGTGGCCGCATGGATGACCGTGTATCCCTCAGCCGAGAGGATGCGATGGGCGGCGACGCGCAGCGGATGCTCGTCGTCGACCACCAGGATCGTTCCGTGCCGCGGCAGGATCTGGAATGGCCGCGTTGCCTCGACACGTCGGGCCGGACCGACCGTGATCTCGATAGCAGCCGCGGTCGTGTCCAGCCACACGCGTGTTTCGGCGACCGGCATCGGTTTGGCGATGTGATAGCCCTGGATCAGGTCGCAGCCCATGACCGTGAGGCGGTCGACGATCTCCGCGCTCTCGACGCCCTCGCCGACAACGTCGAAGCCGAGCGCGTGGCTCAGATCGATCGCGGCGCGGACGATCGTCGTCGTGTTCGCGTCGCGGATCAGCCGCTGCACGAACGACCGGTCGATCTTCACCGCGTCGAGGGGCAGTTGATTCAGGTAGCTGAGCGACGAATAGCCGGTCCCGAAGTCGTCGAGAGCGATGTGGACCCCGAGCGCCTTGACCGCGTTGAGCACGCGGATGGACTGCTCGGGATCGGCCATGACGGCGGACTCCGTGACCTCGATGGTGAGCTGGTCGGCGTCGACCTCGTGACGCGCAAGGAGCTCCTCGATCTTCTCCGCTAGCCGGGCCGCCGGGTCGAGGCTCTTCGCGCTCACATTGACCGCGACTCGGATGCGCGTCCCCTCGTCGAGCCACTCGCGCACCTGGCGAAGTGCCTCGTCGACGACCCAATCGGTGAGCGGTGCGATGAGACCGCTCCGCTCGGCAAGCGGGACGAACTCGGCCGGAAGGAGCAGACGTCCGGCGCGCTCCCAACGAATGAGGGCCTCCAGCTCGTGGAGCTCGTGCCCGGCGGTCCCGACGATCGGCTGGTAGTGAAGGCGAAGCTCCCCGTTGGTGAGCGCCGCGCGAAGGTCGGTCAGGGTCTCGAGTCGGCCCCGGTTCTCCGCGGCGGTGGTGACGCTCGTAGCCGATGCCCACCGTGTCGTGGCGCGTTCGGCCTCGTGAAGGGCGCCTCGCGCGCGCCGGAGAAGGGCGGCCTCGCTCCGGCCGTGATCCGGAAAGTGCGCGACACCGACTCGACCCTCGAGACTCAGATCCTGCCCGTCCACCGTCAAGGGCGCATCGAATACCGAGAGCGCCGACTCCGCGAGACTCCGCCACGAGACCGCGGTCGATGTGCTCAGGATGCCGAACGTCCCACCGTCGAACTTGGCGACGAAATCTGAGGTCTCGACCACAGCGCGAATCCGGCGGGCGAGTTCACGGAGCAGGTCATCGCCGAACTCATAGCCGAAGCTCTCGTTCACACCGTCGTATCCGTTCACGCGGAGGAGCGCCACGTTGGCGAACGGATCGTCGGCGGCCAGCACTCGAGCGACCTCGTGCTGAAATGCGACGCGGTTGGGCAGACCCGTCGTCTGATCGAAGAGGGTGAGCTCGGCGACGCGCCGGTTGGCCTGTCGCATGTGACCGATCAGCCCCGCGATCACGGCGAAGACGATCGCGGCGAGCGTGATCCCCCAGACGCTTTGAGCGAGACTCCATCCCTCGCCGATGAAGAGCAGTGCATTGATCGGCGCAAAGGTGAACGCGGTGAGCACCCCGGCTCGTGGCCCGCGCAGCCAGGCCGCGGTGGCAACCGGAAGCAGCGCCAGCACCCCGGTCGCGTCGCCGAAGACGCTGAAGACGACCAGGAAAGCGACGAGATACAGCAGCCACGCTGCGAGGACGGCGAGCGCCGTGAACTCCCAGGACGCCCGGCCGGCGGGCTCTTTCACCCGCGCTCGCTCTTCACGGCATCCAGCACGCCGAGCGCGTTCGCTCGGACAACCGCGGCGAGCTTCGAATGCACGCCGAGCTTTTCGAGGATGTTCTGGATGTAGCCGCGCGTCGTGTGCACGCTGATCCCGAGGCGCTGCGAGATCTCGGGTATCTCGAGCGCTTCGGCCATGAGCGCGAGCACGTCGCGCTCGCGTGGAGTGAGCGCGTGTCTCTGACGATCTCGCTCGGCCTTCTCCTGGGTCAGCTCGCGTGCCCTGCGAAGGAGCCGGGCGAGCTCGTCGCGGTCGAGCAGGATCTCGCCAGCCGCCGCACGGCGGACCGCCGAGATCACCTCGGCCACGCTCGATCCCTTGAGCAGATAGCCGCGGATGCCCGCCTCGACCGCGGTCACCAGCTCGTCGTCGGTCATGCCGCCGGAGAACATGACCACAGCGGTCTTTGGGCAGGCGGCGATCACATGCGAGGTCGCCTCCGCCCCGGACATGCCGGGCAAGGCCTGGTCCATGAGCACGACATCCGGCTGCTCGTCGCGCACGATGCGAAGCGCCGCAGTCGCGTCATGCGCGAGCTGGGTGAGCTCGAAGCCCGCGTCGCGCGAGAGAAGCGCGTGAAGGCTCTCGGCGACAGCCACGTGGTCATCGACGATGAGGACACGGATCCTCGCAGTCGCCCCTTTCGGAACGGTCGTCTCAATCACGGACGAGCATCTCCCGGACTGCTTTCAGCAGCGCTGTTCGAGTGAACGGTTTCTCGAGGAGATGCACCTCGCCGGTCACCAGGCCTTGGTGGGCGATGACGTCCTGCGGATAACCGGACATGTAGAGGACGGGTAGGCCGGGGCGCGTTTCGTGAAGACGGCGAACGAGGTCCATCCCCGACATCTCAGGCATCACCACGTCAGTGAGGACCAGATCGATCGTGCGCGACAGGTCGGCGCTCAGGCCGATGGCCTCCGGCGGGCTCGCAGCTTCGAACACCCGGTAGCCGTTCGTACTAAGGATGCGGCGTGCTGCGGCACGCACGGCTCCCTCGTCCTCCACCAGTAAGACGCCCTCTCCGTTGCCGGTCGTCTCCCCGGTCATGGGCGAGGCCACGATGGTCGTCGAGGCGGTCTCCGCGGCAGGAAGCAGGACGCTGACGGTGGTGCCACGGCCCGGCTCGGTATACAGGGCGACCCTCCCGCGGGCCTCGCTCACGATCCCGTAGACCGTCGCGAGGCCGAGGCCGGTGCCCTTGCCCTTCGGCTTCGTCGTAAAGAACGGCTCGAACGCGCGATCGGCCACTTCCGCCGTCATCCCCTGCCCGGTGTCCGCCACCGAAATGCGGATGTACGGGCCTGTCGCGAGGTCGACGTGATTCGAGACGAAATCCTCGTCCAGATCCGCGTTCTGAGTTTCGATGATGAGCTTGCCGCCGTTGGGCATGGCGTCGCGCGCGTTCACCGCCAGATTCATGATCACCTGCTCGATCTGCCCCCGGTCCGCCAGGACCGGCCACAGGTTGGCTGCAGGTGTTGTGACGAGCCCGATGTTCTCGCCGATCGTGCGCTGTAGGAGTTTGCGCATGTCGCCGACGACCGAATTGACGTCGAGGATCTGGGGGTGCGCCACTTCACGGCGGGAGAAGATCAGGAGCTGGCGCGTGAGCGTGGCCGCGCGCTCGGCGGCGCGGCGGATCTCTTCGACGTCGTCGCGCAGTTCAGGGCGATCGCCGAGCTCGTCCGCGACGAAGGTCGCGTAGTTCAAGATCACGGCGATCAGGTTGTTGAAGTCATGTGCGACGCCACCCGCAAGCTGCCCAACACTCTCCAAACGCTGGGCCTGTTGAAGCTCGCGTTCGAGGCGTTCCCGCTGGCGCTCGGCGGCCACATAGTCGGTGATGTCACGGCCAGTCGATGCCACTCCGATGATCGTTCCGTCCTCATCGCGGACCGGCGAGATGCTGGCCAGGAAGTCCATGAGCGTGCCGTCCCGTCGCATCCGCATCGTCTCCAGCGCCGCGACCCGCTCGCCACTCCGAACTTTCGACAGGATCCCCGCGCGCTCGTCGAACTTATTGGGTGGGTAGAGGATCGCGATGTCCTGACCGATCGCCTCTGCGGCGGTCCAACCGTAGATGCGCTCCGCGGCCGGGTTCCAGCTCGTGATGGTGCCCTCGAGCGTCTCTCCGATGATCGCGTCGACCGAGCTGTCGACGATCGCCGCGAGACGGCTGCGCGCCTCGGCTTTGCGAAGGTCGCTGACATCGCGAACGGCGGCGGAGACGAGCAGGCCTTCCTCGGTCTCGATCGAGGACAGGCTGATGTCGACCGGGAATTCAGTGCCGTCCTTGGAACGCGCGGAAAGCTGACGGCCCGCCCCCATCGGTCTGGCCCGCGGATCGCCCATGTACGCCGACCGGTGCTGCGGGTGCCACGTTCTCGCCGCATCGGGCACAAGGATCTCGACCTGCTGACCGATGAGCTCGGCTCGCGTGTAACCGAAGAGCTTCTCCACCTGGGCGTTCACGAGACGAATGCGTCCTTGACTGTCGACCACCACGAATGCGTCGGGCGCGGCTTCGAGCAGCGACTCGAAGAGCCGGTTGCGCTCCTCGGTGCGGACCCGGTCGGTGACGTCTCGGATGGCCGCCGACACCAAAGGTCCGTCGCTGGTCTCGATCGCCGACAGGGTGATCTCGGCTGGAAACTCGGTGCCGTCCTTGCGCGTTGCCGAGAGCTTTCGTCCGATGCCGAGGGGCCGCGTCTTCGCCTCACTCAGATACGTGGTCCGGCGGAAGGGGTGATGTTCGCGAGCGCGCTCCGGCACGAGGATGTCGACTGACATGCCAAGGAGCTCCCGCGGCGCATAGCCGAAGAGCACCTCCACCTGGCGATTCGCTATTTGGATGAGCCCGTCGCGGTCGACGAGGACGACCGCGTCCGTCACAGCCTCGAGTAAGGATTCGTAGATCTTCCGGCGCTCCTTCTCCTGTTCGTGGGCCCGGAGATCTCGAAGAGTTACTGAGAAGACCTTCGGTCCGCCGCTCGGGACCGGTTCGAGGCTGATATCAGCAAACGGGATAGGGCCATCGTTTCGAGCCACCGACGGGTCGACCTTGGGCCGAAGCACCGCGGTGTGTCGTCCAATCAGTTCCCCGGAGGCATAGCCGAGCAGTTTCTCGACGTTCCCGCTCGCCCGGGTGATCACGCCGTTCTCGTCGAGGAGGAGGACAACCTCACCGGCGTCCTCCAGCGGGGCCGCGGTGCGGAGTCCGTCCACGCTTGCCTCTTTTCAGTTTCCGGGGCCGAAGTTGAGTTGACGTTACGGGCGCGAAGGCCCGCCATGCCGAAGCTGAGGTCACATTCGGACCGGGGCAACGCGGCAGCCGGTTGGCGTACGATACCTAGGCATTCATGCCAAGAAAGCGCACAGAACCTATAGATCGCCTCGTGAGAGTCGGAGAGGCAGCGGAGCTCCTGGGGGTTTCCGTCGACACACTTCGCCGCTGGACTGCGTCCGGACGGCTACGGGTGCGGCGATCCGCGGGCGGCCAGCGGCTCGTGTCGCTCGCCGATATCCGCCGCCTCCAGGACGAACGACGGCAGACCCAAAAGCGGCCGATCGTCGCCCAGTCCGCGCGGAACCGGTTCGAAGGAATCGTGACCCGTGTTGAAAAGGACCGCGTGGCGGCCGTCGTCGAAGTCCAAGCAGGACCGCATCGACTTGTGAGCCTGATGACGGCGGAGGCCGCAACCGAGCTCGCCCTGGCGCCCGGCAAGGCGGTGGTGTGCGTCGTGAAGGCGACGAACGTCGTGGTCGAGATCGCCCAGCGCGGCCGCAGGTCGACGACGTAGTGCGTGCAGCCATCACGCTCGGCATCGCGGCGACGCTCGTCTTTGGCGCCTGCGCCACCAGCCCAACCACATCCGCCGGCCCTATCACCTCGACTGCGCCGCTCACGGGCTCGATAACCGTGTTCGCGGGCTCCTCCCTCACCGACGCTTTCAAGAACGCCGGCGACGAGCTCACCAAGGCGAACCCAGACGCGCGTCTCACATTCAACTTCGGTTCATCCTCGACTCTCGCGACGCAGATCATCAACGGCGCCCCCGCCGACGTCTTCGCGTCCGCCGACGACGCGAACATGCAGAAGGTCGTCGATGCCAAACTCACGGACGGACCGGCCCCGGCGTTCGTGAGCAATCGGCTCCAGATCGCGGTTGCTCCGGGGAATCCCAAGAAGATCGCCGGGCTCGCCGATCTCGCGCGGCCCGACGTCGTGCTCGTCCTCGCGGCGCCCACAGTCCCCGCCGGCAGGTACGCACTCGAGGCGCTGACAAAGGCGGGGGTCAGCGCGAAACCGGTGAGCCAGGAGGTCGACGTTCGCGCCGCGCTGAACAAAGTGAGCCTCGGCGAAGCTGACGCGGCCGTCGTCTACGTGACCGACGTGAAGTCCGCGGCCGGCCGCGTGACGGGCGTCGACATACCCGAGCAGCACCAGGTCCGCGCGCGCTACCCGATCGTCGTGATCAAGGACTCGAAGAACGCGCGGCTTGCGCGGGGATTCGTCGACTACCTGCTCTCGCCTGCGGGACAGAGCGTGCTAGCGACTTATGGCTTCTCGAAGCCATGAGGTCCGAGCGCCCCCCTGCTCTCTTCGTCGTCCTCGCGGCGGTTGGCGTCGCGTTCTTCGTCCTGCCCCTCGTCGGGCTGCTCTATCGGGCGCCGTGGGAGACCGCGCTCGGCGATCTGACCTCGCCCGAGGCGCTCACCGCGCTCCGGCTTTCATTCGTCGTCTCAGTCGCCGCAACAGCCCTCGCGTTGCTCCTTGGCATTCCGCTCGCGTGGGTGTACGCACGCGTTCCTTTTCGCGGTCGCGATGTCGTTCGCGCGCTGACGACCCTGCCGATGATCCTGCCGCCCGTCGTGGGCGGAGTGGCCCTGCTCTTCGCCTTCGGACGGCGCGGCCTCTTCGGTCAACCGCTGGACGCGATCTTCGGAATCCGCATTCCATTCACGACCGCCGGGGCGATCCTCGCGGCGACCTTCGTGGCTATGCCGTTCCTCGTCCTCACCGTGGAGGCAGGACTCCGATCGATGGATCGACGGTACGAGGACGCGGCGCGGACCCTCGGCGCCGGGCGATGGCTCGTGTTCCGGCGCGTGACCCTTCCGCTCATCGGGCCGTCGGTCTTCGCCGGAGCGGTGCTCTGCTGGGCGCGGGCCCTCGGTGAGTTCGGGGCGACGATCACGTTCGCGGGAAATCTGCCGGGAACGACGCAGACGCTCCCGCTCGCCGTGTACATCGCCCTCGAGACCCGACCCGAGGTCGCGATCATGTTGAGCCTCGTCCTTCTCGCGATATCGCTCGTGATCCTGGTGGCGATGCGCGACCGCTACCTGCGTGCGTTCTGATGTTGACGGCGCAGGTCGCCCTCCGGCTCGGAACCCTCGACCTCGACGTTGCCATTGAAGCCGCGCCCGGAGAGATCGTCGCCATCCTCGGGCCAAACGGCGCCGGGAAGACCACCTTCCTGCGCGCGGTCGCCGGACTTGTTCCGCTTACGCGAGGATTCGTGTCGGTCGATGGGGTGGTCCTAGAAGACACCGCGCGAGGGATCCACCTCCCGCCGGAGCGCCGCCCGATCGGCGTCGTCTTTCAGGACTACCTGCTCTTCCCTCACCTGTCGGCCATCGAGAACGTAGCCTTCGGTCTTCGAGCGCGCGGCGTCGCGGCTCGCGAAGCGCGCGATCGCGCCGGGTCGTGGCTCGAACGCCTCGGCCTCCCGGAGTGCGCCGAGGCGAGACCGCGCGCGCTCTCGGGCGGGCAGGCACAACGCGTAGCCCTCGCGCGCGCGCTCGCAATCGACCCGCGCCTCCTTCTCCTCGACGAGCCGCTTGCCGCACTCGATGCGTCCGCGCGCGGCGAGGTCCGGCGCGACCTCAAGCGTCATCTCGCGTCGTTCTCCGGGATCCGCATCGTCATCACGCACGATCCGCTCGAGGCAGTCGCGCTAGCCGATCGCCTCGTGATCCTCGAGCAGGGCCGGGTCGTTCAGACGGGCTCGCCCGCCGAAGTCACGCAGCGGCCGCGGTCGCGCTACGTCGCGGACCTCGTGGGCGTCAACCTTTTGCGAGGTACCGCGACCGCAGGTCAGGTCGCGCTGGCGGGCGGCGCCAGAGTCCAATCAGCCGATAGCGTCGACGGCGAGGTCTTCGCCGTGATCCACCCGCGCGCCGTCGCGTTGCACCGCGCGCGCCCGGAGGGTTCGCCACGCAACGTGTGGCGCGGTCGCGCGTCGGCGCTCGACTTTCAGGGCGACCGTGTCCGCGTCGGCGTCGACGGCGAGATGCCGATCATCGCGGAGGTCACGCCGGCCGCGGTGCGTGAGCTTGATCTCGCGGAGGGCGGCGAGATCTGGGTCAGCGTGAAGGCGACCGAGATAACCGTCTACCCGGCCTAAACTCGCGCCATGCCGATCAGCGCGACCTCCGCCAAACCCGCGCGCAAGCTGATCAGCGCGGACGATGCGCTCGAGCGGATCCTCGCCGGCGTGCCAGCCCTGCCCGCGGTCGAGGCGCCGATCCTCGATGCGCTCGGCCTGGTGCTCGCCGAGGATGTCGCCACAGACCAGGACGTGCCGCCCTTCCGCAACTCCGCGATGGACGGCTACGCCGTGCGCGGCGACGACGTCGCCTCGGCCCCGGTCGAGCTTCGCGTCGTCGGTGAGGTCGCGGCCGGCGGATTCCCCGATCGAGCGGTCGGGGCAGGCGAGGCGATGCGGATCATGACCGGCGCTCCGATGCCCGATGGCGCCGACACCGTCGTGCGCGTGGAGGACACCGATAACGCGAGCGACGTCGTCACCATCACCGCGGCGACCCCGACGGGGATGGCCATTCGCCACGCCGGCGAGGATCTGAAGAAGGGCGAGACCGTCCTCACGAAAGGCACGGTCCTTCGGGCCGCCGAGATCGGACTTCTCGCGTCGGTGGGCCGCGCGCGCATACGAGTGCGCAAGCGTCCGCGTGTCGCGGTGTTCTCCACTGGCGACGAGATCGTCGACCTCGATGCGCCCATCGAGCGCGGGCAGATCCGTGACTCGAACCGCTACACGCTCGCGTCGGCGATCCGCGCGACAGGCGCGGACCCGTGGGTGCGCGGCATCGTCCGTGACTCGCCCGACGCGCTGCGTGCCGCGGTCCGCGAGGCCATGACGGCCGACGTCATCGTGACGAGCGGAGGCGTGTCGGTCGGCGACCACGACCACATGAAGCCGGTGCTCTCGGAGCTTGGGACGATCGACTTCTGGGCGATCGCCATCCGTCCCGGACGCCCGCTCGCGTTCGGCGAACTCAGGGACGGCGAGCGGCGCGTTCCGATCTTCGGGCTGCCCGGCAACACGGTCTCGGCGCTCCTGACATTCGAGATCTTCGTACGGCCGGCGTTGCTGCGGATGCAGGGCCGCCAGAACGTGGCGCGCCCGCGAACGAAGGCGCGCCTCCTCGAGCCGATCGACAAGCTCAGATCGCTTCGCGTGTTCGCGCGCGGTATCCACGACCCGGACGCCGGCACGGTGCGCCTGACCGGCCCGCAAGGCTCCGGGATCCTCCGATCGATGTCGCTCGCGAACTGCCTCATCGATCTGCCCGTCGGTCCGTCGCGGGTCGAGAAGGGCGAGGAGGTCGACGTGATCCTGACCGAGCAGCCGGAACCGACGAGGTGAGTCCAGCGCGGAAGAAGCTCACCCACATCGATCGCAAGGGTGCCGCGCGAATGGTCGACGTCGGCGCGAAGGCCGTGACCGAGCGGCGAGCGATCGCGCGAGGCTTGCTCCGCGTCTCGCCGTCGACCGTGGAGCTCGTGCGCGACGGCGCCACACCAAAAGGGGACGTGCTCGCCGCCGCGCGAATCGCCGGGATCATGGCGGCGAAGCGGACGAGCGATCTCATCCCGCTCACCCATCCGCTTCCGCTGACGCACGCGTCCGTCGAGCTGACCCTCGAGGCGGACGGGATCGCCATAGAAGCGACGGTCGCAACGAGCGGGCAGACCGGCGTCGAGATGGAGGCGCTCACGGCGGTATCGATCGCCGGGCTCACGCTGTACGACATGCTCAAGTCGGTGGAGCGCGGCGCGAGGCTGACGGATGTCCGCCTCGTCGAGAAGACCGGTGGGAAGTCGGGGACGTACCGCGCTTCGTGATTGTGCGCGCAGCAGTAATCACGGTGAGCACGAAGGGCGCGGCCGGCGAGCGGGTCGATGAGAGCGGCCCCGCGATGCGGGACGGCCTCGTCGCGGCGGGCGCGGAAGTGGTCCACGAATCCCTCGTGCCCGACGACGTCGAGCGCATCGCCACCGCGATCCTCGGCGCGCTCCGCGCCGGAGCCAACGTCGTGTTGACCACGGGCGGCACCGGGCTGTCGCCGAACGACGTGACGCCCGAGGCCACGCGGCGCGTGATCGATCGCGAGGTGCCCGGGATCGCGGAGGCGCTCCGTGCGAAGTCGCTCGAGAAGACACCACACGGAATGCTGTCGCGCGGCGTCGCGGGCGCGGTCGGCGCGGCGCTGGTTGTGAATCTTCCCGGCTCGCCCCGTGCCGTCCGCGAGTCCCTCGAGGTGCTGCTCCCGGTGCTCCCCCACGCCGTGGAGCTCCTCGCGGGCCAGAGCGGCGAGCAGGGCCACGCCACGGGCCGGCGATGAAGCTCGCGATCGCGCCCGAGGTCGCGAAGGCCCTCGCCGCCAACGAACCAGTCGTCGCCCTCGAATCGACGGTCATCGCGCACGGCCTGCCGCGGCCGCGGAATCTGTTGACCGCCAAGGCGCTCGAGGCCGAGATCCGCGCGCTCGGCGTGGTTCCGGCGACGATCGCGCTCCACGACGGCGTGGCCGTCGTCGGCGCCGGCGACGTTCTCCTCGAGCGGCTCGCGAACGAGAGCGGCGTCGCGAAGGTGTCGCTCCGCGACATCGCCGCGGTCCTTGCGGCGCGCTCTCTCGGCGGCACGACCGTCGCCGCGACCGTCGAGATCGCGGCGGCCGCGGGCATCCGGGTGCTCGCGACCGGCGGCATCGGAGGAGTGCACCGCGGCGCGGAGCGAAGCTTCGACGAGTCGGCCGACCTCGAGGCCATAGCCCGGCATCCGGTTGTGGTCGTGTGCGCCGGGGCCAAGTTCGTGTTGGATCTCGCGCTCACCCTCGAGCGCCTGGAGACACTCGGCGTGCCCGTGCTTGGTTACGGCACCGACGAGTTTCCCGCGTTCTACGTTCGGTCGAGCGGCCTTCGCCTCGGATACCGCGTGAACGATGCGCTCGGCGCGGCGCGCATCGCGACGGAGCAGCTAGCGCGCGGCGCGGGCCTGCTCCTCTGCGTGCCGGTGCCCCCTGAGTCGGCACTGGCTCAGCAGGAGGTCGAAGGGCAGGTCCGTAACGCCATCGCCGCCGCCGACCGTGACGGCATCCGCGGCGCGGACCTCACGCCCTATCTTCTGCGGGCTCTGGGCGAGGCCACCAATTACCGCGCCCTCGACGCGAACATCGCGCTCCTCCGCGCGAACGCCCAGGTCGCCGCCCAGCTCGCACTCACGCTCTCTGCGCCTTAGCCGCCGCGCCGCTAGATTCGTCGATGGCCATGCGCACGCTCACCGTCCCGCCCTCGAAAGAGGAGGTCGCACAGGCGGCCGACGAGATCTCCGGCGGCGCGCTCGCCCGAGTGCAGGTCGAGCCGTGGCCCCGAGGTCGATCGCATCACGCGTACGTGCTCACGACACCCGTCGGCGAAAAGTTCCTGTTCAAGGTCCACCGCCGCCCGCATCCGGGACGCATGCGGCGATTCCTCCACCTCGCGGAGCTCCTGCTGGCGAAAGGCGTGCCGCACCCGGCCGTGCGCTGGTACGACGTCGACAAGAAGACGCTTGAGGTCCCCTATTACATTCAGGACTTCATCTCGGGCGAGGACGCCGCGCGCTCTCTCGGCTCGCTGTCGTTCACGGACCAGCACCGCGTCGGCGAGGAGCTTGGCGCCGGGCTTCGGATCATGCATCGCGTCGAGTACGTCGACACGCCGATGCCGTGGTCGACCGAACTCGACGACCGGCTCCGCACGCGTGCCGCGGAGTGCCGCTTCCTCGACGCGCTCGATCAGGAATCGCACGCCACCGTGATTCGCCACTACGAGGAGCGACGCGACGCTCTCGACGGCGTCGACCGGCGCCTCACTCACGACGACCTGAACCTGGCGAACCTGCTTCTGCAGCGGCGATCGGACGGCTGGCACTTCGTCGCGTTCCTGGACTTCGAACGCGCGCGCGGCCGCGATCCGCTCCTCGATCTCGTGCGCATCGAGAGCTGGACCCTCCCCGCCAGCCCGGCGATGATCGCGCCGTTCCGCGACAGCTACGCGCAGGTGGAGGACGACGCATCGCGCCGCCGCGCCGAGATCTACGAGATCTACCTGCTCCTCGCGGGGATCGTCTGGTACCGCTCGAACGAGCTGCCCGAGCGCGAGCGCTTCTGCCGCGAACGCCTGACGGGGTGGCTAAGCACGCACTAGTAGAGCGCGCGCGCGGCCTGGGCCATCGCGCGTGGGGTGTTCGTCGTGATGATGTCGACACCCACGGCGGCAATTCGCGCAAGACGCTCCCGCCACCGAGGCGTATCGGCGTCAAGGGTCCAGACATCGAGCTTCACGCCGAGTGAGTGGAATATCTCCGCAACGTCGACGATCCCATCGTCGAGGATCCGCTCGAGCATCCCCACACGCAGGTGCGCCTCAATAACCCCCGGGACCAACCGATAGATCCCGCCGAGGCGGTCGCGCAGATAGTCGGCTGTTGTGGAGAGACGCTCTCGCGCGAGCGGATGCGCGTCGCGATAGCCGTAGGCACCCACAGGAAGGCGGACGTCGTCGTCGAGCTCGGTGTCGATGTAGCAGTGGGGGTTGAGGCTTACGAGCAGGGTCGGGTCGACCGCGAGGAGTCGCCGAAGATTCCAATCGGCCGGGGTCGAGAAGTGCGCTCGCCCCTTGAGGGGCTGCACGGCTCGGACCAGCGCCTCAGTCTGCGGCCGTGTGTATGGAGCGAGATCTTTCAGGTCGAGCTCGATCCACCGGGGGTATTCGTTTGCGGCGATGAGCTCGATCGCCTCCGAAAAGAGCAGCGGGTGGGTGCCATCCTCGAATCGCGGCCGCGTCGCTTCGACGGCCGTCGCCTCGCGAACCAGGCCGGTCGCGTCGGTCACGCGATCGAACCGGTCGTCGTGCAGGACGACGAACTCTCCGTCCCGGAGTGCTCGCACGTCGATTTCGGTGCGGATCACCCTCTCGGTCGCGCACTCGGCGATGGCCAGCGGCGAGTTCTCCGAATACCTGCCGCTCCAAATGCAGCGGTGGACCTTGAGCTCGATGGTGCGATCGCCGACCCGGAAGAAGGAATCAGGGTTTGGGGCACCACTCATTTCAGGGCTGCTCCATCCACAACGGGTTGCTCAACGCGCGAACGTCTCCGTTCTCCGCGACCAGCTGCGCTCGCACGAAGCGCGCATCCTCGGGGATGTCGAACACCAGCGGGTCATCTGTGGCTGGCTTCGATGCGATCGTGCCTATCGCCGTGATGAGCTCGACCTGCGCGCCGCCCGCGCCGCGTGCTTCGACTGACACACGGCCGGTGCGTCCATGGTCCGCTTCGAGGTACAGCTGCGGCCCGCCTGGGGACTCCGACACGAACGACCGACCGTCTCGGAGGGCGGCGAGGATCGCGCCCACCGTGGGTGCGCCGTCCACGTGGACCCAGGTCGTCGGGGTGCCGATCGAATCGGCGTGACGCGGCGCGACGTCGCGGCGGTGCAGGTAGTGCGTGTCGCTCCCGCCCACCGCGACACATCGAACGCCGCGCCGCAGCAGACCGTCCCAGCGCGCGAGCGATGCGGCGTTGAGCTGCGCCCACGGGCCGTTCCACACCTCGATCGCGTGAAACCCGCCGTCGTTCGTGTACTCCCACGGCGGACCGAAGGGCTTGGGGTGACAGATGCTCACGACGGCGCCGCTCCGCATCGCGGCGCGCATCGTCCGCTCGACTGCTTCTGATTCGGGCTCGCGAAATTCCCACCAGCGATCGGTGCCCCATGCGTTCCAGTGGCCGCCGTAGGTCGTCACCTCAACCCCGGGGATCACGAGCGGCTGCCCGCGACCCCCGGATCCATACGCCGCGTGGTGAGCCACGTTGTTGTGGTCGGTGACACCGAGGAAGTCGAGGCCCGCGGCGCCCGCGGCCTCCAGCATTTCGACCGGCCACGAATCACCGTCCGAAAAGAGCGTGTGGCAATGGAGGTCTCCGCGTAGCCAGCCCGCGCGCTTCGCGGGTAGCGATGGATTGTGTCCCGTGCCTGCGCGCCAGACCTCCGCGGGCGCCCGCAAACCAGGGTCGAACCAGATCTCGACCTTCCAGTCGCAGCCGCGCGGTCCCACCTTGTACGGACCGAGGAGGACGTGCCATCGTCCCGCGCCGAGCTTTCCCTTGCGGTACGGCGGGGTGGCCCACGTCTCGTCGATCGTGATCTCCATCTTGTTGCTGCCGCTCCAGCCGCGGAACCCGGGACTGCCCTCGGCGATGCCCCGCTCGTCGAAAAGTCCGATGTCGAGGGTGTTGCCTCCGCCGACCAACGGGTCGGAGTCGATCTGATCGCTGTACGAATAGCGAACGTGAAGCTGACGCAGGCCTGCGGGAACCTCAAACGGAACGTGCGCGTAGCGGCGCTCGTGGTCCTTCTCGAAGCGACCGGTGAGCGTCAGCGAGGGATGCGAGAGCTCGGGCGCGGTCAATTCAGCGCGGCGCCGCTCGACGCGTCGAAGACGCGCACGCCCTCGGGAGCCGCGCGCAGGTACACGCGCGTCCCGGGATCCGGGCGGACTTCCGGCGCCGTGCGCACCTTCAGCAGTGCCTCGCCGAGCTTGACGTTCACGATCACTTCGCTCCCGAGCGGCTCGGACACGAGGACCTCCGCCGGTTGGGCGCCGTTGGCATTCGCGAGGGCCAGATCGATCGCCTCCGGCCGCAGGCCGAGCTTCACCGCGGTCGATGCGCCGTCGAGGCGGCGTGGCGCGGCGATCCTCCATCCGCCGGCGACGACGAGGGCGTCGCCATCGCGTTTCGCGTCGAGGATGTTCATCGGCGGGCTCCCGATGAACTGTGCGACGAAAAGGTTCGCCGGACGCTGATAGACAGTGTCCGGAGTACCGAGCTGCTGCAGCTCTCCGGCGTCCAGGACCGCGATTCGATCGGCCATGGTCATGGCCTCGGCTTGATCGTGCGTGACGAAGATCGTGGTGACGCCGAGCTGCTGTTGCAGAGCCTTTAGCTCCGTGCGGGTGTGCGTGCGGAGCTTCGCGTCCAGGTTCGACAGCGGCTCGTCCATGAGAAAGACGCGCGGCTCACGCACGATCGCTCGCGCGAGCGCGACGCGCTGCTGCTCGCCGCCCGAAAGCTGTGCGGGTTTGCGCGGGAGTAGGTGCTCGATGCGAAGCAGCTTCGCGGCGCGCTCCACTTTGCTTGCGCGTTCGGCGGGCGTGTGCCGACGGACCTTGAGCGGGTACTGGATGTTGTCGCGCACCGACATATGCGGATAGAGCGCGTAGCTCTGGAACACGAGCGCGACGTCCCGATCCTTCGGTTCGAGCCCGACGACGCTCCGCCCGTCGATCCGGATGTCGCCGCGGTCGAGCTGCTCCAGACCCGCGAGCATCCGTAGCGCGGTGGTCTTGCCGCAGCCGCTCGGTCCGAGCATCACGAGGAACTCGCCGTCGGCGATGTCGAGCGTGAGGCCGCGCACCGCCGGCGCGTCCCGAGTTGGGAACTGCTTCCAGACGTCGTCGTACTCGACCTTCCCCAACTAGAGGCCTCTCGTGCTGTTCATGAGCCCGCGCACCATGAGGCGCCGCGTCGCGAAGAACACCGCCATGACGGGCAGGACGTAAAGCACCGCCATCGCCGCGACGAGGCCGTATTGCACCTCGGTGTATCCGCCGGCCGTGCGGAAGGTCTCGTAGAACGCGAGCGGGATCGTCTTCATGTTTTGCTGGTCGACGAGGATGAGGACCATGAGGACCTCGGCCCACGCCGACAGGAACGAAAGGCCCGCGGCGACCGCGATCCCAGGACGCGCGACGGGCAGCACGATCTCGAAGAGCGCGCGCAGCTTGCTCCTTCCGTCGAGCCACGCGGCCTCCTCGAGGTGGCGAGGGACCGAATCGAAGAAGCCCTTCATGAGCCAGACCAGGAACGGCAGCTCGATGGCCGCGTGCACGAGGATGAGGCCGAGGTATGAGTTGCGCAGGCCGAGCTCACGCGCGAGCCCGTAGATCGGGACCATCGTCGCCGAGAGCGGCATGGTCTGGAGTAGGAGGATCGCGTATGTGATCCACGCCTTCTGACGCAGCTCGATGCGCGACAGCGAGTAGCCGGCGAGCGCGACGACGACGACGGTCAGCACCATCGTCGAAACGGCCACGAACACGCTGTTGCCGAGCGCCGTCGCGAACGCGTACTTCTCGAAGATCTGGACGAAGTTGTCGAGGGTCGGCTGGCTCGGCCACCGGATGTACGCCTGCGCCTGCGCGTCGAAGGCTGCAGTGAAGAGCCATACGAAGGGCGCGAGGAAGAAGACCGTGATGACGACGAACGCGATGTGCATGAGGACCCATTCGACGCGCGAGCCGGCCTCGAGCGGCCGCGCCCGCGGTGGAACGATGGTCTGGATGCGCGCCTCGGATCCGATGCTCATGCGCGTGCCCTCGACCAGCGCAGGTAGACCACCGCGAACGCCACGTTCAGGAGGAGCATGACGACCGCGATCGTCGAGCCATAGCCGATCTGGTAGGACCGGAAGGCCTCGTGGAAGGCGTAGAGCGCGATGACCTCGGTCTGACTGCCCGGCCCGCCATTGGTGAGCGTCTGGATGAGGATGAACGTCCCAAACGTGGACATCGTGATTGAGAGGAGCGCGAGCGCGGCGATCGGGCGGAGGCTCGGCAGGGTGTGGTCCCAGAAGCGCCGCCACGAGTTCGCGCCGTCCACACGGGCCGCCTCGTAGATGTCGCTCGGTATGGTCTTCAGGGCACCGAGGAAGATGAGCATGGTGAACGCAGTCCCGCGCCAGACATTCCCGATGATCACGGCGAGCATTGGGAAGCGGCCGAGCCAGTCGACCGGGCCGAGACCGAGAAGCGCGAGGCCGGTGTTGAGCGAGCCGTAATAGAAGTCATACATGGCGACCCACAGGAATCCCGCGATGACCGTCGGATTGACCCAGGCAAGGAGTACCGCGGCGTAGGCGACGGTCGCGAATCGGTACCTGCGGCGCTCGGAGTGATCGAGGAGCAGCGCGAGCAGGAGTCCGAGGACGAACTGGCCGATGACTGCAGATCCGACGACGAACACGACCGAGTTGAGGAGGACCGTCGCAAAGTCCGGGTCGCTGAGGAGGCGCTGGTAATTGTCGAGGCCGACGAAGCGGGGCCGGGCCGCGTCGATCCCGACCAGCGCTTTGTTGGTGAAGCTCGTGTAAACCGCCCAGATCGACGGGCCGACGAAGAAAAGTGTGAGTAGAAGCGCTGCCGGGGACAGGCCGAGGAGATACGCGCTGTTCCGCCGGAGTGCGGACGATGAGACCGCGGAGCGGGGGCGGATCGCCCCCGCTCCGACCGCCGTCACTGCTGCGTGATGACCTTGTCGGCGCCGATGGCCTGCTTCAGGTCATCGGTGTACCGCTTCGCGGCGTCGTCCGGGCTCATCTCGCCGGCCGCCACGCGGCCGGTCGCCTTCTGGATGGCACCGATCACCTTGCCGTAGTTCGCGTCGGTGGGGATGAAGCGCGCCTTCTCGAGCGCCTTCGTCGAGTCGACGAGGTACGGCTGCGCCTTGAACTCGGCGACGTCAGCCGAGTCGCTGCGGGCGACCGGATGCGGGTCTTCGATGTTGAGCTTGGCGACCGTGTCCTTGTTGTTCCACTGGGCGATGAACGCCCACGCGGCGTCCTTGTTCTTGCTCTTCGCGGTGACGTACCAGACCGTGCCCGGGCCGCCGATGGTGAACGACGGTCCCGCGGACAGCGTCGGGTGCAGAACGTAGTGAACGTTCTTCTCGGTCTCGGCCTTGTTCGCGGTCTGCCAACCGCCGTAGACCCAGCCGCCCTCGAACAGCAGCGCGAGCTGGCCCTTGCCCTCCTTCTCGCGCATGGACGTCCAGGGCTTCGTAGTGGTGAGGATCTCCTTCGGCGAGAGGCCGCCGCTGTACGCGCGCTGGTAGTAGTCGAGCGCCTTGCGGACCGCGGGGCTGTCGCCGATCCACTTACCGCTGCTTTTGTCGAGGATGTCGCCGCCGTACGCCCAGACGAGCGGCACGAACGAGTGGTTCGCGGTCCCGGTGTCGGCGCCGACGCCCGCGTAGAGCGCATACGGAATCTCCGCAGCGTTCTTGTCCTTGACGGCCTTAGCGCCGACGAGGATGTCGTCGACGTTCTTCGGGGTCCACTCGGCGCCCAGGCCAGCCTTCTCCATGGCATCGCGTCGGATGTAGAGCCAGCGCATGTCCAAGCCGTATGGGATCGCCCACACTTTGCCCTGATAGCTCACGCCATCCTTCACCGCTTGCGGATAGTTCTTCCAGTCGTCCCATTGCGACACGTACTTGTCGAGCGGCTCGATGTAACCCGCGTCGGCGAGCTCGCCGATCCGATCGCCGCCGACGTGGATGACATCGGGCACATCCCCGCCGCCGGAGAGCGCGAGAAGGAGCTTCGTGTAGTAGTCGCCGCTCGCGATCTTCTGGAGATCGATCTTGACATCGACGCCGGAGTACTTCGCTTTGAGGTCAGCCGCCGCCTTCTCAACATACTTCGGCTTCGCACCGAGCTCGTCCGGATAGGAGACCGTGACGGTGCCCGAGAGCGTAGCCGGCTTGGCGCTGCCACTCGGTGTGGTCGACGGCGACGTCCCACAGGCGACCACGACGCCGGTCGCGGCCATCGCCTGAAGAAACGCGCGACGCGAGAGAACAGAAATCTTGCGCTCTTCCATAGAACCTCCCTGCCGCGCGCGACGTCGCGCGGGCCTGCTTTCGCATCATACCCGCGACGCGCATCGGATAATCCGCGGTCATGCATTCGAACTGGGAGAAGGTCGCGGCCGATGCGCGCCGCGTACTCGCGGGCAATCGGCAGCGCGGAGTTTCAGCGTGGGGTGGACTGAAATACGACTTTGTGTGCCCGTCCCCGACGACGTATCCGTTCCAGTGGTTTTGGGACAGCGCTTTTCACGCAATTGCGCTTCTTCATGTTGACCCCGAGCTCGCCAAGCAAGAGATCCGTTGCTTGATGCAGGGCGCGAGGCCCGACGGTTTCATCCCGCACATGCTGCTGTGGGAGAAGAGCGCGCACGAGTCCGCGATCCGCGAGTACTCGATCACTCTCGCCGATCCGTTTTACACGGCGACGATCCAACCGCCCGTCGTGGCGCGCGCCG
>JBBPIP010000021.1:0-38818 GCA_038040265.1 Chloroflexota bacterium | reverse complement strand
CATGTGCGCCACCTGGGTCGTGCACCTATTTCCACCCGCATCAAAATTGCGCCCTGACCCGTTCATGGCGACGGACTCCATCTTCACGAGCGGAGTCCGTCGCCGCAGTTGGGGGAGGGGAATCGTTAGCTGTCAGGCACGCATCGAACATACAAACTCCGGACGCGCATTCGGACAACCAGCGGTAAACACCATGGCGACTGAAACGGGATGGACACAGAGCGGAAAGTGAGAACCGTGCAGCGGTGAACAGTCTTTGTCGTCGAGTTTGTTTAGGTTCGACTAGTGCATGGCTCCTGTTCGATTCGAGTGGGGCAACTGCGTCCAGTCATGTGCGCGAAGCGGGTCAGTTGGTAGCTGGAGTGGGCCGGTGACTATGTTTGGGCGGCCGCGGCCTCACTGAGCCCGGTTGCCGCGGGCGATGCGCGCAGTAGCGCCGCGAGAAATGAACCGTAGCTCGTCAAGGTCTGGATCTGTTCAGGTCCGTAGGTTCCGCGGCGAGCCGCGAAAACGGCGAGGACCCCGCACGGCGGCTCACCGGGTCGGCTGAGCGGAATGGCTACGCCCGCTCCTGGGTTTGTCGACGTCTCCATGGCCATCCCATCGAGTCCGGTTATCGAAACGGCGTGTGCTTCGCGAAAGGCCCTCGCGATTCCAGCGGCCGTCCGCCGCTGGCCGAGAGCTTTCTTGTCGACGCCCGCTGCCGCAACGAGCTCGAGCCCTCCGCCTGGAACCGGGACGTAGATGAGTGCGCTTTCACCGGGGACCAGCTCCAAGACGGCCTCCGCAAGCATTCCCAGGGTGTTCGGGTCTAGTCCCGCTGTCAGTGCGCGGGCCGCTTCCGCAAGCGCACCGACCCGCCGGGCGCGCGTGTCGAGCCGCCCGCGCACGAGGCGCATAGCGCCAAACCCCGCGCCGACGCTGATCAGAGCAACGACCCCAAGGCCGTTGCCGCCGATTCTCAGGATCGGTTCGCCGAACTGGTGGTCCGTGGTCTGCCACAAGACCACGCTCTCGACGGAGGAAAGCAGCGCGAGTGCGATGCCGGCCTCCGGCCCGAGGAGGGCCCCGCCGAGAGCGACGACCGGTATCGCCAGGAGGCTGGCCGATGCGCCGAGAGTGGGTTCGGCAACGAGAAACGCCCCTACGTAGAAGACCAGCAGGATGGCGATCGCGGCGATCGCCCGCCGGCGCCACGCCAGGGTCCGCCACGCTCGGCCCACGCCGAGGCCGGTGAGGACGACACTCCTGGGGACGGCCGTGTGGGATGACGCCGGCGCCTGACGTCGGATCTCGGCAAGCAATGTGTCGATGGGCGTGTCCTTCGGGAGCACGGCCGCGGCCCCCGACTCGAGTGCGGTTTCACGGATGCCGTCGTCGAGCGTGAACATCACGATCGCGATTTGGGGAAGTCTGTCGCGCACCGCACGGAGCACGTCGAGGCCGCTCCGCATTGGCATCTCGTTGTCGAGAACGACGACGTCAGGCCGGTGTTCGGTGATGAGCCGCAACGCTTCGGCGCCGTCGGCCGCGACCCCCACCAAGGAGAGATCCTCCTCCGCCGAGATCATCTCGCGCAGGCCTTCGCGAACGCTGACGTTGTCGTCGGCGATCACGAGACGCAGCTTCACGCGCGAACGGGATCGGGGATCGATCCGCACAGCCGATCGGCGTTCGCGTTCGAGCGCGTGCTGCACATCGTCCTGAGTGGCGAACCCGAGCTGGATGAGGATGTTGCCGAGTGGCGTTGTCTCGGCTCGCCGCACACGCTGCTCGTTGAGCGCCTCTTCGAGCTGAGACGTCGTGATCACACCGGACTCGACCAGGCGGAGCCCGAGCCCCGACGAACCGATGGGCTGTTCGCGAACCAATCGGAGAAGGCGAACGAGGTCGAGCGGGCCGAAGGGCTTGACGATGAAGGCGGTGGCTCCGACGGCGCTCGCGAAGGCGCGGTTCTCGGGATCGTCGCGCGCCGTGAACAAGACGACGCGGATCGACTTCGTTTCGCGCGCCGTCTTCAGCTCGCGACAGACCGCAAAACCATCGCGAGCGTGGCCCGCGAAGTTCACGTCAAGCAGGACGACTTCGGGTCGGTGCTTCCTCGCCATGGCGAGGCACTCGTCGGGTGTGGCCGCCTCGAGGACCGTCCACCCCTGAGCCGACAGCGTCACGCGAACCACCGCGCGAAGTCCCTCGTCGTCGTCGGCGACCAGCAGGGTCGGGGTGCCACGACGTTGACGAGCGCCCAGCGCCCAGAGGCCTATGGCGTCGGCCTCAGACTACCCATAATCGTCAACTGTTAGCTGCTCACAAATCAGCGGTCAAGTGGAACTTTAGTGGCATTTTGCATCATCGAAAGCGCCGTGCCGCTGAAGATGCGGTCCTTCTCGGCCCGCGAAAAATCCATCGCCTCGATCGAGCTGACCGCCTTCTCGATCGACCCGAGAAGGTGCGGGTAGTCGCTTCCCATGGCCATGTGATCGGCGCCGACGACGTCGCGCAGCAGCCGGAGGTTGTGCGGGCTGAAGGTGACGGTGTCGTAGTAGAGCTGCTTGAGATAGAAGGACGGCGGCTGGTCGATGTTCACGCGGCATTCCGCGAAATCACGCCAGCCCGAGTCCATGCGCTCCATGAGATAGGGGACAGCGCCGCCGGCGTGGCCGACCAGCCACCGGATGTTCGGAAGCTGCTTGAACACGCCCGCGTAGCAGAGCTTGGCGATCGCGACCGTCGTGTCGAAGGGAAAGCCGACGATCGGACCCAGCACGTATTCGGTGAAGGCGTCGGCCGCGGCGGGAATCATCGGATGGACGAACACGCAGACCTTCCGCCTGTCGGCCTCCTCGAAGAACTCCCGGTACACCGGATCGGCGAGGGCGCGGCCGCGGATGTTCGAGAGGACGACGACGCCCTGCATATGCAGCTCGTCCATCGCGCGCTCGAGCTCGCGGAGGGCAGCCTCCGGATCGTCCATCGGGATCGAAGCGAAGCCCAGGAACCGCCCGCTGTGCTTTTGGGCGAGCTCGGCGTAGGCGTCGTTCGCCAGTCGCGCGATCTCAGCCTGCGCTTTGCCTTCGACGAAATACACGTTCGGCGTCGATAGAGAGAGGACCTCCGTGTCGATGCCGACGCGGTCCATGTCTTCGAGGCGCTTGGCCACGTCGGTCATCGGCGCGGTTACGCCGAAGAAGCGCGCGCCCATGTAGCGGATGATCCGCTGCCCGGTCGGGCTCGTCCCGAACGAGAAATCGCCGCCACTCCGCTCGATCCGCTCGAAATAAGCGGGCGGGTAGTAGTGCGTGTGTAGATCGAGCTTCACTCGGGCGAAACGCTAATCTGTGCGCCGTGCCGGTGCAGACAAAGGACCTGACGAGTCGGATTCGCGACGTCCCTGACTTTCCGAAGCCAGGGATCCTCTTCAAGGACATAACGACCCTTCTCAAGGACGGCGACGCGTTCGCCGCCGCCATCGACGGGCTGCTCGCGAAGATCGGCAACAAGAAGATCGACGTCGTGGTCGGCATGGAGTCGCGCGGCTTTATCTTCGCGGCGCCGATCGCCTACAAGCTCGGTGTTGGCTTCGTTCCGGTGCGCAAGCTCGGCAAGCTGCCGGCTGACGTGGTCAGCGTCGAGTACGACCTCGAGTACGGATCGGCGACGCTCGAGATGCACAAGGACGCGATCAAGCCGGGCGCTAAGGTCCTGATCGTCGACGATCTTCTGGCCACGGGCGGCACCGTTGCCGGCACGATCGAGCTCATCAAGCAGCTGAAAGGCGAGATCGTGGGCCTGGCGTTCCTCATCGAGCTCTCCGCCCTCAAAGGCCGCGACAAGCTCGCCGGGTATGACATCGCGACGCTGATCAAGTACTGACGGGCTAGAATTCTCGCGATACCTGCGACCGGCGGAGGCCCGCTTGGTCCCCAGTTGGTGGGAGGACCGATGACCGCGGCACCGTCGCTGCCCGAAATCAAGATCGACGCTCACGCGTCCGCCGACGAGGCGCGCGCGTTCCTCGAGCGCGATCGCCTGATGGCGGCGTACGCCCTGGCGGACATCGACCAGCCGGAGATAGAAGGAGCGCGGTGGTGGATTGCGCGCCGTGACGGCGACATCGCCGCGGTCGTGCTCGTCGTCGAGGGTCTTCCGTTCCGCCCGTGCTTCGCGACCGGCGCATCTGACGGCCTCGCCGCCCTCTTCCGCGAGGCGATCCGGGAGCCGCGCGTGCTCCTCGCGACGCCGCCGCGATCGCGCGGCGCGATCGAGCTGACGTATCGGTTCGAACGCGTCGACCACATGCGGCGCATGGTCGTGAACGTCAACCGCTTCCGCCCGCGCATCAGCCAGCAGGTCACGCGCCTGGGCGCCGACCATCTCGACTCGGTCATCGACCTGTACGGGCACGCGTCGCGTACCTACTTCACACCCGAGCGGCTACGGCGCGAGATCTACTTCGGCATCTACCAGGCGGACGTCCTCGTATCGGCCGCCGGCACCCACGTCCGCTCGGCGAGATCTGGACTCGCCGCGGTGGGCAACGTTCTGACGCGCCTCGCCTACCGCGGCCGCGGCATGGCGCGGTCGGTAACCTCGGCCGTCACCGAGACGGCGCTCGAGCAGCACCGCGATGTGGTGCTCAACGTGCGCGAGGACAACATGCCCGCGATCTCGGTCTACGAGCGCCTCGGCTATCAGACGCACGGACAGTTCATCGAAGGGCCAGCGGTGCGGCGCCCAGGCTGGGAGCGGCTCTTCGGCTCGTTGAAGGAGAAGAAATAGATGGCGGTCGCAACGAAAGCACCGAAGTACGACGTCACCGATCTCGATCTCGCGGACGCCGGAGTCCGGCGGACCGAGTGGGCCGCGCGTGAGATGCCGGTCCTCGGCCAGATCCGCGCGCGGGTCGCGAAGGAGCGGCCGTTCGCGGGGATCCGCATCGCGGCATGCCTCCACGTCACCACGGAGACGGCGAACCTCGCGCTCGCGCTCCGAGACGGCGGCGCCGAGGTCGCGCTGTGCGCGTCGAATCCGCTCTCGACGCAGGACGACGCCGCTGCGTCGCTCGTCGTACGCGAGGGCATCGCGGTCTTCGCGAAGAAGGGCGAGGATCGCGACACATACTTCCGGCACATCAACGCGGTTCTCGAGACAAAGCCGCAGATCACGATGGACGACGGCGCCGACGTCGTGACGCTTCTCCACACCGAGCGCCGCGAGCTTCTGCCCGGCGTGAAAGGCGGGACCGAGGAGACGACCACGGGCGTCATCCGCCTGCGCGCGATGGCCGAGGAGGGCGTCCTCGCGTACCCCATCGTCGCCGTGAACGAGGCGCAGACCAAGCACATGTTCGATAACCAGTACGGGACCGGTCAGTCCGCGATCGACGGGTTGCTGCGCGCGACGAACCTTTTGCTTGCCGGCAAGAGCGCGGTCGTGTGCGGCTACGGCTGGGTCGGACGCGGCGTTGCCGAGCGCCTGCGCGGTATGGGCGCGATCGTGACCATCTGCGAGGTCGACCCGCTCCGCGGGCTCGAGGCCGCGATGGACGGCTTCCAGGTCGCCACGGTCGCCGAGGCCGCGAAGCGCGGCGACGTTTTCTTCACCGCGACCGGCAACCTCAACGTCATCGGCCGGGCGCACTTCGCGCTCTTGAAGGACGGCGCCATCCTCGCGAACGTCGGCCACTTCAACGACGAGATCGAGCTCGGTGCGCTCGCCGAGATGGCGAAGGGCCGCCGCGAGATTCGACGGTTCGTCGAGGAGTACCAGCTGCCGGATAAGAAGGTGTTCGTGCTCGCGGAGGGCAGGCTCCTGAACCACGTGGCCGCCGAGGCGAACCCGGCCGCCGTCATGGACATGAGCTTCGCCAACCAGGTGCTCTCGATCGAATATTTATTGAAGCACGGCAAGGAGCTCGCGCCTCGGGTCTACCCTGTGCCGCGCGATCTCGATGAGGAGATCGCGCGCCGGAAGCTCGAGGCCATGGGCATGAAGATCGACACGATGTCCGCGGCGCAGGCCGAATACGCGCGATCATGGAAGGCGGGAACCTGATGACCGAGTCGTTCAAGTCGGCGGATCGCGTGCTCTTCACGAGCGAGTCGGTGACCGAAGGGCATCCGGACAAGCTCTGCGACCAGGTCTCGGACGCAATGCTCGACGAATGCCTTCGCCAGGATCCGAACTCGCGGGTGGCCTGCGAAACCGCCACGACGACCGGCGTCATCCTCGTCGCGGGCGAGGTCACCACGCACGCGTACGTCGACGTTCCGCGTCTCGTGCGTTCGGTCGTGCAGGACATCGGCTACACGAACGCCGACTACGGCTTCGACTATCGCACCTGCGGCGTTCTGACCGCCATCAAAGAGCAGTCCCCCGAGATCGCGCAGGGCGTGAACGAATCCATCGAAGCGCGCGAGGGGATCGATCCGATGGAGCTCGGCGCGGGCGACCAGGGAATGATGTTCGGCTTCGCCGTGCGCGAGACACCCGAGCTGATGCCGCTGCCGATCACCCTCGCTCACGCCGTCGCCCGCCAGCTGGCGAAGGCGCGGAAGGACGGGACGCTCCCGTACCTGCGGCCTGACGGAAAAAGCCAGGTCACGGTCGAGTACGAGAAGGGCGTGCCCAAGCGCGTGCACACCGTCGTCGTCGCGGCCCAGCACGACCCGGGCATCGATTACCAGCGTCTCTGCAACGAGATCCGCGAGCAGGTCATCCGGCCTGCGATCGGCGACTCGTGGCTCGATTCCAAGACGAAGTACCTCGTGAACGGGACCGGATCGTTCACCATCGGCGGCCCGATGGGCGACGCCGGACTCACCGGGCGCAAGATCATCGTCGACACGTACGGCGGCTACGCCCGACATGGCGGCGGCGCATTCAGCGGCAAGGACGCGACGAAGGTCGACCGCTCCGCCGCGTACGCGGCTCGCTACGTGGCAAAGAACGTCGTGAAGGCCGGCCTCGCGGATCGGTTTGAATTGCAACTCGCCTACGTGATCGGTGGCGCGCAGCCGATCTCGCTTAACGTGGAGACGTTCGGCACGGGAAAGGTCTCCGACGAGACCATCCGCAATCTCATCGGGGAGCACTTCGACTTCCGCCCGGGCGCGATCATCGATCGCTTCGCGCTGCGTCGTCCGATCTATCGACAGACCGCAGCCTATGGCCATTTCGGCAGACCGGATCTCCCCTGGGAGAAGACCGATCTCGCCGACAAATTCGCGAAGGCCGCCGGCGCGAAGGCAGCGCTCGCCTAGCCGACCGCCCGGCGACGAGCTGGCCAGCGTTGTGCACCGCCACGACCTCGTGCGCCCAGCCAGCTCTTGGATGTCGGTGCTCGGCGGCTGGATCGCGAGCATCGGCGCCATCGCGCTCGTCGCGCCCGCGGTCGCCGGTGTGCTCGTCAGCGCCAACATCGGGAGCAACGACATCACTTCGGCGGTCCCCGTCGTCATCGGGATCTTCATCTCCTATCTGATCGGCGGGTACGTCGCCGGTCGGATGGCGGGATACCGGACCAGTTGGCACGGCATGCTCACCGCCTTCTTCAGCCTGTTTGTGTTCCTCGTTCTCGTGCTCGTGAGCTACGCCGCCGCGAACGGCGTCTTCACGGGCGTCAGCGTGAAGATGACGGACCTCGTCCCGGGTGCATCCGGGCTTAACCTCGACAGCCTTGGCAACGCCCTGACGTTCGGGGCGCTCCTGGGCTTCCTCGCCGCGATCCTCGGCGGCTGGCTCGGTGGCCTCCTGGCCCCCTCGCAGGTCGCCGTAGCCGCTCCGTACGTCGCCCGCGAAGCCGGCCCCGTTCCGGGCCGTTCAGTTGGCGTCGGTCCGGTCGGCTCGCGTACGGTCAAGCGGGAAGCGGTCATCCGGCGGCCTCCCGTCGTTCCGGCACTCGGAAGGAAAGGTGGCGACCGGGTCGAGGAGGAGCGCTGAACCACAGGTAGCGGCCGGACGTATCCTCCGTGAAACCCGGTCGGTTCGGGAGGGGGTATCTATGCGTTCCGCCCGCTATCTCGTCGCACTTCTCGGTTCGTTCGCCGTCCTTCTTGCGGCTTGCACCGGAGGTCAGACCCCCGCTGGTGGAGGCACGACTGCCTCTCCCGCGGCAGGCAAGCCCGTGGCTGGCGGCACGATCACGTTCGCGCTCGAGGCCGACGTCAGCAACTTGGACCCGATGCTCTCGAGCCTTTTCGTCGACAGGAATATCCACTACGCGATGTACGACTCTCTCGTCCGCGTGACACCAAAGGGCGAGATCATCCCGTGGCTCGCGGACAAGTGGACCTACGGCGACGAGGGCAAGAGCGTCACCTTCAATCTCCGCAAGGACGTGAAGTTTCATGACGGGACGACGTTCGATGCGGAGTCGGTGAAGTGGAACATCGAGCGCTACAAGACGGGACCCTTGTCGGCCCGGACAGGAGATCTCGGCTCCGTTGACACGGTGACCGTCGTCGACGCATCGACCGTGAAGTTCAATCTCAAGTCCGCGTTCGCGCCGCTGCTCGGCGCACTCGTCGATCGCGCCGGCATGATGGTTTCGAAGGCCGTGCAAACGGCGATGGGCGCAGACTTCACGCTCAAGCCCTTCAAAGCCGGCACCGGCCCGTTCATCCTCACGGAGGCCGTCAAGAGCGACCACTACACGCTGGAAAAGAATCCGAACTGGTGGGGCACGGACGCCGCCGGTAACAAGCTGCCGTACCTCGACAAGATCGTCGTGCGGCCGATCCTCGACCCCGATGTCGCGCTGACGAATCTGCGGACCGGCAACGCCCAGGTGATCAACCGCGTCACCGGCAAAGACGTCCCGGTCGTACAGGCCGACACAACGCTCACCTATCAGCAGGTCGGTTCGTTCAGCTGGGACAGCCTGATTCCGAACGAGACGCCCGGCTTCGTCTTCAGCGAGAAGCGCTACGTCAAGGCCGTGGCGATGGCCCTCGATCGCGAGGAGCTGAACAAGAACGGACCCGCCCAGGGCGTCGGTCTTGCGGGCTGGGGTCCCATATCTCCGGCGCACTTCGCGTACGACCCGAACTTCAAGCCATGGCCGAAGGCCGATCCCGAAGGCGCGAAGAAGCTCGTCACCGAAGTCGGCAAGGGACCCTTGAAGTTCGAGCTGCTCATCGTCTCGGGGAGCCCGCCTGCCTTGCAGTACGCGCAGCTCCTCCAATCGCAGCTTGCGAAGGCTGACATCACCGCTGACATCAAGACCCAGCTCTTCAACGACATCGTCACCCTGCAGCAGCAGAAAAAGCACACGGGCATGACGAACATCGGGTGGAGCGGCCGGCTCGACCCTGACGGGAACGCGTACGACTTCGTTGTTACGGGGAAGCCGAACAACGACTCCGGCTACTCGAATGCCAAGGTCGACGAGCTGATGAACCAGCAGCGCGCCGAGTCCGATCCCGCGAAACGCAAGACGCTTCTGCAGCAGGCGCAGCAGATCTTCGTGGTGGACGACCCATCCCGGGTGTGGCTCAGCTTCGGCGTATCGCCTCTGGCCACCGTGAAGAGCCTTGTCGGACTCGAGCCTTACCCGGACCGCATCCCACGATTCCAAACCGGTTGGCTTCAGAAGTAACCGCAGAGTGACGTGAGAGCGGAGGCGACGGAGTGATCACATACGTGCTCCGTCGCCTCTTGCTCATGATTCCCGTCGCGTTCCTGGTAACCGTCGGTGTCTTCGCGCTCGTTCGTTTGTCGCCGGCGGACCCGGCGCTCGCGTTCGCCGGCGAAGAGCGTGACCCGGCCATGCTCGCGGCGATCCGGAAGGACATGGGCCTCGACCAACCGATACCGGTGCAATACGTCGCGTGGCTCACCCATGTCGTGCAAGGCGACCTTGGCCGGTCCTTCCAGACGAAGCAGCGCGTCGTCGAAGCGATCTTCGAGCGCATCCCGGCGACGCTCGAGCTCGGCGCGGCAGCGCTCCTCATCTCCGTGACACTCGCGGTCAGCGTCGGGATCGTTTCGGCGATCAAGCGCAACTCCGTCGTGGACCTCGCAGCCTCCGGGGTGACCCTGGCGGGCGTCTCGTTCCCGAACTTCTTCCTTGGGATCCTGCTCATCCTGCTTTTCGCGTACGTCATTCCCGGACACATATTCCCGCCTGGCGGGTACGTCCCCATCACGCAGGACCTCGGCGACAACCTTCGGCGGTTGGTTCTACCTGCGGTCACCCTGGCAACGGCGAGCCTCGCAGTGAATCTTCGACAGGTCCGCTCGAGCCTTCTCGACGTCTTTGGGCACGACTACATGCGCACGGCGCGGGCGAAGGGCTTGCGTGAGCGCACCGTCATCTCACGACATGCGCTCAAGAACGCGCTGATTCCCGTCGTCACGCTGATCGGAATCCAGATCGGCGCCATCATCGAGGGCGCCTTCATCACCGAGACGATCTTCCTGTGGCCGGGCATAGGCCGGCTCGCCGTCACGGCCATCCCCTCAGGTGATTACCCGGTGGTGCAGGGAGTCGTACTCGTCTCGGCCTTCTCGTTCATGCTCACCACCCTGTTCGTCGATGTGCTTTACGCGTGGATCGACCCCCGGATCTCTTATGGGAACGCGACCGGGTGAGCGGCGCCACCGTGCCCATGGCGCTCGGAGTACCCCGGTCCGACCGGGTCGGCGCGATCGCGTACTTCGCGCGGCGGAACCCGCGAATGATCCTTGGCGGTGCGTTGGTTCTCGTGTGGCTCTTCCTGGCCGTGTTCGCGCCGTGGGTCGCGCCGTACGACCCGATCAAGGTGAACGTCACCGACGCGCTTCTGCCGCCGAGCCGGACACACCTCGTGGGAACCGACGATCTCGGACGCGACGTGCTGTCTCGCATCATCTGGGGTAGTCGAGTGTCCCTCTCGGTGGGGCTCATCTCGGTGAGCATCGGATTCTTTGTGGGGGTCAGCATCGGCCTCGCCGCCGGCTATCTCGGCGGGACGTTCGATCTCCTCGTTATGCGGGTCATCGATGCGCTTCTCGCGTTCCCCGCGCTCGTGCTCGCGATCGCGATCACCGCCGCACTCGGTCCTCAGATCCAAAACGCGATGATCGCGATCGGCATCGTCGCGATTCCGGCGTACGCCCGGCTGACGCGCGGCCAGGTGCTGGCCGTCCGCGCGCGGGAGTTCATCGTCGCGGCGCGCACCATCGGATCGAGTCCACTGCGCATCGTCCTCCGCCACATCTTCCCGAACGTCCTCAACGCGCTGATCGTCCAGGCGACGCTATCGACGGCCTTCGCGATCCTGGCCGAGGCTGCCCTCTCCTTCCTGGGCCTGGGCCCGCAGCCGCCCTATCCGTCGTGGGGGCAGGACGTCGCCTACTCGCAGCGCTACCTCGCGAACCTGAAGTGGTGGATGAGCGTGGGACCCGGGGTGGCCATCTTCACCGCGGTCTTCGCCTTCAACTTCCTTGGCGATGCCCTCCGTGACGCGCTCGACCCCCGCCTCCGACGCTCCGCCTGAGCACAGCAGTACTTCAGTACTAGCCCTCTCTCCCCTAGGTCGGGGACTGCCCGCTCGGTCGGCCGCCTGCTATTCCAGACCCAACATGCAGGTGAGCCAGGTCGCATACGACCGATTCGTGCTCGAGCTCCCGCCCGCCGACGCCACGTGGCGTCCCCTGGCGGACCCGGAGTGTCTAGCCGAGACGGCCGCGTGGCTCTGGGATTTCGGACCGAAGCCGCTCATCGCGGTGATCGGGGTCGACAAGGCCGCTCCGAGCTGGCTCGCGTCGTGGAAGTCGCGTGGAGTCCGCTTCGCGCCGGGCGGTGCCTCCGCCGGCGTGGCGCTCATCCTCGCCAACCGTACGGACCTCGAACGCTTCCTCTCGGAAGGAGCGCCCCATGAGCGCACCGTGCTCCTCTGGCCGCGCGTCTCCGAAGTGAAGACGTTCGAGGCCCTGAACGGAGCCGCCAACGCGTGGCTGAAGACGGTCGACGGTCACGCGACCATCCAAAAGGGCGGCGAGGTTTACGAGGTCCATTCAGTCCTCGGCTAGGTCACGCGCTGGTCGAAGACGCGCTCCTCCGCACGATGATCCCGAGATAAGCCCCCAGAAGCGCTCCCGCGATGCTGAACCCGAGTGCGACGATGCCCGCGGGAAAGCCGCCGGTCCGCAGAGCCTCGGCGATCGGGATCGGCGCTCCGACGACGAAGGCGATGACGATCGCGGCCCGCGGTCGCACCGCCGCGAGGGCTGCGGCGATCAGAAAGAGAAGCCCCGCCTCGATGCCGGTGTCGTCCGTTCGCGTGTCGAAGGAGGCGAGCCACAGACCCGCGACGGCGGCGAGCGCGATGACGACCGCGGTCACGAGATACCTCACGGCCGCTCCTCGTTGCGTCGCTCGGCTTCGGCTCCGAGCTCCTTCGTCCGCTGGTACGCGGCGTACACGGCCTTCGACAGCACCGTTCGGAGAGCGCCCTTCTCGAGCTGGTAGATCGCGGCGGCGCTCGTGCCGCCGGGCGACGTGACCATGTTGCGGAGCTCCGCGAGGTGACGGCCGCTCTTGCGCGCGAAAAGCGCGGAGCCTTCGACGGTGCGAAGCACGAGCTCCTCGGCGACGCGGCGCGAGAAGCCCAGGTGCACGCCCGCGTCGACGAGCGCCTCCATCAAGAGGAAGACGTACGTCGGCCCGGTCCCTGAGAGGGCGGTCGCCATGTCCACGAGGTTCTCGTCGTCGACCATCAGCTCCTCGCCGAGCGCGCCGAGGATCTGCTTCGCGCGGTCGCGCTGTTCGGCGTCCACAGCCGTCGTCGACGTCCACGCGGTGACGCCCATGCCGACCTGCGCCGGCGTGTTCGGCATTGCGCGCACGATCGCCGCGTGGTCGAGGCCGTCGCGCAGCGACCGCAGCGTGGCGCCTGCGACGATCGAGATCACGAGCTTCTCCTCGTCGAGCTTGCCGCGAAGCTCGCGCATGACCGTCGCTAGCACCTGAGGTTTCACCGAGAGGACGACGACGTGCGCCTCGGCCGCCGCCTCGGCGTTCGAGGCGAGTGTCTTCACCCCGTAGGTCTTGGTGAGCTCCGCGCGGCGCTCCCGCCGCGGCCCGGTGACGAGCACGTGGGACGGCGGGACGAGGTGCCGGTCGAGGAGGCCGCGCACCATCGCCTCTGCCATGGTGCCGCCGCCGATGAACGCAAGACGCTTCCCGGTGAGTGCCACGGGGGAAGTATGCGGAGGACTAGGGAGCGGGGCAGTTCGGCCGCCTCACTGGCGTCCAATGAGGATGAGCTTGCGCACCACGAACGTTTCTGGCGTGATCTGGAACGCCTCGACCGCCGCAGGCGCCGCCGTTCGGAGCCGGCGCCGGACTTCTTCCGCTCGGTCCGGCGGTGTCTGCGAGCGCTCGAGCCAGTTTTCCGTGGTGAGCTTCGTGACGGCCGCGTCCGAGTCGACCGTCGTGCTGAGCCCTGCGCGCTCGAGCAGATCACGCCATTCCGCGACCGTGTGGTTCCGGATGTGAGACGGGTCGCGCAGCGTCTCGACCTCGTTGATGAACCGACCCAGGCTGGGGTCATCCGGGGCGTAGTTGTCGACGAGGACGAACAGCCCGCCCGGTCGCATGATGCGCGCGATCTCGCGGAACGCGGCCGCCGCATCGGCGAAGTGATGCGCGGCTAGGCGCGAGGTCACCACGTCCGCGGACCGCGACGCGAGCGGCAACGCGGTCGCGTTGGCCTGCACGAGCACCGCGTTCGTGACGCCAGCGCCCGCGAGCACGCCCCGGCCGGCCTCGAGCATCTCGCGGGTCGCGTCCACACCGACCGCGCTTCGAAAGCTAGGCGCGAGCCGACGCAGCGTGTGACCGACCCCGGTGCCGACGTCGACGATGCGCTCGCCACCATGCTCGGTCGCAAGCGCGACGATCCGATCGAGATCCTCGCCGCGCGCGTGCGTCGCGCTTTTGACGTATGCCGCGGCGGTCCGGCCGAACTGCTTTTGGACCGGCTCGATGCCGCTCACCGCTTGACGACCTCCTTGGCGAGCTCCACGGCCATCGCCGCCCATACTGACGGCTCGTGCGCATCGGTCGTTTCGACGTTCAGATCTTCAGCGACGGGGTGTTCCGCCTGGACGGCGGCGCGATGTTCGGCGTCGTACCGAAGGTGCTCTGGGAGCGGCAGAAGCCCGCGGACGAGCGCAATCGCGTCGAGATGGACATGAACTGCCTGCTCATCCGCGACGCCGATCACGTCGTGGTCGTGGAGACAGGCGCCGGCCCCAAGCTCACGGATCGCCAGAAGGAGATTTTCGGGATCGAAGATCCGCCGCGTCTTCTCGACGAGCTCAAGACCCTCGGCGTGCGCCCGGTGGATGTGACGCTCGTGATCAACACGCACCTGCACTTCGACCATTCCGGGGGAAACACCTATCGTGACGGCGGCAAGGTCGTGCCCACGTTCCCGCGCGCGAGCTACGTCTTTCAGCGGCGCGAGTGGGAGGACGCGATCGCGCCGAACGAGCGAACCCGCGGCAGTTACCTGCCCGACGACTATGCCCCGCTCGAGGCCGCCGGCAAGCTCGAGCTCATCGACGAGTCCGTCGAGATCATTCCGGGCGTGCGCCTCGACCGAGTGCAGGGACACACGCGCGGCACGCAGACCGTGCGCGTGACCGACCGCGACACGACCCTCTTCTTCTCGAGCGACTTCATGCCGGATCGCCACCATCTGCCGTTGCCGTGGATCCCAGCCTTCGACCTCTTCCCGCTCGACACGCTCGCCGCGAAGAAGCTGATCCTGCGGCGCGCGATCGACGAGCGCTGGATCGTCGGCTTCACACATGACCTCCCGCGATTCGGGCGCATCTCCGAGACCGAGGGCAAGTACCGCTTCGATGAGGTGGACGGCTGACCGACCTTCCTCGGACGGCGTCGACGATCGTCGTGGGCGGCGGGGTAATGGGCGCCGCGGCCGCGTTCTTCCTCTGCGACCGCGGCGAGCGCGACGTCCTGGTGCTCGAGCGCGATCAGCTCGGCGCCGGGACCACGAAGGGCGGGCTCGGCGGCATCCGCCATCAGTTCGTCGACGAGCTCGACATCCGCATGTCGCAGCTGGCGACGGCGTTCTGGCGGAACTTCGAAGACCGCACGGGCTCACGCCACGACTTCGAGGAGCGCGGCTACCTCTTCATCGCGAATACCGAGATAGGCGTCGCCGAGCTCCGCGAGCCGATGCCACTGTACGAACGCATGCGCGCAGGCGTGCGCATGGTGAGCCGCGTAGAGATCGCGGAGCTCGTACCCGGGATCCGCGTGGACGATGTCTTCGGGGGCCGGTTCGGAGCGCGTGACGGCTACGGCGATCCGCTGGTCGCGCTCGCGGGGTTCGCCGCCGCGGCTCGGCTCGACGGCGCGTCGTTTCGGGAGGGCACGGCGGTCGAGTCGCTTCTGCGCGAAGGCGACCGCGTCACCGGCGTGCGCACCGCGGCCGGCGAGGTTCGCGCGGATCGAGTCCTCCTGGCCACCGGCTGCTGGACGGCGGCGCTCGCGGCGACCGCCGCTGTTTCTGTGCCGATCTGGCCGTACCGCCGCTCGATCATGCTGTCGGGCCCCGTGCCGCGGCTCGCGAAGGCCCCGCTCACGATCGAGTGGGAGTCGGGCTTTCACTTCCGGCCGAAGGGCGCCGCGCAGCGATTCGCGATGCCGAACCTCACCACTGACGGGAAGGAAGAAAAGGGACCGGCCGGCGCGCCCTCGGCATTCCCGGGCGAGTTCGCGCCGCTCGAGGTGCCCGCGTCTCTCGAGCCGTGGGTTCGGGCGCGCGCCGCGTGGCGGCACCCTGCCTTCGCTGATGTGAAGATCGTCGATTCGTGGTCCTGCTATTACGAGATGACGCCCGATGATCATCCGATCGTAGGAGCGGTGCCGGGCGTGGCGGGTCTGTACATCGCGGCCGGATTCAGCGGCCACGGTTTCATGCACGCGCCTGCGACTGCGCAGCTCGTCGTCGAGGAGATGCTCGACGGCCGCGCTCGGACGATCGACATCCGCGATCTTTCGCTCGAGCGATTCCAGAGCGGCCGTCGCCCCTTCAAAGCGGCGGTTCTCTGAACGTACGCGTCACGTCGCTCCTCGAGGGAGCGCGCTCCGCGACCGGCCACGCCGTGATCGTCGACGTCTTCCGCGCGTTCACCACCGCGGCGTTCGCCGTCGCGGCAGGCGCGCCCGAGATCGTGCTGGTGAGCGATCACGAGCAGGCGCTCGCGATGAAGCACGCCGACCCCGCGCTCTTTCTCGCGGGTGAGATCGGCGGCCGGCCGATCCCTGGCTTCGACGTAGGGAACTCACCGTCGGCGATCGAGCATCTCGATCTTTCGGGACGGCGTGTCGTTCAGCGCACGAGCTCGGGGACCCAGGGCGTTGTCGCCGCGACCCACGCGCAGGCGATCGTGCTCGGGAGCTTCGTCATCGCTGCGGCGACCGTCCGCTTCCTTCGGGAACACGCGCGGGAGGTGACGATCGTCGCGATGGGGTTCAACGCCCAAGACGACGCAGACGAGGATCTTTTGTGCGCCCGCTATCTCGCGGCGGCGCTCCGCGGCGAGCCACTTCCGTCGATCCACGTGACCCTGCTGGGCGACGACCCCGGAGTGGGATGGGCGGACTGGTTCCCGCGGCGCGACGCCGAGCTCGCGCTCGAGGTCGATCGTTTCTCGTTCGCGCTTCCCGTCTATCGCGAGGACGGCCTGCTCGTCGCGCGCCCCGAATACGTCTAGCCCGTCACGCAGCCCCTTCGGGCACGGGCTGGCCCTCCCGAGCGAGACCCAGCGTCGCCAGGCGCATGCCGGCGAGGATCACCAGGCCCCCCACGAGCTGAAGCGGGTGCGGACGGTCGCCCAGGAGAACGACCGCCATCACGAGCGTGAGTGCCGGCACGAGGTACGAGGTCATCGCGGCAACGCCAGCGCCGACGCGGCGCACCATCCAATAGAAAAGGATGAAGCTGGCCACGGAGCCGATGAGCGCGAGGTAGAGGACGTTCAGCCACACAGCCGCGCTCCAGCCGGCGACGTCGGCGTATCCCTTTTCCAGGAAACCGAGCGGGATGAGGCAGAGGGCGCCGATCGGCGCGGCGATCGTCACGACCGCGAGCGGCGAGCGTGTGCGCATCGCGATCGTGCCGAGCACCGTGTAGATCGCCCAGCAGACCGCACCGAGAACCATGAGGACGTCGCCGATGAGCCGGCGACTCGAGACCTCATCGGCGGTCTGCCCGGCGACGATCACCAGGGCTACACCCATCGACGCAAGTGCGAATCCTGCGAGCTTCATGGGGGTAAGGCGCTCGCCGATGAACGTGGCAGCGACGGCGGTGAGGACCGGGATCATCGTCGGCACGATGAGCGCGCCGTCCGAAGCGGGGGCCATCGTCAGACCGACGAAAACGAAAGCGTTGTACGCGCAATACCCGAGGACGCCGGCGAGCGCGACTGGCCAGAGACTGCCTCGGCCCAGGTCGGCTCGGGTAGCGAACGCGATCACCGCGAGGACGACCGCCGCGATGATGAAACGGACCGTCGAGACCTCGAGCGGCGGTGCGCCTGCGACTGCGAGCTTGCCGGTGATCCAGGAACCGCTCCACGCGAGCGCCGTGAAGAACGCGGCGAGCGGCGTGAGAATCGAGCGGGGCATCACCGAACCATACGTGGCACGATGCCGTCGTGTTGCGTGTGCTCATCACCGGCATCACCGGCTTCGCGGGCAGTCACCTCGCCGAGCATCTCGTGTCGCGCGGCGACGAAGTGCACGGCCTCGCGCACGAGGGTCCGCCATTCGCCAACCTCGCCGCGGTGCAGGATCGCGTGCGTATCCATGAAGGCGACATCACCCGGCTCGAGGATGTCCAGGGTGCGCTCGCCGGCTCGCGGGCCCACGCGGTGGTGCACCTCGCCGGCATGGCCATTCCGACGCTCGCGTCGAAGGATCCGGTCGCGGCCGTTCGCGTGAACGTGCTCGGCACGGCCACCCTGCTCACGGCGCTCGAAGGGCACCCACAGATTCGGCTGGTGCTCGCGTCCAGCGCCGACGTGTACGGGGCCCCCGATCGCGTGCCGGTGGACGAGGAAGCGCCGGTTCGCCCCGGCAACGTCTACGCCGCGACGAAGGTGGCGGCCGAGGCCCTCACCCGCGAGGCAGCCGCGCGTCACGGCGCGCCTGTCGTGATCCTGCGTCCGGCAAACCAGAACGGCCCCCGTCAGCCAGCGGGCCTCGCGGCGTCCGCCTTCGCCAAGCAGATCGCCGAAGCCGAGGCGGGCCTCGCCGAGCCGGTCGTCCGGCATGGCCGCCTCGATGCCGAGCGCGACTTCCTCGACGTTCGCGACATGGCGCGCGCGTACGCGGCGGCGGTCGGTCTGGACGAGAGCGGCACCTTCAATGTCGGGACGGGCCGGGCCGTGGCGATCGCGGAGATTCTCGACACGCTCATCGCGCTCGCCCGAATCCCGATCCGCGCCGAGCTCGACCCCTCGCGCGTCCGCGCGGGCGAGCCCACGCGGATGGCCCTCGACGCGAGCCGTTTTCGCCAAAAGACCGGTTGGTCGCCCCGCATCGCGCTCGCTGACTCGCTCCGCGATACGCTCGATTACTGGCGGTCGGTCTCCGCCCGGCAGGGAGCACGAGTGTGAACATCGTCTTCGGTACCGACGGCTGGCGCGCTCGCATCGCCGACGAGTACACCTTCGACGCGGTGCGCGTGTGCGCGCAGTCCGTCGCGGAGTGGGTCGTGAAGAACGGCGGCGCCGATCGCGGCGTCGTCATCGGTTTCGACCGGCGTTTCGCCTCGGAGCATTTCGCGACTGCCGCCGCCGAGGTCGTCGCCGCTCACGACGTGAACGTGCACCTCGCGACCGCCGCCGCACCGACGCAGTCGTTCTCGTGGGCGACGATGCGCCGCAAAGCGAAGGCCGGGATCGTGATCACGGCAAGTCACAACCCGTGGACCGATAACGGATTCAAGGTGAAGGCCGAGACGGGCGCGGCCGCGGGGCCCGCGATGCTTAAGGAGCTCGAGGCAATCATCCATCCGCTTCAGGCGCATCCCGAGCAGGTGCGCCGGATGACCTTTGCCGACGCAAAGAAGAAGGGCCGCATCCAGGAGTTCGACCCCGCACCGGACTATCTCGCGCACGTCGGCGAGCTTTTCGATCTCGAGGCCTTCCGTGGCGCGGGATACACGGTCGTCTGCGAGACGCTGTTCGGCAGCGCGAGCGGCTATTTCCCCAAGCTCATCGGCGGTGGTAAGACGAAGGTCGTCGAGCTGCACGCCGAGCGCAATCCGTACTTCGGCGGCGTGAACCCCGAGCCGATCCCGCCGAACATCGACGAGTTCCTCCGGCGGATCCCCGCGGAGCACGCCAACGTCGGACTCGCCGTCGACGGCGACGCCGACCGCGCCGGCCTTGCGGACGAGCAGGGCCACTTCGTCACGACGCTCACGCTCTACGCCCTCCTCATGTGGTACCTCTGCGAGGTGCGAGGTCTCCGCCAGCCGGTCGTGAAGACGGTGAACATGACGTCGATGGTCGATCGGCTCGGCGAGCGCTTCGGCGTGAAGGTGTACGAGGTCCCGGTCGGGTTCAAGTACATCGGCCCGAAGATGCAGGAGACCGGCGCGATGATGGGCGGCGAGGAGTCCGGCGGATTCGGTTTCGCGATGCACCTGCCGGAGCGCGACGGCATCGTCGCGGATCTGTTTTTCCTGGACTTCATGCTGAAGACGAAGAAGAAGCCGTCCGCGCTCATCGCCGAGCTCATGAAGATGGCCGGGCCCTCCTTCTATATGCGGCGCGACCTGCACTTCAGCGCGCCTCTGTACCCGGCGGTCAAGGAGCGGACCATGCGGACGCTCCGCGAGGTCGCGCCCGAGAAGCTCGCGGGGCACGCCGTCGCGCGGATCGTGCACCTCGAAACGAACGATGGAACGAAGTTCTTTCTCGACGACGGCTCATGGCTTCTCATCCGGCTTTCCGGGACCGAGCCGCTCGTGCGCGTGTACGCGGAGACAAAAGAAGAGAGCGAGCTCGCGCCGCTGCTCGACGCCGGCGTGAAGATCGTGAAGGGGGCCTAGCCATGGCGATAGCAGAAGGCCGCGACACATCGGTGATCGAGAGCGTCGAGCGCATCCGCGCTGCCGACCCGGACGACATGCTCGGCAAGATCAAGGATCTGCCCAAGCAGGTCCGCGACGCGTGGGCCATCGCCGAGAAGGCGACCATCGCTCCCGCGTATAGCGACGTCCGCAACATCACTGTCGTCGGCATGGGCGGCTCCGCCATCGGCGGCGACCTGGCTGCGGCGCTGCTCGCCGACGAGCTCAAGGTCCCGATGAGCGTGCACCGCGACTACGGCCTGCCGGGATACGTGGGCCGCGACTCGCTCGTGATCGTCTCGAGCTTCTCGGGCAACACCGAAGAGACGCTCTCGGGCTTCGAGGAGGCGCGAAAGCGCGGCGCGAAGGTACTCGCGCTCACGACCGGCGGGAAGATCGCGGAGCTCGCGCGCGCGTCGAACTATCCGGTCGTCACCTTCAGCTACAAGGCGCAGCCGCGTGCGGCCCTTGGGTATTCGCTCGGGCTCGTGCTCGGTGTCCTCACCAAGCTCGGTTTCACGCGCGACCTCTCCGACGACATCGAGGCCGCATTGTCGGACCTCGCGAAGCTCGAGGAACGCGTGCATGAGGGCGCTCGCACGAACGACGCGAAGAAGATGGCGCTCGAGCTCCAGGGCCGCATCCCATTCGCCTACGGCGCCGGAGTGATGGGCGTAATGGCGCGGCGCGTGAAGGGCCAGTGGAACGAGAACGCGAAAAACTGGTCGGCCTTCGATGTGATGAGCGAGCTCAACCACAACGCGGTCGTCGGCTTCGAGCACCCGCCGGTCGCGAAGGAGGCGATCACCGTCCTGCTTCTCCGGAGCGATCGCGACAACCCTCGGCACAAGCTGCGCTTCGAGGTCACCCGCGAGCTGCTCGATCGCGCGCGCATCCCGCACAAGACGCTGCAGTTTGCGGGTCGGAACATGCTCTCCGAGGTCCTTCAGATGGTCTACTTCACCGACTACGTGTCCTTCTATGTCGCCTTGCTCAACGGCGCCGATCCGACGCCGGTGAAGTCGATCGACTACTTGAAGGATCGCCTCGCCAAAGGTTGAAGCACCCCGGACCGGTAGGGGACTCCGGGCAGTTCCGGTTCACGTTCTGCCCTCGTGACGGGACGCGGCTCGTGCCGACGCGAATCGACGGGCGCGACCGGCCCACGTGTCCGGTGTGTGGCTTCGCGGAGTTCATGTTCGTGCAGATCGGTGCGAACACGATCGTGGAGCGCGACGGCGATGTGCTCCTCGTCCGTCTGAACTACGGCCCGCGTGACGGTCGTTGGGCGCTGCCGGGCGGGCTGGTCGAGAACGACGAAACCTTCGAGGAAGCCGCACGCCGCGAAACCACTGAGGAGACCGGCTTCGAGGTCACGCTCGACGGCCTTCTCGCGACGTGGATGCGGCCGGGATTTCCGATCCTGGTCTTGATCTATCGGGCGCACATCACCTCGGGAACGTTGCGCGTCGCCCCTGACGAGGCCTCCGAGGCGGCCTTCTTCCCGAAAGACAAGCTGCCGTTGCTGGAAGAGCTCGCCTGGCCGTCGACGGTCCACGGTCTCGACGCATGGCGCGCGTACGAACCTCAGCGTCCCTAATCGGCAGCACCGGATTCATCCAAACGCGGTAGGACGAGCATCGGAGCGGTACCACTTCGCCTCACCATGGCCTCGGAAGCGCCAGCCAGACATCCGGGAGCGGCATCCTGCCGTAGGCGGAATGGCGATTCAGATGAAGAAATTCGGGCGAGGCCCTGTCGGGCGGTTCTCGCTGGCGCTTGCCGGAATCCTCGTCGTCACCGCGGTCGCCGTCGCCGGCGTCACGTCCTATCTCCTCGATCGGTACGTCCAGGACGAGACCACGCGTTTCACGAGAGACGCGGTCGCCTCCCACTTCGGTCCGGTGTTCGAGGAGGATGTGTTCCAGCGGCCGCTCGCGACCGACGAACGCGAGCTGCTCGAGACCATCGTCTCGTTCCACTTCTCCATCTACAACGTCGTCGCGACGCAGTTCTTCGACACGAAGGGGACGATCGTCTTCTCGTACGACGAGAGCGAGATCGGTCGCCGGATCGATCCATCGAGTCAAGAAGGGCTCGCCGCGGCGCTCGGGGGCAGCTCGTACGCGATGCGGACGGACATCGTCGGAGACTTGCGGTACGCCGCGGTCGGGTCGTCGTCCGCGTCCTACTCACCGAGTCCTTCTGCCGGCACGACCGCCGGCGATCACGAGCACGCGGTCGCGAGTGGCGCTCCGGCGCCCGCGCTGTTCCACACCCTCGAGACGTGGGTGCCGGTCCGCGAAGGTGACAAGCTCATTGGTGCCGCCGTCGTCTGGCGCGACCTGGCGGCCATCGATCGCGCGCTGCGCCAGATGCAGATGTCGACCTCGCTGATCATCGCGTGCGCCGCGTTCCTGCTCTGGCTCGTCCTCCGCGGGGTGTACGTTCGGTCGTCGCGTCAGATCATGTCGCAGTCACAGGCCCTCGGAGCCGCGCTCGCCGAGACCGAGCGCACGTACGACACGACGCTTCAGGCGCTCTCGAACGCGCTCGACGTCCGCGACAGCGAGACCGAAGGTCACTCACGCCGCGTGGTCGAGTACATGGAGCTGATCATCGCGCAGCTTCCCGTGGCGCCCGCTCACCTCGCGACGCTGCGGCGCGGCGCGCTCCTACACGACATCGGCAAGATCGGCGTTCCCGACAACGTCCTCCGCAAGCCGGCCGCGCTGAGCGAGGCGGAGTGGGTCGTCATGAAGCGTCACCCCGAGCACGGCGCGCGGATCATCTCGCAGATCCCATTCCTCCAGGACGTGTCCCGGATTGTTCGCCATCACCACGAGCGGTGGGATGGAAAGGGCTACCCGGATGGGATCGCCGGCGAGGCGATCCCGCTTGGCGCGCGGATCTTCGCCGTTGCCGACAGCTTCGACGCGATGACGAGCGACCGCCCTTACCGGCGCGCGATGTCAGTGAAGGACGCGCGCGTCGAGGTCGCTCGCTGCCGCGGCACGCAGTTCGATCCCGACGTGGTCGACGCGTTCGTTGCCGTGCCGGTCGCCCTTCTCAACGCGATCTCCGACGATGCTCCGCGCACCCACCCGCGCATCCAAGCCGTCTAGCCCGCGCATGCCGACGAACACCCTCGGAGAGGTCGCGTTCGTGGTTGGGGCCACCTTCCTTCTGGGAATGCTCGTCGGACTGGTCCTGATGCTAGGTAGGGCGATCCTCCGTCGAAGGGTCACGGCCCTCGAAGCGCGGCTCCTCTTGTCCGGCCCACCCGGCGGCCTGCTCGCCGCCGCGCTGTACGTCGCCGCTCACGACTTCTTACCAGTCGCTGTCAAAGTCGTATTGGTCGCCCTCTTCCTCGTGACGTCGATTCCGGTGTTCGCATGGTTGCTGCAAGCAAAGATCACCTTTGCCCCGATAGGACGCGCGCGGAGCTAGACGTTCGTCGCCGCGACCGGCTGCCGCCAGGCGAAGATCAACGCAATGAGCCCGAGGGCCGTCACGACCGCGGCGGCCGGAAACACCAGGAAGACGTCCACCGACGTGATCGCGCTACCGATGGCCGGCCCGATCACGAAACCGATGTTCGCCGGCAGGTAGGCGAACGTCATCACGCGACCTCTCGTCTCGTCGGTCGCCGAGGCCGACAGCAGCGTGAACGACACGCTGAAAAGAGCCGCCGCCAGGCCGTTCACGACGGTCCACACGATCGTGAACGGGACGATCTCGCGCGTGAAGAACGGTACGGACCAGATCGCGGCGAGCACCGCGCACCCGATGAAGAGCGTTCGCGCCTTCCCATAGCGATCGGCGATCGCCCCGATCAACGGAGACAGGACGAACACTCCCAGGCCTCCCGCGCCGAGGACGAACCCCACCGTCGTCGCCGGATCCGGCCCGCTGTAGAGGGTTGCGACGACGAGTGGCACGTAGATGAACGCGAGCATCCAACCCGCGAACAGCAGAAAAAGCGCGGGAAAGAGCGCACGCAGCCGTGGCGAGCGGACGATCAACAGGATGCCGTCGCCGGCCATCCGCAGTAGTGAATCGCCGCTTGTCTTCGCGACGAATCCGTCGCGGTAGCCGAAGGCGAGCATCGCGATGACGCCGAGCATGATCGCGGCGTCGGCCAACATCAGCACCGGAAATCCGAATCGGTCGACGATGGGTCCGCCGACCAGGGGACCGATGAAGGCTCCCATCGGATTAGCGCCGTTCACGATCCCGAACGCGAACGCGACGCGACCGGCAGGCGCGTGCTCGGCGATCGTCGCCAGGATGAGACCGGTGTTGCCGAGACCGAGCGACTGAATGGCGCGCGCGAGCGCGAAGACCCACACGTTCGGTGCGAGGGCGGTCAGCGATAGCCCGACGAACGCCGCAAGGAACGAGCGGATGATGAGCGGCTTCCGCCCATAGCGGTCGGCGAGAGCTCCCCAGAACGGCAGGAATGGCAGACCGGCCACGTTCGAGAACGACGTGATGGCACCGACCCAGAAAGCGACCGCGACGAGCGCGATGCCCAGCTGCGGCAGGTACAGCGGCGTGAACGCCGTGACCTGACCGTACGCGGCGACCTCGAGGAATCCCGCGATCGCGAAGAGGATCGTCATGCGGACCCAGCCGGAAATTGGCCGCTTTTTCACAGGGTTTCGAACGATACGTGGCGGGTCTAAACTCGGCACGTCCGGCGAGGCGAAATTGAATAGGGAGTGTGGAGGAGATCATGTACTCGAGCCTCATCTCCAAGATCGAGAAGGCGAAGCGCTACGCCGAAGAACCCGAACGCATCAGTTTCCGGAGCTTCGAGGTCGCGTTCCGCGGTGAAAACGGCACGCACGCCGTCTCCCTCAGGGGCGATGACTGGAACTGCGAGTGCGAGCACTTCCATACGACCGGCCTTTGCGCGCACGTCATGACACTTCAGCGGGTCTTCGCGGCAAACCTCACGGACAACGCGCGGTTCACACAGGAGCACGTTCCCGCCTAACGAGCCTCGCGAAAAACTTCATACGCGGGGTTCCAGCGAAGCCGGTGAGATTCCGGCAGGGTCGCGCCACCGTGAAAGGCAAAAGCCTCAACTCGGGTCGCCTGGGCCATCCGCTCGCGGCCTACACGCCTTCGCAAGAAAGGGGTGCGCCAGATGCGCTCACGGTTCGTCACGTTCCTCGCGGTCCTCCTCCTCACGCTCGCCGCCTGCGGCGGTGCAGTCCCCGGCCCGTCTTCCCCTGCGGTCACGGCATCTCCATTTCCCGCGACGCTCATCGACTTCCAGAACCGCTCGGTCACCGTCCCCGTACGTCCCGAGCGCGTCGTCTCGATCGGCCCTTCGATCACCGCGTTTCTGTTCGCGCTTGGCGCGGGCCCGCGCGTCGTCGGCGTGGACGACTTCTCCGACGAGCCCGCCGAAGCGGCGACCCGAGAGCACGTCGGCGGGATCAAGGTCAACTTCGAGAAGGTCGTCGCGCTCAAGCCGGACCTCGTGCTGAGCGTGAAATTCTCTGACGGAACGATCGAGAAGCTCCAGTCCGCGTCCCTCAACGTGCTCGTCGTCGACCCTCAGACCGTGTCCGACGTCGCGAAGACCGCGACGCTGCTCGGAAAGGCCGTCGGCGCCGACGGCGAGGCGATGGGCCGTTCGATCCAGCAGCGGGTTGACGCCGTCAAGGCAAAAGCGGCGACCGCGACGACGCGGCCGCGCGTGTACCACGAGATCGACGCATCCGATCCGGCGAAGATCTTCACCGTCGGCCCGGGCTCGTACATCAACGACCTCATCGAAATCGCCGGCGGAACGAACGTCGCGGCGCGCGCGCCCTCGGCGTACCCGCAGCTCTCCGCCGAGGAGATCTTGCGAAGCGATCCGGAGATCATCGTCCTGGCCGCGGACGCCTATGCGTCGAAGCCCGCGGACGTCGTCTCGCGACAGGGCTGGTCGATCATCGCCGCGGTCAAGAACAACCGCATCTTCACGATCGACCCGAATCTCATCAACCGGCCCGGCCCACGAGTCGGCGAGGCGGCCGAAACCTACGCGAAGCTCGTACACCCGGAGCTCTTCCGATAGTGCGGACGGCTGCCGTGATCGCGTTCCTCGTGGCCGCGCTCGTGGTGAGCGCGGCCGCGGGGATCCTCGTCGGCGCCGTAGCGATCGGGCCGGGCGACGTGCTCGCCGCGCTGTTCGGATCGAACGACGTGAACGGCACCATCATTCGCGAGCTGCGACTCCCCCGGGTGCTTGGCGCGGCGCTCGTTGGTGGATCGCTCGCGACGGCGGGCGCGCTTCTTCAGGGACTCCTTCGTAATCCGCTCGCCGATCCCTTCGTCACCGGCACGTCCGCGGGTGCGACGCTCGCCGCGGTCGCCGCGATCGTGATGGGCCTTGCCGCGCCATTCGTGCCTCTTGCCTCGTTCGCCGGCGCTTTGGTGACGGTCACGCTCGTGTGGCGGCTCGCGCGCGTGGGCGGCGGCACGACCGTCCTCACCGTGCTCCTGGCCGGCGTGGTGCTCACATCTTTTGCAGGCGCTGTCGTCACGTTCCTGCTTGTATCGAGCGACCGCCTCGCATTGCAGCTGCGCGCCGTACTGGGTTGGCTGCAGGGAGGCGTCTCCGTCATCAGCTGGGCGGAGCTCGGCGTGGCCGCGGCCATCGTTGCCGCCGGACTCGGTTTTGCGCTCGTGCTCGCGCATCGCGTCGACGCTTACGCGTTCGGCGAGGACACCGCTGCAACCCTTGGGGTGGATCCCGATCGAACGACGACCGCCGTGCTCGGAGCGACCGCGCTTCTGTCAGGTGCGGCGGTCGCTCTCGCGGGCCTCGTGGGCTTTGTCGGTCTCGTCGTCCCGCACGCGCTGCGCTTCGTGATCGGCGCGACGCACCGCCGTCTCGTCCCAGCGAGCTTTCTCGCCGGCGCTGCGGCTCTGGTCCTCGCGGACCTCGGCGCGCGAACGATCATCGCGCCCGCGGAGCTGCCCGTCGGCGCGATCACCGGGCTCATCGGCGCGCCATTTTTCCTTGCGCTTCTCGTCCGTTCGCGGCGGATCGTCCTATGACAAGCCTCGCGGCGACCGCGGTCACTGCGGGATACGGGTCACGGGTCGTTCTCCATGAGTGTTCGTTCTCAATCGGAGCCGGCGAGATCGTGGCGGTAGTGGGGCCGAACGGAGCGGGGAAGTCGACGCTGCTGCGGGTCCTCGCTGGATTGCTGCGGCCAACGGCCGGTACCGTCGCCCTCGATGGTCAGACCTTGACGAGGATGTCCCGCTCCGCACTTGCTCGCCGGATTGCAGTGGTGCCGCAGATCTTCGACACGCTCTTCCCTTTCACGGTGCGCGAGGTCGTCGCCTTGGGACGGACCGCTCGACTCGGCGCGTTCGGCCGCGCGTCCGCCGACGATGTCGTCGCGGTCGATCGCGCCATCGACGAGCTCGAGCTCGGTCCTCTCGCCACGCGCCGAATCGATCGGCTTTCGGGCGGCGAGCGGCAGCGCGCCGTTCTGGCGATGGCGCTGGCGCAGGAGACCGAGGTGCTCCTCCTCGATGAGCCGACCGTCCACCTCGACCCCGCGCACCAGATCGCGACCCTCGAGCTCATCCGCGCGCTTGCCGCCAGGCGGGAGCTCGCGGTGTGCGCGGTCCTCCACGATCTCAACCTCGCATCGAGCTTCGCGTCACGGATCGTCGTGATTGCCGACGGCCGCGTGGCACGGGAGGGCAGCCCGGTCGAGGTGCTGCGGGCCGATCTGGTTCGGGCGGTGTTCGGCGACGGTCTCGAGGTCGTGGCGCGGGATGGGCATCCCGCCGTCCTCCCGCGAGTCGCTACGCCCTCGCGGTAACGCCCCTCGCTAGTCCGCGCTCACTTCGAGCGGTGCGCTCCAGCCCCAGTCCCACGTCGCGAGGTCGTCGATGAGCTTGTGGTTCGTGAGGTCCAGATAGATCGGAGTCACGCTGATCTTTCCGTCGCGCATCGCCGCGACGTCGGTGCCCTCTTCGGCCTCGCCCGCGACCGCCGGGCCCCCGACCCAGTAATAGGGCTCGCCGTAGGGGTCCAGCCGTTCGACGAGCTGGTCGCGGTAGTTGCGCTTGCCCAGTCGCGTGACCTCGACGCCGGCGATCCGATCGCGCGGGAGTGCCGGCACGTTCACGTTGAGGAGCGCGTCGGACGAGAACCCCTTCGCGAGGATGTTCTTACCGAGCAGCGCCGCGAACGACGCGGAAGGCCCGAAGTCGATGTTCGCCCCAAAGGCGCCGATCGAGATCGCGATCGACGGCACACCGGAGAGCAGTCCTTCCATGGCGGCGGCGACGGTCCCTGAGTACGTGATGTCGTCGCCCATGTTCGCGCCGCGGTTGATGCCCGACACGACCAGGTCTGGCTTCTGCGGAAGGAACCCGAGCATCGCGAGGCGCACGCAATCCGTCGGGGATCCGTCGCTCATGTACGCGCGCTGACCGGAGCGGAGCTGCGTCGCCTTGACGCGCAGCGGCCGGTAGAGGGTGATGCTGTGGCTCGCGCCGCTCCAGTTGCGCTCCGGCACGATGATGTCGACGCTTCCGATCGCACCGAGCGCGTCGGCCAGGGGTCCGAGCGCATCCGACTCGATGCCATCGTCGTTCGTGACGAGGATGTGCTTGCCTTCCGCGGTCACTTGCCTCGCGCGTCGAGACGCGCCTGGCGGGCGAGACGCAGTGCCTCCCTCGTCTCGGCTTCGGCGTCGCGCAGATCGGCAGCCGCTGCCGCTGAGGCGGCGTCGGCCTCGTCCATGAGCGTGGATGCCTCCGTGCGCGCGCGGCGCCCCTGCGCGACCTGGAACCCGTATCGGACGAACGTGTTGATCACGCCGGCGACCGGCATCGCCAGGACGACGCCCCAGAAACCGGCGATACGCGATCCGAGGAGCAGCGCTAGGAACACAAAGATCGGGTGGATGCCGATCGCGTTGGACATGATGCGCGGCCCGATCACGTTGAGCACGAGCTGCTGCAGGATGATCGTCAGCACGACCACCCAGATGAAGACGTCGGGCGCGCCGAGAAGGGCGACCGCGAGGACGGGAATCTCCGCGATGATCGGGCCGAAGAATGGAATGATCATCGTGAGGCCGGAGAACACGGCTAGTACACCCGCGAACGGGACGCCGAGCGCGACCAGGATGATGAGAGTGGCGACCCCGTAGATCACGCCGAGGATGAGCGAGCCACGGATGAACCCGCCGAACGAGCGGTCCGCGCTCTGGCGGAGCAGCTCGGCCTCGCTGCGCAGCTCCGGGGTGAGAGCGCCGAGGAAGCGCTGCCACAGCCGATCCCCGTCGATCAGCATGATGAACGCGATGATGAGGACGAGCGTCGCGTTGAAGAGGACATTTGCCGTGGCCGAGACGAATCCGAGGGCGTCGGCCGCGATCGATCCCGCTATTTGGGAGAGCTTCGCCGGCACCTGGCCGTATAGGTCGGTCACGTTGACCGGCAGGCCCGCCGCTTCGAGGCGCTGCTGGAGCGCAATGACTTCTCGCGCCGCGCGGTCGCCGTACTCGGGAGCGCGCACGATCAGGTCGTTCAGCTGACTCACGAGTCCCGGAACCGCGAGCGCGAGCGTCCCAGCGAGCACGAATGCGATTCCGATGTAGACCACGACGACGCTGAGCGCGCGATTCAGGATCGTCCGCTCGTCGATCCGATTCACGAGAGGCGCGAGCAGGTACGACACGGCCCACGCCGCCACGAAAATGATCACGACGTCGGCGACCCGCGAGAGCGCGTCGGTTACATAGGAAAGAAGCTGGAAGGTCGCGAGGATGATGAGCAGCACGACGAGTGTCGTGAGGAGCTGCCGCTCTCGCGTCGAAAGGTTCACAGGCGAATGGTACCGACGGAATACCATGCTTCCCGGTGCCAGACGCGCGTTCCCTGATCGATCGCTACGCGTCGTATCTCCCAGTAACCGACCGGACACCCCGGCTCACCCTCGGCGAGGGAGGCACACCATTGGTGCGCGCTCGCGCCCTCGAGCGCGAGACGGGAGTTCCCGAGATCTGGCTCAAGGTGGAAGGGCAGAACCCGACCGGCTCCTTCAAAGATCGCGGCATGGTCGTCGCGGTCGCAAAGGCCCTCGAAGACGGTGCCCGGATGGTGCTCTGTGCGTCGACCGGCAACACGGCCGCTTCGGCTGCCGCCTACGCCGCGCGCGCGGGCATGTCCTGCACCGTAATCCTCCCGGCCGGACAGGTGGCGGCCGGCAAGCTCGCGCAGGCGATCGCGCACGGTGCGCAGGTGATCGCGGTCCGCGGTGCGTTCGACGCCGCACTGACTGTCGTCCGGGCGCTCGCCGAACAAGGCGAGGCCACGCTCGTGAACAGCGTCAACCCCTACCGCCTCGAGGGTCAGAAGACCGCCGCCTTCGAGATCTGCGAGACGCTGGGCGACGCTCCCGACGCGCTGTTCATCCCGGTCGGCAACGCCGGGAACATCACCGCCTACTGGAAGGGGTTCATCGAGGCGGCGGGGAACGGAATGGCGCGCCAGCGGCCCCGGATGTACGGCTATCAGGCGGCCGGGGCGGCGCCGCTGGTCAGCGGGACGCCCGTCGCTAAGCCGGAGACGGTCGCAACAGCCATCCGCGTCGGCAACCCGGCGTCGTGGAAAGGCGCGGTGGCGGCACGCGATGAGTCGGGCGGGGCGATCGACGCGGTGACCGACGACGAGATCCTCGACGCCTACAGCTTCCTGGCCCGCTGCGAGGGCGTCTTTGCCGAGCCCGCCTCGGCGGCGTCGATCGCCGGACTGCGGAAACGCGCTCGCGCGAACGGGCTTGGTGGTGCGAAACGCGTCGTTTGCGTCCTCACCGGTAACGGCATGAAAGACCCGGACCGTGCGCGTTCGCTTGCCGGCGACATCGCCGAGGTAGACGCGACACCGGACGCGGTCCGCGCCGCGTTGAGTTCGTAGCAGTGGGGGAGCTTCGCGTGCGGGTGCCCGCATCGAGCGCGAATCTTGGCCCTGGCTTCGATTCGTTCGCGATCGCCCTTCCGCTTCTCGCCGAGTTCGACCTCCGTCCGGCGCGCTCGTGGTCGGTGACCCAGGACGGCGACGGCAACGCCCACGAGAACGGCGACGGCATCCCGAGCGGTGACGACAATCTCTTCGTCGTGTCGGCGCGCGCGGCCGCGGAGGCGGCATCCGAAACGCTCGGTTCCTATCACGTGACGCAACGTTCGGCGATCCCGGTCGGACGCGGGCTCGGATCGAGCGCGGCCGCCATCGTCGGCGGCGTGGTGGCCGCGAATGCGCTCATGGGCGATCCACTCGATCGCCGCTCGCTCCTGCGCGTCGCCAGCGAGGTCGAGGGACACGCCGACAACGTGGCCGCGGCGCTCTACGGCGCGTTCACGGTCGCGCTCCCGAGCGACGAGGGCCCGGTCGCGACGCGAATTTCGTTCCCGCGCACGTGGCGGATCTGCCTGTTCATCCCACGCGAGCCCCTCTCGACGGACAAGGCGCGCAGCGTTCTCCCGGCGAACGTCTCGCGGGCCGACGCCGTCTTCAACATCGCGCATGCATCCGCGCTCCTCGCCGCGATACTGCGTTCCGATGGAGCGCTCCTATCGATCGCCATGGTGGACCGGCTGCATCAGCCGGCGCGCGCGCATCTGGTGACCGGCCTGAACGACATCATCGCCGCGGCCCGAGGCGCAGGCGCGTTTGGCGCCGCGCTGTCCGGGGCCGGGCCGGCGGTCGTCGCCTTCGCGCCGGCGCGGCTTGCGGCGCGGGTCGTCGCCGCCATGGAAGAAGCCGCTCACGCAGTCGGAACGAGTGGGCGGGGGCGGGTCGTCCGCGTGCGCGCAGCCGGCGCGCAGGTGATCCGCTCATGAGGCTCGGCGCCGTGCTCCTCGTGGCGGTTCTGCTTGCGACCGGATGCGTCGACAACCGGATCGTCGTCACGACGCCGACGCCCACGCCGGTCCGCACGACGGCGACCCCCAGCTCGACCGCGAGCGCCAGCCCGACACCGAGCCCGACACCCACGCCCACCCCGGTGCCGACGCCCCTTCTCTCTGCGCGAGGCGGGATCCTCGTGAAGGAGCCGCTCGCGAACACGCGCGTGCGCAGCCCGCTCACGATCAGCGGCGAAGCGAGCGTGTTCGAGGCCGCACTCGTCTGGCAGGTGACCGACACGGCCGGTCGCGTGCTGGCGAGCGGGTTCACCACAGCGACCGCCGGCGCGCCAGGCAAAGGAACGTTCTCGATCACCGCGACGTACCAGGACCCGCCGTCCGACATCATCGGATTCGCCGAGGTCTACACGCGCAGCCCCAGGGATGGGGAGATCGACGAGATCGTCCGCGTCCCGCTGATTCTCTCCGCCACGCGCTGATGCGCCTCGCGCTCCTGGCGATCCCGGCGGTGCGAAGCGCGCTGTCGCTCGAGATTGGCCGCGATATCGAGTACCACGCCGAGCTCCCGAGCACGCAGGACCGCGCCCGCGCGCTCGCGGCTTCGGGATCCGGCGCGTCTGTCGTGGTCGCGGATCACCAGACAGCGGGGCAGGGCACCCGCGGTCGTTCCTGGCAGGCCCCCGCCGGAACCAGCCTCCTGGCGTCGTGGCTTTTCCGCCCGACGCCCGCGGAACCGGGCCTTTTCGCGCTTCTGGCCGGGGTCGCCGTCGCCCGGGCGCTCGAGCGTCTGGGAATGGGCGACGCCTCCCTAAAATGGCCCAACGACGTCGAGGCTGGCCATAAGAAGGTCGCCGGTGCACTCGCCCATGCGACCACTGATGGGGAAGGCGGTTCGCTGGTGCTGGGAATCGGCGTGAACGTGCATCAGCGGATCGACGCGTTTCCGTCGGAGCTGCGGTCGACCGCCACGTCACTCGCACTGGCCGGACACACCGTCGACAGGCTTTCGCTGTTCGTCGATCTCACGCGCGAGCTCGACCGCGTCGCGGCACCAGCCGAGCGCGCTGCGGCGCTCGACGAGTGGCGCCGGCGGTCGACGGTACTCGGACGCGAGGTCGAGGTCACGCGGGAAGGGAGATCGCTCGTGCGCGGTATCGCTCGGGACATCGCGGATGACGGCGCGCTGCTCGTCGGCTCGGAGCGAGTCGTCGTTGGCGATGTGCGTGCGGTCTCATGAGCGACCGCACCGCGATCATCATCGACGGCAGCTCCGCGCTACCGGATGAAGTGCAGCGGGACTTCGGCTTCCACCTGCTCCCGGTCCACGTGCTGTTCGGCGATGAGGAGTTCACGCCCGGCGTCGACATAACGCCGGCGCAGTTCTACGAGAAGCTCGAGTCCTCGAAGAAATTGCCGACTACCGCCGCGCCGTCGCTCGGCGAGTGCGTCGAGATCTACCAGCGCCTGGTGCGCGAGGGCTACCGTTCGATCCTCGCCATCACGGTCATCAATGAGGCGTCGGTGACTCACACCGTCGCGAAGACCGCGGCGCAGCAGGTGGATGGCGCGAGGATCGAGGTCGTCGATTCACGAACCACTGCCGGGGGCATCACGCTGATCGCGACCGCCTGCGCGCGCGCCCTCCGGAATGGTCGTAGCTTCGACGAGACGGTCGCGCTCGCGCGCCGCCTCGCCGGAAAGGTGCAGATCCTCGCGCTCATCGACACGCTCGAGTACCTGCGGCGCGGCGGGCGGGTCTCCGGGGCTCAGGCGGCGTTCGGCGCGCTCCTATCTATCAAGCCCATCGTCGAGGTGAAGGACGGTGACCGCGTCCTCATCGACAAGGTCCGCACTCGCGAGCGCGGCGTCGAGCGGCTGAAGCAGCTCATCGAGGAGCGCGTCCCACCGGGCTCGCGCATCCACGCGTGCGCGATGCACACCAATAACCCCGAGCGCGCTCGTGTCCTCGGTGAATGGGTTCAGGAGCAATTCCATTGCGTGGAGTACTGGACCGCGGAGGCCGGGCCCATCATTGGTACGCATACCGGCCCCGGCATCGCCGGGTTGTGCTGGTATCGCGAGGAGGACGCTCGAGGGTGAGGCTCCGCAACCCGTTCGGTCGCAAGACGAAAGAGTTCCCCACGCATCTCTGGACGCAGTGCCCGAGCTGCGGCGAGATGCTGTTCAACAAGCAGCTCGAGCGAAATGACCGCGTGTGTCAGAAGTGCGGGCACCACTTCAAGCTCGGCGCCCTCGCTCGCATCGAGCTCCTGGCCGATCCGAAGTCGTTCAACGAGACCGACGCCGACATGGTGTCGTCCGATCCGCTCGGGTTCGTCGACAGCAAGCCCTACCCGGAGCGCATCGCGGCGGCGCAGGCAAAGAGCGGACACAAAGACGCCGTCCTGACCGGGGACGCGCGGATCTCGGGGATCCCGGTCGTCCTCGCAGTCATGGACTTCGAGTTCATGGGCGGCTCGATGGGGAGCGTCGTCGGAGAGAAGCTCACGCGCTCAGCAGAGCGCGCGTTTTCGGAGCGCAAACCGCTCGTCATCGTGTCCGCGTCCGGTGGCGCGCGCATGCAGGAGGGGACCATCGCCCTCATGCAGCTCGCGAAGACCGTCGCGGCGGTGGCGCGCCTTGACGAAGCGGCGATCCCATTCATCAGCGTGCTCACCGATCCAACGACGGGCGGTGTGCTCGCGTCGTTCGCCTCGCTCGGCGACATCGTCCTGGCCGAGCCCGGCGCGCTCATCGGTTTCTCCGGCGCTCGCGTGACCAGCGAGACCATCGGCGAGAAGCTCCCCAAGGGGTTCCAGCGCTCCGAGTTCCTTCTCGAGCACGGCTTCGTCGACCAGGTTGTGCCGCGCACGCAGCTCAAGGAACGCATCGCGTTCTTCCTGAACGCGTTCCGTGTCGCGGGCCAAGACCTTCGCTGGAGCCTCTAGCGTGTCCATGCTCGATCGCATCGTCGGCTCGCGGCGCGCCACGGAGGGCAACGGACACCTGGCGGTCGAGGCCGGACTCGTCACCGACGCGACGCAGCTCGCGTCGGTGCGGCCGACGCCGTGGCAGACCGTGCAGACGGCGCGCAACATCGCGCGACCGCACGCGCTCGACATCATCAACCGCGTCTTCGAGCGCTTCCAGGAGCTCCACGGGGACCGCTCGTTCCGCGACGACCCCGCGATCGTCGGCGGCATCGCCGAGCTCGACGGTCGCCCGGTCATCGTCGTCGGCCAGCAGAAGGGTTCCTCGACCGAGGAGAACATCCACCGCAACTTCGGGATGCCGTATCCGGAGGGATACCGCAAGGCGATGCGGCTCTACCGCCTCGCGCAGAAATTCCACGTGCCGCTCGTGACGCTCGTCGACACGCCCGGCGCGTATCCAGGGCCGGAAGCTGAGGAGCGCGGACAGGCCGAAGCGATCGCGTCGAGCATCCACGTGATGACCCGTCTCGCCGTCCCGATCGTCGTCGTCGTGCTCGGCGAGGGCGGCTCGGGTGGGGCGCTCGCGCTCGGCGTCGGGGACGTGGTGCTCGCGCTCGAGAACGCGACGTACTCCGTGATCTCGCCCGAAGGCTGTGCCGCGATCCTCTGGCGAAGCGCAAGCGAATCCGAGCGGGCCGCCGTCGCCATGAAGCTCGCCGGGCCCGACCTCCTGGAGACGGGTGTTGCCGACGCGCTCATTCGCGAGCCCGCCGGCGGCGCACATACCGATCACGACGCGACCGCCGCCGCGATCAAGACCGCACTCATCGCGCAGCTCGAGCGGCTCTCGCGCGTGCCGGTCCCCGGCCTTCTCTCTCTGCGCTACGAGCGCTTCCGCGCATTCGGGACCTTCGTCGAGCCGAACGGCGGCGCGACACCGACGCCCCCAGCGCCCTGGTGGCGGCGCATCCTGCGCAATCCCTTGGAGAAGGGCGGCCTTTGAGCGACAGCGATCCGCTCCTCGGCCTCGTCGACGACCTGCTCCGCCTCGAGCTCCCCGCGGGACTTGCCGCTGTCACGATCGAAGTGGAAGCGGACGGCTTCGCGGTCTCGGTATCGCGGCAGCGGCAAGGCAGCGCGGCGCCGAACGCAGCGGCGGTGAAGGAAGAGGAAGCCCCAGTCGAGAAGACACAGCGCGTGCACGCGACGACGGTCGGCGTCTTCAGCATCGCGCGCGAGTGGAGCACGGGCGACGCGGTGGCGCGCGGCGACACGCTCGGCGGGATCCAGTCCCTCGGTCACGTCGCCGAGATCACCGCGCCCGCCGATGGCGAGATCCGCGAAGTGCTCGTGACCGGCGGCGCGCCGGTGGAGTACGGACAGGCCCTCTTCGTCATTGCCCTCCGCTGACCGGATCGCCGTCAGCGTCCGCGAGTCGGGCGACGGTCACGTCGCCGACGTCACCGTGAAGGATCGCCAAACGACGAACCACCGCGTGCGCGTCTCGCGCGCCGAGCGCGAGCGTTACGGCGACGGCGATGTCGCGGACCTGGTGAGGCGCTCGTTCGAATTCCTCCTCGCGCGCGAGTCCAACAGTTCGATCCTGCGCGAGTTCGATCTCTCGACGATCGAGCGGTACTTCCCCGAGTACCCGCGCGAGTTCCGGCGGAGCTAGCCGACCAGAGCGGGAGCCGGAGCCTCGAGCTGCTTCAGGGAGCGGGCCGCGCGCCAACCCGAGATCAGCGCGTAGATGGCGATCGCGTGCACCGCGATGCCGAGGAAGTCCTGCACCAGCACGAACAGAAGACCGTCCAGCGCGTACAGCGCGATGCCGACGGCGTACCAGCCGAGATTGCCGCGGCGCGCCGCGCGCCCGAGCAACAGGAATCCGCCGGCAATCGCGATGTCGATGACGAACGCGTAGATCGGCGTGCGCACCGTATTGCTGAAGCCTTGGGCGAGTCCGTCGATGAGGTACGTCACGCCGAGTCCCAGGGCGAGACCCCACTCCGTTCCCGCCGCATTGAGGACGGAGTTCAGGATCGACGCGCCGCCGATCCAGTAGAACCAGGCGCCACCGGTGCCGCGCTTCTGGAGGAGCTGGAAGCGAAGCAGGTCGCGGCTGGTGACGGTCGCGCCCGTCGCGTCCGGGGCGCTCTCGACCGGCGCCGGAAGCGTCGTCTCTGTACCGAGCACGGGCTTGCCGTCTACATGAAGGGTGGGCTGATCGCCCGATGCCCGCGGGGTGTTCACGGTGAGGACGTGGCCCGCGAGGCTCGTGACGTAGCGGTCGGACTCGGGCGTCTGGTCGAATCGCTCGAGCCTTCGCCGGTCGACGATGACGCGCGTGCCGAGAAGCGGCGCGCGCTCGACCCACACGCGGTGCTCGCGTCCCGACGCCTCGGTGACCGTCCACTCCGCAAGACGTGCCATTTGCGGCAGATGATGCCTCTCCCGGCACATGCCACCTAGTAGCGGAGGCGTCTCACCGACCGCCAGTACGTAGACTCGGCGCCCTCATGAGTAGCGCCTCGGTCGCATGGGTCTTCCCGGGTCAGGGATCGCAGACCGTTGGAATGGGCAAAGACCTCGCCGAGCGATACGCGAGCGCCGCTCGCGCTTTCGAAGAAGCAAATGAAGCGATCGGAGTCGATCTGCGAAAGCTGTGCTTCGATGGTCCGCAGGACGAGCTCGATCGCACCGCGAACACGCAGCCCGCCTTGGTCGCGGCGTCGATCGCCGCGTTGCGCGCGGCGGAGGAAGCGATGGGCGCGCCGCTACCCGAGCCTGCCGTCGTCCTTGGACATTCGCTCGGCGAGTTCAGCGCGCTCGTCGCGGGCGGCGCGTTGACGCTGACCGATGCCGTGCGTTTGGTGCGCACGCGCGGCGAGCTAATGCAGGCCGCCGATCCGCTGGGCGCCATGGCCGCGGTGATCGGCCTCGATGCCTACGTCATAGCGCGCGCGCTCATCGGAACGCACGTTGTCGTCGCGAACGACAACGCTCCGGGACAGGTCGTCATCTCCGGACCGCGGAGCGAGCTCGCTCGCGCGTCCGACGAACTGAAGAAGATCGGCGCGAAGCGCGTCATACCCCTGCGTGTCTCAGCTGCGTTCCATTCCCCCGCGATGCAGGCCGCCTCGCCACGGCTCCGGCAAGCGATTGATGTCACACCTTTCCACGCCCTGCGCTATCGCCTCATCGCGAACGTGGACGCCCGCGTGCACGAGCACGCGCGGGAAATGCCCGCACTTCTGGAGAAGCAGGTGTGGTCTCCAGTACAGTGGGTCGCATCGGTCACGCGAGCGAACGGGGAGGGCGCGTCCGCGTTCGTTGAGTTCGGTCCTGGGACCGTGCTCACCGGACTGGTCAAGCGGATCCTCCCAAACATCGTGACCGGCAACGTCTCGGACGAGAGCACGCTTCGGCAGTCGCTTCCGCTGTTGAAGGGAGACACGCGATGAAGGTCACGAAGACCTATGTCCGCCTGATGGCAGTCGACGTCGCTAAGACCGCTGGGTTCTATCGACGCGCGCTCGGACTCGTCCCTCGTTCCGAGTCGCCATCGTGGACCGAGCTCTCCGCTGACGGTGGCATCGTCGCGCTTCACGACGGCGGCGCGAAGGCCGCGACCGAGACGCATCTCGGCTTTGAAGTCGATGACATCAACGCCGCGTGCGCGGCGGTTCAGCGCGAAGGCGGCGAGGTCGTCGCGAGACCCGTCAATCAGTACGGGATCCTCGTCGCACGCGCCGCCGATCCTGACGGAAATCGTTTCTGGCTCGCACAGGTCTCATCGTGACGCCGATCGAGAAAGTCCTGATCGCGAATCGCGGCGAGATCGCCGTGCGCGTCATCCGCGCCTGCCGCGAGC
>JBBPIP010000020.1:0-40875 GCA_038040265.1 Chloroflexota bacterium | reverse complement strand
ACGTCTCCTCGGCGTGCGCCGGTGCCACAAAGAAGTCGCCCGGTGTCGTTGCGCGGGCGTAGTAGACGTACTCGTAGATACCCTTCGAGAGTCGCGTCGTCGAGAGCACCGCGCGATCGTCGCGCAGCTCGACCTGGTGCCACGGGCTGTAATACCAGCGGTACCACGGTGCGAAGTACGCGTCGCCGCCGAACTGTTTCTGCGCCGCCGCGGCGAGGTCGTTGTCGAGCTTGTTCTTGAGCGCAGGGTCGACGTTCTTGAGACGCGCGTCGACGGGCTCGAGCCCGGCCGGGAGCGGATCCTCGACCACGACGTAGCTGTGGTCGCTCTGCACCATGACGGTCACGGTCACGCGCACCGTCTCGCCGAGCTTCGCGCTGGTAATCGGCTTCGTCGGAGCGTCGAGCAACGTGTACTGGTGCGACACGGCGAACCCGCGGTTCAGCGCGTCGATGCCCTTCGCGGGGGTCATGTAGCGCAGGTCGAGCGTGTAGTAGAGCCGGCCGGGCCGCTGGTAGTCGCGCGTGAACGCGAGGAAGCTCGTCGTACCCGGTTTGAAGAGCGACAGCGGCACCGCCTTCGTGGCGGTCGTCGGTGTCGTGTTCGGCTTCACGAGGCCCGAGAGGATGTCCTTCGCGTCGAGCTCCACGGCATAGCTGAAGTCGCCGGCGAGCTCTCCGGTGGACACCGCGTAGCTCGAGAGGGCGAGCACGCCCATCGCGCGATCGACCGAGCTGTGCCACCCGTTCGCGCCGCGGCCGATCACGAGCCAGCGCACCGTCTGCGGGACGAGCGCGTGATCCGGCCGGATGCGCGCGATCGCGAGTGTCGCAAGCGCAGTGGTCGCGGTGCTGGTGAGGAACGAGCCGCGCTTGTCAGCGGCGTCCTCCCAGTGGTTGCCGTTCGCACTCGGGATCGTCGCGCCCGCAAGGTCGTTGAAGAGCGCACCGACCTGTGCGTCGTCGCCGGCGACGCCGCTTTCGGTGAGAGCGAGGAGGAGATATGCGCGGCCCCAGTTGCCGAGCTGGGCGCGTTGCTGCTCGAAGAGCGCGCGGGCCGGCACCAGGGCCGCGTCGCGGCCGCCCGCGGCGGCGAGCGCGTAGAGCAGGAAGGCCTTTTGGTTGATGTCCGCGGGGTGCGCGATGTCGGTCGAGCGGTTCACGTAACCGATTACGTACCCGGTCGCCCTGCGAATGACGCCGGAGTCGACAGACAGGCCGTCGCGCTGCGCTTCGCCGAGCGCGATGAGCGCCCAGCCGGTGACGTTCGGGTCGGTCTGGCAGAGCGGCTGTTCGCACCAGGCCCATCCGCCGTCGGGCCGTTGTCGTCCGATGAGGCCCGCGACGTCGGTCGCGATGCGGCCGTCGCGAGTGCTCGCCACGCCAGCGCTTTTCTCGGCGCGCTTCACGGCGAGCGTTGCGATGAGCCGGCTCGCCACGTACTCGGCGTTCTCGTACACGTAAGGCTCGAGCGACTTGAGCTCGTCGGCCATCGAGCCGGTCAGCGCGGATTGCACCGAAACGGAGAGCGAGCCGTGCTTGGTATCGGCGAAGGTCGGGAGATAGAGCGCCTCGAGTTGGCCGTCCTTCGTGACGATCCCGCCGGTCGCCGTCGTCTCGGGCGTCATGTCGATGAGTACCGGCAGCTGCTGCTCGATCGCGTCGGAGAGGTCGCCGGGTCCCGTCGCAGTGAAGCGCAGCTTCGCGGTGCCCTCGAACTCGACCTTCGCGGGCCAGCTCACGATCACGGACTCGCTCGGGTGAACAGTGATGTTCCGACCGAGCGAACCGGTCACGGTCACGCCTTCGGCCTTGAGCGTCACGGTCACTGCCGCGTCGCTCTTCGTCGCGTTGCGCACCAGCGCGCGGAGCTCGACCGAGTCGCCGACGCGCAGAGCGCGCGGCAGCGCGGGCCGGAGAAGCAGCGGCTGCGTGGCGAGAAGCTCGTTCGTGCCCTCGCCCACCATGGTGTCGCCGCTGATGGCGCGCGCCTGCATGCGCCACGTCGTCAGGTTGTCGGGCATCTTCACGTCGACGGACGCGGTGCCGTCAGCCTTGGTCAGAACCTGAGCGCTCCAGTACGCGGTGTTGCGGAAGTCCTGGCGCACCTGTTGACCGACGAGACCGCTGCCGCCTTTGCCCTGTTTGGGCGCTTCGGCGATGACGTCGTTCCACCTATTTATGGAGACGGCCATGGAAGATCCGGTCGTGACGCTTAGTCCACGCTCGAACCAGAACGCGCGCAGCCCGTCGGGTCCCCGCTCGTCCTGCAGCGACAGGACGGCCTTGTCGACGACGGCAACCGAGACCTCCGACCGCACGCCGTTGCCGGCCTTGTCGGTGACTTTGATGTCGTACCGAACGGTGTCGCCGGGCTTCGCCTGATCGCGATCGGGACGGATGCTCACGTTCAGCACGCGCGTCGCCGTGGAGACCGGAAGCTCGACGTAGCCGACCTTGTAGCGCGGGATGGGGTCAGTTGAGGTCGGCGGCCAGTACATGACGACCGACACGAAGATGTCGGGTACCGAAGCGTCGGTGATCGGGATGCGCAGGCGCTCGCTGTTCGTCGCGAACTTGCGGACCTCGCGCGTCTTGATCTTGCCGCGCTCGATCGTGATGAGCGCCTGCGCGCCGGGGAACGGTGCAGGTACGAGGACTTCGGCGGTGTCGCCGATCTCGTAGCGCTCCTTGTCCGCGACGAGCTTGACCGCGTCGTCGTTGGTGACCTGCCAGAGCGCCCGCGAGGTGCCCCACACCCAGAGGAACGTGGCGGACCGCGAGGTCCGGCCCTTCGCGTCCGTCACCTCGGCGACGAGACGGAGCGAGCCGGACTTGGTCGGCCGGTAGAAGACCGCGCCCTCGCCCTTCGCGTCGGTGCGCGCTGAGAGCGTCGCGACGAGCGTGTCCTTCACGTCGCTGCGGTAGCGGCGCCCGCCGCCGGGAATCACTTCCTTCGTCGTGATCCATTGGCGGTCGTACACACGCACCGTCACCGCGCGATCGGGAAGGATCTTCCCGTCGGTATCGACCGTGACGAGGTCGATGCGCGCGTTCGCGCCCTCGTTCGCCACGTACTGAGCGGGGCGAATGCCTGCGTACAGCGACGCTGGGTGCACCGTGACGGTGCTGCTGCCGGCTACGACCTGGCCGTTCTGATCCTGAACGGCGGCGCCCAGGGTGAACCGCTGCGCGCCCTCGGAGGTGGCGAGCGAGGCGGGGACGCCGAAGCTGGCGACGCCGTTCTGGTCCGTCTTCGCCGTGCCCTTCGCTCGTAGCGCGTCGCGCGCGACGTACGGCGTGGCGTAGTCAAAGTCGTTGAACGAGAAGTACTCGTAGCCGGGAACACGGAGCGTGTACGGATCGGCGAGCGCCGACCACTCGAGCCCGGCGCCCGCCACTGCGCCGCCGAAGAAGAAGCTCGCCGTCGCCTTCGCGTCGATCGTGTCGCCGTTCACGTAGGACGTCAGGCCGGACGTGACGGTCACCTCGAACTCGGGCTTGCGGAACTCGGCGACGAGGAAGCTGTTGCTCGCCACGCTCCACTGAGTCCCGCGCGTATACATGATGTTAACGACGTAGTTACCCGTCGGCGCGTCGCTCGGGAGCTCGAGGCTGCCGGAGAACGATCCGAACTCGTTGGGTTTCACTTCGTCCTGGCGCACCTGCTGCCCGCGCGCGTTGAGGATCGCGACAAGGAAGGTCGCGTCGGCGCGCGGGACGCTGTACGTCGCGTCGTCGTCGCCGCGGACCACGCCCTTCCATTGGACCGTCTCGCCGGGCCGGTAGATCGGCCGATCGGTGTACAGGTGCCCGACCCACTCGCGCGCGTAGTAGTCGCCGGGAAGCGAGAACTGGTACGCGTTCATGCTCGGCCAACGTGTGCTCGTGACCGCGTTCCGTCCGCCGCCGTCTATCCAGAGGATGTACGAGCGGTCGGTCGAGCCGCCGAGCAGCGGGAGCGGCACTTTGAACGACGCGAGGCCGCTCGCATCGGTGCGCATCTCGCTCGGCTCGAGCGCCGGCCCGCTTCCGCGAACGTTGACGCCCTGAAGCGGCGCGCCGGTGTCGTGATCGAGCGCCCACACGAGGAGCTCGTCGTTCGAGAGCTTCGTCACGAGGACGGTGTCGACCACCGCGAACGCGACGTACGACGCGTATTGACCGCTCGTGACGAGGTAGTAGTAGCCCTTCGCGAGCGCCCCCCTGCCACCGGAGAGGGACGTCGAGCCGAGCAGCACCTCGTCCTTCGCGCCTCTGACCGTCTCGGTCCAGGTCCGGAGGACCGGCAGCGACGGCTTGAACTGAGCCGGCGCGCCGGCGCCCGGGTCGTGCATCACGCGCCGGCCTTCGTCGGCGGTCAGCGGCCAGAGCGTGAACTCGACCGACGGAACGTTCGTCGCCTGGAAATAGAGGATCGGCTCGGCCGACGACGAGTACACCGCGGACGAGCCGTACCCGGGCAGCGCGAGCGAGACCGACGGTAAGGGGGCACCGGTCGTGAACGAGAACTGGTAGCCGCCCATCGCCTGGCCGTAGCGGTCGGTCGCACCGGGAAGGAGGTTCGCGGTGTAGGCCGTCGATGACTTGAGGGGCACGCTGACGGTCAGCCCCTGCTCGCTCGGGTACACGTTTCCCTCGAGGTCCGCGGCGCTGAACCCCGACACGCGCACCTTATCTTCCAGAGTCGCGGGATCCATCGGGGTCGCGAAGTTGATGCGAATGCCGAAGCGCTGCGCGTTCTGATCGCCGTTCGCGGGCGACGTGTTCGCGACCGACGGCTGCGCGATGGTCACGAAGGTGGACGTGCGCGGATTCGCGCTGATGCCGCCGCGCGCGCCCTTCAGTCCCTTGTCGAGCGTGACCTGGTAGCGGGTCTGCACGCCGAGCCGCTCGCTCGGGTTCCACGAGAGCACAGTCCTGGCGTCGTTCCACTTCAGTGTCCCCGGCGGGATCGCGCTCGTCTCGGCGTTGCGGATGCTGAAGCCGGCCTGCGATGCCGGGTCCATCGCCTGGTTGAACGTGACGTCGACCTGCTGCCACGGCCCGCAGTAGATCCAGTTCGTGTCGGGCTGGATCGAATCGACGGCGGGCATGATCGTCGTGAACGTCGCGCTCCAGTCCTGCTGCAGCACGCCGTCCGCGGCGGAGGTGAGTCCCTTCGCCACCTTCAATCGGTACGTCGTCGCCGGCGCGAGGTCGGTCGGGAGGAAACGGTAGATAGACGTGTTGAGCCACTCGCCGGTGCCGTGGAGCGCGGGCTCGAACGTGACGACGGGATCGGCGCGCTGCGCCGACAGCGTGGTGAGCGGCGCGACCGAGCGGCTGAACTGCACGAAGAGCTGCGCCGCGAGCGGGACCTCGGTGTCGCCGTCGCCGGGGATCGTCTGCTGCACCGACAGCTGGCCCGTCACGGTGAACCTCTTGGAGATCGCGCTCGCCAGGCCCGCGTCGGGCCGCGCGGGCACGTTCACGGTATAGGTCGACCCGCGAACGAACCCGGGGAAGTCGGGCTGGAACAGGGCGGTGCGGGCGCCGAGCCAGGCGTACGTCCCCTTCGTCTCGGGGACGACCTGGAAGAGCGCATCCGGCGCGCGCTCCTCCGGCGTCTTCTCGAAGGTGACGGTGACGGGCCCGAGACGCGAGACGTCCTCGCCCTGCGGAAGGATCGTGAACGCTGGCGGCTCTGAAAGGATCGCGCTCGGCGTGCGGCCGACGGTCTGCATGAGACCCGCGAGCAGTCCAAGGATCACGACGGTCGTGATCGCGGGGCGCAAGGTCCGAAGCCACGCTAGAGCCGCTTTGGCGTTCACCTTTTCACCTCGAATGCCGACGTGACCGTCGCGACGGTCCCGTCAGCGAGACGCGCGCTCGCTCGAAGCGTGTGCGTGCCCGACTGAAGCGCCCAGACGACCCAGGGGTCCGTGCCCGCTGCGTCGCCGATGACGACACCGTCGACGGAGAACGTGACGCGCTCGATGCCGCGCGCCGCGATCGCGCGCAGCACGAGCCGGTCCGAAGAGAGCTCGGGCGCGAAGTAGATCGTCGTTCCCGCGACCGGTGCGACGATCCGCAGCGCGTCGCGCGACGCGCTCGCGCCATCAGAGCGCAACGTGAGACCCGCGGCGCGAGCCCAGTCGCGCGCCTCGATCGGCGGGTCGATCGAGATACGCCCGTCGACGTCCTTGAAGTAGTACTTCTCGCGCTCGGTCGGGACGGTGCCCGCCGCGAAGATCTCGCGCGTCGGCGATGCGCAGTCCGGGCCCGGGAGCAATCCCGTCGGCGCGCAGATCGCAGCGTCGACGATGCCGGCTGGTCGGACGAACTGCGTCATCGGGCGCGCGAGCGACGCGGCCATCATCGCGTCGCGCCAGATCGGTCCCGCTCCTTCGACGCCGGCAAGGCCGAGCATCGGCGCGCCATCCGCGTTGCCGACCCAGACGCCGATCGCGATGTTCGGTGTGTAGCCGACGGTCCACGTGTCGCGGAAGCCGGTGCTCGTGCCCGTCTTCACGGCGGCGGGGAAGGGAACCTCGAACGGCGTCACGCCGCCGAATCCGGGGATGCGCGCTTCCGGGTCGCTGAGGATGTCCGTGACGAGGTATGCGTGCTCCGCGCTCAGGACGCGCTTGGGGGCGACCGCTGCGTGCGCGTAGAGGACCCGGCCCGAGGCATCGCGCACGCGCTCGATCGCGAACGGCTCCGCGAGCATCCCGGTCGCGCCGAATGCGGCGAACGCGTTCGTGAGGTCGACGAGCCGGACCTCGCCGCTACCGAGCGTGAGCGCAAGGCCGTAGCTCCCGACGTCGTTCAGCGTCGTGAGCCCGAAGCGATGGCTCATCTCGAGCATCGCGTCGAGGCCGATCGCGTCGAGCGTGCGCACGGCGGGCACGTTCAGTGACGAGGCGAGCGCGACGCGCAGCGGCACGACCCCGTGGAACGAGCGGTCGAAGTTGAGCGGCGTGTACGGCCCGTCGTCAGTGGCGAAGGTCGACGGCACGTCAAGAAGTGGCGTGGCCGCGGTGTAGCCGCGCTCGAACGCCGCCGCGTAGAGCAGCGGCTTGAGCGCCGAGCCGGGCTGTCGTGAAGTTCGCACCATGTCGATGTCGCCGCCGTGCGACGGGTCACCGTCGGTGGCGCTTCCGACCCACGCGATGACGCGCCCCGTCCCCGGCTCGATCGCGACGAGGGCAGCGTCGGTCGCGTTCCGGTCGCGCAGCGTCTCGAGGCGCAGTCGCATCAAACGTTCCGACTCGGTCTGCAGACCGGAGTCGAGCGTCGTCTCGATGACGAGGCCGTCGCGTCCCGCGAGATCTGGGCGCAGTCGCGCGAGCTCGGCGCGGGCGAACGCGACGAACTGGTGCGCGATCGGCGGAAGCGAGGCTGGAAGGACGTCGATGCGCTCCGCCGAGGCGGCGTCGGCCTGCAGCTTGGTGATCCACCCGTCGTCGACCATGCGACCGAGCACGTACGTCTGACGCGCGCGTGCCGCAGTGTCGATCACCGAGTCGTACGCGGACGGACGCTGCGGAAGACCGGCGAGATATGCGGCGTGTGCGAGATCGAGATTCGCGGCGCCGATCCCGAAGTACACGCGCGCCGCCGCTTCGACGCCGTACGCGCCGCGGCCGTAGTACACGTCGTTCAGGTAGAGCTGGAGGATCTCGGCCTTCGAGCGATTGGCTTCGAGCTGCAGCGCGATGAAGGCCTCGTGTGCTTTGCGGACGGCGAGCGGCGACGTGTCATCCGCGAGGTAGAGCCGGCGCGCGAGCTGTTGCGTGATCGTCGACGCGCCGGACGGAGCGGCCGAATTGGCGAGCGCACGAACGACCGCGACGGGATCCACGCCGACGTGCTGGAGGAAGCGGCGGTCCTCGGCTGAGATCGTCGCCTGGAGCATGCGCGGCGCGACCCGGTCGATGGTGGTCGGGATGCGCAGGCCCGCGGTCATGTCGCGCTCGAGCACGTTCCCGTACGCGTCCAGGACGACCGTGCCTGGCACAACCCCGCGGGACTCGGGCGCGTCGAGCGGGGCGAAGCGCGCGTAGGCAGTCAGCGAGAGCGACACGAAGCCGATGGCGATGATCAGAACGCGTGCGGAGCCGCGCACTGGCGAGAAGCATGTATGACGGGTGGTAACCCGTCGTCCGAGGATGACGTCGGAAGTACTACGGGTGCGCTATGACTTTACGAGGCGATCGGCCGAGAGGAAGCCGATCGGATGGCGCGTTTGGCCGTCGATCACGAGGTCCGCGAGGATCTCGCCGATCACGCTCGAGAACTTGAACCCGTGGCCCGAGCACGCGGACGCGACGACGACGTTCGGATGGCCACCCAGGCGATCGACGATGAAGTGCGCGTCCGGCGTGTTCGTGTACATGCAGACCTTCGCGTCGCGGCGCTCGCCGTTCGCGAGCGGCATGCGCCGCCGCAGCCAGGCGCGGACTCGCTCCTCGTCGCTCGGGGAAGCGACGCGGTCGACTGTGTCGGGGTCCGCCTTGTCGCGGAAGTGAAGGCCCGCCACTTTCACGCCCTGCCCCTCGACGTACGGGAAGCCGTAGAAGATGCGATCGGTGTCGTCGACGATGTAGATCGGCAGTCGCGCGAAGGCTTCGCGTTCGGCGGTCGGCTCGAACCAGAAGAGCACGTTGCGCTCGACGGAGAGCTCTGACGCGAGCGAGGGTGCGAGCTGGGACTCCCAGGCGCCCGCGGCGATGACGAGCTGCTTCGCGTCGAACGATCCGGTCGCCGTCGTGACGCGGACGCCCTCGCCGGTCGATTCCCACCGCTCGATTGGCTCCTCGAAACGGAGCGTCGCGCCGCTCCGCTCCGCCAGGCGGAGGTGCGTCTCGATGCTTCGCTCCGGCGCGAGCCATCCGGCCTGCCGCTCGAACACGCCCTGCCAGCCGTCGAGCCACTCGAAGAGCGGATAGCGGTCGCGCAGCGCGGCGGTGTCGAGAACCTCGTGCTCGAGGTGATGCTTCCGCGCGCTCTCGAGCGCGCCGGCGACGAGCTCGCCGTTCGGATCGCCGGCATAGAGGCCGCCGGTCTCGGTCAGCAAATGCTCGCCGCTGTCCCGCTCGAGTTCGCGCCACAGCGTCCATGCACGACGCAGCAGGGGGACGTAGTCGGGGTGCTCGTAATACGAGAGGCGGATGATCCGCGAGAGTCCGCCCGACGAGCCGAGCGTGTGCCCGCGGGCGAAGCGATCGAAGCCGAGCACGGAAGCGCCGCGCGCCGCAAGGCGGTACGCGGCCGAGCTTCCGTGCGCTCCCAGCCCCGCGACGATGACGTCGATCGTCATGACACGTAAGTCTTAGCGGATTGCTGGCGCGTGCGCTGAGGACTCGCGAGCTAGGCGACCGATGCCCGTAGCGCCGGGTGCCTCCGGGTCGCGACCAGGACGAGCAGGCTGATCTCGGCAAGCGCCGCGGGCGCGAAGGTCGGCGCCGGACCGACGCTCTTCGAGATCGCGCTCGAGGTGGTTGGCTGAACGGTCGCCGTCGGACTCGCGCCACCTGAAGCAGCCGTACCGCCGCAGGCGGCGACCAAGGCGAATGCGGCGCAGGCGATGAATAGGCGCGTCTCCATGTGTGCTCCTCCGATTCTCGGTAGAGGAAAGCAGATGGGCCTGGCGAGGGCATGAGGTTGCCTTAAGAAGCGGGCGCCATGACGGATTCGTAATGACCGTGCGGCGGGCGCGGGCCATCGTTGGCGATTCAAGGGGAAACTTTCATCCCTACCCTTCCGCAACCGCCCTCCTCGCGTCCCGGCCTCGTACAGGTCGGGACTGCGGGGCGAGCGGGGAGTATCAGGCGAGAGTGCGGATCACTTCCTTGCCAAAGCGATGGAGATTCGCCGGATCGGCGTCGATGTTCACGATCACGTGATCGACGCCGCGGTCGCGCCAATGCCCTAGTCGTTCCGCTTCCCAGCGCGGCGTCCACTTGTAGCCGGCGATCTCCTCACTGCGGAGGTCCTCGGGATCGAGTGCCGTGACCTCGATCTCGTCGAACGATCGGCCGATCCGGGCGCACTCCGCGCGGAGCCGATCGCGATGCGTGTCGATGCGTGAAGGGCTGGTGATCACGTTCCATGCGTCCGCGTACTTCGCCACGAGCGGCAGCGTTTTCCTCGGTCCGTCACCGCCGACGAGGATCTTCGGCCGCGGCGATGAGAGCGGCAGCGGATTGCTGAGCGGATATCCCGCGTGAAGGCGCTTTCCGTCGAACGGCGCTGTGTCGCCGGACCATGTCTGCCGCGCGAGACGCAGCGTGTCTTCGAGGAGCGCGTAGCGCTCTGAAAGAGCGGGGAACGCGATGCCGAGCGCATCGGCCTCGGCCTTGAACCAGGCGGCACCGACGCCGAAGTACGTGCGCCCGCCGGAGAGCACGTCCACCGTGGTGGCCGCCTTTATGAGCACCGCGGGTGGCCTGTAGATCACGCCCGAGACGAGCACGCCGAGACGAATGCGCTGCGTCGCCGCGGCGAGATAGCCAAGGGTCGAGTAGGCCTCGAGCATTGGGTGGTCTTCGGGCTTGCCCCAGGGCGGGATCTGGAAGTAGTGATCCATCACCCAGAGCGAGTGGAAGCCCGCCTCTTCGGCAGTCCGTGCGATCTCCGCGAGCCGGCGCGCGATCTCCGGCGCGCCACCGGGCCACGTGAACGAGGCGAGCTGCAGCCCGACCTTCATCGCAGCGACGGTAGAACTTCAAGTGCACTTTAAGTCAACCCAGCTATCCTCGCGACGTGTCCGCGCTCCCGACGGAGATCACCATCGGCGAGCTCGCGCGGCGAAGCGGCGTCGCCACGTCTGCGCTGCGCTTCTACGAATCGCGCGGGCTCATCTCGTCCTCACGGACGACTGGTCGGCAGCGGCGGTTCGCCCGCCCGATGCTCCGACGGGTCGCGTTCATCCATGCGGCGCAACGCGTGGGTCTCTCGCTCGAGGAGATCGCGACGGCGCTGCATACGCTTCCCGAGCGCCGCACGCCGACGAAGACTGACTGGGCCCTCCTCTCGCGGTCGTGGAAGAGCTTGTTGCGCTCGCGCATCGAGGAGCTAGAGACGCTTCAGACGCGGCTGACCAGCTGCATCGGCTGCGGATGCCTCTCGCTGAAAACCTGTGGGCTCCTGAACCTGAACGACAAAGCCGCCGCGCTCGGGAGCGGCGCGCGCTATCTCCTTGGAGACTCGCCCGACGAGGACGGCTAGGGGCCGGGGATGGGAGGGACGATCGGCGGCGGGCTGATGCGGATGACCGCTGGGATCGTCGCGAGCGGACGCGGAGTCGAAATCGGGCGGGCCGGATCGCTCGGAGTCGCCACCGTACCTGGCAGCCGCACCGCGCTCGGGATCGTCAATGTGCTCTCAAACCCCAAAACGCTCGGCACCGCGCTCGGGACCGGCAAAGCGGCGCTCGGGAGAGGTGGAACGCTCGGTATCGGAACCAGACTCTCGATCGGCTCGACAAGCGGGAGAGGCACGATCGCCGGGAGCTGATCCGGGGACGAGGCGATCGCCGGAAGAGTGGGCGCCGACCGGGGTGCCGGGAGGACTGGCGCGGCCACCTCCGGCGCCCGCGACGAGGCTGTGCACGCGACGGACGCGATCAGCGCGAGGACGACCAAAAGTCGCATCCCCACATCTCCCCAACCGGCGAACGAGCAAGTCTTTGGCCAGCCGACCGCGACAAACGGTAAACAGGCCCGAAGCGCGGTGCAATGTGCATCGGCCGGTTTGACCGGTCTGGAGGCCTCTCCTTAGGCTGCCTTTGATGCGATTTCCCCTTATCCCGCCGATGCCGATCGCCCCAATGCCGGGGCTCGCGTCGCGTTCGGGAGGCTAGTCGCAGCACTTCACACGTCACCAGCAAGCATCGAGGCCTCCCAGACGGGAGGCCTCTTCTGTTTCTTGAGGAGGAAACCATGGCGACGACGCTGGAACGGACAAGGACGAGCCATCTGCGCGGCCTGCGCTGCCGCGCCTGTCACGCCCTTCAACCGGCGGACGAGCGCTACATCTGCGGCGAGTGCTACGGCCCGATCGAGCCGGAGTATGACCTGGCCGCGTTCGACACCGAGACCCTCCGCGACGAAATCGAACGGGGACCCCTCTCGATCTGGCGCTACGCGCCGCTCCTCCCGGTCGCAGCGCCGCGCGGGCATTTCAACGTCGGCTGGACGCCGCTCCTCCGCGCGCCGCGCCTCGGGGCCGCGATCGGCGTGTCGCATCTCTTCGTCAAAGACGACTCGCGCAACCCATCGCTGTCCTTCAAGGACCGGCCCGTCGCCCTCGCTCTCGCGCGAGCCCTCGAGCTCGGACTGGACACGCTCGCCTGCGCGTCCACCGGCAATCTCGCGGGTGCGGTCGCGGCAGCCGCGGCACGCAACGGCCTTCGTGCCGTGGTCTTCGTTCCGGCGACGACGGACGAAGGAAAGATCGCCGGAGCCGCGGCGTACGGCGCGACGGTCGTTCGCGTGAACGGGACCTATGACCAGGTCAATCGGTTATGTGCTCGGCTCGGTGATGACGAAGGCTGGGGATTCGTGAACTTCAACCTCCGCCCGTACTACGCCGAAGGCTCGAAGACCCTGCTCTTCGAGTGTGCCGAGCAGCTCGGCTGGCGGCTCCCGGACCACGTCGTCATACCGGTCGGGTCCGGCGCGCTCCTCACGCGCACCGCGACCGCGGCCGCGCAGCTCACCGGTACCGGCCTCGTCGAAGAAGGCGCGCTTCGGATCCACGCAGCGCAGCCCTCTGGATGTGCGCCGGTCTCCGACGCGGTGCTCGACGGGTACCGGCCGGTCCGTCCGGTCCGCGAACCGATGACGATCGCGCGCTCGCTCGCGATCGGCGCTCCCGCCGACGGCGACGGCTCGGTCGAGATCATCCGCGCGTCCGGCGGATCCGCAGGTTCGGTCAGCGACGCAGAGGTGGTCGATGCGTGCGCGCTCCTCGCGCACACCGAGGGCGTGCTGGCGGAGCCTGCTGGCGGTGTGGTCGTCGCCACCGCGAAAGCTCTCGCCGCCCGCGGCGCCTTTGCCGACGACGAGTCGGTCGTCCTCTACATCACCGGGAACGCGTACAAAGGGACGATCGAGCCGTCCACGCTCGGCCCGGTCGTCGCAGCGGACGCCGACGAGTTCCGCTCCGCGTATGCGGAGGCGCTCGCATGAGCGTCACCGTCCGCCTCGCCGCTCCTCTTCGTGCCGCTGCCGGCGGCAACACGACCCTCAGCTTCGACGTCACCGATCTGCCTCAGCTCGCCCGCGAGATCGCCGAGCGTTATCCAGAGCTCGCGGCACGGGTGTTGCGCGACGGCGAGTTCGGCCGGTTCGTGAATGTGTTCATCGACGGCGAAGACGCGCGCTTTCTGGATGACAGCGATCTGCAGGGCAAGCGCACCGTCGAGATCCTTCCCGCTATGAGCGGAGGCGCGGTCGCGCCGCTCCCCGAACGCGCCCGCCGGGACGAACACGAAGTGTTCGGCTCGTTCATCGACGAGACCATCGGCATCGTCGCCCGTCAGACGCGCGACACGGTGTCCTTCGCAGTCGGATCGCCGTCGCATGAGGCCCTCGACCTGGTCGGCGCCGACGATCTCGTTGCCACCGTGATCCGCCGCGAAGGCGCGAAGGCGTTCGGCTACGGCATCACCGAAGGCGAGCCGGAGCTCCGCGACGTCATCGCCTCGGGCGCGCGCGACCGCGGCATCGCGGCGGACGCGAGCGACGTGCTCGTGAGCGCAGGCGCGCTCCAGGCCATCGACCTCGCATGCCGGGTCTACCTGCGATCCGGCGACGTGGTCGTCGCGGAGTCTCCCGCTTTCGCCAACGCGCTCTCCGCGTTCCGCAACCACGGCGCTCGCGTGCTGGAAGTCCCCGTCGACGGGGACGGCCTCGACGTGGCGGAAGCCGCACGTCGTATCCGGAAGCTCGGGGTGCGGCCGCGGATGTTCTTCGTCGTCCCGAACTTTCAGAACCCGACCGGAGAGACGCTTTCGCTCGAGCGCCGCGAGGCGCTGCTCGCCCTCGCCGCGAGCCACGACGCGGTGGTGATCGACGACGATCCCTATGCCGCGCTTCGTTATCGCGGCAATGACATTCCGTCGCTCGCCGCACTCGGAGGCGCCGAGGTCGTTTCGATCGGCACGTTCTCGAAGACCTTCCTGCCTGGCCTGCGCGTCGGCTGGGTGATCGCTCACTCCGAAGTCATCGCGCGGATGTCCCGCGCGAAGCAGACGATGGACTCGAGTACCGGCACGCTCGCGCAGCGGATCGTCCTCGAGTTCCACAAGCGGGGCGGTGCGGACGCGCACATCGGACGGCTGAAGGTGCTGTATCGCGAGAAGCAGGATCGAGCACGGGCCGCGCTCACGCGCGAGCTGGCTGGAACGGGTATCACCTGGAACGATCCCGAGGGCGGCTTCTACTTCTGGGTGCGCCTGCCCCAGAGCGTGAGCGCTCGAGCACTGCTCGACGTCGCGCTGGAAGAGGGCGTCGCGTTCGTTCCCGGCGACGCCTTCGCGATCGAGGCTGACCATGAGAACGCGCTGCGCTTCTCGATCAGTGCCCCGACCCCGGATCGCATAGACGAAGGCGTGCGGCGGCTCCGTCGGGCGTTCGATCGCCTCGCCTAGCACCATACTTTTCCCATGGGGAACACTCTGAGCGAGAAGGTCTGGGAGCGACACGTCGTGCGGCGCGCCGCCGGCGAGCCCGACCTTCTCTACGTCGATCTGCATCTGGTGCACGAGGTGACGAGCCCGCAGGCCTTCGACGGTCTGCGCCTCGCGAACCGGCGTGTCCGCAAGCCCGACCTCACGCTCGCGACGATGGATCACAACGTGTCGACGAACGATGAGCCGGCCGAGGAGATCTCCGCGCTCCAGATCGAAGCGATGGCGCGGAACGCGCGCGAGTTCGGGGTCCGCTGCTTTCCGACCGGCGATCCGAACCAAGGGATCGTGCACGTGATCTCGCCGCAGCTCGGGCTCACGCAGCCGGGCATGACGATCGTGTGCGGCGACAGCCACACCTCGACCCACGGCGCCGTCGGCGCGCTCGCGTGGGGCATCGGGACGAGTGAGATCGAGCACGTGCTCGCTACGCAGACGATCTCGCAGACAAAGCCCGGCACGATGGCTGTGACCGTGGAGGGTGTGCTTCCCGCCGACTGCGCGGCGAAGGACGTGATCCTCGGGATCATCGCGCGCATTGGCACCGCGGGTGGGGTCGGCAAGGTCATCGAGTACCGGGGCGCAGCGATCCGCGCTCTCTCGATGGAAGGTCGACTCACGATCTGCAACATGTCGATCGAGGCGGGTGCCCGTGCGGGCATGGTGGCGCCTGACGACGTCACGTTCGTGTGGCTCGAGGGACGGCCGTACGCACCGAAGGGCGCGCAGTGGGAGCGAGCGCTGGACGATTGGCGATCGCTCGCGACCGACGCGGGAGCGACGTTCGATCGCGACGTCACGATCGACGCGAGCGCGCTGCGCCCGTACGTCACGTGGGGCACGAACCCGGCGCAGTCGGTGACGATCGACGGCGCCGTGCCCGATCCGGACGCGCTCCCCGCTGACACGCGCGACAGCGCGCGCCGCGCGCTCAGCTACCAGGATCTGACGCCGGGGACGCTCGTGCGCGACATCCCAGTCGACGCCGTCTTCATCGGCTCGTGCTCGAACGCGCGCCTCGAGGATCTTCGCGCCGCCGCCGAGGTCGTTCGCGGGCGACACGTGCGGGCGGGTCTCCGCGGGCTCGTGGTGTCCGGATCCATGCGCGTGAAGGCGGATGCCGAGAAAGAAGGTCTCGACCGCGTCTTTCAGGACGCCGGATTCGAGTGGCGCGACGCGGGCTGCTCGATGTGTCTCGGCATGAATCCCGACATCCTTCGACCGGGCGAGCGCTGCGCGTCCACGTCGAACCGAAACTTCGAGGGCAGGCAGGGTCCCGGCGGCCGCACGCATCTTGTCTCGCCGACCGTCGCCGCGGCCACCGCGATCGCCGGACATTTCGCGCTGCCGTCGGATCTGCGCTGATGGAGGCGGTTCGCTGCGTCGTCGGCCGCGCTCTACCGCTCGCGCGCGCCGACGTCGACACGGACCAGATCATCCCGAGCCACTGGCTGAAGCGCCTCGAGCGGACCGGCTACGGCCCGGGCCTCTTCGAGGCGTGGCGCAAGGACCCCGCGTTCGTCTTGAACGACGCGCGCTACAAGGGCGCCGCCATCCTCCTCGCCGGCGCGAACTTCGGCAGCGGCTCGTCGCGCGAGCACGCGGTGTGGGCGCTGCTCGATGCGGGGTTTCGTGCGGTGATCGCACCGCGCGTCGCGGACATCTTCCGGAACAACGCGTTACGCAATGGGCTCGTCGCGGTCGAGGTCGACGCGGACACGGTCGCGAAGCTCGTGGAGCTCGTACGTGCCGAGCCATCGACCGCGATCACGGTCGACGTCGAGCGTCGAACCGTAGAGGCGCCGGGCGTTCGCGCGAGCTTTGCGCTGGATGACTTCTCGCGCACGCGGCTGCTCGAAGGTCTCGACGACATCGCCCTGACCCTGCGGCATGAGCGCGACATCAGTGCATTCGAGGCGAAGCGACCGGAGTGGCTTCCGCGCGTTCGCTGATCCGTCCCGCCTGCATCACGTACGCCAGGAGGAGCCAGCCCAAGCTGAATACGCCGAGCACTGCGGCGACGACCGGCCACGAACTGCCCGTCCCGGTCACGTAGAGAAGCAGGAAGAAGAGCGCAAAGAGTCCCAGAGGAAGTGGACGCGCCCAACCGAACAGGTCGCGTTCTCGTACCGGGCCCAGTCCGACGAGGAACCATGTGCCCAAAAAGGTCAGCAACCCAAGCGCGACGGGTGCACCCGCGACCGGGCCGAAGTCCGGCCAGTAGAAAAGAATCGGCCACCACAGGGCCGACCCGATCAGCAAAAGCCCCACGGCAAGCCGGCCAAGCCAGGTGCTGAGACGCGCAGTACGGCTGTCTCCGTTAAGCCCCTCGGCGCGCAGCCGAAGCAACGCGATCGCGAAGCAGATCAAGGCGCCCGTAATGAGTTGAATGCCCAAAGCCCCCCGCAGCGGGCCGCCATTCGGCTGAGATGGTCCGAACGCCTCCTCGCTCCAGTAATAAACGAACAGCAGAGCGGGGCCCAGGACGGCCGCGGCAGCACCTACTCGATTCACTCTCGTCATCGTGCTCCATTTTCGAGCGCACTTGCATCTGGACCGGATAGTGCGACGATCGATGACGTGAACACACTGAATATGGTCTTGACCATCCCGAACTCTTAGAGGACGGTCAGGTTTGGCGTGACGCGGACCCCGCCGGGATAGCTCCCGGCGGGGCCGCGCAGCTACAACGTCAGGGCGCGAAGCGGATGAGCTGACCTGCCCCGGCCGCGACGCTGAAATTCGTGATGTAGAAGCTGCCGTCCGCCGCGATGGCGAATCCCCCCGGCATGACGAGGCCGGCGATGGGGAGCGTCTCGCGCGTGCCATTCGGCCGGACGCGGATCAGCGCCCCGGTCGGGTCGCCGGACAGGAGCCCGTTGTGGGCGATCTCCAGAACGTACAGGCTGCCGTCGCCTCCGAAGGCGATGTCGATGATGTTGGTGAAGCCGGACGCGAAGACTGTCGGCGAGCCGCCCTCGCGGGGCACGCGGTAGATGTTCGCGCCGCCGACCGGGAACGGAAAGCCAGTGAGCTGCCCGACGTAGTAGTCGCCGCCCGGACCGACGACGACGCTCGTTGGTACAGCCTGCATGGGGATGGTTCCGAACGGCGACGAGACGAAGCGCGCCGGGAACACGCTGAGCAGCGAGACCTCGCCCGTCGCGCTCACACGCAGGAGGTCGTTCCCTCCGGCATCAGCGACGATCCGGCCATTCGGCGTGACGAGCAGGCCATAAGGGTTGCTGTCGACGTGAGAGCCGGGGTCGGCGCTGTCGGGATTGTTCGCGGCCTCGAACGCCGATACGTCCGCGACGGAGGTCCAGGTGCCTCGCGCGCCGTTCACGCGCACGAGGTTCCCGAACTGGCGAGCGAACGCGGGCACGCCGGGCGCGCTGCGGATCGCGGGATCTGCCCCGAGCCCGATGGTCGCGTAGAGCTGACCTGTGCCGAGCAGACCGACGTCGACGGGACCGATGGCGGATGATCCGTCGGGCGCGGCCACTGACGGGAGGCCAACGACGATGCGCATTTGCTCGTCGCGCCAAAGGCGCGTGATCGCGCCGGATTGGCCCAGGCAGACTTGTCCTCCCTCGGGACCCCCAAAGCACGGGCCGGCGCCGCCGCGTCCCGCCTCGGCGACGTAGATCGCCCCGTTGGGCCCGATCGCCACGCCGCGCGGGTTGTCGAGGCCGCTCGCGACGACCGTGACGGAAGACGCCGCCGCGGGCGCGGTCAGCGCCCCGGCGAGAACGACGAACGCGAGAGCAAGACCGACAGGAATGGTGCGTCTCACGGCTTTCCTCCCCACCTGTGGTGAGCCACTGGTGTGCGGCGTGGAAGTCTACGCGCGCCGGTCTCCATGCGGCTCCCGATACACCTTGCCGCTGGCCTGCGCTCGAAGGCGTCGTCGCTGAGGGGACCAAATTCGTCAAGCGGCAAGGGGTCCGGTGATAAAATCGTCTTGTGAACATCGGTTCCGCGTGCGTCATCACTACGGTGTGTCCGAAATGAACACCATCAAAACCGTCTTCCTCCTGGCGCTCCTCTCGGGTCTCCTGGTCGTCGCGGGTAATCTGCTCGGTGGCCAGAGCGGGGCGTTCTTCGCGCTCGGCATCGCGGTCGTCATGAACATCTCGGCGTACTGGTTCAGCGACCGGATCGCGCTCGCCTTCGCAAAGGCGCGCCAGGTGACCGAGGCGGAGGCGCCTGATCTCTACAAGCTCGTCGGCGAGCTCGCGCAGGAAGCGAACATGCCGATGCCGCGGGTGTACTTGATCGAGCAGCCCGCACCGAACGCGTTCGCGACAGGAAGGGATCCGCGGCACGCCGTGGTCGCGGTGACGAGCGGGATCCTTGAGATCGCGAGCCCCCGCGAGCTGCGGGCGGTCCTCGCGCACGAGCTCGGCCACGTTCGCAATCGCGACACTCTTGTCATGGCCATCGTCGCGTCGATCGCGGGGGCGATCAGCTACATCGCGCAGATCGCGCAGTGGTCGATGTGGTTCGGCGGACGTGATGACGACGAGGGCCAGAACCCGATCGCGGCGATCGTCGCGATCATCCTGCTTCCGATCGCCGCGCTGCTCATCCAGCTTGCGATCAGCCGCTCCCGTGAGTTCGGCGCGGACGAGAGCGGAGCGCAGCTCGTGCGCGATCCGCTCGGACTCGCCTCGGCTCTACGGAAGCTCGAGGCGTACAACAAAAAGGTCCCGCTCGCGGTGAATCCGTCGGTCAGCGCCCTCTTCATCGTGCAGCCGCTGCTTCCTGGCGGCATGAGCCGACTGTTCTCGACGCATCCCCCGATCGAGGACCGTGTTGCGCGGCTCGAGCGGATGGCGGGCATGGAGCTCGCGCAGATCTAGCCGCAGCGTCTCGCTGTACATTTGCCTGCCACAAGTGCTCGACCGCTGGTCCGCCCCGCCCGATCCGCTCGACTCCGGCAAGCGACCGGACTGGCAAGCGTCGCAGCCGCGGAAGGTTGAAGACGCGGGCGACAACCCGATCCTCGTTGTCGAAGATGACGTGTCGATCCTCGACATGGTCATGCAGATACTTCGCGCCGAGGGCTATCCCGTAGTCGGCGCGAAGAACGGCGTCGAAGGGCTCGCCGAGGTCGACCGCCGGCCGCCTTCGCTCATCCTCCTCGACATGCGCATGCCGCGGATGGACGGTTGGAAATTCGCCGCCGCGCTTCGCGCGCGCGGGATCGCTTCACCGGTCGTCGTGATGACGGCAGCCGACAACGCGAAGCGCTGGGCCGATGAGGTCAGCGCGAACGGTTTTGTGGTGAAGCCCTTTGAGATCCTCGACCTTCTCGCAACCGTCGAGAAGCACCGCCGCCTGCCGCCGAGGAACTAGCGCACTTCCGCTTCGCGGTCATGGCCGAACGCGGTCGATCCGCGGCGCACTGGCGCGAGGTCGCGCAGCGCGCCGAGGGACTCGGCTACGACACCCTCCTCATGCCGGACCACATCACCGATCAGCTCGCGCCGGTCGCGGCGCTCACCGCGATCGCCGACGCAACGACGACGCTTCGCGTCGGAAGCTTCGTGTTCGACAACGACTACCGCAACCCGGTCATGCTCGCGAAGGAAGCGACCACGCTCGATCTCCTTTCCGGCGGACGTCTCGAGTTCGGTCTCGGCGCTGGCTGGAACACGCGCGACTACCGGCAGCTCGGCATTCCATACGACACGCCGAAAGTCCGCGTCGATCGGATGGAAGAAGCGCTCGGGCTCATCAAACGGCTCTGGACAGAAGAGAAGGTGACGCATGAGGGCACCTACTACCGCGTGCGCGACGCCACGGTCCTGCCGCGTCCGACACAGCGCCCGCACCCGCCTCTGATGATCGGTGGCGGCGGCCCGCGCATGCTGCGGATCGCGGCACGTGAGGCGCAGATCGTCGCGATCGCGCCGACGCTGAATCCCAAGGGCGGGCCGAAGCTTCGCACGATCACCGTCGGATCTGTGGCGCAACGGATCGCGGCTCTCCGGCGCGCGCCGCGCTTCTCGGAGCTCGAGCTCAACGTCATCGTCTTCGACGCGCAGGTGACCGACGCGGCCCGGTCGATCGTTGACGCGCTGGCCGCGCGGCTCAAAGCGGCGGCTACCGCGATCGTCGAAACGCCGTTCTTCATGTACGGGTCACGTGCATCACTCGTTGAGGACCTCATCGCGCGGCGTGAGCGCCTGGGGATCAGCTACATCGCTTTTCCGGGCCGGGAGATGAGAGCGCTCGCGCCCGTCGTCGCGGAATTGCGAGGGAAGTGACCCGTGCGTCACCCGCTCTGCAGCATGGGAGGGCATTCAATCTGGAAACCTGGCACTGGGTAAATGGAGCGGAACCTACTGACGAAACCTCGTCACCGAGGCCGCTGGCTACGTGAGTCGTAGCCGCACGTCGCCGAGCACGCGCCAGCGCGCCGCGAGCCAATACGCCACGAAGTAGCAGGCGCCGACGAGCAACAGGAGCGCTTGGTACCCCGTGACGAGTGCGACCCACTCCAACGCGCCGCCGACCATCGCTCCGAGGAGGTTCGAGGCAAACGCCATGTCCGCTGCGTCGGTGTCGCGGAAGGAGTGGGTGAACACGAGGTTCGCGAGAAAGATCGGCGCAAAGGCGATCGCCGACGCGATCGCGTAGCGCAACCATGGCGGATCGACGAGAAGCGACGACGGCGGCAGCAGGTAGCCGAGGGCGAGTGCGACGGCGAGTGCCGCGTAGAGCCCGCGCGCGTCGCGGACGCGCCACACCGCATTGAGGCCGATCGCCGCGAGCACGCTCGCGAGGATGGCGAAGAACGTGAGCGCGTTCACTATCCAGGTGGTCCCGAACAGCAGGCTGAACGTGACCAGACTCCGGGTCTCGAGCAGGAGGAACGCCACGCCGAGCACGAAGAAGTGGGGGCTGAAGGCCGCGAGCCGCCGACCGCCGGCGCGAGCCGCCGCACTGACGACGAGAGCACCGAAGACGAGGACCGCCGCGAGCGCGAGCAGGTAGCGTCCGGGGATGGCCGGCTCGATAAGGTACGTGAAGGGCCAGTCGTCGGTCGCGGGGCGCGGGGGGTCGATGACCACGCGATAGCCGCCGGTGTCGCCGGGCGGCCCCGCGCCGCGCAGCGCAGTGATGGCCGGCCCCGCGGCGAAAACCGCGTAGTTCACGTCACCGCCAAGCGAGTACGAGCTGAGCAGTGGTGGTGATCCGAACGTGCCCTCCAGCTCGCTTGCGATCCGCTCCACCAGCCACGTCTCACGGTACTGGTTGTAGAGGACGAAGATCCCGTCGTCGGCGAGGTGGTCGCGCACGCTGTCGAAGGCCTCATTCGTGAAGAGGAATGATTCGAGCCGCAGGTTGGCGGTAGCCGTAACGAGGGTGAGTGAGTCGGTCTGCGCGAAGATCACCAGGTCGTAGCGCTGCTCGCTGGCGCGCAGGAACGCCCGGCCGTCGTTGACATGGCGCGACACGCGAGGGTCGTCGTACGGCCGGTCGGGGTGAAGGGTCACGCCGAGCCGAAGAATCTCCGGGTCGATCTCGACGGCGTCCACCCGCGCCACACCGTGCGCGAGCGCGACGGCGGTATCGGTGCCGCTGCCGGCGCCCACGATGAGCGCGCTCCGGAAGGTCCGCTGCGGGAACCAGCGGTAGATTTGCTCATAGATCACGTCCTTCTTCGGCGAGGCCGCGCGCCACATCGCCTGGTGCCCGACGCCGTTCACAAAGAGGAACGGGGTGTCGTCGACGACGCGGCCCTGGCCGATGCGGTAGTAGGGAGACCAGAGATCGCCGCCGGCCTGCGCGGACACCGCGAACGCCAACACCCCGGCCATCGCGGCGCCGCCCACGAGCGTGCTCAGGCCGATCGCGCTGCCGAGCGCGCGGAGGCCGAGGACAACGGCGGTCACGGCGAACCACACCGTCGGGGGCGTGGTGAGGAGGGCGAGCATGGCGAACGCGGCGATCCCCGAGAGCGAGCCGGCGATGTCGATTGCGTAGGCACGGAGCGGCGGCATCGCGCCGAGCAGCGGGCCGAGTGGGAGCGCCAGCACCGCCATGACCGCAACCACGAGCACCACAACGAGGAGCAGCACGAGGAAGTTCACGTCGATTTGGCTCTGCTCGCTGTACCCGAGCCAGTGCTCCGCAGTGGTGGCGACGCGGGGGTCGATCCTGACCAGCAACACCAGGGCGACGAGTGTGAGGAGCGGCACTCCGGCAGGGATCGGCGCGGCGCGGCCCGTCCGCCCGATGATGATCCCGGCACCGATCCCGAGGAAGCTCGCGAGCAGGATGAAGTTGTTGAAGAAGCCGACGTAGATGACGTTCGCCGGGATCCAGCGGATCAGCAGGAGCTCGACGAAGAGCAGCGTCGCACTCGTCAGGAAGAGACGAACGCCGGGGAGGCCGAGCCGGGGGAGGACCACCACCGGGGACGCACGATAGAGACCGCCCGGGTGCTTGCCGATCTAGGCGCTGGGCATCTTGATGCGTCGAGGACGGGAAGCCCGATCACGCGGGCCATCGGGAAGGAAGCCGCCTGATCATTTCCACACTGGCATCCGGGCACTCCGGCGAGGCTCCTACATGGCGCCCAAGCCCTGGCGATGATTGCTCCGGAGGGGTGGCAGAGCGGCTGCCGCTAGTTAGGGGTCCGCGTCGGCAGCGGCGAAGTGCTGACCGGCACGAAACGGTTTGGACGCTCGGTCATCTCCGCCCGCGACTAAACGCGGTGCAGGACGCTCGCGACCTGGTTCCCGACGACCGCGAGGCCGACGATGAGAGGAACTAGACGAAGCGCTCCGCCTGCCACTCGATGCCGAGCTCGCTCGGCGGCGCCATGTAGCCGAGCAGCGCGGACGACGCGACGACGGCGGGGCTCGCGAGATAGCCGAGGCCGCCGACGCCCATGCGGTTGGTCCAGTTGCGGTTGAACGAGGTGATCGCGCTTTCACCTTTTGCGAGCGCGTCGGGCCCCTGACCGAAGCAGGGTCCACACCACGACTCGCGGATCTCCGCGCCCACTCCGCGGAAAACGTCGGCGATCGACTCGCCGCCCAGACGCGGATCCGTTTTCTCGATGTCGCGCTTCACGGCGCCCGACCCAGGGAAGACGACGAACTCCTTCGCTGCGCGAGTCGTCCCCTTCTCTCGCGCGGCGCGAATGACGAGCGCCGCCTCGAGCAGGTCGCTGTAACCGCCGTTCGTGCACGAGCCGATGAACGCTTTGTCGAATGTGAGCCGCTCGCGCGCGACGTCCGTCGCCGGGAATGCGTTCGCGGGACTGAAGGGCTTCGCGATGAGCGGCACGACCTCGGAGAGATCGAGCGTCTCGTCGATCTCGTACCGCGCGTCCTCACCGGGCGCGAAGCGCGGGTACGGGAATTCCGTCGCGCCCTTCTCGCGGTACCACGCATAAGACAGATCGTCCGGCGCGAAGATGCCGTTCAGCGCCTCGCCCTCGGCCATCATGTTCGCGATCGTGTTGCGGTAGCTCATCGGAAGCTGCTTCGACGCGTCCACGAACTCGACGCTCATGCCCTGCGCCTGCGTCTGCCCCCATCGCGCGAGAAGCGCGAGCACGACGTCCTTGCCGCTCACCCAGGGCTGCAGCTTCCCAGTGAAGACCACGCGGCGCTGCTTCGCGACGGTGAAGTACACGTAGCCCGTGGCCCACCCGAATCCGAGCGTGGTCGAGCCAACGCCGTAGCCGAGCGCGCCGTAGGCGCCGTACGCGCGGCTGTGCGAATCGGCCCCCGGGATGAGCGCGCCGGGCAGGACGAGCTTTTGCTCGGGGAAATAGAAGTGGAAGATCCCGTCGCCCGGCGTCGCGTAGTGCGGCTTTCCGATGCCATGCCGTTCGGCGAACTCGCGACCGATGCCGGTCTGCTTGTCGTCGGCCTCGCGATGGTTGAAGACGAAGTGGTCGTTCGCGATCGCGATCTGCCGCGGCCGGATCGTGTCGCCGCCGGTGATCCCGTTGAACGTGTGGATCGAGAAGGGGGCCGTCCCATCCGAGGCTGGCAGCAGGTCCGCGTACACGCGCAGCGTCGCGCCCGGTCGCACCTCCGCGTCCTTGTCGACGCGGTGCGCCCAGAGGATCTGCTCGGTCGACGTGAGCTTCCGCGCTGTGTCGGGGTCCGGCCACCTCGGCTCGGGCGACCGCCGCACGGATTCCGGGAACTCCCGACGGCCGATCTTGATGATCCCGCCGGAGCGGCGGATGTCTTCTTCTTGTGGTGAGAGCGCGGCAGGCTCGTACGTCTTGCCGCGCGTTTCGTTGGTCACCTTTCGGGTCGTCGGGTCGAACGAGAACGCGTCGCCTTCCTGCGCCTCGTCGACCGCCAGCCGGCTCTGGATCACGATGAGGCCGAGGTTCAGCGCGTTCCGCCGGAAGATGTCGCCCATCGCCGCGCCGCACACGATGACCATGTCGAGCCCCGCCTCGTCGGCGACGCCCTTCAGGCCAGCGGGACTCATCTCGCGCGAGCTCCCGATCGCGAAACGGTCGCCCGCGATGACGAACGTCTCGCCGCGGTGGACGCGTTCCCGGAAGTTCGGCATGAGGTAGCGGAACGATCCGGCCTTCCAGCGCTCGTCGAGCGTGTCGAGGCTCTCCGACACGCAGTCGTCGGCCGGCGTGATCTGATCCGTGTCGATGGCGTCGAGCTTCTTTCCGGGCACCTTCGGGTCCCAGAAGATGAGCGCCTTGCCGCGGATGACCTTGCCCTTGTCAGGGGCTTCGGGTGAGCGCTCCGCCGCCCGAGAGTCGCCGATGTGTGCGCCGGGAATGAGGCGCGCCCCCTCGATCGCCTGCATGCCTCAATGGTGTCACGCCTCGGCCTTTCGCTTGTGACACCATGCGGAACCGATGTGTTGCGTGCTGGCGCTACTTGCGTTCCTTGGGCCGCGGCTCGTCCTCTTCCTCTTGTTTCTCTTCACGAACTACCTGAACCGCGCGTTCGAGTCGGTCCTGTTGCCGGTCCTCGGCTTTCTGTTTCTTCCGTGGACCACGATCGCGTGGGCGATCGCGCAGAACGAATTCGGCGGGGCGAGCGGCATCGGCCTTCTCGTGATCGTGCTCGGCTTCCTCGCAGACGTCGGAGTGCTCGGTGGGGGAGCGCGCGGGCGTCGCTAGAGCCGCGAACATATGTCAGACGCTGGCGTAGCGCCTACTTCCGGCGGCGCAGGACCGCGCGGTCGTGCGAGAAGTGGATGCGGTCGGCATTCAGCTCACGCAGCCGGCGCACGCTCGCGTCGGCTTCTCCGGTCGCGAACGAGCGCGCGTCCTGCGCCGCCTGTCCGACGATGAGCACGAGGCCGTCTCCGGTGCGCACCGTTACCGACTGGTGCCCGGGCGTATGCCCAGGGGTCGCTAGGACGCTGACCTCTTCGACGATCTCGCCGTCGCCCTCGACGGGCTCGTAGCGGGCGTCGGGGAAGTCGACCCAGTCGACGATCGTGTGGCCTTCGCGTAGGGCGAGGTCGAGCTCGGCTTGCTGGACGTGCGTGGGCACGCCGGCGAACGCCCGGTTCTGGCCACAGTGGTCGAAGTGCAGGTGCGTGTTGATGATCGCGCGAACTGAATCGGGATCGAGCTTCGCGTCGGTCAAGGCTTCGCGCACGTCGCGGCTGCGCGGCCGGTAGTTCTCCTCGATCCACGAGTTGCCCTCACCGATGCCTGTGTCGACGAGGACGATTCCGTCGGCGTGCCGGATCGCGAAAGCGAGCACTGGACCGTCCTTGCCCGCCAGCGGATGCGACGCCGGATAGGTGACGTCCGCCAGGTGGAGGGGGATCACGTCATCGGGCGTCATCGCCGCTTCATCGTGACTCTTTCGCTACAGAACGCCTCGAACGACCGAATGGCGGGCATCTCACGAGGGGGTGGGACGTTAGGTTCTACCGGTATGGCTTCGTCGCGGCGTGCCTCCACCCTCAACGTCTGGCTGGCCCTCGGCACGGTGTACCTGGTCTGGGGCTCGACCTATCTCGCGATCGCGATCGCGGTCCAGACGCTGCCGCCGCTCTTCTACTCGGGGATCCGCTTCGCGCTCGCCGGGCTGATCCTCGCCGCGTGGCTCGCCTTCCGAGGCGTCGATCTTCGCATCACCAGGCGCGAGCTCATCGGTGCCGCAACGGTCGGAACGCTCATGCTCGCCGTCGCCAACGGCCTCGTGAACGTCGCCGAGCGCACGGTCCCCTCCGGCGTCGCGGCGCTCATCATCGCGTCGATCCCGCTCTGGATCGTGGTCTATCGCATGGTGGCGGGGGAGCGTGTCGGTCGCGATCTTCTCGCAGGTGTATTTCTGGGGCTTGTCGGCGTCGCGATCCTCGTCGTGCCCGGTGGTCTGAACGGCACCATCGATCCGCTCGGCGCGTTCCTGCTCTTCATCGCGACGCTGTCCTGGGCGCTTGGGACCTTTCTCTCGCCGCGCCTCGCCACGCCGCGCAACGCGCTCGTCTCGACGGCCTACCAGATGCTCGCGGGAGGCGTTGTGCTGATCGTGGCGGGTCTCGGCCGAGGGGAGCTCGCGAACATCGACCCTGCGACGTTCTCGTTCAGATCCGTGCTGGCGTTCGCTTATCTGGTGGTGTTCGGATCGCTCGTCGCCTTCAGCGCGTACACCTGGCTCCTGCAGAACGCCTCGGTGTCGCTCGTCTCGACGTACGCATTTGTGAATCCGGTCGTTGCGGTCTTCCTCGGGGCGCTCATCCTCGCCGAGCCGATCACCGCCTCGATCCTGATCGGCGCCGCGGTCATCGTCGTCGCGGTGGCATTCATCGTCTTCCGGCAGAACGCCGCGCGCCGCGCGGAACGGGTCGCGCCCTCTGCAGAGGCCGCGGACTAACTTCCGACGAGTCGGCGCAGCTCCTCTTCGCTCAGTAACTGGTCCGCTGCCTTCGCCGCCGCGAAGATCCGGTCGACCCGCTCGCGTGTCGCCTCAATGCCCCGCGACTCGAGCCAGTAGACGACGTTCGACTCGCCGCTCATCGGGCCCACCTCGATGACCTGCTCGCGGCCGAGCACCGACGCAGGGACCGCGCTGTACACGCGATCGGCGAGCGCGCGGTCTCCCTTGCGAAGGGCCTTGATCACTGCGGCGGCGTGCACACCCGTGCCGGTGCGGAACGCGTCCGACCCCATCGCGGGGTAATTCGGCGGGATCGGGATGCCGCAGTGCTGGGCGACGAGGGCGGTGTATTCGACCAGCGGCGTGAGATCGCGATCGATGAGCCCCCAGAGCTGCAGGTTCACCAAGAGTTGGTCCATCGACGAGTTGCCGACACGCTCGCCGATCCCGAGCGCGCAGCCATGCACGCGATCGGCGAGGGCCGTCGCGGTCAGCGCGTTGATCGTCCCGAGTCCTCGATCGTTGTGGCCGTGGAAGTCGATCTTCACGTCGCGGCCGCGAACGATCTCGTCGCGAACGAACGTGAGGAGATTGCGCACGCCCTCAGGCGTCGCGTGGCCGGTCGTGTCGGAAACGCAGATCCGCTTCGCGCCCGCCGCGACCGCGGTGTCGTACAGCTTCTGGAGCGTTTCGGGATCCGCGCGCGTGGTGTCCTCGGTGACGAACATCACCGGTAACCCGGCCTTCACGAGCGTCGCGACGCTCGTCTCGACGCTCTTCACCATCGCGTCGATCTTCCAGTCCTCTGCGAAGCGGCGGATCGGCGACGAGCCGATGAACGCGCAGCTCTCGATGGGGATGCCCGCAGCGGTCGATGCCTCGATCGCGGCGCGAACGTCGTCCGGATGGGTCCGGATCGCCATGTTCGGACGGAGACGCTTCAGAGTCGTGGTCTCTTTCGCGAGCGCAACGATGGTCGCCCGCGCCTGCGGCGATGCGCCGGGAAGGCCGATGTCTGCGCTGTCGATGCCGAGCGCGTCCATGAGATGTAGGAGTCGCTTCTTGACCGCGAGCGGTGGATTGCGCACCGACGGGCCCTGCAGGCCGTCGCGGAGCGTCTCGTCGTCGAGCTCGACCGCGCGATAGTCCGCGCGCGCCGCACGCCCGTCGCGATTCCAGTCGTAAATCAGCTTGTCGAGCTCAGATGCCATGCCCCTATGGTGCCCCGGCCCAGACGATTAAGTGTCCGACCGCGCTCGTGACTCTTTACCCTATGCAGACCCTGGCCAGCCGGTTCGTTGTGACCGAAAGCACGTGGGAAGACACATACGAACGGTCGTTCGCGCAGGTCTTCCGAGGCCTCATCGCGCTCGGCGCCCGTCTGGACGAGGCGGAGGACGCCCTGCACGACGCCTTCGTCCGGGGACTCGAGTCCGGTGACATCGACTCCCCGGCGGGCTGGCTCTTCGTCGTCGCCTCCCAGCGGTGGCGGCGCCGGCGATGGCGAGAGCGGCTGTTTCGCCCGTTCATCCGTCAGGAAACCCCGTTGGCGGCGGATGCCTTCGGCCGCATCGAGCTGTTCGAGGTGCTGCGGCGGCTCCCCTCCGGCCAGCGCGAGGTGCTGGTGGCGCGCTACGTCGTCGGACTCTCGCAGGAGGAGACAGCGCGTGCGCTGGACATCACAAGCGGCACGGTCGCCGCAACGAGCGCCCAGGTAGCTGAGGCGTTGCGCGCGCTCATGGGGGATAGGTCGATGAGTGAGGCGCTCGAGCTCTGGACCATCCGCGAGTTCGACGACGCGTCGGCGCAGGTCACGCTACCGCCGCGAGATCGCTGGATTCCTCGGGGGCGAACGCGTACGGGCACGAAGGTCGCGGCGGCGCTGGCGCTCGCCGCGCTCGTGCTGGTCGGGATCGTCCTGGTATTCGCCGAGCCATCGCGAATCGGCGTCGGCGAGCCGCCCACGACGCCATCGCCAACTTTCTCGAGGTCGGACTCGGTTACGCCTCTGCCGAGCGAGGCAGAAATCTGGGGCGGAATCTGGTCACGGGCCAAGGGGGTCGCTGTTCTTCGTCCGACGTGGCTGCCGAAGAGCAAAGACGAATATCAAGTCTCCCCGGGGTCGGCACCTCGCGTGACGGGGTTCTCTAACTACGGCGTGTCCTATTACGAGCTGCGCTCCGTCCCAGGGACCATCGTGTGGCACGTGGAGTTCTTCGCCGACTCTCTCGAGACCCCAGGTGGGGGGCTCATCCAGTTCGGCGGTGTGCCCGAAACGGTCACGGTCCGCGGGCACGCAGCCGAGCTCACGGGTAATGGTTCCCCGGGTTGGGTGCTCGTCTGGAGCGAAGGCGATTACAGGTACGCGATCCAGGGTTTCGCAATCAGACGTGAAGACCTGCTGCGCGTCGCGAACTCGCTCGCGCCGGTGATCGACGAGACCGGGCGGACCGCTCAGTAGGTCAACGCATCGCCGGCGAGACGCGCGGGCCAACGTAGCGCAGCAATGCCAGGTCTCCCGTGTTGAAGCCTGCGTGCTGGGTCAAGCTGAAGGTATACGTCGTCGCCACACCCGCGAACTTCCCGGACTGCAGCCGATCACGGACCGCGCCCGGGTCGATGCCGGCTGTGGCCGCGCTCGATAGGAGCGCGAGCGCGTCGTACGCCGACGCTGCGACGCTGGTCGGTGGGCCGGCGCGGTCGGTGTAGGTCTGGATGAAGCTGACGCGCGCCGGACTGCTGGTCACGGAGGATGGCGCTGCGACCCAGCGTGAGCCCGGCCAGACCGCGAGCGGCGCCGCATCGCGCAGATCGCCGACGTCCCCCAGCTCGCAGAGGTAGGACAGGTAAAGGGTCGTCCCGAGCGTCGCGTTGCGCGCGACGTCGATGTAGGGACGGGGCGTTCCGGCGAGGAAGACGATCGACGTCTTCGCCAGGAGCGGCCGCACCTTTTGCGTGACGTCGCTTGGTGTGACCGTCACCACAGTCGGCGTGACCCGACGACGGGCGAGCTCGTTCACGAGCGCGACACGGTCGGAGATCGCGGTCGTCGACTCGTCGCTCACGATGATCCCTGAGCTCAGCACCGATCGCCGCGCCGCGTCATCCAGGACGACGCGCGCGATCTGCGCGGGCATGGGCGCGAGAGCGAACGCCCAGCCACCGTCTCGTATCGCGGGGTCGGGGATGGGCAGCGTGAAGATGACCGGAAGCTGCGTGAGCTGGACCGCGGCGGCGAAAGCCTCGTCGTAATCGACGGCGACTCCCACGACGATCGCGTCGGCATGATCCTCGACCGCCGCACGCCGAAGCTCGAGCACGGTCTTCGCCGGGCTGCCCGCGACGTCGACGATCCGGAGGCGCACGCGGGGTGTCCCCGCCGAGTGCTGGTCGGCCCAGAGCTGGAGTGCATCGCGCTGTGGCGAGCCGTTCGGTGTGCGCGATCCCGAGAGGTCGAGGAGCGCCGTGACGTTGAGCGCGCTCGGGTCGCGCGTCGGCGTCGGAGTCGGAGTGGCCGAGGGATTCTCCGCCGTGCACGCGCCCAGGAGCAGGACGAGCGCGACGACGAGCGCCCCCGTGCTAGGCGCGCGTCCCATCTGGAAGCGGGTTGTCCGCCGCGTACACGTGGGTCGCGGCGTCCTCAGGACGCGGGTCCGGCTCGCTCTCGGCCTGCTCGATCGCCTTCTCGATCTCGTCCGCGAGAGCCGCGCGCGTCGTCTCGAGCTCCTGTTCGGTGACGCCAGCCGAGAGGAGATACGAGAAGGCGCGCTTCACCGGGTCTTTCGCGCGCCAGTCGTCGACTTCCTTCTTCGTGCGGTAGCGGCTGTCGTCGTCGTCGCTCGTGTGTGGCTGGTAGCGATAGCACTTGAGCTCGACAAGGCTCGGGCCTTTTCCCGCGCGAGCATGGTCGGCTGCGATCTTCGTCTTCTCGTAGCTGTCGAGCATGTCCATCCCGTCGGCGACGTGGCCTGGCATCCCATACGCCGCGGCCTTCTCGGCGATGTCCTTGACCGCGGTCTGCCGCTCGATCCGCGTGGAGATCGCGATCAGGTTGTTCTCGATGACGAAGACGACCGGAAGCTTGTGGACCGCCGCGAAATTCATGGCCTCGTGGAAGTCCCCGGTGCTGGTGGATGCGTCGCCCCCGAACGCGAACACGATGTACGGCTCCTTCCGGAGCTTGAGGGCGAGCGCCAGCCCGACCGCGTGAGGGAACTCGGTACCGACGCACACCGAGCCCGAGACGAGCCGGTCCTTCGGCGAGCTGAACATGTTGAGGAACGCGCGACCGGCGGAGTTCGGGTCGGTCGCTTTCGCGAGCACGCCGCGGAACTCGTCGAGCGCGCTGAAGCCGAGGACAAATGCGACGCCCATGTCGCGGTAGTACGGGACGACCCAGTCCTTGCCTCGTTGGATGCACCACGCGGCGCCGATCTGCGCGCCCTCGTGACCGTCCGTGCCCGCCCCGAACGGCGTTCGACCCATGCGGTTCAGCTGGAGGATGCGCTCGCTCACCAGTCGCGTCATCAGGACGTAGCGGTACATGCCTTTCACGTCGTCGAGCGAAAGGCCGAGTGCCTCGTGACGGGTCGCGCTCCCCTTGCGCGTGCTGACCGCCATCAGCGGTTCATGGTACCGGCGTCACGCCAAAACAAACCCGCGATGACGATGAGCCACAGACCGAGGATGAGGCGCAGTGGAAGATCCGGAGCCGCCATCAGGACTCCGCCGGAGAGTGCGTACGCACCGAGCAACGCAAGACAGACGATCGCGAGCGCCATCGTCACCCACCCGAACGCGCGTGGCAGCACGTTCGTCTCCGCCCACATCTTTCCGATCGTCCACCACCACATTCCGGTGACGAAGAACGCGGCCGGGATGAGGCCCGTCACCGCCGCCGCGACCGAGCCGAGGGTCACGACGCTCGCTCCCGTGATCGTCCCGAGCATCGCGCCCGATTCACGGACGAGGACGTGACGGACGTGCAGCGACGCGATCGCGGGGAGCATCAGGCCGAACCCGAGCGCGCTCAGAGTGAAGTACCACGTCGGAAAGAAGCCCGGCGCGAAAGTCGGCGCGACGAGATGAGCCAGCCCCGCCACGAGCGACCAGACCGCGGCCTTCCGCAGGGCCGATTGCTCGTGACTGTCTACGGCTTCTTCTTTCCCTGCTCGTCGTACTCGTAGAAGCCTTTGCCGGTCTTAGTGCCGAGCTGGCCGGCGAGGAACATCCGCCGCAGCAACGGAGGCGGCGCCATGTATGCCTCCTTGAACTCGTCGAAGAAAACATTGGCGACGTGGTAGTTGATGTCCACGCCCGTGTAGTCGATGAGCTCGAACGGCCCCATGGGATAGCCGAGGCCGAGCTTCACCGCGCTGTCGATGTCCTCCTTCGTCGCGATGCCGAGCTCGAGCATGCGGATCGCGCCGAGGAGGTAGGGGACCATCAGCCGATTCACGATGAAGCCGGTGCTGTCCTTGCAGACGACGGCGGTCTTGCCGATGTTGGCGACGAATTCCCTGAGAGTCGCGACGGTTTCGTCGCTGGTCGTGAGGGCCTTCACGATCTCGACGAGCTTCATGATCACCGGAGGGTTGAAGAAGTGCAGACCGGCGAATCGGTCGGGTCGTCGGGTCGCCGCGGCCATCTCGACGATCGTGAGGCTCGAGGTGTTCGAGCAGAAGATCGTCGCCGGCGGGCAGATGGTGTCGAGCTCGCCGAAGAGCTTCTTCTTCGGGCCGATCTCTTCCACGATCGCCTCGATCACCAAATCGCGATCCTTGAAGTCGGCGAGCGAGGTCGTGCCGCGGAGGCGGCCACGCGACGCTTTTGCGTCGTCTTCGGTGGCGCGCCCGCTCTTTACTAACCGGGCAAGCGAACCGTCCACGCGTTGGAAGCCCTTGTCCACGAGCGCTTGGTCGACCTCGCGCACGAGCGTGTCGAAACCCGCTTGCGCGCAGATCTGCGCGATGCCCGAGCCCATCTGACCGAAGCCGACTACGCCCACCCGTTGAATCGCCATCTTGTTTGCGACCTCCTGCGAGAGCCCGGTCAGCATATGACGGCGTAGCGGCCTAACATTTCTCGGTGCCTCCCCTCGCCTCAGCTGGCCGTGCCGTGCTGCGCGGCCCCGGTCCAACCGACGTCGCCCTGACGGTGAACGGTGAGTCCGTCACGGTTCGCGCCGCGCCCCGCCGAACACTTCTCGACACGCTGCGCGAGGGCCTTGCCCTCACCGGCACGAAGAAGGTCTGCGACGAGGGAACGTGCGGCGCGTGCACCGTCCTTGTCGACGGCCGTCCCGTCTACTCGTGCATGACGTTCGCCGTCGCGTGCGAGGGCAAGGCCATCGAGACCATCGAAGGGCTCGCCAAGGACGGCGAGCTGCATCCGGTGCAGCGCGCCTTCATCGATGCCGACGCCTTCCAGTGCGGCTTTTGCACGCCCGGACAGATCATGTCGATCGTCGCTCTGCTCCGCGAAACCGCCGCGCCGACCGAGGACGAGGTCCGCCGCGCGGTCGCTGGAAATCTCTGCCGCTGCGGCGCGTATCCGAACATCGTTAAGGCCGGCGTGAGCGCGGGGAAGCGCCGCTAATGCCGCGCGTCGTCAAGAGCCGTGAGGAGTTCGAAGGCGAGATCTTCGAGTCGCTCGTCCTCGTCGAGGGCAAGGACCTTCCGGTCGCGCGGGCAGGGACCGAATTCACCGAGATCGGGAAGTCGCGCCGTCGCGTCGACGGGGCGCAACGCGTTACCGGCCGCGCCCGGTACACCCAGGACGTCTACCTCCCAGGGATGCTCCACGTCCGCGTTCTCCGCAGCCCATATCCCAGAGCGCGCGTGCGGCGGATCGACACGAAGAAAGCTGAAGCGCTGCCGGGCGTCCGCGACGTCCTCCACCGCTTCAATGCGCCGAAGGCGGCGTTCCGCGGCGAAGACACGATCTTCCGCGAGGAGGTCCGCTTCGTCGGCGACGAAGTTGCCGCTGTCGCGGCGGACGACGAGCAGACGGCGGTCGAAGCGCTCCGTCTCATCGAGGTCGACTACGAGCTTCTTCCGCATGTCGTCGATCTCGAGGAGGCGATCGGCGATGTCGCGCCGCGCCTCGACACCGACGGCAACGTGGCCGAAGCGGCAACGCACAAGCGCGGCGACGCGAAGCGCGGCCTCAAGGAGGCGGACTTCGTGATCGACGCGACGTACCGCACGTCGACCCAGCTGCACAACTCGCTCGAGACGCACGGCGCGGTCGCGGCGTGGGATGGCGAGCAGCTCACCGTGTACGAGTCGACACAGCACGTCTTCGGCGTGCGCACGGGACTGCGTGCCGCGCTCAAGCTGCCGTTCTCGAAGATCCGCGTGCTCTGCGATTACATGGGCGGCGGCTTCGGCTCGAAGGGTGGCGTCGGCAAATACTCGATCATCGCGTCGCTCTTCACGATGCGCCTCGGGCGTCCCGTCCGATGCGTCCTCACGCGCGAAGAGGAGAACATCGCCGCCGGTAACCGCTCGGCCACGTTGCAGCAGATGCGCCTCGGCGGGAAGGACGGCCGCATCACGGCGCTCGAGCACACGTCGTGGGCCAACGTCGGCCAGGGGAAGTGGGTCGCGAACCCCACAGGTCCGACGAACACCCTCTACGACATCGCGAACCTGTCCTCGAAGTCGTACAAGGTGGTCACGAACGCGGGTTCGCTCGCGGCGTTCCGGGCGCCGGGATACGTCGAAGGGACGTTCGCGCTCGAGTCGGCGATCGACGAGCTCGCCCTGAAGATGGGCGTCGATCCGCTCGTGCTCCGGCGCAAGCACGCCGCGTCGCCGAAAGATCCGATGGTCGGAAAGCGCTATTCCGACAAGCACCTCATCGAGTGCTATCGCATCGGTGCGGCGGAGATCGGCTGGCAACGCCGCCGCTCCGGCGGCGTCCGCGGCTCGGGCCCACACCGCCGTCGCGGGATCGGCATGGCCACGCAGATCTGGGGCGGAGGGGGCGGCCCGCCCGCGTACGCCACCGTGCACGTAAATCCGGACGGCACCATCGTCCTCACCACCGGATCGCAGGACATCGGCACAGGAACGCGCACCGTCCTCGCACAGATTTGCGCGGACGAGCTCGGAGTGGACCTCGAAGACGTGCAGGTGCGTCTCGGCGACACCGACAACCCGTACGGTCCGATATCCGCGGGATCACTCACCACCGCGTCGGTGGGTCCTGCGGTGCGCATCGCCGCGCGTGACGCGCGCGAGCAGCTGCTCGACGCCGCAGCCGGCGTGCTGGAGACACCCCAGGCCGAGCTGCGCCTCGAAGGGGGCGTCGTCGTGACGAAGGGCGCGCGCACACCGCTTTCGGAGATCCTGGGCAAGGTCGACAACAACACCGTGATCGGCAAGGGCGGCCGCCATCCGAACGACCCCGAGCTCTCGCTGCGGACGTTCGGCGCGCATTTCGCGGACGTCGAGGTCGACGTGCGCACCGGTGAGATCACGATCGAGCACATCGTCGCCGTGCACGACATCGGCCGGATCATCAATCCGACGACCGCCAGGTCGCAGGTCGAAGGCGGCGTGATCCAGGCGCTCGGGTTCGCGCTGTCGGAAGAGCGCTTCGTCGACCGCGCGACCGGTCGCGTGATGAACGCGAACCTCGAGAATTACAAGGTGCCGACGGTGCAGGACGTGCCCGCGAAGATCACGGTCAAGTTCGTGGACCGGCCCGATCGCAAGGCGAACAACCTCGGCGTCAAAGGGCTGGGGGAGCCGCCGATCATCCCGACGGCGGCGGCGATCGCGAACGCGGTGGCGAACGCCACCGGCGCGCGCGTGCGACACGCGCCGCTCACCCGCGCCCGCGTCCTCGAGGCGCTCGCCATCGCCGAGGCACGGTCTTGAACGCGTTCTCGTACGCCCGACCTCGCGCTCTCGCCGAAGCCCTTCGGATGCTGCGGAATGGCGCCGTCGCGCTCGCCGGCGGCACTGATCTCGTCGGCCTGATGAAGGACGGCCTCGCGCGTCCGACTTCGCTCGTCGACCTCACGGGCATCGAGGGACTCCGCGGTTGGTCACACGCAAAGGGCCGGGGTCTTCGCATCGGCGCGCTCACGCCCCTTGTCGAGCTCGAGACGAGCGATGCGCTCGCCAAGACGATGCCGATCCTCCGCGAGTCGCTGCGCGACGCGGCGACGGTGCAGCTTCGGACGATGGGGACGGTCGGCGGGAATCTTCTGCAGCGGAACCGCTGCTGGTACTTCCGCGACGAGGGAACGGTCTGCTGGCTCAAGGGCGGCAACCGTTGCTTCGCGATCGATGGCGAGAATCGCTACCACGCGATCATCGGCGCAAGCGAGTGCGTCATCGTGTCGCCGTCCGATCTCGTGCCCGCGCTCCTCGCCTACGACGCCGAGGTCGGGGTGACGAGCTCGCGCGGCACACGGAAGATGAAGCTCGGCGACCTCTTCGTCACTCCGAAGGGACGCGACCGGCGCGAGCACGCGCTGCGTCCCGGCGAGCTCATCACCGAGGTGCGCGTGCCCGAGGCCGCTCTCGCGCGACGCGGGACGTATCTGAAGGCGATGGACCGCAAGGCGTGGAGCTTCGCGCTCGTCTCGGTCGCGGCCGCAGCGCGGGTCGAACGCGGCGTCGCCCGTGACGTGCGCCTTATCGTCGGTGGGATCGCGCCGGTGCCGTGGCGCGTGGTTGCCGCGGAGAAGGGCCTCGAAGGAAGCGCGCTCGACGAGGCCGCGTGCGCCGACGCCGCGGATCGTCTGCTCGCCGGTGCGACACCGCTCCGCGACAACGGGTACAAGGTGACACTCGCCCGAGAGCTCATCCGCCGAGCGCTCCGGTCACTCGTCGCGTGAGCACGGAGGTCGCCGAGCGCGGTCTCGTCGAAGCCATCGAATCGACGCTGTTCATCTTTCCGTCGGTGTCCGGCCTCACCCACGATCTCGGCATTGCAGGATTGCGCGGCAGGGTGACGAAGCTCTCGCATCCGATCGTGAACCTCTGTGGCGACGCGCGCTTCTCCGAGCGCGAGGCCGATGCGCTCATCGAAAAGGTCCGACAGCGCTATGGGCACCTCGAATTTGGATGGGTCACCGGGCCTTCGACAAAGCCGATCGACCTACCGCGGCGCCTCGAGGCCGCGGGTCTCAGACACGAGGACAGCCTCGCGGGCATGTCCCTCACGGACCTTTCCACACCAATCGCCGTCAATCCCGCGGTCCGGGTGAAAGAGGTCGCGATGCCCGAGGCGCTCGCCGAGACCGACATGATGGCGCGGGCGTACGGCATGCCGATCGATGTCATGCGACTCTTCAACGACATCCTCGCCGCGTGCGCCGACCGGATCAGGACGCGCGTGTACTTCGCCTACCTCGACGGGGAGAACCCGGTCGCGTGGAGCTACCTCACGTATGTGGCCGATTCGCCGACCGTCCTCCTGGGCGGCGCGGCGACCCTCGAGGAGTACCGCGGTCATGGCCTGTACGCCGCGCTCGTGGCGCAGCGGCTCGCCGACGCACGGGCCGACGGTCGCACCTCCGCGGTGGTCCAGGCCGACCGCAAGACGTCTGCGCCGATCTGCGCCAAGCTCGGCTTCCGCGAGCTCTGCGGTCTTGAGATCTTCACATCCGGGCACGCGTAGCGGTGCCTGCGATCCGTGTCGGTACGCCGGTGCGGATCTTCTGGCGGATCCATCGCGCTTTCATGCGCCTCTCCGGCGGCCGTTTCGGACGAACGGGCACGATGCCGGCGCTCCTCCTCACCACGCGCGGTCGCAAAAGCGGAGAGTCCCGCGACGTGACACTCAACTACATGGCTGATGGCACCTCGTTCGTGGTGGTCGCGTCGTACGGCGGCGAGGACCGCCATCCGGCCTGGTGGCAGAACCTCAAGGCAAACCCGGAAGGCGTCGTTCTCCTCGACGGCAAACGCGCGCCGGTTCGCGCCCGCGAAGCCGATGGTGCCGAGCGCGAGTCCCTGTGGAACCGGGTCGTGGCCGCCGACCCGGCGTATGTCGAGTACCAGCAGCGGACAGAGCGGCGCCTTCCGGTAGTCGTACTCCAGCCGATCGCCTAGAGCGTACAGGCGAGCGGTCGTGTGCTCGCGGAACGATCGCTTGCACTCGTACGTCATCGTTTGTGAATGGCCAGACTCCTCGGGGCGGTCGGCGTGGTCCTGTTTGCCGCGGTGGTCGTCGTGACTGCGCTGGCGGTGCGCGGAGCACCGTTGGCACCGACAGCGGCGACGGACAGCGCGGCCGGATCAGGCGCAGCTCCCGCCATGCGAATTGCGCCGATGTTCCCGCTGCGTTTTGGCCCAGGCTTCGACGGCAGATCCGCCCGGATTTCTCCGGACGGCACCTTGGCGACAGCGATGACCACCGATTGGTCGGCGGAGGGACTGTTCGCGCTGTCCGATGACGCGAGCAACGGCTTCGTCGTCGCCCGCGAGATCATGCGGTTCGCACCGGGCGCCGGCCAGGTCTGGCTCTCGTCGCCGACCGCGCTGCTCGTCCCGGTATCCCAACCCACGAAGCGTTCCCTCTTGAAGGTTATCGGGGGGGACGGCAAGACGATCGAGCTCGGCACCGCCGAATTCACGGGCACCAGCGCGGTGTCGCCGGACGGACAGTGGATCGCGATTCCGGAGGGATTGTCGCAACCGAGCCAGATCCGGATCTTCGACCGGACCGGCAGCGTGGCGCCGCGCGTGATTGCAAGCGGCACCAACCCAATCGTCGGCGGGATCCAGTTCGACGCGACCGGGAGGGTGCTCTTTCCAAATGGGCGAACGGTCGTCGCAACCGATCCATCCGGTCACGAGACGATCTATCCGCTGGCGTCGGATGCGTCGGCGTTCGGTGTCGTCGGTATGTCGCCCGACAGAAGTGTCGCCGTGATCGGCGTGAACACGAGTACGGGCGAGGACCTGCGCATCCTGGAGGGCGGTTCGGTCCGAGCGCTGCTGGCTGCCGTGATTCGGCCGGTAGTGTGGGTTGGTCCCCACGAAATGCTCGCCCGCAAGGGCGACGATCAACTCTTCGCAGTGGACTCGCGCGGCGGCGAGCGCGATCTCGGCGTAGCCATGAAGGCGTCGGACGTTCGCGTGCTCGCGTACAGCGCGCCCTTCCTCCTCTGGGTCGACAACTCCATCGCGCGCGTCCGCGTCCACCTCACCGACCTCGCGCTGGCGAAGGACGTCACCGTAGGCGCGAACCCCGTGCCGACCGGCGCGCAGCCGAACGGCGACGGACGGTTCTTGATCACACGCGATGATGTGAACTTCGGCGCCGACGTCCTCAGTGGGGCGTCCTGGTTCGCGAGCCTGCCGCCGACGCCGGCGCCGGTCGCGACGCGCGCGGGAGCCGCGGTGGGTTACCAGCGAATCGCGAGCGACGAGGGTGGCTGGAGCATGGAGATCCCGGAGAAGTGGGTCGCCGAGACCGGCAATCTGCGGGGCGCGGAGATCGCGAGCTTCGAGCTGCAGGGCGCCGACTTCAGCGGGAACCTGCCCGCTCCCGATCAGCTTCGGATCCGCGTGACCGTCATGCCCGAGTACGACCACCTTTCACTCGCGGAGCTCGGCGCGAAGGGCGGTCTGAGCAGTCCGGGCCCGGTTATCGAGCAGCTGGCCACGACGGTGGCCGGCCAGCAAGCGATGCGGACAGTGATGCGGTCGGGGTCACCGCCGCCATTCGATATGCAGCATGTGCACTGGCACTTCCGGTCGCCCTTCTTCGCCGACCGCGTCGTGGTCGTCGATGCATGGCCGGCCGACGGAGCGCTGCGCGCGGTCGCGGACCGCGCGATTGGGACCCTTGCGCTGAGCCAGCCAAAGGTCACCGTGGCGACGCCAATCTCGCGGCAGGACGCGATAGATCGTGCGACGGACTACCTGCGGACCATCGGCCGCATCGACCGGGTCGCGGCGAAGCTCGTGGGTTACCACGAATACGAGGTCGCGTCGAACTCCGGTCGCAGCTACACACAGGATCCGGACGACCTGGTGTGGGTCGTCGTGACGGCAGGCGAGTTCGTATCGACGCACAGCGGCCCCCTGAGGGTGGACCCTGGCCAGCCGAAGCCGGACCGCGTGATCGTTCAGGCCCTGCAGTCCTCGACCGGCCAATACTTCTCGGGCATGTACAGCTCGGATAACACTTGGCCGTCGTGGTTCGACGGCCTCAAGGACCGCGCTCCCTAGCCTGGCGCAAGCGAGCCGACTCCGCTAGGACTCGCGACGGGTGAGCTGCCAGCGGACCAGCGCGAGGCTCCCGACGGCCCACACCACGAGGACGATGTAATCGACCCACGCGTCCCCAAACAGAGCGTGATCGGCGACGC
>JBBPIP010000019.1:0-41522 GCA_038040265.1 Chloroflexota bacterium | reverse complement strand
GCGATGCGGTCACGCATCGTGACCATCGTGAAGTCGCCCGGCTCGACCGCGGGCACCTCGTCCCACCGGAGCGGTGCCGATGCGCGAGCGTCCGGGACCGGTCGGATCGAGTACGCCGACGCGATCGTTCGGTCAAAGGCGTTCTGCCCGTAGTCGACGAACACGCCGGGACGGCCCTCGACCTTCCACTGCACGGTCGCGATCTCGGGGACGAGCGCCACGATCGCCTTCGCGATCGCGCGCGCGATCTCGCGCACGAGCGGGAACTCGAACTCGGGAATGATCGGGATGAGGATGTGCAAGCCGGTGACGCCACTGGTCTTCGGGTAGCAGGGCAGGCCGAGGTCGTCCATAACGCGTTTGCCGGCCATCGCGATCTCGCGCACGTGCGCCCATGGATTGCCTTCCGACGGATCGAGATCGATGAGGAGGTAGTCGGGCTTGTTGACCTCGGGCACGCGGGAGTGCCAGGTGTGCAGCTCGATGCAGCCGAGGTTGGCTACCCACGCCAGACCAGCCGCGTCAGTGACGACCGGAAAGTCCGCCTCGTTGCCGGATGGGTAGTTGATGTGCACGGTCTCGAGCCACTCCGGATGCGGCACGGGCACGCGCTTCTGATAGAAGAAATCGCCTTCAACCCCGTTGGGGTGTCGCTTCATCTGCATCGGACGCCGCGCGACGTGGTGCAGGACGGCGTCGGCGACGTCGACGTAGTACTGGATGAGGTCGCCCTTCGTCAGGCCCATCTTGGGGAAGAAGACCTTGTCGAGATTGGTGACCTTGACCTCGCGGCCAGCGACGAGCACGCGCGGAAACTCTAGAGCTAGACCAGGCTCCGGTAGCGCGGCAGGTAGGCCTTGGCGCGGATGAAGGCGTGGATGTCCGCGGGACGGTCGACACGCGCGAGGCCGCGATCGAAGATCACTTCCGCGACGCGCGCGGCCACCAGGAGCTCAGTCTCGAGGATCGACGCGACCGGCGGATAGACCAGACCGACCGCGATGTCGCTCGGCATCACCTGCTCAGCCACACCGCGCGCGGCCGCGATGAACATCTCGTCGGTCACCCGGCGCGCGCCGGTCGCGAACACAGCCATACCCACCGCCGGAAACACGTAGACGTTGTTCCCCTGCCCCGAGACGAAGGTCTGGTCGCCGAAGTGCACCGGCGGGAATGGGCTGCCGCTCGCGAAGACCGCGCGCCCAGCGGACCACGTGTACGCCTGCTCCGCCGTGCACTCCGACCGCGAGGTCGGGTTCGAGTAGGCGAAGATCATCGGCCGCTCATTGACGCGGGACATCGCCTCAATCACGCGCTGATCGAACGCGCCGCCGACGGTGGAGAGTCCGATGATCCCGGTAGGCCGGAGGGTCTCGATCGCCGTCACGAAATCGGCGATGGGCGCGTGGCGCTGCGCGAACGGGCGCTGGTAATCGTGGAGCTTCTCGCGGTCCGCCGTAACGAGGCCCTTGCGGTCGAACAGCGCGACCCGCGATTGCGCCTCGTCTTCGGGCACGCCCGCTTCGCGTATGGCCTTCGCCAGAAGGTCCGCTGTCCCGACCGCCGCCGAGCCCGCCCCCAGAAAGAGAAAGCGCTGCTGCGCCAGTGACTTCCCCGTGATGCGAAGCGCACCGAGTATTCCCGCGAGCGCGACCGCGGCGGTGCCCTGGACGTCGTCGTTGAAGCAGCACACGCGCTCGCGGTAGCGCCCGAGGAGCCGGATCGCGTCCTCGCCCGCCCAGTCCTCGAACTGGATGAGGGCACCGGGAAACACAGCCTCCACCGCGGCGACGAACTCGTCGACGAACTCATCGAGCTCGTCGTCGGGGATGCGGGTCTGCTTGAGCCCGAGGTACAGCGGGTCCGAGAGCAGCGTCTCGTTGTTCGTACCCGCGTCGATCAAGAGCGGCAGCGTGTACTGCGGCGGAACGCCCCCGGCCGCCGTGTAGAGGGCGAGCTTGCCGATCGGGATGCCCATGCCGTTCGCGCCGAGATCGCCGAGGCCGAGGATGCGCTCGCCGCTCGTGACCACGATGCAGCGCACATCGCGTTCCGGCCAGTTGCGGAGGATCTCGCGAAGCCGGCCCTTCCGTTTGATCGAGAGATAGAGGCCGCGCGGCCGGCGGAAGAGGTGGCCGAACTTCTGACACGCCTCGCCGACCGTGGGCGTGTAGACGATCGGCATGAAACGCGCGGGGTCCGACATGAGAACGCGATAGAAAAGCGTCTCGTCGGTGTCCTGCAGCTGCGAGAGGTAGATGTAGCGCTCGAGATCGGTCGTTTTGCCGTCGAGCTGCGCGAGCGCCCTACGGAGCTGCGTGTCGAGATCGTCGATGCCCTCGGGGAGAAGACCAACGAGACCGAGGGCCTCCCGCTCCTCTTCGCTGAATGCCGTCGACTTGTTGAAGCGCGGGTCGTGGAGAAGCTCGGTCCCGCGTGGCGTCGTCATCCGCGTAGGAGGATAAGCGCGTGGACGCGTTCGCCGTCGCCGCGACCGTTGCGGCCGTGATCGCAGGCGCGATCGCATCGATCTCCGGCTTCGGCATCGGCAGCGTGCTCACGCCGGTCCTCTCGACGCAGTTCGATGTCCGGCTCGCGATCGCGCTCGTTTCGCTCCCCCATCTCGCCGGCACATTCGTCCGCTTCCTTCTCGTGCGAACGCACATCGATCGAGACGTGCTCCTCGGATTCGGCGCGGCGAGCGCGATCGGCGGACTCTGTGGTGCGGTTCTCCAGACGGTCGTGCAGACCGCCGCGCTCGCGATCATCTTCGGTCTGCTGCTCGTCTTCGCGGGCTTCGGCAGCCTCACCGGATTCGCACAACGCATGCGCTTCTCCGGTCGACGCTCGGCTCTGGTCGGCGGCGCGCTCTCGGGGCTTCTCGGTGGGCTCGTCGGAAATCAGGGCGGCATCCGCGCCGCGGCGCTACTCGGGTTCGACGTCTCCAGGCAAGCGTTCATCGCGACGGCGACCGCGGTGGCGCTCATCGTGGACGGCGCGCGCATCCCCGTTTATCTGGCGACGCAGGGGGCGGACCTGGCGCCGCAGTGGCCGCTCATCGCGCTTCTCGCCGTCGGCGCAGTCGTGGGGACCCTGCTTGGCGGGCGTGTGCTGCGGCGAATGAGTGAAACGGTGTTTCGGCGGGTCGTCGGCGTGTTGCTCCTGTTGCTAGGCGTCTACACGCTCGCGCGCGCGTTTTCCCCTTAGGCCCCTTTGAGACGAAGACGGAAACGCGCGCCGCCGTCGATGGGACGCTCGAGCGTTACCGAGCCGCCATGGGATTCCGCGACGTCCTTCACGATCGACAGGCCCAGGCCGGACCCGGGAAGCTGGCGCGCGTCGTTCGATCGCCAGAACCGGTCGAACACGCGGGGCGCGTCCTCCGCGGCGACACCGGGGCCGTGGTCCCGGACCGAGATCTCGCCGTTCGCGACCGTCACATCGACCGTGGCGCCTTGCGGGCTGTACTTGGCGGCGTTGTCGAGGAGATTCGTGATCGCGCGGGCAACTCGGACCTTCACGCCATTGATCGACGACGGCGCGGACGTCACGTTGAATTGCACCCTCGGATAACGGAAGGACACGTCATCCACGACCTCGTGCACGAGCTCCTCCAGGTTCAGCTCCTCGAACGGCATGGGCGTCTCCTCTTCGCGCGCGACCTCGATGAGATCGCCCACGAGCGTGGTGAGGCGCTCCATTTGCGTGACCAGATCACGAAGCAGCTGCTGGCGCTCGACTGGATCGGTCGGCTGGCCGCGTTCGAGGAGCTCGAGGTTCGTTCGGAGAGCTGTGAGCGGAGTCCGCAGCTCGTGCGATGCGTCGGCGACCAGCTGACGCTGTGAGCGCAGCGAAGTCTCCAGCTGCCCGAGCATGGCGTCGAAGCTGGTGCCGAGGCGGCTGAGCTCGTCCCGGCCGCGCTCGGCCACGCGACGCGAGAGGTCGCGCGTCCTCGTCACCTCTTCGACGGTCGCCGTCAGGCGCTTCACCGGCGCGAGCGCGGCGCGCCCGATGAGTGCGCCGAAGGCGGCCGCCAAGAGGATGGCGCCCGCCGCGAAGGCGATGAGCAGGACTCGGGTCTGCGCGAGCAAGGCATCGATCTGGGCGAGCTCCTGGGCGACCTCGATCGCCCCGTTCTGGATCGGCTTGACGTAGATACGCACGCGCGAGTCGCCCGAGGTTGCGGTGGCGAGGAACTCCGGCGCCTTCCCCGCGGCGACGGCCTTGACCTCAGCGGTGACGAGCGCCGGGATCGAGTAGCCCCCGTCGCCCTGCACGACCGTGCCGCTCGCGTTGATGATCTGCCCGAAGACCTCCGGCCGGTTCGACACGTCCCCGGGTCCGCGCCGGAATGGTCCACCTGGCTCGCGGATCGGGCCCGACGCGGCGGCTTGGAGGTTCTGGTCCACCTGTTTGATGAGCTGCTCCTGCACCACGAAGTACATCGCCACCGAGGCTCCGATCGCGGCGAACGCCACTGCCGCTGCGATCAGCAGCGTGACCCGAAGTCGAAAGCTCACGGTTCCTTCATGACGTAGCCGACCCCGCGCACGGTCTGGATCACACGCGGCTCGCCGGCCGCCTCGAGCTTGCGACGGAGATAACCCACGTAGACATCGAGCGAGTTGGAGTCGGGACCGAAGTCATATCCCCACACCCGGTCGAAGATGACGTCGCGCGGAAGGACCTTCCGCGGGTTCGCCATGAAGAGCTCGAGCAGCGAGTACTCCGTGCGCGTTAGCGGGATGAGCCGGTCGCCGCGGTGGCACTCCATCGCGTCGCGGTCCAGCGCGATATCCATGAACTTGAGTACGCCGCGCGCCTTGGCTCCGTCGTCGCCGCGACGCCCGAGCGCTCGGATGCGCGCGAGCAGCTCGTCGAGAGCGAACGGCTTGACGAGGTAGTCGTCGGCGCCAGCGTCGAGCCCTTCCACGCGATCGCGCACCGCGGCCCGCGCGGTGAGCATGAGGACTGGGACCTGATTGCCGGAGGCCCGAAGGCGGCGGCAGACCTCGATGCCGTCAAGGCCCGGGAGGCCGAGGTCGAGGACGACCGTGTCGTACGGATTCGTCATCGCGAGCTCCAGGCCGGCGGGGCCCTCGCGGGCCAGGTCGGCTTTGTGGCCGGCGCCCCGAAGGGCGCGCTCTACAGCGTCCCTGACCGCGGGCTCGTCTTCGACCAAAAGGACACGCATTTGTGTCGAGTTTACGAGCGGGTGCGGTAAGAACGGCATAAGGAACACCGTCCTTAGCCAACTCTTGGATTTCTCTCATGCAACGGAGGGCCGCCGACCGTTTGCTAGTTCATGACACGACCTCGGAAAGGGGATCGCGTGAAAGCAATAGAACCAGCCAAGGCGCTTCTCATCGCGGCGGTCGTCGGGCTCGGCCTTTCGGGCGGGCTCGCGGCAGCCGCCTTTCTACCCGGCGGGAGCGCTCCCGCCGCGGTCACGCAGGTCTGGGACCAGACCGTCGGCCAGATGTTCGGCAACGGCCTCGGCAGCAAGGGCTCGTACTTCACGGCCGCGGCGACGTACATCGGGATCACCGAGGCGCAGCTCCGGACCGAGCTCGGCACCGACAAGAGCCTCGCGGACATAGCGGTCGCGCACGGCAAGACGCGTGACGGCCTCATCGCAGCGCTCGCGGCGGCGCAGCAGCAGGACATAGCGGCGCTCGTCGACAAAAAGGGCATCGGCGCGCGTCCGAACCCCGCAGGCGGCCCCGGCTTCGGTCGTGGACCCGGCGGCAAGAACGTCACCGGCGACACCGACGAGGCAGCTGCGGCGTACCTCGGTACGACGGAGGCCGATCTCGAGACCAAGCTCCGCGCCGGGCAGACCCTGGCGCAGATCGCGAACGCAACCCCCGGGAAGAATCGCGATGGTCTCGTCAACGCGCTCGTAGCCGACGCGACCGCGAAGATCGACGCCGCGCAGACGGCAGGCAAGATCACCGCGGATCAGGCGACGCAGCTCAAGGCGAACCTTGCGACACGTCTGGCGCAGCTCGTCGACACGAACGCTCCCGCCCCCGGCCGGCGTGGCCGCTAGCAACAACCGGTTAGCTCCTTCCGCAGACGGTGCCGGACTCACCAGGTCCGGCACCGTCCCCGTTTGGATGCTCAAGCTCACCGCTCTGGCGACCGTGCTGAACGTGTTCTTCTTCGGATTCGGTTACGCGCGCGCGAACGTGAAGGACGCGGCCGCGCCGTTGCAGCCGCCCGTCGTCACCACCGCGACGACTCGCGCGACCTCCGCGCCGACTCCCGCTCCTGCTGTGAATCTCCGCCGGGGAGTGCGCACCACGCCGTCCGCGCCGCTCACCACCACCCGCCGCTCCTAGGTCACGGCGTCGCGCCGCCGGGCCACGGTCGGTCGCTAGAAAGCGGCGACCGCCGGGATCACTTCGCGGGCGATGATTTCGAGGGGCGTGATCTTCCAGACGTCCTTGACTCCGCCCATCGCCGTCGTGAACCCCATGCGCGATAGACCTCGGAGCTGCTCGATGGTCTTGCCCACGTTCTCGCCGCGGTCGCCGACGTCGAAGCGGTACATGCTGGTCTTCTCGATGTCGTCGTAATTGCGCTTCTCACGCTCGCAGTGACGCTTGAGCACGTCGAGCTTGTGCGGCACCTCGGGCGTCGGAAACAGGTTGCACGCGTCCGCGTATTTCGCGACGAGCCGGAGCGTCTTCTGCTCGCCCATACCCCCGATCATGATCGGCGGGTGCGGACGGGTCAGGCTCTGCGGCGAGCTCAACGGACGCTCGAACACGAATCGCTTGCCCTCGAGGTGCGACTCATCGCCTTTCCACATCTGGAGGCAGAGACGCACTGTGTCCTCGAGCCAGTCGAAGCGCTCCGGGACGGGCGGGAACGGGATGCCCAGAGCCTTCGCTTCGGATTCATTCCAGCCGGCGCCGATCCCCAGCATGGCGCGGCCGCCTGAGAGGACGTCGAGGGTTGTCACCGTCTTCGCCAGCACGCCGGGATACCGGTAGATGGCTCCGGTCACGATCGTGACAAGACGCGCGCGCGAAGTGTTCGCGGCCAGATACGCGAGCGTCGTGTAGCCCTCGAGCATCTCGCGCTCCGGCGGGCCGATGATCGGGATCTGGAAGAAGTGGTCCATCACGCCGATGAGATCGAACCCACCCTGGTCGGCGGTGCGCGCGATATTCACGAGCGTCGGCGCGATCTCCTTCGCGCCACCGGGCCAGTTGTACTCAGGGATCTGGAGGCCGATCTTCATGTGGAGAGCGCCGCCGTGCTAGGTGACCTTCACGCGATCGGCGAAGTACTTGCGGACCTTCTGCACCTTTGGCGCGGCGTTGTAGACGATGTACGGCTGCGATGGGTTGCGCGCGGCGTAGTCCTGGTGATAGTCCTCACCCTCGTAGAAGCGGTCGAGCGGCTTGACCTCGGTGACGATCGGAGCGTCGAACACTCTCGCGGCGTCGATCTGAGCGATGTAGGCCTCCGCGACACGCCGCTGCGCGTCGTTCGCGTAGAAGATCGCCGAGCGGTACTGCTTTCCGACGTCCGGGCCCTGGCGATCGCGCGTGGTCGGATCGTGCGCGATCGAGAAGAAGACTTTGAGAAGCTGCCCGTAGCTGACCTTCTCCGGATCGAAGCGAACCTCGACCGCCTCGGCGTGCCCGGTGCGCCCCGACGAGACGACCTGGTCGTCCGCGGTCTCCGCTGTTCCACCCGCGTAGCCGGAGATCACCGACTTGACCCCGTCAAGCTGCTTGTAAACAGCCTCGACGCACCAGAAGCAGCCGCCCGCCAGGACCGCCACCGCCTCGCCGCCCTCAGAGGGCACCTGGTCGTCGAACTCGGGGTTTGGGAACTTCTCGGGAGATACCACGGTCGTCAGAACGATAGGCTCCTGTCGGACATTCCCGAGTGACCACTTCAGCCATCGCCCGCAAGCAGCTTCGCGCTCACGCGCTGGAGCATCCAGAAGCCTGGGCCGATGAACCTTGGCCGGGCGACCACGTGGCGAAGGTCGGCAAGAAGATCTTCGTCTTCCTTGGCGGCGAAGGGCCGGAGGTCTCCCTCGGAGTCAAGCTGCCGCGGTCGCTTCTGTTCGCACGCGCGCAGACTTTCGTTCAGAAGATGGGCTACGGCATGGACAAGTCCGGCTGGGTCGTCGCGCGCTTTGCCGAGGGTGAGGAGGTCCCGCTCGACCTGCTGCGCAGCTGGATCGACGAGAGCTACGAAACGGTCGCCGCCGGCGCGCTGCCAAAACGAAAGCGCGCCGCCCCGGCGAAACCGAAGATCCCGGCGAAGCGGCGATGAGGATCGCGGCTGGGATCCACCGGATCGGTGCGGGCCTCGTCAACTCGTACCTGCTGGAGGAAAGCGGCGAGATCACGATCGTCGACGCCGGCGCGCCGGGGTACTGGAACGACCTACCGAACGAGCTTGCCGCGATGAACCGGACGCTCGCCGACGTCCGGGCCCTCGTGCTAACTCACGCCCACATCGATCACGTCGGTTTCGCGGAGCGGCTCCGGAGCGAGCGAGGCGTTCCCGTGAGCGTCCACGAGCTCGACGCCAAGATGGCGCGCGGTGAGGCGAAGCCCCAGAACCAGAAGATCCTCGGCATCGGTCTCGTCGCGCTCGTCGGCTTCATACGGTTCGCGCTTTCGAAGGGGATGCTCCGAGCGACCCCGATCACCGAGGTATCCACGTTCGGCGACGGCGCGACGCTCGACGTGCCCGGTGCGCCGAGGGTGATCCACCTCCCGGGCCACAGCGAAGGGAGCGCCGCGCTGTACGTCGCGGCGCGCAACTCGCTTTTCGTCGGCGACGCCTTCGCCACGCTGAACGTGATCTCGGGCAAGACCGGGCCGCAGCTCGCGCCCTTCGGCTCAGATCTCCCACGCGCAAAGCAGTCGCTCTCGCGCCTGGTGGGCATCGAAGCGGCGTACGTGCTTCCCGGTCATGGTCTGCCGTGGACACGTGGCGTCGGCGAGGCGATCCGTCTCATACGAGAGGGAGCGCCGCAATAGTCCTCAAGAGGGTGGCGGCCCAACAACCCGCGTGCCGTGCTTCGCGGCCGTCGCCGCGAGACCCTCGAAATCCGGTGACTGGCTCGCGGGCCGAGGTATCTCACGCCCTCCGGCAGGTTCACCGATCGCGCGAAAGAGCTGTTCGTGCTCCGATCCGGGACTCAGTAAGAGGAGCAGGCTGGCGTCGCCCGACGCGAACACGAACGCGTGATGAACGCCCCTCGGTGCGAGGAGGAACGACCCAGCGGAAGCTTCGATCGTCCGATCGCCGATGACCATGCGGACCGTTCCGCTGCGAACGTAGAACCCCTCGTCCTCGCTTTCGTGAAAGTGGAGCGGCGCGGCGAGACCTCGTGGCCCCTCGACCTCGACCAGCAGATAGGCGGCGGTTTCAGCTGGCAGCGCTCGGTAGGTATACAGACCGCCCAGGACCCAGAGCGCCTCCCCCTCATCTGGTCCTCGTGCGACCACGTGGAGCAGAGGCGCGGTCATGCTCTGTCACCTGCGCTCGAAGCGGGGATGGCGCTGCCTTCCGGTTCGTCCTTCAACACGGAGCGCACGTAGGCGCGCACCTTGGCCGTGTCGGGCATGTCGTGCACCGCCGCCAGATGGGCGGCTTGAGCTTGCACCACTTCGTGTTCCTCGCCCGAGACCGCCAGCGAGCAGGGGCCGGGGAAATCTCGGCAGTCGATTGTCTTTCGCGTCATCTTCACACCTCTCGTCGCGCTATCTGAGCCGACCGTAGCCCGCACACCGCTGCGCGCCCATCCCAGGAAGCTGGGATTGTCCGCACGCGAGGGCCGCCTAGTCTTCCCCTGAGTGGGTAATCGCGGACCGCTCCACGCGCAGCACGAGATCGTCCGGCTCTGCCACGCCGGTCTTGATTCGACGACCCTGCGGCGCGAGGTCATGAATGAGATGCGGCACGTCGTGCCCGCCGACGCGTGGTGCTTCCCGACCGCCGATCCGGCCACGCTCATGATCACCGGGAACGTGGGCGAAGGCTTACCGGCCGACGCGGCGCCACGCTTCTTCGAGATCGAGTACTCGCTTGAGGATTTCAACAAGTTCGCCGAGCTGGCGCGCCGCCCGTCACCGGTCGGAACGCTTCGCGAAGCTACAGGCGGGGATCTGTCACGCAGCCCGCGCTGGCGGGAGGTCTTCCATCCCCTCGGCCTCGACGACGACCTTCGCGCGGCCTTCGTTGCCGACGGCGCCTGCTGGGGATACCTCGCTTTGCACCGCGGGGGCGGATCGAGCTCCTTCAGCGCCGAAGATCGGCTATTCGTGTCGCGAGTCCTCGGCCACCTCGCGGAGGGTCTGCGCGTGAGCCTGATCGTCGAAGCCTCGGAGACCCAAGAGACCATCGATGGGCCCGGTCTCGTGCTTTTGGATGACGCGTTCGAGGTCGCGTCGAGCAGCGCGTCGGGAGCACAGTGGCTCGCCGACCTCGGCGCGCACGAGCAGCCCGACATCGGCGTCCTTCCCGCGTCGGTCTACGCCGTGGCTGCCCGGCTCCGCGCGCTAGAACAGAGCGCTTCACCTGGTCCTGAGCTCATGCCGCGCGCGCGGGTTCGGACGTCGTCAGGACGTTGGCTAATCGTCCATGCGACCCGTCTGAGCGATGCGGAGAGGCGCGGCCAGATCGCTGTCATCATCGAGCCGGCACATCCCGCGGAGATCGCACCGCTCATCGTCCGCGCCTACGACCTATCAACGCGTGAACGCGAAGTCACCCAGCAGGTGATCCGTGGGCTGTCGACAGCTGAGATCGCCGAGCAGCTCTTCATCTCCGCCAACACCGTGCAGGACCATTTGAAAGCGATTTTCGCGAAGGTCGGCGTCTCCAGCCGGCGCGAGCTCGTCGCGCGCATCTGGTCGCAGCAGTATTGGCCGCGCGTCGCGAGCGGAACCCCGCTGGCCGCGGACGGCCGCTTTGTCGAGGCGCAACTGGGATAGGGTCCGGTAGTGCCCGACCGGTTCAAGACGATCATCGAGCCGTTCCGGATCCATTCCGTTGAGCCGCTCCGCATGACGACCGAGGACGAGCGCCGCCAGAAGATCAAGGACGCGGGCTACAACGTCTTCGCCCTCCGTGCGGAGGACGTGCTCATCGATCTCCTCACCGATTCGGGAACCGGCGCGATGTCGCGAGATCAGTGGGCGGCGATCCAGCACGGCGACGAAAGCTACGCGGGGTCTCCGTCGTGGTTCCGCTTCCTCGAGGCGGTGCAGCGTCTCTTCCCCTTCCGGCACGTGATCCCGACGCATCAGGGCCGGGCGGCCGAGCGGATCCTGTTCTCTGTCATCGCGGGTCCGGGCAAGGTCATCCCGAACAACACGCATTTCGATACGACGCGCGCGAACATCGAGGCGACCGGCGCCGAGGCACTCGACATCGTCATCCCGGAAGGCCGCGAGCCACAGCGCATCCATCCGTTCAAAGGCAACATGGATGTCGGCGCACTCGAGGAGCTCCTCGCCGAGCGCGCGCGCGACGTGCCGGTCGTATTCCTCACGGTGACCAACAACTCCGGCGGCGGGCAACCGGTCTCGATGGAGAACATCCGCGCGGTGCGCGCCGTCTGCGACCGCTACAAGGTGCCCTTCTTCCTCGACGCCTGCCGCTTCGCGGAGAACGCGTGGTTCATCCGGTTGCGCGAGCCCGGGTACGCGGAGCGCGACGTCGGCGACATCGTCCGGGAGATGGCGTCCTACGCCGACGGCATGACGATGAGTGCCAAGAAGGATCCGCTCGCGAACATCGGCGGCTGGCTCGCGATGAACGACGACGCACTCGCCGAGAAGTGCCGCAACCTCCTCATCCTCACCGAGGGCTTCTCCACGTACGGCGGCCTCGCCGGCCGGGACCTCGAGGCGATCGCGCAGGGACTCTCCGAGGCCATCGAACCGGATTACCTGCGCTACCGCATCCGGTCGACCGAATATCTCGCGGACGCGCTCGATCGCGGCGGAGTGCCGATCGTGAAACCCGCGGGCGGCCACGCTGTCTACATCGACGCGCGAGCGCTCCTCCCCCACATCCCGCCGCTCGCGTATCCCGGCGAGTCGCTGGCGGTTGCGCTCTACGAGGCGGGCGGCATCCGCAGCGTCGAGATCGGAACCGTCATGTTCGGCCGCCGTCCCGATGGAAGCGAGGCACCGGCGGCGATGGATCTCGTCCGGATGGCGATCCCGCGCCGCACCTACACGCAGAGCCACATCGACTACGTGATCGAGGTGGTCCTCGCGGTCGCGAACAAGGCGTCGGCGCTGCGCGGGTACCGGATCGTCGATGAGCCGAAGCAGCTGCGCCATTTCACCGCTCGCTTCGAGCCACTCTCGGGTTAGCGTCGCCTGATGCCAGACGAGACGGTCAACGTTCGATACATGGTCGAGGACGTCGAGGCCGCGATCGCCTTCTACACGACCTACTTCGGCTTCACCGTGCGTTCGAACATGGCTCCGGCATTCGCCGATGTGGTCCGCGGCTCCCTTCGCATTCTCCTGAGCGGACCGAAGAGCTCCGCCGGTCGTCCGATGCCCGACGGCCGCCAGCCTGGCCCTGGCGGATGGAACCGCATCCACTTCGTGGTCGAGGACATCGAGGCGGACGTCGCGCGTCTGCGCGCGGCCGGCGTTCGGTTCCGGAACGACATCATCAGCGGACCCGGGGGCAAGCAGGTCGTGCTCGACGACCCTTCGGGCAATCCGATCGAGCTCTTCCAGCCCGGGGGCCGGTAGTGCCCCTCCCCCGATCGGTCGCGCGGTTCAATCGCGTGGTGACGAATCGCCTGACGCTCCCTCTGGCGAAATACCTTCCGGCCTTTGGCGTCATCGCGCACACCGGACGCCGGACGCGCCGCGTGTACCGCACACCCCTGAACGTGTTTCGTGGCGATAACGACCACTACGTGGTCGCGCTGACCTACGGACCCGACGTCGAGTGGCTGAAGAACCTTGAGGCGAGCGGGGGCGGAGAGCTCGAGACGCTCGGGCAAACATGGACGGTCACGGAGCCGCGCGTGTTCCACGACGAGCGGCGGGCAGCCATGCCGCAGCCGGTCAGGAGCTTTTTGGGCCTCGCGAAGGTGCACGACTTCGTCGAGCTCAAGAGGCGCCCGAAACAGCTAACGGGCGACTTTCACCCCGCGCCGAAAGAGCAGTAGCCCACCGAGCAACGCCGTCAGAAGAGCGATGAACCCGAGAGGACCGGAGTCCTAACTGGAACTGGTTCTCGCTGGAGACTTCTCGTTGAGCGCTTTGGCGACGGCCGCCAGTAGCGGCCCACGCGTGAACGGCTTTTCGATGACCGCCTCTCCGAGATCGTCGGCGTCACGACGAAGGAGCTCTTCGCTGTAGCCCGTCATATAGATGACGGGCAGCTCCGGCCGACCTGTGCGGAGCCGCCGGGCGAGCTCCCGTCCCGACATCCCGGGCATGACCATGTCGGTCAGCAGCAGGTCGAGCGGCTCCGTGCGGCCGCTCATCAGCGCGAGCGCATCATCCGGTTTTTCGGCTTGCAGGACCTGGTAGCCGTAGGACTTGAGGATCCTCTGCGCGGCGTTGCGCACACCTGCCTCGTCCTCGACCAAAAGAATCGTCTCGGTCGACTTCCGCGTCTCGTCGACGGGCACACCGTTCGTCGGGATCGTCGCCAGCACGACCGCGTCATGCGCCGGCAGCAGCACTCGCACGGTCGTTCCGTGGCCGACCTCCGAGTACATCGTGATACGACCTCCGGCCTGTTGAACGACGCCGTACGCGGTGGCGAGGCCGAGCCCTGTGCCCTTGCCCGCCCGCTTCGTGGTGAAGAAGGGGTCGAACGCGTGGGCGAGCACCTCCTCGGACATGCCTCTCCCTGAGTCGGTCACGGTCATCTGCACGTATCGGCCGGGAGCGAGGTCAGCGTGCTGAGTCGCACTGTCGACGTCGTACACCTCGTTTGCGGTGACCATGAGGAGCGTTCCGCCGTCAGTGGACATCGCGTCGCCAGCGTTTACGACGAGATTAAGCAAGAGCTGCTCGAGTTGACCGCGATCCGCACGAACGGACCAGAGTCCCGCCGCGAGGCGCATCTGGGTGGTGATGTTCTCGGGCAGCGTCCGACTGACTAGGTCATGCAGCCCCTGGATCAACTCGTTCAGGTCTACGTCCTGGGGATCGACCGCCTCGCGCCGCGCGAACGTGAGGAGCTGCCTGGTAAATGTGGTGGCGCGCTCGGCCGCACCGCGGATCTGGGCGAGGTCTGACTGATTCACATCGTCGGGCGGCAGACGCTCTGCGATGAACTCGCAGTAGTTGAGGACGATCGCTAGTAGGTTGTTGAAGTCGTGAGCGATACCGCCGACGAGGCGGCCGATGCTCTCGAGCCGCTCCGACTGCCGGAGCCGCTGTTCGAGCGCGACACGGTGATCTTCCGCCGCCCGCCGCTCGGAGATATCGCGGATGAACGCGGTGAAAACCTCGCCAGTGGCGGTCTTCACCGGACTGATCGTGAGCTCGATCGCGAACTCACGGCCGTCGCGCGCTACCGCCTCGAGCTCGAGCCGTTTTCCGAGGACAGGGCCCTCGCCGGTGCGTTGGTACCTCTCGAGGCCAGCGACATGTCTCGCGCGGTAACGCTCAGGAATGATCAGGTTCGCGAGAAGCGCATCGCAGGCTTCGTCGCGGCTCCATCCAAACATGGCTTCGGCTTGACGGCTCCACTCGATGATCTCGCCGTGCTGATTCATGCCGACGACCGCGTCGAGCGAAGCGTCGATCATTCCGCGCACGCGGGACTCCGCGTGTTCACGCTCCGAGAGCTCGGCTTGGACCTTGGCGATCAATCGGTTGAAATCTTCGCCGAGGGTCACGATCTCCGTTGGCCCCGAGACCGCGATTGGTGGGCGTACGTTCGCCGTTAGCCCCGCGCGAACCGAACGGCTCAGGTCGTGAATCGGATTCGTGATCAGGCGATAGACGATCAGCGTGCCGACGAGAAGCAACATCAGTCTTAGGCCGTTGATCCAAAGGTCCTGCGCAGGAAGATCCGCGACCGGCGTCAGGACGACCCGGACGTCTACTCCCGCGTAGACGATCCAGTCATGCCCGGCGGCGGGCGTCAGCGCATAGATGCGCGCAGCCCCATCCACCCCGCGGCCGTCAGCCTGGCCGACGCCGGGTCTGAACGGAGTTCCTTCGAGTGACACCCCAATCCACTGTGTGGAGTCCACCGAGCGGCTGACCGAGGTCTTTCCGTCGGCAGTCGTGATCAGGAATTCGTACCGATCCGAATCGGCGAAGCGGTTTCGAAGCGCCGGGCCGAGACCGCCGAGATCGACAAAGCCGGCCACGACCCCATGACCGGGAACGGGGACCGCGCTGACCGCGCTCGTGCCGCCACTCCGCGGATCGGCGACGGGGCCGGCGAACGTTGCGCCTTCCAGTGCGCTCGAGAACCAGTCCGCGTCGGCATAGCCGGCGCTTTGCGAGGGCGTCGGCAACGACGAGCAGATGACGGACCCGTCCAGCGCGACGAAATCCAGGCGTGTCTTCTGAAAGATGCCCATGGGACCGAACAGCAGGTTGCACGAAGTCGACGGGTGATCGAAGACCCCTACAAGGCTGGGGATCGCGGCCGTCTGGGCGATCGTCGTCTCGAGCGACGCCAGGCTCGTTGCGATCTCAGAAGCCGCGAGATTCGCCGCGAACTGAGTCTCTCGGGCCGCCTCGCGCCTTGCGCCGAGCTCGGTCTGCGCGCCGATGTAGAGCGTGCTGACGACGGCAGTTGCCGCAAACAGGACGATGAGCGCGGCGAGATACACACGCAGTCCGAAGGTGGGTCCGTCACGGGTACGCGACGTAGCCAACCCTGCTCACCTTCATTTCCTGGGCCGGTTGTCAACCGTTCCGGACATGCCGAAGGTAGGCGCGGGTTGATGCAAATGCCGAACCCGAGGTCGGTTTCGGAAGTACTGCCTCGGGCTGCGATTTAGGCGCGTAGCGCTACGGGCGCGCCTCGCGTCGGTCGATCAGGTAGCTCAACGCGGTGAAGACCACACCGAGACCGACGATCGCCGTCAGAACCAGAAAGAACGGATCGCGCGCGTAGATGTACAACCCCACGAGAACCGCGAGGATCAAACCCCGGGCTACGAGCGTGGTCGTGTAGAGGACTTCGAGACGATGCCGGATGATCTGCGCGATCAGGATCCCGAGCGCGAGCAGAACAACACCCAGAAGCCGCGGCAGCGCTTCGCCGTACTCCCCGTTCGAGAGTAAGAGCCGCATCGCAAACTGACCCGTGACGATGAGCAGAATGCCGGCGAGCAGGAGATATCCCGCGAGGTAATAGAGGCTGAGATACGTCCGGCGCACAGAGCGAATCCTATGCCCGCGGAACTCGGATACGTGGCGGTAGCCCGTAGCGGATTCGAACCGCTGATCTCAGCCTTGAGAGGGCTGCATCCTAGGCCTCTAGACGAACGGGCCGGGAGATACGCATTCTACCTGTGATGAGCCTCGTGAACGACTCCTCGCGCTGAACGCACCGATCGTCGCGCCGGGCGTCCGACGCATCTTGCTTCCTCTCCCGCTCGCCCTGCGGAGCATCAATGCCTACCTGATCGAGGGTTCGTCCGGCTATGCGCTCGTCGACACGGGCATGCATACGAAGGAAGCCGAGGCCGCGCTCCGTGCCGCGCTCGTTGACGCCGGGGTCGCTATCGAAGACGTGCGACGGGTGTTCGTCACCCATCTTCATCCCGACCACATCGGCATGGCCGGAACCCTCGAGCGCGCGGGCGCGGAGGTCGTCATGCACGGACCCGAGCTGGAGAACGCGGCGCGCATGTGGTCGCGCGATCACACCATGATCGATGAGACATACGCATGGTTCGAGCGCCACGGTATGCCGGCCGCCGTCGACGCCGGCATGCGCGAGGCGTGGCTCGAGATCGGGAGAGCCGTCGACGAGATCGAGCACGTCACAGAAGCCGCCGACGGTGAGGTGCTCGACCTCGGTGGCCGGCGCGCTCGCCTCAAGTGGACGCCTGGTCACACCGATTACCACGCGGTGCTCGTCGACGAGCCGGAGCGCATCTTGTTCTCCGGCGATCACGTGCTCCCGCGGATCACCTCGAACGTCGGGCTGTATCCCTACTCGCGAGACGATCCACTCGGCGATTTTCTCGACGCATTGCGCGCCGTGCGCAACCTCCCGGTCACGCGCGTGCTTCCCGCGCATGGCGATCCGTTCGACGATCTTCCGGGCCGCGTCGATCAAATCCTCGCGCACCACGAGGACCGGCTGCGTGCCACGCTCGATGCGCTCGGTGACGCCGAGCGCGATGCGTACGCGGTGTGCCGCAGGCTCTTTCCGGTGCTTCGTTCGCCGCACGAAGAGCGCTTCGCCCTCGCGGAGACGCTCGCCCACCTTCGATATCTCGAACGACGCGGGAAGGTGCGTCAGGTCGGAGACAAGCCCGCTCGCTGGAGTCGCGTTTAGCTCCCGAGGTCCTATTGACACGGCGTGAACAAGTGTTCTAACTCCTGGTGTGTGGACTCGGGAGGATCAGCACCTCTACAACGTCTCGTACTACGCGGAACATCGCGACGAGGAAATCGAGCGCGTCCGCGTTCGTCAGACGGCGACGCTCGAATTCCTTCGCGACCTTAGGCGTCGACCCTGCGAGGACTGCGGGCGGAGCTTCCCGCCGTGGGTTATGGACTTTGATCACCGCGATCCGAAGACGAAGTCGTTCGCTCTCGCGGCGGGCCACGCCCTACTGAAGGCTCGCGATGTTCTGATCGCCGAGATTGCGAAGTGCGACGTGGTGTGTGCGAACTGTCACGCGATTCGGACGTTTAACTGGATCAAGGCCGAAGACGTCTTCGCGTCACGAGCAGCTGGAAAGTCGCGCTACGTCGCGAGAAAAGCCGCGAACCGCGAGGCACACCGCAACCTCCTTGCGGAGTCGCGAACGGTCCCATGCCTCGACTGCGGCAGAACGTTTCCCTTCTTTGTCATGCAGTTCGACCATCGCGACCCGTCCGAGAAGAAATACATGGTGAGCCAGATGGTCGGCAGGGTGGGTAGGGACACGATCTTGGCTGAAGTCGCGAAGTGCGATGTCGTCTGCACCAATTGCCATCGGGACCGGTCGTATCTGCGGCGGTCAGCCGGTAGAATCGACATAACGCGGGAGTAGCTCAGCCTGGTAAGAGCGGCTGCCTTCCAAGCAGTAGGTCGCGGGTCCGAATCCCGTCTCCCGCTCAGGGTGTGTCGCGTTGCGTTTTGTGCGTCGGGTTCGTGGGATATGCGTGTCGGATTTGCGAATTGTGTGTCGGGTTACCGGCGACGGCGTGATTTGCTGAGCGTCGAGATCACGAACCGCCGCCCTTGCGCGAGGGCACCGAGAGACGGCGAAGGCACGGCCTCGGTCTGAGCGCGGAGCATCGCGCCTGCATCGCTCACTTAGGACCGGGTCGTGCCGACGGTCACGGCGGAGCCGAGGTACCGAAGCCCGTCCTGACACGCTGCGTTCCAGTGCGTCGGCTCGCGAGGGCGCATGGAGTTCTGCGTAGTCCCGCAAATCCCTGGTCTGGAAACGACCGCACCATGGCGCGGGACATCAGGACGCCCCGTGCGCCCTCGATGGATCCGAGAACGAACGTGTCTTGGCGAGTGCCATGTTTCCTTGTTCCTTGCTCAGTCTTGAGCTGGGGCGCGGAATGCCACGTACCCGCACAGGAACACGAGAACGACGGTGGTTCCGCCGAGCACCCAGCGCTCCACCGGGCTTGAGGAGGACAGGTTACTCAGCGTGTTAAGGACCATGAATGCCGCGATGACCCGCGCCGCCCAGTGAAGGAGCCGAGGGCTCAGGGGACCACGCCGCACGAGATCAGCCCGAGCGAGAATCACCCACGCGGCGACACCGAGGATGACTGCCGCGACTGCACTCGCGACGCGCAGACCGAACGGAAGAACGCCGTCTGGTCCCGCTGCTCCACCGCCGTAAGCCGCTGATCCCCACGGAGCACCCAGGGCGAGGAGCACTTGAAACACGCTGATGCCGACCAGTAGCACCGCGGCGGCCACAGCCGCGATCTGAACCGAGCGAGCCCTACGCCGTGCACTGCGTTGGGATGCGGGCGAAGTCGCGCTAGGGTGCATGGAGCTCTCCGTAGCGTCCTACCGTCGCTTCGAATGTCGAGGCCGGGGTCCCGCGGACCATCTGGTCCACGAACGCCCGGACCACATCGCGCGTGATCAGGACGCCCCGTGCGCCGTCAATTGATCCGAGTTGTCCGATGAGCCGCAGCAGCGGCATGAACAGCACGCTGTTATCTGTGAAGTTGAGGTGCTCTGCGCCATTGATCGCAAGGTCCCGCACGGGTCCCGACAACGTCAGTGCCTTGAAGTCGTCTTTCCTCCGCTGGCAGAAGTCGTCGCACGACACTTTGTTGTTCGCCTGCAGGATCAGACCTGGGACCTTCAAACCGGTACGGCGGACCTGGCTGAAGATGGTCCCGTCCAGACTGACGGCAGCGACGCATCGCGTGTCATGCGCGCAGGCTTCAAATGACGCGTTGCCTCCCAGCGAGTGACCCACATAGGCCACGCGACTGAAGTCCAGCGGCCCCAGCGCCGGCGGATTCTTCGCCAGTGTCGACACGACGAACGATGCGTCATCAACCCAGACGCCGACGAGCCGGCTGGCTGTCGCGTACCAAGCGTCAACGTTGGTTTCCGCGATGCTGCCCGCCGGCGTGCCGTAGACGAGGTGCCCGTCCGGAAAGCCCACGACCGTGGACGATTCCGTCGGATTGATGCCGACGACCGCGTAGCCGTAGCTCGCGAGATCCTCAGCGAGCTGGGTGTATTCGGCGATCGAGTTGCCCAGGCCCGGCATCAAGACCACGACCGGTGGGCTCTTGCCTTGGAGCGGTGCGTCCGCAATCGAGTTGGTGCGCACTGCTTTGTTGTCCTGGAAGAGAACGCCCGCCGCGCCGTTGACGTTGTTGGCCGCGTCCGCCCACGCCTTCGGCAGGTACGGCGCGGTCGCTGCGGCATTTCCCTTGGCGGTCGGGTACCAGATCCACACCGGGATCTCGCGCGGTCGACCGTCGCTCGCGAACGGATCGACCCGCGCTGAGTCAGTCAGAGCGAGCTCGATGCGACCCACAGCGGAAGGCCCGGTCGGCGCCGCGAGTTGGCGATCCTGCCCGCGGGCAACACCGCTGACACCGACGCCGACCACGATGACGGCCAGTATCGCGACGAAGAAGATGCCGATGCCCTTGGCGATCTTGCGAAACAACGGGACCTCCACATGGATCAAAAGGCGCTCGGCAGCCCGACAGAATGAGCCTGCGCGTTGTCCTCGATAGACGCGGACCTGAGAGTGGTTCCCTGCGAAGGTCCCCGGCCAAACATCGTACTCCCCGTCCACGCTACCCTCGCGACGTGATTGACGAGTCGTTCTTCCTCACGATGGCCGGCCTGGCGATGAGCTTCGCGGGGTTCGCGGGACTCATGAACGCTCTGCGGCGTCGCGGTGACGCGTGGGCACCGATGGAGCTCTATCAGCTGCGCATCATCGTCGCGTACGCCATCGCGACGCTCTTCGGATCGCTCTCGACGATTCCGTTCGTAGAACTGATCGGGCCGCGCGAGGGACTGCAGTGGCTGGCTCTGGTGATGCTCATCGTGTCCTCGGCGCTCGGGCTCGGCAACATGATTAGCGACATCAGACAGGGGCACGGCATCGTCCTCCCGACGCGAGTGCGCGCGACGTTCACAGCGATCACGATCCTCGGACTGGTCGCGCTGCTCGGCACCGCGATCACCGGCGCTCCGGTGCTCTACCGGATCGCCCTGATCCTCATGCTCGCAATGCCAGCTGGCACCTTCGCCTACGTGGTCGCGCGTCTCGAGCGCTAGGTCGCGATCGCTCCGGGTCGTTCACGCCGCGGCGGGGATCTTCTTGTCTGGCGCCGTCCGCACACCGAAGATGAGCAGGTATCCCAGCATCCAGACCTCAGCGATCGTCGGCGGGATGGCCAAGGGACCATGGATTGCCGTGCGGATGTCGGGAACCAGGAACGCCGCGAGCATGTCCACCAAGTACGAGACGCCCGCCACGATCAGCACGACACCAAGAGCGCCGGGGAACATCCCTGACTTGTAGGCGAGGTATCCCAGTGGCACCAGCCACAAGCCGAAGAAGATCTGGGCGATGAGGTAGCCGTAGTTGTGCAGGTCGAGCAACAGCAGCACGAGCGCATTCGAGCCAGCAGCGCCGAAGGCAGTCGCGTACGAGGCGTCGCTCGCGACGCGCAAGGCACCAAATTGGAAGACCTTGTCCAGGCACTCGATGGTGGCCGCGATTACGACAAGGACCACCATCGCCCTAGCTGCGTTCTTGTTCACGTGCCTCAGGAGCAGGTAGAGAGTCATCGCCAGGAAGACAAACACCGTCGCCTGCAGCAGGTCGGCGAGCACGCCGATGCGCACAAGTCCTGCGTTCGCCACCACGTTCCCAGCTGTTGCGGCCGCGTCACCCGGTACGTACAACATCGGCGTCACATACCCGACGGCGAAGCCGCCGAAGATGCCGACGATGAGGTAGAGGAGCCCGGCGATTCTCGCAAGGCGCTTCGGTGAGGACGCGACCGCTCCCTGCATACCCTTCTTCCTGTCGCGCTGGCCGCTATTAACCATTAGTTTCGAGGAGGTCCGCGATACCGATGCCGAGCACCGTACGCGTCGCAGCTCGAGCCTGCCTCACCCTCGAAGCATCCGCGACGCGGACGCCGGACAACCACGCTGAGGCCGCTTCCGGTGTTCTGACCGTATCACCGCCCTGGCTAACAGGCTAGTGCCCTCGGCGACTGACCACGCAAGGGCGTCGCTGATTCTGTCGAAGGACGCAGGAACAGCCGCGGTCGCTCCCCGGCGAGAGGCCGTCTCCGGGAGGGTCCTCGCACGCGGCGCGGGGACCGCTTCCGGCTGTGCGATCAGAGGTCACGATGTTCGACGCCCGGAGCGCGCACGATCGCGACATCGAGGTAATGGTGCTGACAGCGATGGCTTGCGGCTGCGCCGTGGCGAGTGCGAGCGAAATGAGCAAAGCGAATGCGACAATGCGGTTCGTCATGAATCGTCTCTCGCAATTTGCGACTGAGTGCGAGGGCATCGTCCACGGCGAAGGTGAGCGCGCCGGAGGAAGGATGTGGTAGCGACGTGAAATGGCCGCCGTCCCCGATATCCGGTAGGCCGCGTCTCACCTCCAGCGGGTCAGGATCACCTCGCGTTGGAATAGGCGAGCTGCGAGCCACAGCGCGCCGGCCGCGACCGCGGCGAGGATCACGCCGATGCCGAGCGCGAGCGCCGGCCCAAGCACGATGACTCCAGCGAGCTGACCGAAGAGCAGCGCGAGCACCGGCACGACGAGCACCGCAGAGAACTGCTGCGCGGTGCGCGGATCGTTCACGCGTGATGAGAGGACGACGATCAGAGCGACGCCGATGAGTGCGAGTAAGGGGGTGTCGACGAGCACGGCGAGGATCCACCCCGGCGTCACGATGAGGTTCCGAACGCGGTCGCTGACCGCAAACGACAGGACCCCGACCACGAACAGGGTCGCCGATGCGATCGTGATCGCGAGCGCGGGGATGAGGGCCGCGAGAGTCTTTCCGAGCAACAGCTCCCACGTGCGGATCGGGGTCGCGAGCACCGGCTCGAGCGTGCGCTCGCGCTTCTCCCCGACGATCGCGTACGACGCGAGCACCGACGGGATGAAGATCGGCAACAGCAGGAAGAGGACGGAGAACTGCCGGCCGACGATCGCCTGCCCGAGCTCCTGCGGCGAAAGCCCAGCGAACTCAGGCGGGAGCGGCACGCCGCCGGTATTCAGGTTCGCCGCGAACCGTCCGGCCGCGAAGAACGCGAGGACCGCGAATGCGGTCATGGTCGGCGGCAAGAAGAGCGTCGCGAAGAGCAACCCGCGCTGCAGACGAAGCTCGAGGAATTCCTTTTCGAGCACGACGAGTGCCTTCTTCACTCGTGGCCTCCGACCAGGCGAAGGTAGACGTCCTCGAGCGAATGCTGAAGGCGTTCGACGTAGCGAATGCGCGCGCCTGCTGCACGGAGGGCATCGACGAGGTCGGGGTTCCGCGAGTCCGGATCGTCCAGCTGCACGGTGAGCGTCTCCCCATCCGTGCGCACCTCACGCACAAAGGGGAGCGACCGCGCGACCGGAACGTACGGCGCGGCATCACCGACGACCCGCACGATCGTTCCGGCGCCGAAGAGGATCGCGCGCAGCTCGCTTGGAGATCCCATGCGAAGGAGGCGGCGCTGGAATATCCCGATGCTGTCGCAGAGCTCGTCAGCCTCCGGAAGGTTGTGCGTCGTCAAGAAGATCGTCCGGCCTTCAGCGCGCAGGCCCTTCACGAAATCGCGCACGGTGCGTGCGGCTTCGGGGTCGAGGGCGGCGGTCGGCTCGTCCAGAAATACGACGGTCGGCTCGTGGAGCAGCGCCCGCGCGATGGCGAGCTTTTGTCGCATGCCTTTCGAAAAGGTCCCGACCGGCTCGTCGCGGCGGTCCCACAGCTCGAGCAGCTGGAGATACCGCTCCACCTGCGAATCCACTCGTGCCGGCTCGAGGTCGTAGAGGCGCGCGAAGTAGCGCAGGTTCTGCCGCGCCGAGAGGCGGTCGTAGAGACCTGGCTGCTCGGTCAGGATGCCGACCGACCGCCGGAGAGCCGTGTCGTCGACACCGAGGGTGTGGCCGGCCACGATCGCGTCACCGTCCGTCGGAGCGATGAGCGCGGCGAGCATCCGGACGGTCGTGGTCTTGCCCGCCCCGTTCGGTCCGAGGAAGCCGAAGACGGTTCCCGCCTCGATCGTGAGCGATAGGCCCTCGACCGCGACCCGGTCGTCAAACCGGCGCGTCAGACCGTGAGTCTCGATCGCATGAGCCACGCCTCAACAGGAAGATAGCCATTACGATGCCGCGACGTGATGCGGTGGACGGCGCGTGACCTCCGGTCGCTCGCGGTCGGCGTTGCCTACCTTTCGCCGGCGCTATTCATCTTCATCGTCTTCGTCTTCATACCGCTCGGCAGAACGTTTTACCTGAGCTTCTACAACACCCGAGCGACCGGGGTTCTCACGACGTTCAACGGGATCGACCACTACATCGACCTGATCACCTCAGCCACCTTCCGGTCGAGTCTGGTCGCGACCGGGCTGTTCGCCCTCTACACCGTGCCGATCGGCATCGCGCTCGGGCTCATCCTCGCCGTGCTGCTCAACCAGCGCCTGCGAGGGATCAGCGTCTTTCGGACGATGATGGCGAGCACGATCGCGATCTCGGCCGCGGTCGGTTCGCTCATCTGGCTCCTCCTTTTCAACCCGAGCCTCGGCCTTCTCAACTACGTCCTCTCGCTCGTCGGCGTCCGGGGACCCGAGTGGCTCATCCAGCCAACGATCGCGATCATCGCCGTATCCATCACGACAATCTGGCTGACGCTCGGCACGAACATCATCGTGCTGCTCGCGGGGCTACAGGGAATACCGGAAGAGATCTACGAAGCTGCGCGGCTCGACGGCGCCCGCGGCCTGCGAATGTTCGCCCGCATCACCGTCCCGATGGTGTCGCCGTCGCTCTTCTTCCTTCTCGTCGTGGACACGGTCGCCGTCCTCCAGGCGTTCACGCAGATCCACCTGCTCACGCGAGGCGGCCCTGTCGACGCGACGCGCACGCTCGTCTACAGCATCTATCTCGACGCCTTCCAGAATTTCCAGTTCGGATTCGCGAGCGCCGAGTCGGTCGTGCTCTTCGTTCTGATCATGACCCTCACGATCATCCAGTTCCGTTTCATCGAGCGAAGGGTCCACTATCAGTGAGCGCCACTGGGGCGGCGACCGCGGTGACTCGGACGGAGTCCGTCGCGGCGCGGCGGCGGCGGCCGCTGCCGATCCGCAAAGTCGGCGCCTATCTCCTGCTCGCTGTCGTCTCGGTTCTGGTGGCGTTCCCGCTGCTTCTCGCGCTCTCGTACTCGTTCATGAGCGAGTTCGACATCGCGACCTTCCCGCCGCCCGTGCTACCCGCGCACCCATCCCTCGATAACTACGGGAAGGTCCTCGCGACGATTCCCATCGGGCGCTACCTGTTGAACAGCTTCATCGTCTCGACCGCGGTGGTCATCGGACAACTTGTGACCGCGAGCCTGGCCGCGTATGCGTTCTCGTTCCTCGTCTTCCGCGGGCGGCAGGTCCTCTTCTTCCTGTTCCTCAGCACGCTCATGATCCCGTGGGAAGCCACAATCATCCCGAACTACATGACGATCCGGACCCTCGGATGGCTGGACACCTACCAGGGGCTCGCCGTTCCCTTCCTGGCCACCGCGTTCGGGACGTTCCTCCTGCGGCAGGCCTTCATGCAAATACCGCGGGAGCTGTGGGATGCCGCGCGCATCGACGGCTCTACGACCTTCCGTTTCCTGCGCGAGGTCGTCATCCCGCTGTCGCGGCCCGCCCTCGGCACCGTCGCGATCTACGGCTTCCTGTCGACATATAACCAGTACTTCTGGCCGCTTTTGATCACCAACGAGACCCTGATGCGCACCACGCAGGTAGGGATCGCGCAGCTACGTTTCGAAGAGTCCCTCCGTTGGGGTTTGGTCATGGCGGGTGTCATCATGGTTGCTGTACCAACGCTCGCCCTGCTCGTATTGGGACAACGTCAGCTGATCCGAGGACTGACCGCGGGTGCGGTCAAGGGGTAGAAGCCTATGGAGGAAAAGATGCGCAAACTCGCAGCACTCGCGATCGCGCTTTCAATGGTGGCCGCCGCATGCGGCGGTAGCGCCCCCGGTGCCACCGGCACCGGCACCGCGGGCGACCAGAGCGCTCTTGCGCCGGGCAAGGACGTCAAGCCCGCCGCGAAGATCACCTGGTGGCACGCGATGTCCGGCATCAACGGCGAGGCGCTCAACAAGATCGCGACGAACTTCAACAACAGCCAGAGCGCCATCAAGGTCGAAACGGTCTTCCAGGGGACGTACGACGATCTCCTGAGCAAGCTCAACACGGCGCTCGCATCGAACGCCGCGCCGGCGCTCGTGCAGGTCTACGACATCGGCCAGCGCTACATGTTCGACAGCGGCCAGGTCGTGCCGATGCAGGCCTTCATCGACCGCGACAAGTTCAGCACAACCGACTTCGAGCCGGCAGTCATCAACTACTACAAGTACCAGGACAAGCTTCAGAGCATGCCCTTCAACTCGTCTTCGTCGATCTTCTACTACAACAAGGACGCCTTCAAAGAGGTCGGCCTCGACCCCGAGAAGCCGCCCGTGACGTTCACCGAGGTCACCGAGGCGGCGAAGAAGCTCACCAAGAAGGACGCCAGCGGCCAGACCGTACGCTACGGCTTCGGCCCCTCGATCTACGGATGGTTCTTCGAGCAGATGCTCGCGACGTCCGGGGCGCTCTACGCCGACAACGGCAACGGGCGTGACGATCGCGCGACGAAGCTCGTCTACAACAACGCCGCCGGCAAGACGATCCTCGACTGGTGGAAGGCCGGCATCGACGGTGGCTACTTCTACAACCCCGGGATCGACAACGCCGGAGCGACGACCGCGTTCCAGGCCGGCAAGACCGCGATGTACCTCGAGTCCAGCGCGGCGCTGCGCGGCAACATCAACACCGCGAAGTTCCAGGTCGGTACGGGACTCTTCGTACGACCCGATAACAAGCCCACGACCGGCGGCAACATCATCGGCGGCGCGTCCCTCTACATCATGAAGAGCCGGCCGGCCGAAGAGCAGCAGGCCGCGTGGGAATTCGTGAAGTACGGATTGACCCCCGCCGTTCAGGCACAGTGGCAGTCGGACACTGGCTACTACGCGATCGTCAAAGCGGCGTACAACGAAGCACCGGCGAAGGAATGGGCCACGAAGTACCCGCAGTTCCAGACACCGGTGGATCAAATTCGTAACTCGCCGCAGAACCGGTTCACCAACGGCGTGGTCCTTGGGATCATGCCTCAGGCACGTGCGCGCACCCAGAAGATGATCGAATCGGTCATCCTCGGGCAGGCCACGTCGCAAGCGGCCCTCGACTCCGCGGTGGCGGAAATGAACGACGCGATCGACAAGTACAACAAGGCGAACAAATAGGCACACGAGATGAGGCGGTGCGGTCGCTCGGCGACCGCACCGTCGATCTCCTGGTCATCGGCGGCGGGATCATCGGAGCGGGCATCGCGCGCGACGCGGCCCTTCGCGGGCTCTCCGTCGCGATCGTCGAGCAGGCCGACTTCGGCTCCGGCACCACATCCCGACCGACCCGACTGATCCACGGCGGACTTCGCTACCTCGAGCTCTTCGACTTCGCGCTGGTCCGGAGCGACATGCGCGAGCGGGAAATACTCCTCCGCATCGCCTCACATCTCGTGTTTCCTCTGGCGTTCCTCCTGCCGCTTTACCGTCCGACCTTCTTCTACCAGCTGAAGCTGCGGATCGGCATGCAGCTCTACGACGCCCTCTCGCTCGACAAGAGCCTGCCGAAGCGTCAGCACCTTGACCGCGCAGCGACGCTCGCCGCCGAGCCGTCGCTCGAGCCGGACGGCCTCGTCGGCGCGTGGCGCTTCTACGACGCGCAGGTCCCGCTCGTTGAGCGGCTCGTCATCGAGAACCTCGTGGACGCTGCGGACCACGGCGCGGTCGTCCTCAACCATGCGCGAGTCATCGACTTCCTTCGCGACGGCGATCGGGTGGCCGGAGCGCGCATTCGCGACTTGGTCGCCGACCGCGATGTCGAGATCCGTGCGCGTTTCACGGTCGTCGCGACCGGGCCATGGCTCGACCGCACGATCGCGCCGCTCCGCAAGCGGTCGGACCCGCTCCTCCGTCTCACCAAGGGCGTCCACATCGTCACCCGGCGCGCCGTTCAGCAAGCGCACGTCCTGTTCGCGAAGAGCGACGGACGGCTGTTCTTCGTGGTCCCGTGGCTCGACGCGACCATCGTCGGCACGACCGACACCGACTACACCGGCGATCCGGGCAACGTCGCCGCGACCGAGGAGGACGTCCGGTACCTCCAGGACGAGGCGCGCCGCGCCTTCCCGAGCGCGCCTTTCGACGAGATCCACTTCACGTGGGCCGGCGTGCGCGCGCTCGTGCGCGAGGAAGGCGTGAGCGAAGGAGAGGTCTCTCGCAAGCACGCGCTCTTCGATCACGCCAAGCGCGAGGGCGTGGAGGGGATCCTCTCCGTCCTGGGAGGCAAGATCACCGCATACCGCGCGATCGCCGAAGAGGTAGTCGACGCCGCGAGCCGCAGGCTCTCTCGCTACACGCCGTCGCGGACCGCGGACGACCTTCTCCCCGGTGCGAGGCCCGCCGAGCTGGCCGCACGGCCGGGCGACCTCAGCCTCGAGGCCGCGACGCGCGCGCACCTCACGTCGATCTACGGAGGCCGCGCGCGCGAGATCCTCGACCTTGCGCGGGCGGATCCCTCGCTGGCGTCGCCGCTCTGCCCGCACCACCACGGGATGGAGGCCGAGGTCGTCCACGCGGTCCAGAGCGAGTGGGCTCAAAGCCTGGGAGACGTGCTCCTGCGTCGCAACGCGCTTGGTCTTTCGGCGTGCCAGGCGCTGGACTGCGTCGAGCGTGTGGCCGACCGCATGTCCGCGGTCCTCGGGTGGGATCAAAGCCGGCGACACCGGGAGATCGAGGCCTACCGCAGCGAGGTCGAGCCGATGCGCCGCTCCAGCGCGGAGTGACCGCGGTCCTCGCCCTCGATCAGGGGACGACCGGCTCGAGCGCGATCGTCTTCGATGAGGCAGGAAAGATCCGAGGAAGCGCCGACCGCGAGATCCATCAGTCCTATCCCGCGTCCGCGCACGTCGAACACGATCCGCAGGAGATCTTCGCGACGACCGTTGCGGTCGGTCGCGAGGCTCTGGCGCGCGCCGGCATCGCGACGACCGAAGTCGCTTCCATCGGCATCACGAACCAGCGCGAAACGACGGTCGTCTGGGAGCGCGAGACCGGCCGTCCGATCCACCCCGCCGTGGTGTGGCAGAGCCGCGCGAGCGCCGCGATATGCGAGCGGCTCCGCGCGGCCGGCCACTCCGAGCTCGTGCGCGAACGCACCGGGCTCGTCATCGACGCGTACTTCTCCGGCACGAAGATCCGCTGGATCCTCGACCAGGTCGCAGGCGCCCAGAAGCGCGCAGAAGCCGGCGAGCTCCTCTGCGGGACGATCGACAGCTGGCTCATCTGGAATCTCACCGGCGGCCGCACTCACGTGACCGACGTCTCGAACGCCGCACGAACGCTCGTGTTCGACATCCATCGTCGTGAGTGGGATGACGAGCTCCTCGCCCTCCTCGACATCCCCCGCTCGATGATGGCCACGCCGGTGCGGTCGAGCGGCTTCGTGGCGCAGACCGAGGCGCGTCACTTCGGTGCGTCCCTGCCCATCGCCGGGATCGCCGGGGACCAGCAGGCCGCGCTGTTCGGTCAGACCTGCTTCAACAGTGGTGAGGCGAAGAACACGTACGGGACCGGCTGCTTCCTCCTCGTCAACACCGGTGATCGCGCCGTGTCGGCGACCGGAGGGCTGCTCACCACCGTCGCGTGGGATATCGGCGATGGCGTCCGCTATGCGCTCGAGGGAAGCGCGTTCATCACCGGCGCGGCGGTGCAGTGGCTGCGCGATGGCCTCGGCATCATCACGACGGCTGCGGAGACCGAGGCGCTCGCGGCGAGCCTCTCTGGAAACGACAACGTGTACCTCGTGCCCGCCTTCACCGGTCTCGGCGCGCCCCACTGGGACATGTACGCGCGCGGCCTGTTGATCGGGATAGAGCGCGGCACGACGCGCGCGCATCTCGCTCGCGCGACGCTCGAGAGCATCGCGTACCAGACGCGGGATCTCATCGAAGCCATGCGCGGCCAGGGACAGGACATCGAGGTGCTGCGCGTCGACGGCGGAGGGACGGCGAACAAGTTCCTCATGCAGTTCCAGGCTGACATCGCCGGGATCCCCGTTGAGGTCGCGGCGATCCGGGAGACCACGGCGGTGGGTGCGGCATTCCTCGCCGGGCTGGCGACGGGCGTATGGGGTTCGCCTGACGAGCTTCGGCGACGCCGATCGGTCGCCGCACGCTACGAGCCACATATGTCGGCCGACGATCGCGACACGCGCTACGCCGGGTGGCTGCGCGCCGTCGAACGATCGCGGGGGTGGGCTTTGCCTTAGTCCTTCGGCACGCGCTCCGGGAAGTCAGACATGATCCCGTCGACGCCCCACCCGGCGAAGAGCGCGATCTCCCGTGGCTCGTTCACTGTCCAGACGTTCATCTTCACGCCGGCGGAGTGCCCCGCTTTCACGATCTCGGGCGTCACGTAGTTCCGATTCGGATGAAGCGCCCAGAGACGCATCCCGCGCGCGCTCTCCATCAGCGACGACCGATCGGGTGAGTCCGCGAAGATGAAAGCGCGGCGAACTGCGGGCCCAGCGACTCGACATCCCTCGAGCGCCGCCCACCAGAAGCTGGAGACGTACGCATCGGGGTCCCGGCGCTCCGCCAGAAGCCTTCCGACGTGGCCACCGGTCTCCTGGGCGGCTTTCTCGCTCATCTCGGCCTTGAGCTCGACGTTCACACCCATCTTGCCGCGGCAGAAGTCCAGCACTTCCTCGAGCGTGAGCTTCAGATCGGGTCCGGGTCGGTCGTGGGTGATGACGAGGCGACCGTCGTCGGCGAGCCACACGTCCGTCTCGACCTCGTCGCATCCGAGCGCGAGCGCCTTCTCGAATGATTCGACCGTGTTCTCGGGCGAATGTCCCTTGGCCCCGCGATGTCCGATCCGGCGCATCGCCCTAGCGTCCCACATCCCTGCGGCGCATAGTGACGATCGCTACGGCCGTCCCGGCCAGCCCGATCGCGATCAACGTGGCGATCCCGCCCCAATCGTCCTTCGACATCGGTGTCCCGTACAGGGCGTACAGCGAGATGTTGGTCACCCAATCCGGCCACTGGAAGAGTGGCGCGAACTGCTGCGCGAAGTAGCCCACCACCGCGAGCGCGCCGAGGATGGCAACCGCGATACGCGGGCGCCAGCCCACGAGCGCGTGGCCTAGGCCGGAGAACGCGTAGGCGACAGGGAGCACGGCCGCCGATGCGAAGACGAAGCGGCCGGCGGGCAGGCTGATTCCCGTCGAAGTCGCGGTCAGGTACACGGCGAGCGAGCTGACAGCGACCAAGACCGCGCAGGCGACGACCACCGCGGTGATGCGTTCGACGACAACGCGCGCACGTGAGACCGGCGCGCTCAGGATCGCCTCGAGCCTGCCCTCGGCGTCATCGGCGGCCCAGCCGTTCACCTGGACGGCGACGAAGAGCGAGATGAGCAACACGAGCGTTGAGAACCAGATCACGCCGACGAAGTCCGCGTACGCGTTGATGCCCGCACGCTCGAAGTACGCGCGGAGCATCGGGATGTCCGAGTTACCGAGGGCGTCGACCGTGGTCTTCGTGATCGAGGTGAGGAAACCCGCGAGCAGAGCCAAACCCAGCGCCCATGCGACGATCCAGACCCGCTGCTGATCGACGATCGCGAGGACGGGCATGCGCAGAAGCGGATCTCGCGCCGGACGCCACTTGACCGTCGCCTTGCCGGGCGCACCGCGAAAGAGCGGACCCCCGACGTCGCGACTCACGAAGGCGACGACCGCCAGGACAACGAGAGCCAGCGCACCCAAGGCAAGCATCACGGTCGCGAGGGTGTCGAGGGAGCCTCCACGGAGAAGCGGCGTGCTGCGCTCGTAAAGGTAGAACGGAGACAGCCAGCGAATTGCGCCGACATCGATGCCCGATCGGGCGGCGGCGTTGAGCATGAAGAGCACGAGCACGAGGATCCCCGAGATTCCCGTGGCGCTTCGCCGCGTCGTCACAAGCTGGGCGACGAGGAGAGCGAATGCGAAAACGACAAGGGTGAGAATCCAGATAGCGACTCCCTGAAGGGCGAGCGGACCGATAGGCAACGGCTCCTGCCCGATGGCGGCCCCGATTGCCGCCCCGGCGAGCATGACAGCGATCGAGATCGCGGCGACCGCCGCGAATCCCGCGACGCGTGCCGCAATGAGGCGCGTGCGGGAGGCGCCGGCCGAGAGCCACAATTCGATCAGGCCGCGCTCCTCGTCACCGCGGCCAGCGCCGGTGCCGGCGAGGAGCGCCCAGAACCCGTAGATGAGCGCGACCGAGCCGAACCAGCGCCAGACGAGGTAGCCCGCCATCGTGTCGAGCTGGGCCGGGGCCGGCAGAAGGTAGGTGAGCTGGCGCGCGAGGAGCTCCATTTGCTGCGCGAAGAGAGCCCTCGCGGCCGGGTTGTCGCCCGCGATCTGCGCGAAACCGATCGAGTTAAGCAGCCCGCCGACCGTGCCGGCAAGCGCGGTCATGATTAGGCCGGTGCGGTGCGAGCGCACGGCGAGACGGAGGAGCGTCACTTACCGATAAAACCCGAGGAAGATCTCCTCGAGCGACGGCTCGCGGCTCTCGAATTTTGTGACGCGCGAGCTCGCGAGGGCCGCCAGGAGAGGCTCGAAGTCGCCGCGGAACATCCCGCTCACACGGTGATCCTCGACTGCGATCTGATCGAACCCGGGGATCGCACGGATGCGCTCGATCGGCGGAGTCCCCGCGAACACGATCTCAACGCGATGCGCGCGCATGCCGGCGAGCTGGTCGAGCTGACCGACGGTCGCGAGACGTCCCTCTCGCACAATGCCGACGCGGTCGCAGACGTGCTCCACCTCGGAGAGGACGTGCGACGAGATGAAGATCGTCGCGCCGCGAGCTCGAGCGTCTCGGACCAGCCCGTAGAACTCCTGCTGGTGTAGCGGATCGAGGCCGCTCGTCGGCTCGTCCAGGATCAGAAGCGCGGGGCGGTGCGCGAACGCGAGCAGAAGCGCGAGCTTCTGCTTGTTCCCATGCGAGTACTCGCGGTACTTGCGGCCGAGGTCGAGGTCCAGGCGCTTCGCCACCGCCTCGACCTCGCGGTCATCGAGATCGCCGCGAAGTCCCGCGATGTACGCCACGATCTCCGACCCCCGCCAGCCGCCGAACTGCGGGAGCTCTCCGGGGACGTAGCCGACCTTCCGCTTCACGGCGACTGCGTCGCGGTCGGCGTCGAGCCCGAGGATCGTTGCGCTGCCGCGCGTCGGGTGCGACAGGCCCATCAGCAGCTTGATCGTCGTGGTCTTCCCCGCTCCGTTCGGGCCAAGGAATCCGAACACCTCACCTTCCGCCACCGTGAGGTCAAGGTCGAAGATGCCGCGGCCTGCGCCGTAGTCCTTTGTCAGGCCCTGTGTCGAAATCGCGCTCGGCATGTACTCATGATGAACGCACTCGTTCTACGCTTCAGAGCGTGCCGGACCGACTCGTCACCCGCGGACTTCGTCGGGCGTCGCGGGCCGGCCGCTCGGCGCAGGCGGCCCGGATCCCGCCGCCGCCGACAAAGACCTAGGCGTGCTTAGGATTCCCGCGGGGAGCGGGAATTTGGAACATCGATCCGAGCGCCGTCTGGTCACCTGCGTCTTCATCGACGTCGTGGGCTCGACGGATCTGGGTCAGCGGCTTGGCCCGGAACGGATGCAGCGACGTCTCGCCGATGCGTTCGGACACATCAGCAGCGTTGCTGTCGCCGAAGGCGGCACGATCGAAAAGTACATCGGCGACGAGATCTTCGTCCTGTTTGGCGCCCCGACCGCCCATGCGGACGACGTCGTCCGCGCGCTACGCACCGCGGACGCCGCAGTCCGGTGGGCCGAGACCGCCGAATCTCTGGCGGTTCGCGTTGGGGTCGAGACCGGCGAGGCCCTCGTCGATCTGGATGGTGTCGGCGAACGGCAGCGGATGGCCGTCGGGACCTGTGTGAACGTGGCGGCGCGGCTGCAACAGCAGGCCGATCCAGGACAGATGATCGTTGGGCCGACCTGTCGCGCCGCCGCCGGGGACCAGGGTGACTTCGACGACCTCGGAACGGTGAGGCTCAAGGGACTCGGAGACACGCACGCCTGGCGGTTTGTGCGGCTGACCGAATCCGGACCGCTTCCGCTCCCCTTCGTCGGTCGACGTGCGGAGCTCGATCAGCTCAGCACCGCGTTCGACCGAGCGACCGCGGGCCGCGCGACGCTTGCCGTGGTGACCGGGCCGCCGGGCATCGGAAAGAGCTCGCTCGTCCAGGAATTGACGCGATCGGTTGCTCACAAGGCACGTGTGCTCGAGGCACGCTGCCGCCCTGGAACCGAGACCGGATCGTCCCCGCTGCGTCAGCTAATCGTGGACGCCGACCTGGATCGCGTGCCACCAGGCGTCGCCTTCAGCGCGGGAATCCGCTCAGACGCCCAGCTTCTCGCGCTGCTGGTGATCGATCGGCAGAACGCGATCTATGCCGCGTGGCGCGACTACCTCGCCGACCTTGCTCGCGATCGCCCGGTGCTTCTCTGCCTCGAGGATCTGCACTGGGCTGAAAGCGAGCTTGTCCGGCTGATCGACCGGCTCACCTTCGACGCGGACCTGCAATTGATGGTCCTTGCGAGCGCGCGGCCCGAGTTTCCGGGGATGCCGCTCCTGCGACCGAAAGCGGACCGGCTCCTTCTCGAACTGCAGCCGCTCGATCGCGATTCCGCGAGCGCGCTCGCGCGATCCGCCGCAGGGCGTGACGTCAACATCGAGCGCGCCGAGGGGCACCCGCTGTTCATCGTCGAGCTCGCGCGCGCGCGCGAATCAGACGGTCCGGTGCCGATCACGCTGCAAGCGGCGATCGGCGCACGACTCGACGAGCTTCCGGTGCGCGAGCGCGAGCTGCTCCAGACCGCTGCGGTGATCGGCGAGACGTTCGACGTGCGAGGAGTGGCCCTCCTGGCGCAGCGCGACCCGTCGGAGGTCGCCGGGAGTCTTGGGCGCCTCTCCCATCTCCGGTATATCCACCCGGTCGACGGAGGCTTCCGTTTCAACCACGCGCTCGTCCGCGACATCGCCTACGGGCGTCTCCCCATCGCGGACCGGCTTCGGCTGCACGCGCAGTACGCGGGCGAGGGCCTTGGGCTCGAGGATGTCGAGGCGCTGGCGCACCACTGGTGGGAGGCGCTCGGCCCATCGGACGCTCTGTGGGTCTGGGAGGGGAACGCGGAGCTGGACGGGATGCGCGCCGCCGCCCTTCGCGCGCTACTCGCGGCGGGCAGCGGACTCGGCGACCGGTTCGCGTTCGAACGCGCGACGCAGATCTTCGAGCGCGCGCTCACGCTGGCGGGGAACCCCAAGGAATCCGCGCAGGTCGAGGAAGCATTTGGACTCGCATGCGTGAGGAATGCGAAGGGCGAGGACGCGAGCGAGCACCGCATGAGAGCGATCGCGTTGTATCGAGAGGCCGGCCTCGAGGCGCCGGTCGGCCTCTACGCCGACATGCTCGACATGACGGTCTTCAACTGGGGCTACTTCAAGCACCCTCCGAGCTTCGACGAGGTCGTCCGCGTGATTGACGAGGGCATCGCGGCCGCTAGACGCGGCGAAGACTCGGTGAATCTGCTGCGCCTTCTTGTCCAACGAGGCTTTTTCACCAACGACGCCACAGTGCTTCCCGAGACTTCTCGCCTTCTCGAGCGCGCGGCTGATCTGCGTCCGTACGCCAACGGGCTTTGGCGCTTGGCTCTGGTCCACTTTCTCGTTAGCCGCGACCTCGAGCGAGCGCTGTACCTGCTCGACCTCGCGTTCTCGCTCGCCAGGGATGGTGCGGCACTCAATGAACCCGAGGCACTCATGTGGCGGTCGAACGCGTACTTTCACGCCGGCGACCTGGCGCGGGCAGACGCCGACGCGGATCGACTCCTCGAGATCGGGCGCTCGATGAGCCCACACACGCGACAGCACGGGCTGGGAACGAAGGGGCGCATTCTCGCTGCGCGCGGCGATTGGCGAGATGTGATCGCACAGGCGAACGCGCTACGGACGCTCGTGCGCGAGAATCCTGATGCGAGCTTCTGTCTCGTCGGCGCCAACCTCGCCGGATACGCGGCTGTCGCGGAGCTCATAACCGGGCGGCCGGTCTCGGACGACCTCGATGCCTTCGCGCAGAGGCTCCTGCCGGACGCCACGGCCACTCGTGCCGCGGCGCTCCTCGTCCCGCTCGTGATGGCCGCTCGTCCAGTCTCCGAGGACGACGCTCGTCGCGCGTACGCACCGGAGACACCGATCTGGGATCGTCAGGCGGTGTGGGACCTCAACGAAACGCATTTCGCGGTTGCGAACGCGATGCGCGGAAGGTGGTCGGATGTGGAGCGACTGCTCCCGCAGCTCGACGCGATGGCCGAGCGCGGTGCGACCCTCGCCTCCGCGACGGCCGCGGCACTTCGCGAAGAGCGGAGCGCGGCGCGCGGCGGACCGAAGCCTCGGCACGAGGCGCTGCGCAAGCTTGGCTACAACGGAGTGAGCCAACTGCTCTCATATCGCGTCAGTTAGGGAAGGCGCGCGCGATACGCTGAAACCGTGATCTTCTGGGGACGAGGCGAGCGCAGCGAGGCTCCGCCGGAGCGACGCCAGCTTCGTCGAGTGCCGCGAGTTCTCGCCTCGTCGTTCAAGCTGGTCTGGGAGGCGGCACCCGGCCGCTTTCTGGCGAGCCTCGCGCCTCAGATCGTGACCGCAGTCACGACGGGCATTCAGCTGATCATCACTCGGGACGTGATCGCGGCGGTGCTCGCGACCGGGAGCGGCGACTTCAGCAGGGTCGGCTATCTCCTGGCGGCGATGATCGGTCTTTCCATCGTGTCAACGGGCGCCGGCATCGTGCAGGGCCAGCAGCGGCAGCTCCTCGGCGCGATCGTCGAGCGGCACACCAACTCGATCCTGCTCGATCGGATCATCGCGATCGATCTCAAGCGATTCGAGACGCCGGAGTTCCAGGATCTCCTCCGGCGCGCGATGAACGCGATGGGCCGGTTGTTCGGCGTCACCGATGCGGCCCTCGGGCTCGCGCGGAGCCTCTTCCTGATCATCGGGGTAGCGGCCGCGCTCTACGTGCTCCAGCCCATCCTCCTGGTGCTCGCGATCGTCGGCTTCGTCCCGATGTGGCTCGCGAGCGTGGCGAGCAGCCGCCAGTCCTACTACTTCTGGAGGTCGATGACCCCGAACGAGCGAAAGCGCAACTACATCTTTGGCCTGTTCACCAGCCGCGAGTACGCAAAGGAGCTCCGCTCGTTCGCGCTGGCGCCGTACATGCGCGCCCTCTACGAGGGGCTATCGAACGAGCGCCTGAAGGAGCTCGCCGCAAACCTTCGTAAGCGCGCTCGCTATCAGGTCCTGAGCGGCGGCGCCTCCGCGCTCGTGACTGCGCTGACCTACGGCGCCTTGGCGTACCTGGTCATCGAAAAGCGCATCGGCGTCGCCGAAGCGGGCGCCGCGGTCGCGGCGAGCCAGCAGCTGTCATCACAGCTTTCGAACGTCGTTCAGAACATGACTCAGCTGTACGAGTCGAGCCTCTTCCTCGAGGACTGGGAGGAGTTCTCCGCCCTCGCCCCGACCGGTGCGGCTTTTCGAGCGGAGCCCTCGGAGCCGTTCCAACGTATAGAGCTCGACCACGTCTCGTTCCGCTATCCGCCCTCGGCCTCAAGCGATGGATCGCCGCCACTGCCGCCGCGGCTCGCGCTCGATGATGTCTCGCTCGAGATACGCGCGGGTGAGGTCATCGCCCTCGTTGGCGAGAACGGATCCGGGAAGACGACACTCGCGAAGGTCCTGTCCGGTCTGTACCGGCCGGACTCCGGCCGCGCGCTTTGGGATGGCGTCGATGTCTCGAGCCGCGAGACGGGCTGGATCTATGAGCGTGTCGCGGTCCTCTTCCAAGACTTCGCTCGCTTCATGCTCACCGTGCGCGAGAACATCGGCCTCGGACGGGTCGAGCGGATGGCCGAGGCCGACGCGATCGCGCGCGCCGCCGAACGTGCCGGCGCCGACCGTTTCGTGAACGAATGGCCGGACCGCTACGACACGGTGCTCGGCCCGTTCTTCAAGGGCGGCAAGGACGTCTCGATCGGGCAGTGGCAACGCATCGCGCTCGCTCGCGCGTTCTTCCGCGACGCACCGCTCGTGATCCTCGACGAGCCGACCGCCGCACTCGACGCGCGCGCCGAGTACGACCTCTTCACGCGAATGCGCGATCTGTTCGGCGGCCGCTCGGTGCTCCTTATCTCCCATCGCTTCTCGAGCGTCCGCGCCGCGGACCGCATCTACGTACTGCACGAGGGTCGGCTCGTGGAGAGCGGAACTCACGACGAGCTCGTGGCTCTCGGCGGACGCTACGCGGAGCTCTTCAGCATGCAGGCGTCGGCATACCTCGCGCCAGCGCCGGAGTCCGCAAGCTTGCGGAATTGAGATCGCGTGAGCGATATCGAGCGAATGATCGTCGCTATCGGCATCGCGACGGTCGTGCTCACGTTTGGGCTCACTCTGGTTCTGCTGCTACTGCGTCGCGCTCCGAAAGGTGTGCAGCAACGCGTCTACGCCGCCACAGTTCGCTGGAACGAGCAGATGTTTCAGTTCCTCGGTCGGGCAAGTTATGCCTTCGCCGTTTTCATGGTCGTGGCGATTGGTGTCACCCTTATCGGTGCAGTTGCCATGCTGTTCACACCTCGGTGAGTAAACGCGAGCTCATCGGCCAGATGCGTGGGGCACGAGCGAGCTGGGCGTTGGTCGCCCTAGAACAGCGGGGTATCGGACGCTACAGTCGAAACGAATGAGGAAGGGCGCACTCCGCACGCCCGCGTTTGCTCTCGTCGCGGTCATGGTCCTGCTCGCCACCTGCAGCTCTCCGGCGGCCACGCCCGGCGGCTCGAACCAGCCGCAGACCGCCAAGCCCGTCCCGACCGTGGAGCCAACCCTCGCTCCGGACGCCGCGTGCAGGGACTGCTGGCCACTGAGCGGCAAACCGCTGAAGCTTGGCGCCGTAGACAAGCGAGCGCTCCTCGTGAAGATCGATAACGTCCCGCTCGCCCGCCCGCATTACGGGATCACGCAGGCCGACATGGTGTTCGAAATACTTGTTGAAGGCTTCGCAACGCGCCTCGCCGCGGTGTTCCACTCGCAGGACCCGCAGACGGTCGGGAACATTCGCAGCGCGCGCCTCGCCGACCGATCGCTCACGCCGATGGTCCGTGGTGCACTCGTCTATTCGGGCACGTCCGCGTATGAGGTGCCGCTGATCCAGGGCGACGCGGCGAACGGCAAGTACGTCGACCTCTCCGCCGACTACACCAGTGGCTACTACCGCGTCACGTTCCGCCCGGGTCCGTACAACATGTTCACGAGCGCGGCCGCTATGCGGCAGGCGATCGCCGCGCACGGCGCCGACAAGCCGCAGCAGATCCCCGCGTGGGGCTTTCTCGCGTACACGGACCACGTTGCCACGATCGCGGGGATGTCCGGTGCGGCGCCGGCCACGCGGCTCACGGTCCCCTACCGCGAGGACATCTCGCTCGTGAAGTACGAGTACGACCCGCAGACGCGGACGTACGCGCGCTTCCAGAACAACGAGGGCAAGGCCGTGCGCGACGTCGACGCAGTGAACGATCAGCCGATCGCGGCGGCGAACGTCGCGATCATCCACACCGAGATCTGGGAGGTCCCTGAGATCGTCGACGCCGGCGGCGCGCACGCCCACGACATGCGCCTCTTGGGCACCGGTGCCGCGACGATCTTCCGCGATGGCCTTCGCCAGGATGGCACGTGGTCGCGCGCGGCCGACACCGATCCCTTTATCTTCAAGAACGCAGCCGGCGAGAAGATCCTCCTCGACCAGGGCCAGACGTGGGTGCACGTGGTTCCGAACGACTGGGAGATCCCGAGCAGCTAGCCGCGCGCCCTACTTGCGCGAGTCGCTCAGGTACCAGATCGACGATGCGAGCCCTGGAAATGCGCGCTTCACCGTGAAGCTGATCGTCGGACCCGTCCCGCACGTCACCGTTCCGCTAGCCGTGTCGGCGTCTTCCTTGTCGATGATCGGCCCGCAATTCGAGTTGAGGAAGAACCGGATCGCGCCGCGCGCGGTGAGCAGCTCCATGTTCTGGCCGCCGAGCGTGTCGAGCTGATAGCGAAGCAGAATGTCCGCGTTCAGGTTGCTCGTCCCGCCAAGTCCTTGCGCGCGCAGCGCGGGGACCACGGCGTCGACGATGAAGATGGCGTCGACGGGTATTCCGCTCGCGGTCGTCCCGCTCGCAGGAAAGACCCAGACCGGGATGAGCATCTGACCGTTGTGCGTGAGGCCGCCTGCGGAGAACCCGCCCCACGCGCTGCCCTGGTACGCCTCGCCGACCGTGAGCTTGAGCGGCTCGCCTGTGGGATTCGATAGGAAGTGAAGATACCGAAGCGGGGACGCCAGAAGCTCGGAACGAGCCTGCCCGAATGGCGTGATCGGATAGACCGCGCCTCCGGTGATCCGGCCCGCGGGACGGTGAATGATCTCCGCGGGTCGACCCGTCGCAGAGAGGAGCGCGAGGTGGTCGGTGCCATAGATTCGCGGACCGTCCCTGGGCGCTGTGGGGTCCCGATATCGCGGGAACAAAACCGCCGTCTCGCGGTATCCGGGTCTGAGCCACGAGCCGTTGATGATGTGCTCGGCGCGCGCCGTCACTTCGGTGCCACGGAACGAGGCAGGCCCGCCGAGACTCGGGGCTACATCGGCCGTCCAGCCGAAGTCATTGAGCAACAGTCGAAGCACATCCGCAGAGTCGCGGCGGGCTGAGCCTACCGGCGCCGGACCGTCCGTCGCATTCGGGTCGAAGTAGTAGATCTCGCCGCTCGTTTCGTTCACCGCGAGAACCCTGTCGCCAAACCAAAGCCGCCATGGACCGTTCGAGCCTGGCGCGGCGCCGGCCGGTGCGTCGCCGCGAATGCCTGGCCCGGCCAGTCCCATTGCGGACGCGATACGCGCGGGGTAGCCGGGTTCCGGCTTGAACGGATCGACGTGCCAGACGATGTCCTCGGCGGGCTGGCCAAGCCGATCGGGGATGTCGAGCGTGATCCCCATGTCGCCGTACTGCGCTCGGGAGACGATGGGTGGCACGAGCGTGCTACCGCGGACGGTTGTAGGCGCCGGACTCGCTGTTGCCGAGGACGTTGGGGCCACGGTGGCTGATGGGCTGGCGGTCGGCGTCGGGCTCGCGCTCGCCGGCGCGGTACAGCCGCCGACGATGAGCGCCGCGACGATCAGCAGAACGCGGGTCTTCATGACCTCAATGTTCGGGCACGAAGCAAATGGGCGACATCACGCATAGTTCAGCGATGCCGCTCGTCAGCCACACCGGTGACGTCGCCTTAGCGCGCGCCGAGTTCGAGCGCCGCCCCGGCGCGAACCTTCGCTACTGCCTCCGCAAGCGGTTCGCGTGGATGCAGCGCTACATCGGGACGGAGGCGTTCGCGGTCGAGGTGGGCTGCGGCGCCG
>JBBPIP010000018.1:0-48717 GCA_038040265.1 Chloroflexota bacterium | reverse complement strand
ATGCGCGCCTGCTCGCGGCGTTCCGCGCGCGCGAACGCGCCATCCGCCGGGCGCTGGGTGCCGATGTGCGAATCGAGGCGTGGGACAAGGGTTGGGCTCGCGTGTGGGAGCCGATCGAGCTCGTGAAGCTCGATGAGCCCTTCGTTGCGCGTATCGGGGCGCGGGTCACGGCTTACGTCGGCGCGCTCGAGCCGGTCCTTCGCGCGGAGGTTCCTTCCGATGTTGCATGGAGCGAAAGCAGGCGGAGACCCTAGCCCTCGACCGCGTATGCTCCGCGCCGACATGTGTCCGGCGGTGACGCCGCCGAAGAAGGGAAACGCTCTGTGACGATCCAGGCAACAACATCCGCGCAGTCCCCGGCCGCGCTCACGCCGCGGATCATCGCGCTCATCATCGACGCGATCATCCTGGGAATCTCCGGGATCATCGTCGTCGGAATCATCGTGGGCGACGTCTCGATCGTGGGCGCCGTGATCCGCGGGATTCTCTTCGCGGCCCTGGGCTTCTTGTATTACGGATACTCGTGGACCGCCTGGCGCGCCACACCGGGACAACGCGTCATGGGCCTTCTGACCGTAAACGCCGCCGACGGCGCCGCGCTCACGTGGAACCAAGCGATGATGCGGTGGGCGTATCTCTTCGGTCCCTCGGTCGTATCGAACCTGTTCTCAGCCCAGACCGGCAGCGGCCTGGGAGCCATCATCGGTTTGGTCGTGCTCGGCTATTACGTCTACCTGCTGTACACGACGGCGCAGGACCCGAAGCGACAAGGATTCCACGACAAGCAGGCAGGGTCGCTCGTCGTTGTGAAGACCGCCGCCTAGCTCCGCACCTTCTCGCGCGCGAAGCACTCTCGGTAGAACTCGACCGTCCGCGTCCATGACTCGCACGCCTGGGCGTGGCCGGGCGTCTTCTCGTCCGCGAGCGACGCCTTGAGGAAGCCGTGGCCGAGGCCGGGATAGATATGGAACTCGTGGTCCACGCCGGCCGCCTCGAGCGCCGCACGCAGTTTCTTCACGTTGTCCATCCCGACGCCCTCGTCCTGATCGCCCCAGTGGCCGAGGATCGGGCCGTGCATCTTGTCCGCAACGTCGATCGGCGAGGCCTCGGTGCGCCCGTCAGCCGGAAAGTCGTAGTACGAGACCGTTGCGGCGATGTCGTCTCGCCGCGCGGCGAGTAGGAGCGCCTGTGTCCCACCCATGCAAAAGCCGATGGTCCCGACGGCGCCGTTCACCTCGGGTCGCGCGCGTAGCCAGTCGAGCGCCGCGGACATGTCGCGGCCCCAACGGTTGAAATCGAGTCGCTTCGCGCGTGCCATCGCGGCCTCGCGGGTCGGCTCCGGGAGCGATCCCTCGCGAAAGAAATACTCCGGCGTGACCGTGACGAATCCGGCCTGCGCGAGTCGTCGCGCGAGCTGGTCGTAGAAAGGGCTCCGCCCGAAGACGTCGTTGATGATCAGGACGCCGGGTGCTGGCAAACGCTCAGGGAACGCCGTGAGCCCCGGCATGTTTCCGTCCTCGACCGGGATCGCCGCGTCCGCCACACGGACGTCGGGAATCGGCGTGCCGGCGGGTACTTCGGGATGACACACGAGCGGACCTCCTAGGTGCCGTCGCGACGATAACGTGCGATCACCGCGGGCCGCGCGCGACCGACCGCGAGCCTCTTCGCCCACGCCGACCGGCTCTCGGCCGACCACCAGGGCCGAGGCCCATCCAACTTCGGTGAGAAGAAGGCCGCGGTCGCAATAACCGTCTCGTCGCGCCAAGAGAACCGCCGGATTCACCTCGCCGAGTCCGTCACGGTCGACCGCGGATAGAAGGACACGGAGCTCCGCGCCTGGCTTCATGAGTTTCGCGATCGGGCCGACGACTGCCGGCGCCCCATCGAGAAGTCCGCGGAGGAGCGACCCCCACGGGAAGTGGACCCTGACATCGTCCGCGAGTCCGAAAACCTCCGGTGGAAGGCGCTCGCCAGGCGGGAACCACCGCCCTGCCGACGCTGTAGGGGAGATGAAGGCCCACAGCCTTCCGGAGGTGTCCGCGATGTGGCGCGTATTGCTACTTGCTTCCCTGTTCGCAGTTCTGGGTCTGGGCACGGCCGCCTACGCCGAGTGCACTTCGTGCCTCACCTCCGTCTTCGTTCAGCGCGGCAGCACGGACATCACCCTCAGCTTCACCGCCCGCGCCGACGACGACGCTGCGCTTCCGGCCGCGGTGACCGCCGTCGTGATGCAGGTCGACGGGAACCGGACGAAGTGCCAGAACATCACGTTGTCAAAAGCGTCCGGCTCGCACGGAATCGCGGTCTACGCGGGTACGTTCTCGGCCTACGGCACCTACTCACACAGTGGCCGGGTCGACCTCGCTGGCCAGATCTACGAGTTCTCGGTTCCGCTCGACGGGACGCCCGGCAAGATCGACATCGCCGCGGACCAGACCCCGCTCAACCGCAACGGCCTGCGGGTGGTCGTCACGGCGGCACCCGTGACGCCGGCGCCGACCGCCGCTCCGAGCCGGCCGGGCCTCGAGCTTCCGAACATCGATCCCGCGTTCCTTATCGGCGCCGGAGTCGTCCTCGTCACGATCGCCGGAGCGTACGTCGATCGGCGTCGCGCTCTCGCGCGTAGCCTCGCGGCATAGCAGCGCCGAGCACCAAGCGGAGTTCCGGACCGCTTCTCGCGCTCATCGCGGCGAGCGCGGTGGTGGCCGCGGGGTGGGCCTATGCGAAAGAGGGCGACTGGACGCGAGGGTTGAATACGTCAGCGGCCCGGCAGAACCTCGTTGCTCCCAGCGTCGAGGCGGTCGATGCGGGTCGCGCGATCTACCGTGAGCGGTGCGTCGCATGCCACGGCGAGCGCGGCCGCGGCGACGGACCCGCCGGCGTAACGCTCGATCCGAGGCCCGCCGATCTCGTCCTGCATGTGCCGCAGCACACCGACGGCGAGCTCTATTACATGATCAGCGTCGGAATCCCGGGTAGCGCGATGCCGGAGTGGCGCTCAGTTCTGAGCGAGCAGCAACGCTGGGAGCTCGTTCATTACCTGCGGGTCCTTGCGAGCGGAAACCCCTAGGGCTCGCGCGCCGCGTCCACCGCCTCGAGCGCATTGCCGACGAGACGCTGCGCGCCGCCGAGCGCGCGAGGAACGTCGAAGCGACGGTCGAAGCTCCCGAGATTCTCCGCGGCCTCGAGCGCCTCTTCGAGCGCGGATTGCGCGAGCCGAAGCGCGGACCCGAGCCGCTCGAGCTCTCCTGAATCGACGTCTGCCATGCACGAATGATGCGCCCTTCCTAGACTCCGGACCGGGATGCCGGCCGACACGCTCGACCTTGCCAAGCAGCGCTCGAAGATGACGCGGGAGCTCGTGCTGAAGGTCATCGACGGCCTATCCGACGACCAGCTCGCATGGCGCCCTGCTCCGCGCGCGCACTCGATGGGCTGGACGCTTTGGCACATCGCTCGCTGCGCTGACAAGTTCGCCGCGCAGGCCGGCGGCACCGCCGAGCTCTGGGTCAAAGAGGGGCTCGCCCCCAAGTGGGGTCTTGCGGAGATCCTGCTGGGCTCGAACGGGGTCGGGACGGGTGTCGACGACGAGACCGCGGCGACGCTGCGCCCACCATCGAAAGACATGCTCGTCGACTACACGCGGCGGTCGTTCGCGGCGCTCGACGCGGTCGTGGATCGTTTCGATGCCGACGCGGTCGCGCGTGAACAGACGACGTTCTACTTCGACGAGCCGGCGTCGATCGGACGCGCCTTCGTCACGTCGATCGCGCACGAGAATCGCCACCTCGGCGAGCTGGAATATGTGAAGGGTCTCCTCGGTTTACGCGGCACGGCCACTCGTTAGCTTGATTGGGGATTATTTGATGAAGAGCCGCACTACGTCCTCGGGGCTCGACCCCATCCGTCGCGTGTCACAGATCCGGCAGTACTCCTCAGAAGCGGTGCCCGACGAAGTCGTCGATCAGCTGCTGGAGCTCGCGCGTTGGACGGGGAGCGCGAAGAACAGCCAGCCCTGGCGATTCATCGTGGTCCGCGACAAGGATCGCCTTGGGAAGATCGCGGGCTTGCGCCCGCCTATCGGCTGGCTCGCCAGCGCGCCTCTCGGCATCGCGATCGTTCTCGAGGGCGCGGAAGGGATGTTCGGGGCGTACGACGAAGGTCGTCTCACCGAGCGCCTGCTGACGGGCGCGACCATGCTCGGCTACGGCGGCGGTACCGCCTGGTTTGGTGGCCCGACGCACGACGCCGAGGCCAAGCGGATCCTCGGGATTCCCAACGATCTGACGGCGCGTCAGATCGTGATGATCGGCCGCCCGAAGTCGACCAAAGATCCGCGTCCGTCCGGACCAATGCGCGGACGGAAACCGATCTCGGAGCTCGTGAGCTACGACCGCTGGGGCGCGTCGAAGCAGAAATGAAAAGGGGCGCCTTTCGGCGCCCCTTTTTTACTCGAGGTAGTCCTTGAGCTTCCTGCTTCGCGATGGGTGGCGCAGCTTACGCAGCGCCTTCGCCTCGATCTGCCGGATGCGCTCGCGAGTCACGTTGAACTCGCGGCCCACCTCTTCGAGCGTCCGAGTACGCCCGTCCTCGAGACCGAACCGCAGCTGCAGCACACGTCGCTCGCGTCCCGTGAGTCCTTCGAGGACCGACTCGACCTGCTCCTTGAGGAGCTTGTGCGACGCGGCATCGCTCGGCGCGAGGGCCTGGTTGTCGGGGATGAAGTCCCCGAGATGTGAGTCCTCTTCCTCGCCGATCGGCGTCTCGAGCGAGACCGGCTCCTGCGAGACCTTCACGATCTCGCGGACCTTGTCGGCGGTGATGAGCATCCGCTCGGCGATCTCCTCCGCGGTCGGCTCGCGACCGAGCTCCTGGAGAAGCCCACGCGAGACGCGGATGAGCTTGTTGATCGTCTCCACCATGTGGACCGGGATGCGGATCGTCCGCGCCTGGTCCGCGATCGCGCGGGTGATGGCCTGTCGGATCCACCACGTCGCGTACGTCGAGAACTTGTAGCCCTTGCGGTAGTCGAACTTCTCGACCGCGCGGATCAGTCCGATGTTCCCTTCCTGAATGAGGTCCAGGAAGCTCATGCCGCGGCCGATGTACTTCTTCGCGATGGACACGACGAGACGAAGGTTCGCTTCGGTCAGGTTGTGCCGCGCGTCGTCGCCCTTCTGGATGAGCTCATCGGCGAGACGGCGCAGCGCGCGCTGCTCGTCCGAGTCGAGCTGCGCGAGCTTGTCGAGGTGCTTGACGAGAATGTCGCGCAGCTCCGCGCCGAGCATGACGAGCTCGCCGAGACGCTCCGCGCCTTCGGCCGGCCCGTGGATCTTCGCGTACTGCGGCAGGATCCGGAACGCGAGACGCTCGGGATCGCGGCGCGCAGCGTCGATGAGGGCGACGGTCTCGTCGATGAGGACCTTCGCCTCGTAGCTGATCTCTTTGCTGTTCGCCTCGCCCTGTAGCGGATCGCGCAGCTTGAGGAGCCGGTTCGCTACGCGCTTCAGCTCCTTGCCGCCTTCCTCGTCACCGAGGGTGAAGCGAAGTGACTTGTTCGTGAAGCGAGTCGCCTCGTCGACGAATTCCTTCGGACGTCCGAGGGCCATGCGCTTCTTGACCTCGACGCCGAGCTCGTACAGATGGATCACCGACAGCGCCGGCGACACGAGCGCCTGCTCGCCGAGCTCGATCGACTTGGCGAGGTTGACTTCCTCCTCCGCGGTGAGCAGAGGAACCTTCCCGATCTCCTTGAGGTACATGCGGACCGGGTCGTCGACGCTGATGAGGTCGGACGCAAGGACCGACGCGATCGAGTCCTCGCGCTGGAGCTCCTCGGTCTCTTCCTCTTCCTCCTTGACCTGCGCCCACGTTGGCGAGCGCTCGGCCTCGAGGATCTCGACGTTGTTGTCGTCGAGCGTGGTGAGGAGCTCTTCGATCTCTCCGGGTTCCGCATCCGGAATTGCCCGAACGATGTCTTCCTGAGTGACGTAGCCCTGCTGCCGTCCACGGGCGATCAGGCGCTCGGCAGCCTCGCGGTGCTCCGGATGGATCCCGCGCTGCTCAGGCGCCGCCGGTGTGGCCGATGTTGCTTCCTTGACCTTGGTGCTGCTCTTCATTCATCCCTCTCGTCGGCGTCCGCCGCGTGTAAGACCGTGTGCCGCTCTCGGCGGTGCATGAGCTCCGCGAGCTCGTTCGCCAGCCGAGCGACCTCTCCGTCCACCGCACCCGCGTCGCCACCGTTGCCGCGCGCAAGCTGACCCTGCGCGTTCTTCATCTGGCGCCGCAAATTCCGTTCCCGAAGAGCCAGCGCGGCGATTTCGATCGCTTGGGCGACGTCGACTTCGCCTTCGAGCTCAGGCGCTGATGCGCCAAGGGCCGCAGCTTTGGCGGCCAGGTGAGCCGGCAGGTCAGAAGTCGAATGCTTCCCCGCACTGAGCCAGTCGAACATCGCTCGGTTGTCGGGGTCGTCGAGGTCGCCGGGGGCGAGTTCTGTGCGCGCCGCTTCTTCTGGAAATCGGATCAATAGTGCCATTAGGTAACGCTCCGCGGGGGCTGTTTGTTTCGCCGGAGTCTCATTGGCGCCGACGGAGGCGCGCTGGAGGGTCGGCGGCGGCGCGGCGGCGGCCTCGCGCCTCAGCGACTCCTGGTCGAGACCGGTGAGCTTCGAGAGCGTTCCCAGGTAGAGCTCGCGGGTAATCTGGCTCGGCTCTTGGGCCACCAAAGGAAGCGCCTCCGCCAGGAATCGGCGGCGGCCGTCCAGTTCCGCAAGGTCGGTGCGGGCGGCGATTCGGTCAATGACGAACTGGAGTACCGGCTTGGCTTGGTTGAGCAGCGTTGTGAGCAGTTTGGGGTCGCGACGCGCCAGGTCATCGGGGTCAGTGCCCTCCGGCAGAAGCGTCACGTAGACCTCCAGGCCGGTCCCGGTGCTCACCTCTCCGGGCTTCCGCGACGAGCCTCGAGCATCGAAGTGACTCGTTTTGAGGATCCGCTGCAGGTCTCGACCGCGGCGATCGGCGGAATCCGTGCCGGCGGCGTCTCCGTCGAAGGCCACGATCGCGCGGTCGATCCGCATCGCATCTAGCACGTGGTACTGATCTTGGGTCAGCGCGGTGCCCATTGAGGCCACGGTGTTCTCGAACCCGGCCTGATGAAGGGCGATGGCGTCGAAATACCCCTCGACAATCACCGCCGCGTTCTGCTTCCGGATCGCGGCCCGGGCGGCATCGAGGGCGTAGAGCGTCGCGCTCTTGTTGAACAGAACGGTTCCCTGGGAGTTGACGTACTTCCCACGCTGGTCGGCGCGCATGGCGCGGCCGCCAAAGGCGATGATCCTGCCCCGCCCGTCCTTGATCGGGACGATCAGCCGGTCGCGGAACCAGTCGAAGACCCCGCGGTCGTTCCGGCCGACCAGGCCGGCGGCCACGACCTCATCGTCCGAATAGCCCTTCTTCCGGAGGTACCCGACGAGCCCGTCCCAGCTGTCTGGGGCGTAGCCCAGGCCGAATTTGTCGACCATCTCGGGCTGGATCCCGCGCTCGGCAAGGTAACGGGCGACCTCTTTGCCGCGGTCGGTGCCCCGGAGAGCTTGGCGGAAGTAGAAGTGCGCGGTGTCGTTCGCGGCCAGGAGGCGCTTCTCGCGCTCCTGCTCGGCGGGGTCGCGCCGGCTCGTCAGCTCGACGCCGGCCCGCTCGGCGAGGACCTTGAGGGCTTCCGCCTTCGTCAGGCCGTCGATCTCCTCGAGGATCGTGAAAACATCCCCCGATCTACCACAGCCAAAGCACTTGTAACTGCGGGTATCCGGATTGACGTGGAAGGACGGCGTCTTCTCGCTGTGGAAGGGGCAGAGGCCGGTGAATCCTCGACCTGACTTCTTGAGGACGACGTTGTGCTCGCTGATGACCTGGGCGATGTCGACGCGTTCCTTGACTGTGTCGAAATCCCCAGGCATCAAGCCAAGTATCGCGCTCGGCTTGTCCTAGAGCTGAAGCTTCAGCAGCTCTTCGAGCTTGGACGCGTCGACAGGCTTGGTCACGTGCTGATCGAAGCCGGCTTCGCGAGCGAGGCGCCGGTGGCGGTCCTCACCGTATCCGGTGAGCGCGACGAGGAGCGCATCCCCGAGACCGAGCTCGCCGCGGATCCGCTTGGCGACCTCGTACCCGTCCATCTCCGGCATGCTGATGTCGAGAAGCACGACGTCCGGCCGATGGAGCCGCGCGTGATCGAGCGCACGCGAGCCGTCATGCGCCGTCGCCACCTCGTGGCCGTAGTCGCGGAGTAGCTCCCCAAGGGCCTCAGCGGCGTCAACGTTGTCGTCGACCACCAGGATCCGGCGTCGCGGACCGGCCGCGACGACCGGGACCGCGGGCGGCGCGCCGTCCGCGACCGGCGGGAGTCGCAACGGGAGACGGACGACGAACTCCGTGCCCTTCCCCGGGCCGTCGCTCAACGCTTCGACCGTACCGCCGTGCAGCTCGACGAGCCGGCGCACCAGCGTCAGGCCGATCCCGAGGCCGCCCCGCGCACGGGCGCGCGTCTGGGGGCCCTGCATGAAGAGGTCGAACGCGTGGCTCCGCAGCTCGTTCGTGAGGCCGGGACCATCGTCCTTCACGCCAACCACGAGCTCGTTTCCTTCGACTCGAGCGCGCACCCAGATCCGTCCGCCCACGTCGGTGTACTTGGCGGCGTTGTTCAATAGATTCGCAAAGACCTGCGAGAGCCGGGCCGGGTCGGCGAGGAACGTGACTGGCTCGGACGGCAGGTCGAGGGCGACGCGGTGGCCGCGCTCGTCGATGAGCGGCCGCGCGCTCTCGATCGCCCGCTCGATCACGGCGCTCAGGAGAAGAGGCTGCTCGCGAAGCTCGATCTTCCCGCGCGTGATGCGGGAGACATCGAGGAGATCGTCTATGAGACGTGTCATGTGCTCGATCTGTCGCTCGACGATCTCGCGCGACCGCGCGACACGGCTTGGCTCGTTCTCGTGGATGCGCATGATCTGCAATGCCGTCGTCACCGGCGCGAGCGGGTTCCGGAGCTCGTGACCGAGCATCGCGAGGAACTCGTCCTTCCGGCGATCGACATCCGCAAGCTCGTCGATCTTGCTCCGCAGCTCAGCCTCGAGAGCTCCACGTTGCTTGCTCTCGGCCTCGAGCGACGCCGCCTTTTGCTGGAGCGCGGCGATGACGCGGTTGCGCTCGTCAGCCTCGACGATGCTGTAGCTCTCGGCCGGAGTGACCCAGGTGTGCGCAGCGTTGATGTCGGCGAAGGGCTTCGCGTGCCCGGCGTCATCGAAGGACGTGATCGGGTAGGCGCAGAGAAGCGCGAACGTTTCCTTGCGCGCGAGATCGTTCCATAGCTCTTCGAGCTCGATCGCGGCGTCGCGGTTTCCCTCCGCCCAGAGAAGGGCGACCATCTCACCAAAGGCGAGGACCCGCCGGTCGCCGGCGCGGGCCGTCCTGATGACCGGACCGATCGTGCTTTCGAAGAGACGGTGGTCCGGCCTGCCGTTGACCATGAACCGTGAGAGCGTCTCGCGGGCGTCCAGCGCGTGGTAGCGACCTCCCGCGGTCAACCCAGTCAGGTCGACGCCTTTGCGAAGAAGGCGCGATTCGACCCCCTCGCGATGGTCGCGCGTCGCGATCAGGATCGCGGCGTCGGTCGAGCGCAGGCCGTCGCACATGAAGTCAGTGACCCGGTCGTAGAGGAACCCTTCCTGCTCGTAGTACTGGACGAGATGCCCGTCCCTCATGGGCGCGCTCACATCCGTCGCCACGGAGCTGGACCTTGCCAAATTCGTGCCAGACGTAGTTCGGATGGTCCCCGGCGCCGTTACAAATGGCTCCAGCCGGAGGGGATAAAGATCGACACGTACGTGTCCAGGGCGTACCGGTCGGTCATTCCCGCGACGTAGTCGGCGACCGCGCGCCTGGTGCCGTCCCGCTCCGCGATCTTCTGGTGCTCGGGCGGCAAGAGCTCGGGGTGCTTCTCGAAATGCTGCAGCAGATCCCAGAGGACCCCCTGAGCCTTGCGGTCCTCGGTCTTGGCCGGGCCTGCGAGATAGACGTTCTCGAACATGAATTTCCGGAGCGCGTTGGTGGCCTCGAGCACCTCGTCGCTCATGGTCACCTCCGGTTTTGCGTATGAGGTGACGATCACGTCGTAGATCATCGTGTCGAGGCGCTCAGCGCGATCGCGGCCGAGCGACGCGCGAATCCCCTGCGGAATGTCCTCCTCGCGCACGATCTCGGCGCGCATCGCGTCGTCGATGTCGTGATGGAGATAGGCGATCTTGTCGGCGTAGCGGACGACCCAGCCTTCCGGCGTCTCCGGTATCCCCCACGCCGCAGTCTCGACGCCGCCGTCGGTCGGCGAGCTGTGTTTCTGGATCCCGTCGCGGACCTCCCTGGTCAGGTTCAGCCCGGCGCCGTTCTTCTCGATCTTCTCGACGATGCGGACGCTCTGCTCGTTGTGGCGGAAGCCTTCGGGGAGAAACTTGCCGAGCAGCTCCTCGCCGACGTGACCGAACGGGGTGTGGCCGACGTCGTGGCCGAGCGCCATCGCCTCGACGAGGTCTTCGTTGAGGCGAAGGCCGCGCGCCATCGAGCGGCCGATCTGCGTGACCTCGAGCGTGTGCGTCAAGCGGGTGCGGTAGTGATCGCCGACCGGCGCCAGAAAGACCTGGGTCTTGTGCTTGAGGCGCCGAAAGGCCTTGCTGTGGACGATGCGGTCGCGATCGACGGCGAACGCAGCCCTAGTCGGCGACGGCTCCTCTGACCGGTCGCGACGGGCGTTCGTCGAGCGGGCCGCGTGCTCGGCCAGATTGGCGTTTTCGAGCTCCTCGGTGTGCTCCCGTACGCGGAGAGCCGCGACCGAACGTGAACGCGAAAGCTTGGCTTCGCCGCGCGTCTGCGTGGCCATCGGGCGTAAGGCTAATGGACGCGCTTTACAGCGCGGCGTCGCAGGTGTATCCCTCACCCCGACACTGGGGAGGTGTGAGATGGCGAAGTCCCTGTTCGAGCGTTTGGGTGGTACGGACGCGATCACGGCGGTCGTCCAAGACTTCCGCGACCGCTGCGGCGGAGACTCGCGGATCAATGCGAAGTTCGCGCGGACTGACATGGCTCGGCTCACTTCGATGCTCATCGATCAGGTGTCCGAGGCGTCGGGCGGACCAGCCAAATACACCGGCCGCGACATGAAGGCGGCGCACGCCGACATGGGCGTGACGACGGGCGAGTTCAACGCATTGGTCGAGGACCTCGTCGCGACGCTGAACAAGTTCGGCGTCGGCAAGCCCGAGCAGGACGAGCTGCTCGGCATCCTTGGCCCACTCAAGTCCGACATCGTCGAGGTCGACTCGACAGCGACCGGCACGCCCCTACCGGACAGCTACGAACCGGCGCCGGCGCTCACGAGCGCGAAGAGCTGAGCCGCTAACTAACGGTCGCGCGCCGCGCCACCTGCCAGAGCGGCCTGCGCAGCGGCGAGGCGCGCGACCGGGACGCGATAGGTCGACGGGGACACGTAGGTCAGCCCGAGCTCGTGACAGAGCGCGACCGATGAAGGCTCGCCGGCGTGCTCTCCGCAGATCCCGATCTTCAGACCGGGCTTTGTCTTGCGGCCGCGCTCGACGGCCATGCGCATCATCGCGCCGACTCCGTCGCGATCGAGGACCTGGAACGGGTCCGCAGGGATGATCTTTTCCTCGACGTAGCGCGTGAGGAAGCTCTTTTGCGCGTCGTCGCGCGAGATGCCGAGGACGGTCTGCGTGAGGTCGTTGGTGCCGAACGAAAAGAACTCGGTCTTGGTGGCGATCTGGTCGGCGATGATGCAGGCGCGCGGGATCTCGATCATCGTCCCGAACTTGAACTCGACTCGCTTGCCGCGTTCCTTGAAGACCGTCTCCGCGACTTCCTTCACGTGCGCTTCGAGGCGATCGAGCTCTCCCATCGTGGCGATGAGCGGCATCATGATCTCGGGCTTGGCCTTGACGCCCTTCTCGGCCGAGTCGATGGCTGCGCCGAGGATCGCGCGGATCTGCATCTCGAGTATCTCGGGGTACACGAGCAGCAGCCGGCAGCCGCGCAGACCGAGCATCGGGTTGTCCTCGTGGAGCTGCTCGAGACGCCGGAAGATGCGCTCCTTGTCAGCGAGATCGGCGCCGTTCTGGCCTGTGGCGCGCGCGACGGCGATGTCGACATCGACGTCCGCGAACTCGCGCAGGAACTCGTGCAGCGGTGGATCGATCAGGCGAATGACGACCGGGAGGCCGTCCATCGCCTCGTACATCTCGCGGAAGTCGCCCTGCTGGAACGGGAGAAGCTTCGCGAGCGCGCGCTTCCGTCCCGCCGTGTCCGTCGCGAGGATCATGTCCTGCACGATCGGGAGGCGCTCGGCTTGGCGGAACATGTGCTCGGTCCGCGCGAGACCCACGCCCTCAGCGCCAAGCTCGCGTGCGAGGCGGCACTCCTCCGGCGTATCCGCGTTGACCCACACGCCCAGCTTGCGGCGCTTGTCGGCCCACGAGAGCAGCTCGATGAGCTCCCTCTCCTCGCGGAAGTTCGCCGCGATCGTCGGCAGCTCGCCGGCGAAGACCTCTCCGGTCGTGCCGTCGATGGAGATCGCCTCGCCCTCTTTGATGACCTTGCCGTCGACACGCATCTCTCGCTTCTGCAGATCGATGTCGAGGGCGGCGACGCCCGCGACGCAGGGCAGGCCCAGACCGCGCGCGACCACGGCCGCGTGCGAGGTTGAACCGCCGCGCGCCGTGAGGATCCCGGTGGCCGCGACCATCCCGTGGAAGTCATCGGGGCTGGTCTCGGGCCGCACGAGAACGACGAGCTGCTTCTGACCTTTGAGGACGACCGCGCGATCGGCGTCGAACACCGCGCGTCCGGTCGCGGCCCCGGGTGAGGCGTTGAGGCCCTTCGCCAGGAAGCGGCCCGCGCTGCGCGCCTTGTCGACTTCCTTCTGATCGAAGCGCGGGAGGAGGAGCTGCTCGACCTGCGCCGGGTCGACGCGCTGGATGGCCTCGTCCTTCGTGATGAGACCCTCCTTGACCATGTCGGTCGCGATCTTCACGGCGGCCGCGGCGGTGCGCTTGGCCGATCGCGTCTGGAGCATGTAGAGCTTGCCGCGCTCGATCGTGAACTCGAGGTCCTGCGCGTCGCGGTAGTGCTTCTCGAGGCGCTTGGCGATCTTCTCGAACTCCGCGTACGCCTTGGGCATGTCCTTCTTCATCTGCGCGATCTTCGACGGCGTGCGGATGCCGGCGACGACGTCTTCACCCTGAGCGTTCGTCAGGTACTCGCCGTACAGCTCCTTGGCCCCGGTGTTGGGGTCGCGCGTAAACGCGACGCCAGTGCCGGAGTCGGTGCCCATATTTCCGTAGACCATCGTGACGATGCTGCAGGCGGTTCCGAGGTCGTCCGAGATCTTGAACTGCTTGCGGTAGTCCTTGGCGCGCTGCCCGAACCACGAGCCGAAGACCGCCTCGATCGCCAGGCGCAGCTGTTCGTGCGGCTCCGTCGGGAACGGGCTGCCGGTCTCCTTCCGGACGATCGTCTTGTACTCGTTGACGAGCTCCTCGAGACGCTTCGGCGAAAGCTCGGCGTCGCTCTCGACGCGCGCGGCCTTCTTCTTCGTATCGAGGGCGTGCTCGAACTTCGCGGGCTCGATGCCGAGCACGATGCGCCCGAACATCGAGATGAACCGCCGATACGCGTCCCAGGCAAAGCGCTCGTTCTTGGTGAGCTTCGCGAGGCCCGTGCGGCTCTCGTCGTTGAGCCCGAGGTTGAGGACGGTGTCCATCATGCCCGGCATGCTCATCGCCGCACCGGATCGAACGGAGACGAGGAGCGGGTCCTTTGGGTCGCCGAGCTTCTTATGCGTCGCGCGTTCGACGGTCGCAAGGCTCTTCTCGACCTGGTCCCAGAGTCCCGGCGGGAGCTTCTTCTTCGACGCGAAGTACGCGTTGCACGCGGCCGTCGTGATGGTGAAACCGGGCGGGACGGGGAGACCCGCGTTGGTCATTTCGGCCAGCCCCGCGCCCTTGCCGCCGAGGAGATCGCGCATCTTCGCGTTGCCTTCGGCTTTCCCGCTCGCGAAGAGATAGACCCATTTCTGCGCTTTTGGAGCGGCGCGGCGGGTTGTAGCTGGGCGCGTGCGACTACGAACGGCCATGGGCGGACCTCCCCTTTGGAGAGATCGATTCTGGCAGAAAACCTGCTCCGGCGGACGCGAATGCGCAGCCCTGCGGTACAGTCGCGGCCCGTGTACGAACGACCCGGTTACCGCACGTTACTCGGCCGAATCCGCGAGAACGTGCGCACGTACATTCGCAAGCAGCTCGAGCTGCCGCGGCAGGAGATCGCCGAGATCCTCGAGGCGAACAAGCGCGCCGCGATGTGGCTCAGCGTGGCGGTGGGTTTGGCCTTCATGACGCTGATAACGCTGGTCGTCCTCCTCGTGGCTCTCGTGGCGATGGTGCCCCGTAACTGGCTGGGGATCCTCGTGCTCGCGCTCGCGGTCGGCGCCGCCCTCGCGCTTTTCGTCCTGGGAGTGCGCGCGAGAGTGATCGTTCCGGCGTTCATCGGAGGTCTTGTCCTCATCGCGATCGGCGTCGCCGCGTTCCTGTGGCTCCCGGAGCTCGTCCTTGCGGCGATGCTCCTCACGATCGCCCTCGCGATCGGTGCCGGCGCGATGGGGTTCGGCGGGTACAGTCGTCTCGAGCTCCACGGACCGACCCGGACTATCAAGTCAATGAAGGAGACGGTGCAGTGGGCGAAACAGCGTCTGCTCGGACGGAGCGCGAGCTAGCTTCGCTTCGCCGCGAGATCGACGCGGATCTCGACTACCTCCTTGCGCGCGTGCGCGAGGACGCCGATCCGCGGAACCTCGCGCGCCGCCAGCCGATCGCCGTCTTTGGGACGCTGGGGTCGCTCGCCGCGATCGTCGGGATCGCGTTCGCCTCGCGCGTCAAGAGCTTCCGCCGGTCGCGCACCGAAAAGGAGCTCGACCAGGTCGTGCAGCGGCTCGGCGGCCGTCTCGATCAGCTGAAGGGTCGCGCGCGGAAGCGATTCCGCGAGACGCTCAAGAAGGAGATCGAGGAGGTCGAGACCGGCCCGCGTGCCAAGCAGATGATCTGGGAATCCGCGGCTGCAGCCCTGACCGCCGCCGCAACGCTCATGACCCGGCGATTCGTCTCACGCCTGACGGGCGACGACGAGCTTCCCGACTCCCAGGCTTAGCGCGAGCAGCGCCGCGTAGGCGAGCGGCACCGCGGCCGCCCCCGCGAGACCCAATGTGATCGCGAGCCCGGCGGCCACGGCGGGATCGCGCGTCCCAGCGCCGATCGCCGCGGCGAGCCCGTCTCCACCGAAGACGATCGCGCCGATCGCGGAGGACACCCACCCCACGAGGAGGACCAGCGCCGCCACGCCCACGGCTCGCCCGTCCACGAGCGACAGCGCCGCGAGGGCGGCGCCACCCAGGATGATCGCAAGCGCGACGTAGCGGGCGCCGTCGACGATCGAAAGCATCACGTCGCGCAGGGTCGGCACCGCACCCGCGAGCGCGGTACCGAGCACGAACGCGAACAGGGCAACGTTGACGTTCGACGCTATTCCCGGGATCGCCCCGATCAGGAGCGGGAACGAAAGCACGACCGTTCCGGTGAGGAGCGCGCCCACGGTCTCCGCGCGGGCGCCTACGAAGCGCGCGATCGCCGGGCCAATGAGCGGCGAGGGCGACAGCGCGAGGATGGCGACAACCGGGTCGCCGACGACGACCGCGACGAGACCGAGCCCCGCGTACGCGAGCACGATCGGAGCGAGGTTTCGCGGGCGGCGCAGGGCGAGGAGCGCAAGGAGCGGCGTGCGCGCACCGGTCGTGAAGAAGTACAGCGTGAGCGCCGTTCCCACGGCGCTCTGAAGGTCAGGCGCCGAGCTTCTCGCGGAGCGCGGGCACGAGCTCGTCGATCGCCACGCGCACCTGGGCCATCGAGTCGCGTTCGCGGATCGTGACTTGGTTGTCGTCGAGCGACGCGAAGTCGACAGTGACGCAGAGCGGCGTGCCGATCTCGTCCTGGCGGCGGTAGCGCCGGCCAATGGCCTGGGTCTCGTCGTACGTCGACATCAAGTGCGGTCGGATCTTCGACCAGACGTCGCGGGCGAGGGGCGTCAGGCGGTCATTCTTGGAGAGCGGAAGCACCGCGACCTTGTACGGCGCGAGATGCGGACGGAACCGCAGCACGACCCGGGTGCCTTCCTTGTCGGGCTCCTCGTCGTATGCCGCGCAGAGGATCGCGTAGGTCGCGCGGTCGGCGCCGACGGACGTCTCCACGACGTGCGGGATGAACCGCTCGTTGGCGACGTCGTCGAAGTACTCGAGCTTTTTACCGGAGAACTCGGAGTGGCGGCGCAGGTCGTAGTCGGTGCGGTAATGGATGCCCTCGAACTCGTTCCACCCGAAGGGGAACTCGAACTGGATGTCCGTCGCCGCGGCGGCGTAGTGCGCGCGCTCGTCGTCGGCGTGGTCGCGGAAGCGCAGCTTCTCCTCCGGGATGCCCTGCTCGATGTGCCACGCAAGTCGCGTGTTCTTCCACTCGTCGTAGAAGCGCGGGGCCTCGGACGGGCGCGTGAAGTACTGCATCTCCATCTGCTCGAACTCGCGCGAACGGAAGATGAAGTTGCCGGGCGTGATCTCGTTGCGGAAAGCCTTACCGATCTGCGCGATCCCGAACGGCAGCTTCTTCCGGCTGGTCTGCTGAACGTTCTCGAAGTCGACGAAGATCGACTGCGCCGTCTCCGGCCGAAGCCACGCCACGGATGCGGTGTCTTCGACCGGTCCCACGAAGGTCTTGAACATGAGGTTGAACTGCCGCGGGTCCGCGAGCTTGCGCTCGCCGCAGTTCGGGCACGAAACGCCGGAGAGGTCCAGCTTCTTCGCGCGCCACGCGGTCGCGAGCTCCTCGCCCTTCGGCAGATCGTCGAGGCGGAAACGCTTGCGGCAGTTCCGGCACTCGACGAGCGGATCCGTGAAGTTCTCGACGTGGCCCGAGGCCTCCCATACGCGCGGGTGCATGAGGATCGCGCCGTCTAGTCCGACGATGTCCTCTCTTAGCTGGACCATCGCCCGCCACCACGAGCGCTTCACGTTGTTCTTGAGCTCGACGCCGAGCGGTCCGAAGTCCCAGGTCGCGCCGGCCCCGCCGTAGATCTCGCTTGAAGGGAACACGAAGCCGCGCCGCTTCGCGAGCGACGTGATCTTCTCTCCGACGTTCTCCACTCGAGGCGCGGTCTTCACGAAACCGGCGCGGGATGCGGGAGCATGCGCAGCTCGTCCATGAGATGGGACGTCGAGATGTCGCGGTCGAGGACATACCGCATGAAGCCGCGCAGGTGCCGGTCGAGCTCATTGGTGAGCGCCGCGTCGAGCCGCAAACGAGACGCTGAGTCGAGGTCGCTCACCAGGAGGTACCGAAGCGACTTGAGGCCACGGACGGTGAGCGGCGCCACGTACGGAAGGTGCGCCGCGCACCCGGCGCAGATGGCCCCGCCGGCCGCCGGCTCCCACGCGTTCGTCTCCTCGGCGAGCGCCTTGCGGCACTGGGCGCACTCGCCGAGCTCCGGTCGGAAGCCGGAGCGATCGAGGAGATGCAGGTCGAACCAGCGGCAGACCGTCGGGGCGTTGATGCCCGCATCGAGCGCGCGCAGCGAGGTCTCGAGCAGGTCGAAGAGAGGCGCGGACGGGACGCGGTCGGCGGTGAAACGATCGACGAGCTCGGCGACGTACCAGCCTGCCGCGATCAGAGCGAGGTCGTCGCGCATGTCGGGATAAATGGCGCGCGCCTCGGCGCCGGTGAGGACGTCGAGCTCACGCCCGCGCGCCAGCTGATAGGTGGCGTGCGTCAGCGGCTCCGCGTGCCCGGCCATGCGGCTCGTCGCTCTCCGTATGCCTTTTGCGACGACACGCACTTTGCCGAAGTGGCGCGTGAAGAGGACGAGAATCCGATCTGCCTCGGCGAAGTCGTTCGTCTTGAGGACGATCGCCTCGGCACGGTACGTGCGTGATGCCACGTCGCGTCAATGGTACGAAACGGCGCTCGCACCGACGGATGGGGCGCATATGATCGAACTCCGGTGGGTCGCACTCTCGAGTCGCACATCAGCGCCGTCGACGAGGAGATTCGCGCTCTGCTGAGCGGCGCGGACCCGTCGCTCCAGCCGTTCTACGGGATGATGCTGTATCACCTCGGGCTGGATGCGGCGCGAGGCCCGTCTGGCAAACGCCTCCGCCCGGTGCTCTGCACGCTCGTGTACGAGGCGCTCACCGGCGACGCGCGCGGGGCCCTTCCCGCGGCCGCTGCGATCGAACTCCTCCACAACTTCACCCTCATTCACGACGACATCGAGGACCAGGATCCGGCGCGCCACCACCGGCCGACCGTCTGGAGCGTGTGGGGAGTCCCGCAGGCGATCAACGCGGGCGACGGGATGTTCGCGGTTTCGCGGCTTGCGGTGCAGCGGCTCCGCGGCTTCCCCGCCGAGCGGGTGCTCGAGTTCGCGAAGCTCGTCGACGAAGCGTGCGTGCGCGTCTGCGAAGGGCAATTTCTCGACATCTCGTTCGAGACCCGGACCGACGTGACGACCGAACGCTACCGGGCGATGGCGGCGAAGAAGACCGGCGCGCTCTTCGCGGCGGCCGCGCAGGGCGCGGCGCTGCTTGCGACCGACGACGCGTCCGTCCGCGAGAGCCTCGCGCGCTTTGGCGACGCGTTCGGCCAGGCCTTCCAGGCGCACGACGACGTGCTCGGGATCTGGGCATCGACGGAGCGCACGGGAAAGGTCGAGATGAACGACCTCACGAAGCGAAAGAAGACGCTCCCCGTCGTCGTCGGGTTCGAGCGTGCGCAGGGAAAGACCCGCGAGCGCCTCGCCGCTCTGTTCGCGCCCGCGGCGCCGCTCTCCAGCGATAGCGTCGCGCAGATCCGCGAGATCCTCGACGAGCTCGGAGTCCGCGCGCTCATCGAAGCCGAGATCGCCGCGCAACGCGGTCGCGCGCTCCATGCGCTTCGCGGGATCGCGCCGATCGCGGCTGCCCGCGAGCCGCTCGAGTTGCTCGAGCGGCTCGTCGCGTCGGCGACAGGCGCGGCGACGGAACCCGCGGGAGCCATCGCGACCTAGAATTCGGATCCGATGGGACCGAGCGACGTCATCCTCGAGCCGAACGAGAAAGTGCTCCTCGCCACACGGCCGCTTTTCTTGTGGGAGCCCGTCGTGATCCTCGATATCGGGCTCCTGGTGCTGTCGCTCTTCTTCACCCCGATCGCGCCGCCCCTTGCCGTTGCGTCTGGTGCAGCCTTCGTCCTTCTGACGATCTGGATCGTCGTGAAGTGGATCCCCTGGAACGCGAAGTGGTTCGTGCTCACCGACCGTCGCGTGATCTCGCGCTGGGGCGTCTTCAACCGGCACCAGGTCGCGCTGTTACTTGATCGGATCCAGGACGCGAGCCTGGCCCGCCCCTTTCCCTTGTCCCTCGTCCGCGACTATGGCGTCTTGCGTCTCGAGTCCGCCGGCGAGCATGCGTCCGAGCGGATCAGCGGCGGAATGACCGGCGGACCGCAGGAGCTCGCAATGACCGGCGCCACAGGCTTCTACCGCGCGCTCACGGACGCGCAGACCCCGAACTAACGCGGAGCGCAGGGTGACGTGTCGACGGACGATTCGCGCGCGATGAGGGTATTGGTGACCCCGAATTGGGCACGGCTCGGGGCGTGGGTCGCTCTCACCTACGTAGGGTTCGCGATGTGCGGCGGCAACCACCTCCAGACGTCGGGACCGACAGTGCCTTTCGACCCACCGGATGTCGACGCGAGCGCGGCGGCAGTGGGCTTCGTATTCGGCGCCGTGGGGGGAGCGATCATCGCGTCGCTCCAATGGATCGTCCTTCGCTCGTTGGCGCCCCGCGCGCGCGGATGGATTCCGTTCACGGCGCTCGGCTTCGGGCTCGCTCATGCGTTCAACGACGTTGTCCCGTATCGACCGCTGGATCTGCCCGTGATCGTGCTGGCCGACGGGCTGGTCATCGCGGTGTTGCAGTCGATCGCCCTACTTCACGAGCTACCGCAGTGGTTCTGGGTGCCCGTGGCTGCCGTGGCGTGGGTTCTCGGCTTCACTGTGGGGATCGCGCTGCTCGGCCAGATCGAGACGAGTCCGCTTGCCGAGCTGCTTATCGGACACGGCGCGATCGGCCTGGTGATCGGAGTGATCACGGGCGCGGCGCTGGCGTGGCGGATCGGCTCGCAAAGAGTGTCGAAGAGCGCAATGACTAGCTGAGGTTGCTGGGTAGAAATGGGTCTGGCAGCAGGGCGGTCAACGTTGTCGTTTTGCGGAGCCCGCCCGTCGTCGCGAGAACGATCCGCAGGTCCGGGGCGAATTCGGCAATGACCTGTCGGCACGCGCCGCAGGGCGTCGGCAGCTTGTCGTCGTCGATCACGATCGCCATCGCGTCGTAGTCCTTCGTCTCCCCCGCCGCGACCGCCGCGAACACCGCGCAGCGCTCGGCACAGACGGTCAGGCCGTACGAGGCATTCTCGACGTTCGCCCCCGAGTAGATCTTGTTGCGCTTGGTGCGGACCGCGGCTCCGACCTTGTACTTCGAGTACGGCGCGTATGCCCGCTGTCGCGCGAGCGACGCGACGCGTATCAGGTCCTCGTCGCCCGGCCCGAGCTTCTCCACTTAAACCCTCTCGGCGGCGGGCGTCTTCTTGATGACGCGGACGCGGCGGATGCGCCGTCCCTCGACGCTCTCGACGACGAATCGCGCACCGCCCACCTCCACGGCTTCGCCCTGCTTGGGGAATCGGCCCAGCTGGGCCACGACGAAACCGCCGAGCGTGTCGTAGTTCGGAGAGGGCTCGGCGGACGGCAGCTCGATCTCGAACGTCTCGCGCACGTCCTCGAACGGCACGCGCGCGTCCATGAGCGCTTCGTTCTCGGAGACCGGGATGACCATCTCCTGCTCGACGTCGTACTCGTCGCGGATCTCGCCGACGATCTCCTCGACGAGATCCTCGATGGTCACGAGCCCGCTCGTCCCGCCGTACTCGTCGACGACGATCGCGATGTGGACTTTGTCCTTCTGCATGTCGCGAAGGAGCTGGTCGATCGTCTTCGATTCCGGCACGAACTGCGCGGGGCGCAGGTACGGCCGGATGTGCACGTCCTTCTCCCCGCGGGCCAGGCGGCGGAAGAGGTCCTTCACGTAGAGGATGCCGATGATGTTGTCCGGCGAGCCTTCGTAGACCGGGATCCGCGAGTGCCCGATGGTTGTAATGATCTTGAGGATCTCCTCGGCCGGCGTCTCGACGTCGATGGCGATGATGTCCGTGCGCGGGACCATGACCTCGTGCACCGGCTTTTCCGCGATCGCGAAGATCGACGCGATCATCCGCTGTTCGCGCTCCTGCACCACACCCTGGGCCTGTCCCGCCTCGACCAGTGATTTGATCTCGTCCTCGGTCACGAGCGCGCTCGATTGGGGATTGCCGCCGCCGAATGGTCTGGTGAACAAGCGCGTCAGGATGAAGAGGACCGCGACGAGCGGCCGCATGAGCCAGGTGATGAGCTCGAGCGGCCACACCAAGATGAGCAGGACCGTCTGCGCGTGACGGGCTCCGACGGTCCGCGGGACGAAGATGCCGAAGAGCACCGCGAAGAGGCACAACGCGGCGACCGTTACCGCAACCGCGGCCACGTCGCGCACGACAGGCGCGCCGGGGCCGAAAACAAATCGAAGAAGGTCCGAGAGGCGAGGTGCGATGTACGCCGCGGAGATGCCGGAGAACGCGAAGACGATGAGGAACTCGGCGACCTGGATGGAGGCCAGGTATTCGGCGGCTTTCCGGCCCATCGTCCCGGCGCGGCGGCCGCGCCGGCCGCGAGCGGCGAGCTCCTCGATGAGCTGCGGACGCCGGATCGTGTGGAGCGCGGCCTCGCTGGCGGAGAGGAACGCGAGGATGGCGACAAGCAGCAGCTCCAGCAGAAGCAGCTCGACGACGATCGCGTCCACTAGGTCCCCTTCTTCTGGCGGCGGTCGGCCTTCTTGATCGCGCGCGCCGGCATACCGACCGCGACCATGCCCTCGGGCACGTCCTTCGTCACGACAGCGCCGGCTCCAGTCGTCGCCCCCGCACCGACGGTCACCGGCGCTCGAAGCAGGGTGTCCGACCCGATGAACGCATCGTCGCCGATCACCGTGCGGTTCTTCTTGAACCCGTCGTAGTTCAGCGTGATCGTCCCTGCGCCGATGTTCACGCGCTCGCCGACCTCCGCGTCGCCGATGTAGCCGAAGTGGTGCATCTTCGTGCCGGTCCCCAGACGTGCGTTCTTGACCTCGCCGAAGTTGCCCATCTCCACGCCCCGCTCGAGATAGGCGCCCGGCCGGAGATGCGAATAGGGGCCGATGCGCACGTCGTCCTCGAGCGTCGCGCCTTCCAGCGTCGAGTTTTCGACCTTGCACCGTTCCCCCACCACGGTGTCGCGCAGCACGGCGTACGGGCCGACGCGCGAGCCCGCGCCGATCGACGTCTTGCCCTCGAGGATGGTCCCCCGCTCGATCACGACGTCTGCCGCGATGCGCACGTCGCCATCGACCTGGCATGAATCCGGGTCGCGGAACGTCACGCCCGCCGCCATGTGCTGATCGCGGATCCGCTTTCTTAAGGCTGCCTCGGCGGTCGCGAGCTCGGCACGGGTATTCACGCCAATGCCCTCCTCGGGATCGTCGGTGAGATGGACCGCGACCCGCTTTCCGTCACGCCGGGCGTCCGCCACGAGATCGGTGAGAAAGATCTCCCCCGTCTCGTTGGGTCGCAAACGGTCGACCGCGGCGCGGAGCCACTCGAGATCCGCCGCGTACGCGCCGAGGTTCGATTCAGGAAGCTGCTTCTCCTCTGCTGTGGCGAGGCGCGTTTCGACGATGCGGGCGACGTCGCCGCGCTCGTCGCGGACGACGCGCCCGTACGCGTTGTCTGTACCGACCTTTCCCGCGAGAAGCACGAGAGGCGCGCCCCGCTCCTGCAGCAGAGCGCGCATGCGGGTGAGCGTCTCGGGGCGCAGAAGCGGCGTGTCGCCGTACACGATGTACGCGACGCCGCGGTCGCCGTTCGCAGCGGCGAGCGCGACACGGACCGCATCGCCGGTACCGCGCGGCGCCGCCTGTACCGCGACACGCGCGCCCTCATCGAGAAGCCCGCGCGCGGAATCGGTCTCTTGGGACAAAACCACAAGCGGGCGCGCGCCGACCTCGCGAACCGTTTTCAAAATGTGGCCGAGCAGCGGGCGCCCGGCGACCGAATGGAGGACCTTCGGGGTCTTGGACTTCATCCGCGTCGAGAGGCCCGCCGCAAGCACGATGGCCAGCGGCGCGTCGCCCATAGGGTGTTGCTTCAGGCTGGGGCGCCAGGATTCGAACCTGGGATAGCGGATCCAAAGTCCGCCGCCTTACCGCTTGGCCACGCCCCACAGGACACGGCCAAAGTTTAGGGCGGTCCGCTTACTTTTCGGGCTGCTTGCCCCGTTTGATCAATTCGGCTACGCGGCGTCCGCCTTTGCGACCAAGTTGCGCGTATCCCTCGCTGCCGAGCTGCGTCTTGCGCGCCTCGCCACCTTTGCGGCCGAGTTCGGCGTACCCGCGCGACCCGAGCTGCGTCTTGCGCGCTTCGCCGCCCTTGCGGCCGAGCTTCGCGTACCCCTCCGGGCCGAGCTGTCCCTTACGGGCCTGCCCGCCCCGCCTGCCGATCTCGCGATAGAAGGACGAGCCGTGCTTGCCCGCGGTCGAGGTCCCGCCGCGCTGGCCGGCCTGCCGGACTGTGAGCTCTCCGTGCGAATCCATAGATAGAACGTAACGGGACAGCCCTCGCTCGCTTGTCGCTCAGGGGGTGACACCCATGCGCAATACACGCGTGCGAAGTCCGCGGCGACGCAACCGTCGCGCGATTTGTATCGCGTGCGCCCGGTCATCTCCCAGGGCGAAGAGCGAGGGACCGCTGCCCGACAAGGCGAGATCGATCCCCATAGCTGACGCCGTCTTTCGCGCATCGGCGATCGCGGGAACGATCCGCTCGGCCGCGTCAAGAAGATCGTTGTGTATGAAATCGCGCATGCCGGCGACCGTCACCCTGCGATCGCGTAACGCTTTCGCGAGCGCTTCACTCCGCTCCCCTTTCGAGGGTTTCCCACGATGGGCATCGAACACTTCGGCCGTCGACGCATGCTCCTTAAGTTGCACGAGCGCGATCCACACCGGCTCGGGCGCCGGGAGGGTCTCGACCAGCTCGCCACGTCCACGCACGAGGGCGTATGCAGCGCCGCTCACGAAGAACGGCACGTCCGAGCCGACACGCGCGGCGGCAGGCGTCAGGTTGACCCCATCGAGCCGCCACACACGGGCGAGGCCGCGCAGCACCGCACCGGCGTCGCTCGATCCACCCCCGAGTCCGGCGGCGACGGGAATGCGTTTGCGGACACGCACGAGAGCGAGCGCCGGCCGTGCCGATGCGTCGGCGAGCGCGCGCACGGCACGCGACGCGAGATCCTCGCCCGCCGGCGCACCGACCGACGGCGCGATCCGCACGTCGAGCTCGCGCGAAGGGGCGACGCGCACGCGGTCGCGCAGGTCGACCGTCGCGAAAACGGAGGCGAGCTCGTGATACCCGTCGGCACGCCGTCCGAGCACTTCGAGCGTGAGGTTCACCTTCGCTGGCGCCATCAGAACGACGGCGCGGCTCATCCTTCGGGGACTCCGGTCGCCCGCGCGAGTGCGACCCACTCTTCGAGCGAGAGCGTCTCGGGACGGCGCTCCGGGGCGATCCCGGCGGCCGCGAGGACTGCCGTGGCACGCTCGCGGTCTAGTCCAGCCTCGTGACCGAGCGCGGAGCGCACCTGCTTCCGACGATGCCGGAACGCGTCGGACACGAGTCTCAGGAACGGCTCCTGCGCCAGGGGCGCGAAGGCCGGGCGGGTTCGAGTGCGGAGCGCCACGACCGCCGAGTCGACGCGTGGCGGTGGGCGAAACGCCCGCGCCGGCACCTTTCGCACGATCCGCGGTTCCGCGAACGACTGCGTGAAGACCGAGAGGTAACCGCGCTCGCGCGCGTCGCGGTGCGTCGCGGCCATCCGCCGCGCCACCTCCTGCTGCACGAGCACGACGACGAGCGGCGGGCGCCGGTCATCGGAAAGGAAGCGCTCGAGGAGCGGCGTCGTGATCTGATAGGGAAGGTTCGCGACGATGCGGGTGATCGGCCGCGGCGCGAGGCCGAGGAGATCGACCTTCAGCGCGTCCGCGCGGACGACCTGCACGTTCTTGTGGTCGGCGAGCGTCTCCTCGAGCAGGGCGACCATGCGCGGGTCGACCTCGACCGCGGTGACCGACCGCACTCGCGAGGCGAGCGCGGCAGTCAGGACGCCCGGCCCGGGACCGACCTCGAGCACGTCGTCGTCCGGTGAAAGCTCGGCGGCGTCGACGATCGCCGAGAGGACCCCGCGGTCGACGAGAAACCGCTGTCCGAGCGAGGTCGCGGCGCGAACGCCGTGCCGGCGCAGTACCTCGCGGAGCGCACGAGGGTCCGCGACATCCATGGGGGCGAGGCTAGACGGTCACCTGCACACCCACTGGTACGCCTGGCCCCGCGCGAACATCCACGCCGCCACGTTCGCGGAAGCGACTGGGTCGTAGACGCTCGCGCCCGCGTAACCGGACCGCACGCTGTTCGCCGCCCAGGTGCCTGGCATGAACTGGAAGAGTCCCGCTGCTCCGGAGGCGTTGTACGCGCCCGGGTTGAACCGGCTCTCGCAGTACGCGACCCGGACGAGCTGCTCGGGGTCGGCACCGTGTGCCGCGGCGGCCTCGCGGATGATCGCCTCGATCTCGGCCGCGCCGGCCGGAGTCCGTGTCCCGACGCGACGCACCTCGGCGACCGGCACGGAGAACACCTGGGATGAGACAAGAGTCCGAGCCGCCTCCCGGCCGTCGACGACGCGTACGAGGTACGTGTTTTCGACACGCCCGGGCTCGCCCGGAGTGACCACGACCTGCCGCAGCCGCTCGAGGTTGGCGTCGGGCTGGAGACGAACGGCGAACGGGGTTTCCTCGAGGACGGTGACCTCCTGATCGGCGATGCGGGTGATCCGGATTACGTCGCCGGGGTTCAGGCTGGCGTCGAGCAGCTGGTCGACCTCGTCCAGCGGCCCCAGAACGATGCCGGCCGCATCGAGGAGGTCAGCGACGGTGCCGCGGACGGATCGCGCCGCGACGCCGCGGCCGCCATCGATCACGGTCACCGGGAGCCCCCGATCGAGCGCCAGCCGATGGCCAGGAACGACGGCCGCCTCGACGGGTGACGAGAGCCGATCCGCCGAGCTCGCGGCGAGCCCTAGCCCGCGAAGCGTCTCGGCGACCGTTCCGGAGGGAGCGATGACGTTCGCAGAGAGACCGTCAACAGACACGGTCACCGGGGCTGACTCGACGCCGAGCACCCCGCGGGGCGCCGGAGCGGCGCGGCCAGCGACGAACGTCGTCGACCCCGCGAGCGGCGCGGGGCCTATGAGCGCCCACGTGCCGATGCCGACGACCCACGTGACGAGCGCCAGCCGGCCAATGCGCAAGAAGACAGAAAGCACGTGCGTCCGCCCCACCAAGTCGCCTCCCCAGCCCACCCGGCTCCGGCCATGGCGATGCCCATGAATGGAACCGAAGGGGGCTCCGGAAGTCTAGCCGTGCCGGGCGGGGGCTGGCTACCGCTCCCCGGGGGCGCGCCAGCCTGTCTCTTTGAGGTGCGCCCGGAGCGCGGGACCGACGTCATCGCGGCGTAGGGCTGCGTCTACAAACGCCTTGACGTACCCGACCTTGTCCCCGGTGTCGTAACGCGCTCCCTGGATCTCGACCGCCCATACCGGAGCCCCCTCGCGCGCCAGCTCGCTCACCGCGTCGGTGAGCCAGATCTCGCCATTTCGGCCGGGTTTGGCCCGCGCCAGCACGTCGAAGACCTCGGGCTCGAGGACATAACCGTGCACGGCGGCGAACTCGCTCGGAGCGTCCTCAGGTCGGGGCTTCTCGACGATCGCGAGCACCCGCTGGGTGCGTTCGTCGACCGGCGTGCCGGCGACGACGCCGTACGACGACGCCTTCTCCTTGCTGACCCTGATCGTCCCGACCACGCTGCCGCCTCCGAGGCGTTGCCTGGCCTCCATGAGCTGGCCGATAGCCGGGGTGTCGCCGACCACGATGTCGTCGCCCCAGAGCATCGCGAAGGGCTCCGCGCCGACGAGCGGTCTGGCCTGGAGCACGGCGTGCCCGTTCCCTTTGGCCTCCTCCTGGACCACGACCCGTACCGTGGCGAGACGCTCCGGCCGCTTCAGGAGCTCGATGTCCTCTTTGCGGAACTCGACCGCGAGCCGGCGCTCGAGGCGCTCGTTGGGCCGGAAGTAGGCGTCGAGGGCCTCTTTCCCGGGCGCGTTCACGATCACCACGCGGGACACCCCGGCCGCGGCCAGCTCGGCGACGACCAGCTCGATGACGGGCGTGTCGACGAGGGGGAGAAGCTCCTTTGGGACCGTGCGGCTGATAGGAAGGAAGCGTGTGCCGAGTCCGCCCGCGGGGATCACGCCGTACCGCACCGGCTTCAGGCCCGCCGCGCCGTCGCTCACGGGCGTGTCTCGGCGCTGACGCTGAAAGCGACCGGTTCGGTCGTGCGCACGGCGAATCCCGTGACCGCGAGAAGGGCACGGCGGTCGCCCGTCGTGTCGACGTCGAACGTGAGCTCGCCGTTCTCGACGGTCCGCCGCTCGACCGTCGTGCGGTCGCCCGTGAAATGGAGGACTTGGAGCGCAAAGCGCTGCGACACGAGGTTGGTGGAGCGGATAAAACCGGAGGTCCTCCAGCCGTTGTCGGCCTCGGCCTCGTCGACCGGCAGACCCGGGATCTCAATGTCGTCGACCGCGAAGCCACCGAAGTTTGTGTTGCCGTCGGTCACGTACTCGAAACGCAGCTGGACCTGTTTGCCGGCGTACGGCGAAAGATCCGCCGTAAGGTGCTTCCAGCCGAACGCAGTCTCGCCGCTGGACGATCCGCTGATGCCGTTCCCGAGGTTCAGGCCATTCGGATCAGTCGAGCTCGCGGCCTCGGTCTGGAGCGGCGTCCAGTGAGAACCGCCGTCGGTGGAGACCGTGACATAGGCGTAGTCGTAATCGACCTCGATCCCGTACCACGTCCAGAACGCGAGCTTCGGGTCGGTCACGGCGCGGAGGTCGATGGACTTCGTCAGCGTGGCGTCCATGCCGTCTCCTCGATCCGACCACCAAAATGTGCGGCCAGAATGAGGTTCGGTCGGGATGAGCCGGTTGCTCGTGGGTCCGCCAAACTTCAGCGTCAGCTTCGCGCGAGGCAGGTCGACGTACTTCACGGAGTACTCGTGGACGGTCGATTGGAAGGTGCCGCCGGGGGCGACAGCGTCGCCGACGACGACCGCCGCCGGCTGGCGCCCTGGCGCGCCCTGCGGGTAGTTGTACGGCGGATCGGAGCTCGTTCCGATGAACTGGTTCGCGGCCACGAAGTTGAGCCACTGCTCCTCGACGCCGAGTTGGCCGCGCTGCCTGAGGACCGCGTCCAAATCAGCCGGCGTGTCGATGCCTTTCTGCATGAGCGCGCGGATGAGGTCGTCGCCACCTGCGTTCTGTCGAAGGTAGTCGAGGAACATGTACGCGAGTCCGTAGTGCGGCCGCGCCGTCTCGAGGCTGGACCAGTCGTTGAGCTGCGTATCGGGGACACGCAGGTACGCGTCTCCATCTGTAGGAACGAAACCGTTGGTTCGCTCGCACAGAACGGAGTGGCCCTCGTTGAACCACACCGCGGATCGTCGCCGCGTGTTGAACTGGATCATGTGGCAGAACTCGTGCGAGATGATCCTCGCCATGTCCGGCGATCCCAGAGAGTATCCGAGCGTGTTGAGATAGATGAGCTCGCGCTCGGCTGAGAACTCGTTGACCCAGGCAGGCTCTTCATCCGCTCCGCCGAAATAGCCGGCCGCCGCGCCGGGCAGGCGCGCGAACAGGAGATTGATGCGCGGGTCGGCGTCTATGCCCGGAGACCACTCCTCGCCGTAGAGCCCACGACTGGTGGGATACGTCTTTCCCTCGAAGGTTGTCGCTGTTGCGCGGAGGCCGTTCATGTCGACATTTGCGTTATTCGCAGCCCACCATTTGGCATGCTCGGTGATAAGGCGAAGTGTCGCCGTCGTCCTTACGTACTTCTTGGCGGCGAAGTCGAAGGTCCAGAAATCGCGTGACGTGCCGATGTCCTCGACCGGTGGCGTCATGCGCACCGGCTCGAAGCCATTCGCCGGCACGCCAGACCGTCCCCGAACTGTTCGGTTGAGCTCGAACCCGTTCGCGTACGGCAGCGACTTCGCGAGCAGCGCCGCTGTCATGTCCAACGGGTCCAGGGTCGGTGAAGCGATGGGCGTCGGCGTGCTCGGGACCGGCGTGCTCAACGACTCCGTGGGCGAGGGGCTCGGCCCTGCCTGTGGCGGGATGCAGCCGGTGATCAGGATCAGGGCGGCCAGGAGGAACGCCGGGCGGATCATCGGCCGTGATACCCCTCTGCGAGCGTTCGCGTCGCGAAGACCTTGCCGCCCCGGAAATATCGGCGTGGCACGCGCCGGCGAATGCCAGTGACGATCTCGTAGTTGATCGTCCCGCAGGCGTCGGCCAGCTCTTCCGCCGTTTGCTTCGCGCCGGCCTGCGCGCCGATGAGGACGACCTCGTCGCCCTCGCGCGCGCCGTCGACGCCGGTCACGTCAAGCATCACCAGGTCCATGCAGATGCGGCCGGCGAACCGAACGGGGTGGCCACGCAGCAGGACCACGCCGCGTTTCCCAGCGACGCGCGGCAGCCCATCGCCATATCCGACCGGTACCGTCGCGACCTGGCCGTCGCGGGGAAGCCGGTACTCGTGCCCGTACGAGACGCCGGTGTCCGCGGGAACGCTCGCGATGCGATGCACGCGCGATCGCCAGCTGAGCGCCGGCCGGAGCGGAAGCACGCTCGCGAGATGCGGCGCGGGGTGGAGGCCATAGATCGCGAGGCCCGTGCGCACCGCGTTCATGCCCTCAACGGGTCCGAAGGCGGCGACGCCGGCGCTCGCGGCGGCGTGCACCAGACGCGGGCGGTCGGGGATCGCGCTCAGGACTTCGCGGAATCTGTCGAGCTGGACGCGATCGTTCGATGGGTCGGGGTCGTCGGCGGTCGCGAAGTGCGTAAAGACCCCGTCTATCTCGAGGTGCGGCAACGACGCGATCGCGCGATAGCGGGCCGCGGACTCTTTGACCGGCGCGCCAAGCCGCGTGAGACCGGTGTCGACCTTGAAGTGCACGCGGGCCGTCCGACGAAGCACCGTCGCCGCCTCGCTGATGGCGCGAGCGCGCTCGACGTCCCAGACCACGAAGACGAGGTCCTGGGCCACGGCGTGGGCTACCTCGGACGAGTCGGTCGCGCCGAGGAGCACCAGGATCGGCCCGTTCACCCCGCCCTCGCGGAGCGCGAGGCCTTCCTCGATCGCAGCCACGGCGACCATGACCGCGCCGGCCTCGAAGCACGTCTCGGCGACCGCCTGGGCGCCGTGGCCATACGCGTCGGCCTTCACCACCGCGATGACATCGGCCTTCGACCGGAGGCGAATCGCCTCGACGTTCGAGGCGATCGCGTCGAGATCGACGTCAGCCACCGTGGAGCGGATGGCCTCGGATGTGGTCATCGTCCCTCGACTATTTCACGGAGCGCCCGCGGCAGCGCGTCGGCGATCTCGGTCGCCAGCGCCCCGGATTCTCCGATCTCGCTCGCGAGCAGGGCACCCACACGACCGTGCGCCCACACACCCGAGGCCGCCGCGGCCAGCGGCGCGAGCCCTCGGGCAAGCAGCGCGACGATCGCGCCACCCAGAACGTCCCCGGAGCCGCCGACGCCGAGCGTGGGGTTCGGCTGGTCGTGCACGTACGTCTTCTTTCCGTCGGTCACGACCGTGACCGGCCCCTTGAGCACGACGACCGCTCCCCATTCGCGCGCATGCCGCTCCGCGAAGGCGACCCTGGCGGCCCCCGAGGGCACCACCCCACCCGCGAGGCGGGCGGCCTCGCCGTCGTGCGGCGTGAGGATCGTCTTGGTCGGGAGCACGTCCCGCCACCCTTTGGTGCGCGCAAGCGCGTTCAGGCCGTCCGCGTCGATCACGGTCGCGAGGGAGCGCGCGTTGCGGAGCGTCGCGATCACGAAGTCGTCGGTCCCAGGCGCGTGTGCGAGGCCCGGTCCGATGAGCAACACACGGGTCCGCTCGGACGTGACCGTCGAGACCTGGGCCGCCGCGGCTGCTGACACGACGCCGGGCTGCGCTTCGGCGAGCGGGAGAAACGTGACGTTCGGATCCTCCCCCGCGATCGCCTCCGCGACGGAGCGCGCCGCGGCGATCGTCACGACGCCCGCCCCGCATCGAAGGGCCGCCCGTGCCGCCAGAAGGATCGCGCCCGGGTAGCGCAGCGAGCCGCCGACGATAAGCACACGGCCACGCGTCTCCTTCCCCGCGTTCTTGGGCAGTGGTTTGAGGGCGGCGCGGACGACGCGAGCGCCGAGCGCCGTCGACGACGAGCGCCCGGTCAGCGCAGCCCTACGGCCACCGCGACCGCGAGATCGCGGATGTGTGAGATCGACACGGAGAGCGGAGTCTTCAGTCCGATCGCCTCCCGTCGCGCTTCCGCGCGGCCGTGGAGGGTCACGGTCGGCTGGCCCATGCGAGTGCGGCGGATCTCGATCTCTCTCCAGCCGACGCCGCGAACACCGAGACCGAGGACTTTCGAGACCGCTTCCTTCGCGGCCCACCGGCCGGAGAGATGGAGGATGTTCGAGCGGCAGTACATCTGCTCCCACTCGGTGTAGACACGATCGAGGAAGCGCCGCGGATGCTTCTCGAGCACATTGCGGATTCGCGCCGTCTCGATGATGTCGATGCCGACCTCTGAGCTCACGCTCGCTCCACCCGCGCACGGCGGGTCCTGTCCCCCACCCGCCGTACGCCGCTCGTCTCGCTTTCGTTCATTCGACGGTCACCGCTTTGGCGAGATTCCGCGGCTGATCCACGTCATTCCCGCGCCGATCGGCGATGTGATACGCGAGCAGCTGGAGCGGGACGACCGCGAGCACCGGGGAGAGCAACTCTTCGACGGCTGGGATGCGGATGATCTCGTCGGCCTTGCCGGTGATCTCGTCGTCACCGTCCGTCGCGATCGCGATCACGACGCCGGCACGTGCGCGCACCTCTTCCATGTTGCCGCGGATCTTCTTGTACACAGAGTCCTTCAGCGCGATCGCGACGACCGGCAGATCCTTGTCGATGAGCGCGTTCGTCCCGTGCTTCATCTCGCCGGCCGCCGTCCCTTCCGCGTGGATATAGGAAAGCTCCTTGAGCTTGAGCGCGCCTTCGAGCGCGGTCGGGTAATTCACGCCACGACCGAGGAAGAGGAAGTTTCGCGCCGCGTGGTAGCGATACGCGAGCGCGCGCACCTTCGGCTCCTCGCGCAGCACGGCGTCGACCAAAGTCGGGAGATGGAACGCCTCGGCCAGCAGCTTCCGAGACCGCTCGCGGTCGATCGTCCCGCGACGCTGCCCGAGGAAGATCGCGAACAGATAGAGGTCGACGAGCATCGCGGCGTACGCCTTCGTCGATGCGACGCTGATCTCCGGTCCCGCATGGAGGTAGATGACGTCGTCCGCCACGCGGCTGGCCTGGCTGCCAACGACGTTCACGACGGAGAGCAGCCGCGCGCCCTGTTTCTTCGCCTCCTCCATCGCGGCCAGCGTGTCCACCGTTTCACCGGACTGCGTCACGGCGACGACGAGCTGCCCCTTCGTGACGGCAGGCTGCCGGTAGCGGTACTCGCTCGCGATCTCCACGTCGCAGGGGATGCGCGCGAGCCGCTCGACGAGGTACTTACCGACGAGGGCGGCGTACGAAGCCGTCCCGCACGCGACGAAGCTGATCCGCGGGATGCCGCGCACGAAGGCGTCGTCCATCTTGAGGTTGTCGTCGAACACGACGCGCCCGCTCGATCGCTCCACGCGGCCGAGGAGCGTGTCGGAGATGGCTTGCGGCTGATCGTTGATCTCCTTCAGCAGGTAGTGCTTGTAGCCCGACTTCGCGGCCGCGATCGGATCCCAGGTGATCGTCTCGATCTTCTTGTCGATCTTCTCGCCTGTGATCGCGCGGAAGGTGACCGAGTCCTTGGTGATGATGGCCACCTCGCCGTGGTCGAGGAAGCTCACCTTGCGGGTGTGCTCCAGGATCGCCGGCGCGTCCGAAGCCAGGAAGTTCTCGCCGTCGCCGTAGCCGACGATCACGCCACCGGCATTCGAAATCCGCGCGGCAACGATCTTCCCGGGGTCCTTCGCCGATATGAACGCGAGCGCGGCCGCGCCCTCGAGCCGAGGGAGCACCGCCAGTGCCGCCTCGTCGAGCGTGCGGCCGCGCGCGAGCTCTTCCTCGAGCAGGTGGACCGCGACCTCGGTGTCGGTCTCGCTCGCGAACTTGTGTCCCTTCGCGACGAGCGGCGCCTTCAGCTCTTCGAAGTTCTCGATGATCCCGTTGTGGATCACCGCGGTCACGCCGCCGCAGTCCACGTGCGGGTGCGCGTTCTGCTCGCTCGGGCGTCCGTGCGTCGCCCACCGCGTGTGGCCGATCCCGGTGTGCCCGGCGGTGGGATGGGTCGTCACGATCGCGGCGAGGTTGTCGAGCTTCCCCTCCGCGCGGAGGATCTCGAGCGTCCCGTTCTGCTGCACCGCGACTCCCGCCGAGTCATAGCCCCGGTACTCGAGGCGCCGCAGGCCGCCCATGAGGAGCGGCAACGCCTCGCGCGGCCCGGCGTAGCCGACGATCCCGCACATGGTTAGACGAGCTCCTTCTCGGCAACACGGGCGAGCATCTCCGCGGTGCTGGATGCGAGGCTCGAGTTCTGCGCCTCGACCGTGATCCGGAGGACCGGCTCGGTACCGGACGGCCGCACCAGGAGGCGGCCGGTCGATCCCAGCGTCGCTTCGGCGTTCTGCTTCGCGGCCTGGAAGGCGTCGTTCTCCTGCCATTCGCGGCGGCGGGCCGCCTTCACGTTGCGCGTGACCTGTGGCCAGAACTTCATCTCGTCGGCAAGCTCCGCGAGCGTGCGTCCCTCTGCGCGCATGAGGTGTAGGACCTCGAGCGCGGTGAGGATGCCGTCGCCGGTCGTCGAGTACTCGCGGAAGATCACGTGTCCGGAGGATTCCCCGCCAAACTGAGCCCCGAGCCGCTCCATCGCCTCCCAGACATACCGATCTCCGACCTGCGTGCGCTCGAGCCGGACGCCGTCACGAGCGAGCATGTACTCGAGGCCGCCGTTCGTCATGACAGTTCCGACCACGACCTTCGGGTCCAGCTGGCCGTGCCGCACGAAGTGGCGCGCCACGAGGGCGAGGACAAAATCACCGTTGTGCGCGCGTCCGCGCTCATCGATGACGATCACGCGGTCGCCGTCGCCGTCGAAAGCGAAACCGGCGTCGACTTTGTTGTCGACGACGAGCCGCTGCAGCGCCTCGGGGGCGGTCGCGCCGCAGCCGGCGTTGATGTTCTGGCCGTCGGGCTTGTCGAAGTACGAGAGGACCTCGGCGCCCGTTTGCGCGAACACCGCGGGCGCGACGCGATAGGTCGCGCCATTCGCGCAGTCGAGCGCGATCCGCATGCCCTCGAGGCGCGGCGCCTTCGACACCAGGAAGTTCTCGTACTCCTTCACCAGACCGCGCGAGTCGCCGACGAGGCCGATCCCGCCCTCGGTCGGGCGAGGAAGCGTGTCGTCCCCGGTCATGAGCGCCTCGATCCTGTCTTCGACGCTGTCGGGGAGCTTCTGCGCGCGGTGATCGAAGAACTTGATGCCGTTGTCCGGCGCGGGGTTATGCGAAGCGCTGATGACGGCACCGGCGACGAACTGATCGGTCTTCGCGAGGTACGCGAGCCCCGGGGTCGGAACGTGCCCGACCAGGCGCACCTCCATCCCCACCGAGCAAAGCCCGGCGGCGAGCGCGCTCTCGAGCATCCGGCCGCTGCGGCGCGTGTCGCGGCCGATGACCACCGAGTGGCCCGGCCCGCCGAGGACGTGACCGGCCGCCCGACCCAGCCGGAGCGCGAGCTCCGGCGTGAGGTCGAGATTGGCGACACCGCGAATTCCGTCGGTACCGAAGAGCCTGGTCAAGCGGTTCCTCATTACCTCGCTCGTATGGTTAGCGTCAGTCGGGTCGGTTGCACGCTCTGGGCCGTGGTCCCCGCGGGGATGCGAATCACCACGTCCACCGGATAGGTGCCGGGCCCCTTGCCCGTCGCGTCGACCGTCGCGACGACCTGCCCTGCCGTGATTCCAGAGAGTGCGGGCAGCGGACCCGCAACGACGAGGCTGACGCTTGGCGGGTCGAACTCCGCGACGAAACCGCTACCAAGGCCGGTGGCCTGGACGGCGACGACAGGGAAGGGCCGGCTGCCTGTGAGCGGGGCCACCGAGACCGTTACGGAGGCTTGTGCGGCTTTCACGAGCGACGTGCCCTCCGCGGGCAGCAACAGCGCGACCTGGAATGTCCGGTCGGCGCCGAGGCCGGACACGTCGATCGGCGCTGTCGCGACCTGCTCGATCGCGCCCAACGCCGCGCCCTCGCCACGCACCGTGACCACGGGCGGATCGCTGATCACGCGCGTGATCCAGTAACCGGACGCGACCGAGCCGCGGAGCGCGGGCACGACTGGGACGGTCCGCGTCGTCGCCGTCGGGAGAACCGGCACGGTCACCTGCACGACGGCGGGGTCGACCGTCAGCCCGTCGATCGTTTGCGCGGACGCGTCCACGGCGACGGGCTGCACGCTCTGGACGAGATCGGTGACCGCGTCGCCGAAGCGCACCGTCGCATAGAGGGCCGCGATGCGCGCGACCTGGCTCGCCGCGCCGCTCACGCGGACCTCCGCCGGTGTGATCGCGGGATCTCCTGCGAACGTACCGGCCGGCGCGTCATTCGCGAATCGCGCCTGGACCGCGACGGCCCGCGACGTGATCGGCTCGATGCGTACCGTGACCGCTGCCGGCGCGATGCTCTCGACCTGCACTCCGGGCGTCGCGATTTGAACGCGCACCGGCACGTCCTGCGGATCGGCGTTGTGCACATCGGCGAGCGGTAGGTCGAGGAACGCGTGAAGGTCCGCGGCCACCACGGTGGCGAGCGCCCCCTCAGTGCCGCGAAGCCGTACGCCGACATCCCCGAGCTGCCCCTGGAGCACGTAGCCTGCGGGCACGGCATCGGGGCGCTCCACGGCGACGCGACCGCCGTACTCGCGAACGACCTCCGTCGGTGGTGCGCCGAGCACCGTGACGACCCAAAAGGTCACCGCAATGAGGACCGCGGTGAGCTTCAGCGGAAGGTCCGCCGTGACGATCCGCCGGACGTCGATCCGTCGTCGAGGCAGGAGCGGCCGCGCGGGCGCAGGAACACGCGCCATGGTTATGAGGCCTTGCTGCGGAACGGGAGCGGCTGGATCCGACTGCGTAGCAGCGACGAGAGGACCCGTCGCAGGCGCTCCTCGTCGAGCGCGCCAATGATGCGTCCACCCGCCGCGATCGAGATCGCCTGCGTCTCTTCCGAGACGACCACGACGATCGCGTCGGTCTGCGCACTGATCGAGAGCGCGGCCCGGTGCCGCATCCCATACCGGTGCGCGCCCCGCTCCGCGGACTCTTCGAGCGGCAGCAGGCACGCGGCCGCGAGGATCTGTCCACCGCGCACGATCACCGCTCCGTCATGGAGCGGCGAGCGCGTCATGAATATTGATGCGAGGAGCTCCGCGGTGAGCTTCCCATTCACCGGAACGCCCGTCTCGCTGTAGTCCTGCAGGCCCGTCGCCCGCTCGAGGACCATGAGCGCGCCGTGCTTGGCCTCACTGATCAGGAGTGCGGCGCGCACGAGCTCATCGACGATGCCCTCGAGCTCCTCCTCGCTGCCGGGCGCGAGAAGCCGGTTGAGCGCCCCGAGCTGTCCGATCTGGCCGAGCGCGCGCCGGAGCTCCGGCTGGAACACGACGACGAGCGCGATGACGGCGACGGCGAAGAGCGCTTGGAGAAGCAGGGTCGTGAGCGTGAGATGCAGCGAAGTCGCGATGAAGTACACGAGCACGAGAACGAGGACACCGATCAGGAGCTGCACCGCACGCGTTCCGCGGATCAGGACGAGAACGTAATAGATGAAGACGGCGACGATGACGACATCGAGAGCGTTGTTCCAGCCGAAGGGCTGACCCCTCGTGACGAGGTTCAGAAGATCGGTGATCTGCTTCTGGATGGCGTCCACTACTCAGCCAGCGCCAGCGCCTCGACCTCCGCCGCAAGGTCGTTGCGTCCGTCCAAGAGCAGCGCCCGCGCGAGCAGCTGGCATTTCGTCTTCGCGACCTCACGCTTGCCCAGGGTCCGAATGACGTCGACGAGAAGGCGCTGCGCATCGTGATTCGCGACTCCCGCCGCGATCAGCTGGAGAAGCAGGTCCGACGCCGCGTCGAGGTGGCCCTCCTTGACGTAGTAGCGGGCGGCCTCGAGGGCCATCCCTGCCGCGCGCGGATCCCGCGTGGCGAGATAGCGCGCCGCGGCCGCTTCGACGGCCTCGGGATCGGTGTCGGTCTTCGGTTCTCCGTTTTCGGGCGCCCCGAGCCACCCGCGCTGCGCGGGCACGGGCACGGCCTCCATGACCGCGGCTTCATCGGCGGGACTCTCTTCGACGGACGTCACCTCGGCGGCGGTGTCCTCGGCGGGTGACTCCTCGAGGGCCCCGGGTGCCGACCACCTGCTTGACGGCGTCGGCGCGATCGTCGACCACGGATCGTTCTCGAGCGTGATCTCGCGCACCGGTTGCTGGGAGGTGGTGCTGCGCGGACTCACTGGCGGCGGTGCCGCCCACGGGTCGTCGGACGTCGTCGCGGTCGGAGGCGTCGGCGGAGGGCTGAAAGACTTCGCGGGCTCCGCGCGCGGGGCCGACCACTGATCGAGGGCCGGCGGGCGAAGCGCGGTGATGCCTTCGCGCTCGGAGAAACGCGTCGTCTCGCTCGCGCGCTCTTCGGCCTCGGCCGGCTCTTCAGCGGACGATGGTGTGCCGTCGGCGATCGCGTCGAGCGTCGAGACCCCGCTCACGCCGCGCAGCTGCCCCTTCGCCCACGCGACCTCGTTCTTCGCACGTTCGCTATGGCCGCTGTCGCGAAGGTCGCGGATGAATCGCGCGTACTCCTGAACCGACGCATCGGTGTCGCCGGCGAGCGCGAGCGCCGCTGCGAGACGCCGGTGGGTCGTGAGATCGCCCGGATCCAGAACGACAGCCTGGCGGAGAAGACCGATGGCGCCGGAGCGTTCGCCGGACTTGGTAAGGGCAGCGGCGCCTTCGCGGAGCACGCGAAGCGCAGCGGCGCGGTCCTCTTGCTCGAAGTGCACCTTCGCGAGGCCGCGGTAGCCACCCTCGGCGCCAGGGAACTTATCGACGAGGTACTTGAAGCTCTGCTCAGCCTGACGCAGGCGGCCTTGCTCGAGGCTCTTGAGCCCGTCTTTGAGCGCCACCTGGTAGTTGAAGTCTTTCGAGGCCATCGCCTTAGTCTGCGCTCCGGGCGCGCCTTCGGGCTAGCGCTTGGTGAACTGAGGCGCCTTTCGGGCGCGCTTGAGACCGGGCTTCTTCCGCTCCTTGGCGCGCGGGTCGCGCGTCAGGAGACCGGCCTTGCGCAGTAGAGGAAGGTGCTCCCGGTCGACCTGTAGAAGCGCCCGCGATATTCCGTGCGCGATCGCGCCAACCTGGCCGCTCACGCCGCCACCCTGGACTTTGATCATCGCGTTGAACCGACGCATGGTGCTTGTGACGGTGAACGGCAGCAGCGCCAGCTCGGTGGCGCCGTCGCGGGCGAAGTAGTCGTCGAGCGGTTTCCCGTTCACCACGACCGCGCCTTCGCCGGGGACGAGGCGGACCCGCGCGATCGACGTCTTGCGACGTCCCGTGCCCTGGAAGTACGGCGCAGCCTTCATGATTCGGACTCCTTACGCATCGGCTCGGGTTTTTGCGCGGCGTGCGGATGTTCGGCACCCGCGTACACGTGAAGCTTCCGCGACATCTGTTCGCCGAGTCGGTTCCGCGGGAGCATGCCGCGCACCGCGCGCCGAACGACTTCTTCGGGCCGGCGCGCGAGCAGTGCCTCGAGCGTCTCGGATCGGAGACCTCCGGGATAGCCGGAGTGCCGCACGTAGTTCTTGGCCTTGAGCTTGTTGCCCGTCACGCGCACTTTCGCCGCGTTGACGACGATGACCGGATCGCCCGTGTCCAGGTGCGGAGTGAACATCGTCTTGTGTTTTCCGCGGAGGATCGCGGCGACTTCCGTCGCGAGGCGACCGAGCACTACGCCGTCGGCGTCCACGACGCGCCAGCTCCGCGTGATCTCGCTCTGCTTCGTTGCGTACGTTTTCATTTCTTATTCATCCGCCTCGTCAAGCTCTCGTCTCGCTCGTGCCTCGCCATAGTCGACGGCGATGAGGCATAACCCGCTCGCCGGTGCGCTCGGACCCGCCAGTGCGCGGTTCTTGGCCGACACGATCGTCTCGAACGCTGCGGCGTCGATCTTCCCACGTCCGACCCAGAGGAGCGTCCCGACGATCGCGCGGACCATTCCTCGTAAGAACGCGTCCGCAGTGATCTCGAAACGGAGCCGCGGTCCGTCCTCGCTCCATGTGGCGCTACGTACCGCGCGAACTCCGCCCGGTCCCGCCGCGAAGGACGAAAAGTCCCTTCGCCCCACAAGACGCCCACTCGCGTCGCGCATCGCCGCAACGTCGAGCGGCCCGGCGATGTGGAGCTCGCGGCGGCGCTCGAGCGGATCACGCTCGGGCGCGTGCCGGATCCGATATTCATATGTCCGCCCCGTCGCCGAGAACCTGGCGTGGAACTCCTCCGCCGCCGGCTCGAGCGCCGAGACCGCGATGTCCTCCGGCAGGAGGGCGTTGACCCCCCGGCCGATCGTCACTCCGTCCAGCGCGCTCGCCGTCCGGAAGTCGATCGCCTGTCCGCTCGCGTGCACTCCGGCATCGGTCCGTCCCGCGCCGATGACCCTTACCGCCTCGTCGCACACCCCGGAGAGGGCCCGCTCAAGCTCACCCTGCACGGTGCGCGCGTTCGGCTGCACCTGAAAGCCCGCGTAGGCCGTCCCGTCGTATGCCACGCGCGCCTTCCAGTGCGGCGTTTAGGTCGCTACTCCCTTCGCCGTCTTCTTCTTCTTGGTCGCGGTCGTCTTGGCCGCGGCCTTGGCGTTCGCTTCGGCCTTCGTGTCTTCGGTCTTGGCCGCTCGCCTGCGCGGCAGCGCAAGCCTGCGCCGCGGCTTGGCCTCCTCGGCCTCGTGGGTCTTCTCGGCACTCGGCTTGTCAGCCGCGGGGACCAGCTCCATGAGCATCTGGGGCGCCGAATCGCCGACGCGGCGACCGAGATGCGTGAGACGAACGTACCCGGACCCGCGGTCGGGCCAGCGAAGCGCGAGATCGGTGAAGACCTTCTCGACGATCACGGGCTCTGGAAGCCACGCGAGCGCGCGGCGACGAGCGACAAGCGACCCGTCCTTGCCGAGGTTGATCATCCGATCCACGAACAAACGGACTTCCTTCGCCTTCGCTTCGGTCGTCTTCACGCGCTCGTATCGAAGCACCGAGAGCGAGAGGTTGCGCAACATTCCCCGCCGAGCGCCGGTTCGCCGACCGAACTTGCGCTCGTGAACCTTATGGGGCATTTCTCTCCTCGCCGTCGTTGCCGTCGTTGCCGTCGTTCATGCTCGTCTCGGGTTCGCCCTCGTCGTCGGTGAGGGGCTCGTCGGTCAAGGCCGAGGATTCGTCGCGGACCGGCGGCTCGATGAGACCGCGCGCCGCGAGCCGCTCCTTGATCTCGTCGAGCGACTTCTTGCCGAAGTTGCGCATGCGTAGAAGCTCGTCGTCCGGCGTCTGCAGGAGCTGGCCCACCTTGGTGATGCCGTGGCGCTTCAGCGAGTTGAAGGCGCGCTGCGGCAGGTCGAGATCCTCGATCGGCATGTCGGCGATGGCGGCGGGCAGGGCCGAGCCGTTCGTCCGCTCGGGCTGCGCTAGCGCGGTCTGCGACCGCGTGAGGCCCGCGAAGAGCGAGAACTGCTGCACCAGGATCTGCGAACCTTGGGCGACTGCGTCGTCAGGGGTCGTCGTTCCGTCGGTCCAGACCTCGAGGATGAGCCGGTCGTAGTTGGTGACCTGGCCCACGCGTGTGCTCTCGACGCCGAAGTTCACCTTCTTGACCGGGCTGTAAAGGGCGTCGATCGGGATGACACCGATCGGCAGGCCCTCGCGGCGGTCGGCCGAGTGGAATCCCCGTCCGGTCTCGACCGTGAGCTCGAGCCAGAGCGATGCCTCGGGCTCGAGGGTCGCGATCTTGGCCTCGGGGTTGACGATCTCGATCTCGCTCGTGGTCATGATGTCCGCGGCGGTCGCCTCACCCGGACCGGTCTTCTCGAGGGTGACGGTAACCGGCTCGCTCGCGAACGAGCGAAGGCGGATCTGCTTCAGATTGAGGACGAGCTGAACGACGTCCTCCTTGATGCCGGGAATGGTGGAGAACTCGTGGGCGACGCCGCGCACGCGCGCGGCCGTGATCGCCGCGCCGGGCAGCGAGCTCAGAAGCACGCGCCGCAGCGAGTTCCCAAGTGTGGTGCCGTATCCGGGCGGGAGCGGCTCGCAGGCGAACTTCGCGTAGCGCTCGTCGCCTTCGATTCGCTCGATCTTGGGGTACTCAAGCTCGACTAGGGTCATGGCTTCGGTTCCTTCCTGCGCGGGACTAGCGCGAGTAATGCTCGACGATGAGCTGGGTGTTGACCTGCGCTTCGATCTGATCGCGGCTCGGGGCCGCGAGGACCTTCGCGGTGTACGCGTCGGGGTCGACTTCGAGCCAGCCCGGGCGGGTCTGCGTCTTTGCCCAGGCGGTCATCTCCTTGAAATAGTTCGAGCCGCGGCTCTTCTCGGAAACGGCGATCGCGTCGCCCGCCTTCACCGTGAAGCTCGGTGTCTTCGTCGCGCGGCCGTTCACCGTGATGTGGCCGTGGGTCACGAGCTGCCGCGCCTGCGAGCGCGACTTCGCGAACCCGGAGCGATAGACCGTGTTGTCGAGACGCGTCTCGAGGTTGATGAGGAGCGTCTCGCCCGTAGCGCCCGTCACTTCGGCGGCACGATCGAACGTGTTCTTCATCTGACGCTCGAGCACGCCGTACATGCGTCGCGCCTTCTGCTTCTCGCGAAGCTGGAGCGCGAAGTCACTCACCTTGCGGCGCCGCTGCTGGTGCATGCCAGGCGGCGACGAGCGCTTCTCGAACGTGCACTTCGTGAAGCACTTCTCCCCCTTCAGGAAGAGCTTCATGCTTTCGCGGCGACAGAGCCGGCAAACCGGGCCGGTGTAGCGAGCCATTAGACACGCCTCCGCTTCGGCGGCCGGCAGCCGTTGTGGGGGATCGGCGTGACGTCGGTGATCGCGGTCACCTCGAGCCCGGTGGCCTCGAGCGCGCGGATCGCCGCCTCACGTCCGGCACCCGGACCGCGCACGAACACCTCGACCACCTTCAGGCCGAGATCGAGCGCCTTGCGTGCCGCGGTCTCCGCCGCGACCTGCGCGGCGTAGGGCGTGCTCTTGCGCGAGCCCTTCCAGCCGGCGGCGCCGGCCGAGGACCACGCGATCACGTTCCCTGCCGGGTCGGTGAGCGAGATGATCGTGTTGTTGAAGGACGCTTTCACGTGCGCCGCGCCGCGCGGTACGACGCGCTTCTCGCGGCGTCGGCGCGGCTTCGCCTCGGCCGCGCCCGCGGCTTCCGTCTCGGGCTTCTCGGCCTTGTCCGCGCCCTTTTCGGGCCGCTCCTGTTTGTCCTGCTTTCGCTCTTGCGCCATTAGGTCTTAGACACCGCCTTCTTTCTTCCGGCTACCGTCTTGCGCGTTCCGCGGCGCGTCCGCGCGTTCGTGCGCGTGCGCTGCCCGCGAACCGGCAAATTGCGCCGGTGACGAAGACCGCGGTAGCTGCCGATCTCCTGCAGGCGCTTGATGTTCAGTGCGATCTCACGACGGAGATCACCCTCGACCGTGAAACCGCGATCGATGATCTCGCGGATCTTCGCGACCTGAGGCTCGGTGAGATCACGCACGCGCGTCGCGCCTTCGATCCGCGCCTGCTCGAGCACCTCGCGCGCGGTCGTCTCACCGATGCCGAAGATGTAGCGAAGGGATACGTCGACACGCTTCTCGCGCGGGATATCGACGCCAGCGATTCGAGCCATAGCCCTAACCCTGCCTTTGCTTATGCTTCGGCTCGGAGCAGATCACGAGGATCTGCCGCTCGCGCCGGATGATCTTGCATTTGTCGCAACGCTTCTTGACTGACGCGCGGACCTTCACTAATACCTCACTCGCCTTGTAATGCGTCCCCGTTTTAGGTCGTACGGCGACAGCTCCACGAGGACCTTGTCGCCCGGCACGACCCGGATGAAATTCATCCGCATCTTGCCGCTGATGTGTGCCAAGACCGCATGCCCGTTCTGGAGCTCGACCTTGAACATCGCATTCGGAAGGGCTTCTGCGACCGTCCCTTCCACTTCGATGACCTCTTTGTTGCTCGGTTTACTCGCCATCTTCTCCAGACACAGGCTGACCCGCGGCATGAGCCCACGGGAGGTAACAGTGTACCAAGACCGGCCAGCGCTGGGCAAACATCGTTATGCCGCCACCACCACGCCAGCCCCGGCGCGCGTGAGCACGATGGGCCCGGCGGCGGTGCAGGCGAGGGTGTGCTCGAAGTGCGCCGAAAGGCTCCGGTCTGCGGTCACCACGGTCCATTGGTCGGCGAGCGTCCGAGTCTCCGGTCCCCCGATGTTGACCATGGGCTCGATCGCGATGCACAAGCCCTCGCTGATCGGCGGGTTGGGCTGGCCCTTCGTCGGCCGGTAATTGGGGACCTGGGGTTCCTCGTGCATCGCCCGCCCGATCCCATGCCCCACGTAGTTGTGGACGACGCTGAAGCCCTGGCCACGTACGAACTCCTCCACCGCGGCGCCGATATCGCCGATGCGGGCGCCCACCTTCGCGGAGGCGATCCCGATCTGGAGGGCCTGCTCGGTCACCTCGATCAGGCGTGCCGCCTCGGGCGAGACCTTCCCGACCGGGACGGTGATCGCCGCGTCCGCGTGCCACCCGTCGATGATCGCGCCGGCGTCGATCCCGACGATGTCGCCCTCGCGAAGCTTGCGCTTGGGCGAGGGGATGCCGTGGACGATCTCTTGGTTCACGGACGTGCAGATGGTCGCGGGATAGGGCGGCGTGCTGTAGCCGAGGAACGAGCTTTCGGCGCCGGCCCTGCGCAGCACCTCCGCGGCGACCTTGTCGAGCTCGGCGGTCGTGACGCCCGGGTGAACCGCCTCGCGGCATGCCTCGAGCATCGCGGCGACGACACGACCGGCCTCGGCCATCTTCGCCATCTGCGCCGGAGTCTTAAGCGTGATCATTCCGCCGCCTCGCGAAGCCGCGCGGTGATCTCCGGCACGCTGCCGACGGCGCTCACGCGCTTCACGAGCCCTCGGTCCTCGTAGTACTGGATCACCGGACGCGTCTGCTCCTCGTAGACCTCGAGGCGGTTCGCGATGATCTCCGGGGTGTCGTCGGCGCGGTGCTCGGCGATCGCCCGGCCGTTCAAGCGCGCGAGGAGCTGCTCGCGTGGCGCGTCGAGCAGAAGCACCCCAGCGACGTTGCGGCCCATCTCCTCGAAGAGGCGGTCGAGCGCTTCGGCCTGTGCGACCGTACGGGGGAATCCATCGAACAGCACCCGCGTCGAAGGCGAGATGTCCTCGAGCTTGGCGCGCACCATCCGGACGGTGACGTCGTCGGGCACATATTCGCCGCGCTCGAGATAACCCTTCACGCGGCGGCCGAGGTCCGTCTGGCGCCGGATGTGGTCGCGGAACACCTCGCCGGTCGAGAGCTGCACCCAGCCGTGATCGTGCGCGAGAGCCTTCGCCTGCGTGCCCTTCCCCACCCCGGGGGGACCCACGATGATGAGGTCGCCACCCGTGGTGCGGAGAGTCGCGGTGTCAGCGCCGGACACGCTCTCCGTCACTAACGGATGAATCCCTCGTAGCTTCGCTGCAGCAGCTGAGCCTCGAGCTGCTTCATCGTCTCGACCACGACGCCGACCACGATCAGGATGCTCGTGCCGCCGAGCCGCAGCGTCTGGACCTGGGTGATGTCGCCGATGAGTGTGGGCATGACCGCGACGAAGCCGAGGAACAGCGCCCCGGCGATGGTGATGCGTGTCACCACGCGCGACAGGAACTCGGCGGTCGGCCGGCCCGGACGGATGCCCGGTATGAACCCGCCGTAGCGCTTGATGTTGTCGGCCACATCCTTCGGCACGAACGTGAACGCCGTGTAGAAGAACGTGAAGAGGACGACGAGCACGAAGTACGACGCGTTGTAGATGACCGGGTTCTGGAACGCCGCCACGATGGCCGTCGCGAGGTTGCGCAGCCACTCCGTATCGCTCGTGGTGAAGTACTGCGCGATCTGGCTCGGCAGCAGCAGGATCGAGATCGCGAAGATGATCGGGATGACGCCTGCGCTGTTGACGCGGAGCGGAATGAAGGTGCTGCCGCCGGAGTACATGCGCGTGCCGCGGACGCGCTTGGCGTACTGCACTGGGATCCGCCTCTGGCCCTCCTGGATGAAGATGATCGCGGCGATCACGAGGACCGCGATCACGGCGATCGACACCAGCGCGAACGTGTTCTGCTGCACCTGAAGGGTCTGCTCGACCGTCTGCGGAAGCCGGCCCACGATGCCCGCGAAGATGATGAAGCTGATGCCGTTGCCGATGCCGCGCTCGCTGATCAGCTCACCGAGCCACATGAGAACGATCGTGCCCGCCGTGAGCGACGCGAGGAGCGAGAGCGTCGGCGCGAGGGCGTCCGGCCCGAAGCCCTGGATGACCCCTTGACGCTGCATGAACACCGCGACGCCGATTCCCTGAAGGAGCGCGAGCGGAACGGTGAGGATCCGGGTGTACTGGTTGATCTTGTTGCGGCCGTACTCGCCTTCCTTGGAGAGGCGCTCGAGGGCCGGAATGGTCTGGTTGAGGAGCGTCATGATGATCGACGCGTTGATGTAGGGGTTCACTCCGAGCGCGACGATCGAGAATCGAGCGAGGCCTCCACCGGAGAACAGGTCGAGCAGGTTGATCAGCTGGTTGTTCTGCAGAAGCGCGGTCAGCTGGTCCTGGTTCACACCCGGCAGCGGGACGTGCGCGAGGAACCGGAACACCAGGATCATGCCGAGGGTGAAGAGGATCTTGTTTCTTAGATCTGGGGTGCGCAGCGCGTCGACGAGCGCCTGGAACATGCCCATGCGCTAGGCGCCCGGAACGATGATGACGATGGACCCGCCGGCGGACTCGATCTTCTGGCGCGCCGTCGCGGACACCGAATGCGCGTGGACCTCGAGCTTCGTGTCGATGACGCCATCGCCCAGCACCTTGATGCGGGCGTCCTTCTCGATAAGGCCCTTCGCTGCGAGCGTGTCGGGCGAGACCTTTCCCAGAGCCGCGTAGTCACCGAGCTTTCCGACGTTCACGGCGACGAAGGTCTTGCGGAAGCGGTTCTTGAAGCCACGGAGCTTCGGGACGCGCATGTGCAGCGGGGTCTGACCGCCCTCGAACCAGCCCGGAATCCCGGGACCGGTGCGCGCGAGCTGGCCCTTCGTTCCGCGGCCTGCGGTTTTGCCCTGGCCCTGCGACGTGCCGCGGCCGAGACGGCGGGGCAGCTTGCGGGAGCCGCGGGGCCTCGCGATCTCGTGCTGGCGCATCAGCTCGCCTCCGTCTTCTCATCGCTCACGTGGACGAGGTGAGCGACGCGGCGGAGCATTCCGCGAAGCGACGGCGAGTCGTCGTGCGACACGACGTGGCCGGGACGCCGGAGGCCGAGCGCCGCCAGCGTCTGCTTCGCGCCCTTCTTCTCGCCAATAGCGCTCTTGTGCTGGCGGATCTCGAGACGCGTCACGGCGCCGCCACCGGCTCGCGCGGCTCGCGCGCCTCACGCGGCCCGCGCGGCGGCAAGCCGCGCATCTGACGCACGGTCTCGGCCGAACGCAGCTGCGAGAGCGCTTTGATGGTCGCCCGCACCACGTTCACCGGGTTGGTGCTGCCGAGCGACTTCGAGAGGATGTCGCTGATCCCGGCTGATTCGACGACCGCGCGGACCGATCCGCCGGCGATGACGCCGGTACCCTTCGACGCCGGACGCAGGACCACACGCGCCGCGCCGAAGTCGGCGACGACCTGGTGCGGGATCGTGCGATCGACGAGCGGCACGAGCATCACGTGCTTCTTCGCGTCCTCGCGACCCTTGTTGATGGCGCCCGGGACCTCGTCGGACTTACCCAGACCAGCGCCAACGTGACCGCGGCCGTCGCCGACGACGACGATCGCGGAGAAGGAGAAGCGCCGACCGCCCTTCACGACCTTCGACACGCGGTTTATCTGGACCACACGCTCGGTCAGCTCCAGGCGATTCGCGTCAATTCGTGGCATCTAGCTCAAAACCTCAACCCCGCGCTTCGGGCTGCGTCGCCCAGCGCTTTGACTCTCCCGTGATAGCGGTAGCCGCCGCGGTCGAAGACCGCCTCGGCGATCCCCTTGGCCTTCGCCTTCTCGCCGAGCATCGCGCCGACTGTCTTCGCCTGCTCGCTCTTCTTGCCTTTTCCGTCCTTGGACTCGACGCTCGACGCGGCGACGAGCGTCTTGCCGGATTCGTCGTCGATGAGCTGCGCGTAGATGTGCGTGATCGAACGGAACACCGCGAGGCGCGGCCGCCCCGCGCTTCCGCGAACCTTCTCGCGCACGCGCTCGTGGCGCCTGGTCCTGTTCTGTCGTCTTGTCTGCTTTGGCATCTCTAAACCTTCGCCGCCCCGACCTTGCCGGCCTTGCCCGCCTTGCGGCGGATGTATTCGCCCGCGTACTTCACGCCCTTCGCCTTGTACGGGTCGGGCTCGCGGAGCTGGCGGATCTTCGCCGCGACCTCGCCGACCGCCTCCTTGTCGATCCCCGAGACCTTCAGCTTCTGGGGCGTCTCGACCGTGAAGGTGACTCCCGTGGGCGGATCGATTTCGATCGGATGCGAGAAGCCCAGCGAGAGCGTCAGCTTCTTTCCCTGCAGCACCGCGCGGTATCCGGTCCCGCTTATCTCGAGGTCCTTGGCAAACCCGGTCGTCACGCCGGCGACCATGTTCGCGATCAACGTCCGGGTCAGACCGTGGAGCGCGCGGTTCTGCTGGGCGTCGTCCGGGCGCTGCACCGCGATCTTTCCGTCCTCGCGCTCGATCTTCATGTTGTCGTGGAAGGTCCGCGTGAGCTGACCCTTCGGTCCCTTCACGCTCACGGTCTGGCCGTCGATCTTCACATCGACCCCGCTCGGGATCACGACGGGAAGTCTTCCGATCCTGCTCATGTCCTACCTACCAGACATACGCCAGGACCTCGCCACCGAGGCCCTTGCGCTCCGCTTCGCGGCCGGTCATGA
>JBBPIP010000017.1:0-51350 GCA_038040265.1 Chloroflexota bacterium | reverse complement strand
ACGCCGCGTGTCTCGAAGTCTTTGGCGTCACTTTCGTGCTTGCTTCCGGCGAACACATCGACCTCATTAGACATAACGACGTCCGTGAAGCCGGTCTGCTCGAGGAGCACGCGCCACTCTGCATCCAGCAGAGCGCCGGCAATTCAGCCGCTCCAGAGAGCGATGTCGTCCTTCGCATCCTGAGGAACTTCTTTGTGCACGAGGATGTCTCCGATCTGGATCCGCCCGCCGGGCTTGAGGACACGGAGCATTTCGCCGAACACCGCGCGCTTATCGGGGCACAGGTTGACCACGCCGTTGCTGATAATGACGTCCGCGAAGCCGTCATCGACGGGCAGCACTTCCGCGAAGCCCTCGCGGACGTCGACGTTGGTGAGTCCCATCTCCCGCGCGCCTTCTTGCGTCCTCTCCCGCATCTCCGCCGTCATATCGATGGCGACGACCCGACCGCTCGGCCCGACCTGCTGCGCGGCGATCAGGGTGTCAACGCCCGCGCCGCAGCCGACGTCGACCACGCGTTCGCCCGCGCTTAGGTCGCCGAACAAGAACGGGTTCCCCGTGCCGGCGAATGACGCGAGGTTTGCTGCCGGAACGCGGTCGATGAGTTCGCTGGGATAGCCGAGCATTAGGGCCAAGGGCCGACCGGTGTGAAAGTGGAATCCGAGTTCGGGGCTGGTGGCAACTTCGCTGTACTTCTCGGAGATGAACCGACGAAGCTCATCGCGATCGATGCGCGCCACTCCGATCTGTTGCGCAGTCACCCTAAAGACCTCCGTTCGCGCGCGAATCAATGGCCGGAGGATACTGCGCGTCTAGCGTTTTCGATGAACAGTGGGAGGAGTCTTGATGGCGAAACTACTGATCACGACCGTGGCTGGTCCCGATGATCCAACCCGTGCCAGCCTCGGTTTCCACATGGCCGTGAACGGCGCGGTCAAGAACGAGATCGAGACGAGCATCGCGATGGCCGGTGATGCGATCGAGCTGCTCAAGCCCGGCGCGGCGGATCACGTCCGGGGCGTTGGCGTCCCGCCTCTGACCGAGCTGCTTTCCGGCTGCGTCGCCGCCGGGGTCAGGATCTACGTCTGAAAGGGTTGCGCTGAGGCCCGTGGGGTCTCGCAGCCGGACTTCGCAGCGATCAAAGCCGAGTACATGACACCGCCGACCTACACGCGCATGGTGATGGAGGCTGACCGAAACATCAGCTTCTAGCCGCGCCTACTTCTTCAGCTCGGTCGACAGCTCCTTGAAGATCTTGAGGTCGACCGCCTTGAGCAGGTCATCGGTGCTCGCCTTGAGCACGCCGACGTCCGTGAGCAGCGGCGCGTAGAAGCGGACGGCTTTCTCGAGGTCGTAGGTTCGCCAGTCGAGCGGCACCATGTTCGCCGCCTCGCGCACGTTCGCAAGCGCCGGAGCGCCTCCGAAGAGGCCCTTGTCCGTCGCGAGCTTGGCCACGTCGGCGCGATCGGCGGGGAGCGTGTCCGCAGTGCGGTAGATCGCGCGCATCGCCCGTTTCGCGGCGATCGGGTTCGCGCGATACCACGACTCGCTGGCGATGATGAAGCAGCAGTTGTTGCTCTTCCACGGCTCCTCCATGATTTGCGAGTAAATGACCTTGCCCTTGTTCGCGGGGTTCGCCTTGAGCGCGGGTATTCCGGTCGTCGCCACAAACACCGCGTCGCTCTTGCCGTCAAAGTAGAGCTTCAGCGGGTCGGCGTCGGCCTGCACGACGAAGTTCACGTCCTTCGGGTCGACCCCGGCCTGTTTGAGCGCCATCGCCATCCAGGTGTATTGCAGGTTCGTAAGTGCCTTGGAGGTTACGGTGATGGTGCGCCCCTTGAGGTCCTTCACCGATGAAATGCCCGGCTGCGCCCAGATCTCAATGCATCCGGGGTGGAGCCCACCGAGTGAGACAACCTTCGGGCCGCTCTCTACAGAGTTGAAGAGCGCCTGCGGGAAGGCGTTTCCGATGTGTGCGGTGCCTCCCGCAATCGCCGCAAGTGTGCCCATGTCGCTGATCTGGACGTCTGTGAAACCTTCGTCGCGGAGATTGCGCTCGGCCCCGAAGATCGCGCTGTCGCATGGTCCAGCCGTAAGCTTGATCGAGGTCGTCTCCGGTGGCGGCAGCGTGGCGGCCGGTGTCGGTGACGGGTTGCTTGCCGGGGCGCATGAAGCGAGAAACGGTCCTGCGGTGATCGCGGCGGCGGCACCCATGCCGCGGCGCAGCACCTCACGTCTCGTGACCATTGAAGATCCCCCCTCAGTCACCCGAGTCGAATCGAGCTGACGGCCGACCGGATACTAGGCGGGCCCCAGAGAAATAGCGATGGCTTGATCTCTGGGGCCATCACAGTGCCTATCGGGCGAGCGGTCAGGCAGTCTTCCGCTCTTGAGCGCTCTCTTTCCCGATCGTGATCAGCTCAGGGAAGCACGCAAATCAGTGCGATTGACGACAGCGGCGCGCTGGCACCTCTTCCGACGGACGAACGCCGAGGGGCCGAGAGAGACGTTATGGCTTCAGCGCGAAGGCCACCCAGGTGAAAGGCTGGGTCCCCCGCTCGGCGACGTGGGCGCTTCTCGCTGGGGGCAAGCCCTCGAAGTACGGCCGAGCTCATCGGGTCCGCGGCCTCACTCGTGCGGTGGATGGCAAGGACAGCAGCGCCGCGGGACGGATCGCGTCGCCCGCGTTAGCGCGCGGCGAGCACGAAGTAGGTGGTCAGCGGCCCACGGCCGCGAACATCGATCGCACCGCGCTCTTCGCAGACAAAGTCGTCCTTCACGAGCGCGTACGTCGTCTCGCTCACCTGAACGCGGCCGGCCATCCCCTGGGACTCCATGCGACTCGCCGTGTTCACGGTGTCGCTCCAGATGTCGTAAACGAACTTGTGCTTCCCGATGACGCCCGCGACCAGCGGTCCGGAGTTCAGGCCGATGCGCACCGCGAGGCTGCGCCTCTCAGGTGTGCGGTAGCGCTCGATGAAGTCCCGCACATCCAGCGCCATACGGACCGCCGCGAGCGCATGATCCGCGCGTGAAAGCGGCACGCCGCTCACACCCATCCAGTTGTCCCCGATGGTGCGAATCTTCTCGACGCCGTGGCGCTGGGCGAGGTCATCGATATGGGAGAAGACGTCGTTGAGGACGCCAATGAGCGCGTCCGGCGTGAGCTCCAAGGCGAGGGCGGTCGAGCCAACGAGGTCGGCGAAGAGCACGGTCGCACGTGCGTGCGAGTCGGCGATGCGACGTTCACCGGCCTTGAGGCGGTCCGCGATCTGCTTCGGAAGGATGTTGAGCAGCAGACCTTCCGAACGCTCCTGCTCCGCGGCCAGTAGGTGCATGGCTTGGTCGCGCTGGCGGTTGAAGACGGCCAGGAGCGTGACCGCGAGCGTGCTGATCGCGGCGATGTTGAGAACGAAGAAGGTCGTACGCAACCACTCCGGGAGTGCGTTCGTCCCGCGCAGGCTGCCCTCGAGAACACCGGCGCTCGCGACGAGGGCAAGAAATGCCAGCAGCCAGAGTGCCGCACGCGGTGCCCCGAAAACGAGTGCGCCGATCGGTGCGAGCAGCGACCAGAGCACGACCCCGCTCGACGGCACGAACCCGCCCAGGGTGAGCTGCAGGGCGAAGGGCAGCGCCAGGATGAGCGCGAGCTCGATCCATCGCAGGAGCGCGAACCAGCCCGTGATTAGGAAGGTCGCCAGCCCCAGCAAGCTGACGATGACATACGCGAACGGGATGGCAGCCGACAGCCGCTCGTCATAGATGAAGTAGATCGCCGACCACACCAGGCTCGGCGGGACAAACAGCAGGGCTGAGAGCACGAGCAGGGTTTTCTGGGTGCGGAGCTCGCTCTCCTCGCCGGGCCGGCTGACCCGACTCGCGATCTGGTCGACGAATGGAAGGAGCACGTCAGACCTGCATCATGCGGAGCGGGACGATGGCGCTTACATCCGGATTCATCGCGCGCGAGTCCGTCGTCACTCCACGAGGACGGCCGCGCGCATACCCTGATCAGCGTGCCCGGGCACGCTGCAGTACGCGTCGTAGCGTCCTGGGGGCAGCCCGCGGAGGCCAACTGTCTTGGTTTCGCCGGGGTTCGCCACGATGTGGATCCCGAGCGCCGGCACCGTGAGGTCGTGCATCACGCCGTTTGCTGCGGGGTTGCTGAGGGTCAGATTCACGTCCGTGGCGTGCGGGACGCGGATCTCGCTGGGCGTGAAGCTGAAGTTCAGGGCCACTACCCGCACCTCGGTTGCGCCGGGAATAACGGACGCGGCGGGGCCAGCGTTGCCGAAGCCCATCATCCCGGGACCCATGGGCGCTTGGCCCATGCCGGGACCCATCTGCCAATACCCGTTCGGGAATGCGCTCGCACCACCGGCGGCTTGGCCGATCGCCGATGCGGCGATGCCGAGGAGCAGAAGGATGCCCGACACCACTGCCACCGAGCCGGCGACCCGCTGGGCGGTCACCGCTTCGTCTCTTCGATCGCGGCGCGCCGAGTGCGGAACTCCTCCGTGTCGATGTCGCCACGCGCCAGTCGCTCTTCGAGGATCCGAAGGGCACCGCTTTCCCCTCCGCGGGCATGCTGTTGTCGCGAGAGCGTCAGGACTGCCCAGACGATTCCCGCGATCACGAAGACCCAAAAGAGCAGCATCAAGAGCCCGCCGAAACCGAACCAATAGCCGTTCATATATGGCATCACATGAAGACCTCCCTCAGAGACGGTACCCCGGATGCGAGCGTAGGAGATGCGTCCATCGGACTCACGACCGGTGGGTCAAAGGTCCTCTCAATACGACGAGATAGAGCGACGAAGAGGGCGCTAGCTCGCGACGGACATTCCACCGATCACGCTCTGTGCGTCACGAAGACTCGGGGGCAAGCGCCCTCGATTCTCCAGACGCACGCGTTTCGGGAAGTCGACCGAGCGTCACAAGACCCGAAGCCAGTGTCAGGGCGGCCACCACCCCGACGGCCCAATTCAGACCGAGCCGGTCCGCGACGATTCCGGCGACGAGCGCTCCGATCACGTAACCCGCGTCCCGCCAGAAGCGATACACGCCGGTCGCGGTCGCTCGCCATTGTGGGTGTGCGACATCGGAGACGACCGCGAGCAGCGTGGGATAGACCAAGGCCGTGCCCAGACCGAGAGCGACCATGCCGACGAGCGCGAGCCAGAAATCGGGCGCGATCGCGAGCACACCCAATGCGGTCGCCTGTACGAACATTCCACCGACGATCAGCCACCGCCTGCCAAATGCATCGGACATGGCTCCGGTCGCAAGTTGCGCCACGCCCCAAACGGCGGGGTACGCACCGGCCAGAACTCCGACCTGTTGGAGATCACGGCCCGAAGCGAGGAAGAGCGACGGCAGCAGACCCCACGCGACACCGTCGTTGAGGTTGTTCACCAGACCGGCTTGACTCGCAGCTGAGAGCGCACGGTCACGCCACGTGGCTCGCAGGAAGATCTCGCGCAGCGATGGGAGTGGCTCCGAGGGACGGTCACGCGCCTCTGCGCGAGCGTGCGCGACGGACTCTCGGGTGGCGAGCGAAAGCCCCAGACCAAGGATCGCGACGGCCACACCCAGTAGAAAGGGCTGCGGTCGCAGGGCGGTCGCCGCCGCGAGCTCGCTGCCGGCGAAGGCGACGAGGCCAACCGCCAGATAGCCCGAGAACTCATTGATCCCGAGGGCTAGTCCCCGACGGGCCGGTCCGACGAGGTCAACCTTCATGATCACAGTCATCGACCAGCAGAGGCCCTGATTCAGGCCCAGAAGAAGATTCGCCGCTACCACCCACCCCCAGCTGGGCGCCAGGATGATCAGGACGGGGACGGGCAGGCCGAAGAGCCAGCCCACGATGAGCAGCCGCCTTCGACCCACGCGGTCCGCCAGTGCGCCGGCGGTGAGGTTCGTGACCGCCTTGGTTGCGCCGAAGCTGGCTATGAAGGTAAGGAGCGCGGCCCGCGAGGCGACCCCGAACTCCTGCTCGCCGAGGACTGGCAAGATCGCCCGCTCGAGCCCGACCATCGCTCCGACGAAGGCATTTATGGCGACGAGCAACGCGAACTGCCTCCAGTTCGCGCGCAACCCCAGCCGGATCCCGGTGGCAGATGCGACTACGGGAGCGAACGCTCCAACACTGCGATCTGCCAGACCCACCCGCGCCGCTGTAGGACCGGACGCAAACCGGCAGACTCGGCAATCGCGAGGATCCGGCGCGGGTCGTGAAGGTAGAGACGGAACGCGCAGCCGCGCATCGCAAACCAGCCGCGGCTGAGCCACTGCCCGACCCGCCACCACCAACGGTCGGCGGGGAAGCTCAGGGCGAGGAGTTTTGCGGCATGGTCGGCCGAGACGCGGACCAAGGACTCCATGTCTGGGTAGCAGCAGATCACCCGATGCAGCAGCACGATGTCCGCGCGCGGAACCTGGCCACCATCCCGTGCGAAATCGAGGAGTGTTCGATCGACGCGCGCGGTGAGGCCAAGGGTTTCCAGCAGATCACGCGCTGCCTGCTCGTATGTACCGACGAGCTCCACGTTGGTCGCGCGTGCCGCACCCGCACGGAGCAGCTCGATCTCCAGGGCGCCGATCCCGCCGCCGACTTCCATCACGCTCGCGCCGGCGACACCGCGCTGCACGATCTCGTCGACCATCCGCTGACCGGTGGGATCCAGCCCGTTCTTCAAATAGGTTTGCGCGTCGCTCCTCGCATTCTTCTCGTCGAAGAGCTTCGCGTACGCATCGCTACCGCAACACGCTGGCATCGCTCTCCCAGGCGTCGCGCTACGCCATTTCCGATTGGATGATCTCGCCGTCGTGCCACTCCGGATCCGCCGCGAGCAGTGCGCGCATCTTCTGGTAGCGCTCGTCCTGCTTGGGATCCCGCGCGTTCGCCACGTAGCTCGCCTTGTCCTTGAAGACGACGGCCATGTAGATCTCGTTCGGGTCGCGGTCCATGCGATACACGACCGTGCTGACAAACCCCGAGATCTTGAGCTGGTCGTACTGAGCCATGTCTTCCTTGAGCTTCGCCTCCATTCCTGGCTTAAGTCGCATCCGTGCAACCGTCCCGTACATCCAAGACTCCTTCCCGCGTTTGCTCGCATCCTATGCGCGCGCTGCGGTTGGTCCACGGCAGTCCCGCCGCGGCCGATGTGCGGTGTGGCGCCGAGCGCCGGTACGCTCACGATCCGCGAGACGCGATTCGGGAAGTGATCTGCGGATTCGCGGGCTGGTCTCGGTTCCGCGCATCGACTCGCCCACCCGCACCTTCTGCTCGTGGATTAAGGGGCATCGGGATCGCAGGCGGCTCTTATCGGTTGTAAGCCGCATCGTCCCCGCTTCCCACACACTTGCCGCTGGCTGAAACGTGTTCTGGCTCTCGATCGACGCAAGACGTCACGAACATCGATGAGATCACCGTGGTCAAAACACAACAGACATATTTCTCCCGGCGGAGCCGAGGCGGTGGTCCAGTTGTTCTCTTCGGGGAACACTCGGTCGCCGATTGGTGACGGTGCTTTGCGGCGCTCCTCGAACGGTCTTGCCTTGCACTGAGAGTGTTCTCATGGGGTGTTCTCCATTAACCGCATCGCGGGCAGCGATCGCAGAGAAGAGGCCGTCAGAGAAGCGGCCCTCACAGCAGAGAAGCGGCCTGTACGGAAAGCGGATCGCATAGCGCCCAATAACGACGCGGTCTGTAGCCCGGAGGGGATTCGAACCCCTGACCTCTTCCTTGAAAAGGAAATGGCGCAGAGAAGCGCACTAGAAGCATCGGCAACGCGAGTGATTCAGGAATACCGACGAACTGACGCGCCGGACGGACCAAACCGCGCGTCAGAAAAGCGACTAGCTCGACGCGCTGGGATCAGTAACGGCGTAGGTAGCGCGTCACAGAGAGGCGCGCCGGCAGCCGACCTTGACGCGCGGGTCGACGTACGACCCTGTCGCTCACGCTGCGGCGCTGGCCGCGGCATACCGGAGTCGCGGGCCTCGTCGCTTTAGGAGTGGCCGCAGCGCGCACAGTCACTGTGGTAGGGAGGAGCGATGGATCGGAGCACGTCGCGCAGGAGCCGGGTAGGTGACCACGATCTCATCAGGACGGCTCGCCTCGACCTCGTCCTTTTCACGACGGAGACGCTCGACGCCGTCCTCTCCGGCCGCGACTGAGCCGCCGTCGCCATCACGATGACGCTCGGGTCGGGTCGCCTCCTGCGTGCCACGACGCGATCTGGCTTCTCGAGCGGAATCCCAGCTTGCCCAAGATCCGCTCGACGTGCCCTTCGGCGGTGCGCTCGCTGATGACGAGCTTGGTGGCGATCTCCTTGTTCGAGAGACCGTCGGCGACCAGCGCGGCGACCTCGCGCTCCCTCGCGGTCAGTTGCGTGCGCGCTGCACGGGTCGGCGACGGGGTCGCCGCGGTCCCTTCCTCGGGGAAGTCGAGACCGAGCTCGGTTGCCCAGCGCTGGAGCTGACCCAGGTACCACGTGGCCTTCGCTTTGCGCCAGTACGGGAGGATCGCCACGAGCTCGGTCTGGGCGGCCTCGCGATCGCCGGGTGCGTTCCGTCGCAGCAGGAGCTCGGCGCGGCGGCGACGCGTCAGCGTCTCACCAAAAGACGTCAGGGCGGCAACACAGAGCTCGGCGCTCTCGCCGAGGAGCACGATCGCGCTATCGAGCTTCTCCTCACCGGCAGCGCGCTCCGCCTGTGCGTACGCCCGCGTGGCACGTCCCAACACGCGTCGAGGCCCGGTCTCGTCCGCCAGCACGAGTTCGATCCAGCGACCCCGCGACCAGACGTCGTCGAGGGCGACCGTCGCTCCGAGCGCGCACAGGGCGGCGTCGTCGAAGTATGGCCGTAGCAACCGCCAGAGATCGCCCGCGATGGCCTCGACGTGGTCCAGCGCCGCGCGAGCGTTGCCAGCGAGGAACTCAATCCGGGCCAGGGAGCTTGATAGAAGGAGCTGGTGCGCAGTGCTCGCTCCACGAAGCAGGCGGCGAGAGGCGTCTATGAGCGGAACGGCCCGCTCCGGACCTTCGCGGCCCGCCTGAATGAAGGCCTCGAGCATTTGAAGCGCAGCTGTTAGGAAGGACTCCCCGCGAGCTTCTTGTCCGAGCGTTAACGCGGCGTCCCAGTCGCCTTCGGCGAGCGCGCACGAGGCCTCCTCGGTGATGACGACCTCGTTGCGATAGCCGTGAAGGGCAGCGTAGGTGAACATCTCCTGCCGCAGGCGCCGCACTTCCATCCCCGTAGATCCCGTAGCCGCGATCGAATTCTCGAGGTTGTACCTGCCCCTCATGGCAGGCTCCACAAGGTCGTGCGCCGATGCGCGGGCGATGGCTTCGCGCAGGACCGCGACGCCGCCATCCTCATCCATCCAGACCGCCACCGTGCCGAGCGTGACGAGTGCGTCAAGCTCGATGCGCAGCGCCTTGGTTTCTCTCGCGATGTTCACCGCTCGTTGGCCTCGCTCAGCGGCAGCGGCGAAGTCAAGGTCCAGGTACGCGATCCTCGCGACCTGGGCGTATGCACCGGCCAGCTCCTGACTCGTTCCCAGCGGCTCGAGGAGCCTGACGGCGCGGTCCGCAGTCTCCCTTGCGGCGAGGGCCTCGCCAAGAAACCAGCCGTAGTCGGCGATCCGGGTGAGCGCCTGACCAGCGCCTCGCGCATCAGCCGCCTCCTCGAACGATCGGTTCGCTTCCTCGGCCGCGCGCCGCGCCCGCCGGGGCGTTCCGGCTAGGAACGCGGCGTCCGCGAGCCGCAGCTGGAGGTCGCCTAGCGCGGGTTCGTTGTCCCTAGCCAGCTCGACCGCGCGCTCGAGGTGCCGGGCCGCGCGCGAGAAGGCGAACAGACGATGCGCCTCCCGTGCAGCGAGGTCGTGGTAGCGGAAGGCGCGGTCTCGGTCGCCCGCCTCGTCGAAGTGATACGCGAGATCTTCAGCGTGCGCCGTGGGATCGCCGGCGCGTGACTCGATCGCCTCGCCGACGGTGGCGTGCATGCGGCGCCGTTCTGGCTGGAGGAGCTCGAGCAGAACGCTCTCCCGCGTGAGCGCATGGCGGAAGGCGTAATGCTCGCGGCCCTCGCTCCCTGTGATCTCAAGCAGTAGGTGCGCGTCGATGGCCGCTCGGAGCGTGCTTATGAGGATCGCCTCGCCCGAACTGGTCACGCGGAGTAGGAGATTGAAGTCGAAACGCTGCCCTATGACCGCGGCGTGCAGCAGGACGTTCTGAGCGTCCGCCGAAAGCGTTCTGAAACGTTCGAGCACGGCATCGCGCAGGGTGTCCGGGATCGCGATGTCGGCGACCTCCTTCGTCCGGCGCCATGACCCGTCACGCAGCTCGACGTCCCCGCGCCCGACCAGCGCGCGGAGCACTTCCTCCATGAAGAGGGGATTGCCCTCGCAGGTCGCGAACATCGCTTGCCGGAACTCGACGGTCGGTGGCCGGTCCAGGTGCATGGCCTCGCGCAGGAAGTCCGCTACCTCGTCCTCGCTCAGCCGACGTATCGCGATGTCGTCGGCGACGCGAATCCCGCTCAGCTCCGCGAGCACGGAACGCAGTGGGTGCCGTCGGTGCAGCTCGTCGCTGCGATAGGTCCCTACGAGAAGCAGTGGCACGTTGTGGAGCTTCCGTGCGAGATATGGAAAGAGCTCGAGTGAAGCCTCGTCCGCCCAATGCAGGTCTTCGATGACGATGGTGATCGGCCGCTCTCGCGCGAGATCAGCGAGGAGCGCGGTGAACGCCGCGTAGAGCCGGTAGCGATCGGCCTCTCCGGCCAGATCGCCAGACGCGACCGGCAGCTGAGCCGCACGGTTCGTGGCGCGGGCGACGTCCATGAAAGGACCGAACGGCCGGCGTGCATCGATCTCCGTGCACTCGCCCGCAAGTACGCGTGCCCCCTCGGCACGGGCTCGCTGAAGAAACTCATTGACAAGCGCTGTCTTGCCTACGCCGGCCTCACCCGAGATTAAGGCCGTGCGCCCTCTTCCGCCGAGGCTCTCGCGCAAGAGCGCATCGAGCTGCTCCAGCTCAGCCTCCCGGCCGATGAGGACGGGACAGAGAATCCGCCGGTCGACGAACGGTCCTGAAGCGATGGTCAACTTACCTTCCCCGAGATCCGATTCTGTCATGGGGTCATCCGCCGGCAGGGCGTCGCGCTCCCCGGCCTCGCTAGGAGGTCGCGGGGGCGCGACGCCGAGGTCCTAGAAGTGGCGACCGGTACCCGGCGGAGGTGCGTCGGTAGGGGCCCAAGGCTGGCACGCCGTCGAGGCGGTCGCGTTCTGCAAGGCCGCGCCCTGCACGTCGCTCTGGCTCGTGCCGGCCAGGGCTCCGCTGGCTCCGCACGCCGCGAGGCTGAGGATCGCAACAAACGCGAGCATCCGCAGAACGACGCGAGGTCCAGTCGAGGTCTGGGGGCTTTCTTTGAGGGCCATCTCCGTCTCCTTTTTTAAGATGGCCCGAACCTAGGCGCGCCGAATGTCGCGGACAGCGTGGGAAGTACCCGAAACGGGGTCTGACGAGTACCTGCGTACAGAGTCGCGCGAGGTCAGGCTAAGAGTCCCCGGGAGTCGCCTCGTCGATCTTTCGCGCATCCGCTAAGCGAGGCTCTGCGGCGTCGGGGAGCGCGCAATAGGAGGCTGATCGGGAGTCAGCCGCCTTATGGCGGATCGGTGTGGGGAAATAGCTGAGCGGCACCTCGTTGGCCCGATGCCAGCACCCGGACAACATCGTTCGGAAGAAGCGTCGAGAGAAAAGAAGAGGCCCGCTGGTTCACAGCGGGCCTCTTCGCGAGTGCGTTATTAGCGGGTTGAGTTAGTACTCGCTTCGCTCGTCTGAGCGTCGTCGCCTCGCTCGCGGGAGCAAGCTCCCGCGGCTCAGCTCCTAGCTCAGTAGTCCATCCCGCCGCCACCGGGCATCGCGGGAGCCTTGTCCTTCTCAGGAAGGTCCGTGATGAGCGCCTCGGTGGTGAGGATCATCGCCGCGATCGACGCGCCGTTCTCCACGGCGGAGCGGACGACTTTCACCGGGTCGATGATCCCGGCCTTCGGCAGGTCGACGATCTGTCCGGACATGACCTCGTAGCCCCAGTTCGAGGACTTCGACTCCTGCTGCTTGCGCCGGACCTGGGCAAGGATGACCGCGCCGTCCTCGCCCGCGTTCGCGACGAGCTGGCGGAAGGGTTCCTCGAGCGCGCGGCGAAGGATGTTCACGCCGGTCTTCTCGTCGCCCTCGGCCTTCACGGTGTCCAGCGCCTTGATTGCGTTGATGAGAGTGATCTCGCCACCGGGGACCATGCCCTCCTCGATGCCCGCGCGGGCAGCTGAGAGCGCGTCCTCGACGCGATGCTTCTTCTCTTTGAGCTCCACCTCGGTGGCCGCGCCGACCTTGATGACGGCGACGCCGCCGGCGAGCTTCGCGAGACGCTCCTGGAGCTTCTCCTTGTCGAAGTCGCTGGTGGTTTCCTCGATCTGCGCTTTGATCTGCTTGACCCGGGCCAGGATCTGGTCCTGCTTGCCGTGACCCTCGACGAAGGTGGTGTCGTCCTTGTTCGCCGTGACCCGGCGCGCGCGGCCGAGATCCTGGATGGTCGTCGCGTCGAGCTTGCGGCCCGCCTCTTCGGTGATCACCTGGCCGCCGGTGATGGTCGCGATGTCTTCGAGCATGGCCTTGCGACGGTCGCCGAAGCCCGGGGCCTTTACCCCGAGGACGTTCAGCGTGCCGCGGAGCTTGTTCACGACCAGCGTGGCGAGCGCCTCGCCATCGACATCTTCGGCAACGATCACGAGATTCTTCGAGACCTGAACGAGCTTCTCCAGCACGGGCAGGATGTCGGTGATCGCCGAGATCTTCTTGTCGGTGATGAGGATGTAGGGGTCCTCGATGACCGCTTCCATACGGTCGGCGTTGGTGACGAAGTAGGCGGAGATGTAACCGCGGTCGATCTGCATACCCTCGACGAACTCTGTCTCGAACTGAAGGCCCTTGGACTCCTCGACCGTGATCACGCCTTCCTTGCCGACCTTCTCCATGACATCAGCGATGAGGTCGCCGATCTGTTTGTCGGCGGCGGAGATGGTCGCGATCTGCGCGATCTGCTCCTTCTGGTGCTCCCCCTCCACCTTCGTGGACTGGGCCTTCATCTCTTCGACGACGGCGGTGACGCCGCGCTCGAGACCGCGCTTCAGGAGCATCGGGTTCGCACCCGCGGCGATGTTCTTCATGCCCTCGTGGACAATCGCCTGCGCGAGGACGACGGACGTCGTGGTGCCGTCTCCGGCGATGTCGTTGGTCTTGGTCGCCGCTTCCTTGAGGAGCTGGGCGCCCATGTTCTCGAATGGATCCTCGAGCTCGATCTCGCGAGCGACCGTGACACCGTCGTGGGTGACGGTCGGTGAACCGAACTTCTTGTCGAGCGCGACGTTCCGGCCCTTCGGCCCAAGCGTCGTCTTCACGGCGTTCGCCATGGTGTCGATGCCGTTCTTGAGCTTCTTACGTGCCTCGTCAGTAAAGGCCAGCTGCTTTGCCATGCGTACCTCCCCTTATTCGGTGACGAGACCGAGGACGTCTTTCTCACTCAAAATGAGAAGCTCCTCGTCGTCGAGCTTGAATTCGGTCCCCGCGTACTTCTGGAACAAAACGCGGTCACCCTCTTTGAGGTCCACCGGGATTCGCTGGCCGGTGTCGGGGTGGCGGTCGCCGGGTCCGACGGCAAGGACGCGGCCCTCCTGGGGCTTCTCCTTCGCGGTGTCCGGCAGGACGATCCCGCTCTTCGTGATTTCCTCGCGCTCGAGGGCCTTGATCACGACGCGGGAGCCGAGCGGCTTGAGCTTGGTCTTCGACTTGGAATTGGGCTTGGATGCGGTTGCGACTGCCATGCATTTCCCCTCTCTTTGAGTTGTTTTGGGCGCGGCGAACGGCCGCAGACCCACGGATACGGATTAGCACTCGCCGGGCTTGACTGCTAATGACTCTAGAAGACTGAGAGAAAGACTGTCAAGCGGCGCCTTCGCCGTCGCCGGCCACGACGAGGCCGGTTTCCGCGATAACGCGGTCCTTGCCGGCTCGCTTGGCCGCATAAAGCATCGCGTCGGCAGCCTCGAGAACGTGTTCGGAGCTCCGGCCAGGCCGCCAGGAGGCGACACCGGCGCTCACCGTAATCGCGATCTTCGGGTCGGCGCGGCCCTGCAGCTCGACCGCCTCGCGAACCCGTTCGGCCGCGACGCGCGACTCCTCGAGCCCCGACTGGGCCATGAGCACGAGGAACTCGTCGCCGCCAGTGCGCACTCCGACGTCCGAGGAGCGGAGCGTTTTTCGCATCGTGTTGGCCAGGCCGCGGAGCGCGAGGTCGCCCTGCTCGTGGCCGAACGTGTCGTTGACGTTCTTCAGGCCGTCGACGTCGATGGCCACGACGCTGTAGGGCTGGCCGTGCCGGACCGCGAGCGAGTGCATGAGCCGGAGCTGCTCGGCGAGGAAGTGCCGGTTGTGGAGGCCGGTGAGCCCGTCGGTCGTCGCCTGCCGCTGCGCGGTCTCGAGCACTCGCCGCGTCGCGAGGCTGAGGGCCACGCGGTCGGCTGCCGCGCGCAGGACCGCGACGTCGAGGATCGAGTGATCGTCGGGCTCGAGGAAGAGCGCGCCAACGGTGTCACCCCCGGCGACGAGGGGCACGCAGGAGTAGTGCGACCGGAACGGCATGTATGGGCAGACAACCGGGTCGTCGGCCGACTTCACCTCGAAGAAACGGCCACTTCGAATCGCGGGGCAGCTCGTCGGTCCATTCACCACCGGGTGCGGCGTCGCGCGCCCCGCCGTGCCGACGGGCTCCAGGATCGCGACCGACGGGTCCGTGAACAGGACGGTGGCCGCGGGCAGATGAAATCCCTGCTGAAGACTTCGGGCCGCCGTCTGCGCGAGGCTCGCCTCGTCGGTGGTCAACGCGAGCGCGTCGACCAGGTTGTCCATGCTCTCGAGGACCTTCATCCGCGCCTCGAGCCGCTCGCTCTGGCCGCGAACCTCTTCGAACGCGAGGAACGACGCCACGGCCGCCGCGGATGCGTCCGCGATGACCTCGGCCACGCGTATCTCGTGAGCGGTCCATTCGCGCTTTTCGTGGCTGGATACGCCCATGAGCCCGATGACCTCGCTGCGATGGATGAGCGGAACGAACAAGCCCGCGGCGAAGTGCTGGTGCTCGGTGGCGTGGTCGGCGGCTTTGTCGTCGCCCGAGTCGTTGACGGCGACGGTCCGCTTCTCACGCACCGCTCGCCTGCGCGGTGCGTCCTCGGGCAGCGAGGGGTCCGCGTGGAACTCCTTGATGATGCCGTCCGGTCCGACGGTGAATCCATCGGCGAAGTCCGGCTTCGACGCGAAGAGATACAGGCGGTCCACGGCGAGCGCGTTCTTCGCCGATTCGTACACGACGCGAACGAGCTCGTGCAGCTCGCGCACGCGCGCGAGTCCGAGCGCTGTGCTCCGCGCGACCGACAGCTCCGCGTTCTGCGTCGCGAGCTCCTCGGTCCGCTGCCGAAGCGTGAAGCGCGTCTCCTGGATCGTGCGCGAGATGAGCGCCGTCATCGCGATCACGGAGAGGAGCGCGAACAGACGGATGACACCCGTGTCGATCTCGTCCCGCTGGCCCCCGATGAAGACCTCCGCCACGAGCGTGGCGAGGTACGCGACGATCGCGATGGTGCCGGTGAAGAGCGTCCCCGATATGCGCATCCCGAACACCGTCGCGAGGATCGGGAGCACGTAGTACGGGAAGTACCGCGAGTCGATCCCCCCGGTGAGGACGAGGAGGATCGCGGCGATGACCTGGGTGATCGCCGCGCCGACCGCGAAGCGGCTCTTACCGAGCCAGTTGTCCGGGAAGACGTGGAACCAGAGAGTCGCGAAGAGGAAGAGCAGGAGCGAGCTCGCCACGAGCCCGATCCGGGACGCCTGGTCGGTCGTCGGCAGGGCCGCCGTCCCGAGCAAGGCGGCGCCGATGCCCCAGCTTGCTGACTCGGAGGCGATCCGGACGCGGCGCTCGTAGCCCGCCCGCGTACGCGGGTCTCCAACCACCAATTCGCGCCCATGGTGCGGCAAGTCGGTTAGCCTGTCGCCCCCTGAGGAGGCAACCGAGCCTGAATAGACAAGCTCGACACCGTAGCCTCCACGAGCGGGTCAAAAGAGTGGAAAACCGCGGACGACCGCGTAACGGGGTCTTGCGGAGGTTCAAGCAGCCTTGATGCGTCCCTGGCGCACGCTGGCGCGACGCACGCTCCTTTCGCGGCGGCCGTGGATGGACGTCGGCGAGGAACGCGTCGGACTACCCGACGGGCGCGAGGTCGACGGTTTTCTCTGGATACGGACGAGGGATTTCGTCGCGATGGTGGCCGTCACCGAGGGCGACGAGGTCGTACTCGTGCGCTCGTACAAGCACGGCCCGCGGACGATCTCGCTTGCCGTGCCCGCGGGCTACCTCGAGAACGGCGAGGAGTCGCTTGCAGCGGCAAAGCGCGAGCTGCAAGAAGAGACGGGCTATGCGTCGGACGACTGGTATTCCCTCGGGCGCTACGTCGTGGACGGGAACTATGGCGTCGGCACAGCGCACATTTTTCTGGCGCGCGGCGCCCGCAAAGTGGCCGAGCCCGCGTCCGGCGATCTCGAGGAGATGGAAGTCGTGATCGCTCCGGTCGGCGAGGTCAGCGAGTACGTGCGGCGCGGCGAGGTCGTGCAACTGGCGTCGGCCGGCGCGATCGCACTCGCTCTGCTCGAGCTCCGCTCGCGAGGTTCCGCAGCTCGCTGAGGAGGATCGAGCCCCCGATGTTGTGAGACCGTTAAGTCTCTTGGCCCACTCTGCCCGTGGCACCAATGCGATTCGTTGTGACCTCGCGAGCCTCGTGCTCCTTCAACACTCGCTCGGCCTCGTCCTCGCGACCCTTCGCGCTCACCGTGACCATGAGTCCGCCGGGCACGAATTTGCCTGACGCGTCCGTCTCGGCACCGCGCGCGACGAGTGAGATCTGATCGTCGGTGAACCCACGCTCGAGGAGCGCGTCGACGGCGGTCTCGGCCGTCGCGCGGTCGGAAAAAATCGCCACGACGGCGACGTGCTCGCTGGGAACCTGGACCTCTTGTACTTCGTCAGCTTTTGATTCCATTACGACCTCCGACGCCAGTGGCCCGCAGGGCGCGTGCCAGCTACGTCTCGGGGGTCATCTCGCCCGCGCGGATCGCGACCACGAGCCGATTCTCTGGCGGTGGAACGGGGCAGTTGTAATGGGGCGAGAACGTGCACGCCGGGTTGTACGCGCGATTGAAATCCACGAGATATCCACCGTCGTCGAGCTGGTCGAGATCGAGGTAGCGCCCGATGTAGTACGACTCGCGGCCGTTCGTCCGGTCCTTGAAGAAGATCTGAAGAGAGTCTTCGGGGACGCCCGGCTCGAGAAGGCGCGTCGCGGCGACGCGGCACTCGCGACCTTCGAGCGAGAACGTAAACCACCCCACGCGTTCGGCGGTGCGATCGCGTTCTCTCGTCGACTCGAGCGCGATCTTCTCGGGATCCGGTTCGAGCGCGAGGATGAATCGAAGGCTCGGCGAATAGGGGAACCATCTCGGCGACATGCGCTCTCGTTTTGCTTCGGGGTCGAGGATCACGACCGCCGGCGCGTTCTGATGCGATAGCCGCAACCGATAGCGGCCGAGGCGCACGATCCCAGGGCCGCGCTTGAACCCGTCGACCCGAAAGCCGTCGTCGGTCGACGCGATGGTGACCGAGGCGCCGGCCTCCGGCAGGTCGATGTCGCCCTTCACGCCGAAGCGAAGCGCCTGCCCGACCGGGAGCTCGTGCCTGGAGATCGCGGCGAGGAAGGACTCGGGGCCGCCCAGCCATTCCCGATAGCTTTCGCGGCTTTCCTCGACTTCCCGGGCAGCCTCGTCCGTGGGGGTCACGGCGGGAGTATCGCTAGCCAGCGCGTGCCGGTCGAGAGGGTCAGGCGCGGGCGGTTTGCTGCTCTGTCTCCATCGTGACGCTCGGGTCGTTCTGGAAAAGCGAGAACTTGTTGCCTTCGGTGTCGACGCACGCCGCAAACCAGCCCTGGCTGGGGATGGCCTGCTTGTCGTCGGACTTCCCGCCGAGGTCGCGCACCTTATCGATCGACTGGTCGATGTCATCGGTGTCGAAATACACGACCGGACCCGGATCCGGCTGCATCGGATTGATCGCGCCGCCGGGATTCGCACCGTCGATCACGTCGTACTCGATCCCCGGTATTTCGGAATCCTTGAACTTCCATCCGAAGAGCGATCCGTAGAACCGCTTCGCGCGATTCGCGTCTGTGGCATTCAGCTCGAAGTGGACGATGTTTCCTTTCATACCGTTCCTCCCCAGTTGCTGCTCCAAGGGTGGACCTCTACGACGTAACGGCCGGGCAACTGGTAAGCGGTCGTACAGTCAGCGCGATGGAGGAGAGCCCATCCACGAGTACACCGCTATTGGGCGGGCGGGATCGAGCCGGTCTACCTCGAGGGCGCGCTCGAGCACGCTATCGCTTCACGATCGGATTCCACACGGGGTCCGGGTCGACGGCGAACTCGGCTGAGAGGAAGTTCAGGATGAAGATGCGGCGCGCACTTCTGGTGACCCTCTTGCTCGCGACTATCTGCGCGGCGTGCGGTGGCGGTAACGGTCCGAATCCAAGTCCCACGAATTACGGGAGGACCGCGACCTCGCGCGTGAGCTAGGCGGCCTCCGCGACGTCTTCGATCCTGATCTCATCGATCGCCGCTTCGACCTGGATCGCGAGGAACTGCCGCTCACATCCACCGCACGTCACCTCGAGAAGGCGCGTCTCCTCGTAGTGGCCCACGCTCAGCCCATCGTCACCTGGCGCGCGAGGCACTCGGCGAAGTCGCGGATCAGCTGATCGGCCTTCCGTTTGATCGATGCCTGGCCGAATTCGCCGAGCCGGCCCATGACGGTGAGGTCCGTCCCGATGCGGAGCTGCGTCTCGGCATCTTTCTCGACGAGCGCGAGATCCAACGTGGCTCGGATCGCGCCGCCGACTCGCGAGTCCTTCGCATCGGCGCGGATCGAGGCGGTCCCCGCGGTCTCGTCGCGCGCGACGATCGAAAAGTCGCCGTCGAGCACGAGGCGCACCGGCCCGATCTGCACGGCGAGCGTTCCCAGGTACCGATCCTTCCCGTTGGGGCGGACCGACGCGACGCCCGGGACACAGCGCGCCGCAGCTGGGATGTCCATGAGCCGCGCCCAGACTTTGTCTGTGGGCGCCGCGACCATCGCGGTGTGTGTGAACTTCACGCGACCTCCCGTCGACGCGTTAGTTGGCCGCGGACTCCTGCACCCAGCGGACTGACTTGGCGCACGGGCAGCCGCCGCCCATGCGCGCGAGTCGGGGCATCGAGCTGATGGCTTCCTTCAGAGGCATCTCGCCGCGGCTGACCTTGCGCTGAAGATCGGCCCAGTGCTTAACGTCGATCGAGGCGCGGTAAGCCTCCGGCAGGTTCGCGAGCACGTGCGTGATGTACTGCTCCACGTCGGTGAAAGCCTCGCCGTGCGTGCCGACCATCTGATATGCGTACTCGCCGCGCCGGCGGAAGAAGCGCCGGTCCGGAAGCCGCAGGAGATCCTCGGGCCGCACGCCGTCGACCGTCTCGCCCGCCTTGATGCGCGCGAACGCCTTCTCGGCCTCGTCGCGCGAGGGCTTGGGGAGGCGCGCGCGCACGTAGCGCTCGTTCAGGTCGTCGTACATGCGCTGACATTCCTCCACGTACATGTCCTGCGCCTCGCGGTTCGCCATGTCCTTCAAACCGTACTTCACATTGGTCTGGCCGCCACGTTCGTCGCCGAACATCTCGAGGCCTCGACCGAACCACTTCTGCGTGGCCTTCTGGATGTCCGGCATGGTGATGTACCCGTTGCCGCGCGCCGCGGCCTCGACCCAGCGCCGAAGCGGGATCACGCCGGCCGCGAGGTGGAAGGCCTCCTCACGAAGCATCGGAGGCATGCTCGACGCGTACGGCTTGTACGCGGAGATCTTCTGCATCGTGAGCTGGTACTTCCCCACGCGATCGATGAACGCGGCGAAGACGACATTGTCCAGGAAGCTGTCGTACTCGAGGTTGAACGCCGCGAGGACGTGCGACCCCGTCTGCATCGAGAGGATCTCCTCGACCATGTCGGCGGCCTTCGTGTTCGTGACCGGAGACCAGTCGGCGCTCGTGAGCAGGTGGACCATCTGGTAGCCGTGGCGAAGCTCCTCGGCCATCACGCGCAGCACCCAGGCATGGTCCTGCGGCTCCTGCGCGCGCGCGAGGGTGCCCTGATGCTGCTGGATCGAGCCGAACTCGGTCGACGCCTGCGCCTTGATCTGCATCAGGAGGTGCTGCGCGGCCTCCTCGGGAAGGTCCTTCGGCGCGAGCGCCTTGGCCTCGCCTTTTCGATCGCCGACCTCGATCTCGGCCGGGATGTCCTCAGCGATCTTGGCGCAGAGGCAGAAAGGCTCGTCCTTCGGAAAGAAACGGTCCCACTCTTCGGCGAGCTTCGGATAGTCCGGAAAGTTGTGCCGCTGCCAGTGCTCGATCGCGTCGTGGTACTGCTTCGGCAGCATGCGGACGTCGTCCTTCATAGGTCTAGCGTACGGCGTCTCGCCGGGCAGGCCCCATGCAGAATGGCCAGTCGTGCAGATCGGGTTCTGGATATCCAGCGAGGAGAACGGCCCGCTCGAAATCGTTCGCGCGGCTCAGCGCGCCGAGCAGGCGGGCTTCCCGTACGTCCAGCTGTCGGACCACTTCCATCCGTGGATCGACCGGCAGGGCCAGAGCCCGTTCGTCTGGTCGGTGATCGGCGCGATCGCGGCGACGACGAGGCTCACCGTGGGCACCGGAGTGACCTGTCCGCTCATCCGCACTCACCCCGCGATCGTCGCGCAAGCCGCCGCGACGTCGGCGGTGATGCTCGACGGTCGCTTCTTCCTCGGGGTCGGCACCGGCGAGAACCTGAACGAGCACGTGGTCGGCCGGGGCTGGCCGCCGCTCGCGACGCGCCGCGAGATGCTGGAGGAGGCGATCGAGGTCCTGCGCCTGCTCTGGCGCGGCGGCGAGCGAAGCTTCCGCGGCACGTACTTCACCGTCGAGGACGCGCGCTTGTACACGCTGCCCGAGCAGCCGCCCCCGATCTACATCGCGGCGGGCGGGCCGAAGATGGCGCAGATCGCGGGCCGCATCGGCGACGGACTGATCTCAGTGAAGCCCGATCGCGAGATCATCGCGAAGTTCGAGAGCGGGGGCGGCGCGGCGAAGCCGAGATACGTCGAGGTGCAGCTCTGTTGGAACCGCGACGCGGACGCCGCGCGGCGGCTCGTCCACGACCTTTGGCCGACCGCCGCGCTCGGCGGTCAGCTCGCTCAGGAGATCCGCCGCCCCGCCGACTTCGAGGCCGCCGTCGAGCCGATCACGATCGACAAGATGCCGAAGGACACGCCGGTCGGCCCCGATCCTGAGCCGTACCTGCGCGCGATCCAGCGCTGCGTCGACGCGGGCTTCGATCACATCGGCCTGCATCAGGTCGGACCCGATCAGGAGGGCTTCCTGAAGTTCTGGGAGTCGGAGCTGCGACCGGTGGTCGAGCGCCAGAGGACCGCCGCCCGCGCCTAGTGCTGTCTCAGTACAGCCTCTTCTTGTCTAAGACGTTGCGGAGCGGCTCTCCGTTCAGGTAGCGGCGAAGGTTGTCGCAAAAGATGTCGGTGATGCGCGCGTTCTCCTGCGTGACGGTGCTCGCCGAGTGGGGACTCACGATGACGTTTGGCATGTCCCAGAGCGGCGAGTTCTCGGCCGGCGGCTCGTCCGCGAACACGTCGAGCGCCGCGCCCGCTAGACGATTTTGCTGAAGCGCCCGGATCAACGCGTCCTCGTCCACGAGCGCGCCGCGGCCGATGTTGATCAGCACGGCGGTCGGCTTCATCGCGGCGAGCTCGGCCGCGCCGATGATTCCCTCGGTCTCGGGCGTGTGCGGCGCCGCGAGCACCAGGAAATCCGCCTCGCCGAGCATGGTCACGAGTGCCTCCCGTCCGAGGAGCTCGTCTATGCCATCGACGCGAGCGTCCGAGCGGCGCATGCCGATCACCCGCATGTCCATTCGCTTGCCTAGCCGCGCGACCTCCTGCCCGATTCGTCCGAGGCCGATGAGCGCGAGCGTCTTCCCGGTGAGCTCCTCGCCGCAGTAGCGCTCCCATCGCCGGGCTTTCTTGTCGCGCTCCATGCGCACGTAGTCCTTCGCGAACATGAGCATCGCCATCAAGCAGAAGTCCGCGAGCGGGCGCGCGTGGACGCCGCTCGCCGTCGTGAACGTGATGTCGGTGCGGTCGAGTCCGAAGCGTTTGACGGCCTGGCCGATGCCGGCGCTCGTCGCCTGCAGCCAGCGCAGGCGCGGCGCGACAGTCGGGAGGTCGCGAAGATGTCCGGATGGGAAATCGAAGACGACCTCGGCGCGACCGAGCATGTCGAGGAACCGCGCTTCCTGCGCGGGCGTGCGAGACGTGGCCGGACCGGTGTGGTCGGAGACGTATCGGGGACGCGGCAGGAGCTCGGGATCCCAGAGCACCTCTATCCGCGGATCGACCGCGCGGATCTGGTCGACGTGCTCAGGCTCGAGGGGCGATGCGATGAGGACGACGAGCGGGTCGCCCATCAGGCGTGAACCACCGCGCGCTTAGAGCCGTTTCTCCAGCGCTGTCAGCGGCGCGGGGGCGAAGCCCATCGCCGCGATGAACGCGGCGATGTCCTTGTCCTGTGCGGCGACCATCGTGCGCGCGACGTGCGCGCCCTTCGAGCGGAAGTGGCTTAAGAGTGCTTCGATCAGGCGACGGCCGATCCCCTTCTCGCGGGCGGATGGGTCGACGCCGAAGAACTCCACCCAGCCGGTCGCCTCCTCGAGGCCGAACTCGCCGCCCCTCACCTCGCCGAGCATGAATCCGACGACGCGTCCGTCGACCTCAGCGACCTGCGAGGAGTCGGGGTCGCGGCGGATGTAATAGGCGGCGCGCTGCTCCCAGACCTCGGGCCGGTATTTTCCGGTGATGCGCTCGTCGATGCGGCAGATGCCTTCGATATCGAGCTCGGTCATCGGCCGCACGCGCACCTCGGACATCGCGGCGAGTTTAGGCGAGCGCGCCCTCGCGGGAGCGCGGGTCTACGTGGGCTGCGGCGATCGCACCTCGGCGAGCGCGAGGCGTAGCGCGCTCACGGCCGGAAGCGCGGCGACGAGGTAGCACGCCGCCGCGAGGAATCCGACGCCGATGAAGCCGATCGAGAGCGCGGCCACGACGGCGAGGATCGAGCCTATGACGGAGGCCGCGCCGTTGACGGCCCAGGCCCACGAGACGAGCGCCTCGTCGTGGGCGCCGGCCGACGCGATGACGCTCGGGAAGACCGAACCAAGCGGAAGGCCGATCGCGATGGACACAAGGCACGCCGTCGCGCCTCGGGCGAGGAGCGGCCACGAGAGCGTCGCGGCAGCGACGCGATCGAACGCCAGGAACGCGACGGTCACGACGATCGCGCTCGCGAGTGCCGCCCGTGCGACGCCGATGCGGCCGCCGGCCGAAGCCGCGGATCCGCCGGCGGCGCCGACCAGGAGCGCGGCGAGTCCGACCGCGAGGGCGAGCGCGGGCTGGCCGAGATAGAGCGTGAGTCGCTGGAGAAGGACGATCTCTGCGGCTATGAAGCCGAAGCCGACCGCGAGAGCCTGAATCGTGGTGCGCCGGCCGACCGCGGTCACAAGCGCCGCGCCCATCACCTTTCGAAGCGGCAGGAGGAGCAGACCCCACGACAGCACGACCGCCGGGATGAGCGCGCCGAAGAGGATGAGATATGCGACCGGCACCTGATCACTCAATGTGTTCGCGAAGAAGAAGGGCCTGTTGTCGGTCGCCGGCACCGGCGTCCCGGCGAGTCCCTGCGCGAATGGACCTGTGCGACTCAGAGGATCGAAGGCGACGGTAAAGTGATGCGCCGCGGCGAACTCCCTGATCGCGGTCGTCGACGTCACATCGAACGCATCCGCCCGCACGATGAGCAATCCGAAGTCCAGGTATCGCAGGACAACAAGGTGCGAGAGCGGGTCGGCGATGCCGCGCCGGCTCAGCGCATCGACTCCGAGCGCCGCCGTGTTGAGCATCTCGATGGGCGGGTCGCGGTAGAAGCGACCGACTGCGAGCGCGCCGTGATCGGCGACGTGGCTCAGGTAGTCGTCGAAGGCTTCCGCGGTGTAGAGGTAGCTCTCCGAAAGCGCGTACGCGCCACTCGCGAGGGCCGCGTAGCTGTCGACGACGGTCATGAGGATGAGGTCGTACCGGTCCGACGATCGCCTGATGTAGCTGCGCGCCTCGTCTTCGACGACGTTGACGCGATCGGCGGTATAGATGTGCCCGCTGTAATCGGCCAGCGGTCCGCGCATCAGCCCGGACACCCCGCGATTCACCTCGACGGCGTCGACGCGCGATGCGCCGTGCAGCAGCGCGTTCTGCACGTCGATGCCGCCTCCGGGACCGATGATCAGAACGTGCGGCTGCGTCAGCAGCTCGTACGGAGCGGCGATGATGCTCGCGCGCAGCACGCTCATGTCGCCGGACCCGTCAAGGATCTGCGTCGCCGCGCTCTGATCAAGAAGCATGAAGTGCGCGTCGGGGCGAGGCGCAGTGAAACCGGGGTCGATGAGATTGCGATACATCTCGCCCGTGGGAAGGCCGTCGTAGTGGATGACGTCCACGCGAGCGTGCGGATCCCAACGAGTCGCGAGATGCGTGATGTCGTCGCCGTACACCGCCCTCTTGGCGGGTCCACTTTGCGGAGGCGCGATCGCGTCGCCTGCGAGCGTGAGCGCCACGGTCAGGGTTCCCGCGATGGCCACGCCCGCGACCGTCCGCATTCGCAGACCAGCCACGGCAAACGCCGCGAGCGCGGAGAGACTTGCCGACACGCCGTACAGACCGGGGGCTCCGAGCAGCGGCAGGCCGGCGAAGGCGAGAAGGCTCCCGATCGCAGCGCCGGCCAGGTCCGCGGAATAGAGACGTCCCGCGCGGACCGGATCCTCGCGGAGGCTGCGAACGACGATCCAGCTCGCGAAGACGAACGGCAGCGCGCCCGCGACGTACGCGACGAGGATCGCCGCGGCGAGCGCGGTGCCGGGATCGATGTGCGTCTCGAGGATCAGCGCGGCGAGCGCGCTGGCCGCGGCGGCGAGCGCGAGGGTCGCGAGATCGGGTCGCCTTGGCCGTCGATCGATGATCGCGCTGAGCGTGGCGCCGCTGCCCACCCCGAGAAGCGAAACGCTGATGACCAGATACGTGAGGTGATAGCCGTAGGAAGCGCTGAAGAGGCGGGTCTGGGCTACCTGGAAGAGGAGCGCCGCCGCGGAGACCAGCCCGATGCACAGGTAACGGGAGAGCGGCACCGGCGAAGGCTACGGGCTGAATCCGCTCGGACGCTTGTCAAAACCGGTGCAACGACGGCGGGGGTCGCAGGGTAGGACTGCACGAATCGGACGCAAACGAAGACCCGCTCCAGGTCGGAGCGGGGTCTTCCGGGGAGGGAGCGAGGGAGCTTGGTTAGACGGTCGGTGCGGTCGGCGCTGCCGGACGGCGCATCCGCGCCGCGAACACCACGCCGGCGAGGGCAAGGAGCGGGAGCCAAGCGAAGACGATCAGCCAGATCACCGCGTCGGCGAACACCTGCATCATCGCGCCGAGCGCGGCGAGCGCGCGGCCGACTGTCTTGGCTGGGTCCCAGGTCTTGGTGGTCGTGTCGCCGGGCAGGAGCGAGATCATCGAGATGGACATCGAGATCGTCGAGAACTCGGTCCGCGCCTTGATGCTGTTGATCTGAGCCGTGAGCTGCTCGATCTGGGTGCGGACGTTTCCAAGGGACGCGTCGACCTTGAGGATCTCGTCGATCGTATTCGCGCGTGCGAGGATCGCGAGGTACCGCTGCTCTTCGGCCTGCTTCGCGGTGAGCCGCGCCTGGAGGTCGACGAACTGGTCGGTCACGTCCTGAGCGCTGACGCCTGACGTTTGGACCTCGCCTTCGAGGCTCTTCAGCGCTTGGAGCGCGTCGCCGAATCGCGTCGACGGAACGCGGATGGTCAGGCTGGCGCTGCGGCTGTCGCCGCTGCCGCTCTGCGACAGGTTCAGAACGTCGCCGCCGAGGCCCGTCGCGATCGCCTGAGCGCGGTCGCTCGTGACCCACGGGTCCTTGGAGCGGAAGTCGATCTTCGCGGTGAGGATGAGGTTGCGGTCGCCGCTGACGACGACGGTGGGGATCCCTTTATTGGGCGCGGTGACCGCGGCGTCGCCGCCCACGGCGAACGCGCCGCCGTCGGGGGCGGGAAGGGGCCCGGGGGCGCCGCCCTCGGACCTTCCAACGGTCGTGTTGGCCGAGGGAGCCGACTGGCTGCAGGCGGCAACAAATAGGAGCGGGGCCGCGATGAGTAGGGCGAGCTTGCGCATCGTCTTCACCAGCTTTCGGCGGTTCTTGTGTGCGTAGACGTCAGGCAGACGAGCTAGGTTCCCCAGCGCTCCCCGAAGAGCCTCTGGGCGTTCCCGGCGATCTGCCCCGCGAGGTCGCCGATGTCCACGCCGCGCTCCCGGGCGAGCGCCGCGTGCGTCGCCGCGACGTAGAGCGGCTCGTTCCGGCGGCCACGGGCATTCTGCGGGGCGAGGTACGGGGCATCGGTCTCAGCGAGGACCCGATCCGCGGGAACGCGCGCCGCCGCGGCCTGGAGCCGGTCGCTGCCGGGATAGGTGACGGTGCCGGCGAACGAGATGTAGAGCCCGAGGTCCAGCCAAGCGGCAAGCTCCTCGGGACCTTCGCTGTAGCAATGGATCATCCCGCGCGGGACGACACCCTCGCCGAGGATGGCCCGAACGCGTTCGCCCGCATCGCGCACGTGGATGACGACCGGCAGCCCGAGAAGCGAGGCGAGCGCGAGCTGCCCGCGGAACGCAGCTTCCTGCACATCCGGAGGCGCGCTGCGGCCTGAGAAGTCCATACCGATCTCGCCGATCGCGACGACGCGAGGATCGCGCGCGAGATCCGTCAGACGGGAGAGCGCCTCCACGTTCCACGACGCCGCGCGATGCGGGTGCACGCCGACCGCGACGCGGATGTCATCGTGATGGGCGGCGAGCGCCAGCGCCTCGTCGCTCGACGCGACATCTTCCGCCGCCGTGAGCACTCGCTCGATGCCCGCCCTCCGCGCGCGTTCGAGGACCTCGGCGACATCGCTCGCAAAGCGGCGATCGGTCAGATGTGCATGCGCGTCGATCACGGCGGGAGGGTAACGTTCACTGATGGCGGAGCGCATCTTTGTCGCGGTCGCGTGGCCGTACACGAACGGCCCGCGGCATCTCGGGCATGTCGCCGGCTTCGGCGTGCCGTCAGACGTCTTTGCTCGCTATCACCGCCTCAAAGGCAATGACGTGCTCATGGTGAGCGGCACCGACGAGCACGGGACGCCGAATCTCATACAGGCGGACGCCGAGGGCCTCAGCCCGAAGGAGGCCGTCGACAAGTACAGCCGGATCATCAGCGACGATCTGAAGTCGCTCGGTCTGTCGTACGACCTGTTCACTCGGACGACGACGCAGAACCACCGCGTCGTCGTGCAGGACGTCTTCAAGACGCTTTACGAAAAGGGCTACCTCATCAAGAAGACCGCGATGGCCGCGTTCCAGGAGGCCACCGGCCGGACACTTCCCGATCGCTATATCGAAGGTACGTGCCCGATCTGCGGATTTCCGAACGCGCGCGGCGACCAGTGCGACAACTGCGGCAACCAGCTCGATCCCGACCAGCTCATCGATCCTCGCTCGCGAATCGATGGATCCAAGCCGATCTTCAAGGAGACCGAGCACTTCTACCTCGACCTTCCAGCCTTCACCGAGCCACTCACGAAGTGGATCGCTCAGCAATCGTACTGGCGGCCCAACGTGCGGAATTTTTCCCTGAACTACATCGCCGACCTGAAGCCGCGCCCGATCACGCGCGACATCGACTGGGGCATCCGTATCCCCCTGCCCGACTGGCAGGACCGGCCCGACAAGCGGATGTACGTGTGGTTCGACGCCGTCATCGGGTACTTCTCTGCCGCGGTCGAGTGGGCCGGCATGGTCGGGCGCCCGGAGGCGTGGCGCGAGTGGTGGCAAAACCCTAAGTCGCGGCACTTCTACTTCATGGGCAAGGACAACATCGTCTTCCACACGACCATCTGGCCGGCGATCCTGCTCGGGTACGGCAACGGCGGAAAGGTCGCGGGCGGCCACGGCGAGCCACTGCAGCTCCCGTACAACGTCGTATCCAGCGAGTTCCTGACGATGGAGGGCCGGAAGTTCTCCACGAGCCGCGGCGTCTCGATCTACGTGAACGATTTTCTCTCGCGGTACGACGCCGACGCGCTCCGGTTCTATCTGATGCTCGCAGGGCCGGAGACGCAGGACGCCGATTTCACCTGGGCCGACTTCGTTCGCCGGAACAACGACGAGCTCGTCGCGACCTGGGGAAATCTCGCGCACCGCACGCTCGTCAACGCCCATCGGCGGTTCGGCGAGGTGCCCCGGCCCGGCGAGCTCACCGCTGACGACAAGAAGCTGATCGAGACGGTCGAGTCCGGATTCGCGAAGGTCGGCGCGCACCTCGAGGAGGCGCGCTTTCGCGCCGCCCTGCAGGAGCTGCTCCACCTCTCGGCCCTCGTGAATCAGTACCTCACCGAGACCGAGCCGTGGAAGCTCATCGCGACGGATCGAGATAGAGCCGGAACTGTTCTGTACGTCGCGCTGCGCTCCGTCGATGCTCTGAAGGTGATGTTCGCGCCCTTCCTCCCCTTCTCGAGCCAGAAGCTCCACGAGTACCTCGGCTACGACGGGACCGTCGCGGGCGCCCCGGAACGTCGGACGGTCCACGAATCCGATGGCTCCACGCACGACGTGCTGACCGGCGACTACACGAAGTCGGTCGGGTCCTGGGCACCGCCGGGCTTGCCCGCCGGACAGAAGCTTCGCGCACCTGAGCCGCTCTTCAAGAAGCTCGACCCGGACGTCGTCGTCGCCGAGGAGCTCCGCCGCATGGAGGAGCGCGGGGGCAAGTGAGGCGGGCCCTCGTGCTGGGCACGGCGATCCTGTTTGGAGCGTGCACGTCGCCCGGTCCTGCGGCGGTGTCGCCGAGCGCGTCCCCCTCGGCGGTCGTCGTCGCTTCGCCGACCGAGTTCGCCGCCGCGAAGGCCAAGGCGCACGTCGACTACCTCGCCGATGTGGCGCGAGGAGGCCGCTATTCGGGCTCCGCCGGTTACCTCGATGCGGCGACGTACGTTGCGGACCGCTTTCGCGAGATCGGCCTCGAGCCGCTCGGCGACGGCGGGACGTTCTTCCAGCACTTCACCATGCCGATCGTCGACCTCACCGAGATGTCGACGCTCACGGGCGCGGGAGGGCGAACCTTCCGCGCCCGTGTGGATTTCACGGAGAGCGTCGGCGGACGGTCGGGATCGGGCAAGGCGGAGGCGGAGATCGCCGCGGTCGGGGGCGCCGCGCGAAGCGGCGGCCAGAACGACTTCGCCGGCGCGAACGTCCGCGGGAAGATCGCGCTCGTGACCGGGCCCTCGGCGCCGAACGGCGGCAGCGCTGTCGAGAACGCATATCAGGAAGGTGCGATCGGCGTGCTGGTGGTCGGCGGCGCGACGCTCCGGTACTCGTTCGGGCCGCGATTCCAGAGCGAGACGATCCCAACGCTCGTGATCAGTCAGGAGGTCGCGGACCAGCTCCTCGCGCCGGCCGGAAAGACGCTCGCGTCCGCGCAGGATCTCGTCCGTGCGCGCCGCGCCAACGCGAACGCTCCCGCGTCCGGGTTCGATGTGCCGACGACCGCGCGCATGACCGTTTCGCTCACCCCGGTGCGTGACGTGGACGCGATCAACGTCGTCGGCCTGCTGCGCTCGCCGGACCCGAACAACGGCCAGCGCGCGGTGCTCATCGGGGGCCATCTCGATGGCGTGGGGACGGATCCCGACGGCTCGGTCTTCCAGGCCGCCAACGACAACGCATCGGGACCGGCGGTCACGATCGAGGTGGCCCGGGCGCTCGCTGCGTCCCGCGCATCGCTGAGCCATTCCATCGTGTTCGTGGCGTTCGCAGGCGAGGAAGAGGGTTTCTTCGGCTCGGAGGCCTACGTCACGCAGATGGCGGCCATCCCCGGCCGGGTCGAGAGCCTCGTCGCGGTGCTCAACCTCGACGTCATCGGCTGCTGCGGCGACGCACTCCTCATCTCGAACGAATCGGCGGAGCTGCAGCGTCGCGTGCGCGACGCAGCGACGAAGCTCGGAGTCGCGTCGCAGCCCACCGGATCGGGCGGGAGCGATCAGGCGAGCTTCGCTCGGCGTCGCGTTCCGGCGGTCTTCATCGGCGCGTCCGATTTCATCCTTCACGTGTACGCGGACAAGCCGGCGGTGGTCCGGGAGGAATGGCTCAAGAAGGCCGGCGACGTCGTGACCGCGGTCGCGAAGGATCTCGCTACCGCGCCGTAGCGATCTCCGCCGCGCGGTCCCCGATCGTCTTCGCGACCTCGTCGCGCTCCTTCTCGCCGAACCCGGGCGCGGAGAGCATCTCGACTGCGGCAAGGTCGCGGTAGAGGACGCGCACGAGACGCCTCGCCTCTGGCGGCGCGCGACCGAGCCACTCGAGCGTCTTATCCACCTGGATCGTGTGCTGGATCATGTGCGCCTCGAAGCGGTGCAAGCGAAATCGGATCGGCTTCAGCCCGTCCCAGAAACCCGCCGGCTTCTCGAGATCGTCGTCGCGTAGATCTCCGAGCTCGCGCAGCACCCGGCGGTGGATCTCGAACATGGCGTCGCGTATCAGAGCGATGCCGCCCGCAATCGAGTCGGGCGCGGCGTATCCGTGCTCCTTCCGCCACGTGGGCCAGCGGTCGCCGGCCTCTTCCTCATCCGCTGGCCGGTCAGGATCGCGCGCGTACTGCACGGTGCCGAGGAAGCCATGCTCGGCGCCGAGCATGTGCGCGATCACCTCGCGCAGCGGCCACTCCCCCTCCTTCGGGACGCGGTCGAGATCCTCGTCGTGCACGCCGGCGAGCGCGCCGGTCAGATCGCGGTAGGCATGGTGGTACTGGCCGAGGATGCGCTGCGCCTGCGACGGCGGGGTCGGCCGCATCGCGGCGAGCCTGACCGCAAGGTCGCGCAGCTCGTGCTGCGCAAGGAGAAGCGCGAAGCGGAGGCCCTCCTCGTCGTACTCACGCCACACCCACGGCCGGTCCAGGTCCGCATCGGAGAGATCGACGGTTGCGCGAACGAGGGCCTCGACCGCCTGGGTGACGGTCGGCACTAGAGCGCGACGACCGGGACTCCCGCGATCGTCTCCGCCGCGACGCTGTCGACCACCGCGTGCAGATGCCCGGTCTCCTTCCACACGCGGATCTGGCGGTCCGCGCTCGTCCCCTCGCGAACGATCGTCTGGAGGTACTCCACTTCTTTCCGCGAGCCGAGCGCGTCGACCACGTCATCGATGAACTCGAGCAGCTCCACGGCCAGGTCCCTCATCGGCACCTCGGTCTGCTTGCCGAAGTCGATGAGGTTCGCGTCCATCCCGCCCCGCATGGCGCGCCACTTGTTCTCCTGGATGAGGCTCGGCAGGTAGCGGCGGAACCCCTGGTTCTTCTCGCGAAGGACCAGGAGCTTCGCGCAGATGGCCTGGATGAGCGCGGCGAGGCACAGCGTCTCCTCTACGCGCGTGGCCGCATCGCATATGCGGAACTCGATCGTGGGGAAGACCGCGTGTGGACGCAGGTCCCACCAGATCTTCCGGCCGTTGTCGATAGACCCCGTCTTCACGAGGACCTCGACGAAGTTCTCGTATTCGTCGTAGCTCGCGAAGTCCGGCGGGATCCCGGTCCGCGGGAAGCGGCCCCAGATGACCTGCCGATAGGACTTCAGCCCGGTGTTGCGGGCGAGCCAGAACGGCGATGACGTCGAGATCGCTAGGAGATGCGGAAGGAAATAGCGAGCCTCGTTCATCACCTCGATCCGCCCCTCGCGATCCGGGATCCCGACGTGAACGTGCAGGCCGAAGATGAGGAGCGCGCGGATGACGTCCTGCAGCTCGTCCTCAAGAATTTTGTAGCGCTCGGCCTCGGTGACCTGCTGGTCCTGCCAGTGCGAAAACGGGTGTGTACCGGCCGAGGCGATCCGCAGCCCGGCGGGCTGGAGGAGTGCCGCCAGCGTGCCACGCAGGGTCGTGATCTCGGCGCGCGCCTCGCTTATGTCGGCGCAGATCTTCGTGCCCGCTTCGATGACCGACTGCATCATCTCGGCCTTGATCTGCTCGCCAAGTCTCGGTCCCGCCGCCGCGAGCAGTTTCTCGCTGTGGCTCTTGAGCTGCCCTTCACCGTCGACGATCTGGAACTCCTCCTCGATCCCGATCGTCAGACGCGGAGCGTTGGTCGCCCTCATGTGTCGCTCCGCGCGGCGCTTCGCTCTGGCGCACCTATCGGTCCCCCGGCGATGACGTAAGTCGGCACGACACTGCCCGCGCCCGCGGTCACATTCAGCAGCGCGCTCGACGACACGCGGGCGAGACAGCCCGATACTCCGCCCCAGAAGAGGTAGGGGTTGTGGTCGATAGAAAGGTCGAGGAAGTGCATCCGTCCGAGGATCACCGGGAAGGGATGGCGCGGGACGTCGACGCGCTCCTGCACCACATATGAGCTCGCGAGCGCCGCGAGGAAGGTCTGCTCCCACTCGTGCTGGTCGATCGTCCATCCGAGCACCACGCCCTTTCCTCCGTACTCGTCGTTCGGCTTGAGGACCAGCTGATGGCGGTGGGCGATGATGAAGTCGCCCAGGTCGACGACCTTATCGCCATACGTCGTGTGCCCTTCACGGACCTTGCGGGTCCACGGGATGTGCTTCGCTATCGCGGCACGCTGCGGCACGGTGTAAAGCGCCGAGTAGCGATCGTCGGAGAGGAGCGCGAGGCTCATCTTCTTGTGAAGGATCTTCGCGCGGAAGCTGTTCACGACCGTCACGGCTCCCTCGAGATATGCGCGGACGAGCGGCCGCGAGACGTCGTCCTTTGCGAGAAGCTCGCTCGTCAGAACGCGCCGGTAGACGAGGTTGATCGGCTTGCCTCGCGCGCGAAGCGTCCCCCGTGAATAGGTCAGGTCATCGGGCGCGCAGATCACGGTCGGGACGCCGCGCGACTCGAAGTACCGCTGAAACATCTCGAACTCGGTGAGCGTCGGCAGGCCGCGCCAGTCCACGATCGCGATCGCTGGCGCGCGGTCGGATCGCGAGCGATGGGCGCGCAGCATCGCCGTGAGCTGACGCCCGCGCGTCGGGACGACGGTGCAGGGGAACTTCGCCCGGAACCGCTTCATGACCGGGAGCGACGCGAAGACCTGGGCGAGCTCGTCGTTATAGGCCATGCCCGCGGGTGATTCCGCGTTGTATTCGACGAAGCGAATGACGCAGTCCTCCCCGATGAAGCCGTCGAGTCGCGCCGAGGGCGACGCCGCGCGGAAGCCGGGATCGCGCAGAGCGAGCGCCTCCTCTTGCGGGTCGAGATCGAGCTGGCGCCGGAGGTCCTCGTCCGCGAGCAGCGCGCGCTCGAGTCTGCCGAGCGCCGCGTAGATCGTCTGGGACGCCTCGTTGACGGTCGCGTACTGCCAATCGCTGATCAGGTTTGGCCGGAGCGAGACGCAGAGGGGCCGATCGCCGAATACGAGCCCGCGTTTCCGCTGGCCTTCGGTGAGCATCGACGCGCTCGTCTCAGCGAGCCCCGGATCCTCCAGGAGCTCGTGGTACGCGACCACCGGGTCGCGTACCGCCGACGTTGCCCGCCGTCGCGTTAGCGCACGTGCCGCCACCACCGATGCTCCCCCTTCCACGGCGGCTCCGCCTGCCCCGTGGCGTACGCGATGACGAGGTCGCTCATCTTCTCGAGGACCCAGGCGAAGTGGTCCTCCTTGATCGAGAAGCTATCGAAGTCCGGCGCCGGGTTGAGCCAATCGATCGCGTACAGCTCGCCGTCGCGGACCGCGAACTCAACGGTGTCCATGTCGTACCCGAGCGCGTCGGTCAAGCGGATCGCGTTCAGGATGGCTCGGGTCCGCAGTTCGCCTTCGACCGGCCGGCTTATGACGTAGCGCTCGTGGAACGGCGCCGTCGGGTCATACCGGATAGGGACGACGTCCTTGCGTCCGATGGCGATGCACCGGATGTAGTCCTCCCACTTGATGAACTCCTGAAGGATCATCGTCTTCGGCCGGTACCCTGGCGAGAGTCCACCGGACTGGTCGTAGGCCCAAATGAGCTCCTCCTTTGTGTCGACGCGATAGACGTCCTTCCATCCGCCGCCCGTGTTCGGCTTCAGGATCGCGGGTAGGCCCGTGTACTCGATAAGCGAGTCCCAATCGAGCGGGTACTGCAGGTTGCGCAGCGACTGGTCCGTGATGTCCGGGATGTACGCCTTGTTCGGCAGGGCTACGGTCTTGGGCACCGAGACACCGAGCATGCGCGCGAGCGTGCACTCGAAGAACTTCTCGTCGGCTTCCCACCAGAACGGGTCGTTCACGACGACAGTCCCCTGCAGCGCGGCGCTTTTCAGGTGAGCGCGGTAATACGGAACCTCGTGGCTGATCCGGTCGACGAGCACCGCGTATCGCTGCGGCTCGATCTCGCGCGCGCCACCGAGGACGGCCATCTCGGCGCGCACGCCCTTCGAAGCGCCCTTGCGGTTGACCGTCTCGATGAACGGACCGGGGAACGTGTTCTCGCGGCCGATGAGAAGGCCGACTACTTTCTCGTCGCTCATATGTACCTATCCACCATGTCCTTCCAGTACGGCCAATCGTGCGCCCAGCCGTCCCATAGATCGAGCTCGGCGGGCACGCCCTTCTGCTGCAGCACGCCCGCCAGCCTCTTCGATTCGTCGGCGTTCGGATCGTCCCGGCCCGTCGCGATGATGATCTCCGTCTCGCGGAGCGGCGCGAGATAGCGATCGTCGTTGAGGTTCGGGAGGAACGCGAGCGGGTTCACGAAATAGGCTTCGCCGCTCCGGTCGCCGTCCAGCCACTTCGCCGTGTCGTACGCGCCCGACATGCCGACGGCTTTCTTCGCGATGCCCGGGCGCCGCGTGACAAACGCGAGCGCGTGAAACGCGCCGAACGAGCTTCCGGCAACGATCAGCTGTTCGTCGGCGTTTGTGGACCGGATCGCCGGCAGGACCTCGTCGACGAGATAGCGCTCGTACGCGAGGTGCCGGCGAGCGCGGCCCTGCGGTGTCGCCGCCTTGTTATAGAACGACTCGCCGTCGACGGAGTCCACGCACCAGAGCTGGACCCAACCTGCGTCGATCCGTGGCGCCATGTGGGACACGATGCCGAAATCCTCCCACTGGTAGAACCTGCCCATCGAAGTCGGGAAGATCAGGACCGGCGCGCCGCGGTCGCCGAAGATGAGCAGCTCCATGTCGCGCCCGAGCGCGGGGCTCCACCACTTCCGGTACTCCCGGTTCACGTCTTTCTCCGAGCGCGGTCGCGAGCGTCGCCGATGAGCTTCCACCCCACGCCCGCATCGTGCCAGCCTTTGACCTCAGACGACTTCTTGCTCTCGTATTTCGAGCGCGAGTCCCGAGGGATCTCTACGAGGACGTCAACGCTCTGATCCTGGCTCCCGATCCTCACGCACCTGCTCCCCCGCGTTCTTGGCCGGCGCCACGACCACCGTGATCTCGCCTTTCGGGCGCTCGGAAGCATAGTGCGCGGCGAGTTCCGACGCCGACCCGCGGACGATCTCCTCGTGCAGCTTCGTCATCTCGCGAGCGACCGCGACCCGCGCGTCCGGCGCGACCGCCGCGAGGTCGACGAGCAGATCGCCGACGCGAAACGGGCTCTCGTACAGGACCACGGTGCGTCCGGCCTGAAGGAGCTCGGTGAGCTGCCGCCGCCGCGCGCCGCTCTTCTTTTCCGGGAATCCGACGAAGGTGAACTCGCGCGTCGGCAAGCCCGAGGCGACGAGGGCCGCGATCGCCGCGGCGGGCCCAGGGATCGGGACGACCTCGTGTCCGGCCGCGATCGCGGCGGCGACGAGCTGCTCGCCCGGGTCCGAGAGGCCCGGCGTGCCGGCGTCCGTCACGAGGGCGACGTCCCAGCCGCGGTCCATCTGTCCGACGAGCTCGGCCGCTTTGCGGCGATGGTTGAACTCGGTGTAGCTCGTCAGATGCTTCGCGCGGATCTCGTGCTTGCGCAGGAGGATCTGGGTATGACGCGTGTCCTCGCACGCGACCATGTGGACCTCCTGCAGGATCCGGAGCGCCCGCAGCGACACGTCCTCGAGGTTGCCGATCGGGGTGGCGACGAGGTAGAGCTTGCCTATTCGATCACTCCTCGGGCCGATTCTTGCAGGCGCTTCGCATCTAGCGCGTCACTTCGTGCGGGCTGAGCGTAAGCGGCTAAACGCTGTCGGCGGTGGGTCGCAGGGACTGCGCGATCGCGATGCCGATGAGAACGACGACCCCGCCGGCGATCTGCAACGGGTCGAGGTGCTCGCCGAGCGCAATCCACGCGGCGACCGCCGCCACCACCGGTTCGAACGTCGAAGCGAGGCCAACGCGGGCGGCGGGGATGAGCCGGACCGCTGCGAGCGTGAGCGCGAACGGAATGACCGTCGCGATGACGACTACCGCCGCGATCTGCGCGTAGACCTCCGCCGACGTCTCCATCCACGGCAGGAGCCACGGCGGTCGAACAATGCTCCATCCGACGAGCGCGAAACCAAAACCCCACACCAGAAGCGTCGGAGTCCCGTAGGTCTTGCCGAGACGTTCGCCGAGCGCGAAATACAGCGCGAAGACGAACGCATCGATCGCGGCAAGCGCGAGGCCGAGCGCGTTGAGCTCGCGCAGCCGCGCGTCGTACGCACCGGCCGCGAAGAAGCATCCGAGGACCGCGAGCGCCGCGGCGATCCAAAGTCGACGGCCGACCGCGCGCCCGCGGAGTCGCGCGTAGATGAGAAGCAGGACCGGCCCGGTGTATTCGATGACAAGCGCGACCCCGACCGGAATCCGTTTGATCGCCTCGTAGTAGATGAGGGACACACCAGCGAGTCCGACTACGCCAAAGACGATGAACAGAGGAAGGTCACTGCGTCGGATCCGAAGGTCGAATCGGAGCGCTGCAAAGATCGAGATGAATACCAGGAAAGCGAAGAGGACACGCCATTCGGCGAGGATCGATGGCTCGACACCCGAGTTGAATGCCGCCTTGGCGATGATCCCGCCGATACCGAAGAACGCCGCCGCTGTGAGCGCGAATGTGTAGCCGAGGCCAACGCGGAGTGGCGCGGGATCGACCGAGGGCCCCCGCGCGGTGGGGTGCCGGCCGAGGCGTCCGAGGCCGGGGGGACCCCGACGCGAAGAGAGGGTTTCGGTCGATCCCGCGCTGCCCGACGTGTCGGTCAGTCGGCTTCCCAATCGCGCGGATAGAGGAAGTCGTGTCCGACGGTGCGGAGGCTGAGCTTCGCGATGAGCGGCATGACTCGTTTGTAGTGGTTGCGGCGGACCATCTCGCGGATGCGCGTGACCAGCTTCGCGTCGAATCCGTGTTCAATGAGCTCTGCGGGCCGCAGGCGACGATCGACCATGTGATAGAGCACCAGATCCGCGTCGGCGTAGGTGAAGCCGAGCTCGCCTTCGTCGGTCTGTCCCTCCCAGAGCTCGGCCGTCGGCGGCTTGCGCACGATCGCTTCGGGAATTCCTATGGACAGAGCGAGCTCGCGGAGCTGCGTCTTGTAGAGGTCGCCGACCGGGTTGATGCCGCAGGCCATGTCGCCGAACTGCGTCCCGTACCCGAGGAGAAGCTCCGTCTTGTTGCTCGTCCCGAGGACGATCCCGTCCGGCCACGAGCGGTCGTACTCGATGCTCTTCCGCTCGCGGGCCATCTTGTTGCCGATGCGCACTCTGTCGACCTTCTCGTTCCGCGAGCGGAGGTAGGCGTCGACCTGCTCGGTGATCGGAACCTCCTCGAGGGTGAAGCCAAACTTTCGCGAGAGCTCGCGCGCGTGGCCGCGCGACTCATCGGAGGACGTCCGGTATGGCGTGAACAGACCGAGCACGTTCTCCGCGCCGAGCGCCTCGGTCGCGAGCGCTGCGGTGACCGCGCTGTCCACGCCGCCCGAGACTCCAACGACCGCGCGTTGAAGACGCGCCTTCGCGGTCTCCTCGCGGATGAACAGGGTGAGCATCTTCCGCACGAGGACCTCGTCGATCCGAAGAGGCGAGGGGTCCTTTGGGTCCGGCCGGATGACGCCGGTCCGCGCGGGCGCGCTAGTCACGACGGTCGAACGGCAGACCGAGGCGACCGGCGATGTTTCGGAGGACGATGTCTTCGCGCTCGTCGCGCATCAGCGGGTTCCGCGCGCGCTCACGCGCGACGAGTTCAGGGTCGATCTCGCCGATGAGCAGCTCCTCGTCGAACTCGGCGGCTCGCGCGACGACAGTACCGTCCGGCGCGACGATCTCGGACCCGCCCCAGAACGCGATGCCGTCCTCGTGGCCGACGCGGTTTACGTACACGACGTACACGGTGAGATAGGACGCGTAAAAGCGATCCATGAGCCGGCACGATTCCGCGGTGCCGAGATCGCCGCCCTCGGCGACGCCGCGGCCCGGGCTCGCCGACGGAGCGAGAACGATCGTCGCGCCCGCCGCCGCGTAGAGGTACGGCGTCGAGACGTGCCACAGGTCCTCGCAGATCGCCACGCCGGTCGTACCGCCAGCCCAGCGGTACGTCTCGAAACGATCGCCCGGGCCGAAGTAGCGACCGTCGTCGAAGATGCCGTACGTCGGCAGGTAGACCTTGCGGTGGACATGGACGAGCTTGCCGCCGGACCAGTGGCCCTGCGCGATGTGCAGCTTCGCGTCGGCCGATCGCTCGACGAACCCCGCGCTGATGTCTATGTCGCGCGAGGCTTCGGCGATCGGCGCGAGCTGCGGGTCGTCGGCCGCGCACGCAACATCCGCCGCTAAATCTTTGAGGTAGTAGCCGGTCAGCGAGAGCTCCGGGAAGATCACAAGGCGCGCACCCTCGGCTCTGGCGCGGGAGATCCATTTCTCGTGCATGTCCATGTTGCGTTTCACCGCGCCGAGCGCCGGCGCGCACTGCGCGATGGCTATGCGGATGCTCAAGGAGCGCGCATCCGCTCGAGCTTGTCCGCGTACTCGTGGACGAGCATCCACGCGCGGTCGTCGTCCTTCGCTTCGGCGTACACGTTGAAAAGAGGCCGGTCGGCGTCCGGCAGCACGAGGATCCATTCGCCGTCGTTCTGGTGTTTCACACCGTCGACCTGACGCGTTTTCTCGGTCTTCGGGTCCTGCGCGAGCTTGCGCATGACGCGGCCCTTCTGCTCCCAGGGGCAGACCACCTGCAGGCGCGCGACGTGGACGGGCGGCGTCTGGTCGATGACCTCGCTGAGCGTCTGCTTCGAGGCGACGAGCAGCTCGAGCAGGCGCACCGTCGCGAAGAGGCCGTCGAACGAAGGGTGGAATCGCGGAAAGATGAACCCGCCGACTCCGTCGCCGACAAGGAGCGGATGCTCTCGCGCGGCGAGGCTCATTTGCGCCTCGGCCGATGCGCGCACCCGCTGCACGCGGCCGCCGGCCACGGCAACGATCTGCTCGATCGACGACGGGGCATAGACCGGGACCGCGATGACCCCCGGCGCCTGGCGCACCGTGAGCGAGACAAACGCGGCGAGGAAGTGCATGTCGTTGATCACGCGCCCGCGATCGTCCACGACGAAGATCTTCTCCCCGCCCGCGTCCAGGATCACGCCGAGCGACGCTCCGAGGGCGGGCACCAGGACCGCGAGCTGTCGCTGCTCCTCCTGGAACTCTTCGAACGAGCGCGACCCGATGTTCTCGGAGACGACCCCGTTCACGGCGACGGCGTCGACGCCGATCGTGTTCAGCAGCGGAGGGAGGAATTGCGCGGGTGTGCCGTGGGAGTAGTTGACGACGATCTTGGGCTTCGCCGCGGCGATCTCCTTCCGCCGCGCAACCTCGGTGAGGAAACCCTCGCTGTAGTGCTCCCCGACACGCTGGGTTTCAAAGATCCGGCCGACGTCCTCGTACGAAACGCGGCGAAGATCCTCGCGGAAGAAGATCGTTTCGACCTTCCGCTCCTGCGTCTTGTCCATGTCGAGCGCTTGACGGTCGAAGAACTTCACGTCACACACACGGACGTCGAAAGGCGAGACGCGCACGTGGACGCCGCCGGCCGCGCCGATACGTCGCGTGTGAAACCGCCCGATCGGGAGCGGCGCCTGCGAAAGGTCGGCAACGTGCACACCCGCGCTGACGATGCCGCTCATGAGACCTCGCTTCAGCATGCGACTCGAGCGGTGCTGGTCCCGGTTCATCGTGATCGTCGCGCCCAGCTTGAGGGTCGACGCGTACGCACCGCCGAGGCGGGCGACGAACTCTGGAGTGAGGTCGATGTTGACGATGCCGGTGACTCCAAAGCGGCCGAACAGCGCTCGCCGTCCCTGCGCGCCCCAGATGAGGCTCGAGCCGATCACCGCCCCGGACTCGATCTGCTTGTCCGGCCAAACCTTCACCTGCGCCCGAACGCGCGCGTGATCACCGACGATGGTGTGATCGCCGATCACGCTGCCTTCCTCGAGGATGACGCGCGACTTGAGCGCGCACTGGCGGCCGACGATCGCCCCGTGGAGTTCGGAGCGCTCTCCGATATAGGTGTTGCGCCAGACGATGGAGCTGTCGATCACCGCGCCGACGTCGACGGAGACGTAGTCGCGCAGGACAGTCGGACCGATGATTTCCGCGTGCGGTCCGATCTTCACGCCCTCGCCGAGGAAGATGGGGCCGGTGAGTTTCGCTGATTCGTTGATGTCGACGTCGCCGCCCGTCCACACGCCCGGCATGAGCTCATTCCCCAGATCCGCGGACTTCACCTTTCCGCGGAGGAGGTCGGCGTTCGCGCGCCCGTACTCGGTGATGGATCCAATATCGGTCCAGTACCCCTCGGCGACATAACCAAAAAGAGGCTCGCCTTCCGCAAGCAGGCGCGGGAAGAGGTCCTTGCTGAAGTCGAAGACCTCGCCGACCTCGAATCGCTCCAGGACGCGCGGCTCGATCACGTAGATACCGGTGTTGATCGTGTCGCTGAAGACCTCACCCCAGGACGGCTTCTCGAGGAATTTGGTGATCCGCCCGTCGTCGCCGGTGATCACGACCCCGTACTCGAGCGGGTTTGGGACGTGGACGAGCGTCAGCGTCACGGCGGCCTTCCGCTCGCGGTGGAACGCGATGACCTTCGAGAGGTCGATGTCGGTGAGCGCGTCGCCGGAGATCACGAGGAACGTGCCGTCGAGGTCCGCCGCGATCTGCCGGACGGACCCGCCGGTTCCGAGTGGCGTCTCCTCGATGCTGTAGCGAAGGCGCATCCCGATGCCGCCGCCGTCGCCGTAGCTGTCCTGGATGACCGAGGCGAGGTACTGGAGGGTGACGAACGACTCCTCGATGCCGTGACGCTTGAGGAGCTCGAAGATATGCCCGAGGCAGGGCTTGTCGACGATCGGCACCATGGGCTTGGGACGATTGATCGTCAGCGGTCGAAGACGGCTTCCCTCGCCGCCCGCCATGACGACGGCCTGCATCGCTCGGAGTCTAGTTCGCGGGCGCGCTCCAACGGAGTGCGCCCAAGCCCGCCGCCCGAATGGCGGAGGCATACGCCAGGAGAAGCAGGACGACCGCCGCGACGGCCCCGACCCATGAGAGCGGCGCGAGGTCGAGGGGCCCGCGTCCTCCGAACGCCTGGATGACCGTGACCCCGAGCGCGTCGGCGTATCCGGCGATCGCGACGATGACGATCTGCCAGCGCCGCGATTCCGGGAGGCGGCTGCGCTCCAAAATGAGCGCAAGGAGGCCCACCACCTGCAAACCGTGAAGGGCCACCGCGTGCGGCACCTTGAGCTCCCCGGCAGCGCCGACGATGCTCGAGCGGAAGACATCGTCGACGGCGAATCCGTTGCCTAGGATGGCGAACCCGAGAAGCTGCCCGACCGTCAGGAAGACCATGCCCGCGCGGATGGCGAGCGCGCTGCTGCCGGGACCTCGAAGCGAAGTGAACGACCAGACCGTCATCACGATGATCGCAAGGGACACGAACGCGATGAGCGTGCCCATCGTGCTGAAGACCGCCGCATCGAACCCCGTGTCGAAATTGAAGTGCGACGGGAGGCCGCGCCAGGTCTGCAGGTCGATCAGCACCGTCTCGGGGACGAAGAGCGAGATCGCGACCGCGCAGGGCCACGCCAGCCAACGAGTGCGCGGGAGACGGCCCATCACAGCAGCGAGCGAGAGAGTCGTGATGCCGCCCGAGATGCCGAACTCGATCGGCTTGCGCCACGAGATGGGCCCAGCCCAGCCGCCGTCGCGCAGGAGGTAGACGCCGATGTGGAAGAGGCCACTCGCGATGAGGATCGTCCCGGCGACGAGGAGGAGCCGCTGAGGCCCGGACGCGATGTCCCAGGTGCGCGCGAGCGTCAGCCTCCCTCCGCTCCGATGGCGAAAAGCGACTCGAGGTCGTGGCGCGAGTACGCCTTGAACGCGACGTGCGTCTGCGTCCGGGCCACGCCGCCCACCTGCGCGATGCGCCGGGTGACGATGTCGGCGAGCTCGTCGTGCTCCCGTGCCCGGACCATCGCGACGAAATCGAAGTCGCCGGTGACCGAGTAGACCTCGGACACACCCTCGACCGCGGCGAGCTCCTCGCCGAGCTTCGGCAGAGCGCCCTTCTCCGCCGTAATCAGGACTACGGCCGTGATCACCTAAAGGCTCTTGACGTCGATGTCGTGGAGAGCCGACTTGACGTAGTGCGCCGCCTCTTGAAACGCCATCGCCTTACCCCGGTTGAGCGCGGCCTCATACGAGTCGAGCGTGTCCTGGTTCGACTTTTCGTCGTACTCATGGAACTGCTCTTCGCACTGGTCGATCGCGAGCTTGACGCGGTCACGCGCAGCCGTGCTGATCAAGAGGTGTCCTCCGAACGCAACTGTCTCTGAGCGTGAGAATAGCGCCGTGCAGCCGGCGACCGCGGTCAAGAACTCGCCGGCGGACCCGCGCGCGAATTTCCGCAGCTGGGTCGAACGCCGCGAGGGGCGGCGGCCGCGAAACGGATCACGGTCGTCGCTGGAACGGCGCTCCGCGGAAGACCGGATAGCTCCGGAGCTCATCGGCGGCTGCGAGCAGCGCCTCGCGAGCCCGCTCGCGATCGACGCTGAAGCCAGGGAATGGGACCGGCTCGAGCCCGCGTCCCTCGAGCGCGAGTGTGCGGAGGGCCGACCCGAGTGCGGCCCGGTCGGACGCGGCCAGACGCGGCAGGTATTCGACGAGAGTCGGTATCGCGCCGTCCCCCAGCGTCGCCAGGTAGTACGCATCCAGACCGAGGTAGGCGTCGTCGGGCAGACCGGGCGGGTCGATGACGCGCTCGAGATCCTGGCGTGCGACGAACGCCGCGGGTCCGACGAGGTTGATCGCGACGGCCACCACGAGGCCGATGAGCCCGGCCGCATGGAGCAGCCACCGGGTCGCGTCACGCCAGATGAGCACCGCGGCGCAGGCACCGCCGGCGCCGAGCCACGCGATCCCGGCGAGCGCGTAGAACCGCTGCTCCGTCCAACCGTACGCAAGCTGGTAGAGCTGCATCCGGTACGCCGCCGAGGCGACGATGACGAGCGTCGCGAGCGCGAGCGTGAGAGCGGCGACGACGTAGAGGCGCGTGCGCTTGGCTACCACGAGCTCCACCGCGAAGAGGAGCCCGCCCGCGAGCACGGCGACGGCGATGAGCTCGAAGAAGCCGCGGCGCGCGTAACTGGAGTACGTCAGGCCTGTCGCGTTCAGGGTGTCGATCCCACCGAAGAGATACGCGATCTGCAGCGCGACGAAGAAGACGAAGAGCGCGTCGACGGCGATGAGCGTCGTCGCACCGGCGGTTGAGCTGAGCAGGCCGCGAAGGCGCGGCAACACGGTGGCCATCGTCGTGTCGGTGCGCCGTCCCGCGACGACGAACAGGCCGCCTCCGGTCCAGGCGAACGCCGCGGCGAGGAAAAGACGCCCGATGAGCTCGCCGATCGACCACTTGCGGAAGTCGAACACGTTCGTGACCGCGCTCGAGAAGACCGCATCCGCGCTCGCGAACAGAAGGGCGAACACGACGAGGAACGGGAAGGCGATCGCGATGCCGATCCCCACCGAACCGATCCGTCCCCCACTCCGTCGCGCGAGCGGCCGGCCGAGGTCGGGAAGCGCGGCGAGCAGGAGCGCCCCGCCGGCCACGATCCGTCCCACGACGACGAGGCCGAGGATCACGAGGATGTCCACGGCGCGGCGCGTGAGCGGGACGCCGGCGAACGACACCGCGGACATCGTCACGAGGACCAGCGTGGCGGGGACATCGAAGAGCAGCAGCATGAGATCGACGCGCAGCGCCGGGAGGAACGCGAAGACGATCGCCGCCGGGGCGATCCATCGATCGAGCCGGTCGACCCGCGCGCCGACCGGTCGGAGGCGCCAGGCGACCGCGAGCACGACCACAGACGCGATGCCCAGGTTGATCCCGACCGGCGATCGGTAGAAAAGCCACTGGGCCACGGCCCCGAAGAGCAGCGCGAGCGACAGCAGCACCGCGGGCGAGTACCGGTCTATGGAGGCGACACGCGGGGTCGAGTGTTCGATGACGTGATCGGCCATGCACCGATCGTGTCATCTCCCGCAGCGGTTTTCATATGAGTTAGACGGCCTGCTAGTAGTTAGCGGCTCAGCCGATCTCGAGCGGTTTGGTCGCAACGCTCACGTCTACCTCGACGACCCCGTTGACGACGCGCACGGGGTACGCGTTCACCGGGAACACCGCCGGCAGGGCGCGCACCTCGCCAGTCAGGAGGTCGAATCGCGCCCCGTGGCGCGGGCACTCGACCAAGCAGTCGTCGAGCTCGCCCTCGCCGAGGACGCCGCCGTCGTGCGTGCAGACGTTGTCGATGGCGCCCCACGTGTCGTCGTCGCAGTGGCCAAGGGCGAGACTCTTGTCGCGCGCGTGCACGACCTTCACCTCGCCGACCGGGACCTCGTCAACACGCGCGACCGGCACGAACTCGCTCAAGCGAGAACGCCCATCTCGGCGATGTTGCCGATCCGCGGGCGCAGCGCGTTCAGCACGCGCTGGCGGACGTGCTCGTCGTCGAGCTGGTTGATGACGCGCCGGAAGAACCCGTGGACCATGAGCTGCTGGGCCTGGTCGCGGTCGAAGCCGCGCGACATCGCGTAGAAGAGGTCCTCGTCCCCGAGCGCGCCGGCCGTCGCGCCGTGGCCGCAGCGGACGACGTCGTTGGTGAGGATCTCGAGTACCGGGATTGGGTCGGCACCCGCGTGCTTCGAAAGGAGCATGTTCCGGCATTCCTGGTAGCTGCCGGTCCCGCTCGAGGTCGCCTCGACCCGGATCTTGCCGTAGAAGATGGCCTTGGCGTGGTCGTACAGAGCCGAGAGATACAGGAGATCGCTCTGCGAGCCCTTGCCGTCGACCTGCTGGAAGCTGTTCACGTCGATGCGCTGGTTGTCGCCCGCCGCCACGAGGCCGTAGAGCTTCACGGTCGCACCGTTGCCCTCCATGTCCGACTGGATGCCGACCTTCGACTTGCCCTCTCCAGCGAACACGTTGTGCACCGCGAGGTCGCTGTCGCTGGCGGAACGGAACCGCTGGAAACCGAGATCGACGACGCCAGGTGCGAAGCGGCGGATCGCGATATAGCGCACACGCGCGCCCGGACCGGCGTAGACATCGACGTGAGGGATCGCGATCCGGGGGGCCGCGCCTTCAGACGAGAGTTCCTCGACGATCGTCACGGTCGACCCGCGCTCGGCGACCACGATCGTTCGCGACAACATCGCATCGCCGCCGGCGGGCCAGACCTTGTCGACAACGATCGGCATCTCGACGACAACGTCCGCGGGGACGTGTACGAACGTGCTTCCGGCTGACCAGAGGGCGTCCGCTATCGCACGAAAGGCGGTGTGAGACGGGATCCCGTCCCCCGGAGCGATGTGCGGACGGACGAGCTCGGGATTGTCGAGCGAGGCGCGCAGCAGCCCTTTGAAGATCACGCCGTGGGCCGCGGCCTCTGGCTCGAGCTTGAACTGAATGCCGGGCAGGTGATCGAGTGTCGAGACGAGCGATCCTTCAGGGAAGTCTTTTAGCGGAAAACGCCGCCACTCCTCTTCCTGACCCGTCGGCCAGCTGTCAGGCGTGAATCTCGCCGCTGCTTCGAGGCGCGCATCGCGCAGCCACTGCGGCTCCTCGCTCCGAAGACTGTGCTGCTCGACCGTGTTCCGGTCGAGCAGCAGCGGGACGGCTACGAGCTCTGCTGTGCTAGCCAATGGCGCCTTGCATCTGGAGCGTGATCAGCCGGTTCATCTCGATCGCGTAATCCATCGGGAGCGTCTTGACGATCGGCTCGATGAAGCCGTTCACGACCATCGCGGTCCCTTCGGCCTCGGAGAGTCCGCGGCTCATGAGGTAGAAGAGCTGCTCCTCACCGACCTTCGAGACGGACGCCTCGTGACCGATGGTCACGTCCTCTTCGTCGATCTCCATGTACGGGTAGGTGTCGCTTCGCGCGGTCGGGTCGAGGATGAGCGCGTCACACCGGACAGTGCTCTTGGCGCCGTGCGCACCGGGATAGATCTTCACCAGGCCGCGGTAGGTCTGCTGCCCGGTTCCCTTGCTGATCCCCTTGCTCTGGATGATGCTCGTCGTGTTCGGCGCCGCGTGGATCATCTTGGCGCCTGCGTCCTGGTGCTGGTCGGTTCCCGCGAACGCGACCGAGAGCACCTCGCCGTGAGCGCGCTCGCCGACGAGGTAGACGCTCGGGTACTTCATCGTGACCTTCGACCCGAGGTTCGCGTCGATCCACGTCATGCGTGCGTCTTCGTGCACGACGGCGCGCTTGGTCACGAGGTTATAGACGTTGTGGCTCCAGTTCTGGATCGTCGTGTAGCGCACGTCCGCGCCCTTCTTCACGATGATCTCCACGACCGCGCTGTGAAGCGTGTTCGTCGTGAACACCGGGGCCGTGCAACCTTCGACGTAGTGAACGCTCGAGCCTTCCTCGGCGATGATGAGCGTCCGCTCGAACTGCCCGGCGTTCTCGCTGTTGATCCGGAAGTACGCCTGCAGCGGGATCTCCACCTTGACTCCGGGTGGGACCCACACGAACGATCCGCCCGACCACACCGCCGTGTTGAGCGCGGCGAGCTTGTTGTCGTTTGCCGGGATCACCGTGCCGAAGTACTGCTTGACGATGTCGTGGTGCTCCTTCAGCGCGGTGTCGGTGTCCATGAAGATGACGCCGAGCTTCTCGAGGTCCTTGCGGATGTTGTGGTAGACGGACTCGCTGTCGTACTGCGCGCCGACCCCGGCCAGGTACTTCTGCTCGGCCTGCGGGATCCCCAGCTGATCGAACGTGCGCTTCACGTAGTCGGGCACGTCCTCCCAGCTCTTGGCGGACTTGTCGGACGCGCGCAGGTAGTAATAGATGTCCTCGAAGTCGATGCCCGAGAGGTCCGCGCCCCACGTCGGCATCGAGCGCGCGCGGTAGTGCTTGAGCGCCTTGAGGCGCCGCTGCAGCATCCAGTCCGGTTCCTGCTTGTAGGTCTGGCTGATCTCGCGGACGACGTCCTCCGAGAGGCCCTTGCGCTTCTTGTTGCGGTAGACAGCGTCCTTGTCTTCCCAGCCGTACTGGTAGTCCTTGGGGAGATCTTGAACTTGAGTGGTCATTTCGCTTTCACCTCTTCGCCGGGCCACGCCGTGAGTCCCCACGCGGCGCCTTTCAGCGCTTTCAACCCGAGGAGCGCGCACTTTATGCGCGCCGGGCTGATCGGAATGCCGAGATTCGCGAGCACGTGATCGCGGTCGATGGCCTTCACCTCTTCGAGCGTCTTCCCCTTCACCTCTTCGGTGAGGATGGACGCCGATGCCTGGCTGATCGCGCAGCCTTTACCGGTGAAGTGCACGTCGTCGACGTGCCCATCGCCGATGCGGAGCTGCATCGTCATCTCGTCACCGCAGAGCGGGTTCGAGTCGTGGTACGTGTGCGTCGCGCCCTCGAGCTCGCCAAAGTTCCGCGGGTTCTTGTAGTGATCGAGGATGTAGTCCCGGTACATGTCGTCCATGACTAGATCCGGAACACTTTCTTCGCGGCATGGATGGCACTCACGAGAGCATCCATCTCGTCTGTCGTGTTGTACAGGTACATGCTCGCCCGCGTCGTTGCCGGTACGCCAAGCCGCGTCATGAGCGGCTGGTTGCAGTGGTGCCCGGCGCGCACGCACAGGCCCTCGCTGTCGAAGATCGTGGCGACGTCGTGCGGGTGAATGCCCTCGATGTTGAACGAGACGACGCCCACCCGTGACTCGAGGTCCTTCGGCCCGTAGACGGTGACCCCTGGTATCTCCTGAAGGCGAGGTAGCAGGTACGCGACGAGCGAGAGCTCGTGCGCGTGGATCTTCGCGACGCCGACATCGTTCAGGTAGTCGACCGCGGCTCCGAGACCGATGGCGTCGACGTACGAGCTCGTGCCGGCCTCGAACTTCCACGGGAGCTCGTTCCACTCGGTCAACTTCACGGTGACGCGGCTGATCATGTCGCCGCCGTACAGGAACGGACGCATCTTTTCGAGTATTTCTGCGCGGCCCCACAGTCCACCCGAGCCGGGGGGCGCGAGCATCTTGTGGCCGCTGAAGGCGACGAAGTCCGCACCGAGGTCCTGGACGTCCACCGGCGTGTGCGGCACCGCTTGCGCGACATCGACGAGGACGGTCGCACCGGCGGCGCGCGCCTCGGCCGCGATCTCCTTGATTGGGTTCACAGTGCCGAGGCCGTTCGAGGTGTGAGTGATCGCGAGAAGCTTCGCGCCCTTGCGCAGCTCGGCCGAGAGCTGATCGCGCCGCAGCCGGCCATCGTCGTCGATGTCGACCACCGCGATCTCCGCCCCGACCTCAGTCGCGAGCTGCTGCCACGGGACGAAGTCCGAGTGGTGCTCCAGGACCGTCGTCACGATACGGTCGCCCCGCTTGATGTTGTCCCGGCCCCACGCGTACGCGACCAGGTTCAGCGCTTCGGTGGCGTTGCGCACGAAGATGACCTCGCGCTCGCTCGGGGCGTTGATGAAGCGCGCGACCTTCGCACGGGCCTCTTCGAACAGGGCGGTCGTCCGCTCGCTGAACTCGTAGACGCCGCGGTGGATGTTCGCGTTGTGCTCCTCGAAGACGCGCGACATTGCGTCGATCACTTGCCTGGGCTTCTGGCTCGTCGCCGCGTTGTCGAGGTACACGAGCGGCTTTCCCCGCACGGTCTGCGCGAGGATCGGGAAGTCCTTGCGGATCCGCGCGACGTCCAGCGGCGCCGCCTTGACGGTCGCGGTCTTCACGGTCACTGCCACCGAGCTATGCCTTCCCTGCGTACAGCGCTTCGCGCACGAACTCGTAGCCCTTCGACTCGAGCTCGGCCGCGAGCTCCGGGCCGCCGGTCCGCACGATGCGCCCGTCGACGAGCACGTGGACGAAGTCCGGGTGCACGTAGCGAAGGATCCGCTCGTAGTGCGTGATGAGGAGCATCCCCACCTCGGGCGAGCGCATCGCGTCGATCCCCTCGGCGACGACCTTGAGAGCGTCGATGTCGAGGCCGGAGTCGGTCTCGTCGAGGATCGCGAAGCGCGGCTGGAACATGTGCATCTGGAGGATCTCGAGGCGCTTCTTCTCTCCGCCGGAGAATCCGTCATTCACCGATCGGGTGATGAAGGAGTCGTCGACGCCCAGGAGCTTCATCTTCTCGGCGAGGAGCTTGCGGAACTGCGGGATGGGCATGTCGTTCTTCTTGACCTCGCCCGTGCCGCCGGCGAGGGGCGCGGCGCGGCGCGCGTTGATGGCGGTGCGCAGGAAGTTCGCGACCGAGACGCCGGGGATCGCCGACGGGTACTGGAACGCGAGGAAGACGCCCGCGCGAGCGCGCGCGTCGACGGGGATCTTTAGGAGGTCGATGCCGTCGAGCAGGACATGGCCGCGATCGACCTTGTACTTGGGGTGACCCATGATCGCGAGCGAGAGCGTGCTCTTGCCGGAACCGTTCGGTCCCATGATCGCGTGCACCGAACCGCTCTCGACGACGAGATCGATCCCGTTGAGGATCGTCTTGCCCTCGACGCTCACGACCAGGTCTTTGATCTCGAGGCTAGACATTCGCACGCTCCCGCGTCGTGGTCGTCGCTATCTCCGCGAGAGTCATGCCATCCAGAGCCTTCGCGATGCTGTCCTGGAGCTTGAGCCACACAGCCCTCGTTCCGCAGTCGGGCTCACGCACGCAGTTCACGACGGGCTCGCCCTCCGCGGTACAGATCTGCGGTTCGATCGGTCCCTCGAGCGCGCGCACGACGTCACCGGCCGTGATGTCGCGCGGCTCGCGCGCGAGCACGTAGCCGCCGCCCGCGCCACGCTTGCCGTTCACCAGACCCGCTTTGCGGAGAGCGGCGACGAGCTGCTCGAGGTACGCCTCGGGCAGGTCCTCACGCTCGGCGACGGTGTGCAGCGAGACGCTCCCCTGGCCCCAGTGCTTTGCGAGGTCGACCATGAGACGCATCCCGTACTCGCCGCGAGTGGAGACGTGGAAGGCGGTAGGGGAATTTCCGAGCACTTCACTCGGAATTGTACCCGTCAGATACCGGCCGGGAAAGGCCCGTTTTCACTGCCTTATCTGGTCCCGACAACAATCACAGCGTGCCGCTGCCGTTCCGCCGCGCTGCCGTTGGCTCGACCAATCCCGCGAAGGTCGAGGCCGTCCGCCGCACCCTCGGCCGGTTCGCGCCCGAGTGCGTCGTCGTGTCCGTGGCCGTACCGAGCGGCGTCGGCGACATGCCCCTGGGCGAAGACGCGATTCGCAGCGGTGCCCTCGCGCGCGCTCGGGGGGCGCTCGAGCAAACGGACGCGGAGATCGCGTTCGGCCTCGAGGGCGGGGCGATCATCGACGGCGACCGCGCGTGGCTCACCGGTCATGTCGTCGCGCTGACGCGCGATGGCCGTATCGGCGAAGCGGCCTGGGGCCGCACGCTGCTTCCCATCGCGGCAGCCGAGCGCGTGCAGAACGGCGACGAGCTCGGTGACGTCATCGATGACCTCTTCGACGCGAAGGAGTCCAAGCGTCACGCCGGAGCGATCGG
>JBBPIP010000016.1:0-54423 GCA_038040265.1 Chloroflexota bacterium | reverse complement strand
GCGACGCGGCGTCCGTCGACCGCCGTCACCTGGAATCGGTAGCCCTCGATCTCGATCGTGTCGCCGACAGCCGCGAGGCGACCGAGGCGGCCGAACACGAGACCGCCGACGGTGTCGTACGGCTCGTCCGCCAGCTCGACGCCCAACCGCTCGCGCAGCGCGTCGAGCGACGTGAGTCCATCGACGACGACGGTCCCGGGTGCCTCCTCTTTGAAAGCCGGCGCTTCGCGATCGAACTCGTCCTGAACCTCACCGACGAGCTGCTCGATCACGTCTTCGAGCGTCACGAGGCCCGCCGTTCCTCCGAACTCGTCGAGAACGACCGCGAGCTGCACTCGCTGCCTGCGGAATTCGGCGAGCGCCTGATCCAGGCGCATGGTCTCGGGCATGACCGGCACTTTCCGCATGACATCGCGCGCGCGCGTCCGGTTGTCCTTGTCGACGCCGACGAGGTCCTTCACGTGGACGATCCCGATGATGTGGTCGAGGTCCTCCTGGTAGACGGGAAAGCGTGAGAAGCGATGCTGCCGTGCAGTGATGAGGATGACGGCCACCGGCGTGTCGTCCGAGACTGCGACGATCTCGGTGCGCGGCACCATCACCTGCCGCACGATGCGGTCGGCGAACTCCATCGCACGGCCCACGATCGCGCGCTCCGACTCTTTGAGGACCCCACTGCGCGTCGAGACCGCGACGAGCATCTTGAGCTCTTCCTCGCTGTAGGCCTCCATCTCGTCTGTGGTCTTGATGCCGAACGGCCTGAGAACCGCCTGAGCGCTAGCGTTCGTCAACCAGACGAAGGGCCGGAAGGCAGTCGCGAACCAGTGCAGCGGAGCCGCGGTCCAGAGGGTCGTCGGCAGGGCGCGCTGTATAGCGAAATATTTCGGCGCCTGCTCTCCGGCGACGAGGTGCAGATAGGTCACGATCGCGAACGCAATGGCGAATGAGAGCGCATGGAAGGCGGCCTCGGAGATCTGGCGCAGCCAGCCGAAGGCCGGCTCGATGAGCGTCGCGACGGCCGGCTCGCCGACGATACCGAGCGCGAGCGAGGCGCCTGTGATGCCGACCTGGCAAGCGGAGAGATACGCGGAGATGTTTTTGGCGATATGACGAGCGAGCTGCGCCCGACGGTCACCCTGCTCGGCAAGCTCGTTGATCTGCGTCTCGCGCACCCGAACGATCGCGAACTCCGCCGCCACGAAGAACCCGTTCAGCACGAGGAGCGCAATTGTCAGGAGGAGCGCGGGCAGCGCCGCGCCAAGGTCCATGGGTGAGCGATTGTCGCATGCCGGGCGAATTACCCGCGCCTAGAATCGGGCCCCTTGATGGTGCACGTTCGCCTCTTCGCCTCGTACCGCGAGGCGGCGGGCCGAGGCCATTTCGATCTGGAGCTTCCGCCCGGTTCGTCCGTGCGCGACGCCGTCGCGCGCATTGTCAAAGAACACCCGCTGATCGCGGAGGGACGTCAGGTGGTCATCGCGCGGAACCGCGAGTACGCGAACCTGGACACGCCGCTCGCCGACGGGGACGAGGTCGCCCTGATCCCGCCGGTGTCCGGCGGCGCGCGCACGCTCGCGCCGATCGCAGTCAGCGAGGCTCCCCTATCCGTCGACGACGCACTCGCGCTAGTGCGCGACGACGCCTTTGGCGGCGTCGTGGTCTTCCTCGGCACGGTTCGCAGCCGGAGCCGTGGCAAGCGCATCCTCCATCTGGAGTACGAGGCCTATGCCGAGATGGCGGAGGCGAAGATGCGCGAGATCTCCGAACGTCTCGTGCGGGAGCACGGCCCTCTTCGGATCGCGATGCACCATCGGATCGGCGATCTGGCGATCGGCGATATCGCCGTGGTCGTCGCCGCGGCAGCTCCCCACCGCGATGCCGCATTTGCCGCCGCACGGAGCGCGATCGACGAGCTGAAGTCGATCGTGCCGATCTGGAAGAAGGAACACGCCGAGGACGGCGCGATCTGGATCGAGGAGCACGCTTAACCTAGACGAGTGCCTTCAGGACCGAGCCCGCTCGTCGTCCGACTGCAGGAGATCTGCGGGGAAGAAAACGTCTTCTGGCGCCCCGAGGACCTCATCGTGTGGGAATACGACGCGGGTTTCGATCGCCATCCGCCGACCGCGGTGGCGGTGCCCGGGACCGCGGACGAGGTCGCCGGGGTGGTCCGGGCTGCGCACGACGCAGGTGTCGCGATCGTGCCCCGCGGCGCGGGAACGGGCCTTTCCGGAGGGACGATCGCGTGCGCGGGCGCGATCGTGGTCGCGACGACACGCCTTCGCGGCATCGTCTCGATCGACCGGGCGGCGCGCGTCGCGGTCGTCGAGCCCGGCGTCACAAATCTCGCGGTGAGCGCGGCGGCCCGGGAAGCCGGCCTGTTCTTCGCGCCAGATCCCGCGAGCCAGAAGATATCGACCATCGGCGGAAACGCCGGCACGAACGCCGGCGGCCCCCACGCCCTCCGCTACGGCTCGATGGTGAACCACGTCCTCGGGATCGAGCTCGTCCTTCCGAACGGCGAGATCGCGCGTTTCGGTGGCGCGGTCGCCGATCTGCCTGGTTACGACTGCGTGCCTCTCATCGTCGGCAGCGAGGGGACGCTCGGGATCATCACGAAGGTCTGGCTCCGCCTGCTCCCCCTTCCGGAGGACGTGCGCACGTTCGTCGCGATCTTCGCCGACATCGACAGCGGCGCCCGCGCAGCGAGCGCGATCATCGCGAGTGGCGTGGTGCCCGCCGCGATGGAGATGCTCGACAAGGTCACGATCGGCGCGCTGAACGCGGCGTTCGAGGTCCACCTTCCCGCGGATGCGGGCTCGCTGCTCCTCGTCGAGGTCGAGGGGCTCAACGAGGAGACCGAGGACTGGGCGGCGTCGATCCTGCGAGTGCTGAAGATGAACGGCGCGACCGACGTTCGTTCGGCGGAGACGCAGGCCGAGCGCGAGCTCCTTTGGAAGGCGCGCAAGCTCGGCTACGCGGCACTCGCCCGGATCAAACCGAACAACTATCTCCACGACGCGGTCGTGCCGCGCACGAAGGTGCCTGAAGTACTTCGCGAAGTGAATGCGATCGCCGAGCGGTACGGCTACATCATCGCGAACATGTTCCACATCGGCGACGGCAATCTGCATCCGGTGCTCCTCTTCGACGCGCGCACCCAGCCCGTCGATCGAGTCATGGAGGCGAGCGCGGAGATCCTGAAGGTCGCGCTGAATGCGGGCGGCGCACTGACCGGCGAGCACGGTGTCGGCCTCGAGAAGAACCACTTCATGTTCTGGGTCTTCGGTCCCGAAGATCTTGACGCGCAGCGGCGGGCGCGCGACGCGTTCGACCCGGACGCCACCATGAATCCGGGGAAGGTCTTTCCGGGCGGTGATTCCTGCGCGGACATCCCGACGGAGCGCACCAAACGCGCGCTCGCGGAGGGCATGTGGGTATAGCAGTACGACCCGACGCGCACGCGGTGGACGGGATGAACCCGCGTGACATCGTCCGCGCGACGAGCGAGGCCGACGTCGTCGAGGCGATCCGCGGTGCGAACGAGCGGCGCGACGCGATCGTGATCAGCGGTGGCGCGACACGCCTCGGCGTGGGCGATCCGCCGGCGCGCTACGACCTCGCGCTCGATCTCTCAGCCGTACGCGGGATCGTGGAGTACGAGCCCGACGACCTCGTGGCCACGGTTCGCGGCGGCACGACCCTCGCCGAGCTCGCTGCCGCACTCACGCCGCGCGGCCAGCGCTGGCCGGTGGAGCCGGGACTCCCGGAACGCGCGACCGTCGCCGGCACACTCGCCAGCGCGGCCGGCGGGCCGTCGCGTCTGCGGTACTTCCACCCGCGCGACTGGGTGATCGGCGCGCGCGCCGTCCTGGGCGACGGCACGCCGGTGCGCTCGGGCGGCCGGGTGGTGAAGAACGTGACGGGCTACGACCTGACCCGCCTTTGGAGCGGCACCTTCGGCACCCTCGTGGCGATCGTCGAGCTCACGCTGAAGCTCACCGCGATACCCGAGCGGACGGTCTCGCTCGTGGCGGACGTCGACGTCCGGGCCGCATTCGAGACAGCGAACCATCTTCACGCGAGCGGACTTCCCCTAGATGCGCTCGCGATCGTCACCGGCGATTCGGTCGGCGCCGTCGGTGCCCACGGTGAGGCTGCGCTCCTCGTCCGCCTCACCGGGCCCGCGGCCGCGGTGCGCCGGCTCGGGCGCGACGTGCGCGAGCGCGTGCGCTGCCGCGATGTCGCGAACGACGTTTGGGACCGCGTCGCCGCGCTCCCGCTCGAAAGCAAGTGGACCGCGCGCATCGCATGGCCGGCTGGGGCGCGGCCGGAGATCGGGTTCGCGGGGTACGACGCGGTGATCTATCCGGGCACCTCGACCGCGTATCTCCTGCGGTCGATCGAGCGCCCGACCTTCCGCAAGGTTCGCGAGTCGCTCGAGGCCGCCGGTGGGATCGCCGTGCTGGAGCGTGCGAGCGCCGAGTACAAACGCGACGCGGGCGGAGCGTGGGGCACGCCGCGCGTCCCGCTCGGCATCGCACGCGCGCTCAAGGAGCGCTTCGATCCGCTCGGCGTGCTCGCGCCGGGCCGGATGCCGACGTGAGCACCACCTTCGACACGACGGGGCTCGAGCGCTGCATCCACTGCGGTCTCTGCCTCGAGGCGTGTCCGACCTACAAGATCACCAATCTCGAGACGGAGTCGCCGCGCGGGCGCCTCCATCTCATGGGTGCGATCGCTGACGGGCGCATCGACGTGCTGACGAGCGACGCCACCGTGCTCCACCTCGACCGGTGCCTGGCGTGCCGCGCGTGCGAAGCGGTCTGCCCATCGGGCGTCCCCTATGGTCGGCTCATCGAGGAAACCCGTGCCGGGATCGCGCAGACGCGCGGGATCAGCCCGCTCGGCCAGGTGCTGCTGTGGTCGGTCTCGCGGCCGTGGGTCCTCCGCGCGATGGCCGCACTCCTTCTCCTCTCTGAACGCACCGGGCTGCGGCGCCTCGCGCGCCGATTCCTTCCGCCGCGCCTGCGCCGGCTGGATGCGCTCGCGCCTCCGGTCGGCCGCCCGGCGTATCGGCCGGTCGCGGTGGCTGCGCCGCGTTCGTCCGTGGCGCTCCTCCTCGGGTGCGTCATGCGCGCGTCGTACGGCGACGTGCACAGCGCGACCGCACGCGTGCTCGCGCATCTGGGTGCCGAGGTCATCGACACGCCCGGGCAAACCTGCTGCGGTGCGCTCCACGCGCACGCCGGCGACAAGGACGAGGCGATACGCCTTGCGAAGGTCAACATCGCCGCGTTCGAGCGAGCCGAGGTCATCCTCGTCAACGCGGCGGGCTGCGGCGCGCATCTCAAGAGTTACGCGCATCTCCTCGAGGACCGGCCGAACTGGGCCGGTCGTGCGGCGTCGCTGGCATCGCGCGTTCGCGACGTGAGCGAGTACATGCAGACCATCGTCGGCGACGACACCTTCGGCGATCTCGCGATGCGGGTCACGTACCAGGATCCCTGCCATCTCGCGCACGCCCAGGGGATCCGGGCCGAGCCACGGGCGCTCCTCTCGAGGGTGCGCGGCCTCGAGCTCGTGGAGATGGCCAACGCCGACGTCTGCTGCGGGAGCGCCGGGTACTACAACCTTGCCCAGCCGGAGTACGCGGACCGGCTCCTCGAGCCGAAGATCGACGCGATCCTCGCCACGCGGCCCGACGCGGTCGTCACGGGAAACCCGGGATGCATGCTGCAGCTCGCCGCTGGGCTTCGCTCGCGCGGCCGCACCGACATACCGGTGATGCACGTCGTCGAGGTGCTCGATCGCGCCCTCTCGGCCCGATGAGCGGGCGCCGCGGCCTCACGATCGCTCTTGCGACGGCGGCGACGATCGTCGCGGTGCTCGCGCTTCTCCTCATCCCGGTCTCGATCGCCCTGGGCCGGTACCTCAACGTGGTCCTCGAGGCCGTCGTGCTCGTGGCCTGCGTCGGCTACGTCGCCCGCGTGATGCGAGCGGACCGGCGGCGACGCCGCGAGGCGGAGGCAGCCCTTCCGCCGGAGCGCCGGCCCGAGCGCCGCGTGCCGAGGCGGCCGATCACGTTCCAGTTCCGCGAAACCCTCATCGCGTTCCTCGTGTGGTTCGTGCTGGTGATCGCTTTCAACGCCCTCGTCGTGCAGCTCGGGCCGCTCCCGAACGTGGGCATCGCGATGTTCGCCGCTTTCATGCTTGCGACCCTCACGGTCACGGGCCGGCACATGATGTTCCGCCTGACCGCGGAGGAAGAGACGCCGTCGGAGCGTTGAGCGCGGCTCGTCGCTAGAGTCGGCGCATGGATCTCGGCGTTCAGATCGAGCCGCAGTTTGGCTTCAAGTTCGAGGACGTCCTGGCGATCGCGCTCGACGCGGAGCGGGCCGGCTTCACGCGGCTCTGGGTCTCCGACCATTTCTTCCTCGACCCGAACGCGGTGAATACCGACTGTCTCGAGGCCTGGACGCTCCTCGCGGCGCTCGCCGTGCGGACGGAGCGGATCCGGATCGGGCCGATGGTCACCGCGCAGTCGTACCGCAAACCGGCCCTGCTCGCGAAGATGGCGGCCGGCGTGGACGTGATGAGCAAGGGACGGCTCGACTTCGGGCTTGGCGCCGGCTGGAAGGAGGTCGAGTACCGCGCATACGGTTACGAATTCCCCGACGCACCGACGCGCGTGACCCAGATGATCGAGACCCTCGAGATCTGTACACGCATGTGGAAGGACGAGCGCGCGACCTTTCAGGGCAAGTACTACCGTGTCGCCGACGCGCTCTGCTCCCCGAAGCCGATGCAGAAGCCGCTCCCGATCTGGATCGGTGGCTCGAAGCCGCGCGTCATGCGTGCCGCCGCGAAGTACGGTCACGCGTTCAACATCACGGTCAGCGCTTCCGCGCCGGGCGATCTCCCGGATCGACTGCGCGACCTCGATGAGGCCTGCCGCCTGGAGAAGCGCGACCCCAAGACTCTTCTGCGGAGCGCTTTTCTGCTGGCGTGCGTCGGCAAGACACGCGCCGAAGCGGACGCGCGGCTCGACGAGATCGCGAAACGCCAGAAGACCGATCGCAAGGGCCTCCTCGCGTCGCGGCCCGGTCTGCTCTTCGGAACGTCCGACGACGCAGCCGCGACGCTAAAGAGCTACGCCGACAAAGGCATCGGCCACGCGAACATCATGTTCCAGCCCTACGGCACCGAACGAGAACAGATCGCCGCGCTCGTACCGATCACCAGCCAGTTCGGTGCGTGAGATGACCCGCCGACTGCTGGTGATTGGAGCGCTAGTCGCCGTGGCCGTGATCGTCTTCGTTGCGGCCAACGCACTGCGCGGTCCGCGCCAAGACGGACCACTCACGACGAATAGCGCGTTCAATATCTCGTACCCCCCTCGCGGACGGCGAAGTGTTCGTCTGGGGAATGAATCTGCCGTGGTACGGAGACCCCGCGGTGAGTGACATTCGGATCGACTCGATCGAGCCTGTCGGGACTCGGGGCCTCGAGGTGCTCGGTCTCGTGCTGAACAACTCGGTCCTACAGGCCGACGGGAGCTGCCTTTCGTACGGCGCCGGCCCAGCCGCTAGCTTCCCGCCGCCCGAGATGCCGACCAGAGAAGTGAGCGGAGCCGTTCTCTCCGCCGCAGATGGGAAAAGGTGCTCCAATGACCCGTCCGTGCTAGTGGGGGTTCGGTGGCTGCCGAATAGCTCCGCCGGCAGGATCGACGCACTTCGAATGCTCTATCACCATCGGGGCGTCGCGTATGAACTCGTCATGCCCTACAGCCTCGACATCTGCCGGGGACAACCCGACGCTCAGGGACGGCGGGTCCCGTGCACGGGGTTCCGCAGCCCCACACCGTAGCGCGCGACGCGTTCAGTCCTTCGGTCGCTTGGTGTGGTGATCCGTCTCGCGCTGATACGCGGACGCGAGGGCGACCAGGAGTGGCTCGCTGAATGGCGGCCCGACAAGCTGTAGTCCGACGGGCAACCCGTCCGTGCCGAACCCGCAGGGAAAGAAGATCGCAGGCACGCCGGCGAGATTCCCGGCGGCGATGAGGCCGATGTTCCCAGGACGACGGTTCGCAGGAGGCGTCGCGCTCGCCGTCGTCGGCGGGATGTCGAGCGGTTGGGTGATCGGCGTCGCCGTGATCGCGCGGCCGACCGAGAGGATCACGTCGACGTCCTGGAACATCGAATCGAGCGCGTCCTGGAGGCGCGTGCGCATCCGCATGGCGTGCAGGTAGTCGCGCGCCTTGGTCTCGAGGGACGCGCGCAGCCCCGCTTTCTGGCGAGCGTCGATCAGCTGCTCGAAACGCTTTCCCTCGATGAGCTCGGCGAAGATCTCCGCCCCCTCGGAGCCGTAGACGGTCTGGACCATCGGAGCAAACGGCATGATCGGCAGCGTGGCCCGGACGAAGTTCGGGGCGATGCGCTTGAATCCCTCCACGCCCTTCTCGAGCGCTCGCCTCGCCTCGGCCGACGCGTGTTCAGCGATGTCTTCCTCGGCGAAGGCGATCCGTGCCCGTTTGGCCACCGCAGCCGCCGAGCGCGCTGCCATCGGCTTGAACCGCTTCCCGCTTGTAGTCCGATCGGCGGGGTCCGCACCGGCGATCGCTTCGAGCACGGCAGCACAGTCCTCCGCGGTGCGTGCCATCGGGCCGAGCTTGTCGAGCGTCCACGAGAGGGCCATGGCCCCCTTGCGCGACACGAGTCCGTACGTCGGTCGGAGGCCGGTGACGCCGCAGTACGCCGACGGCGTGCCGATGGAGCCCGACGTTTCGGACCCGATCGCGAACGGCACGAGACCGGCGCCGACCGCGGAGCCCGAGCCGCTCGACGAGCCGCCGGACCAGTGCTCTCTGTTCCACGGATTGCGGCCGGGCCCCTGGAGCGAGGCGCTCGGGTAGCGATAGCCGCCACCACCGGCGAGCTCGACCATCGCGAGCTTGGCCGCGAGGACGGCGCCGCTTCGCTTCAGCTTCGCGACGACGGTCGCGTCCTCTCCGATGATCTGGTCGCGGTACGGCGGCGCGCCCCAGGTCGTCGGCGCGCCGCGCGCCGCGAGGAGGTCCTTGGCACCGTACGGGATTCCCGTCAGCGGCCCACCCTGTTTCTTCGCGAGCGCGCGATCCGCGCTCTTCGCTTCGTCGAGCGCCCGCTCCGGCATGGTCGCGGCGACCGCGTTGTATTTGGGTCCGAGCCTTCCAAGGAGGTCGAGGGACGCGCGCGCGAGCTCGACCGCCGAGATGCGCCGCTTGCGCAGCGCCGTGGAAAGTTCGGCCGCCGTGCAGAAGCGAACTTCGCTAGCGTTCAATCGGCTTTGAAGACAGTCGGAGGCTCCGTCTCTATCGGAATGCGTTGCGCGCGCAGCTCCGTCGCCGCTTTCTGCACGATCTCGCGCGCTTCATCGGCAAGTCGCGCGGGATCGTCGATGCTCCGCTCGTCCTCAGCCACCGGAGTGCGCAGGATAGCGTGCTAGGCTCGGCCAAGGAGTCGAAGGCCGTGCAATACCGCCGTCAAAGCCTCGTCGAGCGACCGTTGTCCCCGCGTGACTACGACATGCCGGTGGGTTGGTGGGGCTGGAACTGGGAACCACCCGTCCCGATGTCGGTCACCGAGCTCCTCGAGGCGCGCAACATGGATCCGAGGACCGCGGCCCTCTGCGGAATGGTCCTCGAGGCGCACGGTTCGATCCTCATCGCGGCCGAGCAGCCGCATTCGGGCAAGACGACGACGCTCACCGCATTTCTGGACTTCCTCCCGATCGGAACCAGACGCGTGTTCATCCGCGGGTGGGTCGAAACGTTCGACTACCTGAAGCAGACGACGCCCGAGAACACGATCCTGCTCGGGAACGAGCTCTCGTCGCACCTGCCGGTGTACCTTTGGGGCCCGAAGGCCGTTCGCGTCTTCGAGACGCTCCGCGAGGGGTACGCCCTAGGGTCGACGCTCCACGCCGACAGCGCGGACGAGGCCATCGCTCAGCTGACCGGTGAGCTCGGTGTCGCACCGAGCGATCTCGCGCGGGTCGACCTGCTGATGGTGATGCGGGTTTACGCGACCGTTCGCGGAGAGTACGCGCGCCGCGTCGTGTCCCTGCATCGCCTAACGCCACGCGAGGGGAACGGACTCCGGCTGTTACCCCTGGTCGAGCATCGCGAGGCCACGGACGACCACGAGCACCACGAGGAAGCCGAGCTCGACCTCCTCGCGCAGCGTCGAGACGAGGACGTCGACAGGGCTGCGGCCGAGCTCGAGCGGCGTACCCAGTTCCTCTGCGAGCTCCTCCAGGAGCGGCGCCGCGAAATTCCCGACGTACGCGCGGCCCTGGCCGAGTACCGTGGAGAGAGAACCCCCATCGATATACGAGGAGATCCGACCGTATGACACAAGCCACGACCATCGGCGCGCTTCGCGAGACCGGCTACCGGCCGAAGAGCGTGAAGGAAGAGCTCCGGGCAAATCTCATCTCCGCGCTCGGCGCGAAGCGGCAGATGTTCGCCGGGATCGTCGGCTACGAAGACACGGTCATCCCGCAGATCGAGAACGCGATCCTCTCGGGCCAAGACATCATCCTTCTGGGCGAGCGCGGGCAGGCGAAGACCCGTATCGCGCGTCAGCTCATCGAGCTGCTAGACGCGTCGGTGCCTGCCATCGCCGGCTGCGAGATCAATGACGAGCCCTTCGCGCCGATCTGCGCCGCCTGCAAGTACCGGGTCGCCAACGACGGCGACTCGGTCGAGATCGTGTGGCTCACGCCGGACCAGCGGTACAGCGAGAAGCTCGCGACACCGGATATCTCGATCGCCGACCTCATCGGCGAGGTCGACCCGATCAAGGTCGCCGAGGGACGCTACCTCTCCGACGAGATGACGATCCACTACGGCCTGGTGCCGCGCACCCACCGCGGGATCTTCACGCTGAACGAGCTCCCCGACCTCGCCGAGCGCGTCCAGGTCGGCCTCCTGAACGTCATGGAGGAGCGCGACGTGCAGATCCGCGGATACAAGGTGCGGCTGCCGCTCGACCTCTTCGTCGTCGCGTCGGCGAACCCCGAGGACTACACCAACCGCGGCCGGATCATCACGCCGCTCAAGGACCGCTTCGGATCGCAGATCCGCACGCACTACCCGAAGGAGATCGTGACCGAAGTCGGGATCATGGAGCAGGAGCGGCAGGTCTTCGTCGACGAAGGCATCACAACGATCATGCCCGCGTACATGAAGGAGGTCCTGGCGGAGATCTCGCAGCTGGCGCGACGCTCGCCCGAGATCTCGCAGCGATCGGGCGTGTCCGTGCGCGTCACGGTCGCCAACTACGAGAACCTCGCTTCCGCCGCCTTGAAGCGCGCGCTGCGCACCGGCGAGACGAGCGTCGTGCCGCGCATCACCGATCTGCCGGCGGTCGTCGCATCGACGGCGGGCAAGATCGAGCTCGAATCGGTCGGCGAAGTCTCGGAGGAGCGCGTCATCGACCGCCTCGTGCAGCGCGCGGTGCTGAACGTCTTCAACCGGACTTTCTCTCTCGTCGAGTTCGATTCGCTCCTCGCCGCGTTCCAACGCGGCGCGACCATGCACGTTTCCCCCACTCTCTCGAGCCAGGAGTACGTGAAGCAGGCGCTGCAAATTCCTGGAATGAAGGGCGCGGTCGCCAAAGTCGGCGCGACCGGTAATCCGGCCGCTATCGCGGCCGCGGTGGAATTCGTCCTCGAAGGGCTGCACCTCAACCGCAAGCTGAACAAGGAGCGTGGCGAGACCCGCTCCACGTTCAGGGCCTGATGCAGGACCCCGCCCCGCTCGATCCGCGCAACGACCCACCCGGGCTCGCGCAGCCGTACGGCGACCTCCGGTACTCCCGCTGGGACGGCACCCAGCGGCTCGACGCTCTCGAAGCGGAAGAGCTGCTCGGCGCGATGGCCGACGAGCTTCTTTCCGGTGGAGATCTCGAGGATGCTATGGCGCGACTCTCGCGCTGGGGCATACCCGGACGCATGGAAGGGCTGAAAGACCTCCTCGAACGCCTGCGCACCGCGAAGCAGCGGCGAGCGCAGCGGCACGACCTCTCGAAGACCTTCGACGAGCTAAAAGAGAAGCTCGACGAAGTGAAGCGCCTCGAGCGCGAGGGTCTCGACCGGCGGCGCAACGCGGAAGCTCCGAACGAACAGCTGAAAGCGACGATGGAGAAGCTCGCGTCCGAACGGATCGCGCAGCTCGACGCGCTTCCGGACGACTTCGGGCGTGCGGTGCGCGCGCTCAAGGACTACGAGTTCGTGGAGCCGAAAGCCGCCGAGAAGTACCAGGAGCTCCTGAAGGAGCTGCAGCAGCAGGTCCTCGGCTCGTACTTCAAGAACATGCGCGAGTCGCTGCAGAACCTCACGCCGGAGCAGCTCGAGCGGACGCGTCAGATGATCCGGGACCTAAATCGAGCGCTCAAGGAACGGATGGAGGGCGGCGAGCCCGACTTCGAGGCATTCCAGCGCCAGTACCCGGAGCTCGCGGGCAACGCGAAGGATTGGGACGATCTCCTGAAACAGCTAGCGCAGGGCATGGCGGCGATGCGATCGCTTTGGCAATCCATGTCGGCGGACATGCGCGACCAGCTCGAAGGGCTGCTCGGCGCGGCGTTCAACGATCCGGGCCTGCAGCAGGCTATGAACGATCTCGCCGAGACGCTCGGAGAGCTCATGCCGATGGACGGCTACGACCACGCGATGTCAGGGGATGAGCCGCTGACGCTCGCGGAGGCGCTCGGCCTCATGGACGAGATGAACCAGATCTCGGACATGGAGGACACCGTCCGCAGCGCTCGCAACTCCGACGATCTCGAGTCGCTTAACCGCGATCAGGTGGAACGCCTCGCCGGCCCGTCCGCTCGGCAGGCGCTCGACGAGCTCCGACGAATGACCGAGCTTCTCGAGGAGGCGGGGCTCATCCGTAAAGACGGCGAGCGCTACGAGCTGACGCCCCGGGGCATCCGGAAGATCGGCCAGAAATCGCTCGAGGAGATCTTCTCGACGCTCAAGAAGGACGCGTTCGGTGGCCACCGCTCGAAGTCACGCGGCCGTGGAGGCGACCCGACGGACGAGCTCAAGACTTACGAATTCGGGGATCCGTTCCTCCTCGATCTTCCGGGCACGGTGCGCAACGCCGTCATCCGCCAGGGCGCGAAGGTACCGGTGAAGCTCACCGCGGAAGACTTCGACGTCTACCGCACCGAGCTCATCACGCAGTCTGCGACGGCGATCCTCGTCGACGTCAGCCGGTCGATGCTCTTCCGCGGATGCTTCCTCGCGGCGAAGAAGGTCACGCTCGCGCTCGACTCTCTGATCCGGTCGACGTTCCCGAAGGACGACCTGTACATCGTGGGCTTCTCCGCCTACGCGACGCAGCTCAAACCGGCCGATCTCCCGCGGCTGACCTGGAACGAGTACGTCTACGGCACGAACATGCAGCACGCGTTCGAGACGGCGCGGACGCTCCTGTCTCGCTCGCGCGGCAAGAACAAGCAAATCATCCTCATCACCGATGGCGAGCCGACCGCCTACTTCGAGCCGGGGAGTACCTATCCGCAGTTCAACTATCCGCCGACGAAGCGCACGTTCGAGGCGACGCTCCGCGAGGTGGTCCGCTGCACGCGCGAGGGCATCACGATCAACACCTTCATGCTCGCGCGCGGCCACTACCTCGTCGACTTCGTCAATCAGATGTCGAAAATCAATAACGGACGGGCCTTCTACGTCGAGCCTGAGCATCTCGGCGAATACGTTCTCGTCGACTATGTTTCACACAAGAGGCGCCGCGTCGCCTAGCCACCCACAAGTCCGACCCGAAACCGACGCGGGTCCTGTCACGGCTTCGCGGGTCTCTCGGCTCGCGCACCCTTCCCCGCTCATGCAGCTCACTTCGTTCGCTGGGTGCGGGGTCCTGGGAACCCGCGCTCGCGAGAAACCGCTGCGCCGTGCCACCCGCGCCGTCCGCGTAGATCGGCTAGGCCAGCCGTCGGCTCAGTGAGAAAAAGGCCGCCCCCGCGCAAACAAGTGCTCCGATCAACGGCCAGTACAGGAGACCGAGCGTCGCGCCCACGAAGCCGAGACCCGCGCCGACGCGGTCCAGGCCGGGAGTGGTAAGCCCGAACAAGTTTCCCGTCTGGAATGCCCAAGCGCTGAAGGCGCCCACGAATCCGGTCCAGGCGCCGAGCACCGCCGAGGTGATGGTCGCCGACGCGCCATCCCGTGCGAGAGCGCGGCCGAGAGTCACCCACGCGACGACGGACACCATCGCGCCGAGCCAGCCGAGCACCGGCAGCTGCTCGAAGTAGCTGATCAAGACGAAGCCGACCGTCCCGATAACGAAAAGGCCGAAGACGCGCATCGGCACGAGGCTAGCGGGGCCGGCGCGGGGGTTCCGTATCGCGTGAAACGCTCACCGCCGCTCGAGCGCCAAGCGGAGACCGAGCCCGATAAGCGCGGCCCCCGAGACACGCTCCAGCCAGCGTCGCGCGCCACGGATGATCACCACGAGCCGGTCGATCGCGTAGGCATAGAGCGGGAGCCAGACGAGTCCGAGGCCGGCATGAATACCGGCGAGCAGCAGGGACTTCGCCAGGACGTTATCGCCGGGCGAGATGAACTGCGGTAGGAAGGTCAGGTAGAACAGCGCCACCTTCGGATTCAGGACGTTCGAAAGAAAGCCCTGCGCGAAGGCGGCATGGCGGCTGCGCGCTCGACCGGCGGCAACCGCGGGATCCGCAGAGGGTCGAAGGGAGTCGCGGATCGTCCGGATCCCGAGATACGCGAGATACGCCGCGCCGGCGAGCTTCACCGCCGTGAACGCTTCGGCGCTCGTCGCGAGGATGAGCGAGAGTCCGAGGGCGGATGCGATCGCGTGTACCGGCAGGCCTGCGGTGATGCCGAGGCTCGTGAAGAAGGCGGCGCGCCGTCCGTCCAGCAGGGTGACCTTCGCGACGAGCGCCATGTCGGCGCCGGGCAGGATCGTGAGGAGCGCGGCGATCCCGATGAACGCGAAGATCGAGCCGTCGATGGTCACGCCTTCTTCGCCGGGTCGCCGGTCTTCATGAACCCGAGAACCCGTCGCCATGCATCGTCGCACTCCGCCTTGTGCTCGTTGAAGGTGCGGTCGAAGAACGAGTGCGGAGCGCCTGCATAGGTCTGGATGTGGTGAGGGGCGGTGCCCAGTGCGTGATCGAACGCAGCGATATCCGTCGCGGGGATCCCGGGGTCGTCGCCGCCGAAGAGGCCGAGGAGCGGGGCGGCCATCCGCTCGGCCTCCTCAGCAGGCACGGGCCAGGTCTCGTTCTCGCGCTTGCTCAGCCGGCCGTAGAAACCGACGACGCCGGCGAGGCCTGCCTGCTCAGCCGATGAGAGGAACGCGATGCGTCCGCCGAAGCAGAAACCGAGCACGAATGTGCGACGAGCACCGGTCTCCGTCTCGAGGTGCGCGCGGCTCGCGGTGATGTCAGCGAAGACGCCTTCAGGGGTGGTCTGACGGACGTGCGGCATGAAGTCGAAGTCATCCGCCCGTCGATCCGCGCCCGCGTTGCGTCCGAAGTAGTCGAAGGCGATCGCGTGTATGCCCGCGGATGCGAAACGCTCGGCGAGCTCCTCGTAGAAGGGGTGCAGCCCGCGCACGTCCGGTGCGATGACGACGCCCGCGTCGCCCTGCCCGGCACGTGCGAGGTACGTGCGAAAGCGCGTCCCATCGGCGCTGGTGAGAACAGCGTCGACCCCACCCGCGCCGCCGGTCATCGGTTGGATCAGATCCGCGGGAACGTCGGGCGGACGCGCGCCTGGCGGATAGCACACGGCAGACCTCCTCGATCGGTTTCCGTATGCTCGCTCAAGATGGCTGACCTCGCCGAGCGCGTCGCAGCGAAGATCGCCGAGATGGAGCGCTACCTGTCGCGGACCGGCGGACACGTCGAGCTCGTCGACGTGGAGGATGCGATCGCGCGCATCCGAGTCTCGGTAACCCGTCCGCGGATGGGCCGACTCGTGGCCACGCTGCAGCTCAAGAGCGGTATCGAGCGTGCGCTCCTCGACGACATTCCCGAGCTCCGCGGCGTCGAGGCTGTGAATCTGCCGCCCTACACGGTGCTGGGCTGGGACCAGCCCGGGTTCGCGCCGGTCGAGCTACCCGAAAAGGACGGGGTCTAGAGCACCACTTTCGCGATGCGCTCGAGGTCTGTCGTCGGCGAGGCGGCCGGATCGACCCGCAGCACTTGAAGGCACACGTGGTCCGCGCCGCGCTTTTTGTGTTCGTCGATGCGCGACTTGATCGCGTTAGCTCCCCCCCAAGCGACGATCGCATCGACAAGTTTGTCGCTGCCGCCGTCGGCGAGGTCGATCTCGGCCCATCCCAGGCGCCGCAGGTTGTTGGCGTAGTTGTCGAGCTCCAGGTAGCGCTTCATGTGGCGCCGCGCTGTCGCGCGCGCGGCGGCTGGATCCTCGCTCAGCACGGCGGCCTGCTCGACGGCCAGAAGCGGGCCCGCGCCGAGCTCCTTGCGGGCGAGCGCGGTGTGCTCGACGGGGACGAAGTACGGATGCGCCCCGAGTGAGCGTTCGGCTGAGAGGCGAAGCATCTGCGGCCCGAGCGCCGCGAGAACGCGGGGTGCGTCGACCTTTGGTCCGGTGTACGGCGCCGCATCCATAGCGTCGAGATATCGGCGCATGTACTCGAGCGGGCGCGCGTAGCTCTGCCCGCGCGTTTTGACGGTCGGCGCGTGGCTCACACCGAGCCCGAGCAAGAAGCGATCGGGGTACGCGTCAACGAGAGCGCGCGCGCCATTGGCCATCGCGACCGCGTCGCGCGCCCAGATGTTGGCGATGCCAGTGGCGACGATGAGCTTCTTCGTCGCGGCAAGCAGGAGGCCCACGTGCGCGAACGCTTCCTTGCTGCCGAGGCTCTCCGGAATCCAGAGCAGTGGGTACCCGAGCGACTCGATGGCTCGCGCGTAATCGCGCTCCGCGGCGGCGGGCATGCGCTCGGCGTCGAACGTCCACACACCCACGGTGCCAAGCCGTTTGGCCCACTCACGCGCCGCCTCCGTCATCGCGCGAAGCGTACCCGTGGGGCACTCGCGAGGTCGAACTCGCTCATCCGCTCAGGACCTAGTGCGACGAGCCGCGCGCGGGCCGCGGTGGCGTCCGCGATAAACGCGGCGACGTCGATCGTCTGGCAGGTCGGCGCGAAGGGACGCAGACGCTCGATCCCTTCCTCGAGGAGGACCGACGCGCCATGAAAGTTGCCGCGCCGCCAGTGGTGGAAGCCGACGCCGACCTGAAGGATGCCGTGATAGAGGCCGCGCACCGGCGCGCTGGTGTCGCGCCACAAGAGCTCGAGCGTCTCGTGCTGCTCGAAGAACTCACCGGCGTGGAACTGCTCGATGCCGCGGATGAGCGCTTCGGCCGGAGGGTCGGCACAGCGGGCGCGGGCGGGCTCGTCGGGTGCGCCTGGTGGTTGCCGTTTTGGCGGGCGCGCCGATTTGCGCGAACGGCTACTGGGCTCGGGCGTGCTCGGATCCGATGATCTTGCGGTAGCGGAGCTCGTCTTCCACGAACTCGCGAACGAGATCGTTCTCAAAGGCCCTGGGAAGGTCTTCCGGCGTTTCGGCGTGCGCGACCTTGATGCCCTCGTGAAGATCGTGCCCAGCGGCGAGGTACCCCTTCGGGAGCTGGTACAGCCGCGTGTACTGGAAATGCCAGACGGGCCCTGTCTGACCGATCAGCCTGCCGGCGAAACGGATGACGCGCGGCTCTTCGCCGATGATCTTGGTGTACTTACCGATCTCGCGCTTGGCTGTCGCGCGCTCTTCCTCGGTCGCGTCGGCCGGCAACGGGAACTCGGCGATATCGCTACTCACGTCGCGCGATGATAGGCTGAGAATTCAGCGCGCGATTTCTTCCACATGTACGCGACGGGAGAACGAATCACAGATGGCCTACGTGATCACGGAACCATGCATCAGCGTCAAGGACGCGTCATGCGTCGATGTGTGTCCGGTTGACTGCATTTATACAACGGATGCAGACAACATGTACTACATCCACCCGGACGAGTGCATCGATTGCGGCGCGTGCGAATCGGTGTGTCCCGTGAGCGCGATCTTTCCTGAGGACGCCGTACCGGAAAAATGGAAGAACTACATCGAGATCAACAAGGTCTATTTCAACAAGTAACCTAGAGAGATACGCACGTACGAGCGACGGCTTTACGGCCGTCGCTTCTTGTTTCTCCGCGCCTGAGCGTCCTCGCGCACACACGCCAGGCATTGACGCAGATGATTCAGCGGATCCTGTTCATTCCTTCCGCGTCCCTTGAACGGTCTGATGCGGGCATTCCATTTGTCATGTCCGCGTAGGCAATAGCGCGCGCCTGCAACACCGAACGCTGGGTTGCCTCGCCGTAGATCAGGCTGTCCGTGGATCGTCTCCATTACTTGCTGAGCCTGCGCCCGCTTGACGTCGCCCATGAACGGCCACAGGAGATGCAACGCAGCCTGGACCTTGAGCGGAGTCACCACGCGCCACCGGCGGTACGGCGTCCAGTCGGGCCCGTCCTGACGGGGCCCTGAGATATTGCCGATGCCACCCATTGCAGATCTGAGTCTGAGGAGTTCGGGAGCGACGCCAATCTTCGCGCACTGTGGAACGTAGAGAACTGGATAGAAGTAACCCGGATGCGTCCTGTGCTTCTCAAGATATGTGGAGCCCTCGCCATCGAAAAAGCCTCCGGCCCACGCGAGCTCGTCGCTCATCGAGCCGGGCCAGACCTGTGGCGGCAACGGTCCGCCTAGGGTCCGCTCGAACTCCGCCCGTTTGACCGGACATAGCCACGGTGCGATACGTTCGACAACTCGGAGCAGGTCCGGCCGAGACGTCGCGATCCAGTAGTAGAGCGGCTTCTTGCCCTCGACGATGACCGGGCCTTGGATCCGACCAACGCCGACGATCCGCTGGAATTTGGTGAGCACCACGGGTATCCCATCGAGGCTGGCGTGGTTGATCCGCGACTGGACCCCACGCCCGCTCCGGTTAGCCCAGCCCTCACCGTCGAAGAATCCAGCGGCCCAGGAGAAGTCGTGGCTCTCCAACCACGAGATTTAGACAGAACACGGCGTGCGTGTATGTCCCCTAAACGTGCAAAGACGTCGTCAAAATGTGCGAACGCTGTCGCACAAATGTGCGCTGGCTAGTCTTCGATGAGCTTGCGGCCCGCGTATCCGGTCTCGACGTCGTGCCAGTAGCTGATGCGATCGCCTTCGCCGAGCTTCCAGCAGAGCAGGACCTCGCGGCCGCGGCGCATCGCGGGGAAGTCGATGAGGCCCTGGTCGGGATCCTTCACGTCGATCCCGAAGTGCGCGATCTCCAGGAGCAGCGCATTGATTTCTCTAGCGACCGGGTCGGTTGGACGTCGGTCGTAAGACGCCTTTCGCCGCTGGAGGTCTTCGAGGAGCGGTCGGACTTTGGGGAGAACCGCTTCGGCCTGAATCCGGGTGAACGTCGGCATATGCTCGCGTTCGAGTATGGGGCTGGAGGGAGCATCGTGGCGACGTATGTCCTTCTCACCAAGGTGACCGCGGCTGGCGTCAAGACCCTGCAATCGAATCCGCGCCGGATCAAGAAGGTGAACGAGGAGATCGAGGCGATGGGCGCCCGCGTGGTCGCGCAGTACGCGACGCTCGGACGCTACGACTTCGTCAACATCGTGGAGGCGAAGGACAACGAGACGATCGCGCGCGTCTCCGTTGGGCTGGGCGCACGCGGGACGGTTCAGATCGAGACGCTGACTGCGATACCGATCGAGACGTTCATCCGCACGATCGGGAAGAAGACCAAGTAGCGCGGTCCGCTAGCGGGGCTTGAGCGCCCTCCGCCACTTCGCTTCGTAAGGCTGCTGCCGCGCCGACATCGCCTCGTAGATGGGCGACGTGGCCACCGGCTTTTCGGGCTGCGAGATGCTTCCGATCCGCTGCGTCAGCGCCGACGCATCCAGCGTCACCATCGGCTCGTTGCCGAGGCTCCGCGTGATCGCCGGCTTGCTGAACTTCATTCCCATCGCAGGCTCAACGTTATGTCCGACTTAATCGTGTCTCCATAGCGCGTTCGGTCACCCGACTGGGTGCCGGACCTCCCAGGACCGTCTTGCCGGATCGCTCGCGACTACCGCAAATGCATGAGCCGTCGTCCGCAACGCGCGCTGCTAGGCCGGGACCGGCTCCGCGAGGAGGTTGCGCGCCAAGCGAACCGGAGCATCCGTGGGGATTTCCGCATCACGTGGCGCTTCCACCGACGTGCCCACGATGAGGTCGCGCCCGAGCCGCGAGGCCAGCGCTCGAGCGCACCGCTCCCCCACTTCCGAAACGTCCGCCGACACGCCAAGCCGTTCGAGCGAGGCAACCTCGTGCTGAAAGCCGCACGGGAGGACGCGCTCAAACGCCGCGAGATCCGTGGACACGTTCAGCGCGAATCCGTGCGTCGTGACGCCGCGCGACACGCGGACACCGATCGCGGCGATCTTCGCGGGCCGGCCGTCGGGCAAATCGACCCACACACCGGTCTTTCCCCGCTCCGTGCGCGACGCCACGCCGTAGACGGCGAGCGCATCGCGGACGGCTTCCTCGATCGCGCGGACGTAGCCGACAAGATCCGCGCCTTCGGCGAACGATGTGATCGGGTAACCCACGAGCTGACCGGGTCCGTGATATGTGATGTCACCGCCGCGGTCTACCCGATACACCGACGCGCCGACGGCGCGGAGCTCCTCGGGCCCGGCGAGCAGATGGTCGGTCGTCCCGCGCCGTCCGATCGTGTAGACGGGATCGTGTTCGAGCAACAGGAGTCGTTCATCGCCGCCGTCGCGCACGCGCGTCGCGACCGCTTCCTGCATCCGCCAGGCATCGACGTAGGAAACGCGCCCGAGCCAGGTGGCGTGCAGCGATCTACCCAAGGCCGACGTGTCGCTCCGCGTGATACGAAGAGCGGACGAGCGGCCCGGACTCGACGTGGCGGAAGCCCATCGTCATTCCCTCGTCGCGGAGCGATGCGAACTCCTCCGGCGTCCAGTAGCGCTCGATCGGCAGGTGCATCGGCGATGGCCGCAGGTACTGGCCGACCGTGAGGACATCGGTGCCCTGCTCGGCGATGTCGCGCATGGTGCCGATCACTTCCTCGCGGGTCTCGCCGAGGCCGACCATGATCCCGCTCTTGCAGACGAGATCAGGGGCGCGCTCCTTCGTCCGACGCAGAACTTCGAGCGAACGCGGATAGCGCGCCTGCGGTCGCACGCGTGGGTAGAGGCGCTCGACCGTCTCGACGTTGTGGTTCAGGATCTCCGGCCGCTCCGCGAGAACCGCGTCGAGGGCGGACGGATCGCCGACGAAGTCCGGGATGAGGACCTCGACGGTCGTTCCCGGGGACTGCGACCGGATCTCGCGGATCGTCGCCGCGAAGAGCGATGCCCCGCCGTCCGGCAGCTCGTCACGGTTGACGCTGGTGACGACGGCGTGCCCGAGTGACATCTGTGCGACCGCCGCGCCCACGCGCGCCGGCTCGTCGAGATCGACGAATCCGGGACGCCCGGTCTTGACCGCGCAGAAGCCGCACGACCGCGTGCAGGTGTCGCCCAGGATCATGAACGTCGCGGTGCCTGCGCCCCAACACTCGGCCATGTTCGGACAATGGGCTTCCTCACAGACGGTGTGAAGCGACTTCGACCGCATTAACCGTCGTAGGTTCTCGAACTCCGGGCCCATCGGGAGCCGGACCTTCAGCCACTCTGGCCGCGCGCGGTCGATCGGCACGACGGTGTTCGCGGCGCCTCGACCGCGCGAACGCGGACGTTCGACCTCGCCCGGCATCTCGAACTTGATCGGCGCGAGCTCACCCACTAATACACCGTGACCGACGTGCCGGTGGTCTGGAGCCAGTCGCGGACGGCGGTGAGGAAGCGGGCGGCGGTCGACCCATCGACGACTCGGTGATCGAAGCCGATCACGATGTTCATCATCTGACGGATCGCGATCGCGTCCTCATCGGTCACGACGAGTCGCTTGCGGATCGATTCCGATGAGAGGATCGCGGCCTGGCCGGGCGGCACGATCGGGCTCGAGACGATCGTCCCCAGCGGGCCAGTGTTGTTCAGCGTGAATGTGCCGCCCGAGAGATCGTCGAGCGTGAGGCGCCGAGCCTTGGCGCGATCGACGAGGTCGCGGATGGACCGCATCAGCCCCGCGAGGCTCTTGCCGTCGGCGTCCTTGATGACCGGCACAATGAGACCGTCCTCGCCGAGCGCGACGGCGTAGCCGAGGTTGAGCTCGCGGTGCCGAATCAGTCCCTGATCCGTCCAGCTCGAGTTGACCGAGGGCACGGTGCGCAGCGCCTCGACCACAGCTTTCGCGATGAACGCCGCGGGCGAGAGATCGAATCCTTCGCGCTCCTGGAACTCGCCTTTCACGCGGTCGCGATACCGCATGAGGTCGGTCATGTCGACCTCCATGACGGCGTGGGCGTGGGGAGCGGTCCAGGCCTGGACCATGTTGTTCGCGATCGCGCGCCGCATCTGCGAAAGCGGAACGAGCTCGTCTCCCGCGAGCGAGGGCACGGGTACCTGCCGCGCCGGTGCGGCAGGCGACTGGGCCTGCGGCTGTGCCGGAATGACGCGCGCCGCAGCCTGCTGTTGCGACGACTGACGCTGTGCGATGAAGTCCTCGACATCCTTTCGCGAGACGCGCCCGCCGAGTCCGGTGCCTTCGATCTGCGAGATGTCGATGCCGTTCTCGCCCGCAAGCTTCCTCACCGCCGGAGTCGCTCGAACGTCGGAGAGATCGGGACGCTCCGCTGTGGCGGTGGCCGCCGCCGAGGATTGGGGCGCGGGAGCCGTCCTTTGGGGTGGCGGAGGTGCAGCTCGCTCGGCGGCGGGAGCCGGCGCCGACGGCGCCGAGGGTGCCGAGGGCTGCGCTCCGCCGGGTTGAGAGGGTTTCGGCGGTTGAGCCGCTGAGGGCTGCGGTTTCGGCGCCGCCGCCGCCGCAGGCTGTGCGGACGCTGGCGCTGCCGGCGCAGGGGCCGTCGCCGCGGCTTCACCGTCGGCGGTGTCGAAGATGGCGAGGAGCGTCCCGATCGGGACGGTCTGGCCCTCCTCGACCTTGACCTCCTTGAGAGTCCCCGCGACGGGAGACGGGATCTCGGTATTCACTTTGTCGGTCTGGACCTCGACGAGCAGGTCGTACTTGTTCACCTTGTCGCCGGGCTGCTTGAGCCATTTCCCGATCGTGCCTTCGGTGACGGATTCGCCGAGCTTGGGCATCTTCAGCTCGAAAGCCATGACACTCCCCTACTAGTACGCGGCCAGCTCGCGCATCTTGGCCGCGATCTTCGCCGGATCGGGCATGAACCAGTCTTCCTGTGGTTTGTTGTAAGGCATCGCGGGCACCTCGGGGCCGCCGATACGCATCACCGGGGCGTCCAGGTCGCCGAATGCCTCCTCGGCGATGAGCGCGGCGATCTCCGCACCCGCGCCGAACATACGGTTGTCCTCATACACGACCAAACATTTTCCGGTCTTCCGCGCTTCCCGAAGGACCGTCTCGACGTCGAGCGGGCGAAGGCTCCGCAGGTCGACGACGTTCACCGAGACGCCTTCCCCGGCGAGCGTCTCGGCCGCCGCGAGGGAGTGATGGAGCATCAGGCCGTAGGCGTACACGGTGATATCGGTCCCCTCGCGCTTCACGTCCGCCGGACCGAGGGGCACGGTGTAATCGCCGTCCGGCACCTCGCCCTTCACCGTGCGGTACGTCGCCTTGTGCTCGAGGAAGATCACCGGATCGGGGTCGCGGATCGCGCTGCGGAGCATCCCGGTGATGTCGTAAGGCGTCGACGGCACGACCACCTTCAGTCCGGGCACGTGCGCGTAGAACGCCTCGACCGACTGCGAGTGGTAGAGCGCGCCGTGGACCCCACCACCCCACGGCATCCGGATCACCATCGGCACGCCCCAGGCGCCGTTCGATCGATAGCGCATCCGAGCGGCCTCGTCCACGATCTGCTCGAAGGCGGGCGCGCTGAAATCGGCGAACTGCATTTCGGCGATCGGCAGAAGGCCGCCGAGGGCGGCGCCGATGGCCACGCCGACGATGCTCGACTCCGCGACGGGTGTGTCGATGATCCGATCCGCGCCGAACTCCTCGATGAAGCCGTCCGACACGCGGAACACTCCGCCTCGCACGCCGACGTCCTCGCCGAGAAGGATGAGCCGCTCGTCACGTCGGAACTCGCTCTGGAGCGTGTCGTGAACCGCCTGGACGTTCGTCTTGATCACGAGCGGCGCTCAGGCATGAGCGGCGGGAAATCATCCGGGCGGCGCTCGCGCATGATCGCGTAGACCGCCTCGAAGATGTCCTCGCGATTCGGCTTCGAGAAGTAGTCGCCGTCGTTCCCGACCGCGACCCGGTTCGGGGCACCGGTGAGCGTGCGCGGCCCAACCTCCAGGTCGTCGATCGCCCCCTGGGTCTCGACGATCTCGCGGACGATGTATGCGGATGCGCCGCCCGGAACGTCCTCGTCGACGACGAGGAGCGCACCCGTCTTCTGGACGGACTCGGCGATCGCGTGGTCGCGATCGAAGGGAAGGAGCGTCTGCACGTCGACGATCTCCGTCTCTATTCCGACCTTCGCGAGATCGGTCGCGGCTTCGAGGGCGATGCGGCACAACGCACCGTAGGTCACGAGCGTGACGTCCGTGCCTTCACGGATCGTCTCCGTCACTCCCAGTGGAATCGTGAACTCACCGATGTTCTGCGGCAGACGCTCCTTGATCCGATAACCCGAGAGCACTTCGATGACGAGTGCCGGATCGTCGCCGCGGAGCAGCGTGTTGTAGATGCCGGCGGCCCGCGTCATGTCGCGCGGAACCGCGACGTGGAGCCCGCGCAGCGACGAGACGATGGTGCCCATGGGCGATCCGGTGTGCCAGATGCCCTGGAGACGGTGACCCTTCGTGCGGATGAGCACCGGGGCCTTCTGGCCGCCACCGGTGCGCCAATGCAGCGTCGCAAGGTCGTCGGACGCGAGCTCGAGCGCGTAGAGGAGGTAGTCGACGTACTGGATGTCCACGACCGGCCGCAGGCCGCGGAGGGCCGCGCCGATCCCCTGCCCGAGGATGGTCGCCTCGCGGATGCCCGTATCGATGACGCGCTGGTCGCCGTGCTTCGCCTGCAATCCCTCGAAGACCAGGTTGACGTCGCCGAGCTTTCCGATGTCCTCGCCGAGGATGACGATGCGCGGATCACGCTCGAGGTTCGCGTCGAAGCAGCGCAGCAGCACTATGCGGCCGTCCACTGACTCCGCGTCCGCGGCGTACGCCGGTGCGACGGCGCCGATCCGAAGCGGGGACTCATCGGATCGGCTGTACAGGTGCGAGTTGAACAGCTCGTCGTTGCGTTTCAGGTATGACTCGACGAACGTCGCGAGCTCCCGGGAGCCTTGACCACGAAGCGCGACGAGCGCGCGTCGCGCGGTCGATGCGACGAGCCGTCTGGTCGGAGGCTCGGTCGAGCGCAGCTCGGCCGCGATCGGCTCGAGATCGACGCCGCTCTCCGCGGCGACCGTCTCGATGATCGCGAGCGCCTGTTCGCGATCGGCCTCGATCGGCGCAACGAATGAGTCAAACGCCGCTTCCCGGATGCGCTCGACCTCAGTGCGGGCTTCGCGCTCGAGCTCGTCGAGCGATGCCGCTTCCGCGATCTCTTCGCGCATCATCCAGTCGCGCATCCGGCGAAGCGGATCGAACTCGATCTCGAAGCGGAGACGGTCCTTTGATTTGTAGCGCTCGTGCGAGCCGCTCGTCGAGTGACCTTGCGGTTGCGTCATCTCGGTCACGTGGACGACCGACGGGATGTGATCGCGCCGCGCGCGTTCGACCGCGATCTGGTAGACGTCGCAACAGGCGACGTAGTCGTGGCCCTTCACGGTGTAGAGGTCGAGACCGGTTCCGGTCTTCTCGCGCCGGAACCCTTCGAGCACCGCCGAGATCGAACCCTTCGTCGTCTGGAACTCGTTCGGCACGGAAATCCCGTAGCCGTCGTCCCACACCGAGATCACGAGGGGAATCTGCAGGACGCCCGCAGCATTGAGGCTCTCCCAGAAAACGCCCTCGCTCGTTCCGGCGTTCCCGATGGTCGCGAAGCACACTTCTTCACCGTTGCGGGAAAAGCCGCGTGAGACCGTCCGTGGGGCCGGCGAGTCGCGGTAGAGCTTCGACGCCCATGCCAGGCCGACCGACCGGGGCATCTGCGCCGCGACCGGAGAAAGCTCGGACGCGGATTGGCCCGCAGCGAGCAGGTCCTTCCAGCGCCCGCGTTCGTCGAGGATCCGAGTCGCGAAGTGGCTCAGCATCTGGCGGCCTGCGGAGTTGGGATCGCGGACCACGTCGGGATCCGCGTAGAGCTGAGCGAAGTACTGCGACAGATCAGCAAGCCCGACCGCGAACATGAACGTCTGGTCGCGGTAGTACCCCGAGCGCCAGTCCCCCGCGCGGAACGCGTGGGCCATCCCCAGCTGGGCGACCTCCTTGCCCTCGCCGGAGATGCCAAATGGCGCGTTTCCGACCAAGACCTCGCGCCGCGAGAGCTCGCTCGCCGCCCGGCTCCGCATTGCGAGCCGGTAATCAGCGAGTACTTCCTGAGCGCTGAGGCGGAGCTTCGCGTTAGGGGTGGTGACCGCGATGTCGGGGCGGGTGCCCGTCTTCATCCACCTTCAATGTTGCCAGTTCCGCGCCACTAGGCCGCGGCGGCTTGCTCCGCTCGATCGAGGAACGGGAGCGTCGCGGCAAGGAACTCGTCGGGGCGCTCCGCCTGGGGCATGTGCCCGCAACGCTCGATCAGGGCGATCTGCGCCTGGGGCACCGCCTGATGTACGTCGGCCAGATGTCGCAAAGGGAGCACAAAGTCCTCGCGACCCCACACGACGAGGGCGGGGCCGGTGAACTGGGACGAGCGCGCGACCCACGCGTCGCGCAAAGAGCGCCGCACGCCTCTGATGCCGACACCGGCAGATAGCGCGCGCACGAACTCGGGGAACGAGCTGTTGCCATACCGCTCCGCCTCGTCGTAGAGCTCCGGTGTGATCCGCCCCGCATCGTAGAAACAGGTGCGCAGCACGTTGCGCGCGGCGCCACGGGGTCGCGGCAGCCGCGCCACGAGGCCGAATCCGGGAAGCGAACACGCGCGCAGGAAGAAAGCCACGTCGCGGCCGAGGCCACCGGGCGCGACGAGGACAAGCGAGCGAGTCCTGGTCGGCGCCGTCACCGCCGTCATGTAGGCGATCGCGCCACCCATCGAGTTCCCCACGATGTGCGCGCGTTCGATCTTGAGTGCATCCATCGCCGCCAAGACGAAGCGCGGATAGAACGCCTCCTCGGGTCCGAAGTAGCGCACGCGCGGAGGGGTCTCGCTCTGTCCGAAGCCGGGAAGGTCGAGGGCGATGACCTGACGTCCGGTCGACGCGAGAGCGGACATCACCGGACGCCAGTTCTCAGCCCAGCCGCCCACCCCATGGACGAGGAGCACCGGCTCGCGATCCTTGCCGCGCCCCTCCTCGATGAGGACGCGCGTGCGCAGGCCTTCGACCGTGATCGTGCGCGGCTCCATCTCTGGCTATCCTGCTCCCGAGATGCTTTTCTACTACGTCTGCACCGTTGGCGAGAAGCTGCACCGGGAAGCGTATCCCCAGGGCGCGCAGTCCAAGGACGCCGACGTCTACAAGTGGGTCGCCCTGCACTCGGGCTCGCCGGCGGTCTGCCAGCGCGAGCATCCGGCGGAGCACCGCTGGAGGCCCGACGAAGGCGGCGACGAGGAGCGCGTCGTGCGGAGCTACGCCGTGCTGCAGTGGGACAAGGAGGGCTTCGACTTCGCGAAGACGAAGCCCGACGTCGGGGACCGCTTCGACTCTCGCTGGGGACCGTCGCTCGTGGTCGAACGGTCGGACGATCCCACCACAGGGACGTATTTCCTCCTGCGGATCTTCCCGCACGGGTACGAGGGCAAGCCCAGCGAGCTTGGCATCGAACGACACGACACGCCCAAGGAGCTCGTCGGCAAGGTCTAGCTGGCTAGCTTTGGTGCTGGCGATGCTGAACGTGGTGCACGTGCTCGTGTGCGTCCTCGGCGACCTTCGGTGGATAGAACAGCCCGGCGACGTAAACCTTCGTCGGCGCCTGCGCGTACGCGGAGAGCAGAAGGTGCAGGTCGTAGCGCTCGGCTAATCCAGCGCCCCACGTCTCACGGAATTTGGTCGCCCACGATTGGCCGTATTTCGCGCGCGTCGCTTGCGCGAGCGAGTGCAGCTCCCAGTCGAGCACCGGCAGCTCGTGCGGCCCGGCGCAGTCGTCGCTCGCGCAACGGAATCGCAGCCGGAGCGGAAGCTGGACGATGTCGATGTCCGGCTGCGGGCGCACGAACCCCATCGTCGATGACCGCGCGCGAGAGAGCTCGATGAGCGCCTCGACTGACCCGCGCAGGTGTGGCCGCACGAACGGCCATCGGAGGCGCCAGCCCTCCTTCGCTTCGACGTAGCCGGTCGGGAGGATCTCTCCCTCCACCAGATGCGTTTCGGGCCGCGGATCGCGCTCGTCGCGCGCCGCGCCGAGCTGGATCCACGACCAGCGTTGGACAGGCGGATCGGTGTCAGCGCCCTTCCACGGGAAGGGGGCGAGACGCAGCAGCGCGCCGCTCGCGCGATCCTGAGCGATGACGCCGGGACGCTCGACCGGGAAGTCGTTGGCCCCGATGGTCTTCGCCAGGACCAGGACGTCGCGGTCGCTACCGGTCTGCAATGTCACGAAGCCAGAATAGGCGCGCATGTTCGATGGCCTGCAGCGTCAGTTTCCTCAAGCCTTCGCGTTAGCAGAACGCATTCCGAACCCACGCGTCGCACGGGCACCGCTCCTCTGGTCGGTGCTCGCCGCGTTTGGCACCGCATTCTTTGTTTCGGTCGCCATCGTCGTCGTGCTCACGCTGTTCGCACGGCTCTTTGGTCTGCCGACGGAATGGGTGGGTGGCGTCGCGATGGTCGGCGCAACCGCGACCGCGCTCGGGGTCGCGTACACCTCCGGCGGCCGGGACGCGGTGCTCATATGCGCGGGCATCTTCGTGCTCGAGCACGTCCTGTCTCTTGTGGGAACCATGCGGTTCTGCCTCGCGATCGTTTCGGACGCGCCGTTTTGCTCCCCGCTCTCATACGTCCTCGGTCTCTGGCCTCGGGTGCTGGGCGTCGCGCTGGCGTACCGGCTGGTGAACTGGTGGCGTGTCGCCGAAGGCGACGCCAACCCACTGTTCGAAGCGGCAGGCGCGCTGGCGCTCGCGCAAAGCGTTGTCGCCTCGATCCTCGGAGCACTCCTTGTTTCCACGAGCCAGTTCGAGTCAGGCCTTCTCGTTCTCCTCGCGGCGGTGGCCGGCGGCGTCGCGTGCGGTCGCGTAATCCTTCGGCGCGTCCCTGAGCCACGCCGCTGGGGGACGCTCGGCATCATCGCTCTCGTCGTCATCGGGATCTGGCTCCTGGTCGGCGTGCCGAGTTTCGTCGGGCAGGTCGGCATCGGCGGCGTAATCGCCGTCGGCGGACTGAATCTCATTGGCTTTGCCGCGCCTCTCGTCGAGGTGGGCATCGCTGCCCTTGTGCTCTACATGGCGGCCGCTCGAAAGCTCAGCGCCGCCCCGGGACAGATGCCGCCGAGCGTCTAGCGCTTCTTGTCGGGCCGAGAGATGTAGATGTTCGGGGTGATCTTCGCGCGGTCGACCCACACCGAGGGGGACGGATCGTCTGCCGGGTCAGTTGAGGTCCCGTTGGTGGCGGGCTGCGCCTCAGGGGACTGCGGCCGAGGCTGCGGCAGCGCAACCGGCGCGGCGCTCGCGCGTGGCTGGCTCGCCGCGGAGCGTCCGCTCGAGGCGAAAACGAGCGCTTCCTTCATCGCCCCCTGAAACCCGGAGCCCGCTTTGTCGGTGAGCTGCCACGGTGAGACCCGCGAGACCCGCACGGCGAGGGTGTCTTCATCTCCGCGCACGTCGTGGGTCCCAACGACGACGACAGCGAACGGTCCGAGATCCGGCACCGGGGGATGACCCGCGACCTCATCGTCGGAGAAACGCAAGACGACGTCGTCGGATCCAGCACTGATGCGGAGGTCCCCGCGTCCGTCCTCGACCCGGTCCGTCTCGGCTGCGGAGGTCTCGGCGTCGCGCCAGCTGCCAGCCGAACTCCGGAGGGCGATGACCTTGCCGAGCCCATCCCGCTCCCCCACAGCGCGCGCGCCGCGCAGGATGATCTCGTCGTACGGACCGATCCCCTGACCATCTGGAGCGGAAGCGTCAGGTCCGCCGTTGAACGCCAGGTAGACGCCACCCGTCGCGATCGCCATGGACCTACGGTAACAGCCGATTACGCGTCCTCATCCCGTTCCCTCTGCCCGGGCGCCGACCTGATCCCGCTCCGTACGATGGCCTCGTGATCGACATGAAAGAGCTTGCGCTCGCGCGCGAACATCCGCGTGGCACGGAGCGGCGGCGACTCCTCCCGTACCGAGCGGCGCTGAACGACGTTGCCGCATACGCCGCTCTGCCTGAATCCGATCGCGATGCGATCGTCCGCTGGGTCGAGACGCGCCGGCGGATCAAACACGAATTCGGCATCGACCACGACCCGGCAAATCTCGCCGATCCGCTCCTGCCGGCAGAGCGTCTCCGCGCGCACGTCCTCGCCGGTGAACGCGCGGCGGCGGGGCGATCCGACTTCGCCGACCCGGGCGGGGACCTGATCGCGGTGGTCGCCGGGTTGCGAGCGGGCTAAGCCCGCGCGACGAGAGCCGCGACCACGAGCCCGAACCCGTTGAAGAACCCGTGCAGCGCGATACACGGGAAGATGCTGCCGGTCGCCGCGCGCATGTAGCCGAGGCCGATGCCCGTCGCGAGGATCACCGGGACATCCAGGATGACGCCGTGAGCAACCGTGAACGCGACCGCCGTGATCGCGACGGCCGCCGGACGGCCCAAGGGCTCGAAGAGGTGGTAGCCAAGGCCGCGACAGAGAGCCTCCTCGAAGATCGGCACGAACACCGCGATCGCGAAAAGATTGGCGGCCCACGCTCCCACGCGCGTGGGGTCCCAGAACTCCGGCACTCCCTGCTCTCCGCCGGCGCCAGGGACCAGGGCCACCTCGAGAAACGAGGTCGCGTACGCGGCGACGAGGGTGGCCGCTCCGATGACGAAGGCGCGCTGCCACGAGCTCGGCGCGCGAAGCCCGAAAACCTCGCGAAGTGGTAGGCCACGCGCGATCAACAGAACGATGAGCAGGAGAACGGCGTCGACCGCGACCACGAGGATCGCCGTCGAGTACTTGAAAAAGTCGTCGGGCCCGAGCCTCACGGAGACTCCTTCGAGGCGGAGCGCGTACGTAGGGACGGCGAGGAACGCAATGAGCGCGGCCCAGGCGAGGATGCGGCCGCGGTGAAGAGGTCGCGTCAGACGGCAGCGTGCGCGGCGCGTACCGGTTCGAGCAACGCGAGCGCGCGATCCATCTCCTCGAGCGTATTGAAGTGGTGCGGCGAGAGACGTATCAGACCGGGACGGTAATCGCAGATGACCCCCGCGGCGCGGAGCGCCGTGACGGCAGAGGTGGGGTCGGGGTGCTCGAGCGTAACTATCGGCGTCCGCTCGTCGGGGTCCAGGGGACACCGGATCGTCCATCCCTGCTCGAGCGCGCCGTCGACCAGCCGCTGAGAAAGGAGCTTGTGCCGTTCACGGACCTTGGCGATGCCGATCTCGCCGAGCAGCTCGAGGCCAGCGCGGGCCGCGTAGATCGCCGCGACCGCCGGTGTTCCGTACTCGAAGCGGCGGGCGCCCGCGCCGTACTCGAGGTGCTCGACGTCGAACGCGAACGGGTCCTTCACGCCCCACCAGCCGACCGCGCTCGGACGCGCGCGCTCCGCGACGGCAGCGCGCCCGTAGAGGAACGCGATACCGGGGCCGCCCATGAGCCACTTCAAGGTGCCGCCCACCAGGTAGTCGACTCCGCTCGCCGTCACGTCGAAGGGGATCGCACCGATGGACTGGTACGCGTCGACGACAAGGAGGGCGCCCTTCCGGTGGCAGATCTGCGCGAGCGCGCGCACGTCCTGGATCCAGCCGGTCGTGAAATACACATGCCCCGTGCAGACGGCCGCCGTGCGCTCGTCCACCGCCCGCTCGAAAAGCTCGAGCGGGACGCGTACGCGGTCGGGGCTGCGCACGAACTCGACGCGGGCGCCGCGGTCCGCGACCGCGAGGAACGCGTGACCGTCGGTCGGGAAATCGAGATCGGACACGATGACCTTCGGCCGTTTCGTGTAATCGAATGTGCTCGCGACACCCACGAGACCCGCGGAGACGTTGGGGACGATTGCGATCTCGTCGACCGAAGCGCCGAGCACGCCGGCGAGGTCCTGGCGAAAGCCTTCGTACTCGCCGATCCAGTGCTCGTACCACGCGCGCCCGCCCTGCTCGGTCCACTCCTCCAAATAGCGCTCGACACGTTCGCGGCCGCGCCGATGCAGCGGCGTGAGCGAGCAGTTATTCAGATAGTTGAGGCGCTCGGTGATCGGGAACTCCGCGCGCCAGGCCTGCTCCTCTTGGTTCACCAGCCCGCCACGTAGCTCTCGCGGCGCGGATCCGCGCCGCCCTCGAGCGTCCCGGTGTCAAGCCGCCGCACGGCGCAGACGGCCGCGGCTGCCGGCGAAAAGTCGGGGAGCGTGCGGATGACGTGACCGCGGCGCGCGAGACCCTCGCGCGCCTCAGGTGAAACGCGGCCCTCGACGGTCAGCACGCCGGGCTCGTACGCATGCGGGTGAAACGTCCACGGGAACGAGCGCGAGATGACCCGCGGCGCCTCGATCGCGGCCTGCGTGTTCATCCCGAAATCGACGATGTTGCAGACGACCTGGACCATCGCCTGGCACTGCGCGTCCTCGCCGGGGCATCCGAACGGCATAAGGGCGCGCCCGTCCTTCATGAGGAGCGCCGGGTTCGGCGTGAGGCGAGGCCGTTTTCGGGGCGCGATCGCCGAGGGGTGGCCTGGTGTCGTCCAGAGCTGCGCGCCTCGCGTCGAGACAATCATGCCGAGGCCGCGCACGAGCGGCGCGCCAAGACCGGGGTCCGACGGCGTCGCCGCAAATGCGTTTCCTTCGGCGTCCATCGCGCACGCGAACGACGTGTCCGGCGCTCCGACGCCTTCGGCGATGAGCGGGCGATAACCGGCGTGTCCGGCGCGTCCCTCGAAGTGCCACGGGTCGCCGGGTGGCGGAAGCTCGGGGTACGCGCGATCGTCCTCGATCAGCGCGCGGCGGACCTGCGCGTAGTCCTTTCGGAGCATGCCCTCCATCGGGACGTCGACCTGCTCGGGATCGCCGAAGAACCCTTCGCGGTCCGCGGCGGCCAGCTTGAATGCCTCGACGTACCGATGCAGGAACTCCAGCGAGCCAGGGCCGAGCGACGCGACGTCGTAGCCCTCGAGGATGTTGAGCGTCATCGGCACGAGCGGGCCCTGCGACCACGGTCCGCATGCGTACACGTCGACGCCGCGATAGGACGAGTGCGCCGGCGCTTCGATGCGCACGCGCTGATCGCGCAGGTCGTCCGCGGTGATCGCGCCGCCGGCTTCGCGCATGAAGGCGGCGATCTCGCCGGCGATGTCGCCGAGGTACATCGAGTCGCGCGCGGCCATGATCGCCTGCGCGCGTCCGGCGCTCTGGTGACTGCGCTCGATCGTGGCCAAGCGGCGGAAGAGCGCGCCGAGATCCCGCTGCACGAGGATCTCGCCGACCCGAGGCGCGCGTCCATTCGGGAGGAATACCTCCGCGCTCGTGGGCCACTCCCGCAGACGCTCGGCGAGGCGCCCGATCGCGGTGGCCAGGCGCGGATACACCGGGAAGCCATCGCAGAGCTCGATCGATGGCGCGAGGACCTCCGCCAGGGAAAGGCGACCGTGGCGCGCGAGCGCGGTCAGCCAGGCATCGGCCGCCGCGGGCGTCACCGAGCGAGCGACGCCGATCGGCATGTCGTCGCCATGTCTCGCGCGATACGTCTCGAGGTCGAGCGACGCCGGCCAGTGCCCGAGCCCGTCGATCGTTTCGGGCGCGGCCATGCCCGGACGGAACACGATGATCGGAGCGACGCCGCCGAAGTCGGTGAGGTGGCGCTCGAGAACGTTCAGCGCGATCCCCGCCGCAACGCCGGCGTCGATCGCGTTGCCGCCACGCTCGAACATCCGCTCCCCCGCGAACGTCGCGAGGTAATGACACGAGCTGACCATGTGATGCGACGCGAGGAGCGCCGGGCGACCCTGGGTCACGGCGATCGGCGGCGCAGTGTTCTCGATCGGGATCTCGCGCACGGAGCAACTTTAGTCGGTACGCTCGGGCGATGCGGATCATGGAGTGGCGCGTTCCGCCGTACGACAACGGCACCTACATCGTTGTCGACGACCGAGGCGACGCGCTCGTTATCGACCCGTCGATGGGCGAGAAACAGATCATCGCGGCGGTCAGAGAAGACGGCCTTCGCCTCGTCGAGATCCTGAACACGCACGGCCACCCCGACCACATCTATGGCAACGCCGCCGTGAAGGATGCGACCAGGGCACGGCTCGCCATCCATCGGCTCGACGCGTATCGCCTAGGGCCGGAGCGACCCCCGACGACTTTCGAGATCCCTCCGTGCGACGCCGACGATCTCTTTGAAGAAGGCCCGCTGACGTACGTGGCCGACCTCGAGGTCACCGCTCTCCACACTCCCGGGCACACCGAGGGGTCGACCTGCTTCCACCTCGCGCGCGAGAATCTGCTCTTCTCGGGCGACGTCCTCTTCCGGGGAAGCGCCGGCCGGTGGGATCTTCCGGGCGGCGATCGAAAGCAGATGGAGCGCAGTCTCGAGCGCGTGATGGCGCTGCCGCCGAATACAAAGGTCTATCCCGGTCACGGCTCTGCGACGACGATCGGCGCCGAGCTCCCTACGCTTCGTCAGATGCGCGCGGCAGGAGTCCTCCCCGGCCTGCGCGTGTGACCGAGCGGGTCCGGCTCTTCGCGGACCGCGACTACCCGGCCTTCGTACGGATCAAGAGACTCGCCGAGCAGCGCGACATCTCGGTCGCGAGCGCGCGCGAAGAGGACGGTCGGTGGGACCACGCACGCTACGAGCAGGTCCGCGTCGTCGCGGTCGACGAGGAGGACGCGCCGCTCGGCTACGGCGAGGTCCACCACGAGCCGAGCCGCTTCGATCCGCGCCGGTACTTCGTGCGGCTCGCGGTCGATCCGCGGCTCCGCCGGCGGGGCATCGGCGCGGCGATCTGGACGCAGCTGCGGGCCGAGCTCGACGAGCGCGCCGCCAAGGTCGCTTGCCTCTGGGCCGACGACGGCACGGCCTGCCGCGAGTTCATCGTGCGTCGCGGTTTCATCGAAGTGGTCCGCTCGTTCGAGCAGGTGCTGGCCCTGGCGACCGCGCCGCTGCAGCTCGGACCGGCGGAAGAGGCCGTCGCGGCGCGCGGCATTCGGATCGAGACTCTCTCGGAGCTCCGTGCGCGCGAGGGCGACGAGGCTCTCAAACGGATCCACGAGCTCTACACCGCCTCGCGCGTCGATCAGCCAACGCTCGGTCGCGTCACGTCGCGCCCGTTCGAGGACTGGCGCCGCGAGGTCTTCGAAGACCTGCGCGGATTGCCCGACGCCTACTTCATCGCCAGCGACGGCGAACGGCTCGTCGGCTGCTCCGCCGTGCACGCCTCCGGCGAGGATGTGCTGCGGATCCTGATCACCGGCGTCTTACCCGAATACCGTCGCAAGGGGATCGCGCGGCTCCTGAAGCTTCGGGTGCACGCGTGGGCACGAGCGCACGGCTATCGTGAGATCCACACCAGCACCGCGAACGCCGCGGTCGTCGCGCTCAACACTGCCCTCGGATACGCGATCGTCGCCAGCTGGGGAGGCTACGAGCTCGCTATTCGGTGACCCCGAGGATGTTGAACCCGTTGTCCGCGAAGATCGTGTCGCCGGTCACCGCGCGCGACCAGTCCGACGCCAGGAAGACGGCGACGTTGCCGACCTCTTCCTGGGTGATGTTCCGGCGGAGCGGCGCCTTCTCGACCATGAGGTCGCGCGCTTGCGAGACGCCCTTCACGGCGCTTCCGGCAAGCGTCTTCAGCGGACCTGCGGAGATCGTGTTCACTCGGACGTTGTGCGGTCCGAGGTCGGCCGCGAGGTATCGCGTCTCCGCCTCCAGCACCGCCTTCGCCATGGCCATCGAGTTGTAGCTCGGCACCACGCGATCGACGGCGTTGTACGTGAGGCTCATGACCGATCCGCCGCCGGCCTTGTCAAAGAGGGGCAACGCGGCCCGGCTCAGCGCGACCAACGAATACGCGCTGATGTCGATCGCGGTCTTCAGGCCATCGCGGCTGATCTCGTGGAACCGGCCTTTCAGATCCTCGATCGCCGCGAACGCGATCGAGTGGACGAGGATGTCGAGCTTGCCCCACTTCCGATCGATCTCGGCGAAGAAACGGTCGATCTCCTCCTGCTTCGACACGTCGCACGGGCCCACAGGGATCGACTCGTGATTGGGCAGGGTCGCCACCAGCTCGAGGACGTTGTCCTTGAGTCGATCGTTGGGCCAGTTGAACGCGAGCTCCGCGCCCTCGCGCTGGAACGCGGTTGCGATGCCCCAGGCGATGCTTCGCTTGTTGCCCACGCCCATGACGAGCGCCTTCTTACCGTCGAGCAGACCCATGCGGTAAATCATCCCAGATGTGGAAACCGCGCGTCGTCAGGTTTATGTGCATCACCTCTGCAGCGAACGCAGCTCTTCCGCCGTAAGGCGCATGAGGAATTCCGGATCCGGCTCGGGCGGAACGCGTACTTCTTTGAGGGATCGGAATCCGGCCTTCTCGTACGCGCGGATCGCCAGGAGGTTCGTGACGGAGGGTCCGATCACGCACACGTCGATGCCGTGGAATGGGAACGCGACGTCGCGCAGGAACTGACGAAGCATCTTCGGTCCGTGACCTTGCCCAACGAGCTCGGCTTCACCGATGAAGAGATCAATCCCGATGGCGTCTTCGCCGAGCGCGAGCGCTTCCGCATATTCCGGATCGTCGCCGATCCGGTAGTGCTGGAACATCCCGGCGGATCGGCCGTCGATCTGGGCGAGATAGTGGTAGGTCGGGTCCTTACCCTGGATCGCTTCGCGGTATTCCTCGATGGCCGCGTCCGGATACGGCGTCTTCGCGCCGTCGTCCCACCAGCGGCTCACGTGGGGCTCGAGGAGCCAGCGGCGCACGAGGTCAAGATCGGCCTCGCGTAGCGCGCTGAACGAATACGAGCTAATTCAACCGCCGCGGACCATCGTCGTCATCGATCCGCCGCCCTCGCCAGTACCTGATCTCGCCGCGCCGTCCGCCTCCCGGCCGCGGACGGTCAAGGTCCTGGGTGAAGACGTAGGCGGCGGCCCCGAACACGACGCCCACCCACATCATCACGCCGTACGCCTCGAACTGATAGGCGATCGTCTCGCCCGCCGCGGCCGCGGCGCACACGAGGAGCAACCGCCAGAGAGCCTGCGTCACGAGCGGCCACTCCGTGGGAGGAACGAAGCTTCCTTCGCCCATGCACCGCATTCCACGAGCTCATCCTTCGTCACCCAGCCGCTCCGCACCGCAAGGCGCAGCTCATCCCGGAGCGTGGTCTCGAGCATCTCGGGGCCGTCCGTGTTGAACGAGAAGCGGACCTTGTGCTTCTTGAAGACCGCGATGTACTCACCGAGCTCGTCGGCATCCTTCACGATCTTCGAGTCGAGATTCGACGACGGACAGATCTCCAGCAAGACGCCACGTTCGGCGAGTCGCTTGCACAAGGCGGCGTTCCGCGCCGCGTGTATCCCGTGGCCGATACGGTCGGGCTCGAGATGCTCGAGCACTTCGTCGACGCTCTCCCAGTCTTCATCTTCTCCGGCGTGCACGGTGATGCCGAGACCCGACTTGCGAGCCTTCTTGAACAGCGCGGCATAGTCCCGGTACCGGAAGTCCGGATTCTTGCCGCCGGCGATGTCGATGCCGACGACGCCGCGATGGCGATACGCGATCGCCTTCTCGAGGATGATCGCGTTCAGATTCTGATCGAAGGTCCGGTCCAGACAGAAGATGAGCCCGGCCTTCACCGGGTACTCGAGGAGCGCGCGGTCGAGGCCTCGGATCGACGCCATGATGATGTGGTCCAGGTCGCGCTCACCCCCGCGATTTCGCTTCATCGGGTTGTAGCGGAGCTCGAGGGTGGTGATGTTCGCCTTCCGGTACGCGCCGCCGACCACGTGGTAGACGGATTGCTCGACCGCGAGGGGACTTGATTGGACGAGTTCGGTCCAGTGATACAGCGCGAGAAAATCCTCGAACGACTTATTGGACTTCCGGACCGTGATCAGATCCACGAACTCCCAGTAGTCCTTGGTCGGCAAGCGGATTCCCTGGTCATGCGCAATGCCCCACATTGCCGCCGGATCCACGGCGCCGCCTAGGTGGACGTGAAGTTCGGTTAGCTCATCTCCAAGCGGGTGCGGCACTTGAGACGAAGGCTAGCCGAGGGGTACGAACAAGGAGGCTGGGCGACCGCGGGTGGCACGGGCGAGCGGGATGTGTACGAGCCGCGGGTGCCCCGGGGACCCACCCTCGCGGCGTGAGCGAAGCGAACGACGCGAAAGGTGGGGAGGGTGCGGCGAGGGCACAGCCCCAGGGGTAGGGGCCCCTGAGCGAGGCGAAGCCGAGCCCGTGACAGGACCCGCGGACGTTGGTCAGCTACCTTGTTCGCGCGTCGGCGGCCGGCGCACGCGGCGGCGACGTCGCGGCCGCGAGGGGGAGCCCTCGGGATGATCCTTCCAGACGACATGGCCGTCGTCGTCAGCGGAGGCGATTTGGACGAGGCGGTCCCAGAATTCGGCGCGGCGGATGTCCTGCTCGGCCTGATCCCGGCTCACATCGCGCTCGAGCATCACGTCGCAGTCGTAGGGCGAGCCGACGACCTTCCAGCCGTTCTCGGTGAGCAGGTCGAGGAGTCGCGCGATCTCGGTCAGGCGCTTTGGCGTATCGGCGACGTACTCGCGCAGCCATCCGGAATACGTACGCTTGCCTCGATCCGCTCTATCGAGTTCGTCGCGGACCGTCCCGAAAACGTGGATAAGGATGTATGTCGCCGACGACGCCACCTGCGGGAGTTTAGCCGCGCTCCTCGACGAAGCGGTAGCCGCCGTCGGAATCCTTCGCGATCACGACGAGAGCGCCGTTCTTGAAGCCTGTCTGTCCCTTAAGCGCGGGGCAAATCAGGTGGTAGTGCTCGTGCTCGGGCGGCACACATTCGCAGCGCTCGCTCTTGATCTCCGCGTCGAAGCGGCGCGCGCCGATACGAAGAGCTACGCGCTCGCCGGGGCCTGGGAAAAGCTTCCAAGCGTCTTTGGTGATCAGGATGCGGGTCTTTCGAACGTCCTCGCCACTAAGCCGGTGTCGATAGGTCGATCTTGAAACACTCATCTCTGCACATATTTTCGCATGAAACGCGGCCGTCTGCTCGCACCAAAACAGGGTCGACCGCTTGACGCGCGTGCTAGGGCTCGCCCGCCACGGCGAGGTCCGGATCGTCCAGAAAACGGGCGAGATGCATCACCCGCGCCTTCGACCCCGCGGCACGCAGGCCCGCCGCGATCTGCAGCATGCAGCCGGGATTTGCGCTCACGATCAGGTCCGGCGATGCGTCCAGGATCTTCCGCACCTTGTCCTGCTGGAGCTCTCGCGAGATCTCAGGGTGGGTCAGGTTGTAGATCCCGGCGCTGCCGCAACAGCGTTCTGGGTCTTCGATGTCCACGAGAGTCACGCCCTCGATCGCACGCAGCAGGGCACGGGGCTGAGCCCGGATGCGCTGCCCGTGGGCCAGGTGACATGCGTCCTGATACACGACGCGGAGAGCGCGCCGGGTGCGCGATGGAACCGGCTTGATCACCTCGCTGACATCGCGGACCCGCGCCGCGAAGGACTTGGCGCGCTCCGCCCAGAGCGGATCGTCGGCGAGGACATGTCCGTAGTCCTTCAGGTGCGCGCCGCAGCCCGCGGCATTCACCACGACCTTCGCGTCGGCATTGCCGGCGAACGCGTCGACGTTGTAGCGGGCAAGCTGGCGCGCGCGTTCGCCATCGCCAGCGTGAGCATGGAGGGCGCCGCAGCAGGTCTGCTCCTCAGGGACGCTGACCACATGGCCGTCACGCTCGAGGAGACGCACCGTCGCGCGCTCCGTATCGCCGAAGGCCTCACGCATGATGCAGCCGGCAAAGACCGCCACGTCGGCCCCCTCACGGTCGACGCCCGTGAAACGCTCGCCTTCGGCGGGTGCCGCGAGAGCCGCCGCCCAACCGAGACGGCCGGGCAAGGCCCGCGCGGCGAGACGCGCGAGCCCGAGCCGCGCGGAGATGTCGGCGAGTCGCGCCGCGAGCGCTAAGCGACGCGGGCGCGCGACCGTGTCGAGGGCCGCGCGCGCCAGACCACCCCCGTTCTCTCGCTCTCGGAGGACTTCGCGCGCGCCTTCCATGATCCGTCCGAAGGGCACGCCGGACGGGCACGCGGTCTCGCACGCACGACAAACCAGACAGGCCTCGAGGTGATCGACGGTGGTGTCGCTCGGCGCCGCCGGACTCGCGACGACCATGCGGATCAGCTGGATGCGTCCGCGCGGCGAATCCGCCTCGTCTCCCAGCACGCGATAGGTGGGGCAGTCGTTGAGGCAGAGTCCGCACGAGATGCATGTCGCGAGATCCTCGGGACGGACGTGGGTGGAAGAGAGAGCGATGTCCCTAGCATACGGACGATGGCGATCGGCACGTCCAGGGTCGCGGCACGGCTGCGCGAAGTCATTCCCGGTGAACGCGTCATCGACGATCCCTCGACGCTCCTCCCCTACTCGTACGACGCGTCGTTCTGGTCGTTGCGCCAGCAGCGCACGCCGAGCGCGGTCGTCGTTCCGGAATCCACGGCCGAGGTCGTCGCCGCCGTCCGTGTGGCGAACGAGACCGAGACGCCGATCGTGCCGCGTGGCGCGGGCACCGGACAGACCGGCGGCGCGATCGCGCCCGAGGGCGGCATCGTCATCTCATTCGCGCGGATGCGGAAGGTCGTGGAGATCGACCGCCGGAATCTGCAGGCCGTGGTCGAGCCCGGGCTCGTGTATTTCGACTTTCAGAACGCCCTCGCCGATCAGGGCCTCTTCTTCCCGCCGGACCCCGGAAGCGGACGCGCCTGCACGCTCGGAGGGATGGCCGCGAACAACGCGAGCGGGCCGCACGCCGTGCGCTGGGGCACGACGTCCGCGTATGTGCTCGGCGCCGAGGTCGTGCTCGCCGACGGCTCGGTCATCACGACAGGCGGCGTTCACTCGAAGGCGCTCAAGTCGTCGAGCGGGATCGACCTCACCAAGCTGTTCGTTGGCTCGGAGGGGACGCTCGGCATCTTCACGCGCCTTCGGCTCCGCGTCCAGCCGCGGCCCCCTGCGCGCGCCGTGATCCTCGCGGGCTACAAGGCGCTCGAGGACACCGTCGCATCGCTAGACGATCTCTTCGAGGCCGGGATCCTTCCATCGACGGCGGAACTTCTAGACAAGAGCGCGGTCGACGCGCTCCAGCTCTGGCGGCCGGAGCTCGAGCTGCCAGCGGGCGAGGCCGTCCTCTTCATCGAAGTGGAAGGAACCCCCGAGCAGGTCGCCGCGAACGTGCGCTACACCGACGGGATCGTCCGGAAGCGCGCCACGGTCACGCGTTTCGCGGAGGATGAGAAGGAGATCACGCGCCTCTGGGCCGGGCGGAGCGGGCTCGCCGCGGCGACGGCGCTCGCGCATCCGGGCAAGCACCGGATCTTCGCCGGCGAGGATCTGGCGGTACCGCTCTCCGAGATCCCGCAGACCGTCCGGCGCGCGCGCGAAGTGGGAGCGGAGCTCGGAATCGCGGTCGTCTTCTACGGCCACTTCGGCGACGGCAACGTCCACTCGGCGATCCTCGTGAACCCCGACGACCCCGACGAGGTCCGCCGCGCCGACGAGCTCGCCGATCGGCTGCACAAGCTCGCGATCGAGGTCGGCGGCACCGTCACCGGAGAGCACGGGACTGGCGCGGTGCGCGCCCGCTACATGCGCTCGGAGCATGGCGACGCCCTCGACGTGATGAAGCGGATCAAGAACGTGATGGACCCGAAAGGGCTGCTGAATCCGGGGAAGCTGTACGGCCCCTAGAAGTACCCGTAGTCCGTGAAGACGAGCCGCAGGAACGCGAGCCCGCAGAGAGCGACCAGCAGGATGCGATGCGAGAGGATCGCGCGCGGGTTCTCTTTCGCGACGATCGCGACTTGACCCCAGAAGAAGAGCACGAGGCCGACCTCGGCCCACATGAACACGGCGTGCTCATACCCGATCCCGGTCCAGCGGTACGGCTGCATCATCGTCCAGTTCAGGAGTGCGTTCGCCGCTTGATACAGGTGAAGGAACACGGTGATGAGCGCGCTCGCAAGCAGAGCGCCCGCGACCTCCGCATTCCGTGGACGACGCCGCCACTCGAGGAGCTGGCCGACGATGAAGACGTTCACGAACGGGATGAGGATCGCGTCGCCGATGAGCGCCGAGGTGTACGAGAGCGTCGTCCGGTAGGTCGAGACGATCGGATCGCCCTGCCACCGAAGCCACGCGCTACCGCCGGCCGGAACGAGAAAGCCGAAGAAGCACGTAACAAAGAAGACAAGGCCAAGGAGAAGCCAGGGTCGCTGCTCGACGCGGGCGACGGTTCGCATCATCACCCCCGTAGTATGGCGACCCCATGCACGACGTCGTACTTCGCGGTGGCACGGTTTACGACGGCGAAGGCGGGTCTCCGTACGCGGCCGACATCGCGATCGATAACGATCTGATCGCCGCGGTCATGCCAGCCATCGGAGATCGCGGAGAACGCGAGATCGACGTGTCCGGTCTCGCGCTCGCGCCGGGCTTCATCAACATTCTCTCGTGGGCCGTCCCATCACTGATCGCGGATGGCCGCGCGCAGAGCGACGTGCGGCAAGGCGTGACGCTCGAGGTGTTCGGCGAAGGATCGTCCATGGGTCCCCTCAACGACGCGATGCGCCGCGACCAGATCGAACGTCAGGCCGACATCAAGTACGACATTCCGTGGACCACCCTTCGTCAGGGTCTCGATCACCTCGTCCGGCTCGGCGTCTCGGTCAACGTCGCCTCCTTCGTCGGCGCGACGACCCTCCGCGTTCACGAAGTCGGGTACGGCGACCGCCCGCCGACCAGTGATGAGCTCGAGCGGATGCGCGCCCTCGCGCGCGACGCCGCGGCGGACGGTGCGCTCGGCCTGGGATCCGCGCTCATCTACACACCCGGTACCTTCGCGTCGACGGACGAGCTCGCCGCGCTGGCCGAGGCGACCGGCGGGACATACGTGTCGCATCTGCGCAATGAGGGCGACCGCCTCGTCGAGGCAGTCGACGAGCTAATCGACATCGTCCGTCGAGCGCGCGTGCGAGGCGAGATCTATCACCTGAAGCAGGCCGGGAAAGCGAACTGGCCAAAGCTCCCGGCGGTCATCGAACGGGTCGAGAAGGCTCGAGCCGAGGGTCTCGACATCAGCGCGGACATGTACCCGTACACCGCGGGCGCGACCGGTCTCAACGCGTCGATGCCGCCGTGGGTCCAGGAGGGTGGCTTCCGCGCGTGGCTCGCGCGACTGCGCGACCCCGCCGTGCGCGAGCGCCTCGCGCGAGAGATGCTCGCGCCGGGAACGGACTGGGAGAACTTGTACTTCGCCGCCGGCGGGGCCGAGGGCGTTCTCCTCGTGTCGTTCAAGAACGACGCCCTCAAACCGCTCACCGGGAAGACCTTGAAGGAGGTCGCGCGGATCCGGGGCAGATCCCCGGAAGAGACCGCGATGGACCTCGTCGTCGAAGACGAGAGCCGCGTCGGCGCGTGCTACTTCATCGCATCCGAGGACAACCTGCGCCGCGAGATCGCGATCGATTGGATGAGCTTCGGCTCGGACGAGGCCGCGCCCGCCCCGGAGGGCGTTTTCCTGAAATCGAATCCGCACCCGCGCGCCTACGGCACGTTCGCGCGGCTGCTCGGACACTACGTGCGCGACGAGGGGCTCGTCCCGCTCGAGGAAGCGATCCGCCGCCTCACGAACTTTCCGGCGGAGAACCTTCGTCTCGACCGTCGGGGCCGCCTCGCGAAGGGGTACTTCGCCGACATCGTGGCCTTCGACGCGAGCACGATCGTGGATCACGCCACATACGCGGACCCGCATCGCTATGCGAGCGGCGTGGTCGACGTGTTCGTGAATGGGGAGCAGGTGCTGCGTCGCGGCGAGCACACCGGCGCTCGGCCGGGACGCGTGCTGGTCCCGGGGGTAGGGGCCCCCGACGGGGTAGGGCCCCCGGCCTAGGAGATCTTGTCGGCGTAGTGCTCGTTCGCGCGGTGGTCCCACGGCACCGCGACGAGCGCGGGCTCGCCGAGGTCGAGCGCGCGGCGAAGGGTCGGGAAGAGCTCCCGCGCCGTCGGGACCGCGAACCCGGCGATTCCGAACGCCCGCGCGAGCTCCACGAAGCCGGGGTTGCCGAACTCCGTGGCGAAGCTCCGCCCGAAGATCCGCTGCTCGTTCGCCTCGATGATGCCGAGACGATCGTCGACGAGGACCATGCACACGATCGCCGTGCCCAGACGCTTCGCGGTCTCGAGCTCCTGGACGTTCATGAGGAAGCCGCCGTCCCCTGCGAACGCGATGACCTTGCGCTCGGGGAAGACGAGCTTCGCCGCGATCGCGCCGGGGAGCGCGATGCCCATCGACGCGAGACCGTTCGAGACGATCACCGTGTTCGGCACCGGCGTCGGGTAGTAACGCGACAACCAGACCTTGTGCGCGCCGACATCGCTCACGACGATGTCCTCGGGCGCGAGCGCCTCGCGGACGGCGGCGACCACCTGCTGCGGCGCGAATGGCGCGGGGGCGTCCTTTGTCGACGACCTGAGCGGCTTGTTGGCGACCTTGATCTGACGGTCCTTGCGCGGCTCGACATGGTCCGCCAGCACCGAAAGCGACTCGTCAAGCTCGCCGACCACCTCGACCGAGGGCTGATAGTGGCCGTCGAGCTCCGCCGCGGTGCTGTCGACGTGGATGACGACCTTGTCCTTTTTGGGGTTCCACAGCGACGGCGACCACTCGACAAGGTCGTAGCCGACGGCGATCACCAGATCGGCCTCGGCCAGCTGTGGGATGTTCGCGAGCTCCGCACCCGGGCGGTGCAGGCCGGCCGGCGGTAGGGACTGGGGGCTGAACGGGTCGAGAACGCCTTTCGCCATGTATGTATGGGTCGTGGGTATGGCGCTGCGGCGAACGAAACGACGGAGCGCTTCGACGCTGGCGTGACCCGCTGCCTGGCGGCGCGCGACGCCGTTGCCGGCAAGGATGATCGGCGCTTTTGCCTGCTTGATGAGCTCGAGTGCGCGACGGATGACCGCCTCCTGCGCTTTCGGGTAAGACGTGCGGCGGACTTCGAGCGGCAGCATGTTCGTGTCGTGGCCGGCGATGTCCTCGGGGAGCTCGATGTGCGTCGCACCGGGCTTCTCGAGACGAGCGAGACGGAAGGCCTTGCGTACGATCTCAGGCGTCGAGTCGGCGAACGTGATCCGCGTGCTCCACTTCGTGACCGGGGCCAACATCGCCACCGTGTCGATGTTCTGGTGCGACTCTTTGTGCGCGCGCTCGAGGCCGACCTGGCCGGTGATCGCGACGAGCGGCGCCCGATCCAGATGCGCATCGGCGACCCCGGTGATGAGGTTGGTCGCGCCGGGCCCGAGCGTCGCGAGGCAGACGCCCGGGTAGGAGGAGAGACGGCCGTAGACGTCGGCCATGAAGGCGGCACCCTGTTCGTGTCGCGTGAGAATGAAGCGGATCTTGTCGCTCTCGGAGAGCGCGGCGTTGAGCGCGAGCGTCTCCTCGCCCGGAATTCCGAACACGTGCCGCACGCCCTCGTTCTCAAGGCAGCGCACAAGAAGCTGCGCGACGTTCAATGTGGGGATCGCGTCGCCTCGGCGTACGCCGGGCTCGCTGCGCGCGTTCGGGTCACTCGGCCGGAGGCGCCGTCGGTTGTGGCCCCACTGCGGGCCCGATCCAGATCGTCTGCACGTTCGTGAACTCGCGCGCGCCAAATGCGGATAGCTCGCGTCCGTATCCCGAGCGCTTGATGCCGCCGAAAGGCAGACCAGGGTCCGACGCGACCATCCCGTTCACGAAGACGCTCCCCGACTCGATCCGGCGGGCGAGGCGCTCGCCGCGCGCCGCGTCGCGCGTCCAGACCGACGCGCCGAGGCCGTACGCCGAGTCATTCGCGACGCGCACCGCATCGTCGGCGTCGCTCACGCGCACCACTGCGGCGACGGGACCGAAGGTCTCTTCGCGGAACGCCGCCATGTCCGACGTGACACCCGCAAGCACCGTGGGCCTGAAGAAATAGCCCTTCCCGCTCACGCGCTCTCCGCCCGTGAGGACGCGCGCTCCGGCCCGGACCGACGAGTCGACCTGACGCTCCAGCGTGTCGAGGAGGTCGCGCCGCGCGAGTGGACCGACCTGCGTCTTCGGATCCATCGGGTCGCCAACGCGCAGATCCTCCACGCCCTTCGCGAAGCGTCGCTCGAACTCGGCGGCCACGGACTCGACCACGATGAAGCGCTTCGCGGCGATGCACGACTGTCCGTTGTTCTGGTTGCGTGCACGAACGGCAGTAGTGGCCGCGGCCTCGATGTCCGCGTCCTCGAGGACGATGTACGGATCCGAGCCACCGAGCTCGAGCACGGTCCTCTTTATGGCGCGGCCGGCGAGCTCCGCGATCCGTGAGCCGGTGTCCGAGCTCCCTGTCAGCGTGACCGCGCGGATGCGATCGTCCGCGATGATCGGCTCGATCGCCGCGCCCGACACGAGGACGGTGCGGAGAAGACCCGGCGGGAACCCGGCGTCGCGGAACGCTTCCTCGATCGCAAGAGCGCACTGAGGCACGTTCGACGCGTGCTTCAGAATCCCCGCGTTGCCGGCCATGAACGCGGGCGCGGCAAAGCGGACGACCTGCCAGAACGGAAAGTTCCACGGCATGACCGCGAGCACGACCCCGAGAGGCTGGAACGCGACGATGCTTCGCCGCGCGTTCGCCCGGATCTCCTCATCGGCGAGATACCGTGCCGCGTTCTCCGCGAAGTGCTCGCAGCCAAAGGCGCACTTCTCGATCTCCGCCCGCGCTTCGGCGATGGGTTTCCCCATCTCGAGGGTGGCGAGCCGCGCGTAGGGCTCGACCCGCTCGCGCAGGAGCGCGGCGAGCTTTCGCATAGGAACAGCGCGCTCCGCGATCGGGCGCTCACGCCAGGCGAGGAACGCGTCGTGGGCCTCGGCGAGGGCCATCTCGACCTCGTCCGGCGCGAACGCGTCGAACGTCGCGATCACTTCTTCAGTCGCCGGGTTCACCGCGCTGATTTGGCCGATCGTTGTCACCATATGAGTCGAGGATAGTCCCCTTACTTGTTCGCGAATGGATGGACTGGCGTGAAGACCTTGACCTCGATGGGCGCCGCCGCCTTCTTGAACCGCTCGCCGTCCGTGGGCACGCCCACGCCGGGATAGAACCCGAAATGCATCGGCACGGCGATCTTCGGCTTGAGCGCCTTGGCCATCCCCGCGGCCTCGTCGACGGTCATCACATAGCCGCCATCCCCGATCGGCAGGAATGCGACGTCGGTGCGGATCTTGTCGAGCTCCGGCAGATGGTCGGTGTCGCCGGCGTGGTAGTACGTGTTCCCGCCGAGCTGCAACACGTAACCGACCCAGTTATTGCGCTTCGGATGGGCTTCCAAGCGCGCCGGATCGATGTTGTAGGCGGGCACGGCCTCGATCTTCAGGCCGGCGACGTCGAGTCGATCCCCGGGCTTGACCGTCTTGACGTTCCCGGACAGCTCCTTCGCGACGTCGGCGGGAGCGACGATGACGGTCTTGTCGTTCTTCACGCGAGCGATGTCATCCGGAGCGAAGTGGTCCCCGTGTGCGTGCGTGATGAGGAGCAGGTCCGCGGGCGGAAGGTCATCGGTCAGTCCCCACGAGTCGATGTACACGACGAGCTTCTCGCCCTTCCAGCGAAAGGTCGACTGCTTGTACCAGGTGAACCTATCGAGCACCTACGTCCTCCCATCTGATCGTGTTGCGCAACACGCCGATGCCCTCGATCTCAACCTCCACCACGTCCCCGACCCGGAGGTACTCGGGCGGCTTCCTCGCGAAGCCAACGCCAGCGGGCGTACCGGTGATGATCAGATCGCCGGGCCACAGCTCGCAGCCGGCGGAGATCTCGGCGATGATCCGCGGGATCTTGAACACCATGAATTTGGTCCGCGAGTCCTGCTTCGTCACTCCGTTCACGCGGGAGCGGATCGCGAGATCGGACGGATCGAGCTCGTCCGCGGTCACGATCCACGGTCCCATCGGCAGGTGCGTGTCGAAGTTCTTGCCTTTGAACCACTGACCTCCATGGCGACGCTGCACATCGCGGACCGAGACGTCGTTGGCGCACGTGTAGCCAAACACGTGCTCCATCGCGGTCGCCTCCGGGATGTCGCGGCCCGGCTTCCCGATCACCACGGCGAGCTCGGCCTCCCAGTCGAGCTGTGAGGAGTGCGGCGCAGGAAAAAGGACCGGCGCGTCAGGACCGACCACCGTCGCCGGATTCTTCGAGAAGAGCGACGGGAACTCCGGGATCTCCTGCGGGGCGAGTTGGGGTCCGGTCTGACCCCGGGCCTGTTTTCCCTCTTCGAAGTGCTCGCTGTAATTCCAACCGACGCAGAAGACGTTGCGCGGCGGGCGCGGGACAGGGGCGAGGAGCCTTGCCCGGTCAAGCGGGATGCCGCCTTTCGCGTCGCGCGAGGCGTCACGAAGCTCGCTCCAGAATCGCGCGCCCGAAGCCAAGAGGTCGAGCATCTCGTCCTCGTCGACCGCGCCGCCGACGAGATCCTCGGTCCGGACGATGGTGTCGTCGGCGACGATGACTCCCGCGTACGCGGTCCCGCCCTGCTCGAACGAACAGATCCGCACGCTAGCCCGTGCCGTCCACAGTAGGTGCCGGTCGCTCCTCGGGCCACGCCGCGTAGGTGCGCTTGTAGTACATGAGCGGCGTTCCTCCGAGCGCCTCCCCGGCTTCGACGCTCGCGACAAACAGGATGTGGTCTCCGGCGTCGTGAATCTCGAGCACCTTGCACGCAGCGTACGCGAGCGACGCAGCGCGAAGGATCGGGGCGCCGTCCGCCGCAGGCGCGGGCTCCCACCGGACGTCCGCGAACTTGTCCTCGGACTTCGAGGCGAACAGGGTTGCGAGGTCCTCCGCTCCCGTCTTGAGGAAGTTGATCACGAAGGACCGTCGCGGCTGCAGTGCGCGGAGCGTTCGCGACGTCTTGTCGATCGAGATCAGCACGAGCGGCGGCTCAGTGGAGAGGCCCATGTACGCCTGAGTCGTGAGGCCTTTTGGTTCGCCGCGCTCGTCCAGGGTTGCGACGATCAAGACGCCCGTCGGGAACGAACCGGAGATCGCGCGAAAGAGCTCACGGCTGACAGGCACTACCGGCCGCGAAGATACGCGTCCTGTCCCTTGATCCAGTCCTCGCGTGGCGGGCTGAAGACGTCGAGGTCGTACGTGTCCTCGAGTGCCGTGGCCTCGTGCGGCACGTTCGCCGGGATGACGAGGACTTCCCCGGCGCGCACCTCATGGACCTCGGACAGGTCGTCGCCAAGACGCAGCCGGAGGGCGCCTTCGACGATGAACGAAAGCTGCTCGGCCGGATGCGTGTGCTTTGGTACGTTCGTCCCCTTCTTCAGCCAGATCTGGGCGAGCATGGCTTTCTCGCCGTGGAGGTATCTCCGCTGCACGCCGGCCATCATGTCCTCGCGCGGCGAGTCCTCCCAGCGAACGCGTCGCCCCTTCGTCGTCGGCATGGTCATCCTCCCCGTCGTGGTCTGGCGAGGATACCGGCCGGACGGACGGACGGTTTATCGGAGCCGAGCTCGCGATCCAGGAAGCCGAGAACGTGCTGCGCCCATTCGTCGGGATGCGTGGCGAACGCCTTGACGTGTTCGCAACCCGGCACGACCCAAAGCTCTGTGCGCGGGTTGGCGCTCGCGGCCTTCAGGTCCAGGCTGTGATGGAGCAGGACGGTGGTGTCGTCAGTGCATTGAATGAAGAGGAACGCGCGCTCGGGGTGGGAGGCGACGACCCGCGACGGGGTCACCTTTGCGATGTCGAGATCGAGGAACAAGCGTGACATCAGCACGATGCCAGGCGTGAACCACGACGGAAGGTTCGTGTACTTCGTCGCCGACTCGCTCACCACCTTGTCGCCGTCGGCGAAGGCCGAGTCGGTCACCACCGGACCGATCGACGGATCGGCCTGCACCGTCATGAGCGCGCTCCCGCCCCCGAGCGACTCGCCGATCAGGGCGACGCGGCTGCGGTCGAGACCCGCCTTCTTCGCGGCGAGGTCGATCGCAGCGAGGATGTCTCGCGGCTCCTCGATGCCGAGCGTGTATCTCGTTCCGCCGCTCTCGCCGTGACCGCGGAGGTCGAACAGCAGCACGGAGTAGCCGTGAACGAGCAGAAGCTTCGCAATCTCGGCCGGCATGAAGTCCGAGTTCACGCGATTCCGCCCGCGACCGTGCACGATCACCGCGGCGCGATCCGCAGAGGTCACAGCGAACCACCACCCTTTGAGGACGATGCCGTCGCGGCTGCTGAAGGTCACATCCTCGTGCGTGGACGCGATGGAGCTCGCCGGCGGATCAAGCGGCACACGCTCGACTTGCGTCACGGTTTGTGCGACGCGAAAAGAAATCGCGCCGTAGGCGATCAGCCCCACTGCGATCGTTCCGAGCAGCAAATACGGCAGCAGCTTCTTTGCTTGTCGCAAGATGCGACGAATGTATCGCGCTGGAAATAACGCGCCGGTCAAACCGCCGTTGAATGTGCGACCCACCAACTCAGTCCATCCGACCCCCCTGCGTCGAGCGGCCCGCCCCACCAGGCGGGCCGCTCATTTTTGTGCGCTACCGCCCTGACACCTTCGGCCCTAATTGCGGTTCGGGCGGCTCGTTATTTCGTGTGACAGCTCACTTAAATCGCTTCCCCTCCAACGCCGCCGGTCTCTCCACCGGCGGCGTTCTCTGTTTACGGGACACCGCGTCGTGTAGCAGGAGCGTTCGCCGAGCTCGCTCGACGATCGGCTGATCGAGCATTTTTCCGTCGAGTGCGACCGCACCGTCGCCCTTCGTTTGCGCCCCTTCAAAAGCACGGACAACGCGCTCGGCGTACGAGACCTCCGCGGCGCTCGGGCTGAAGACCTCGTTGATCGTCTCGATCTGCCCCGGGTGGATGAGCGACTTTCCGATGAAGCCGAGGCGGCGCCCCTGGACCGCGTCGCGCCGCAGGCCGTCGACGTCCGCGACGTCCGGCCAGATCCCATCGATCGCGTACTTGTTCGCCGCGACCGCGGCGATGACCACGGCCGATCGCGGATAGATCAGCTCGGCGGCCTCCGCCTCGCGCTCGGTCGGGAGCGCGAGATCCCGCGCGAAGTCCTCGGACCCGAACAGGAGCGCGATCACACGATTCGCGCTAGCTGCGATCGCGCGCGCATCGAGCAGTCCACGCGCCGATTCGATCGATGCGATGACGCGGATGGCGCCGCGCTCCAGCCCTGCGGCGTCCTCGCGTTCGTCGAGATCCCGAGAGAGCTCGGCGACCTCGTCAGGGTGGTCGATCTTTGGTGCGACGATCCCCTCGAGGCCGGGGCGCAAGACGGCGACGAGGTCGGCATCGCGCGCCGCCGGGTCCCGGTTGACCCGCACGTACCGCGCGGGACCTTCGCCGTTTGACGGGCGACCGAGCACCGCAGCGATCGCCGCGCGAGCGCGGTCCTTCTCATCAGGGGGCACGCCGTCCTCGAGATCGAGGATCGCGACGTCAAGCCCGGTCGGCGTGAATTCACCCATACCAAGCGCGCGCTGGACCATTCGCGCCTGATGACCGGGGACGAACATCAGCGAGCGCAGCAGCCGCATCAGTACGACCGGGGCATGCCGAGCACGTTCTGACCGAGGTACGCGAGCACCAGGTTGTTGCTGACGGGAGCGACGATCAGGAGCCGCGTCTCTCGGAATTTCCGCTCGACGTCGTACTCGGTGGCGAATCCGTAGCCGCCGTGAGTGTCGAGCGCCGCGTTCGCCGCGTCCCATGAGGCCTGCGAGGCGAGCAGTTTCGCCATGTTCGCTTCGGGGCCACAGGGTTTGTCGTTGTCGTAGAGCCATGCGGCCTTGTCTCGAACGAGGGCGGCGGCCTCGATGCGCGCGTGCGCTTGCGCGATCGGGAATTGGACGCCCTGGTTCGCGCCGATGGGCCGCCCGAAGACGACACGGTCTGTCGCATAACGGGATGCGCGCTCGACGAACCAGCGTCCGTCGCCGATTGCCTCGGATGCGATGAGGATCCGCTCGACGTTCCAGCTATCGATGATGTGGCGGAAGCCCTGTCCTTCCTGGCCGACGAGGTCGCGCTCCGGGACCTCGAGATCCTGGATGAAGATCTCGGTCGTGTGGTGATTGAGCATGGTGCGGATCGGCCGGATCGTGATGCGGCCGTCGGCCAGCGCCCGCTTGAGGTGGACGATGAAGACCGATAAGCCCTGCGTCTTGTCCTCGAGCTCTTCGTAGGGCGTCGTGCGCGCAAGGAGCAGCAAGAGGTCGGAGTGCTCGGCCCTCGAGATGAAGACCTTCTTCCCGTTGATGAGGTAGCGCGCGCCCTTCTTGACGGCGGTCGTGCGCAGCCGCGTCGTCTCCGAGCCGGCCTCCGGCTCGGTCACGCCGAATGCCTGCAGACGCGTCTGGCCTTTCGCGAGCGCCGGGAGGTACTTGCGCTTCTGCTCCTCGCTACCGTGCTTGAGAAGGGTGCCCATCGTGTACATCTGCGCGTGAGCACTCGCCGCGTTCCCGCCGGACCGGTTGATCTCTTCGAGGATGACCGCGGCGTCCGCAACGTGAAGGCCGGATCCTCCGTATTCGGTCGGAATGAGCGCCCCGAGCCAGCCCGCTTTCGTAAGCGCGCGGACGAACCTCTCGGGGTACTCGCTCTTGCGATCTACCTCGCGCCAGTAGGTGTCGCCGAAGTCCGCGCAGAGCTTCCTCACCGCCGCGCGGATCTCCTCGCGATCCTGGTCGGTCGAGAAGTCCACGCTCAGTCCCCCGGCGAGGGCGGCTCGCGACGGGGCGCGGCGGCGCGCGTTGGGACCATGAAGCTGCGGACCATGACCAGTACAACGGTGCCATCTGGTTTGAACCCGCGCTGGCGTACCTTGACGATCCCCCAGCCCTTGCGCGACGCCGACTCGCGCGTGTCGAGCACTTCGCTATCCGCGTAGAGCGTGTCACCCTCGAAGAGCGGGTTCGGCAGCTTGACCTCGTCCCACCCGAGCGCGAACCCGTTCTGGCTCGTGTCCGGGACCATGAGCCCGGTCACGACCCCGATGGTGAACACGCTGTTCACGAGCGGCCGCTTGAACTCGGTCTGCGAGGCGTAGTGCGCGTCGATGTGAATCGGGTTCTGGTTATTGGTGAGAAGCGAGAACCAGATGTTGTCGGCCTGGGTGATCGTGCGACCGGTCGGCGAGCGATAGACGTCGCCGACCTTGAAGTCTTCGAGAAAGCGACCCGCGGTCATGCCACGGATGCTAGTCGCGTCGTCACGCGATGAACTTTTGTGGGATTGCTGCTCCGGCAGGAGGACTCGAACCTCCGACCATGGCCTTAACAGGGCCCCGCTCTACCAGCTGAGCTATGCCGGACCGGTGCGTATTCAATGTTAGCGAGACCGATTGTTCAGAGCCAGACCGACTTCTTTGGCTCGCTGCTGCGGCAATCGTCATCGAGCTTCGCGCAACGATAGAGATAGGCTGACGCTGGTGGTGAGGCAGACCGTTAGCGCGCGCCCTCTCCCCAAGCTCGATCCCCGTACTTTCCTCCGAGCCGTCATAGACACGGTCCAGGGCGAGATTTCCACCGACTTTCCGTCGTTCCACGCGACGGCGCGCTCGCACATGGCCCAGCTGTGGTCGGGCAACAAGCAGCTCCACTACGAGGCCTGGATCCGCGATCGCCTCGGAGTCATCGAGCTCGGACTGCACTTCGAAGCAGATGCCCTCACGAATGCGCGCCTGCTCGCGGCGTTCCGCGCGCGCGAACGCGCCATCCGCCGGGCGCT
>JBBPIP010000015.1:0-60630 GCA_038040265.1 Chloroflexota bacterium | reverse complement strand
TCGAGATCGAGGGCTACCGATTCCAGGTGACGGCGGTCGACGGACGCCGCGTCGCGCAGGTCCGCGTCGTCGGCGCGAAGCCCCCGCGCAAGGCCGCCTGATCGATCGAATGTGACGTCGAAGTAACGGCCCCGCTTGCCCGGCGCGCTGGCATGAAGGCTGCTTATCTATTCCGCATGATGGACCTTTTGACCGGTGACGCAGGACTCGCGATCTTCACGGCTCTGGGCATCGTCGTGACCGCCGTTTCGATCGTGCGTGACGCCAAAGGGCAGAAGGCTCACCTCATGACCGTGGTCGAGGACGCCCCGATCGATCTACCCCGCGCCGCCTAACGGGGAAACAGCGACCTTACGAAACTGACGGCGTCTCCGATGCGCGCCCCCCAGAAGGCCTGCGCGCGCGGATCCATGAGAACGAAGACTCCCATCGCGGCGAGCGTGACCGCTCCGGTCATGACGGCGAAGCCAATGGCGCTGCCCCGGAACCCGACTCGCATACCCGAACTGTAAGCGGGTCGCTTAGGCGCGCGCTCCGGTTCGCAGACGCGCGACGAGATTGTCGAGGCGCGCTCGCGAGATCGTCAGGAACTTGGCGAGGTTCTGCCGATCGCTCTCGGCGATGTGGCCCTGGCCGTCTTCGCCAATGGCGCGCGCCAGCTCCGACAGCGCCTCGTTCAGTTTGCGTGTCGCCGTGATCAGGGCGTCGTCGCGAAGCGCCGGGATCTCTGGTGCGATCCTCGCGGTCTTCTCGCCGGGGTGGAGGATCCGCTCGACCTGGTCGTGGAGCCGGAGGAGCGTGAGCTTGCCGGCGATGATCTGCTTCGCGAGCGATTGCCGCCGCCGCTTGTTCTCGAGCTTCATGAGCTCGTACGCAGCGGAGAGCGTGTCGTAACGCTGCGCGACCATGTCGCGAACGTCGTCAGGCGCGGATGCGAGCCGGAGGCGGTTCTCGACGTAGCCCTTGTCCTTGCTGAGCTTCGTGGCGAGATTGCGGATGGAGTACCCGAGCTCGTCGGTCATCTTCTTGTAGATGACGGCCTCGTCGAGCGGCGAGAGGTCCTCGCGTTGCAGGTTCTCGATCAGCGCGATCTCGAGGGCGGTCGAATCGTCGAAGCGCTCGACGATCGCGGGGATGGTCTCCTTGCCCGCGAGCTTCGATGCTCGCCAGCGCCGCTCCCCGGCGATGATCTCGTAGTCGTCACCGGCGGGACGGACGAGGATCGGCTGCAGCACGCCGTGCTCGCGAATCGATGCCGCGAGCTCCGCGAGCGTGTCTTCGTGCCACGTCATCCGCGGCTGCCCAGGATTCGGGATCACCTTCTCGAGCGGGATGTCGCGGACCGCCGTGGGCGTCCGCGCCGAAAGCAGGCTGATGATGCCGGGCTGCACGTCCGCCTCCTGACGGAAGATCCGCTCGCCGGCATCGCGGAAAGACTTTCTCGGACGATTACTTGTGAGCACCGATCACCTCCTTCGCCAGGTCCACGAAGCTCTTTGCCGCATCGCTTCGGGGTTCGTACACGGTGATCGGCACGCCCGCGGTGGGCGCTTCGCCGATCTTTACTGATTGGCGGATCACGGTGGCGAACACCTGGTGATCGCCGAGATCTTTGAGTGAGTCGAGCATGTCGCGCGCGAGGATGGTGCGGCTGTCATAGAACGTTGGAAGAAGGCCGTACACCTTCAGGTTCGGATTGAGGCGCGTCTGCACGGTCTTGATGATCTTGAGAAGTGCTGCGACACCCTTGAGTGCGTAGTACTGCGTCTGCACCGGGATGATCACACCGGTCGCAGCGACGAGCGCATTCAATGTTAGAAGGCCGAGGGTCGGCGGGCAGTCGATGAGAACGTAGTCGTACCGATCGATGACATCGCGCGCGAGCTTGTCGCGCAGCGCCATCTCGCGTCCGATCGCATTGAAGAGCTCGACCTCTGCAGCCGACAGCTCGAGCGTTGCCGGCGCGACGTCGACCTTCTTGGTCTTTGTGGGCCGGATGATCGACCCGAGCGTCACGTTCGAGTCGATGAGGACGTCGGCGATGCTCCGCTCGACCGTGTTCAGGTCAATGCCGAGACCGACGGTCAGGTTGGCCTGCGGGTCGAGGTCGATGCAGAGGACTTCGTGACCGAGCGATGCGAGCGCACCGCCGAGATTGATGGCGCACGTGGTTTTGCCGACGCCGCCTTTTTGGTTTGCGATCGCTATAACGTTGCCCAACCGCGCTCTCCTCTTTGCGAACCCCCTTGCCCGGGCCCGCTTCGAGTTGCTGTGCTCCCCACAGCGCGCGGTTACGTACGCGCCACCAGCCCCGCACGGACTATAACGGCTTGCGCGCGCTTTTTGTGCGGCTTTGCAACGAGAATCTTCCGATGAGGTCGGCTCGTCGGGCCCGTCGAGCGTCGCTCGCAGGCCAGTCCGCAATAATTGGCGTCGACGTCGGGCCTGCTCGCGACGCTCGCGGGCCCATCGTCGGCGCCCTCGCGAGCAAGCTCGCGGATGCGCCTCCTCGGGCCCGTAGCTCAGTGGTAGAGCGGCGGACTCATAATCTGCTGGTCCCAGGTTCGATCCCTGGCGGGCCCACCGAGTCGCTGGATACCACCATTCCGCGGTACGCGGCCGCGTAGGAGAGGGGTCGACACGTTTGCTGCGGTATCTAGGACTACCGTTTGTTTGGATGTCGATCTACCGCATCGATGAAGACTCGAACGAGGATCGCATCGCCCTCGACGAACTGAATGCGCTTGCGGAGCGCGATCCTGCCGCGCGAGTGCTCATCGATGAGTCGGACCTCGGCGCTGGCGTCGTCGGCCCCCGGGATATCGGCCGGATCGCGCAGGCGTGGAAGAAAGCCGCCGCGCTCCGGTCCATCCGTATCGCGGCATTCGCCACCAACCCGGTGATCTTCGGCCTGAACCGCATGTTTCAGGGCCTCGCGACCGACGCCGACGGTGTGAGCGTCTTCAACGACCGGGCCCGTGCGGTGGCCTGGCTCCTCGAAGGCTAGCGAGTTGGGTCTCCCGGTCAGCCTGGCCGACGTCGAGCGCGCGCGCGAGGTCGTCGGCCCGGTCCTTCACCGCACTCCGCTCTTCTCCAGCCGTTCCCTGTCAGAGCGCATCGGGACCGGCGCCTTTTTGAAGGCTGAGAGCTTTCAGCGCACCGGGTCGTTTAAGCCTCGCGGAGCGGTCTATGCGATCTCGAGGCTCTCTGAGGAGCAGCGCAAGCACGGCATCGTGACGGTCAGCGCCGGAAATGCGGCCCAGGCCATCGCGTTCGCGGCTCGGACCGCGGGCGTCCCGGTCACGGTCGTGATGCCCAAGACCGCTCCCCAGGCGAAGGTCGACGCAACGCGGGGCTATGGCGCGGAGATCGTCTTCGCGCCTGACATGACCAAGGTGTTCGCGGTCCTCGGCGAGGTGCGTGACCGGTCAGGCGCCTACTTCCTTCACCCGTACGACGATGCGGCGATGATCGCGGGCCACGGCACCTGCGCGCTGGAGGTTCTCGAGGACCTTCCCGAAGCGGACGTCTTCGTGGTCGGCGTGGGCGGAGGCGGCCTCATCGCCGGCGTGGCGACCGCCCTGGCGGCCAAGAGACCCGGCGCGCGGATCATCGGCGTTGAGCCAACCGGCGCCGCGGCAATGAGGCGAGCTCTCGATGCGGGCGAACCCGTGCGCCTCGAGCGCATCGAAACGATCGCCGACGGTCTTGCCGCCCCAATCGCCGGAACCATCCCATTCGAGATCGTTCGGCGGCTCGTCGCCGACGTCGTCGTGATCGACGACGACGTGATCGCCGAGGGAATGCGCTTCCTCGCCTCGCGGGCGAAGCTTGTGGCCGAGCCGGGTGGTGCCGCCGCCACGGGCGCATTGCTCGCGGGGAAGATCGCCGTCAAACCGGGGGAGACCGTCGTGTCGATCGTGTCGGGTGGGAACGTCGACCTCTCACGCCTGGCACAGATCTTCGGAGAGTGAGGCTCGTGCTCTACGCGGACGGCGCCGCGCGCGGCAACCCGGGGCTGGCGGGCGCTGGCGCGGTTCTCTATGACGAGAAAGGCAAGGTCGTCGCCGAGCTCGCCCGTCCGCTCGGTCGCGCCACGAACAACGTTGCGGAGTACAGCGCGCTGATCCTCGGACTCGAGGAGGCGGAGCGCCGCGGGGCCACGGCCATCGACGTGCGGATGGACTCGCTCCTCGTCGTCCAGCAGATGCGCGGACTCTGGCGCGTCAAACATCCCGGCCTCATGGCTCTCGCGCTTCGTGCCGGTGCGCTCCTCGCCTCGTTCAAGGAGCGGGAGATCCGGCACGTACCACGGGAGCAGAACGCCGCCGCTGACGAGCTCAGCAATCGCGCGATCGACGAAGGCGAGATCAAGGCGTGAGTCAGGATCCGCTGACCGCCTTCGTAGCGCGAAGCCTTCGGGCCGACGTCTCCGACGTCCGGAGCGAGCTCGTCGCGAAGAACGCGCTCATGGAGGTCGAGCGCATCCGTTTTAGCCAGGAGGGAGTCGAACGTTCCCTGGCGCTGAAACGCGTGCCGCAAGAGGACTCCCTCGAGGTGCAGCTCCTCCCGTTCCTCGCGCGGAAGACCGACCGTGTCCCGCAGGTGCTCTCGCGCGGGATCCCACCGCCCGCGGTGCCGGCGTGGCCGTGGGTCATGACGGAGGACGTTCTCGACACGACGAGCGCGTGTCACGAAGATCCGCGCGCGATCGTGTTGACGAAGGTGGCGATCGAGCGAGCAGTTGCCACCGACGGTCCCGCGCTGAAGGCGCTCGGTGTGAAGACGATGTCTCCGGTCGAGCTCGTGGAACGTGCCCTGGAGAGGGCCGCGACCGATCGCCCGCTCGATGCCGAGGCCCGCGCGGCCGCGACCGCGCTCGCGCATATGCCCGTCGTGCTTTGTCATGGAGAGCTCGCATGCACCCACGCGCGCATGACCGCGCGCGGTGTGGTCATCGTCGAATGGCGTCGCGCGTACCTGGGATGCGGCCTGCTCGACATCGCACAGCTCACCGAGGATGTCCGCCAGTTTTCCGGGGAGGATCCGGGGGACAAGCTCTTTGGCTATTACGGTGAGCTAACTGGCAGCACGGTGACCAAGGACATGGCTCGAGCAAGTCGGCTGGTCAGCAAATTCACGCGCACCGTGGCCGCGTAACAAATGTCGGCCGAAGGCCGGTAGAAGAGCTAAGAAAAGCTAGAATTAGCCTGCCGAGCAGGCTAGATGGTCGCGTCGGCGAAAGCCGCCGAGGAAAGTCCGGACTCCACAGGGCAAGGTAAGGGGTAACGCCCCTCCGCCGCGAGGCGAGGCCAGCGCCACAGTGACGAATCCGCGCAAGCGGGGTGAAACGGGCAAGCGCTACCTGGAGCAAGGCCGCGTAAGGGGACTATGGCGTGGCCCGCGCCGTCCCCGGGTAGGCCGCTAGAGGCGGAGGGTGACCTCCGCTCGAGAGGGATGACCGTCCTCGACAGAATCCGTGCTTATAGGCCTGCTCGGCCTCGCCTTCCGCGCCGAGGATGTGCTCTCGTCATCCGAACGGCGCCGCGAGCCGTATAGACAGATGGACCCACAAGGAGGATTGGATATGCGCGTATTTGCTGGCATAGCCGCCACGGCGATCCTGATCGCCGCGTGCGGCGGAACGGCAGCCGTGTCGACGCCGACACCGACGGCCTCGCCGACCCCGACGGCGACCCCGGTACCGACCGTGGCGAACGTGTTCAAGGCGGAGCTCAAGTCCTCGAACGAGGTCCCGCCGATCACTGGAGCCGAGGCGACCTGCACAGGAACCGCGACAGTCACCTTCACTGCGACGACCGCGAAGTTCGACATCGCGATCACCGGCTGCCCCGCGACCACCGCGATCAACATCGGTCACATCCACGAAGGAGCCGCTGGCGTCGCCGGAGGCGTGAAGATCAACACCGGGCTCACGGCCGGCGAGCTCACGCTCGCTGGCGGAGGCGTGACCTTCTCGAAGACCGCGACCGCTGACGCCGCGCTGATCACCGCGATCATGGCGAACCCCGCTGGCTACTACGTGAACTTCCACTCCACGGTGGCTCCGACAGGAGTCATCCGAGGACAGCTCGTCAAGGGCTAACGACTACTCCGCCTCACCGCAGCAGAGGGACGCCCCCACAAATGGGGGCGTCCTTCGTTATCTGAGCGTTCACGCAGCCAAGTGGACGGCAGTGGCACGGTGCTTGCGTGCTTAATCCGGTTACGACCGGCGGAAGGAGGTACCACGAATGCTCTGGACCATCGTCCTCATCCTGCTGATCCTCTGGGCGCTCGGCTTCACCGTGCTGAACCTCGGTGGAATCGTCCACCTGCTTTTGGTCATCGCAGTCATCGTGCTGCTCTACCAACTGATCACGGGGCGCAGAGTCGCGCTCTAAACAACACACAGGCAACACGCGCACGCTCGTCGCGCGATGACGTAGGTCATTGACGCGGCGAGCGTGCGCTTGGTATCGTCTCCATCGCCACGCCGACGGCGTGGACTTCACGAAAGGAAGTGGCGCAGTGCTGAGCTTTATTCGCAATCGCACCGGCTCCGGCACGCTCGCCGGTCGTCGGCGCAGCCTGCCCACTTACCGGATGGCCTAGAACCAAGCTTTTTTCGCAAGGCCGCTCGGACCGTGGGCATCCAGAGAAGGACCCACGGTCTTTTGTTTGTTTGGAGAAGGTGAGAGAGATGGCCGTCCAAGTACGTGAAGCGATACGAACAGAAAAGAAAACAGCAGCCCTCGCGGCGTTCGAGGTGCGTAAAGAGTTCCGCCCCGCCAAGGTGACTCCGGGCGGCGGAACGAACGTGCGCGCCGTGGACGACGTCAGCCTTTCGGTCTGGCGCGGCGAGATCTACGGCCTGCTCGGCGCGAACGGTTCCGGGAAGTCGACGCTCATCCGTCTCTTCTCGACGCTGCTCACGCCAGACGCGGGAGAGGTGCGTGTGTTCGGTCTGGACATCGGTCGGGACGAGCTCGCCGTCAAGCGTCTCATCAACCGCGTGTCGGTCGAGGCCTCGTTCTTCAAGAAGCTGTCGGCGATGGAGAACCTCGTCTACGCGGGTCGCCTGTACGGCGTCGCGCCGGACGAGTCACGCCCAAAGATTGTTTCCATCCTGCGCCGGCTCGGGATCGAAGATCGTCGGATGAGGGAACCGCTCGAGCAGCTCTCGCGCGGCATGCAGCAGAAGGTCGCGATCGCGCGTGCGTTCCTATCCACGCCGATGCTGCTGCTCCTCGACGAGCCAACGACCGGCCTCGACATCCGCAGCAAGCGCGAGGTGCAGACGTTCGTCCGCGACCTGCGCGACGAGCACGACGCGACCATCCTGCTGACGACGCACGACCTCGATGAGGCGTCGCGGCTGGCGGATCGCATCGGCATCCTGCACCAGGGCCGTCTCGTCGCCGAGGGGACTCCCGCGGAGCTCGCGGCCCGTCACGGCGGCGGCACGCTCGAGGACGTCTTCATGACGCTCACCGGCCGTCGCCTCGAAGACGCCGACGCGACCGACGCTGAGCGCCCGACGTGAACGCGAACGTCGGCGCTCAGCTCGGTCTCGCGTATGCGTTTGTTGAACGCGAGATCGCGCTGTCCAAGCGCTACTGGGCGTGGGAAATCGTGTGGCTCGTCTACGGGATCGTGACGAGCCTCTCCGTGGCGTACATCGCGCTCGGCGCGCCTGGGATCACCGGCGGGTCGAGCGACCCCGCACTTGTGTCGCGGTTCGTCCTCTATCTACTCGTGGGGACGATCACGTGGCGTTTCCTCGGGCTGATCTTCGAGCAGATGGGCGAGACGATTGCGTGGGAGCGGTGGGAAGGGACCATCGAGTACACGTTCATGGCACCGGTCCCACGCCTGACGCATCTCCTCGGGATGTGCGGCGCGACGCTCGTCCGCGCACTGGGATTCAGCGTGGCGATCCTCGCGGCGGTCGCCCTCTTCGTGCCCGTCGATCTCTCGCATGCGAATGTCGCGTCCGCGCTCGTCCTGCTAGCGACGGGCGCGGTCGCGTTCATCGGCCTCGCGATCGGCTCGGCCGTCTTCCCGCTCCTGTGGACGGAGAAGGGCCTGCAGATGGCCTACATCGTTCAGGCCGTCGTCCTGCTGGTGTCGGGCGTGTACTACGAGACCAACGTTCTGCCGGCCTGGATGCAACCGCTCTCGTTCGTCTCGCCGGCGACCTACGTCATCCGCGGGATGCGCGACGCCCTGCTCGATGGCGCCGATCTCGCGCATGTGTGGCCGAACCTCTGGCCGGCGCTCCTCGTCGGCGCGATTTCCATCCCGCTCGGCCTGCGCGTGTTCCTGTGGGCTGAGCGGCACGCGAAGCGAACCGGGCGCTTGAAGAGGAGCGGGTGATGAAAGACACGATGCTCAAGACCGATCTCGTGTTCCGAGGCGCCGGCCCCGGGGATGCGGCGTTCGCCGCGGATGTCGACACCGCCGTCCGGCCTCGCAGTCCACGCGACCGAAGGGTGTACGAGTACTGGTGGGCTCAGCCCGACGAGAACTGGGTGTTCGCGCGATTCGTCGTCATGCGTGGCGACCGGCGCGTCGGCTATGCGATCGCGGAGCATCCGCGCTGGGACGTGCAACCCGAGCGTTACGGGACCGTTGACGGGAACCTCCTGCCCGCGGAGCGCACGCGTGCCGCGCTCGATGCGGTTTTCGGAGCGATGGAGCAGCGCGTCATCGCAGACGGCGCGAAGATCCTGAGCGCGTGGGCCAATGAGGACGACCCGGTCCGAATCGAGACATTGACTGGCCGTGCTTACAAGGAAGACCGGCGCTCTCGCCGCTGGGAGCTCGACCTCGTCGCCAACCGCGAGAGGCTGCTCGCCATGACTGAGGAGTCGCGTTCGCGAATGCGGAACGAAGGCGTTCGCATGCTCACGCTCGCGACGGACGACGACCCGAACGTGATCGAGAAGATCTGGCAGCTCTCCGAAGAGGCCGGCGACGACGTACCGACGACGGAGCCGCGGGTCCCGGAGGAGATGGCCTCGTACGTCCGGTGGGTCAACGCGCCTGAGATCCACCGCGATCGCTTTTGGATCGCACGTGTCGGCGATGACGTCGTCGGAGTCTCGGTCCTCGGCTATCCACCCGTGCGCGGCGTCGTCGGCACCGAATGGACGGCGACCGCGCGGGCGCTGCGTGGGCGGGGCGTCGCGCGAGCGCTCAAGTGCGAGACGGTCGCGCAGGCGATCGCGCTCGGCGTAGATCGCGTGCGCACCGGGAACGACGCGGCGAACGACCCGATCCTTCACATCAACGAGACGATGGGATATCGCCTGATCCCTGGAGGGATCCAATTCCTCAGACCGGTCTGATTCCGTAACCTAGAGGCGTGGCGCTTCCGCCGGCCCCACGCACAGCGCGCGAGAACGTCGTCGACGACGTGCACGGGGAAAAGATCGCGGACCCGTACCGCTGGCTCGAGGCTGACGCGACCGAACGGGTTCGTGATTGGACCGACGAGCAGAACGCCCGGACGCGCTCCGTTCTCGATCCGCTGCCAGAGCGTCCGGTGTTTGCGCGCCGCCTACGAGAGCTTCTCTCGGTTGGGCTTCTCTCCACGCCGCGGCCGATCGCCGGCCGCATCTTCCACACGCGGCGGGAGGGGGAGCAGAAGCAGGCCGTCCTATACGTCCGCGATTCGGCTGCCGGGGAAGACCGCGCGCTCATCGATCCGAACGCGCTCGACCCGAGCGGGCTGGTGACGCTCGACTGGTATTACCCGTCGCAGGACGCGCGATATGTTGCGTACGGGCTTTCGCACGGCGGCGACGAGATGTCGACCCTCCACGTAATCGAGACGGCGCCCGGGAAGGATCTGCGGGATCGAATCGCGCACACCCAGCGCAGCACGGTCGCGTGGGTCGAGGGCGGCTTCTACTACACGGTCCATCCAGCGCCGGGTTCGGTCCCGCCGGGCGACGAGAACTACTACCGGCGCGTTCGCTACCACCGTCTCGGCGACGACCCGGCAAAGGACGCGCTCGTCTTTGGGGAGAACCGGCCCAAGGAGGACATCCTCGGCGTCTCCGCCTCGGAGGATGGGCGTTGGATCCTCCTCGCGGCCTTCAAAGGCTGGGCGACGAGCGATCTCTATCTCCTCGACCGCGACCATCCGGAACGAGGACTCGCGACGGTGCTCGAGGGAAAGGACGCGATCGCCGAAGGATTCGTACTGGGTAGCCGGCTGTGGCTGCGGACGAACCTCGACGCTCCGAACTATCGCGTGATCTCGGCCGCGTGCGAGTCACCCGATGCCTCACGCTGGGAGACGGTCATCCCCGAGGGCAAGGACGTGACCCTGAGCTTTGATCGGACGCGCGATCGAGTCGCCGTCCTGCGTCTCCGTCGCGCCACGTCGCGGCTCGCGACCTACGACCTCGAGGGCCGCGACGAGCGCGAGATCCTGCTGCCGTCTCTCGGCGCAATCGAGATCGTCGAAGGTGAGCACGAGGGCGACGGCATCGGGTATGCGTTCCAGTCGTTCACGCAACCACCGATCGCGTTCGTCGCCGACGCGCGCACCGGCAAGGCGGACGAAGTCGTGCGGCTTCGCATGCCCGCCCGTCTCGACGTCGCGAGCATCGCGGTCGAGCAGACGACCTACGCCTCAAAAGACGGCACCGAGGTCACGATGTTCCTCGTCCATCGGAAGGACGTGCGTCCGACCGGCGAGGTCCCAACGCTCCTATCGGGCTATGGCGGCTTCAACATCTCGCGCGTCCCGGCGTACGCCGCCGGGGTCGCGGCGTGGGTCGAGGCGGGCGGACTCTTCGCGTTGCCGAACCTGCGCGGCGGCGGGGAGTACGGCGAGACCTGGCACCGCGCCGGGATGCTCGGGAACAAGCAGAACGTGTTCGACGACTTCCACTCGGCGGCGGAGGCGCTCATCGCGCGCGGCTGGACCACGCCGGGACAGCTTGCGATCTCGGGCGGCTCGAACGGCGGCCTGCTCGTCGGCGCGGCGCTGACGCAGCGGCCCGACCTCTTCGCCGCGGTCTACTGCGCCGTGCCGCTGCTCGACATGCTCCGCTATCAGAACTTCCGCATCGCGCGTTTCTGGATCGCCGAGTACGGCTCCGCCGAAGATCCCCGGCAGGCGGAGTGGCTTGGCAAGTACTCGCCGTATCACAACGTGCGCGCAGGCGTGCGGTATCCGCCGGTGCTGTTCACGACCGCGGAGGGAGACAGCCGCGTCGATCCGATGCACGCACGAAAGATGGCGGCACTGCTGCAGGCGCAGAGCGAGGACCCGGAGTCCGTCGTCCTCCTCCGCGTGGACCGCGACGCCGGCCATGGAATCGGCAAGCCGCTCGACAAGCAAGTGGACGATTTCGCCGATCAATACGCGTTCATCGCGTGGCGAACCGGTCTGCGCTTGAACGGAAACGGTATGCTCGGACGACGGTGAACATCCTGAGATTCCTCCGCGAGCAGGCGAAGGAATACAAGTGCAGCGTGTGCGGAGCCAATCACTCGGGCTCCGACATTCGCGTGCTCGGCAAGCTCGAGTCCGCCTGGATCGTGCGCGTCACCTGCGCGAAATGTCAGACCGCGTTCAAGCTTCTCGTGGTCGTCGACGAGCAGCGCGCGGCCGTAAGTCCGGTCAAAGAAGAGCCCGAGCGCCCGCGTCGGCCGGCGGTCAGTGCCGACGAGGTCATCGATGCGCACGAGTTCCTCGAGACCTACCAGGGCGATGTACGGACGCTCTTCGCCCGACGTGACAAGGTGAAGATCGAGCCCGACCGCTCCTAATGGCCAAGAACGCGCTCGTCACCGGCTGGGGCTTCTATGCGCCGTCGCGCGTGATGACCAACGCAGAGCTCGAGCGGATCGTGGACACCTCCGACGAGTGGATCACGAGCCGAACCGGCATCAAGGAGCGCCGCATCGCCTCGGACGAGGAAACGAACTCCTACATGTCCACGCGCGCCGCACGGGCGGCGCTCGAGAAAGCGCATCTCCGCGCGCAGGACGTGCAGCTCGTGATCGTGGGCACGTGCTCGCCGGACTACCTTTTTCCGGCGACGGCGTGCGTCGTTCAGTCGGAGATCGGTGCGACGAGGGCCGGCGCCTTCGACGTCGAGGCAGCCTGCACGAGTTTCATCACCGCGCTCGCGATCGCGCGGGGGATGATCGTCTCGGGTGCGATCCAGAACGCGGTCGTGATCGGCGCGGAGCGACTGTCACGCCTCCTGAACTGGAAGGACCGGACGACCTGCGTGCTCTTCGGAGACGGGGCGGGCGCCGTCGTGCTCGAGGCATCGAATGCGTCCGTCGGCATCGAGTCGACGGTCCTGCATGGGGACGGCTCCAAGGGCGAGATGCTGATGGTCCAGGCCGGGGGGTCGAAGCGCCCGGCGTCGGCCGAGACCATCGAACGCGGCCAGCACTTCGTCACGATGTCGGGCGGCGAAGTGTTCAAGCTCGCCGTGAAGTCGATGGCCGACGCCGCCGAGGAAGCGATCGCCGAAGCCGGCCTGACGCTCGACGACATCGACATCCTGATCCCGCATCAGGCGAATCTCCGCATCATCGAGGGCGTCGCGAAGCGCCTGCACTTCCCGCCCGAAAAAGTCTTCGTCAACATCCAGCGCTACGGAAACACCTCAGCCGCCTCGATCCCGATCGCGATCTGCGAAGCGGAATCGACCGGTCGCCTGCGCAAGGGGGACAAAGTTCTCCTGGTCGCCTTCGGTGGTGGGTTCACGTGGGGAGCTTCTGTGCTGGAGTGGTTCGGGGCACACGACGGTGTTCGTCCTCTTTCTCCTCTCGAACGCGCCGGAAGGGCACTGGAAGAAGTCGTCGAAAGGGTTCGCCCGATCTAGGAGCGCACCCGCGTTGCGGGTGGCACGGGCGTAGGGGTTGCTCGGCGAGCGCGAGCTTGGGGACCCGGCCCGGTGGAGACGGCGTACGAACAAAGAGGAAGGCCGGGGGCGGAGCGAGCCGAGCAGCCCCGAGCCCGGGACAGGACCCGCAACGCCCGCACAGATCCAAGTGGGGAATCGATCGACGACACCTATTGACAGTGGCCTTCTGGGGTGTAACTTGCCCCTCGCGTGGTGAGTAGTGGGGGACGGTGGGGAACCGTCCTCCGGTTACGGAAGGGATCTTGGAAGGCTATTTCGCAGGCGAATTCGCCCACACGCTGGACGAGAAGGGTCGGCTCGCAATCCCGGCCAAGTTCAGAGGCCGCTTCAAAGAAGGAGCGGTCGTGACACGGTGGATCGGCGAATGCCTGGCCATTTTTCCTTCAGACCAATGGTCCGTCCTCAACTCCGAGATCGCCAAGCGCCCGCGGACGGATCCCGCTGTATCGCGGTTCCGCCATTTCGTGTTGGCGGGCGCGCATGAAGCGGACCCGGACGGGCAAGGGCGCGTCGTCATCCCGGCCCACCTACGGGACTACGCGTCGCTCAAAACCGAAGCAGTCGTCATTGGAAACCTCGACCACCTCGAAGTCTGGGAGCCCGGACGCTGGCGCGCCGAGCTCGCGAACGTCCAGACCAAGGTCGAGCCCGATCTCCGGGATCTCGGAATTTAGCGATGAGACGCAGAGGGCTCACGAGCCGGTCCTCGTGGCCGAAGTACTCGCCCAGCTTCATCCGCATGCCGGCGGCCACTATCTGGACGGGACGGTCGGTGGGGGAGGGCACGCGGCCGCCATCCTCGACGCGACCCGGCCCGACGGAAAGCTCCTTGGACTCGATCGCGATCCCGCAGCGCTCGCCATCGCCGCGCGAGAGCTCGCGCGGTTCGGCGATCGCGCGGTCCTCGCTCGAGGGAACTTCGCGGTTCTCGACGAGATTGCCGGCGAGCACGGGTTCGCTCCGGTCGACGGCGTCGTTCTTGATCTCGGCCTCTCGTCGATTCAGCTCGCCGACGACGAGCGGGGCTTCAGCTTTCGCTCTCGAGGACCGCTCGACATGCGTTCCGATCCCGACCTCCGCGACACGGCGGCCGACCTCGTGAACACCTGGGTCGAAAAGGACCTTCGTCGCGTCTTCGCCGAGTACGGCGAAGAGCCGGAGGCGGCGCGCGTCGCGGGAGCGATCGTCCGTCGCCGCGTCAAAACGCCGTTCGAGGCGGCCGACGATCTCGGCCGTTTCGTGGCCGGCGTGAAGACGCGGAGGCCTCGCGGCATCGACCCCGCGACGCGCGTCTTCCAGGCTCTTCGCATCGCGGTCAACGACGAGCTCGCGAACCTCGAGCGCGCACTCGCCGCGGCCATGCGCGCCGTCCGTCCCGGTGGACGGATCGCCGTCATCTCTTTCCATTCGCTCGAGGACCGGATCGTCAAACAGTTCTTCGCGCGGGAATCGCGCGACTGCATTTGTCCTCCCCACCTCCCCACCTGCGTCTGCGGGCACCGCGCGGGCTTGCGTGTCGTTACCCGGCGGCCGTTACGTGCGGCCTCGGCGGAGGTAGACCGCAACCCGCGCGCCCGCAGCGCAGCTCTTCGCGTCACCGAGCGCCTTCCTTGACGTTCGCACAGGCCGTGCGCGCGCCGCAAGCGCGGCGCGTGCCGCACCGTCCCCATCGGCAGGCCGTACCGCACCATCGCGGAGCGTCACGGCACGCCACCCGGGTGCACGGCGCGAGCTGGGAGATCCGGTCGTTCCTTCTCGCAACCAGCGTGATCGTCTCGTGCTTCTTGCTCGTCCTCCTCTACCTCGCGCAGGCGACGGCAGTCTCGGCCGCCGGCTACGAGGCGCAGCGCTTCGCCGCGGAGCGGGACGAGCTTCGCCGGCAAAACGCCCTCCTCGTCATCGAAAGCGCACGCCTGGACTCGCCGGCGCGCGTTGAAGCGGAAGCGCAACGGCTCGGTCTCGTTCGCGCCGCGACGATCGGTTTGATCCCATCGGAGGCCGTCGCAGCGGCGCGCTAGCGGGCAGGGTGTCGGCGGGGAGCGGACGCCCTCGACGAACGGCGGAGGTGAAGGGTGACTGCGACGATCTCGCACAGGCGTCTTCGCGTTCTCTTCGCTTTCTTCGCCGTCGCATCGCTCGTCCTATCGGCTCGGCTCGCGTACTGGCAGACCGTCGGACGCGGCGAGCTTCTGAGTCGCGCAACGGACCAGGTCCATAGCGACCTTGCCGTCGCGGCGCAGCGCGGCATCATCAAAGATCGAAGCGGGGCCATTCTCGCCACGACCGTGGAGCTCCGTTCGCTCTACGCGATCCCGGCGCAAATGAAAGACCGCGACGGCAACGACACGTTTGCGTCGGTCGCGGCGGCGATCGCGCCGATCCTCGGCGAACGGCCCGAGGTCCTGCGCGCCGCGTTCGCGAGCGGCGCCGAGTGGCTGTTCGTACGGCGCCGCCTCCCCGAGGACGTGGCGGCGAGGATTGCCGCGCTGCACATCAAGGGACTTGGGTTCGAGATGGAGCCAAAGCGGCTCTACCCGAACGGCGCCGTCGGTGCGCAGGTCCTCGGCTTCGTGAATGACGACGGTCTTGGCCAGTACGGCGTCGAGGGGCGGTACGACGATGAGCTCGCCGGAACGCCAGGGCGGCTCGTGGTCGCGCGCGATCCGGCGAACCGCGAGCTCGCGCTCGGCCTCCGCGCCGCGGTCGCGGCCCGGAATGGCGACGACCTTTCGCTCACGATCGACCTGGCCGTGCAGAACGCGGCCGAGCGCGAGCTCGCCGCGGTCGTGGAGCGCGAGAAGGCGGCGGGTGGCGCCATCGTCATCCTCGATCCGAAGGACGGTGCCGTGCTCGCGATCGCGTCGTCGCCGACGTACGACCCCGCGCGTGTCGGAAGCGCGAAGGCCGAAGCTCTCCGCGATCGTGCCATCTCGTGGACCTACGAGCCGGGGTCGACGATGAAGGCGATCACGGTCGCTGCCGCATTGGACAAGGGCGTGATCACGCCGAGCACCACCTACGAGGACCGCGGCTGCGCGACGATCGGAGGGCGGACCCTGTGCAACGCCGGGTTCCGCAGCTACGGGCAGACGAACGTCACGCAGATCCTGGCGCGATCGCAGAACGCCGGCGCGGTCTTCGTGGCCGGTAAGCTCGGCGCCGCCGAACTGAACGCGTACGTGCACGCATTCGGGTTCGGCGAACGCACGGGCGTCGATCTCGCGGTGGAGACGGGCGGCATCGTCCGACCGCTCGCGGAGTGGTACCCGGTCGACCTCGGCACGATCAGCTTCGGCCAAGGACTCTCGGTCACGCCGCTGCAGCTCGCATCCGCGTACGCCGCCATCGCGAACGGCGGCACCCTCTATCGGCCCTACGTCGTGGCAAGCCGGCGCGATGCGGACGGGGAGCACCGCACCGCGCCGGTCGCGGTCCGGCGCGTCATCTCGCAGGAGACCTCAGCGACTCTCGTCACGATGCTCACGGCAACGGTCGATATCGGCATCGCGAACGCGGCGGCGCTCAAGGGCTTCAGCGTCGCCGGGAAGACGGGCACCGCGCAGATCCCGAGCGACGACGGGCGCTATGTCGACGACGCGTACATCTCGTCGTTCGCCGGTTTCGTGCCCGCCATCGATCCCCGCATGGTGGTCGTGGTGGTCCTCGAGCGGCCGCAGTCGAAGCTGCTCGGCACGGTCCCCGCGATGAACACGTTCAAGACGATCGCGACCGACGCGCTGCGCTACGCGCGCGTTCAGCCGGATCGGCCCTGACGCTCGGTACCATTCGACCGAACGTGTTCACCCTCGACCAGATGCTTCGCGCGACGGGTGGACGGGTCATCCACGGTGTTCCGAACGGGGACGAGCGGTTCGTCGGCGGTGCGTTCGATTCGCGCATCGCCGAAGAGGGCAGCGTCTTCTTCGCCCTGCGCGATCAGCGTGACGGCCACGAGTTCGTGGCGGACGCGTTCGCGCACGGCGCCCGCGCGGCCGTCGTGGAGCATCCCGTCCCGGATCTGCCTGCCGGCGCCCTCGTCGTCGAGGTGGCCAGCACGCAGCACGCGCTGCGGCGTCTCGCCGAGGCGTTGCGCGACGCTCACCCCATCCCGGCCGTTGGTATCACGGGCAATGTCGGCAAGACGACCACGAAGGAGGCCACCGCGGCGGCGCTGGGGGCGCGTTACCGGGTCCTGCGCACCGCATCGTCGTTCAACAACGAGATCGGAGTTCCGCTCACCTTCCTCGGGATCGAGCCGAGCCACGAGGTTGCGGTGATCGAGATGGGCTTCTACGTGCCGGGTGAGATCGCCGACCTCTGCCGTCTCGTGCGCCCGCAGGTGGGCATCATCACGCGCATCCCCGACGTTCCGGTCCACTATTCGCGAACGCCGAGCGTCGACGCGATCGCTGCGGGAAAGGCGGAGCTCATCGAGAGCCTCCCCGCCGAGGGCCTCGCTCTCCTGAACGCGGATGACGCGCGGGTGCGAGCGCTCGCGCCCCGTACAAAGGCTCGCGTGGTGCTCTTCGGCGAGTCGGCCGACGCCGACCTCCGCGCCACCGACGTGAGCGCGCGCGGCACTGACGGCCTGCGCTTCGTCGCGCAGGACGGCGCGCACAGCGTCGAAGTGCGCATGCCTCTCCCCGGTCGGCACCTCGTCGCGTCCGCGCTCGCCGCTCTCGGCGCGGCCACCGCGCTTGGAGTTCCCCTCGACGAGGCGGCGACGGCGCTCTCGACCATGGACGCGCCGGCCCATCGCATGAACGTCCGTCGCACATCGGACTTCGTCGTGATCGACGACTCCTACAACGCGAGTCCAGCCGCGGTCATGGCCGCGCTCGCGGTTCTGGGTTCGGTACCGACGCGGCGCGTGGCGGTGATCGGGGACATGCTCGAGCTGGGGACGCTGTCGGCGGACGCGCACGAAGCGGCCGGCCGCGAGGCCGCCAAACAAACCGACATTTTGGTCGGCGTCGGAGAGCTCGCGAAGACCATCGTGAAAGCGGCGCGGGCCGCGGGCCTTCGCGAGACCTACGAGGTCGCAGACGGTGCCGAGGCGCTCATGCTCCTGCGGCGGATCGTCCGCCGTGGCGACACGGTCCTCGTGAAGGGCTCGCACTCTCTTGCGCTCGACCAACTGGCCGACGCGCTCGTTCAGTCGGCGGCGAAGGCCTGATGCCGGCGGCGATCCTCGCGCTCGGCGTGATGCTCTCGGCGTTCCTCCTGGGGCTCATCTTCGGCGGGCCCTACATCCGCCTCCTGCGCCGCTTCCGGATCGGCCAGAACATCCGGCGCGAAGGGCCGACGCGCGATTTCGCCAAACAGGGCATCCCCACGATGGGCGGCGGCCTGTTCATCGGCGTCGTGGCGCTTCTCTGGGCCTTCGTCTGGTTCCTGCTGCCGCAGAACGAGCGGGACGACTACATCCCGCAGACGATCGTCCCGATCGGCGCGCTCGTCGGCGTCGGCGCTCTCGGTGCGATCGACGACTTCGTCAACGTGACCTACGGCTTCGGCATCCGCGGCCGTCACAAGCTGGTCTGGCAGACGATCGTCGGCCTCGCGGCCGCGATCTACATCCAGCGGCACTTCAACATCAACGGGATCTACGTCCCGCTCGTTGGCGAGTGGGTCATCGGCGGGATCGCGTTCGGCGCGCTCGCGCTGTTCGTGATCGTGGCGACGTCCAACGGCGTCAACCTCACCGACGGAATGGACGGCCTCGCCGGCGGCACGAGCGTTTTTGCGTTCGTGGCCTTCGCCTTCATCGCGGCCGCGGTCCACTACGACTGGCTCGTCGTGTTCTGCGCGGCGATGATCGGCGCGCTCCTCGCGTTCCTCTGGTTCAACGTGCACCCGGCCGAGGTCATCATGGGCGACACCGGCGCGCTCGCCATCGGCGCGACGCTCGCCGCTTGCGCGCTGACCACGGGGTTCGTGTTGCTCCTTCCGGTCGCGGGAGTGATCTTCGTCGCGGAGACGCTATCGGTGGTCCTCCAGGTGGGCAGCTTCAAGCTCCGCGGCAAGCGGATCTTCCGCATGGCGCCGCTGCACAACCAATTCGAATGGCCCGAGGTGAAGGTCACGATCCGCTTCTGGCTCATCGGTGCGCTCGCCGGGATCGTCGCGGCGATCCTCGCGTTCGCCACGCCAATCCGATGAGCGTGATCACCTCGACGTGGGTCGAGCGCGACGGTCTGCTGCGTTCGCCGCTCCTCGAGCGCTATCGCGTCGTCGCCGGGTTCACGACGCGCGCGCAGGGGAGCATGGCCGGATCGGTGTTCCCGCTCGACGAGCAGGCCGGCAACCGCGAGGCGCTCGCGCGTCGGCTCGGGTTCGATGCGGTCGCGCGCGTGCGGCAGGTGCACGGGAACAACGTCGTGCGCGTCGACCGAGCCGCGGAGCCGTGGCCCGAAGGCGACGCGATGTGGACCGACCGAGCCGGAGTGCTGCTCGGGGTCGCAGCCGCGGACTGCGTGCCGATTCTCGTGGCCGACCCGGCATCCGGGCGCATCGGCGCCGCTCACGCCGGCTGGCAGGGCACCCGCCTTCGTGTCGCGCAGGCACTCGTGCGCGCGCTCGTGGGCGCAGGATCGCGCGCGTCGGCGATCGTCGCGTCGATCGGTCCGTCGATCGGACCATGCTGCTACACGGTCGACGCGGCGCGGGCCGACCTCGTTCGCTCGAGTGGCCAGGGCACGTTTCTCGGCGACGGGCCGAATGGCACGACGGTGTTCGACCTCTGGGCCGCGAACGTCGCGCAGCTCCGCGACCTGGGGGTCGAGTCGATCGAGGTCTCGCGCATCTGTACCCGAAGCGGCGGGCACGACCTCTGGTCGTACCGGGGCCGCGATGCCGACGGTCGCTACGGGACACAGCTCGGCTTCATCGGCGGGGGCAGGGGCCCCCGAGAGCGAGAGCTCCAGGCATGACGGTCACGTTCGATCCCGAGGTGACCGCCGAGGAGTTCCGCGGGCGGCGCGTCACGATCATCGGCCTCGGCAAGGGCCGCACGACCGCGGGCCTCGCGCGGTTCCTCGTCGGAAAGGGCGCGAACGTCACGATCGCCGATCCCAAGCCGCGCGAGGAGCTCGTCGACGGGATCGCGCGCCTCGGCGACGTCGCCGACAGAGTGAAGCTCATCCTGGGGCCGTCGACGGACGAGGCCGCGCTCGCCGAGCCGGATTTCGTGTTCGTCATCCCCGGCATCCGACCGCGCTCGCCGACCATCCTCCGCGCGTTGAGTCGCGGCGTCCCGGTCCTCACGGAGATGGCGCTCTTCTTCCGGCTCTGTCCCGCCCCGATCGTCGGGATCACGGGCACGAAAGGAAAGACGACGACCACGACGCTCGTCGAGCGGGTTCTTGGACTCGGCCCGAGGCGTGTGGTGGTGGGCGGCAACATCGGCACCGCGGTGATCCAGGAGGTCGACAACCTGCGACCCGACGACATCGTCGTGCTCGAGCTCTCCAGCTTTCAGCTCGAGACGCTCGGCCACAGCCCGCAGGTTGCCGTCGTCACGAACGTCCTCGAGGATCACCTCGACCACCACGGCACGCGCGACGCCTACATCGCGGCGAAGCGGAACATCGTCGCGTGGCAGGGCCCGCGCGACATCGCGGTCCTGAACATCGACGATCCGGCGGCGGTGGCTCTGCACACCGGGGCCTCGTCGGAGGTCCGCGGCTTCTCGCTCTCGCTGCAGCCCAAGCGCGGCGCGTACCTCGACAAGAACGGTGATCTCCTCCTCGTGTCCGGTGACCGCAGGGCCGTGCTCTGCAAGGCGAGCGACCTTCAGGTTCCCGGACGGCACAACGTCGCGAACGCACTCGCGGCCGCGATCGTCGGTGACGCGTTCGACATCCCGGCCGATGGGATCGGCCGCGTCCTCCGGGAGTTCGAGGGCGTGCCGCGGCGCCTCGAGCCGGTCGGCGAGAAGGACGGCGTGCTCTGGGTGAACGACTCCGCCGCCACGACGCCGGCCGCCACGATGTCCGCGCTCGCCGCGTACGAGCGCCCGGCGATCGCGATACTCGGCGGCGTCTCCAAGGGCGCCGATTTCAGCGAGCTCGCCCGCGTCCTCGCACGGCGCGCTCGCGGGGCGGTGCTCATCGGGAGGTCCGCGGACGAGATCGCGTCGGCCATCGCGGCCGCCGATCCGAAGGGTGCAGTCGAGGTGCGCCGTGCGGGCAGCAGCCTCGAAAAGGCCGTCGCGGAGGCGCGAGCGATGGCGAAACTCGGCGACGTCGTGCTGCTCTCGCCGGCCTGCGCGTCGTTCGACATGTTCTCGTCGGCCGACGAGCGCGGCGAGAAGTTCGCGGTGATCGTGCGGTCGTTCGCCTCGTGAAGCTCGGTTTGAGCCGGACGACGACGTACGACCTTCCGCTTGTCGCCGTCGTCTTCGTGCTCCTCTTCCTCGGCCTCGCGATGGTCTACAGCGCGAGCGGCATCACGGCCCTCGACGCGAACGACGATCCAAGCACGTTCCTCGCGCAGCAGTCGGCTTGGGCCGCACTCGGCGTCGCCGCGATGTTCGTCATGTCCCGGGTCGATTACCGGCTCCTGCGCTACCTCGCGGTGCCGCTGCTTATCCTCGCCGTCATCCTTCTCGGCGCCGTCCTCATCCCCGGCATTGGGGTGAGCGCCGGCGGCGCGACGCGCTGGCTCCGCTTCGGCGGCAGCTTCGGGCTCCAGCCCGCCGAGCTCGCGAAGCTCGCGCTCATCGTCTACCTCGCGACGTGGCTCGGCGCCAAGCGCGCGGACGTCGGCTCGTGGCGCGTGACGATCCCGTTCGTTCTCGTGACCATGCTCGTGGCCGGGCTCGTCATCGCGGAGCCCGACCTCGGCACGACGATCGTGATCGTCATGGTGGCCCTCGGCATGTACTTCGCTGCGGGGGCGCGCGTGATGATGTTCGCTGCGCTCGGCATGTGCGCCGCAGTGGGCGTCGCGGCGTTGGCTGTTGTCAACCCCGAGCGGCTCGAGCGGCTCACCACCTTCATGAATCCCTGGGCGCACCCACAGGACGCGGGGTTCCAGACGATCCAGATGCTCTACGCGCTGGGCCTGGGCGGCCCGTTCGGCGAGGGTCTCGGGGCGGGGAAGGAGAAGTTCGGGTATCTCCCGCACCCGTACACCGACTCGATCTTCGCGGTGCTCGGCGACGAGCTCGGTCTGGCCGGAACGCTCCTCATCGTCCTGCTGTTCCTCGTTCTCGCGTTTCGCGGCGTGCGTATCGCCCTCCGCGCGGAAGATTCGACGGGTGCGCTGCTCGCGACGGGGGTCACGATGTGGCTCTGTTTCCAGGCCTGGGTGAACATGGCCGTGGTCGCGAGCCTCGTGCCTATGACCGGCATCACGCTCCCATTCATCTCGTACGGCGGCAGCTCGCTCTGTGTCGGACTCATGGCCGTGGGTATCCTCCTGAACGTTGGCCGAGCCCGAACCACGCAGCGGACGAGCGTGTCGCGTTCTTCTCGTCGGTGGCGGGACGGGCGGACACGTGAGCCCGCTGCTCGCGGTCGCGGAAGAGCTCCGCGAGGAGGCGCCCGAAACCAGCTTCCTCTTCATCGGTGGTCGTCGCGGCCTCGAGGCTGAGCTCGTGTCCGGTTCGGGTATTCCCTTCCACGCGACCGTGATGCCGTCTCTGCGCGATCCCGACTCGCGCTTCTCGCTCGTCAGCCGTGCCGCTCTGCTGCCGGTCGCGGCCGTCGACGCCTTCATCCAGATCCTGAGATTCGGTCCGAACGTGTGCTGCACCTCGGGCGGCCTCGCCTCACTTCCCGTCGTGCTCGCCGCGCGGGTCGCGCGCGTGCCCGTGTACATATGGGAAGGCAACGCGATCCCAGGTCGCGTGAATCGCCTCCTCGCCACCTGGTCCCAGCGGATCGGCGCCACCTTTGAGGGGGCGCTGCGCGTGCTGCCGCCAGGTCGCACGTTCGTCGACGGCAATCCCATCCGCCGCTCTCTCCTGACGTGGACGAAGGAGTCGGGGCGGGCGAAGCTCGGGATACCCGCCGAAGGCTTCGTCGTCTTCGTGACCGGAGGCAGCCAGGGATCCGCCGCGATCAATCACGCCGTGTCGGGCGCGGTCAGTCGCCTACTGCGCCGCGCGACCGTGATCCATCACACCGGGAACGCTCACCTGGCTCAGGTGACCGCGAAGCGAGAGACGTTGGAGCCTGCGCTTCGCGAGCGCTACCACGTGTACGGGTACCTCCACGAGGAGATGGGCGCCGCGCTCGCGGCGGCGGACCTCATCGTCGGGCGCGCCAGCTCGTCGTCGATCGCGGAGCCGCTCGCGTTCGGCGTGCCGCTCATCCTCGTTCCGTTCGCCGCCGCCGCGGAGGCGCACCAGATGGCGAACGCTCAGGACGTCGCGGAGCGCGGCGCCGCAATGGTCATTCGCGAGAGCCAGCTCGACGCCGATCGTCTCGTTGCTCAGGTCACGGGCCTCATGGACGATCCCGCCCGCCTGGCGCGCATGGCGAAGGCCGCGCGTGCCGCGGGCCGCCCCGACGCGGCGACGGTCATCGCCGGCGAGCTCCGCAAGCTCGGCGGATGCGCGTGAAATTCCACATCGTCGGGATCGGAGGCGTGGGCATGTCCGCGGTCGCGCGTCTCCTGATGGCGCGGGGCGACACCGTGAGCGGGTCGGACAAGGGTGAGTGGCCGTTGGCGCTGGCCCTTGCCGCGGACGGCGCGACGGTCGCGAGCTCGTTCGACGCTGACAACGTCGCGGGCGCGGACATCGTCGTCCGCTCGAGCGCCTACGGCGACGCCAATCCAGAGGTCGCGGCCGCGCGCGCGGCCGGCATCCCGGTGTGGAAACGCGAGGACGCGTGGCGGGAGCTCGGCCGCGGCAAGCGCGTCGTTGCGGTGGCGGGGACGCATGGAAAGAGCTCGACGACCGCGCTCGCATGGACAGCGCTCCGCGCCGGTGGCCTCGATCCGTCGCTCATCTGCGGCGCGGTCCTCCGCGACATCGGAACGAACGCGTACGCCGGCAAGGGCGACATCCTCGTGATCGAAGCCGACGAGTACGACCGCGCATTCCTCGCGCTCGAGCCCGAGCTCGCGATCGTGACCAACATCGAACACGACCACATCGACGTCTTTCCGACGCACGGCGACGTGAAGGAGGCCTTCACCCGCTTCGCGTCGGGGATCGTGCAAGGCGGGTGGCTCGTCGCGTGCGCCGATGACCCCGGCGCGGCCGAGCTTGCCAGGCGCGACCTTCCCGGGCGCCAGGTCGTGACCTACGGAATGGCTCCTGACGCGGGATATCGCGTGGTCGAGCTCGTGCAGAGCCCGGACGGAGTGGCGTTCGATCTCTCCGGCCCCTTCGCCTCGGTGATCCCCGTGTCGCTGCGGCTCGCCGGCGCGCACAACGCGCGGAACGCCGCCGCGGCGCTCGCCGCGGCGGACGCTCTCGGAGTCCCGGCGGTGGCCGCGGCCAAGTCGTTCGCGACGTTCAGCGGAACGGAACGGCGCCTCGAAGAGCTCGGTACCGCGCGGGGCATCACGGTCGTCGACGATTACGCGCACCACCCGACCGAGATCCGCGTGTCCATCGAGGCGATGCGGGCGCGCACGACGGGCCGGGTGATCGTGCTGTTCCAGCCGCACACGCCAAGTCGGCTCCGCGCTTTCTTCGAGGAGTTCGCCGCCGCCCTTCGCACGGCCGACGATCGCGTCGTCGCGGAGACCTTTGCTTCCGCGCGCGAGACGGCCGACAGCCGCGCCGGCGCGAAGGCGCTCGCCAAGCGCGCTGGCGGCGCGTACGTGGTCGACGCGGAGGCCGCCGCGCGAGCACTCGCTGAGCTGGCGCGGCCCGGCGATCTCGTGCTCGTGCTCGGCGCCGGCGATATCCGGCCGGCGGGAATACGGCTGCTCGAGCTCCTGCGCGAGCGGGCGACGGTATGACCATGACGACGTTCGGCGTCCGCGGCGAGAAGCTCGCGCCGCATACGTCGCTGCGGATCGGCGGCCCCGCCGATTTCTTCCTCCGAATCGCGAGCGAGAAGGATCTCCTCGACGCGATACAGGTCGCGCGCGAGAACGAGCTTCCGGTGTTCGTTCTCGGTGGCGGCACCAACGTGCTCGTCGCGGATCGCGGCGTCCGCGGCGTCGTACTGCAGAACGCGTGGCGCGAGTCGAGCGTCGACGGCGAGGTCGTGAGGGCCTCGTCCGGCACCGAGCTCGCGCACGTGGCCGCGGTCGCCGCTCGCTCGGGCATCGAGGGCCTCGAGTGGATGGCGACCGTTCCTGGCACGGTCGGCGGCGCGGTCCATGGCAACGCCGGCGCCTTCGGCACCGAGACCGCCGACGTTCTTGTCGACGCCGAGCTCGTCGACCTGAACGGCGACACGTGGAGCGCGACCGTCGAAGAGCTCGGCTACTCGTACCGGACGAGCTCTCTTCAGGGAACGCCCATCGTCTGCGTCCGCGCGCGATTCCGCGGAAAGGCGGGGGATCGCGCGAACGCGGTGAAGCGAATCAAAGACATGGCCAACGAACGCATCAAGAAGCAACCGCTCGCGCAGCCCAACACCGGATCGATCTTCCGCAACCCGCCGGGCGACTTCGCGGGTCGTCTCATCGAGGCTGCCGGCCTGAAGGGGCACGCGATCGGCGGGGCGGTGGTCAGCGAGAAACACGCCAACTTCATCGTGAACGCGAGCGGCGCGACCGCCAGCGACGTCCGCGCGCTCATGACGCTCGTCCAGCGCGAGGTCGCCAAGCAATTCAACGTGAAGCTCGTCCCCGAGGTCGAGGTCGTGGGGGAGTGGTGAAGGGCCGCAAAATACGAGTCGGCGTGCTAACCGGCGGCGCGTCGGCGGAGCGTGACATCTCGCTCGCGGCCGGCGCACAAATCCAGCGCAGCCTCCCCGCCGACCGCTACGAGGTCGTGCTGCTCGATCCGCTCGCGTTCATGGTCCGCAACCCCGCACTCACCGAGGCGCAGCGCGCGCAGGCGCGGGATCTGCTCGCCGGTGGCGCGCGCGTCGATCCGGCGCACGAGCTTCCGAAAGGACTCGAGAGCGAGATCGCAGCGGCCTCGAAGGCGCTCGTGCCGGCGACCCGCGGGATCACGGACTCGAACGAGCCGCTGGACGTTGTGATCATCTCGCTCTACGGGACGTGGGGTGAGGACGGTCGTATCCAGGGCCTGCTCGACACGATCGGTATCCCGTACACCGGTTCGGGCGTGCTCGCGTCGGCGCTCGCGATGGACAAGGTGATGGCGAAGACGGTGCTCGCCGCCGCGGGCCTCGATGTGCCGCGCGGCGCGGCCGTCACGGCCGCGGAAGGCGCGGAGCTCGACCGCGCTCGTACGGTTGGCCTTCCGGCATTCGTGAAGCCTGTTGGGAGCGGGTCCAGCGTCGGCGCGTCGATCGTGCGACGCCCGGAGGATCTGGCGCCCGCCATCGCCGACGCGCTCCGCTACGACGAGCGCGCCCTCGTGGAGGAGTACCTCAAGGGCACCGAGCTCACCGTGCCGGTCATCGGGAACGACGATCTGACGCCGCTCCCGGTCATCGAAATAGTCACGCAGCGCGAATTCTTCGACTACCACGCGAAGTACGACGCCGGTGCCAGCGAGGAGATCGTTCCAGCGCGCATTCCCGACGAGGTGGCGAAGCGCGCGCAGGAGCTCGCCGTACGCGCGCATCGCGCCCTCGGTTGCCGCGGGATGTCGCGGACCGACTTCGTGTGGATCGGCGATCGCATGGTCGCGCTCGAGGTGAACACGATCCCCGGCATGACCGCGAACAGCCTGCTGCCAAAAGCGGCGCGCGCCGCCGGCATCGGCTTCGGCGATCTCCTCACTCGATTTATTGACTGGGCCCTCGAAGACGCGCGCCGGCGGGCGCGCTGAGCTCCCGAGCCCGCGGCAAGTCGCGGCGCCTTCGGCCGCCAAAGCGCCCCGCCGACCTCGATCGCGTGATCGCGGGCGTCACCGCAGTGGCGTGCGCCGCCGCGATCGTCGCCGCGGCGATCGGGCCGTTCTGGCGGATCCGCGACGTCTCGATCGAAGGCACGCATCACGTCCCGATCGACACGGTGGTGGCCGCGACCGGGCTCGTGGGCGCACAGGCCTTCACCGCAAGCGGGGCCCTCGCGCGCCAACGCCTCGTCGAGCTGCCGGCGGTGCGCGATGCGCGCGTCGAGATCCGGATTCCCGATCGCGCGCGCGTCGTCCTGAGCGAGCGGGCGGCGGTCCTCCGCTGGATGTCCACCCCCAACAGCGTCGAATTGTTCGTCGACGCGGAGGGCATGCTCTTTTCGTCGATCGATCCGCGAGGGGCGCCGGATGTTCGCGTGACCGACGAGAGCGGTCCTCGGAAGGCAGGCGATCGGCTCGATCCCGCCCTCGTCGAGGCGGCGATGAAGCTCGCGGGACTTGGGCCGCAGGAGCTGCGGCCGGACGCGACCTCACCGCGCGTCGTGCTCACGGCCGGTGCGAACCGCCTCGTACTGCGCGTTGCGGCGGGGTGGGAGATCCGCTTTGGCGGCCCGGAGCGCATCGACGACAAGATCGCTAACGCGAGGCGTTACCTCCGGGATAACCCGCTGCGAAAGCTAGACTACGTCGACGTGCGGACCCCGGATTCCATAGTCGTCAGCCCAGCCTAAGGTGCTGCTTCCGCTCCTCGGCCTCGTCGCCGGGGTGCTGTTGGGCCTCGCGCTCAAATTCAACCTTCCGATCGAGTGGGCGCGCTACACCGCGGTGGGGATCCTCGCCGCGCTCGACTCGCTTCTGGGCGCTGGCCGCGCAGAGCTCGAGGGACACTTCGACACGCGCATCTTCCTCTCGGGCTTCTATACCAACGCACTGCTCGCCGCGGCACTCACATTCCTCGGCGATCGCCTCGGCATCGACCTCTATCTCGTGGCTCTCTTCGCCTTCGGATGGCGGATCTTCCAGAACGTGGCCGTCATCCGCCGCCACTTCCTGTAATGCGGTGGCACAATCCGCTGCGGGGTGCAGGTGAGGAGAGGTCCGCGTCCGGAGTGAGTCATGGCTGAGCAAACCGTGCTCGTCGCCATCGACATCGGTACGACGAAGGTCTGCGTACTCATCGGGGAGATGGCCGCCCGCGGGGGCGTCGACGTGATCGGAATAGGCCAGGCTGCCTCCGACGGACTCCGCAAGGGCGTCGTCATTGACATCGACCGTACCGTGCAGTCGGTCGCGACCGCCGTCGAGGCCGCCGAACGCATCTCCGGCCTCAAGGTCCGCTCTGCCTTCGTCGGCATCTCCGGAAGCCACATCGCCTCGCAAAACTCCCGCGGGATGGTCGCCGTCTCGGGCTCCTCGCGGCACGACGTGGACCGCGGAGACACCGTGCGGGCCATCGAGGCTGCGCGGGCGATCTCGATCCCCAACACGCGGGAGATCCTCCACGTGGTGCCGCGCGGCTACGTGGTCGACGGCCAGGAGGGGGTGCGCGACCCGATCGGGATGACCGCGGTCCGCCTCGAGGTGGAGACGCACATCGTCACGGCGTCGTCGACGAGCGTCCAGAACCTCACGAAGTGCGTCCAGCGAGCCGGCGTCGAGATAGACGAGCTCGTCCTCGCGCAGCTGGCGACGGCCGAGGCGACCCTTACCGACGAGGATCGGGAGCTGGGCGTGTGCCTGGCGGACATCGGCGGCGACACGACCGATGTCGCGATCTTCCAGGACGGCTCGATCTCCCATTGCGCGACGATCCCGATGGGTGGGCGAAGCGTCACCGCCGACCTCGGCATCGTGCTTCGGGTGACCCCGGACGTGGCCGAGACCGTCAAATTCCGCTACGGATCCGCATTTCCGATGGACGTCGACCCCGACGAGGTCCTGCAGGTCACCTCGATCGGCGAGGACACCTCGCACGGGGTGACGCGCCGTCATATCGCCGAGATCGTCGAGTCGCGGGTCAGCGAGATCTTCAAGTTCATCGGCGCGGAGATCGAGGCCGCGGGCGCGACAAATCGCTTGCAGGCGGGCCTCGTCCTCACGGGCGGCGGATCGCAGTTGAACGGCGTGATCCGCGCCGCGCGCGACCAGCTCGGAATGAGCGCGCGTCCGGTCGGGCCGACGGGCCTGGGCGGTCTGACCGACCAGATCGCCACCCCTCCCTACTCAGCGGCGAGCGGGCTGCTCCTGTGGGGCGCCCACAACTGGCCATCCGAGGAGGATCGCGCGAGCGCGCGTGCCCTCGACGGCGTGACCTCGCGCATCGGAAAGATCTTCAAGGGACTCATGCCCTAAAAGATTCGAGCGACGAATCACAAATGCCGCTCGCCAAACGTTGAGTTTGCGGACTATAGTCAGCGAGCGAACTGAATAGCCATGAGCGCACCGCTAGGGGAGGGGCAGCGGCATGGACATCATGGAGGCTTACCCATGCCCCTCCGAAGCGACATCGAGAACTTCGCGCTCATTAAGGTCGTCGGCGTTGGCGGCGGCGGTTCGAATGCCGTGAATCGGATGATCCGCGCCGAGCTCCTCGGCGTCGAGTTCATCGCGGTGAACACGGACGCTCAAGCACTCCTCCTTTCCGACGCCCCGCACAAGCTCCGCATCGGCGACAAGGTCACAAAAGGCCTTGGTTCGGGCGCTGACCCGGTCGTCGGACGCAAGGCCGCCGAGGACGACAGCGAAAAGCTCTACGAGGCCCTGAAGGAAGCGGACATGGTGTTCGTGACCGCCGGCATGGGTGGCGGGACCGGCACCGGAGCCGCCCCGATCATCGCCGAGATCGCCAAGGACGTCGGCGCGCTCACCGTCGCCGTCGTCACGAAGCCCTTCAGCTTCGAGGGCGCGAAGCGCCGGCTCCTCGCCGAGCAGGGCATCGCCGAGCTCGTCGACAAGGTCGACACGCTCATCACGATCCCGAACGACCGTCTGCTCCAGGTCGTCGAAAAGAAGACGAGCATGGTCGACGCGTTCCGCATCGTCGACGACGTTCTGCGGCAGGGCGTCCAGGGCATCAGCGACCTGATCACGGTCCCCGGCCTCATCAACCTCGACTTCGCCGACGTGAAGACGATCATGACGAACGCCGGGTCGGCGCTCATGGGAATCGGACACGGATCCGGCGAGTCGCGTGCCGCGGACGCGGCGCGTCAGGCGATCATGTCGCCGCTCCTCGAGCAGAGCATCGACGGGGCTCGCGGCGTGCTCTTCACCATCACCGGCGGTCCAGACCTGACCCTCTTCGAGGTGAACGAAGCCGCGGAGATCATCCACGCCGCTGCAGACCCCGAGGCGAACATCATCTTCGGCGCGGTCATCGACGAGCGCATGGGCGGCGAAGTGAAGATCTCGGTCATCGCGACAGCGTTCGAGCCGGCTCGCGCGATCCGCAGGCTCGAGGGTCCGATGTACAAGAGGCAAGCCCCCTCGGTCGAGCAGCGCGCCACATCGGCCGCTCCACACGTGACACCAGCTTCGGTCGCGCCGCGGGCCGAAGAGCCGAGGAAATACGACGCCAACGACCTCGAAGTCCCCAGTTTCCTGAGACGCCGGTGAGCTGAGCGGCGGATCGTCCGCCGCTCCGACTGCTTGGCACCCCCGGTGCGCCGTGGTCGGCACGCCGGGGGCCTCCTTTTTCGCCTGGACACTAGATTTGGTGGCACCCGGTCCCATATCTTGTGTCTGTGAAGTGCCCCGGGTGCGGCAATCTCGACACCCGCGTCATCGACTCCCGCGAGGCGGAGGACGGCGACTCCATCCGCCGCCGGCGCGTGTGCGACCGGTGCGAGGAGCGTTTCACCACCTTTGAGCGAAGCGAGTCGGCCCGCATCCAGGTCCTGAAGCGCGACGGCAGCCGTCAGGAGTTCGACCGGCGCAAGCTCGCCAGCGCCATCGGCAAGGCCGCCTCCAAGGCCCTGGCGGGCGAGGAGATCGATCGGCTCATCGACGAGCTCGAGGGGAGCGTCAGGCAGAGCGGCGCTTCCGAGATCCCGTCCGGACGGATCGGCGAGATGGTGCTCGAGCGTCTGGCCGAGCGCGATCCGCTTTCGTACCTGCGCTTCAAGATCGTCTACTCGCGCCTGGAGGACATCGACGCGCTCTACGACGAGCTCGCGTCGCTCGTGCGGATCCGGCAGCAGGCGCGCGATCGCCGCGTCGCGGAGCAGATCACCCTGCCCATCACCGAGCCGGTTGTCGCCGGGCCGCAACGCCGCCGTCGCCGGTAGGCCTCTTCGCGCGGTCCTTTGGGATCTCGACGGCACGCTGACCGACAGCGTCCATCTGGTCGCCGAGACGATGAGCGCCGTCGTCGCGGCGCACGGCGGTCCACCGCTCTCGTTCGAAAAGGTCGGAGAGCTCATCGGCCATCCGCTCGACGCGATGTTCCGTCTGGCGTGGCCGGACATCGTCGCCGCGGACCTGGAGCGCTATCGGGCCGAGTACCGCGCCCGTTATGACGCGGTGGCGATCCCGGCGACGCGCCTCTTCCACGGTGCGCGGAAGGCGTTGCGTGATTTCCACGCGGCCGGCCTGCTTCAGGCGACGGTCACGGGCAAGCGCGCCGCCGATTGCGAGCGCATCCTGCGCGGCCTCGGCATCAAGCAGGACATCGACGTGTACCTCGGCGGCGATTCGGTCGCGCATCCGAAGCCCGCGCTCGACCTCGCGGAGTACGCGATCAGCCGTCTCGGTGTCTCGCCGGACGAGTCGGTCGTCGTCGGCGACAGCGCCGCGGACCTCGCGATGGGTCGCGCGGCGGGCGCGCACACCATCCAGGTTCTGTGGGGCTACTCGACGTCGCCGCTTCCGGATGCCGAACAGAGCGTGCGGACGTGGCCGGAACTGCGTCGCGCGGTGTTCGCGCTGTCCGCCTCGAAGCCCGGCATACTCGGTCGTCGTGGTCCTCTCCGATCGTGACATCCGCGCCGCGATCGACGCCGGCCGGATCGGCATCGATCCGTTCGACCCCAAATGCGTGCAGCCCGCGTCGCTCGACATCCGGCTCGATCACCGCTTTCGCGTTTTCCGCTCGAGCCGCCACGCGTTCATCGACCTCGCGCGTCCGCTCGACGACATCACCGAGCTCGTCGAGGTGCCGCCAAAGACGCCGTTCATCCTCCACCCGAACGAGTTCGTGCTGGGCTCGACGCGAGAACGAATTCGTCTCCCGGACGACATGGTGTCGCGGGTCGAAGGAAAGAGCTCGCTCGGAAGGCTCGGGCTGCTCATTCACAGCACGGCCGGGTTCATCGACCCGGCCTGGGACGGTCACATCACGCTCGAGCTGTCAAACGTGAACACCATACCCATCACGCTCTACGCCGGGATGCGGATCGGGCAGCTGTCGTTCTTTCCGCTCTCCAGTCCCGCGGAGCACCCATACGGGTCGCCCGAGCTCGGCTCGTCCTACCAGGGACAGACCGGCCCGACCCCGTCGCGGTACCGGCTGGACATCTAGCGACCGTGTGCGGTTCGTGTCTGCTCATCGTCTTCCTCGAGGCGTTCATAAACGTGCTCGCCACGGCGTTGACGCTCGCGATCTTCGTGCGCGTCATCCTGTCGTGGATCCCGAACGCTCGCCTGCCGTTCGGCCTCGGGGACTTCGTCTTCGGGGTGAGCGAGCCGATCCTTTCTCCCATCCGCCGCCTCATACCGTTCTTCGGCGGCATCGACTTCTCGCCGTTCATCGCCCTGCTTCTGATCCAGTTCATCTCGAGCAGACTGGTCGTACTCCTGCCACCCCCGTTCTGATCCAGTGCCCGGTCGCCTGACGGTTCCAGTGCGAGTGATCCCTCGCGCTCGAGCGGATCGGGTGGACACCGCGCGGGCCGGTCGCCTGATACTCCGGGTCTCGGCCGCTCCGGAAGGCGGCGCCGCGAACCGAGCGGCCCAGGTGCTTCTCGCAGCCGCGCTCGGCGTTCGGGTCGCCGATATCCGGCTCGAGCGGGGGAGCACCTCCCGCGACAAGACGTTAAGTGTCCCCGGCAGCGCTTCGGCCGCGCTCGACCGGCTGCTGAAATAGGGGCGGACACGCGAGCGTATAGAGGAGGAATGGCCGTCAGTGTCGCCCTGCAATTTGGCTTCCCGGTGACCGCGACGGCGAACCCGGTGACGTTCGCGGACGGCGTCCGCGAGCATCAGGACGAGGTGTACGGTGTCGCCCTGCGAATTACCGGCGACCGCGATGCCGCCCTCGACGTCGCGAGCTCAACCTTCCTCAAGGCGTACCGGGCGTTCGACCGCTACGACCAGAGCCGCCCCCTTCGCCACTGGCTCCTGCGGATCGCCACGAATGAGGCGATCTCGCACGTGCGAAAGCGCGGCCGAGAGCTCAAGCGGCAGGTCAACGTGGAGCAGGCAAGCACTCTCGCCGATCCGACGACGACGCCCGATGCCGAATCTGTCGCTCGCGAGGAGCGCGCTCGCATCCGCGGCGCCGTCAGCCTGCTGCCCGAGCTCTATCGCGTCGTGATCGTGCTCCGCTACTTCAACGAGCTCAGCGTCGAGGAGATCGCCCATGTGACCGGGCGTCCCGCATCCACGGTCGGTGTGCAGCTCCTCCGCGGGCGCGCGCTCCTGCGCAGCGCTCTCGAGGCCCGGCCATGAGAAGCGACGACGATCTTTTCGACGAGGTGCGGCTTCGCCGCGCTCTTCGGCTCGAAGCGGCCGAGACCCCACCTCGTATCGACGTTGCGGCGATCGCCGCGCGCGCTTCGGCCGAGCGGCCGGCGTTCGCGGCGGCATCGTTCGTCTCGACACTCGTTGCTGGTCTCGCAGCGGCGGGACTCGTTGGCCTCATCGCGGTGACGCTTCCCTGGGTCGCGCCTGCGCTGGCCTCGAACCTTTTCGCTGCCGCGATCGAAATGCTCACCAACGTCGCGATCCCGGCAAGCGCCCTGCTGTCCCTGGCCACACAACCGACGATTCCGATTGCGCTCAGCGCCGCACTGGCGGTCGCGATCGCACACGAGTACGCGCAACGAAGGGAGCGAGTCCGTGAAGTCACGTCTTGAGCGCAGCAACACCAACCGCGTCATCTCTGGGGTCTGCGGTGGTATCGCCGAATACCTCGCGGTGGACCCGACGCTCGTGCGGGTGGCGTTCGTCGTCATGACGTTCGTCGGAGGAATCGGCATCCTCGCATACATCGTCCTGCTGATCCTGATGCCGCAGCCAGGCCAGCCGGCACCGTTCACAAAGGCGGCACCCTCGACGGTGAGCACTGACACCACCGCACCTATGGATGCCGACTCGACCGCGACTCCGCTGACAACGAGCGTCACTCCTGTGGACCCAGCGGTTCACCAAGCCGAGGCCGAGCGCCGCCGAACCGCCATGGGGTACCTCCTCGTTGCTCTCGGAGTTGTCTTTCTGATGAACAACGCCGGCGCCTTCCGGCTCGTGGAGTGGAACTACGTCTGGCCGCTGGTCCTCATCGGCATCGGCGTCCTGTTCCTCGTCCAGCGGCTGCGCTCGTGATGCGAGGGCGGCAGGGCGTCTTCTGGCCGCTTCTCCTCATTGCGCTCGGCCTCGTCTTCCTACTCTCGAACTTCGGAGTCATCTCCGGGGTGTCCTGGCTCGCGATCGCAAGCCTCTGGCCCCTGCTCCTGATCCTTATTGGCCTGGACATCGCCTTCGCTCGGCGCTGGCCGCTGCCCACGCTCGGCGCCGAGGTCGCCGTGATCGCGGCCGGCCTCGCGCTCGTCGCGTACTCGCCCAACCTCTCGCCCGGTATCTTCGTTTTCGACCGCGACGGCAGTCCGGGCGTGGCCGACGTTACGGTGCCGCGCGGCGATGCGACCGAGGTCGCGCTGTCGCTGAACGCGGGCGCCACGCGCTCCTATCACGTGACCGGCGGCGCCGCCGCGCTCGTCGAGGCCCACAGCGCCAATCCAGACCTTCGGGTTCGCACATCGGGGACCACACGGGCGAACGTTCGGCTTGACCAGGCCTCACCCGGATTCCTGCACCCGACGAACTCCGGCGATATCCAGATCCGCCTGGCGGCTGATGTCCCAACGTCGATCACGATCAACGTCGGTGCCGGCGAGTTCGACATCGACCTTTCGCACGTTCGTCTGACCGACGCCCGCGTGAACATCGGAGCCTCCTCGATGCGGTTCGTGCTGCCCAACCCGACGGGCAACGTGGACATTCGGATGAACGGCGGCGCGTCGAGCATCGCGATCGTGGTCCCCGACGGCGTGGAGGCGCGGATCGCGACGACAGGCGGCCTTCTCTCGCTTCGCAGCGACAACACGCGCTTAGGCACAGGTGGCGCAACCGGCGGTTGCATCGCCTGTGGGAGCACCATCGAGACAAGCGGCTACAGCTCGGCGAGCAACCGAGTCACCGTGCTGATCAGCGCGGGGGCGAGCTCCATCGTCGTGCGCTAGCCGCGCGTAAACTCGCGCCGTGCTTCACAACGCGATCGAGCGGATCCTCGACGCGCAGGCCGCATGGGCCGACCCGCTCGGCAAGCTCTTCGTCGCGATCTTCTCCGCTCTCTACAAGCCCGTGCCGGCGATCAAAGATCTTCTGGGCGGCGTGTGGCTCGGCCATCCGCTGCATCCGGCGATCACGGATGTCCCGATCGGCGCGTTCGTCGTTGCGCTCGTCCTCGATTTCTCCGGCCAGCGTGCCGCGGCGACCGCGGCCATCGGGGTCGGCATCGTCTTCATGCTCCTCGCCGCGCTGGCCGGGTACGCCGACTACATCGACCTTGAGGGCAAACCTCGGCGGTTCGGAACGATCCACTCCTCGCTCATGCTCGTCGCGCTCGTCTTCTATGTCCTCTCGTTCGTCATGCGCATCGGCGCCTCGCCCTCGCCGGGCGAGGTCTGGCTCTCGGTGATCGGCTTCCTCATCGTCGTCACCAGCGCGTACGTCGGAGGCGAGCTCGTTTACAACCTCGGAACGCAGGTCGATCGGCATGCATGGCGCGGTGGGGGCACGAAGTGGGCTGCCATCGACGTGACCGAGATTCCCGCCGACAAGCCGGTGAAAGCGAAGGCAGGCGCGCAGACGCTCGTCGTCGTACGCCGCGGCACCACGCTGAACGCGCTCCACGACGTCTGCGCCCATCAGGGGTGCAGCCTGTCGGAGGGCAAGATCGTGGGCGACACGATCGAATGCGGGTGCCACGGATCCCGCTTCCGCCTGGGCGACGGCCTCGTCGTGCGAGGGCCTGCCGTCTTCGACCAGCCGCACTACGAGGTCCGTGAAGCCGAAGGAAAGCTCGAGGTGCGCCGCACGGACACCCGTTAGGAACCCGCCGAGCGCTCGGTTCTGGCGATACTGCGGCGGTGAGCGAAGCGATCGCGTCGGTTCCCCTGGGGGCCGGCGTACCTTTCGCGGAGGCGCCCCCGGCCTCGGAGCTCGAGGCCCGCCGCGCCCTGAACGCGGAGTACCTCCGTCACCATCCCGAAGAGGTCGCGCGATTCCTCGACGAGCGCGTACCGCGCGAGACGGCGCTCATCGTCCACGACGCCGGCCCCGAGGCCGCGGTCGAGCTGCTCGAGCGGTTGAATCCGCGCGTCGCGGCGGACGTGGTGCGCAACCTACCAGCGGAGGCGGCGAAGATCGCGCTCCGACAGATGCACCCGTCGCGCGCCGCGCCGATCGTCGCGAGCTTCGAGACGAACGAGCGCGAGGCGGTGCTGAGCAGGCTGCCGCGCCGGTTTGCCTCGGAGGTCCGCGAACTCCTCACGCACGCCTTCGACACCGCGGGGGCCCTCATGGACCCGCGCATTACCGCGTTCACGCCAGAGACGACGGTCGATGACGCCCTTCGCAAGATGCGCACCTTCAAAGAGAAGGAGCTCGGCGCGATCTACCTGACCGACGCTTCGGGGCGGCTCGTGGGCACCGTGCCGCTCGGCGAGATCGCGACCGCGACGCCCGAGACGAAGCTCAAGGATCTCGTCCGCGGGGAGCCAGTCGGCGTCTACGCGACGGCGACGCGCGAGGAGATCGTGAATTACCTCACGGAGCAGCGCGTGGCCACGCTGCCGGTCATCGACAGCGACCGGCGCCTCGTCGGCGTGATCCGGTACCGCGCGCTCGCTGCTGCGGCCGAGGCCGAAGCGACGATGAGCATGCAGACGATGGCCGGTGTCAGCAAGGAAGAGCGCGCCTTTTCACGCGTGACCTTCGCGGTCCGCCAGCGGCTCCCGTGGCTGCAGATCAACCTCGCGACCGCGTTCCTCGCCGCGTTCACGGTCGGTCTGTTCGAGGGGACGATCGCGAAGTTCACTGCGCTCGCCGTGTTGATGCCGATCGTCGCCGGGCAGTCGGGCAACACCGGAATGCAGGCGCTCGCGGTGACGATGCGGGGCATCGCGCTGCGCGAGGTGAGTCTGCGGCACTGGCCCCGCCTGGTCGCCAAGGAGGCCGGCGTCGGCATCATCAACGGTCTGGCGATCGCCGGGACCACGATGGTCGGCGTCTACATCTGGAGCCAGTCACTGGGGCTCACGGTCGTGATCGGCTTGGCGATGGTCATGGCGATGGTTATCGCGGGACTCTCCGGCGCGGCGATCCCGCTGGTCATGAAGGCTCTTGGGTTCGACCCGGCGCAGTCTTCTTCGATCGTGCTCACGACCTTCACCGATGTCGGCGGCTTCCTCTCCTTCCTGGGCCTCGCCACGCTCTTCTCCTCGTTCTTGTAGGAACATCATCCGGTGATGCGCCGGCTGCTCGTCGTCGGACTCGCGGTCATGGCTCTCGGCCTGTGGAGCGCGCCCGCATCCGCTGACGAGGGCTGGGTCATCCAGCGGTTCGCCGCGGACATCACCGTCCAGCCAAGCGGTTCGCTCCACATCGTCGAGACGATCGACGTCGACTTCGCCCTGCAGCAGAAGCACGGCATCTTCCGGAACATCCCCTTCCGCTACGAGTGGGACGAGACCCACGTCCGCGTCTATCAGGTGACGGTCGGGTCGGTCACCGACGGCCAGGGCCGCGCAGTCAAGTACGCGGTCAGCGTCGGTGGCCCGAACACGGTGATCAAGATCGGCGATCCGGCTGTGACCGTGAGCGGAACACAGACCTACAAGATCACCTACGACGTCGGCGGCGCGATGAACACGTTCTCCGATCACGACGAGCTCTTCTGGAACGTGAACGGAGGAGGCTGGCCGGTGCCAATGACGGTGGTGAGCGCGACGGTCCGAGTACCGAGCGGCCTGCAGAAAATCACTTGCTATCAAGGCGCCAGAGGCTCCACGGAGTTGTGTCGCGCGACGATGGGGACGAACCGCGCAGATTTCGAGGCGACCCGGGTACTGCCGACGGGCCAGCAGCTGACGATCGTCGCGGCCCTGGCGAAGGGGGTCGTGACCGAGCCGGCGCCCATCCTCGAGGAATCCGGCAAGACCCTCCCTCAGCATTTCGAGGCGCAGCCGGTGAACGCGGCGCCCGCCATCCTTGTCTTCCTGGCGGGTCTCGCGGCGCTGTTCTGGCGCTGGTACACCGTCGGGCGCGACGTGCGCGAGCGCGAAACGATCGTTCCCGAATACGAGCCGCCCGACAAGCTTCGTCCAGCACAGCTCGGCTTGATCATGGATGAGAGCGCCGACAAGAAGGATGTCACGGCGACGATCGTCGATCTCGCCGTCCGCGGCTACCTCACCATCACCGAAAAGAAAAGTGGACTGTTCCAAGGCAAGGACTGGACGCTTCGATCGACCGGCAAAGTGCCGAACGACCTCTTGCTTTACGAGCGCGTCATTTGGAATGGACTCTTCAAGGATCGGGAAGAGGTAAAGGTCTCGGAGCTGCGAGAGCATTTCGTCGTGTCGCTGCGCGCCGCGCAGGAGTCCCTCTACGCGGATTCGGCGAAACAGAAGTGGTTCACCACGCGGCCTGACCAGGTCCGGACCGGTTACGTGGGGCTCGCCGTGCTCGTCATCGTCGCGGGCGCCGGCATGGCCTGGCTTCTTGGGACCACGGTCGGGGCGGGCCTGATCGGGATGGCCATCGTCGCGGTCGGAGTCGTCGCGGTGCCGCTCGCGCAGGTGATGCCGGCGAAGACGGCTGGGGGTGCGGAGCTGCTCCGGCGCACGCTCGGATTCCGTCAGTACATGGAGGTCGCCGAAAAGGAGCGTCAGCGCTTCGCGGAGCGCGAGAACATCTTCTCGGAGTACCTGCCGTACGCGATCGTCTTCGGCTGCGTGGATAAATGGGCACGAGCATTCAAGGACATCGATGTCGAAGCTCAAACGGCGTCGTGGTACTCCGGGACCAGTGCTTTCAACGCGGGGGCGCTCTCGTCCTCGCTCCAGGGGTTCTCGTCCAATCTCGGCTCGGCGATCGCGGCGACGCCGGGATCAAAGGGAGGCAGCGGTTTCTCCGGCGGCGGTGGGGGAGGAGGGGGTGGCGGCGGCGGCGGTGGAGGCGGTGGCAGTTGGTGACGGGTATCCTTTAGTTCTCGTCTCGGGCTGTTGGCTCAGCCGGTTAGAGCGCTGCGTTCACATCGCAGAGGTCGCTGGTTCGAATCCAGCACAGCCCACAGGAAATCATTGGCGAAAAACGGAACCGAAACCTCGCGGTCCCGGTCCGTGTAGCCAATCGTGTAGCCAGGACTCAAGCGTCAAGAGCGCGATCGAGCGTGTTCACCGCTTCGCGCAGGTCTTCGTCGTAGGCGTGGACGTACAGCTCCATCGTCGTCGCCAGGCGCGAGTGGCGCAGGATCGTCTGCACGAGCTTCGGCTTGACCCCCAGCGAGATCAGGAGCGTTCCGCAGCCATGTCGGAGGTCGTGCAGCCGTAGGCCCTGTGTTCCGTTCGGCTGGGGCCGGCCGCTAGTCCAGGGAACATCCCAAGTACCTCGCGCAGGCGAGCCAACGTTGAACGCGCGGGTCCTAGAGCGACTTAAGGATCTGAGCGGATAGGCGGTCGGTCAGACTGGGGCGTCATGGATCGACTATCGAGTGAGCTGCTGGGTTTCGCGCCTGACGCACGGGTGCTGATCGTCAACTGTGACGACTTCGGCATGCACGACGCGGTCAACGCTGCCGTGGTGGAGTCGATCGAGAACGGCATCGCGAGCTCCTGCAGCCTGATCGTCCCGTGCCCCGCCGCGGCGGACGCGATGCGGCTGCTTCGCGCCCGCCCCCACATCCCGTTCGGCATCCACCTCGCGCTCATCCGCGACTGGCCCGAGTACCGCTGGGGCCCGGCCGCCGCCAAGGTCGACGTGCCCTCGTTGCTCGACCCCGACACCGACGAGCTCTACGTCGACACGCCCGCCCAGCGCACCGCGCTCCTCACAGCGGCCAAGCTGACCGACGTCGAACGCGAGCTGCGCGCACAGATCGACACCGTGGTCGACGCAGGACTGGCACCCACGCACCTCGACTGGCACTGCCTCGCCGACGGCGGCCGCGCCGACATCCTCGACTTGACCATGGCGCTCGCCCACGAGTACGGCCTCGCCGCACGGGTCTGGCTCGACTACGGCCGCCGCAAGGCTCGCGAACAGGGTAAACCGGTCGTCGACAACGCCTTCCTGGACAGCTACTCCATCGGCCTCCACGACAAAGCGGCAACCTACGCGCGAATGCTCCGTGACCTACCGCCAGGCCTCAACGAATGGGCCCTCCATCCAGCGCACGGCACCGAACAATCGCAGACGACCGAGCCAACCGGCTGGCAAATCCGGCAAAGCGACCACGCGTTCCTCACCTCACCACAAGCACGCGAGATCCTCGATCACGAAAGCATCACCGTCATCGACTACCGGCCACTGCAACAGGCCTGGAACACCTAGCCGCGTGCCCCCCAAGCGGCGGAGTTCCGAAAGTCTACTGGGCAACCGTCGTGGCTCCGACGAAGTCTGAACACCCCCCGCACGCCTCGACCCGCATGTCGGCCCGGTGTGCGGGCTCGGGGGACGGTAAGACTGGGTCGGTCCGTCTGGCGTCATTCCCGCGCACTCGCCCACTGCGGCGCTCTGTTCCTCGATCGCAAAGAGCTGCGCCGGTTGTTCACGGCTGCACCGGAGAAGCGCCGAAAGCGCTAGCGGGGAAGCGGGACTCGGTGCATCCCGAGATCGCTCTTACCAGGTCACCGACGTGACGGTTTGGTAATGGCGCCCACTACGAGGGCACTACCGTGTAGGCCGATGGTCAATCGCATGACGCCCGATGACGCGGACTTAGTCGCGCAGCGGGTCGTCGCAAGGCTCGCGCGACTTATTGCGGCCATTGTGGTGACGCTGCTAGCCGTCTGGCTTCTGCTTATCGGGCTTCTCTACGCGTATCGTTCTGCATCTCCCGACGGACTCTCATGGCCTTCGATCGTCGTCGGGTTGGCCGCGGTGGTCGTTGTGGTCTTCGTCGTTAGGTTCTGGTCAAGGATGCTACGAGGGACTAACCGCTAAGAACCCATCGCCCGATCGAGCGTTCCGACCGCCTCCCGTACTACGACCCCGCTTCGGCCTCCATCTTGGCAAGCCGCGTGTAGTAGTCCGGCAATTCCCGGAGATGGGCGAGTGCGATCTTCCCAGTCACCGTCGGGTCATCGTCTGTCACGTTCGTGCCGACGTCGCGCCGACCGTGCTCCAACTCGACGTCGAGACCCATGCGAAACTGCTCGAGGTCAAAGGACTCGCGGGTGAAGTCCAGCCCGATCTCGGCGGCGATCCGCTCCGCTTCCTCACTCGTAAACGTTCGCTTTGCTTCCATCGTGTCCCGCCTTTCGTGATCGCCGCTCTCGCTGAAGGCCGCGGACAGGATACGGCGCCGACCCTATGGTCGCGTCGCCACGGTCTCCAGATACGCGCGCTTCCATGCATCGTCGAGGTCGCCGAATGTGTCGGGCGCGCCCGGCACGATCCAGATGTGGATCATCTCGGCGGTTAGCGGCATGTCGATCGAGCCAAGTGGGCACATGCCGAGAGGACTCAGGACTCCGGCCAACCCGGGAGGCGTGAGCGAGAAGCAGATGTGCTGGTGCGCGTGCCACACGGTGAGCGGGCCGCCGATCGTCGGACCGGGGGTGCCGATCTTCGGCATCAGGAACATCGCGCCGAGAAGGACGGGCTGTCCGTTCGGGGCCACCGCGTAGACGAGCGTCTCGGGATGCGCCGGATCGAGGATGCGGCCGTCGTTCTCGTTCGCGGGATTCTGGGCGTGGAAGTCGATGCCGGCCATGCCACTCACGTGGTAGCCGTCGGCAGCTGCCAACGCCGGGTCGGCGTACTTCACGAGCGCAACGCGCGCGGCCATCACGAGGTCGGTCGCGGCCTTGCGTTCGACGGACGTCGGATCGCGCTGCGGGACGACGGGGAGGATCGTCCCCGGCGGGGGAACGCTGCCGCCGTGCACGTGGTGACCAGCCACCGCACCTGGCTCGGCCGCGGCGGCGCGAAATGCGCCGATCCAAGAGCTCGCGGCGGTCCCGATGACGAAGAGACCGATCGCAAAGCTTCCCGCGATCGAGCGGAGCGCGTGCCGGCGTCCGTCGAACGCCGGACGGACGACGATGGCCAGCGCGAGGATCTCGCTGAGCTTTGTCGCGAGGCCGACCTGGTCCGGCGCTTCTCCGCTCACGGCGGAGAGCCAGTACGCGCAGATCGACCCGACGAGGACGACTACCCCGAGACGACCAGGGCGTGAACCGCGCAACACGCGACGCGCGATCAGCCCGAGGAGCACCGCGTCTCCGATGAAGAGGACCCGGATGCCGGCGCCATGGTCGTGAACGAGGGCGAGTCCCAGGTGTATGGCTGCCGATGCGGTGAGCAATGCGACGAGCAGCCAGTCGATGGGCGTGAGGAGCGGGACCCCTCGCCGACGCAGAAGCCACAGGCCGACCGGAAGTGCCGCGAGCGCGATCACGCCCGCGACGTGATCGGCGGCGAGCTGGTACATCGGGCTACCGCCGGCCGCGCCGGCCGCATCTTCGAGATGCGCGAGCAGCGAATTCACGACATTCCCTCCAGCAGGGTCATCTGAGTTGTCGGCGTCTCTTTTGCGCGGACGGATCGACGGAGCAGCGCGATCACGGTGATCGGAGGCACGAGGCGCGTGAGGATCGCGACGATGGGCGGGAGAGCCCCGGTCAACGCGATGGCGAGGATCGTGTCGATCGCAAACGTTGCGAGGGTGAAGCCCTCGAGGCCGTACACCAGCCGGCGAGTCCATCGACGATCGGCGCGTAGTCGAGCGCGCGCGACGAGGATGACCGCAGCCGCGCCGCCGCTCATCAGAAACGGCAGACCGCTGCCTCCTGCGAAGGCGATGCCCCAGATGAGCGCTTCGATCGTGGTGGCAAGGAGGATCGCGCCCTGCAGAAGCAGGAGTACGCGAGCGACCTCGAGAAGGTCGTCTGAACGGCGTCGAGAGTTCTCCATGCGCCGATCGTGGAGCCGCTACATGAATCGAACGTGGCCCGAAGATGAGCGTTTGATGAGCGCGAAGAATTGCGCCCTAGAGCGCGGGGAGCTCGATCGTCAGGACTGCTCCGCCACCATCGGCAGAGGTTGCCCGGATCGTTCCACCGTGTGCCTCCACGATCGCTCGAGCGATCGACAGGCCGAGACCGGTTCCCTCGCCGGTACGCGCGGGATCGGCCCGGTAGAAACGCTCGAAGACCCGCTCCTCGCTCCCCTGAGGGAGACCCGGTCCGACGTCGCGAACTTCGAGTTGGATGCGACCGTCCCGCCTCGTGAGAGCGATGCCGACCGGCGGGCGGCCGTGGCGGAAGGCGTTGTCGACAAGGATGCGGACGGCGCGACCGAGCGCTTCTGGATCGCCCGAGACGAGCGCCGAACCCTCGGCTGTTATCTGAACGCTCTGGGTCTCGTCCCGGGACCGTCCGGGCGCACGAAAGCGACGGGCTTCCTCGGTGGCGACCGCCCGAAGGTCGACCGGCCGCCGTTCGAAGGCCACTCCGGCGTCGGCGCGCGCGAGGACGAGCAGGCCGTCGACGAGCTTGCTCATGCGCTCCGCCTCGCTGACGACGTCGGCGATCGCTGCCGCGCGGTCGTCCGCGGCGGCGTCCGGTCGTCCGCGCAGGAATTCGGCGTTCGTTCGGATCGTCGACAGCGGCGTTCGAAGCTCGTGCGACGCGTCCGCCACGAACCGCTGCTGCGCAGCGAGCGCGGCGGCAAGTTCGGCCTGCGAATTCTGCAGGCGCTCGAGCATCGCGTTGAAGCTCGTCGAGAGGCGGCCAACTTCGTCGCGACTTCGGCTGAGCGCGATCCGCTTCGATAGATCACCGGTCGTGCCGATCCCTTCGGTTGCCTCGGCCAGCGTTACGAGCGGCCGGACCGCTCGTCCGGCAACGAGCCACGAGACGATCGCGACGACGATGAGCGTGACGATCGCCGCGATGATGAGGAATGTGCGGAAGCCGGCGAGCTGGTTGGTGGGAAACGCGGTCGACTGCCCGGCCACGACGAGTCCGCTGTCTGACCCGCTCGTCCACTTGCGTGCGACGACACGGAGAGCGGCCGGCTCGGCTTCGGACGTCGAGGCAACACCCGCGGCAGCAACTGTCGCGACGGATCGACCCTGCTCGTTGGCCTCGACCACGACCGCCGCCGGAATTCGTGGCGGCGCGCCGTTCAGCAGGCCGGATGTGTACCGCACGGTCCCGTCAGGTGAGAGCACGAGCAGGAACGGCTCCGTGCTCGTGGTCAGATCGATCACGACGAGCGGGCGGACCGCGGTCGCCGCGACGCCTCCTTGCAGAGCCGCCGCCGCAGCATCTGCCATCGCGGTCAGATTCCGGTCCTGATCATCGCGGACGCCATTCGTACCGAGGCCCGAGATGAGGATGATGAACAGGATCATCCCGGCCGCCGCGACCGTGGTGCCGTAAAGCGCGAGACCCCGGCGTACCGGCATCTACGGCTCCTTCAGCACGTAGCCGACGCCGCGGACCGTGTGAAGCAGCCGCGGCTCGCGCTGCGCCTCGAGGCGAGCGCGGAGATCCGCGATGGTCACGTCCACGACGTTGGAGATCGCATCGCTCTCGACGCCCCAGACCGACTCGAGCAACTGATCGCGCTCGAGCACCTGACGAGCGTGTCGGAGGAGATGCTCCAGCAGATTGAATTGCAGCGCGGTGAGCTCCACGGTGCGGGCGCCCCGCCGCACCTCGTGCGCGGCGACGTCCATGACCAGATCCGCCAGGTGGAGGACCTCGCGGCCGCCCGGCTCGCGCCTGCGAAGAAGCGCTCGCACTCGCGCCAGGAGCTCGTCGTACGCGAAGGGTTTGACAAGGTAGTCGTCCGCGCCGGCGTCGAGTCCGTCGACACGGTCGGAGATGGCGTCGCGCGCCGTGAGCATCATGATCGGCACGTCCGATCCTTCGCGCAGGCGCCTGCAGACGTCGACACCATCCAGACCGGGGAGCATGCCGTCGAGGACGACGAGGTCGGGCGGCCGATCCCTCGCGGCGACGAGCGCCGTGGGTCCGTCGCCCGCGACCTCCACAGCGTGGCCCTCGTACGCCAGCGCACGCCTGAGCGAGGCCGCGAGACGAGCGTCGTCGTCCACCACGAGGATCCGCGTCTGCGAGGTCACGCGCGCGATGATTGCAGGCGCGCATCTCCTTGGCTGTAGCGGACGCCTTTCCACTCGATCCACCCATCTTCGTGCGAGTGATCCGGATCGTGATGGGTGAAGTGGATCAGCCCTCCCTCGTCGTTCCAGACGTACTCACCGTGAACGATCACATCGTCCCCAGTCGCAAGGGGCACACGCTTGCCGACTTCGATGTTGTTTGTCACGAGCACGGTCTGCGTCGCGCCCGCCAGACGGATGACGAAACGCTGGTGCGTACCGGTCGGCCCGGTGTCATCGGAGAGAAGCCGGATGACCGAGCCCTCCGCGGTGACCTCCACGCCAGAGCGGTGCTCCGCGAACGCGCGCTCGACCGCTCCGTTCCCGGCGACCGCCGCGCCGCAGCTCACGGCGACGACGGCGCAGAGACCGAGCACGCGAAAAGCTACGAGCGCGGGATGCTGTTTTGCCAGCTCAGCGTTCGAAAACGTTGAGGAGAAGGCCGGCGACGACGAGCAGCGCGAGCGCGATGACGACGACGACCGCCATTCGGCGAAAGTCCTTTGTCACGTACCCGCGTTCCCACGCCGCCGCTCGTTCGAGGCTCTGCGACGGCGCCCCGACGGCGCGCGACGTCCCGCTGCGCGATCCGTAGCGTGTCGTCCGCGCTGTGGCGGCGACCGGACGCGATGACTCGCGCTCGGGAGCGACAGGACGTGCGGCCGACGCCCGGCGCGACGCCTCGACGGCCCGGCGGGAGCGCGCGCGTACACGGTGCTTCTTTGCCACGGAGAAGACGAGGATAGCCGACCCCGTATGCTCCGCCGCGAATGCCGCTCGGTGCAGATACCGTCTCCACGGTCGTCGTCGTGCTCGCGGTCGCCGTCGTCCTGCTCGCGGTATGGGTCGCTTGGCTGCAACGATCTGACGCCGTGCTGCGCCGGCGCCTGCGCCGGCTCATCGGCGACGCCGAGGGCGCGGGACTGGACGAGCTTCTGGACCGGCAATTCCGGCGTCTGGACACGGTTTCCGAGCGGGTGGAGGCTCTGAACCGGCTCCACCACGAGCTCCAGGCACTCTCACAGCAGAGCATCCAGAAGGTCGGGGTCGTCCGCTTCAACCCGTTCGCCGACACCGGCGGCGACCAGTCCTTCGCCATCGCGCTCCTCGACGCGGAGGGGAATGGGCTCGTCCTCTCGAGCCTCCACGGCCGGGCCGACACCCGCATCTTCGCCAAGCAGGTGCAGGGCGGCCGGTCAAAGCACGCCCTCTCTGACGAGGAGCAGGACGCGATCCGCAAGGCGCTCTCACCGGCAGGGGCGTGACCGGAGCGACGGCGCTCGCGGACCAGCGTGCCCTCGCCATCGTGAACCCGGTCGCGGGAAACGGTGCCGGCGAGCGCATCGCATCCCGGATCGCGGCGGATTTCCGCGCACAGGGCATGCGCGTGGATGTCGTTGTCACTCCGGCGCCCGACGAGGCGGCCCGACTTGCGCGCGAGGCCGCCGCAGATGGCTATGGCGTCATCATCTCGGCTGGCGGCGACGGGACCGCGAACGAGATCGCCAACGGGATCGCCGGCAGCGGCGCGGCGCTCGCGCTGTATCCGATCGGCGCGGGGAACGACTTCGCCCGCGCGCTTGGTTACCCGCGCCGCGCGAAGGATGTGCCGCGTTTCCTCCGCGGTGCGCGTCGCCGGTCGATCGACGTCGGGGAACTCAACGGGCGCGTTTTCGTGAACACGGCCGGGGTTGGCATCGACGGCCACATCGCCGAGCGCATCGCGGCGACGTCGCGGGTCGTAGGGAAGACCTTCGGCTACTTCGCCGGCTCGCTCTACGGCATCGCCACGTATCGACCGCAGCCCATGCGCGTCCTCGTTGACGGAGAGCTGCACGCCGGCCGCTTCCTGACCGTCGTCGCCGCTAACGGCACGCACTTTGGATCGGGCATGCACGTCGCCCCGCAGGCATCCCTCGACGACGGCCAGCTCGAAGTGCTTCTGGCGGGCGATCTCTCGCGATGGGCTTCGCTGGTCGCGCTGGTCAAGCTCTACCGGGGAACGCACGTCGATGGAAAGAAGATCGTGATGAAGCGCGCTCGCGCCATAGAGATCGAGCTCGAGCGACCGCTGCGAGCGCAGCTCGACGGCGAGACCGCGACCGCGCAGCGCTTCTCGATTCGCGTCCGACAGGGGGCGCTCGACGTGCTCGCGCGGTGAAGCGCGCCGACCCGCGACGCGCGTTGCCGTCGGTGGACGCGATCCTCCGCGCAGGTCGACCCACTGCGAACGAGCGCGAGCGGTTCACGCGCGCGGCGCGCGAGGTCCTCGCGCGAGCTCGCGCCGCGGGCGCGTCCGGTGATGCCGCGACGTTCGCTGCCCAGACGCGCGCGTCACTGTCCGAGCGCGAACGCTTGACGCTGCGCAGCGTCATCAACGCGACGGGCGTCGTGTTGCAGACCAACCTCGGCCGCGCTCCGCTCTCGGCGCGCGCGCTCGCCGCCATCGCGGCCGCGGCGGGCGCGGTGAGCGTCGAGTACGACCTCGCTACGGGAAAGCGCGGCGAACGGCACGGTCATGCCGCGCGGCTTCTTGCCGACCTCGCGTCGGCCGACGACGCGATCGTCGTGAACAACAACGCGGCCGCGGTGCTGCTCGCTCTCGCAGCGCTCGCGTCGCGGAAGGAAGTCATCGTGGCGCGCGGCGAGCTCGTCGAGATCGGCGGCGGCTTCCGCATCCCCGACGTGCTGCGGCGCTCCGGGGCGAAGCTCGTCGAGGTCGGCACCACGAATCGCACCTACACGCGTGACTACGCGGGCGCGATCAACGAGAAGACGGGCGCGATCCTTCGCGTGCACGCGAGCAACTTCAAGATCACCGGGTTCGTCGCGCGGGCGGAGGGTCGCGACCTCGCCGCCCTCGCGCGCGAGCACAACATCGCGTACATCCACGACCTCGGCAGCGGCACGTTTCTCGACACGTCGCGCTTCGGCCTCGGCAAGGAGCTCACCATCGGCGAGGCGGTGCGTGAAGGCGCCGACGTCGTCACCTTCAGCGGCGACAAGCTCCTGGGCGGGCCGCAGGCGGGGATCGCCGTCGGACGCGCCGAGCGAATCGCCGCGCTCCGTTCGCACCCGCTCATGCGCGCGCTCCGGCCCGACAAGCTCACGATCGCCGCCCTGCTCGCGACGCTCGAAACGTACCGCGACGGCGACGCCGAGAAGGAGCTTCCGGTATGGCGGATGATCGCGGCCTCGCCGAAGGGCCTCGCCGCACGAGCTCGTTCACTCGCGGCGCGCCTGACCGCGGCGGGCGTTTCGGCCGAGGTGATCGAGGTGCGATCGACCGTCGGGGGCGGATCGCTGCCCGAGGAGACGCAGCCTTCGTTCGCGGTCGCGATAGGCGGCGGGCCGGCGCTGCGGATGGCGCAGGCCCTTCGGTCCGCGGACCCGCCGGTGATCGGGCGGATCGTCGACGAGCGGGTCGCGCTCGACCTGCGTAGCGTTCTGCCGGAGGATGATGAGGTTCTCGCGCGCGCCGTAAGCGGTGCGCTCGCAAAAGGGGGAGTAGATGGATCTTCGCAGCACCAAAACGGACCGCGCTCCGGCGCCGGTCGGCCCGTATAGCCAGGCGATCATCTCGGGCGACTTCGTGTTCTGCGCCGGGCAGCTCGCGCTCGACCCGCAGACCGGGCAGCTCGTGGGCGGCGACGACATTCGCGCGCAGACGCGGCGCGTGCTCGACAACCTCGCCGCGGTCCTGGTGTCCGCCGAGTCGTCGCTCGACCGCGTGACGAAAACGACGGTGTTTCTCGCAGACCTCGGCGACTTCCAAGCGATGAACGAGGTCTACGCGGAGCGGTTCGGCACTCACAAGCCGGCGCGGTCCACGGTCGGCGCGCCCCTGCTTCGGGGGGCGAAGGTCGAGATCGAATGCATCGCGGTGCGCCGTAACGCCTAGACCCGACACGAGCGCGCGCGTCATCGCGACCGCGGGCCACGTCGATCACGGCAAGTCGACGCTCATCACCGCTCTGACGGGCATCGATCCTGACCGACTCCGCGAGGAGCGCGAGCGCGGCATGACCATCGATCTCGGGTTCGCATGGCTACGCCTCGTCGGGGGCGATGAGGTCGGCATCGTCGACGTGCCCGGGCACCAGGACTTCATCCGGAACATGCTCGCGGGAGTCGGCCCGATCGACGCGGTGCTGCTGGTGGTCGCGCTCGACGAGGGAGTCATGCCGCAGACCCGCGAGCATCTGGCGATCCTCGGCGTGCTTGGAGTTGACCGGGGAGTCGTCGCGCTCACCAAGCGTGATTTGGTCGACGACGAGTGGGCGGCGCTCGCGCGTGCCGACGTCGCCGCGGTGTTGCGCGAGACGCCGCTTGCTGGCGCGCCGATGGTCGAGGTGTCCGCGACGGCCAAGACCGGGCTTGCAGAGCTCGTCGAGGCGATCGAGTCCGTCCTTCGCACCGCGCCCGCTCGCCGCGACCTCGGTCGCCCACGTCTCGCGATCGACCGCGCCTTCACGCTGACCGGTTTCGGCACCGTCGTGACCGGGACGCTCGTCGACGGTGCCTTCGCGGTCGGCGACGAGATCGAGATCCTGCCCACCGGTCAGCGGGCCCGCGTCCGCGGGATCCAGACGCACAAACGCGTCCTCGAGTCGGCGAGTCCGGGAAGCCGCGTCGCCCTGAACCTTGCAGGAGTCGAGAAGGACGAGCTCGAACGCGGAATGGTCGTCGTCCGACCCGGCACGCTCGTGCCGGTGTCGGTCATTTCGGCGCGAGTCCAGATCCTGGGTTCCGCCTCGGATGCGCTGACGCATGACGAGGCCGTGAAGGTCCACGCCGGCACCGCTGAGGTCATGGCCCGCGTGTCGTTGCTGGAGGCCGCGACGCTTGACCCGGGCAGGGCCGGCTGGGTTCAGCTGCGGCTCGCGACTCCGCTCGCGGTCGCGGTCGGCGACCACTTCGTGCTCCGTCGTCCATCGCCGCCGGAGACGCTCGGCGGAGGTACCGTCGCGGACATCTCGGGTGAGCGCATGCGTCGCCGACGGGAGGCGGTCGCTGTGCTCGAGCGACGGAGCGCACCGACCGCCGCGTCGCGGCTCCTCGCCGCACTGGATGTGCCGCGCACGCCTCTGGAGGCTGGGACCCGTGCCGGCCTCGACGCGAGCGAGCGCGATGCGGCCGCGCATGAGCTCGTCGAAGGCGGCCGGGCGTTGGAGCTTGCTGACGCACTCGTTGCCCGCGATTCGTTCGAAGCGCTCGCGACGCGAGTCGAGCGCACGCTCGCGGCAACACACCGGCGGTCGCCGCTTCGCGCGGGCGCACCTCGCGAGGAGATCCGCTCGTCCCTCGATCTCGTGCCGAAACGATTCAACGCGCTCGTCGAGCATCTCTCTCGCGGCGGACGGATCGTGGAGCGGGGGAGCGCCCTCGCCCTCGTCGGTCACACGCCGACCCTCACCGCGGCGCATGAGTCGGCCTGGTCACGGGCGCGCGCCGCACTCGCGCGCGAGCCACTGCAGCCGCCGTCGCCCAGCACGCTCGAGTTGGACTACGGCTTGGATCGCGAGTTGGTGGTGGCCCTGGCCGAGCGCGGAGATCTCGTTCGCATCGGCACGGAAGCGGTCTTTCTGCCCGACGCGGTCGCGCGCTTCGCCGAAGCGGTCGTCGCCGAGCTCGCCTCGGCCGGCACGATCACCGTGGCTCGCGCTCGCGACCTGACCGGCTCGAGCCGAAAGCACGTCCTCCCGCTCCTTGGCTTTCTCGACGAAGGCGGCCTCACCCGCCGGTCGGGAGACGATCGGGTCCTCGTCGTCACGCCAGAGCAGGCCCGCGAGCGCGTCGTTACGCTCACGGATCGAAAGAAGGTCGCTCAATGAAATTTCGTGCAGTACGTCCCTCGCAGGTCGGCAAGGTCGACGCGATCATCGTTCCGCTCTGGAGTGACGCCGAGCCGCCTACGTGGCTCTCGCGTCCTGCGCGCGCCGCCATCGCCCGGCTCGTGAAAGCGGAGCGCGGCGTCACGCGCCTCTACGGCGTGAACACGCTCCATGAGGAGCCGCGCGTGGTCGTTGTCGGCGCCGGCAAACGTGAAGAGCTCGACTTCGAGCGCGCTCGCAACATCGCGAGCGCCGGAGTCCGAGCATTGTGGCGAGCGTCCGTGCGCAAAGTCGCCATCGCGATCGCGGCCGATCCACTGGGCGAAGAACGCGCCGCTCAGGCCGCGGTCGAGGGTGCGATCTACGCGATGTGGCGCCCCGAGGTCCATCGCACGCGCGAGGAAGAGCGCCGCCTGCCGGAGATCGATCAGGCGCTCCTGGTCACCGAGAAGGCCGTGGCGGGCGCGATCGAACGCGGCACCGCGATCGGCGAGGCGACGAACGCCGCGCGCCGCATGTCGAACGAGCCCGCGAACCGCATGACCCCGACACTCCTCGCGGAATCCGCCAAGGAGCTCGCGAAGGAAGCCGGGGTCCGGATCGAGGTACTCGACGCCGATCGCTGCCGAGCGCTCGGGATGGGGAGCTTCCTTTCCGTGGCGCAGGGCAGCCACGAGCCGCCCCGCTTCATCGTCATGCGCCACCGGGGCCGCGGCGGCTCGGGGTACGACCTTGGCCTGGTGGGGAAGGGGATCACCTTCGACTCCGGCGGGATCTCGCTAAAGCCCGCGGACAACATGCACCACATGAAGGGGGACATGACCGGCGCGGCGTCGGTCGTCGCCGCGCTCGCCGCGATCGGCAAGCTCGGGCTGAAAGTGAATGTCATCGGTATCGCGCCCTGCACGGAGAACCTTCCCGGCGGTGGGGCCACCAAACCGGGCGACGTCTTCACCGCGATGAGCGGCAAGACCGTCGAGGTGATCAACACCGACGCAGAGGGAAGGCTCGTGCTCGTTGATGGCATCACGTACGCGCAGCGCGAGGGCGCCAAGCGCGTGGTCGACGTCGCCACCCTCACGGGCGCGATTGGGGTCGGCCTGGGCGAGCATTTCAGCGGCCTCTTCGGGAAGCCGGACTCCTTTGTCGAGTTGGTTCGCGCGACCGCCTCCGCGGCCGGCGATCGGATGTGGCCGATGCCCCTCACCGACGAGTACCGCGAAGCGGTCAAAGGAGAGGTCGCGGACATCCGGAACAGCACCGGCGCGAGGACTGGCGGCGCGATCACTGCCGCCGCGTTCCTCGAGTCGGCCGTGGAAGACGGGACGGAGTGGGCGCACCTCGACATCGCCGGCACGTTCTGGTTCGACCGAGATCGGCCGCAGGCGCCGAAGGGTCCACAGGGCCCCGCGGTGCGAACGCTGATCGCTCTTGCGGAGCGCCTGGCCGAAGCCCGACAATAGAACACATGGTCTATAGCCGTTTGGAAGCCGGAAGCCCGTCGGCCATGACCGAGCAGCTCAGCTTCCGTCTCGGCGAGCCGCGACCGGACATCCTCCAGGGGCTCGAAGCGGAGCAGCGCCTCGCGGTCGAGCATGGGTCCGGCCCGCTGCTCGTCGTGGCCGGCGCCGGAACGGGGAAGACCCATGTCCTCACCGCCCGGATCGTCCACCTGATCACCTCGGGCGCGGCCAAACCGCACGAGATCCTGGCGGTGACCTTCACCGAGCGCGCCGCGGCCGAGATGCAGGAGCGCGTCGACATCAACACGCCGATCGGGCTGAACGACGCGGTGATCCGCACCTTCCATGGATTCGGCGACGAGGTCTTCCGCGAGTTCGCCCTCGAGCTCGGGAGGAGCGGCGAGCTGCGCGTCCTCTCGCCGGCGGAGCAGGTCATCCTCGTCCGCGAGCATCTCTACGGCTGCGCGCAATGTGAGATCGCGCTCCCTCTGAAGCGCTACCGGCCCGCCGGCGATCCGCTCCAGCACGTGCGGGCGCTCCTCGATCTCTTCGGACGCGCGCGCGACGAGGATGTCTCGCCGGAGGCCTACGTCGCTTATGCGCAGTCGCTCCGCGACGCGGTGGGGGATTCGATCGATGCCGACGTCAAAGCGGACGAGGCGTCGTCCCACGAGGAGCTCGCCGCGACCTACGACGCATACACGCGCATCAAGGAGCGCCACGGCGTGGTCGACTTCGGCGACCAGATCGCGCTGACGCTGAAGCTCCTCCGCGAGCACCCCGCGGCGGCCGCCCGGCTGCGGGCCCGATTCCGCTACATCTTGGTGGACGAGTTCCAGGACACGAACGACGCGCAGTTCGAGCTGCTGCGGCTGCTCGCCGAGCCGCACCGCAACATCACGGTCGTCGGAGACGACGATCAGTCGATCTTCGCGTGGCGTGGTGGAACCCTTCGCAACTTCGACCGGTTCCGCGAGAGCTATCCCGACCACGCGACGGTCCCGCTCATCGAGAACCGTCGGTCGTCGCAGGGCCTTCTCGATGCCGCGTACCGGCTCATCACGAAGAACCCCGACCGCCTCGAGACGAGCCTCGGAATCGACAAGCGGCTTCACGGCCGGGCGACTCCGGATGAGTTCGTCGACGTCGATCACATTCAGAAGGTGACCGGCGTCGAGGAGGCCGAGGCGGTCGCGGACCTCATCGCGCGCGAGGCGGTCCGTCGCCAGCGTCGTTTCGGAGCCTTCGCGATCCTCGTCCGAAATAACGCCGACGCGACGCCGTTCCTCCATGCCCTTGCGCAAAGACAGATCCCGACCCACTTCTCTGGCGGTGGGCAGCTGTACGAACGTCCCGAGATCCGCCTGCTCATCTCGTTCCTTTCTGCGGTCGCGCTGCCGTCGGACTCGCGGCACGTCTACAACCTCGCGGTCTCGCCGCTCTACGGGTTTCCGGCGGACGACCTCGCCCGCGCGATGGAGGGAAGCGGCCGTCGCCAGAAGCCGCTCCGCGAGGTGTTCGAGGAGATCGCCGCCGGGAAGACGAGCGCCGCGGAGGATGCCGTCGCATCGGCGAAACGCCTTGTCGACGACCTCGCTCATTACGCCGCTCGCGCGGCCGAGCTCAGCACGGCTGCCCTCGTCTTCGAGTTTCTCGAGCGCTCGAAGCTCCTCGCTCGCTATCTGGATCCCGACTCGACGCTCGTCGAGGAGCAGGCCCGGAACGTGGCGAAGTTCCTGCGTCTCGTTCAGAGCGCGGGACGAGCGCTCGCGACCGACCGCGCATCGTTCTTCGTCCCTCACCTTGAGCTCCTGCGTGAGGCGGGGGACGACCCTGTCGCCGCGGACTTCGAAACGTCGCGCGAGCAGGTGAACGTCCTCAGCGTCCATAAGGCGAAGGGCCTCGAGTTCGGGATGGTGTTCCTGGTGCATGCGACCGACGAGCGGCTGCCTGGCCAGGCGCGCCTCGACCCATTCCGCCTGCCCGACGCCCTAGCCCGAACACCGCCTCCGGATCGCGAGCGGCACATCGCCGAAGAACGCCGTCTCGCATACGTCGCAATGACCCGAGCGAAGGACACCTTCTATTTCACTAACGCGATCGACTACGGGTACCAGCGCGCCGCGCGCCCGAGCCGCTTCATCGCGGAGGCCCTGGGGCGCGAGCCCTCTCGTCTCGCCGCGCGGCTCCAGGCCTTCGAGGAGCTCCAGCGATTCCAGCAGCCACCGGGCGAAGCCGACGCTCCGCTGCCGGCGCTCGGGGCCGACGACATCCTGACGGTCTCGTACGAGGCGATCGACGACTACCAGAAGTGCGCGCTCCTCTACCGCTTCAAGCATGTGCTCCAGATTCCGACGCTCCCCACGCCGCAGATGACCTACGGGCTCGCGCTCCACGAAGCGGTGAAGGACTACCTCCGACGAAAGCGCGACGGCGTGGAACCCGAGCTCGCCGAAGTCCAGGCGGTGTTCCGCGCGGCTTGGCTCGCCGAAGGGTTCATCAGTCCCGCACACGAGAGCGAACGTTTCCAGGCCGGCCTCGCATCGCTGCGGCGCTTCTACGAGCAGGAGCGCGGGCAGCCGGTGCCGGACCTCGTGGAGCAGCGGTTCAGCTTCATGCTCGGGAAGGACCGGGTCGTCGGACGGTGGGACCGCGTCGATCGCACGCCGAACGGAGCTGTCGTCATCGACTACAAGGCGGGCGCCGACGAAGAGGGAAGCGGCCGCGCACAGCGATCGGCCAACGAGAGCCTGCAGCTTCGGCTCTACGCCCTCGCACACGAGCGCGTCTACGGCGAGCGGCCGGTCCAGACCGTACTGCACTATCTCGAAAGCGGCGAGCGCGGAACGGTCGCCCCAACTGAGGACAGCATCGGCGCGGTGCGAGGCCTCGTTACCGGAACTGCGATCCGGATCCGGGCGCGGGAGTTCGCACCGAACCCCAAGGGTCTCCGGACCTGTCAGCAGTGTCCCTACCACCAGATCTGCCCGAGCTCGCTCACCGCACGCGGAGCCGGCGCGTCGGCGGTGCCCGTCGGCTGAGCGTCACTGCGCACAGACACGCGCGTGCTATCAAAAAAGGGAGCAGGGCCGAAACCCCGCTCCCTTTCTCGTGTCGCGGGCTAGGCGGCGACGGACACTCGCCGCTGACTGCGAAGCAGCTGCGCGAGACGGAGCGTGCCACCGAGCGCGACGAGTCCAGCAAGCCATGGGATGGCCTGCGAGATCGGGTCGTTGGTGACGGGCGTGTTCGTCGAGGAGCTCTCTGTCTGTGAGGTCGTCGCCGGGGCGAGTACCGCGATCGCGCCGAGGTCGTACGGCGCGAAGAACGTGCCCTGCGTGACCTGCCAGGTGTACGTGCCCGCGGCCGGGAAGTAGACGTTCGCGACGTAGTGGCCGGCAGCACCTTGCGCGGTGGCGGGGTAGGAGAGGACCTTACCGGTGCCGTTCCGAACGACGATCTCGGCGACGTCAGCCTTGTACGGCTCGACGCCGTCCATGAGGATCGTGAAGCCGACCGGGATCATCTGTCCGGCGTGGAGCCCTCCGGGCGGAAGCGCGTCGAGCTTGGTCACGGCGCCTTCCTTGGCGAGTGCGGTGCCGGCGAGGGCGCCGAGCGTGAGAAGCGTGCCGATCGCGAGGATCTTGATGCGACGCATTCGTTCCTCCGAGCGGTGGCTGCATGGCCCTTGCGCCACTCAGCCTTCATACAACTCGGCTGGCGTGAGGTTCCCGTCCGTGCGCAAGGACGTGCGCTAGACGGAGCGGACGACCTTCGGCGCTCGCACGGTGAGCAGGAACAGGAACGCGATGAACACGAGAACCGCGGCGCCGACGAACGAAGCACGGTAGCTGTCGAAGTTACCGATGAGGATTCCCGCAATCACCGCGCCAATGGGTTGTGCCAGGGACCAGACGCCCGAGCCGAGGCCGGTCATCTCGGCGGCGCGCTCAGGGATGACGAGGTCGATGAGCAGCGGGACGTTCAGCGCCGTCCACACGCCATTGGCCAGGCCGATGAATCCCATGACCACGAGCGCCTGCGGTACGGTCTGGACCTGGGAGCCGATGAGCGCGATCACGGCGAATGCGAAGACGCCGACTAGGAGTACGGGTTTCTTACCGATGCGGTCTGCGAGGTAACCGGCCGGGATCGCCCCGACGATCGTTCCGAGGAGTGCGGGGAGAAAGAGCTGAAAGGAGTCACCTTCGGTTGTGTTCAGCTCATTGACGGCGAAGCGGGTGAGGTAGGGGATGACCCCGCCGGTGCCAAGCCAGAAGACCGCCGCGGCGAGGACGTACTTCGTCAGCTCGCGCTGAGCGAGTAGACCGCGCACGTAATTTCCGATGTCGATCTTGACCCGCTCCGTTGGTGCGGGAGGTGCCTCCGGTTCGCGGACACCGATCGTCGTGATGGTGAACGCGACGACCAGGATCGCCGCGACGAGAACGAAGACGAGCTGCGGCGACCGGTCCCAAAGGAAGATGGCAAGTAGGGCCGCCGCTATCTGGCCGAACATGTTGAAGACGGCGAGGATGGTGCCGACCCGGCCGCGCTGACCCGGTGGAACGAGGTCGGCCATGAGCGCCGTGTATGGGTCGACGGCGACGTTCAAGAAGAACGCGTTGATCGACAGCACGATCAGCATCGGCACCAGTGGCGGAAATCCGGAGAGGTACAGGAGCGAGGCCGCGGTCAGTGCGACGCCGGCGATGAAGTACGGTTTTCGTCGACCGATGGGTGTCCGGGTCCGGTCAGAGAGCGCGCCCACAATTGGTTGCGCGAATGCGCCCGCGAGGGAACGCTCCTGGGAGAGCAGGCCGACCAGCCAGATCGGCACCTCGGGATATCTATTGAGGTACAGACCCGCGGCGCCGTTCAGGAAGTTGTAGACGGTGTTCGCGCCGAGATTTCCGAAGCCGTAGATCACGGACTCGCGGAAGGTGAGGGGTCTGGTCGGTCCGCTTGCTTCCACGCCCGACGTTCTAGCGCACTCGGGAGCTCGAAGCGTTCTAAGGCCGTCATCGGGAGGGTGTCCCCGCACACAACAAAGTGCCGTCGAACGCTTGTGCTAACGCCCTCCGGCGCCGACAATCCGACCATCATGGAATGGCCCACGCTGCTCGCCCTTGTCGCTGCGATCGCGGCTCTTGCCGCCCTGGCGGTCGTTCTTCGGCGTCCGGCCGGCGATGACGCGGCCGCCGTTCGCGACTCTCTGTCGGCGCAGCTGCACGCGGCGCAGCAGGGGACGCAGGGGCAGGTCGAGCTTGTGGCGCGGTCGGTCGGGGATCTGCGCACCGAGCTCAGCCGGGCGCTCGGGGCGACGGAGCAGCAGGTCGCGACCCAGGCCGGGACGACGCACCGAACGCTGAACGATCTGTCGCGGCAGCTTGGCACCCTCAGCGAGCAGAGCCAGCGGATCGGGGATCTCGCGAAGGACATCGGCTCACTTCAGGATCTGCTGCGGGCCCCGAAGGCGCGGGGCGGGTTCGGCGAGCTGCTGCTCGAGCGGCTCCTGCACGATGCGCTGCCTGCGTCGGCGTACGACGTCCAGTACACGTACAAGGACGGTTCGCGTGTCGACGCGATCGTCCGGTATGCGGGCCGGATCGTCCCGATCGATGCGAAGTTTCCCAACGAGACGTGGAATGCGCTCGCCAAGGCCGCCGACGAGACGGAACGCAAAACGAAGAAGCGCGCCTTTCTCCAGCAGGTTCGGCGACACATCGATGCTGTCGGCCGCTACGTCTCGCCCGCGGATGGAACGATCGACTATGCCGTCATGTACATCCCGTCGGAGTCGGTCTACTACGACCTCGTGCTTCGCGAAGAAGAAGGGGAACCTGATCTGCGCGCGTACTGCGCCGAACGCAAGGTGATCCCCGCTTCCCCAAACACGCTGCTCGCGTATCTCCAGGTGGTTTCGCTCGGCGTTCGCGGCCTCGCGATGCAGGAGCGCACCCGCGAGCTGCAGCAAGGAGTCTCGGCGGTCCGTCGCGAGTTCGAGCGCTTCGTCGAGCTGCACGATCAGCTCGGACGTCATCTCGAGAACGCGACGAAGAAGTTCGACGAGACCGACCGCGCGCTCTCGCGCGCGTCGAGCGCGATCGAGACGCTCGCGCAGGCCCCGATCGCGGCGGGCAGCGAGCAGGTCGCTCTCCCTCTGCGCATGGAGTCCCGAGGGGAGACCGAGGAGCGCTGACAAAACAGGTCCTCGCGCTCATCGCTCTGGCTGCGATCGTCGCCGTGATCTTCGTCGTCCTCACACGCGATCCGAGCGAGCCGCTCGCCGTCGCGGCGGTGATCGGCGGCTCGGCCGTCGCGGTCGCCTCCACCGTGGCCTTCCTCGGCGTGGCCGTCGAAGAGCGGGACGCCGGACTCGCTCGCCCGCGTCGCCGGCACCCGCGCCGACTCGTGGCGGTTCGACGAGGCGCCGAGATCGGCGCCCTCGTCGCGGCGCTCGGCCTGCTGCGTGCCGTGGACGGGCTCACCGTCATCACCGGCGGTTTTGTCGTTGCGGGGTTCGTGCTGGCCGAGCTCGTTCTGAGCTCGCGGCCCGCGGCGCGTTCGGGTTAGCCTCAGGCAGACTTGGACGCCGCGGCGCGCAAGAAGCGAATCTCCGAGCGCGTTGACGCGCGCGCGAAGGCGCTCGACCAGCTGGCGTTGGACATCCACGCTCGTCCTGAGCTCGCGTTCGAGGAGCGCTTCGCCGCGACCTCGCTCGCCGATTACCTCGAGTCGGAGAAGGTCTCGGTGCAGCGCGCGGCCGGAGGCCTCGAGACGGCATTCGTCGCGGACGCCGGCTCTGGCGGTCCGCTCGTCGCGATCCTCGGCGAGTACGACGCGCTGCCGGGGATCGGACATGGCTGCGGGCACAACTTGATGGGAACGGGGGCGGTCGGAGCCTTCCTCGCTCTCCGCGACACCCTCGACGGGGTCCGCGGCCGCGTGCGCCTCGTCGGCTGCCCGGCTGAAGAGCGAGGCAACGGCAAGGTCCACCTCATCAAGGCTGGTGTGTTCGAGGGCGTGGACGCCGCGGTCATGTACCACCCCGGCGACCGCGACGAGATCGACCCGCTCATGCTCGCGATGGTCAACCTCGACGTGGAGCTCCTAGGAAAGGCGGCGCACGCGGCGGCTGAGCCGCACGACGGCGTGAACGCACTTGACGGGCTGGTCCTCGGGTGGAACGCGATGTCCGCGCTCCGTCTCCTCGTGCGGAGCGACTCGCGAATCCACGGGATCATCACCGACGGCGGAAAAGCGCCGAACATCATCCCCGACCGCGCGGCGGCGAGGCTCATGGTGCGTTCTCCGGATAACACCTATCTCGAGGACCTGCGGCGCCGGGTCCTCGCGTGCTTCGAAGGCGCGGCCGTGGCGACCGGAACCGAGTTGCGCCCGATGTGGAGCGAGGTCTGCGACGTGGTGAATACGAACCGACCGCTCGCCGAGGCATTCGCCGAGAACGCGCACTCCCTCGGCCGCACGATGCAGCCGCGGCGTCCCGCGGACACGCACGGGTCGACGGACATGGGAAACGTGACGAGCGCGATCCCAGGCATTCACCCGTTCCTCTCGATAACGGAGGGTTTGGTGCCGGGTCACTCGATCGCGTTCACCGAGGCGTCCTGCGCCCCGCTCGCGCTCGAGACGATGCGTTTCGCGGCGAAAGCCCTCGCCATGACCGCGCTCGACGTGTTTACGGAGCCGGGGCTCCTGAAACGCACGAAGGAGGCACATGGAAACGAACGACGAGCGGCTTTGCCGTGAGGAGTGAGTCCACCAGCCCTGAGCGTGTCTCCGGCGCAGCCGGAGATTGGTCGTGACGGCCGCGCCGCGTGACTGGCAGGGCGCAGAACGCGACCCGGCCGAGGCCGCG
>JBBPIP010000014.1:27669-71880 GCA_038040265.1 Chloroflexota bacterium | reverse complement strand
CGCTGCGCGATGCTCAAGACAAGATCATCGGCTACCTGCTGATCGGCACCGACAATACAGCGCGCAAGCAGGTCGAAGCAGAGCAGCAGAAGCTCGATCAACGCCTGCGTGATCAGCAGTTCTACACGCGCTCTCTAGTCGAATCCAATATCGACGCGCTGATGACCACCGATCCGCGCGGCATTATCACCGATCTCAATAAGCAGATGGAGGCGCTTACTGGCTGCACCCGCGACGAGTTGATCGGCGCGCCGTTCAAGAACTACTTCACCGATCCCGAGCGGGCCGAAGCGGCCATCAAGCTGGTGTTGAGCGAGAAGAAGGTCACCAACTACGAGCTCACTGCGCGCGCCAGGGACGGCAAGAAAACAGTTGTGTCCTACAACGCGACGACCTTCTACGACCGAGATCGGAGGCTGCAAGGCGTATTCGCCGCCGCGCGCGACGTTACCGAGCGCAAGCACTTCGAGCAGACGCTCCAGGAAACGAACATCGAACTCGAGAGCGCCAAGTCCGCAGCTGAGAAAGCCAACCTCGCGAAATCGGACTTCCTTTCCAGCATGAGCCATGAGCTTCGCACCCCGCTCACTGCGATGCTCGGTTTCGCCCAATTGCTGGAGTCAAGATCCCCCTTGCCGACGGCCTCCCAGAGGGAAAGCATTGCCCAGATTCTGAAGGCGGGTTGGCATCTGCTGAAGTTGATCAACGAAGTCCTCGATCTCGCAGAGGTCGAAGCCGGGAAGGTGTCGCTGTCGCCGGAACCGGTGTCGTTGGCCGAGGTCATATCTGAATGCCAAGCCATGATGGAGCCGCAGGCGCAACAGCGTGGCATCACCATGACCCTGCCCCAGCTGCATGTCTCCTACTTTGTCAAGGCCGATCGGACCCGTTTGAAGCAGGTGCTCATCAACCTGCTTTCCAACGCGATCAAATACAACCGGGAGCAGGGAACCGTCGATGTGAAATGCGCCCCAGCCCGTCCGGAGCGCATTCGCATCAGCGTCGTGGACACCGGCGCGGGATTGTCTCCGGAAAAGCTGGCGCAGCTTTTCCAGTCATTCAATCGTCTCGGACAACAGGACAGCGGCGAGGAAGGCACCGGCATCGGCCTCGTCGTAAGCAAGCGGCTAGTCGAAATGATGGGGGGCGTCATCGGGGCGGAAAGCAGCGTCGGCGTGGGAAGCGTGTTCTGGATCGAACTGCTTTTGACTTCGGCACCACCACTTGCAGTTGCAAGCGCCGAATCCGAAATCGTTGTCCACGGGCAAGTCCCGACCGGCGCACCGCTGCGCACTTTGCTCTATGTCGAGGACAACCCGGCTAACCTGAGGCTGGTCGAGCAATTGATCGCGCGCCGATCCGACATACGCCTGTTGGGTGCAGCGAACGGGACTCTCGGAATCGAGCTTGCGCGAGCCTCTCAACCGGACGTGATTCTGATGGATATCAATCTGCCTGGAATCAGCGGTATCGAAGCTCTGAAGATCCTGCGCGAAGACCCGGCCACGGCGCACATCCCCATAGTTGCCCTGAGTGCCAATGCGATGCCACGTGATATCGAGAACGGCCTGCAAGCGGGGTTCTTCCGTTATCTCACGAAGCCATTCAAGGTCGAAGAGTTTATGGACACGCTGAACGTGGCCCTGGAAGTTTCAGATATTGATGGTGAGTTCCTCCGACATTCTGGTCGTTGACGATCACAAAACCACGCCAAGGCGGCAGGATCGGGCGAGTCTGCGATCAGAGCACCGCGCAATCCGCTGAACCATGCGTCATCAACATCCAGGAGATGCACGACCTGGTTTCGGACCGATCCATTCGAGTAGCTCAGGTTCTGTGTCAACTGTTCATCGGATAGCGGAGCGACGTACTTGTCCCAGATGTTGCGGTTCTCGCTGAAGTCACAGTCGCAGAAATGTCGGAAGGCATCGGCATTCAAATCGTTATGGTGCCTACGAGACCGCGCGCTGTCCAAGCGCGTGCCGCCACTTCAAACGGAGCTTGCGGGAGGAGCTTCCGGCACCGTTCCATGAGCTCGGCGCGGCGATTGGCCTCGAGTCGCGACAGATAGGCGCCCGCCGGACCAACGCCAAGCGTGAACGGCACCCACCACTCCTCGAAACTCGGATGAACGACCGCGGCCACAAGCGCACTCTCCTCGACGCCACGAAGCCCCGCCTTCACGAACAACTCGGTGAGATGACCCTGCCGCGCGCCGGCTCGCCCCGACTCGTCCCTCACATCGGGATCGACGTCGCGCGCCGCCTTCCAGAAGACGCTCAGCGGTCCTTGGTCACCGGCGTGATCCCAAACGCACGCTGCTACAAGACCGCCCTTCCGAACCACGCGCGCCATCTCGTGCAACCCCGCGACCGGATCCGACATGAAGTGGACGACCAGTTGCGCCAGCGCTGCGTCGAACACTTCGTCGGGGAAGGGGAGTTCCTCCGCAGCCCCCAGCCGTACATCGACGGAGGGAAAGCGCTCCCGAACGGCCGCGACGAAGGATTCCGAAGGATCGATCGCGGAGACATTCGCCGGGCCGACCCGATCGGCCAGCTCGCGTGTGAGCGCACCAGGCCCGCAACCGACATCGATCACCCGCTGTCCGGGACGCACGCCGGCATAGTCCGCAAGCTGGGGGCTGAGCCGAACCGAGTACCTGCCCATGAAGCGGTCGTACGCGTCGGCAGAGACCGCGAAACTCACGCGCGGACTCTACTTGGCCGTGGCGACTCGCCTGCCGGGCGCGGGAGGCCACAGGGTCCACCCTTTCGTCTTGCGCGGGGACGCAACCGGAAGGTAGGTTTTGGCGCGCAAACGCGGCCAGACTGGGACGGCGCTCGTCGCGCCGATCGCGAGGGGATGGTTATGTCACAGGTCATGATTCGCGACTACGCGAAGTGGCTGGCGGTGTTCCTGGCGTATCCGATCGCGGGTTTGCTCGGGAGGGCGATCGCAAATCCCGCAGATAGCCTGGTCTTGGCATTCATAACGGCCGCCGTTGCCGGCGCGGTTCTCGGTCTCGCGCAGTGGATCGCTCTGGGTCGCCACGTATCTGCGCTGCGTTGGATCGGCGCGACGGCCGTAGGCCTCGGCGTGTCGTTCGTGATCGTGCAGGCGATCGGCGCAACCAGCTCCGCGGCTGCTCCGGTTATCGGAGCGGTCACCGGGCTCGGCGTCGGCTTGGCCCAATCACTCGTGCGCTCCGACCGGATTCCCTCAGCGGCTGTGTGGATCCCGACGATGGGCATCGCATGGTCGATCGCCTGGGTCGTGACGACGTCCATCGGTGTCCAGGCGGAGGCGGGCTGGCCAGTCGTCGGCGTAAGCGGCGCACTCGTGGCGCAAGCACTCAGTGGTGCTGTCCTGATAACGATGGGCCGGAAGCAAGCGCAGCCAACAATCGCATGACGACTGAGTTCGCCGCAGCGTTGCTCTTGATCGCCGTTCCCGTCGCGTTCAACGTGACCTTCACTCTGCTCGCGCGATCATTTTCCTATCCCGACATCCTTCGCCAGCCAGCCGGCAGCATCCTCACCGCGTTCGGCGCGGGCGGCACTCGGCTCGTCGTGCAGTGGTGGGCATTCGCGCTCACCGCGCTACTGATGGTGCCGGTCGTGGTCCTCATGGGATCGCTCTTCGTCGCCGGACCGTTGCGGACGCTCACTGTTGCCACGGGTGTCTTGTCCGCGCTCGTTCAGACGCTCGGTCTGATGCGTTGGCCGTTCGTCGTGCCGTTGCTGGCGCGTCGGTACCTCGACCCGCGAGCGACGCAGAGTCAGCGGGACAGCGCCGAGGTGGTCTTTGACGCGCTCCATCGCTATCTCGGTGTTGGTGTGGGGGAGCATCTCGGATACCTGCTGACTGGCGGTTGGACCATCCTCACTGGCGTGCTCATCCTCAGTAGTCCTGCGTTTCCGGTCTGGCTCGGTTGGCTCGCGATCCCAATCGGAGCCGCGCAGCTCATCGGCGCGCTCGAGTTCGTGGGTCCGAACGAGCCTGATGGATGGAGCGTCGCCGGACGTGTCGTGCCTGTGGCGTACATCGCGTGGTCGCTTTGGTTGATCGCGTGTGGCGTCACCCTGCTCTTCTAGGGCCGCTTTCCCTTCTTCGTGCCGAGCCGATCCGCGTACGCGCGGCTGATCCCTAGATACGGCTTGAGCTCGGCGGTGCGGGCTAGAAGACCCGGAGGCACCGCGACGAAGTCCTTCATGACGACACCGTTCGAAACGGCGAGCTTCGTCCGGTATTTCTTGATGAACGCATCGCGCTCGTCCTCCGGGAGCCGCAACCGGAGGTCCCCGGTCGGCGACAGGTACGTGAACATCTTTCCGTTGACCGACGTGTACGGAATGGTCACGCCCTTGCGTTCAATGCTCGGATCCGTGGCGATCAGCTTGTCGTAGCGAGCCAGCTTCGCGGCCGGGATCGCGCTCGTCGCTTTCGCTGTCACCGATCGAGCGTACCGGGCGAGGGCCTTACGTGATCCTTCGCTACCCTCGCAGCCGTGGTGGCAAAAGTGACCTGGCCGCAGGCCCTCGCCTGGCGCATGCGCCGGCATTACCTCGACCCTGTCGGAGATCGGTCGGTGGCGGAGGTCGTCCGCCGTCTATGCGGCGTCCAGTCGCAGGTCGCGTCATACGCGGAGCTCTGCGTACGCGTGCGGCGAGAGTCCTCGAAGGCCGGCGAGGTGGCGCGTGCTCTGCGCGAGGGCCGATTGATCAAGACCTGGGCGATGCGAGGGACGCTCCATCTGCTTGCGCCCGAAGATGCCGGCATCTTCCTGTCGCTGATAGCCGCCGGCAAATCGTGGGAGCGGCCGAGCTGGCAGAAGTACTTCGGCGTCACACCGAAGCAGCTGAATGCGCTTCGCGAAGTCGTGCGAGAAGCGCTCGACGGCAAGGCCCTCACCCGCGGCGAGCTCATCACCGCGGTGATCGCGCGTCGTGGCTACGGTCACCTTGGGGATGCGCTCCTCTCCGGGTGGGGCACGCTCCTCAAGCCCTATGCGTGGCAGGGCGACCTCTGCTTCGGACCGAGCCAGGGCAACCGCGTCACATTCACGACCCCGCGGTCTGCGAGCTCACGATGGGCGGGCGTGCCCGATCCCGACGATGCGGCGCCCGCCGCGATCGCGGCCTACCTCCAAGCCTATGGACCGGCGACGGCGGATTCGTTCGCGGTCTGGATGGGGTCAGGCCGGATCGGCAAACGCCGCCTTCGAGCCTGGCTCGACGCGCTCGGCCCACGGCTCGCCGAGGTTGAAGTGGGCGGCGAGCGCGCATACGTCCTCGCGCAGGATCTCGACGAGCTGCTGTCGACCAAGCCAACGCGGGCCCTTCGCTTGCTGCCGGGGTTCGATCAGTTCGTGATGGGACCAGGCACGGGCGACGGTCACGTCGTCCCGCCGCGGCGGCGAGCCGCGGTAAGCAAACAGAGCGGGTGGATAGCGCCGGTCGTTCTCGCCGGCGGCGTCGTTCATGCGACATGGGCCGTTTCCGGCGAGCGGATTCAGGTCGGGTGGTTCAAGGAAGCCGGCGCCGTGCAGCGAACGGCCCTGCAGGCTGAGGTCGAGCGCCTCTCTGAGATCCTCGGGCGTGAGCTGCGGCTCGAGGTCAGCCTCGTCTAGCGGCGTGACCGGGGCGATCTAACCGCGACCGCGTTCGAGCAGCACCACCATGATCACCGCGGGCAGCGCTAAGTGTTCCAGCCGCGGCGGCAGCGGAGCGTCCTGCTCCAAGAGGAATCTGCGCTCGATCAACGACGGTCGCTTGCGCAGACGCAAGAGGGTCACGCCATCGGCGCCGTCGATGAGGTACGTGGGGTTGATCCATTGCTGGATCACAAAGCCGAGCAGCGGGATCTCCCCGATAAGTCCATCAAGGACTTTCACCCAGGCGTCCTGCTCGTGTATGAGGCCGGCGGCGTTGCCGGCCTCGTCAAGAATGTCGTACGTCGCCTTCCAGAACGTCCGCATCCCGTGCTGCCTCACGGCGCCGAGCGGCCGGCCGTCGGAGGTGCTAATGGCGTAGGTCGCGCCGATATCGATGACCTTGTTCGCTTTGATGCGGTAGACGGGCTGCGTTTGCGCTTCGTCGGCGAAGATGGTGACGTCTTCCCTGAGCTTGAAGGCCTTCTGCTTCACGTAACTAACGAGCTGGCCGGCCGCATCGACGACGCGCACGTGGGCACCGATGGTCAGGACCCTGAACGTGAGTGTCAGCGGATACGTGACGGTCATTTCGATTCTCCTGCGTCCCCGCCAGTCGCATACGCGATCCAACCGGCCCGGATCAGGGTGTGTCCGTGCTCCCAAGTGTGTTGGACGCTCTTCTTTGCCACCCAACCCGCGGGAACGAGGACGCCGAGATCACTTGCCCAGAGCGAGCACAGCGGCACGTTGAAAGCTTCCTCGTCGAATGCCTCGAGCTGCTCGAAGTGCCGACGAATGACGGTTCGGTAGCGCTCGCGGACCGCGGCATAGGGCTCGTCAGCGAGCGTTTCGGTCTCACGTTCCAGCCAGTCCTCCTCGCCGCTCACGACCCCACTACCGTCTGCGCCGTCCGCGAGCGCGGCCAGCACCGGCACGGCGATCCGTTCCTCATAGACCACCAAGTGCGCGAGGTTCATCGCGATCGACCACTCGCCCGGCTGACGAACGGCGTGTGCCGCTGTCTCCGAAATGAGCGGGAGCGCCCACGCGAGTGCATCCTGTGCCGCACCCATCTCGCGCACTGCGGCGCTGGGTCTGAAACGCGGGTAGCCCGCGACCTCTTTTGTCACCGCATTTTCTCGGAGGCACTGGGACGATGTCGGCCGCCGAGTGTCACCCGGTCTCCGATGCGTCGGAGAAGCAGGTACCTCTTGCGGGTTCGAGTCCCGTCTTCCGCTCTGGTGGCGCCCCCAACTGGGTCACCGGCGTCGCGCGGGACCTACGATGTCGCCGCGGAGATGATCGGTCGTGATGCCAGCAGTGTGAGAGACGCAACGATGGCGATCGGAAGATCCGGGACGACTGTGCCGAATGCGACCGTGTGCAGCGCGAAGAACACGGGCCAATACCAGGAGATCCACCACGCCCACGCCTGCTGACGCCGCAGGCCAAAGACCGCGATCGCGATGCCGAAGAGTGCCATGCCCAGAACTACGCTGCCTCGGAATTTCAGCGCGAGGCCGGTCTCGCTGTTATCGCCACTCACGAAGGCGCCAATGGGCGTGAGGGCACCCATCGGCCCTTCCGGTCCCGACAGACCGATGAGCAACAAGAGGACGCTAAGCACGACAAAGACAGTCCACGCGTTCCGCCGGACCAGTGACACCTCCCACCTCCGCGGTGAGTATGGGCACGACCCGACGCGCTCGTCGTTTCGACGGAAAAAGCGTGCGCGGAAGTACTACCGGGGATTCGTAGACCCAGAGGTTCTCTCAGTCCGCCAGGAGCGTCTTCGATGAGCGCGAGTCCGAGACCGACTGCAATCCCGAACTTCGCATCGCCAAGCGTTAACTCAGGCATTGAGCAGATTGTTTATCAAAGTTGATGCACAAGGCGCTTCCAGGGCTGACCACCCGGTCGCCCGCAGAGCGGTTTATCGATTCGTTACCCGTGTGGAAGACTCAGTCCGTGAGTGCGCAGGTCACGTGGATCCACGTCGCTCCGATCAAGGCGCTGGCGATCCAGGAGCTCGAAGAGGTCGACCTCGGCCGCGCCGGGGTCGAGAACGATCGTCGCTTCTGCATCGTCGATCCCGACGGCAGGATGCTCAATGCGAAACGCGTGCAGCGCTTCATCGCGGTCCGTCCGCAGTTCGACGCCGCCATGCGGCACCTCAAGCTCACCCTGCCCGATGGCGCGACCGTGAGTGGCGCGGTCGATCTCGGTGGCGCGATGACCGTCTCGATCTACGGTCGCAACGTCCCCGCCCATATCGTCGAGGGACCGTGGTCCGAGGCGCTATCGACCGTCGCGGAGCGTCCCGTGCATCTGATCAGATTCGACGATCCCGGCGAAGGCGTTGACCGGGCCGATGAGGGCGCGGGCGCATCGCTCCTCTCGGAGGGTTCGCTTCGTGCCATCGCGAAGGCCGCAGGCGTGGCGGGTCCAGTCGATCCACGTCGCTTCCGCATGCTGTTCGGTGTCGCGGGCGTCGAGGCACACGCGGAGGACACATGGATCGGCAGTCGTGTTCAGATCGGCTCGGCAGTAGTGGTGCCCGGCGGGAACATCGGTCGCTGTGCCGTGACGACGCTCGACCCGCTGACCGGCGTGTCGGACCTCAACACGCTCGCTGCGCTCGGGACCTACCGCAAGGAATTGGTGACGAGCGAGCCGCTCGCGTTCGGTGTCTGGGCACAAGTTGTTAAGGCCGGTGTTGTTCGCCTGGGGGATGCGGTCAAAGTCGCCTGACGCCGTGCTACGCGGTCGCATTTCTCGGTGTGGCAGTCAACGCGCCGAGATACACGCCAAGCAAGACCAGCACGCCCGCAACGGTCACGAACGGTGTGAGAACGAACCCGTAGGACGTGCCTGGGGCCCCGTCATCCGCTCAGCTAGTCAACGGACGCCGGCGGGCTCCATCTGCTCAACCCACTTCCTGCGCCAGGCCGGTGCCTCGAAGGGATTTGCGAAGTAGTCGGTCTGGCGAACGATCTTGCCGTCGGCGCCAGTCTCGATGATCGAAACGGCGCTCACCGGTATGCCGTCGCCGTAGTCGATGGTGCCTTCGATGATCCAGGCCTCACCCGGCTTCACGATGCGGCGCAGCTCCAGCTTCGGCTTGGTACCCGTGCTCGCCGGATAGTTCTGGTTCACAGCCTCGATGTTGGCGCGCCCCCGGATTCGCTCGCCGGACTGTGGCCACTCCTGGACCATGGCATCGGCCGCCATCTCCCGCTGTGCTTTTGCGAATGTTTCCAGGTCGCCGGACTTGTACGCGGCTCGGATTCGCTCGGCCATCTGATCATTGTTCATCGTGTCCTCCTGCCCAACTGCGGCACCTCGCGGCGGCGAGCCCGCGCGACGATCGTGCAGCAGCAGTGTCCTCCGTCGCGGGCGCTTTTCATGACCGAAGCGTCATGCGGTCGACCTGATCGCGTGAAAGTCGGGTCAGGCCTTCGGGGAGTCGCTCGCGTCTGGTGATATCGAGAGTCCGAAGTCGGCGAAGCGCTGCTTCGTGAGCTGCTCCGCCTCGTCCCACCACTTGGCAAGACGGTCTTCCTGCTCGCGAAGGCGCTCGCCGAGCTGGTGCTCGAACTCGACGAGCTCCTGCAGGAGCTGCCCGTGGAATTTCTCTTTCTCTTCGGCGAGCTGACGCTCGGCGCGCTCGCGCTCGCCTACCTTCCACTCCTCGATGCGCGCCATCTCGATGTCGCGCTGCTCTTTGAGTGAGGCGACCATCGCGTCGATGCCCACACCGAGTCGACGGCGCTGCTCCGCCATCCAGCGCTCGACGCGCTCGGAGGTCTGCTCGACGGCGCGCTGGAGCTCTTCGCTAGCCGCCGCGCGGAGCGGATCCTTGGCCTCGCTCTTGGTTGGCTCAGGGGCTGTGACCTGAGTGGCGGGCTGCGTGGGCGCGTCCTCTACGCGATCGACGACGGCGTCTTCAAACACCGGAGATACGGGGAGGGGCGATTCCGCGCGGGGGCCAAGGCGCAAGCGAAGCGGCGTGGGATCGGGCTCGGGCATCCAGCTCATGTCATTCGCCTCCGGCGTACTTCCAAAAGACTCCTACGCGGAGGCGGTCCTTCATATAGTCCGAATGGGGGATGCTCCCGGATTGCCCCTGTTAGTGCGCGGCGACGAACCGGATGCTGATCATCGTCCGGCAGCGTGGACAACTGAGCGTCGCGAGCGACGACTCGATCTGGCCAAGTGCCGGCACGAACCTGAGACCGTCCGCCTCCGCCACGCTCCGCTTGCACTCCGGGCAGCGAAGCTCGCCCCGATCCAGCTCGGCGTGGGTCGCCTGTAGGTCGGCGAAGCCGACTCGCTTCTTTCTTCCCACTAGGTTGTACTCCCCGGCCGTCTGCGTGATGCCCAACGTCGAGTGTGAGCCATCCGGCGCCCGGGTGCCGTCGGCGAACCGGCGGTGGCGGACGCGAGCACCGGCGACGGCTTCAGCAAGAGCCGCTCGCGCCGGAAGGGCACCTTGGCCAGCCGGCGGATGTCTTCGAAGTCCTTGCGCTGCGTCTCGTTCACGAAGGTGTACGCGATGCCGCGCCGACCGGCTCGTCCGGTGCGTCCGACGCGGTGGACGTACGTGTCGGCGTTCTCGGGCAGGTCGTAGTTCACGACGTGGCCGATGTCGTCGACGTGAATGCCGCGCGCGGCAAGGTTGGTCGCTACGAGCGTCGGGAATTTCCCGCGACGGAATCCGTCGAGGACGCGCTCGCGCTCGCGCTGGCCGATATTGCCGTGGAGTGCTCGGGCCGGGCGGCCCAGGCGGTCGAGCGCCTTCACGAGCTTGTCGGCGCCGTACTTCGTCCGCCGGAACACGAGCGTCCGCTCCACTCCGGACCGGCCGAGGAGCTCGTGGAGGGCGTTCACCTTGTCGACCTCGCGGACCTCGATCCACGCCTGGTCGATCGCATCGACGGTTGGCGTCTCGGGCTGCACTGCGACGGTCGCGGGGTTTTTCGTGTAGCGCTGCGCGATCGCTTTGACGTCCGCGGTGAGCGTCGCCGAGAAGAGCGCCGTCTGGCGAGGTCCCGGGAGGAGCGCGACGATCCTCGCGATGTCAGGCGCGAACCCGAGGTCAAGGAGCCGGTCGGCTTCGTCGAGGATGAGCACACTGACTTTGGAGAGATTGCAGGTCCGCCGGGCAACGAGGTCGAGCAAGCGACCGGGGGTCGCGACCGCGATGTGTGCGCCCCGGCGAAGCGCGAGCTCCTGATCGCGGTAGCCGACGCCGCCGTAAAGCGCGACGACCCGCGCCGAGCGATGTCGCCCGAGCGCCTGGAACTCGGCGGCGACCTGCGCGCAGAGCTCCCGTGTCGGCACGATCACAAGGGCAAATGGCGCCGCGGCCCGGCCGTCGATCCGCTCGAGGATCGGGAGCGCGAAGGCGCCCGTCTTCCCGGTGCCGGTCTGCGCCTGTGCGAAGAGATCGCGCCCCTCGCGAAGGTGCGGGATCACAAGATCCTGGATAGCCGTGAGGTTTGTCCAACCGAGGTCGGCAGTCGCGCGATCAAGGTCGGGAGCAAGAGTGATCAAGTAAAGCGAGGTCCTTCCTGGGGGCTTCAAAAAAAGCGGGCCGCGTTCAGCGGCCCGGCACATATCTCTTCTGGGGCCCGATGTTGTCACGTAATCATCTCATACGATCGCTCGTAGACCGGCATCTGCCACTCGCATTGCTCCGCTTTCGCTGTACGCTGAGGTCGACGCGGGCCGCTTGTCGGCCAGAAAGGCGGCCCGCATGAGATCAGGTGGATTTCCCTGCCGATTCGTCGGATGCCGCGAATGTTTCGTCGTCAGTACTCAGGGCTCGATGCCGGCGCTCACCGCCGCGAGCCTTCTCCGCACCCAACATGAAGTCGCCGTTCACAACTACCAGCACATCCGTTTAGAGGAGCACCCTCGCGGTCTGCAGACCGCCGTGCGCTTCGTGCCCAAGCGCACTACGCCCTGATCTAAGTCGCTCGCCCGGCAGGCTTGCTCCCCGTCGGTCTTCCGGCTGCTGGCACGAACCGTGCGCCTTACCCCATCATGCGAAGCGGATTGCTTCACCGTCACGCCAAGGCTGCGCGCGCGCTCGCCCTCGCGACCGTAGCGCTCGTCGCCTGTACCGCCTCGACCCCGCAGACGACGCCCACGTCGGGGGGCCAGGCGCAGGGAACTCCCTCGCCGAGTCCGACGCCTACGCCTCCTCCCCGGACAGCCCGCTCGGTGAGCGCGGTCGGCTCGGGCCTGGCCGCGACCGGCGACTTCAAGGGCGACGGCAAATCGCAGATCGCGCTGCTGGCGGACCCAACCGGCGACGCGGCCCTGCGGATCGCGGTGCGCGAGGCCGGTGCCGACGGCGAGACGTTCGCGGAGTCGGTGTGGCTCACGACGGGGGCGAACACGTTCCGGATAAACCGCTCGAAGTTCGCGGTCGCCGACGTCACGGCCGACGGGAAAGACGATCTTGTCGCCCTGTACGACGAGGCCGAGAACAAGTCCGGTCTGCTTGTATTCCGTTCGACCGGCACGAGCTTCAGCCCACCAGAAAAGTGGTGGGAGGGCGAGGGCTACACCTGGAGCCGCGCGCGAAGCGTCGTCGCGGGCAACTTCTCGGTGAATGGCAAGAGCGTCGTTCTGGTCGCCTACCAGTACGACAACCTCCAGATGCGCATCCATTACTTCGAGTCGACTGGTTCTGCGTTCAGCTTCGGCGGCACTCAGGGCGCGTACAACTCCGGTTCGGCGCAGTTCGATCTTTCGCTCGCGCGATTTGCCGTCGGCCGGTTCACGCGGACCACAGGCGCGGACCAACTCGCCGCGCTCTACCAGTCCCCCAAACAGAAGGCCCGGTTCCTCCTATTCGACCCAGGTCCGACGGGCTTCGTCTTCACCGACAACGTGTACGAGACGAACGAGGGCGAGTACGACCTGAGTCGGGCGACGATCGGCGCCGCCGACGTGACCGGCGATGGAAAGGACGATCTCGTCGCGGTGTATGGCGACCCTGACGGAAGCGCGAAGGTGCAGGTCTTCGACTCAGGCAGCTCGTTCCGGCCGGCCAACGGATTCGCCGGCTGGGCCGCGCTCCCGGCGGGCTCGTCGTGCGCGGGCGCGACGGCGGTCCTCCTCGGCGACTGGAACGGCGACCGCAAGGTCGATGCCGATGCGGTCGCCCCCGCCGACGGCATGCAGGTGCGCAGCAATGTGCTCCGCAACATGGGCGGCGGGTTCAAGGTGACGTCCACATCCGAGCAGATCCTGTGTCCGCGGTGGCCGCTCACGGGGATGCCGCTCGCGGGTGGGTCCGCCACGAAGCGACCGCTCTACGTGAAGATCGACAACAACTCTCATGCCCGCCCGCACTACGGCATCACCAAAGCCGATCAGGTCTACGAGTGGCTCGTCGAGGGGCTGACGACTCGCCTCGCCGCGGTCTACCAATCGATGGATCCAAACGTCCTCGGGTCAGTGCGCAGCGCGCGCATGACCGACACGCCGATCATGCCGAGCCTCGGCGCCGCGTTCGTCTATTCGGGCGGTGGCCCCGAGGAGCTGATGCGCATCCACTACGACGCGTTCGTCACCTACCGGTACATCGATTTGGCGCCGTCGTATGGCTGGGGCTATCGCGTCGGATTCCGCGAGGCGCCCTACAACTACTTCACTACGTTCCGGAACCTCATCGATGCCCTGGCTGCCGCGCCTGACGGCGACCAGCCCGTGAGCATCCCGTCCTGGAACTTCCTCCCGCCGTCGACGACCGATCCGCTCGCCGGCGGCTTCACCGGGAGCGTCGACGCGAGCGCGATCACGGTGCCCTATCGGCCGGGGTTCGCCGTCGCGTATCGCTACGACCCGGCGTCGCGCAGCTACGCGCGATTCCAGGACGGCGTTCGCGAGGTCGACGGCGAGACGGGAGAGGCGGTCGCCGCGGAGAACATCGTTGTGATCCAGACGGAGGTCCACTTCACGACCGAATTCGGACTCGACCCTGCGGGCAACCCGAAGCTCGACATGACCCTCGTCGGGAGCGGCAGCGGCTCGGTGTTCCGCGATGGCAAGCGCCAGGACGTCACCTGGACACGGCCCGACATCTTCGACGTCTTCACGCTCCGGAACGCGAGCGGTGAAACGGTGCGCCTCTCACCGGGCCAGACGTGGATCCACATCGTCCCGGCCGACTGGACGATCCCGAGTCAATAGCGGCTCACCACTCCCAGCGCTGACGCTTCACGAATAGGGCCCACCCCGCAAGTACCCACAGCGCGATCGGGACGAGCGCGCCGGCGCTCGTGAGCGCCCCGAGGCCGAGAAGCGCGGTCCGGTCGTTCCCGGCGTAGTTCGCTGCTTGCGCCAGCATCTCGATCCCATCGAAGAGCGCCAGGAGACCGAGTCCGAGCGTGAAGATCGAGATCACGGCGAAGAGAAGGAGCCGTCCGAGCAACGTCACCTCACCTTACGGGATCGCCAGGATCGCGATGACCTGCTGCTGGTAGTGCGACGGGTTCGTGCCGTCGTTGTAGGTCGTGACTGAGGTGGTGTAGCTCTTCCCGCCAGCGGAGGCGATCCCGAAGTAGTCGCCGATGAACGTCGTCACGCAGGTGGGGCACGACGTGTGTGGCGCGTGCAGCTGCGGATCCCAGGTCTGCTGCGTGAGCCGGATGTTGTGGCCCTTTGGCCGCAGGTTCGGCGTGTAGAACTGGATGCTCGCGTTCACGCAGTAGTTCGCCGCGCCGTAGGGCGGGAGCGACCCGCTCCAATTCGGATTGACCGTGTCGAGCGCGAGACCGGCGCCGGCCGCCTCGGACGTTCCCGCGGCCGGGCACTGGAGGCGGCGATCGTAAAAGGCGACGCTCACAGTTCCGTTCGCGGCCACGTCGAGATTCGGCTGGAACTCATCGACGGGACTCGCATTGTCGTTCACCTGGATCGGCGACGTCCACGTTCGTCCGTCGTCGTAGGAGGCGGAGAGCAGGATGTTGACGACGCCCGCGCTGTAGTCCTCCCACGTGACGTAGAGCGGGTAGTAGCGTCCGATGCGCTGGCTTCCGACGGCGAAGCTCTCCTCGATGCCGTCGCGGAACGTCGTGTTCGGATACACGAATGGAGTCGCGGTGATCGTGTCCGTGATGAGCGAGCTCGTCCACGAGAGCCCGCCGTCGGTGGACTTGTCGAGGAAGAGCACGTCGCAGCAGTAGCCCTTCTTCGGCATCGTCGTGACGAGGGTCGTGTAGACGCTGCCATCCGGCGTGACGTGCGGAAGGAGATAGGTCGCGCCCTGTGGAGTGCCGCTGACCTGGGGGAGGGCGATCGGAGCGGACCAGTCCGTGTGGGTCCCGTTCGGCAGCGCGGTCGCGATCGAGACGAAAGGATGAGCGGTCGCGGGACCGGTAAACACGACCCACATCGCGTAGATCCGATCGTGGAATGGGCTGAGGGGGTTGGTGTCGATCGCGATCCACTGCTTGTCCGGCTCACGCCCCTGCGCGGGATACGGCGCGACGAAGTCGGGCTTCCCCTTGTGCGTCGTTATCCACGCATTCGCCGAGGTTGCGCCGTGCGGACGGACCGAGACCGAGATCACCTCGGCCGGCTGCGAGGGGTTGGGCTCTCGGTTCTTGTTGATCTGGAAGTTGTGGGAATCGCCGTTATAGAAGAACTGGTAGGGGAGGATCAGCGAGTAGAAGTTGCCGAAGCGGTCGAATGCCCCGACCGGGTCGGTGTTGTCGGTCCAGCCCTCGTACCCGGGGACGTGACCCTGGACCGGCCAGGTGCCGCCGCCGTCGAAGGACTCGTAGAACCCGAGAAGATGGTTGTACCCCTCGGCGCTCACGAACCATTTGGACTGGCCGATGAGGTGGTTCGGATCGGTCGGATCGGCACGGATGTCCGACTCCGAGCGGTCCTTGACCAACATCGGGCTCGCGGCCGGATAGCCGAGGTTGCTGCCGCGCTGCGTTGCGTATGGGCCGAGGTCCTCGCCGGTGTTCGCGCCGGTGCAGACGGTCATGCCGTCGTAGCCGTTCGCCGGCGCGAGGCTCGTGAAGTACGGGACCTCGGGCGTGTAGCAGCTCGTGCGCTGCGCCGTCGCGAGGACATTTCTGACTCCGTATCTCGCGGCGCTGTTCGCGTAGCTCCGATCGGTCTGCGTCCCCTGGGGCACGACGCCGATGCCTGGCGAAGACGCGGTGCCGGCGGGGACCGCCGCCAGGGCAACGATCGCGGCGATCGCGAGAGTGACGAGGCCTGTTCTGCGCAGCATCAGATCCTCCCCACGCGAAGAGCTACCTAGCTCCTCATCCCCGGCGGCATCGTAGCCTTTTGCCTATGCGCGTTCGTCGGCGTGCCGCGGCGATCGCGTTCGTCGGCCTTGTTCTCCTCGGGCTGCCGACGGGGATGCTCGGCATCGCCTGGCCAACGATGCGCGTGTCGCTCGAAGCGCCATTTGCCGGACTCGGCCTGCTCGTGGCGGCAATGACGGTCGCTCAGTTCGCAGCCAGCGCCGCAAGCGGCCTCCTGCGCGAGCGTCTTGGAACCATCGCGCTCCTTCTCACCGCTGTGGCCGCGGCCGCCGGAGGTCTCGCGATCTTCGCGATCGCGAGCGGCTGGTGGGCGACGATTCTCGCCGCGGCCGTCCTTGGTTTGGGTGCGGGACTGCTCGATGCCGCGGTAAACACCGAAGCGGCGCTGCGCGGAGATATCCGGTTCATGGGCGGGCTGCACGGGGCGTGGGCCATCGGTGCTTCGCTCGGTCCGCCACTCGTCGGCGCCGCGCTCGTGGCGAGCGACTCGTGGCGGCCCGCGTATGTCGTGGCGGCCGCCGCGTTCGCCGTGCTCGGCATTGCCACGTATGCGGTCCGATCGGATCTCAGTTCCGCACCGGAGCTCGAAGCGGACGCGACGGAAGAGCGAAGCATCGGCCGGACGGTGATCCTCGGCTGCGCGCTGATGTTCGTGTACGTCGGGGTCGAGCTCGGCGCGGGGCAATGGACCTACACGCGGTTCACGGAGGACGGATCGCTCGGCGCGGGCCTTGCCGGGCTCGCCGTCTTCCTTTACTGGTCCGCTCTGGCGGCCGGCCGCATCGCTCTCGCGGCGTTCGGCGATCGCATTCCGACGGCGCGCCTCTTCGACCTGAGCGTGTTCGGCACCCTCGCGGGCACCATCGCCTTTTGGGTGTTGCCCGCGCCCGTCGCCGCACTGTTCGCGCTCCCGTTCCTTGGCGCTGCGCTGTCGGTCTTCGTGCCGGTCCTCCTGTACCTCACGCCGCGGCGGATCGGAACCGCCGCGGCGCCGCACGCGATCGGCTATCAGGTGGCGGCCGGGATGATCGGTGGCGCAACGCTACCCGCGGTGGTCGGCCTACTCATGCAATGGATCGACGTCGCCGTTCTCGGCCCTTGCCTTGCGGCGATGGCGGTCGTGCTCGCTGGTCTACATGTCGCTTCGACGCGCCCGGTCGGCTCGCGGGATTACGTCCGCCAGCTCTTCAGATAGAGCGACTCGGCGATCCCGGGCCGCACGAATCCGGCGAGGTCGCCGACGTGGCGGTAGCCGTGACTCTCGTAGAAGGAACGCGCGCGCCGATTCGTCTTGGTCACGAGCATGACCATGTGGCGGGAGCCCGATGCGCGGGCCTCCCGCTCGCCTCGGGCGACCAGTGAGGAACCGAGCCCACGCGATTGATGCGACTCGGCCACCAGCAAGAGCTGGAGATACGTCGAGCGATCCAGGGCGGCGGTTCGGATGAACCACGCGAGTCCGACGACCGCCTCGCCATCCACGGCCACAAGAAGGGTGTCGCGTTCGCGAAAGCCCCTGGCGAGGCCCGCTCTCACGCCGCGCGCGGTCGCGCCGTAACGAGCGAGCAGCGGCGAGGCGAGCATGAGGTTCGCAATCGGACCGATGTGTTTTCGCGACGCGCGGATGATCTTCATCGGCGCTGCGGGTCCAGCGCGTCGCGAAGGCTGATCTTCCTACCCATGCCTGGATTGTCCGGTGAAAGGAGAGGACCCGCCTTTCGGCGGGCCCTCTCGCGACGCGGATGGATGGGGGGTCGTTTCTAGCGCCGGGTCTCGGACGTCTCTGTGTTTCGCTCGCGCATCGCTCGCTCGTTGCGCGTCTCGTAGTCGTACCCGCGACGCTTGCGCGCGATCTCGCTCGCGTCGTCATACCGGTCGTCGGCGTTGACCGTCATCAGCGTGCCGCCGCTCCGGAACTGCTCGTCGTAGTACTTCGCCTCGTCCTCGGGGATTCCGAGCCCGACGAGTGCGCCGCTGACTCCGCCGGCCACCGCGCCGGTGACCGCACCGGTCGCCGCGCCAGCGAGGGCGGTCGCAAGAAGGCCGCCGGACACGACCGGTCCGATGCCGGGGATGAGAAGCGCGGCGCCCGCGCCGATCAAGCCTCCGAGCACGACTCCAGTGCCGGCGCCGGATGCGGCCATCTTCCCGGCCTTGTTGCCTTCTTGATGTGTCTTGCCGCTCTCGTCACGCCACGCGTATCCGATCTGGTCGTCCTTGAACCCCTGCTCGCGAAGATCGCGTGCAGCAAGCTCAGCGTCGTCGCGGTCGTCGAAGACCCCGACGTATGTGTTTCGCTTCGCAGTACGAGGTGTGGTCTCTCGCATGACATCCTCCATGTATCGGTCTCGGATGAATGAGGTGCAGGAACGAGGCCGAGAGTTGGTGATGTCGCGGTCGATCAATCGCGTCGAACGTGCCCCTGGTCGATCGTCGAGCGTGCATATGCGATGCGCACACGCGCCGCGTCGATCGCATCGAGTCGCGCGAACAAAACATCATTGAGCCTCGTCTCGAGCTCCCGCGTGAGGTCGCCGCGCAAGCGGCCGGCCCATCGTCTCCCGAGCAGGCCCGCATGCGCGCCGAGCAGACGCGCGAGTAAGAAGCCGGCGAGGAGGAGCGCCGTGAGTACCACGAGCGGCGTCGGGATCGGTCCGAGGACCGGCACGTCCACGCTCGCGAATGGCGCGTGTAACAGGAACACCGCCGCGATCCATAGACCGGCGAAGAGCAACCCCGCGGTAACGACGTACTGGAGCGCGCCGATCACGGACCACACGAAGCTCGTCGGCGCGCGCACGTCAGCGGTCCGTGCAGCGACGGCCGCGTCGATCGCGCCGACCAGGCGCGCGCGGAGTTCTTCGGCGTCGATGAGCGACGCGATCGCGCCTCGCGCGGCGGACGGCACGCGTGGGAGCACGTCGCCGATGAGAACCCGGATCGGTTCGGACACGCGGGCAAGCGTGCCGCGCTCTCGCCAGCGGCGGAGGTAGCCCTCCGGATCGGCGACGACCCGATCTCGACCGCTCGCGCGGTAGATGAAAGTGGTGACGAGCCCGAACGGGCCGGCGCCGCGCGGACGGGCCGCAAGCCGCGTCGCGGCAACGGCCTGCTGTTCGAGACCGGCGAGGTCGATGATGCCTGCGGCCTCCCGCGTCACGTCAGCCAGAACGCGCGCGCGCCGTTCCGGTGTGATGAGCGGCCCCGACTCCGTCACGACGCCGGCGCGCGTCGCCAGATCGAGCGCAGCTTCCTGGAGCTCCGCCGCGATCCGTTCGGTCATGACGCGTTTCGCGTGGGCTCCTTCAGCGATCCACTCGCGCAGCTCGTCCGCGCCGTCGTCGCGCGTCGCGCTCGTGACCGCGACGTTCACGTTCTCGATCCCCTCGGCACGAAGGCTCGCGGTGAGGTGCTCCCGAACACGCTCGGCATCAGGCCCGATGCGGTCCGCCTTGTTCAGCACCACGAGCTGGCGCGCGAGGCGCGGGGCCCAGCGCCGCAGGTAGTCGTCGTGAAGCACGGCGTCGCCGTACTTCTCCGGGTCCGCCACCCAGATCACCGCGTCGACCCGCGGAAGGAGCTCGTCCACCCGCGCGCGGTGCTCGGGCGTGGTCGAGTCGACATCCGGCAGATCGAGGATCGCGACGTCCGCGAATGCGCCGTTCCGGTGATCCCGCACTTCGCGCACATCGAGCCATTGCAGCAGCGGAGCGGTCTCCTCGCGCGCGCTCTCGGCGACCCACGCGACCGGCATCCCGGTCGTCGGACGCCGCGCGCTCGCTGCGCTTACCGTTCCGCCCGCGAGAGCGTTGAGCAGGCTGGACTTGCCGACTCCAGTGCCGCCGACCAGGGCGAGCACGTACGCCGACCCTTCGAATCCCAGCCGCTCCCGCGCGTTGAGCAGTGCCTGTCGGGGGCGAGTGACGTCCAGCCCGAGTGTGGCGGCCGCGTCCACCGCGTCGTCCAGCGCCGAGAGGCTTGCCGAAAGGGTCACGCGGCGACCGGCGCCGTCGCGGTGCGCATCTCCTCGGCCAGAGCGCGGAGCTCGACGGGATCGGCGGCCAGGCGGTCGTAGCGCGATCGCTCCTTTGCGAACTCGTCGCTGAGCAGCGCCTCGAGCCGGTTGCGTGCGTTCGCGATCATCTCGCGCATCGCGGCCTCACCGAAGATCGCCTGCATGAGCTTTTGGTTCAAGAAACCCGTGGCCGCGACGATGCCGAGCTCGGTGCCGGTCACGCCGGCGGTGTGCGCGAAAACGCCGACCATCGCGGCAACCGTGAGTGCGTTCACGCCGAGCGACACGCCGAACGCGAGGTTCCGCTTTCCCGCGCCGCGAGCCTGAACGTCGGTCGCGATGCTCGCGACCCAGTCGCGCAGTAGCGGCTGGATGCGCGCCGCGAGATCCGGCGATGCCGACCACAGCGAGGCATCGCGTGCGAGCTGATCGGCGGGTCCCGCGCGGCTAGACCATTCGCTCGCCACCCGTCGCGCGGCCTCCGTCGCACGTGAGACCGCGACGGCGATGACGTCACTCGTGACCTCCTTCTCGACGACGCCGACCGGAGCTTCGGGCATACCGCGGAATGCGGCCACGATCGTGCCGCGGATCCGCCCGAGCCCACGCGAGAAGAATCGCGTGATCTGATCGGCCTTGACGTATGACTCCCAGTGCCGCAGCACCTCCGTCCGGAGGAACGTCCCGCCGCGCAGCTCTTCGAAGAGCGCGGCGAGCTCCGCCTCGTACGCCTTCGCCGCGATCGCACGGAGCGCCTCGCCCTCCGCGGCGGCGCGCTCCACGTCCGAGGTGACGCTCCCGAGCAGCGGGTCGAGTCCGGCAAGGGCGCCTTCGAGCGCTCGCCGCGTGAGTGCGACCCGGCGCTCGCGATCCGCGGCCAGCTCGTCGACCCGCTGGAGCACGGTGGCCGCGGCGTCGGATTGCAGGCGCTCGCCCGACGGGTCGAGCCGACCCTCGGCCACGCCCACGATCTGCACGCGGGCATCGTCGATCCCACGCAACGCCGTGTCTTTCAGAACTCGGCGGAGATCCTCGAGGACGACGCGCTGATCCGATTCGTCGGGCGGCATGCGGTTCACGACGATGAGGACGGGCAGGCCGCGTGCTGCGATGCGCTGGACCACGTCGAACGGGACCCTGTCCGCGTAGCGCGTCGCCGATGTGACGAAGATACCCAGGTCAGCGGCCTCGACGAGCGCGTCCGCGATGACCCTGTTCGCGCGCTCGACCGAGTCGAGGTCGGGCGCATCCACGAGAGCGAGACCCGGCGACGCGGTCGCCGCAGGCGCGCGCACGATGCGCCCGGCGTCGATTCCCGCGAGCGCGCCGCGGCGCAGCGTCGCGGCATCGGCGTCGGTCGTTAGGAGGACCGCCTCGCGCGTCGTCGGCCGAAGCACGCCGGTGCGGCTGACGTTCGCGCGCGCCAGCGTGTTCATGAGCGTCGATTTGCCGGCGCCCGTCGGACCGAGAAGGACGACGAGGAGCGGAGACTCGAGCGCCGTTACGCGCGGCAGCACGTACGCGCGGACATGATCGCGAAGCTGCCGGGCGCGATCCTTCGCCGCGGCGGGTTCATCTTCGCGCACGAGCGCGGCTCGGCGGTCCGCGAGAGACGCGATCCGCTGAGCGCGCTCTGCCACCGAGGTCACCACTTTCATGAATGCAAGGTAGAGACCTGCGGCCTGTCGTGGGCTATCGTGCGTACCGGTGCGTTACGGTGGCTTCCCGTGTCGATACGGTGGTTGCGATGTGCGCTTCTCCGTCGAGAGGGGCGACTCGTATCCATCCCTCCTCGAGGCGAGCGCGAAGCGCACCGAGCACGAGATCTCCGAGCATCAATACCACCACGTTCCTTTGCGCACCGAGACGCCGCCCGCGGGATCACTTCAGCGTCTTCCACGCCGAGGCGCGCCCAAGCGCATCGACTAAGTACCGGGCCCGAACACATCTCGCATCCCTGTATCCAGATCGCGCGGCTTCGTGCCGAGCTCGGCGCGCGCTTTCGCATCGGTCGCCCAGAAGGTGACTCCATCTGCGGACGCCACGACTTCACTCATGCTCGGAATCAGTTTGCCCACGAGCCGCAAAACTGCGAGCGGAGTGACGAGCCGCGGCAGTCCGCGTCCGGTGGCTTGCGCGACGGCGCGGTAGGCATCACCGAGCGTCGCGATCTCCCCGCCCAGGACGTAGCACTCGCCGAGACGGCCACGGTCGAGCGCGCGGATGATGCCGTCGGCGAGATCGTCGACGTGCACGAGGTTGAGTCCCAGCCCCTCGAACGCGCGATAGCGAAGCTTCCCATCTGCGAGGGCGCGAAAGTTCGCGCCTACCCCGGAGTGGTCCTTCGGTCCGTAGACCTGACCGGGCTGCACGATCACGATCGGCACTCCGCCCCGCGCGGCGGCGAGTGCGATCTCATGCGCCCGCCGCTTGGTGTCCTCGTACGCGGACGTAGGCGGGGAAGTCGGCTCGTAGCCTTCGGCGACGACCGTGCCGTGCGTGTTCCCGAACGCGGCGATCGTTGACACGTACACGATCCGTGATGTTCCGGCCGCTCGGGCGACCTCGAGGATGCTGCGGGTACCGGTGACGTTAGTCGCCTCCATCACCTGGCGCCGCTCGGGAGTCACCCCGATCTCGTAGATGGCAGCGCCGTGTATGAGCGCGTCGCAGCGGCCGATCTCTTCCTTAGCGTTCGTCGGATCGACAACATCGCCGGCGACCAGCTCGCAGCCGAGGACGGTCAGCGCCGAGGCGCGCGACGGATCCCGCACCAGAGCGACGACCGTATCGCCGCGCGCACGAAGCGCGCGCGCCACAGCGCCCATCACGAAGCCGGTCGCGCCGGTCACGAAGACCCTCATCGGGGGAATACTGTCGCGCCTTGGCGCGTTTGGCATTTAGTGAGCGACCGCATGCCCGCGCTCTTCATCGGCCACGGGAGTCCGATGAACGCGCTCGTCTCGAACAAATGGACCGAGGACTGGAAAGCGCTCGGCGCGTCCCTGCCTCGTCCTCGCGCGATCGTCGCGATCTCCGCTCACTGGTACACCGACGGCACCGGGGTCACGGCGGTCTCCACGCCGCGCACGATCCACGACTTCGGCGGCTTCCCACGCGCCTTGTTCGAGGTCCAGTACCCGGCGCCCGGTGACCCCGAGCTCGCGAAAGACCTCACGGAAATACTTGCCCCCACGCCGGTGCTGCTCGATAGCTACTGGGGTCTGGATCACGGCACCTGGTCCGTCCTCGTGCGGATGTTCCCCAAAGCGGACATCCCCGTCGTCCAGCTCAGCATCGATGGAACGGCTCCGCCCGAGACGCACCGCGCGCTCGGCGAACGCCTCGCGTCGCTCCGCGACAAGGGCGTTCTCCTCGTTGGCAGCGGCAACGTCGTGCACAACCTGCGTGCCGGTTTCGGGGATCAGGCGCCCCAGTACGACTGGGCCAAGCGTTTCGACGAGAAGGTGCGCGAGCTCGCCGTAAGCGGTGACGCGGAGCAGCTCGCGAGCTACGACTCGCTAGGCCCCGACGCGGAGCTGTGCGTGCCGACGCCCGATCACTACTACCCGCTCCTCTACACCGTTGGCGCGCGCCGCGAACGAGACGCGGTGACGTTCCCGACCGAAGGCTTGAACGGCGGCGTCTCGATGCTCGCGGTGAAGCTGGGCTAGCGGCCCGCGAAGGCCGTGATCCCAGCCACCAGCTGGGCGGCGATCTGCTGACGGCGAGATAAGGCATCGGTCGACGCGAGCAGCGCTTGCTCTTGCGCGTTGGACATGAATAGGCCTTCGGCGAGCACCGCAGGGGCATTGCTCTTGAGGAGCGTTCCGTTCGCGAAGTTGGTGATGGTCTTGTGAGGGAGGGGCGCGCTCGCGCTCGCGTTCAGGATCTTGTAGTTGGTGTCCATGGTCGCCGCGAACGCCTTGTCCTTCTGCGGCTTTCCGTAGAAGAACCACGCGTAGTCCACGGTCGCGTCGGTGCTCGCATTCAGGTGGATGCTCAGGACGAGTTGCGCGCTCGATGCGTTACAGATCTCCGCTCTCGCCGAGTTTCCAAGGGTCGTGCTGTTCTCGCTTCGTGTGAGTGTGACGGCGTAGGCGGTCGAGTCCAAGAGGGAGCGCACTCGCAGCGCGATGTCGAGATTGAGTTCCTTCTCGACGAGCGCGCCTCGTACGGCGCCCGGGTCGGTGCCGCCGTGGCCGGGGTCGAGACACACGCGATAGTGATTGTCGGCCGCACCCGCCGAGATGCCCATTAGAAGCAGGATTGCGAGCGCGAGAACCGCGCCCCGCCCCAGTTGTCTACGAATGATCGAGCGCACTAACGCAGTATGAACCCCTCGGCCAGCGGATCATCCGGAGCGACGAAGATTTCGTTCCGGCCCGTGATCCACGCGCTTCCCTCGACCTCGGGCACGACCGCGTCGTAGCCCTCCCACTTGATCTCGCGCGCGATTCGACCGGTAAAGCGCGTGCCGATGATGCTCTCCACGACGAAATCGCGGCCCGGCACGAGACGCCCGCGCGCGCGTTCGATCGCCACCCGCGCGGACACACCAGTGCCAGTCGGAGATCGATCGACCTCGCCCTCCGCGAAGACGCACACGTTGCGCGAGTCCGCGTCGGCATCGATGGCTGGTCCCGTGAAGATCGTCCCGTACAGGAACGAGAGGTCGGCCTCCACCGGGTGACGGATCTCGCGGCTTGCCATCACCGCGCGTTTGATCGCGCTGCCGACGGCGATGAGATCGCGAAAGCGCTCGCTCGTCATCTCGAGTCCGACGCTCGCGGCATCGACGAACGCGTAAAACGCGCCACCGAACGCGAGGTCGTAGCGGACCTCGCCGACGCCCGGCACGGTGACGCGGTCGTCGAGGGACTCGACGTAGGAGGGAACGTTCTCGAACGCGACGCTGCGCACACGCGCGCCATCGAGCCTGGGCCGCGCGGTGACGCGGCCCGCCGGCGTATCGAGCCGAACGACCGCACGCTCGCTTAGGAGACCGACCTCGAGCGCGACCGTCACGAGCGCAATTACGCCGTGGCCGCACATCGTGCTCCAGCCCTCGTTGTGCATGAACAGGACGCCGGCGTCGCCGTCGGGCGTCACCGGTTCGGTCGGGATCGCTCCGTACATGTCGGCGTGTCCGCGCGGCTCGAACATCAGGCCGCGACGGAGTCCGTCGAGCCTTTCACGAGCGAAACGCCGCTTTTCGAGGATGGTCGCGCCGGGGATGGGATCGAGCCCGCCCGTGACGACGCGCAAAGGCTCACCCGCCGCGTGGGACTCCACGGTCTGGACCCGGCGCCACGCCGACGGGGGCTGCCAGGTCAGGGCTTGGTCGGAAGAAAAAGTCACGAGCGCCCCCGACGATACGGTTTCTCCGCCGATATCCCCTATTTGGCGTAGTGCGCCTCCCCCGCAACAGGACAACACTCTCAGCGATGAGCGACGACCTGCGCCTGATCGCGATCGGTGCCATCGAGTCAGCGGACGCTGTGGTCCCGATCGAGCCTGCTGAGTCCGAGATGCGCGACATGCAGCGCTCAGACCTCGATGCACTGAAGGACGGCGCCGCGATGTTGACGCAGGCCGGCAACCGCGTGGCCGCGCTTGCTGTCATGTGGTCCGCCGTCGCGATCGCGCCGACCGACCTTGGCGCGCATCGTCGCCTTGCCGCGATGCTTGCGAATGCTGGCGATCTCGACGGTGCCGCGAACGAGTACGCGCGCTACGTCGAGTTCATGCTCCCGATCGGCGATGTGGGCCGCGCGACGATGGAGCTCGCATACGGTGCGAAGTTCCTGGGTGCGCATCCGGCGCTGCACGAGGCCGCCGAAAAGATCGTCAACGCCGTTCGTGCTCTCGTTCCGATTGAGGCGGTCGCCCCGGCTCCGACGCTGCCGATGCCGCGTCTCCTACCCAAGGTGCCTTTCCGTTTCTGCATCCACGACGACGGCGACCGCCACTGGATGCAGCTCGAAGGCGGCACCACCGAACTTGTTCCGACCGCCGTTCGCGTGCTCGACCGAAACGACGAGGTCGTCGAGACGAGAAAGTTCATCCCGATCGCGCCAGGCCAGAAGGGCCACGCCAAGATCATCGAAGGCGAGCCGATCGGCGTCGCGTGGGTCGTCCTCGGCATCACCGACGAGGTGGTGGCCGCACTCGATGCCGGCAAGCCGTCGCCGTACCGCGTTGAGGCAAAGGTCGGGGAGGAGTGGATCTCCACCGTCCTCGTCGACACCGGCTGCCGCATCGGCCGTCGCCGGTCCACGATCGCCGTCTCCTAGAGGTCGATCACCCGGCCGACGCCCCCCTTGCGCGCGGCCTCGAGCACCATCGCCGCTGCCGCCGCGTCCTGCACCGCCACTCCGACCGACTTGTAGAGCGTGATTTGCTGCGCATCGGTGCGTCCCGGCCGCGCGCCGCTCACGAGCTCACCGAGCTCAGCGTGAACGTGCTCGCGGGTCATCGCGCCTTCCGCCATCGCCATGGCGATGTCGTTCGACCCCGCGGGCGGTGGCGCGAGCGCCGCGGATCGTGATTCGACGAGGAGGAGCGCATCGCGAAAGGTCGCTCCGTCGACCTCGCGCCCGGCGGTGTTGTACCCGACCGAATTGACGTGCGTGCCAGGTTTGAGCCACTCGCGCCGGATCACGGGTTCCTTGCTGTGGGTGCACGCGCAGACCACGTCGGCCTCGCGCACGGCCTGCTCGATGTGCACGTACGTGCTGTCGGCCCCGAACTCCAATGCGAGCGCCTTTGCCTTCTCAACGTCGCGACCGACGACCGAGATCGCGCCGAACTTCCTGACGCGTGAGACCGCGCGCAGATGCGCGCGCGCCTGGACTCCCGTCCCGATGACCACGAGGCGATCGGCATCCTTGCGGGCGAGGAGATCGGTGGCCAGCGCCGACCCGGCGGCGGTGCGAGCTGCGGTGATCGCTTCACCGTCCATTAGCGCGAGCGGGCTGCCGTTGTCCGCGTCGAACACCACGATGACGGCCTGATGCGTCGGCCGATCGGTGTTGCGCGGGAAGAGCGACACGAGCTTCGTCGCCAGTGCGCCCGACGAGGGAAGGTATGCCGGCATCGCCGCCAGCTTCGCGTCACGCTCGGCCACGATGGCCGCGATCCGTAGCGGCATGGAGACGCGACCCGCGGAGAGATCGACCATCGCGCCGGCGATGGCCTCGCGGAGACGGTCCAGATCGAGAAGGCTTTCGACTTCGGAGCGCGAGAGGACGAGCACCGCGCGATGTTAGGCGGCGGGGCTCTCTTCCTCGCGGCGACGGAAGACGACCGGGCCGACCCGGAGGCGCTCGCCGAAGACCTCCGTGCTGACGACGAACCCGGCGAAGATCAAGAGAACGCCGAGGAGCTCGCCGAGGAAGAACGCCCACGTCATGCCAAAGCGGTTGAGACCGCTCGTCACGCCGGGGATGAACCCGCCGAGCGCGATGAGGAGCGTCGCCGGCACGCGCGAGTGCAGCTCGCCGCGCGCGAGCGCCACCGCGGCGCGGGGCAGGGAAGCGATGAAGTTCACCGCGACCGCTATCGCTCCATAGACCTGCGCGACGACCGGTGGAAGGGTCCGTCGGCCGAGGACGCGCTGCTTCGGCATGAAGACGTAAGCGCTGAAGACCGCGCCGACCACGAGCGCGAACGCTCCGATGATGTTGAAGGGCCCCGCGAGAATCCGGATGTCGCCAGGAATCGCGCTTCCAACCGGCACGCCGGTCGTGGCATCGAGCGCGTACGGCGCGTCGAGACTGGCTGTGAGCACGAGCACTGCGGCGACGATGGATCCGACGCCGAGGACACCGAGCGTGATCGGCGCCACGAGCGACCGCGCGCGCCATGTCGCGAGCGCAATGCCGACGGCGGCCGCGAGGCACGCGATGAGCACCACGGCGAAAGCGGTCGTCTGGTCGGGGTACCGTCCACGAATGGCGAACGCGTACAGCGCGCCGAACACGAAGCTCGCGGCGACGAAGTAGCCGAACCGCGTCCGCGCCAGGAGCACGATCGTGCCCGCGCCGAGGTACGCGGCGACGAAGAACGCGCCGATGAGGTACCAAGCGCGGTAGAGGCCCTCGTTCCAGCCGAAGGCCGACCCGAGGAACTCGGTTCCGGCGCTGATGCCGTACCACAGCAGGCCGATCGCCCAGACCAGCTGGAAGCCGCGGTGACGGCGCGACCACTGCGCCAGCACGGCCGCCGCGAAGACGAAGCTCACGACCGAGGAGAGCAGGGGGAGCACAACGTTCGGGCTCACGAGGCGACCATCCGCCGAGGCTGGGGCGAAGTCAATGAGGATGCCCAGGTTTGGGTAGGAGCCGGTAACGTAGAAGGATGTGCCGATCCATCAAGACCCTCCGCCGCTCAGATGGACGCGCCTCCGAAGAGGAGATCGCGGCCGCCGCGCTCCAGTACATCCGCAAAGTCAGCGGCTACCGTGCACCGTCCCGGCGCAATGCCAAGGCGTTCGACGTCGCCGTGAGCGAGGTAGGCCGCGCGTCGCGTCGCCTGTTGCAGGCGATCGAGGAGGCGCAGCAAGAGCCCACTGCCGGAGCGTCGCGCGCCCGCGCCTAATCAATTTGCGGTAGCAGCGAGTCCACCAGCGGGCCGATTTACTGCGAGTCGCTGACCTCCGACACTCGCCGCAGCGCTCTTCTAGAAGGAGAGGCGACGGGCCCGGCAGGGTTGAGGGGCAATCACTCCGCCAGGATCGCTCGCCTCTCTTTTTTATTGTCCTGCAGGATTTGGAAAGCGCGTGCGGCGAGCTGTCTAGCGGAGGTATTGAGCGATTACGTCACGCAGCGCCGCTGGGTAGTAAGGCTTCGAGAGAAACGCCGTGCAGCCGGCCTCGAGTGCCTTGTGCTCGTCCCCCGGCGTCGCCGAGGCCGAGACGGCCACGATTGGGATGTCCTTCGCCCAGGTCTCCTTCCGCAGGAGCTTCACCACTGTCCAGCCGTCGAGCTTCGGAAGCTGTAGGTCGAGCAGGATGAGCTGCGGCCGGTGCTCACGGGCGAGCTCCAGCGCCGAAAAACCGTCCGTCGCGACCGTGGCCTCGTGCCCGGCGTGCCTCACGATCCGCAGCGCCAGCTCGAGATTGTTCGGGTCGTCCTCGACGACGAGGATCCTTGCCACTCCTAAAACGCCGCGGTCAGGCTTGGTGCGAGGCGAGCGGCAGGTCCAAGGTGAACGTGGACCCGAGCCCGAGCCCGACGCTGCTTGCCGAGACCGTGCCGCCCTGCGCCTCGACGATCAAGCGCGCAACGTAGAGACCCAGTCCGACGCCGATCTTGTCCTTCGTCGCCGCCGTCTCGACGCGACCGTACTTACGGAAGATGACGCCGACGTGCGATCGCGCGAGACCGACGCCTTGATCTTTCACGAGAACGCGCGCGCGATTGTCGCGCTGCCCCACCGTCACGTGGACGGTCGAGCCCGGCGGGGAAAAGCGCAGCGCATTGTTGAGGATGTGCTCGATCGCGGTGCGAAGGCGTTCCGGATCGGCGTCGACCCAGACCGGATCGGATTCCGCAACGAGCTGCAGACGATCTCGGTCGGTGTCCTTCACGAGCGTCGCGACAAATTCCGATAGGTCGAAGCGTCCACGGTTCAGACGGAAACGCCCCGCTTCGAGCTGGCCGACCTCTAACACGTCGTCGGCGAATCGCTTGAAGTTCCGGCTCTGCCGTCGCAGCTCGTCGATAGCGCTGCGCTCGGCCGCCGAGAGCGCCGGCGCCTTCGTGAGATCGGGGATCGCAGATTCGATTTCGCCGGCGGAACGTCGCAGCGTGTGCGCGATCAGAGCGAGCGATTCCTCGCGGTGTGCGTCGACGCTCCGCAGCGCGATGCGTTCGCGGCGGACCTGATCGATGAGCAGGGCGAGCATCAGGAAGATCGCGGCTCGCGTGAGCCCGTTCCAGACGCTCGCTGAGATGTGGACGTCTGGATGCGCGAGGAGGTCGGCCCAGATCCATCCGACAGTCGCGAGAAGGGCCATCACCACCGCAGAGCCGCGACCCAGCCACCAGCTCGCGAGCCCGATTGGGACCAGGTAGAAGATCGCGAAACCGAAGTCTGGTCCGGTCGAGATGTCGACGAGCCAGATCGCGAGGACACCGGCGGCCGCCAGGGCGGTGAGCGGCACGACCCGGCCACTGCCGCGTACGTCGAAGTCCACAAAGCGTCGTGGAGCGGTTTGCGCTCGCAGTACCGGCGTCCCTTGGCTCATCCCGCGAGATTATGACGCGCTTTCGGACGCTTTTGGTCCACTTTCGGTGTCGACTAATGCATTTGGATTAGCCCACGAATATCCCAATGTGTAACGTGAATCGGCCGTCGGAGGGATAGACCAGCCTATACAAAAGTCAGAGACTAATGTCACGATTCGACCCAATGAGGAGGGCCCGAGTGCGTCGTTTGCGGACACTGTCGTTGATCATTTGCGCAGCGCTCTTCGCCGTTAGCTGCGGCGGAGCCGGGCTCCCCGTGCCGGCGACCGCGGATCCACTCTCCGGCCAATACATCGTGAACGGCGGCGGTGGCGCTCTCGACAACGTGAAGGCGCTGACCGACGCGTTCGTGAAGCTGCACCCCACGATCACCTGGCAGGGTCTCGCCGATATCGGATCGGGCGCCGGTGTGAACCTCGCCATCACCGGCGAGACAGACCTCGGTTACATCAGCCGCGATCTCACCGACGCCGAGAAGGGCAAGGTCGAGGCAATCTCGATCGGCAATAGCGGCACCGCAGTGGCAGTGAGCGCGGCTAACACCGTGAAGGCTCTCACCAAGGATCAAGTTGCGAAGATCTTCACCGGCGCGATCACCGACTGGAAGGACGTCGGCGGGACGCCGGGCAAGATCCGCGTCCTAATCCGGGAGTCGACCTCATCGACACGCAGCGCGTTCGAGCTGTACTTCTTCGACGGTAAGAAACCCACATACGCACCCGGTTCGATCGAGGTGAGCACGATCGACGAGACGACCAAGGCGATCAACTCGTTCAAGGAGTCGATCGGCATGGTCACCATGAACGCGGGCACATTCGGCAACAGCCAGATCGCGTTCGCGACGGTCGACGGCGTGCAGGCCACGCGCGACAACCTGAACAGCGGCAGGTACCAGGTGCGCCGGCCGCTCTACCTCATCTATAACCCCGTGACCATGAACGCGAAGCCAGCGATCAAGGCTTTCGTGGACTTCGTGAAAGGACCCGAAGGCCAGAAAATCATCGCGAGCTTCTAGGCCTCGGTGAGGTGATCGAGGACCTCGGTGTCTTCACCACGCGGACCCCGAGTGAACTGCGAGGAGGAACGCTAGCTCGGGCTATGGAAAAGCTGTTCGCGCCAAGCCTGCTAAGGACGCTCGTCAGCCGCAACGTGCTGGTGAGCATTCTGGCACTTGTCATTATCACGGCGGTCGCCATCTACGAGTCGAGTGACCTGATCCTCAAGCAGTTCGCGGATGAGTCCGAGATCCTCGCGACCGTGGCGCTCAACGAGATCAGGGACCAGCGGGAAAACGCACTGAAGGCGGCTGCCCTCACAGCGAACCTATTGCAGACCCGAGTGCTCACGGAACAACGTGACGTCGACGGCATCCAGTCATTCCTACTCCCGGTCAAGTCGCGCCTCGGTGTCGACCTCATGAACATCGCCGACAAGGACGGCGTCATCATCGCAGGGGCGCAGGAGAACTCCGGAAAGACACTCGCACCGGCGCTCGTGACGCTCGCCAAGGCGGAGGTCACCGGGTCCGCCGTGCTCTTTGACGAGCCAGAGCGGGGCGGCCTCGTCATCCGAGCCATCTACCTGATCCGCAACGCGGACCAGGAAGAAGTCATCGGCGTCATGGAGGTCGGTAAGCTCCTCGATCCACGCTTCCTCGAAGACATCAAGGACCGCTCCAAGGCGGACATCGCACTGCTCTGGAACGGTCAGGTCCGCGCGTCCACGGTCGACTTCGGGGAAACCACTGTCTTTCCGTCGACCAGTCAGGTCGACCTCAAGGAAGGCGATGTCCTGATCCAAGAACGTTTCAACGCGAACAACCGGAACTACTACGGCATCTTCCGTGTCCTTCCGGCGCAGCGCGACAACCCGGCGCTCCTCGCCGTGCTGGTGCCTACGGAGCCGGTCGAGCAGGCGACGCGAACGCTCATCGGGATCCTCATCCTCATCGGAATCGCGCTGGTCGGAGCGGTCACGCTCCTTGCCTACCGAACAGCGAAGAGCATCACCACGCCGCTCGAGAGCCTCGCCGCAGCCGCGCAACGGATCGAGGCGGGCGACCTCGCGGCACGCGTGCGGCAGGTCTCGGCGCACGAGATCGGGACACTCGAGCGCGCGTTCGACACGATGGCGGCGTCGCTCTACGAACGTGAACGCGCGCAGCGCGAATACCTCGACGAGGTGCGCGCCGTGAACGAGGTCGCGGACGCGGTCGTCGGCGTCACCGATGCGGAGCGGATCTTCGCGCGGTCGCTCGACCGCATGGTCTCGCTCCTGAATGCCGATGGCGGCGCGATCGTCATCCGCGAGGATCCGCCCGGAGCCCCGCCCGGTTCGGGTGGGCGCCTCTCCGCGCCGGCGACCGTGGGCATCGCGCCCGAGACAGCGGTCACGCTCGCGATGCGCGTCCTCGTTCGCTCCGAGGCCGACGCTGACCGCATCCGCCTCGCGGCCGTTTCGGCGGGCGAGCTCCGATTCGTCGCGCACGTTCCGCTCTCGGCTCGTGGCCGCACGATCGGTCTCCTGTCCGCGTATTTCCACGATCAGCGTGAGCTCACCGACACCCAGGCGCGAGCGCTCCGCACGATCGCTCGTCTCGTGTCGGTCGCGAACGAGAACGCCGACCTCGTCGGCGAGCTCCGCGTGAACAACCTGCAGCTCGAGCGCGCGAACCGGCTCAAGAGCGAGTTCCTCGCGTCCGTGAGCCACGAGCTCCGCACGCCGATGAACGCGATTATCGGATACACGAAGCTGATGCTCGACGGTCTCGACGGCGAGATGACGGCGCAGCAGCAGACGGACCTGTTCCGCGTGGCGCAGGCCGCCGACAACCTGCTCGGCCTCATCAACGGCCTCCTCGATCTGGCAAAGATCGAGGCCGGCAAGATGGAGCTCAACATCGAAGAGGTGAACATCACCGAGGTCGCCGACGAGGCCTTGGAGCTCGTCCGTCCGCACGCGGACGAGAAGGGCCTGGAAGTACGTTCCCTGATCCCGACTGGTTTGGCGAACGTCTGGGCGGACCGCGCCCGGGTTCGTCAGGTTCTCGCGAACATGCTCGCCAACGCGGTGAAGTTCACCGAGCGCGGCACGGTCTCCGTCTCGGCGAGCGCCGCGGAAGGCTGGGTGACCGTGTCGGTCGCGGACACCGGCGTCGGCATCAGCCCAGAGGCGCAGGCCTACGTGTTCGACGAGTTCCGTCAGGCCGATAGCTCGACGACCCGCCGCTACGGCGGGACCGGCCTCGGCCTCGCCATCTCCAAGCGGCTCGTGACGCTGCACGGCGGCCGCATCTGGGTCGACAGCGAGGTCGGGCGCGGAAGCACGTTCCACTTCACGCTGCCGATCCGCGTCCGCGCCGGTAGCGAGACCGCGCTGCTCGCCCGAACTGGGGCGACGCACTAATGGCCAGAGTGCTCGTCGTCGAGGACGACCCGAACAATCTCGACGTCGCCTCGCGCATCATCCGCGCGTCGGGTCACGAGGCCTTGGTGGCGGCCGACGGCGTGGCCGGGCTGGACCTCGCGCGCGTCGAGCGTCCCGACGCGATCCTGGTCGATCTGCTGCTCCCGCGGATGGACGGCTGGAGCCTTACGCGCTCGCTCCGCTCCGAGCCGTGGGCCGCGAGCATCCCGATCATCGCGGTCTCGGCGCTGGCTCTGCCGTCGGATCGGGCTCGCGCGATCGAGGCAGGGTGCGACGACTTCGTGTCCAAGCCATTCGCGCCGGCCGAGCTGCGCGCCATCCTCCTGCGGTACTTCCCTGGCGGCGCCGCTCACGTGCCGCTCTCGCGTGACGGCGCGCCCGCGCCCGCCCGAGGGCCGGTCCCGATCACCCTCGGAAGAGTGCTCATCGTGGACGACGAGATCGCGAACGTGGAGCTCTTGGCGCGCCGCCTCGAGGCGATCGGCTGCCAGACGCAGGTTGCGAGCTCCGGCGAGCGCGCGATCGCTCTGGCTCGCAGCGAGCAGCCCGATCTGATCCTTCTCGACGTGATGATGCCCGGGCTCGACGGTTGGCAGACCTGCCGCCGGTTGAAGTCCCAGCCGGAGACGGCGGACATCCCGGTCATCTTCGTCACCGCGAAGGATCGGTACGAAGACCTGAGCAAAGGATTCGAGGTCGGCGGGATCGACTACCTCACGAAGCCGTTCGAACCCATCGAGCTCGCCGCTCGCGTCCGCAGCGCCATCTTCACCAAGCGCCTGCAGGACGAGCTGCGGAAGACCGCCGGCGACCTGAAGCGCATGGAGCAGTCGCGCAAAGAGCTCATCGGCATGCTCGGCCACGACATCCGGAACCTTGCCAACAGCGTCGTCGCGTTCATGCAGCTCGTCCGGATGGGGCAGCTGAAGCCCGGCCGCCCGGAGTTCGACGAGCTGCTGCGTCTCTCGGAGTCGAACATCAGCGAGCTGCTGCGAATGGTCAACGCCCTCCTCGACGTCTACAAGATGGAAGAGGGCAAGCTCGAGGCCATGCCGCAGGCCGTCGGTCTCGCCGCTCTCGCCGAGCGCAGCATCGCCCAGGTCGCTCCCGAAGCGCTCGCGAAAGGCATACAGGTCGAGAGCACTCTCCCGCCGGACGTCAACGTGTTCGTCGACGACGGCCTCATCGTTCGCGTCCTCTCCAACCTCCTCGCGAACGCGGTGAAGCACACGCCCACTGGCGGGAAGGTGAGCATCGCGAGCGCGCGCGACCGCAACCTCGAGAGCTCGATCGTGATCCGCGTTCAGGACACAGGCCCGGGCATCAATGCGGACGACGCGCCGCACATCTTTGACCGCTTCTATCAAGGCGCCGGCCGCAGCCGCGGCGGCACCGGGCTTGGTCTCGCCTTCTGCAAGCTCGCGGTCGAGCTGCACGGCGGCACCATCAACGTGGTCAATCCGGGCGAAAGCGGCGCGATCATTCAGTTCACGTTGCCCGCGGCGAACAACGCAGCAGCGGGGAAGTAGCGACAGTGATCAGTCGCGTCATGCGCGGTGCATTCCCGCTTAGGCGTGGCGAGTGGGGCCTCGGGCTCTTTCTCTACGGGCTGCTGACTCTCATGGTGGCCGCCGACTGGGTCGGCAAGCTCGGAGCGGACTCGCTCTTCGTCAAGCGCTGGGGCGTGAACTACGTACCAATCATGTACATCATCACGCCGATCGCGATGCTCGCGGTCTCGGCGATGATCTTCTTATTCGTCGACCGCGTCCGGCGCAGGACGCTCCTTCTCTGGTACGTCGCCGGGGTCACGCTCCTTTCCGTCGCGATCCAGGCGGGCGTCTGGGTGCAGGGCGATTACGAATTCGGCTGGATCGTCCAGCCGATCTCCTACGTCTTCGCGCACGGCGTGAAAGAGACGATCTACATCCTCTTCTGGGTGTATGCGGGAAATCTGTACGACGCCGAGCAATCGAAGCGGCTCTTCCCGTTCTTCGCCGGCTCCGTCCTGATCGGGAAAATACTCGGCGGTGCGATCGGCACGGGGATCGCGCCGGTGATCCACGCGGAGAACTTCATCGGCGCGCAGGCGGTCGGTTTCATGGTGTGCTTCCTCGCGCTCGCGGTCTATCGCGGTCTTCCCGAGGGGTTGGGGAGCCGCGTGCACGACGAGCGCCCGAAAGGCTTCAGGGCGAGCGTCCGCGACTCCGTCGACGGCTACAAGGCGGTCTCGTCGGACAAGATGCTCCGCACGTTCGGGGTCGGCGTCTTCTTCTGGTACTTCCTCATGCAGTTCGGGAATTTTCTGTACCTCGTCGGCCTCGACCAGCAGACCGCGGGGACCGGCACCCAGAGCGAGGACGCCTTCAGCCAGTTCTACGCCGGCATCTACACGAGCTCGTCGCTCGTGGCGATCGCGATCCAGAGCCTGATCACGAGCGGCCTGCTGCGGTGGATGGGCATCGCACGCGTCCTGTTCCTTCTCCCGCTCTGGTATCTCGGGAGCTTTGCCGCCGCGGCCCTGACGTTCACGGGCGTAGGGATCGCCTTCCTGGCGGGCGTGGCGATCCAGCTCGGCGAGCGGATCGTGATCCCCGCGATCCACCGGCCGGCCACCGAGCTCGTGTACAGCCAGGTCGAGTCGTCGATTCGCCCGCGGGCACGCGCTTTTCTCTCCGGTGGCGTCAACGCCTTCGGCAACTTCGCCGCTGCGGTCGCCCTGCTCGCGGGGCTCCGCTTCAGTGACATGCCGACCCTGCTCGCCGTCGCGACGGCCCTCTCCGGCGTGTACGTCTACAACGCGTGGCACACCATGCGGGTTTTCGGGCAGCGCATCGTGACGAATCTCAACTCGATCGACCCCGAGGTCAGGTTCGGCGCGGCGGAGATGCTGGCCACCGAGCACGGTGCCGTCCCCGACTCGCTGCTGCGCTCGCTCGACGGCGCGATCCCCGCGGATGTGGAGCACGGTGTGCGCGTGGCCTTAACCAGGCGTGGAGTTCTCGCGGTGGCGGCCGATGCGACCGAGTAGGGTGAGCACGAAAGTGACGACACCCGCCGCCCCGGCACACGAGGCGGACGCCGAGCGCCGCCACGAGCACCGTTTTCAGGTGAGCGAGAGCATCGCGCGCCTCGTTATGCGCACGACCGCGAGCAACCTCCCGCTCTCGCGAGACGATCGCCCCTACCAGTGGTCGACGACGACCTACTGCGACACCGTCGACTGGTCCATCTTCCGCGCCGCTGAAAAGGGCTCGGCCATGCAGCTGCGCATCCGCGAGTACCACCGCACGCGGCCGCGCGAAGTCATGAATCCAGGTACCGCCTGGATCGAGTTCAAAGACGACGAGCAGGACACCTCGTTGAAGGAGCGTTTCGGGGTATCGATGGAGGTCGCCCGGTCGTTCCTCCGCGGCGGGACGACCCTCCCCGATCCCGAGCACGGGCTTGCCGAGCGGGCGGTCCGCCTCCTGCGGGCCGGCGCGCGGCCGGTCGCCGTCACCCAGTACAACCGCCTGGCCTACAACTCGCTCGACTCATCGCTCCGGATCACGGCCGACCACAACCTGATGTATTTCGCGCTGCCGTGGGAGTCGCGGGGTGATGGCGCCGACGATTCGTCACCGCTCGGGTCGCTGCTCTCCATGGAGCCTGACGTCATCGTCGAGATGAAGTGGTACGGCGACCTCCCGCACTGGGCGATCGACCTCCACGCCTATCTGAAGGAGAACACCCGCGAAGAGCGGCCCTCGAAGTTCATCGTGGCGATGCGCTGGCTCCTCGGCGAGACTGATGGAACGAAGAAAACCCAAAAGAAGTGAAGGCAATAGAGGAAGCGGTCCGCTCTGACGCGCCGGCCACCCGCGTGGTAGTCGTTGAAGACGACCAGGCGTCGGCCGACGTGCTCCAGCGGCGCCTCCAGGCGAACGGGATGGTGGTCTCGGTGGCGCACGACGGAAAGCGCGGCATCGAACTGGTCGAGGAGCTCCTCCCGGACCTCGTGCTGCTCGACGTGATGCTGCCCGACACCGATGGGTACGACGTCTGCCTTCGCATCAAGAGCAACACCGCGACGTCGCCCATCCCGGTGATCTTCCTCTCGGCCCGCGGCGAGGTCGTCGACAAGGTCCGTGGCCTCTCCTGCGGCGCCGCCGACTACATCACAAAGCCGTTCCAGGCGGCGGAGCTTCTCGCGCGGATCGACGCGGTCCTCGGCCAGGCGCGGAACCCTCGCACGCCGCGGCTCGGCCGTCCTATCGACCGCGCCCCAGGCGAGCGCCTTGTGGCCCGCGTCGCTATCGCGGAGGTCGCGCTGCGCGAACACGTCGAGCAGCTGCTCGCTACGCGCTTCGATCTCGCGGACGCGACCGACACCCCGGATGTCGTACTGGTTGAAGGCAATGCGGCGATCCCGGCGGACCTGCACGAGGACGTCGCCGTCGTGCGCTTGAGCGCGGGTCGCGGTGGCAGCGACGGGGCCGAGATGATTCCCGTAGACGCGCAGCTTCCGCGGATCGTCGATCTTCTGGTCCGCGAGCGCAGCCTTGACCACGACCTTCAGGCGGCGGCCGAGGCGCTCATCGTGCTCGCGTCCGCGATCGGCTCGCACGATCGGCCCGGCACCGGCCACGGCGAGCGCGTCGCGTCGCGCGCCGTTCAGATCGGCCGAGCGCTGGGCCTCGACGACTCCACGCGGATGACCATCCGCCTGGGGGCCCTGCTCCGCGACGTCGGAAACGCCCGCGTGCCCGCGGCGATCCTGGCGAAGTCCGGCGAGCTCTCGGCTGAGGAGCGCGCCATGCTCGAGCGCCATCCGATCCTCGGCGAGGAGATCCTCACCGGCTTCAAGCGGCTGTCGGGACTCCTTCCGATCGTGCGCCATCACCATGAACGGCTCGACGGCACGGGCTACCCCGACGGGCTTCGGGCGGAGCAGATCCCGTTGGAAGTGCGCATCGTGAGCGTCGCGGACCGGTTCGAGGCTCTCCTCGCGGACCGCGCCGACCGGCCGGCGGTCACCGAGGCGGAGGCTGTTCGTATTCTGCAGAGCGCGGTCGCGAAGGGCGAGGTCGACGCCGCCGTCGTCGCCGCCCTTGCGACGCTGGTGCGCTCGGGAGGGACCCGCTAAATGGCAGAAACGATCCGCGTCGTGATCGTCGATGACGAGCGGCTGTTCGCTGAACTCATGCGTGTGGCGCTGCGGGCGGCCGAGGGCATCGAGGTGCTCGCGGTCGTGCACGACGTCAAGTCCGCGATCGTCGCGCTCAACGAGCACCGTCCCGACGTCGTCATCGCCGACTACCACCTGCCGGATGGCACGGGGGCCGATCTCGCGCGGGCGGTGCGCAGCTCGCTGCCGGATACGTCGGTGCTCGTCCTGACGGCGGACCCGTCCGCGGTGACCCTGAACGACGTGGCGCGCTCGGGAGCAGTTGGGCACATGACGAAGGGACGTGGCCTCACCGAGGTGGTCGACAGCGTGCGCGCGGCGGCATCTGGCGAGATCCTGTTTGCCCCGAGCGAGCTGCAGCGCCTCCTGCTCGAGAGCGCCTCCACGCGGAAGATCATCGAGCCCCTCACGAGTCGTGAGCTCGAGGTGCTCAGGCTGCTCGCGAGCGGCACCAGCACGATCGCCGCGGCGGAGTCGCTTGGGATATCGACCGCGACCCTTCGGGCGCACGTGCAGGCCGTCCTGCGAAAGCTCGGCGCGCACTCTCGGCTCGAGGCGGTCGCCGAAGCGGCGCGTCTCGGCCTCGTGACCCTGGAGTCTTGGACGCGGGACCGCGTAGGTCCCCCGCGCGGGGGATCCGGTCCCTCCCCCGAACGGTCATAACTACATCCATATGGGTGTAGTCCCCCTATGACCCACCGCTAGCATCGGAGGCGCAAGAAATGGCGAAGCTACTCGTGGCCGACGATCTGGTTCCCATCCGTCAGATGGTGCGCATCACGCTGTCCACTCAGGGGTGGACCATCGTCGAGGCCAAGAACGGCAACGAGGCCCTGGAACTCGTACGCTCCGAGAAGCCCGACCTCGTTCTCCTCGACGTCGACATGGGCCCAGGTCCGAATGGTTTCGACGTGTGCCGCCAGATCAAGGCGGATGAAACGACCAAGGACATCCCTGTCGTGATGCTGACGGCGCATGAGAGCGACAGCGACCGCGCGATCGGATTCGCGGCGGGCGCGACGCAGTACCTCACCAAGCCCTTCGGGCCTCTTGAGCTCATCGATACGATCCGCGGAATCCTGGCCCACAGCTAGAAAAGCGATGAGCAACGACGACACCAAAGACATGGTCGAAACGGTGGAGGTCTCGCCGCGCGACCCCGACGTGCCCCAGGCTCCGGGGGCGGACGTGTTCCGCCAGCTCCTTCATCAGGCAGTTCGCGTCGCAGACATGGCGAACTCGCAGGCTATGCGCATGGCCCTCGACTTCGCGAAGGTCTACGAGCGCGAGCAGGGCGTCCGCAAAGAGTTCCAGTCCCAGCTCAAGCAGATGACGCTCATGGAGAAGCAGGCGACGCGCTACGCCGAGGACCTCGCCGGGATGCTGCGCAGCGAGCGCGAGCGCCGGCAGGAGCTCGAGCGCGCGCTGGAACAGGAGCGGGTCGCGAACGACGAGCTACGGCGCACCGGGCTCCAGGGCGTCAGCCACCTGCTGCTCGCCGCGACGATCAAGGACCGCACCACGGGCACGCACCTCCAACGGGTGCGCCGCTATGTCGAGGCGATCGCTGAGCGCCTCGGCCTGGCTGCGGGAATGGTCGAGGAATTCGGCTACTCGAGTCTCATGCACGACGTCGGCAAGATCCACACGCCGGACCACATTCTTCAGAGCGAGCACCACCTGTCGGACGACGAGTTCAGCGTGATCAAGCAGCACTGCATCGACGGCGAGAAGATGCTCGGCACCGCGCGGTTCTTCGAGACCGCGCGCGCCATCGCGCGCGAGCACCACGAGCGCTGGGACGGCAAGGGCTACCCGGACGGAAAGAAGGGAGAGGAGATCTCGCTCGCCGCGAGGATCGTTTCCATCGCCGACGTGTTCGATGCGCTCACTTCGAAGCGTCCATACAAAGAGGCGTGGTCGGCCGAGGCTGGCCTGAAAGCGATCGAGGCGGGAGCGGGGGAGCGGTTCGACCCCGAGATCGTCGCCGGCTTCGTCGCGCTCGCCAGCGAGGGCGTCCTCGAACGGATCAGCTCGGAGGTCGCGGCGTCGGACGAGGACGCGCACCCCGGAAACCGAGCCAAGTAAGAGCCGCGCCACCCGCCGCGCTCGCGGCGATGGACAACAAGACGAACACGACGAGGACAGCGACCAAGAACTCCATCCCAAGCCCGAACCGACTAACACTCCTACCGACGTAGTCGCTCGCGGCGACCGCTCGGATCGTTCCTCCGACAAGCCCTGCAGCCAGGCCCGTCGCTAGGCCGGTCAGAAGGGCGCCTCGTTCGGTCGATAGCGATCGAGCCAGCGCGACCCCCAGCGCGATGTAGATCGCGGTCGAGAGCGCGAAGCTGACGACGCTGAGCGTCGCGCCGGCGGGCGTCAGCATCGGTCGGCTGCGCTCCGACAGATCGCCGAGCTGGCGCGTGCTCTCGAAGGCGTCCGACGACCCGATGATCACAAGGGCGAGGACCGCGAGTGCGATCAAGCCGAGCCGCACGATCCGACTTTCAGGTGCGGTGATTGCTCCGTCAAACTGAGGTGCCAGCGTCGATCCTGCGTGCGCCCGACGACGCCGCGAGCTCCTCCTCGCCGACGATCGCGAAGGTGCCGACAAGCGCCGCGAACCCGACGAAAGCGACGACGAGCCACGCTGCCGCGAAGCCCCACGTCTGCACCGCGAACCCCATGACCGGTGCGCCGATCATCACGCCGGCAGTTCCGCCGACGGCGGCGAGCCCCTGCGCGGCGCCGGGCGCACGCGGAAGCGATGCCGCGGCGGTATTGAACACGGCCGCGTAGGGGAGGCCCACGCCGATGCCCAGGATCATCGCACCCGCGAGGGCGACCGGCAGCGGACGACCGGGGATCGCAAGAAGCGCAACGCCGGCGACGACCGCGAGGTCGGCGACGCGCATCACCGCCTTTGTGCCCAGCAGCCGTCTGCTTACGAGAAGACCGCCGAGCGAGCGCGTAAGGAACGCGAGGAGAAGGAGGAGCGAACCGAGGATCCCCGAGAGCGTCAGCGGCAGCGCGAACTCCCGAAGGAGGTACACGGTGATCCACGAGCCCGCGGCGATCGCCATCCCGAATCCGGCCGCGTGCTGCAGGCTTAGGAGCCAGCAGTTGGCGCATCGGAGCGCGTCGATCATGCTGCCGACCCTGCGCACCGCCGGCACCGAGGGAGCGAAGAGGACCCAGAGGACGAAGATCAGCGCGAGGCCGATCGTCTCCGCGACGTAGGACCCGCGCCACCCGCCGAGTCCGCTCGCGATCGTCGGGGTCGAGAGCAGCGCGAGCGCCGAACCGAGTGGGAACCCGCCCCCATACAGACCCAGACCGAAATGTGCCTTGTCCTCTCCGTAAAGGCCGGCAATGAACCGCGCCGACGCCACGAACGCGACGGCGGACCCCGCGCCCTGGACGGCTTTCGCGACGAGCAGTACCGGAAAGCTGGTGCCGGTCGCGAACATCGCGGTGCCCACCGCCCCCACCGCAAGCCCCGCGGCGATCACCCGCTTCGGCCCGAGCCGATCGGGCAACCCGGTGGTGAAGAACGTCGCGGCAAAGTAGGAGACGAAGAGTGCCGTGGACAGGAGCCCGGCTTGAACGTCCGTGAGCCCGAGCTCCGCGCTCAGGAGGGGGAGGAGAGCAGCCTGATCCGCGTAGGTGAATCCGAAGGCGATTGCCCCCGCAGCGGCTAGGGCCACACCCATCGCTCGCACCCGCGCACCCTACGGGAACGGATTGCCGAACCCCGAGTGTGCCCAAATGCCCTGACTTTCCGCTTGACTTGCAGGTGCAAGCCGTATTACATATTTTCTAGTGGCGAAATCAAATGGAGGCTGACGTGGCAACGACGGAAGAGGTCAAAGGCTGGCTGACCGGGCGGCTCCCGAAGGAGTGGTTCGCCGGGGCGCCCGAGATTCGCATGGACGAGGACGAGATCTGGGTCATCGGAACGCTGCCGGACGTGCAGGCGTCGGGTGGCGCGGACGCGGCGAAGGCCGCACAGGAAGGCGCGATCCAGCGGTTCCGCGAGGGAACGCGAGACGAGCGCATCAAGATCGCCGACGAGGCGCGCCAGCGATTCGGAAAGAACCTCGCCTGGGGCGCGAAGGTCGGCGACCAGACCGCGCTGTTCACGCACATGGCGGTACCGGTGATGACGCGTCTGCGTCTGCCGGAGCGCGAGCTCCTCGACACCTTGGTTCGCTCGGGCGTGGCTCGGAGCCGTTCGCACGCGCTCGCTTGGTGCGTGCGCCTTGTCGCCAAGAACGAATCGTCGTGGATCGACGAGCTGAAGGACGCGCTCTCCAAGGTGGGTGACGTGCGACAGCAGGGACCCCTCAACTAGAAGTAGTGGCAACCGAAGTCCGGGACGCGCTGCGAGCCGACGCCGATCCAGCGAGCGCGCTACTCGACGCGTACTCGCAGGCGGTCATCAGCGTGGTCGAGCGGGTTTCGCCTAGCGTCGTCAACGTTCGCCGCGGCCGCAGCGGTGGCAGCGGAGTGATCGTGGCGCCGGACGGCTACGCGCTCACGAACGCGCACGTCGTCGATGGCGCGGAGGAAGTCGCGGTGACGCTCGAGTCTGGGGCCGAGCTCACCGCTCGGGTCGTGGGCATCGACAGCGCGACCGACCTCGCCGTCATCCGCATCCTCGGGTCCGGACTGCCGGCGGCCGAGCTCGCCGAGACCGAATCGCTGCGAGTCGGACAGCTCGTGATCGCGATCGGAGACCCTCTTGGGTTTCACTCGACCGTCACGACCGGAGTCGTGAGCGCACTCGGTCGATCGCTCAGCGCAAAGGACGGCCGGCTCATCGAGAACGTCATCCAGACCGATGCCGCGCTCAACCCTGGAAACTCCGGCGGTCCGCTCGTCGACACGCACGCCAAGGTCGTCGGCATCAACACCGCGATCATCCCTACGGCGCAGGGGATTTGCTTTGCGATCCCGGCGGCGACGGCGCGGCTGGTGGCGGGCATGCTCATTCGCGATGGTCGGGTTCGCCGCGCGTATCTTGGGATCGGCGGCGCCGCGACGCCCATCGGCCGCCAGTTGGCGAACGAGCTGGGCATCACGAACACGTCGGGCATCCGAGTGCTCGAGGTGGTTGCCGGCGGACCTGCCCAGCGCGCCGGGCTCCAGGTGCGCGACCTCATCGTGACCATCGATGGCGCTCCGATCGCTACGCTCTCCGACCTGCAACGGAATCTCGTGGCCGATCGAATCGGACGATCGGTCGAGCTTGCCTACGTCCGCTTCGGCGAGCTTCAACGCACGACCGTCACGCCGGCGGAGGCCCGCTAGCCGGACCTACGGCAGAAGCGTTTCAGAACTTAGACGGGGTCGAGTCCAAGCGCGACGCGTCCGCTGAA
>JBBPIP010000014.1:0-27569 GCA_038040265.1 Chloroflexota bacterium | reverse complement strand
AGAAGCGTTTCAGAACTTAGACGGGGTCGAGTCCAAGCGCGACGCGTCCGCTGAACTGGTATTGCCGGCGCTCGTGCATCGGGTGGAAGCGGACACCCTGGATGTCGCGGAAGGCCCGCTCCAGGCCGACGCTCCGGAAGAACGAGCTGCCGCCCGTCACTTCCATCGCGAGGTGGACGGCGCGGACCGCGGAGCGCGAGAAGATTGTCTTTCGCTTGTAGATCTCGTCGGAGCTCGCGAGGCTGGGCTCGCTATCGGCCGCGCCGCCGGCGACGAGCTGCTCCCACACCATCCGCGCGTTAGCGAGCTCGGTGTCCATCTCGCCGACGAGCTGCTGGACGATCGGGTCGTCGCGCTTCTTCTGTACCTGCGCGAGCGCGGCTTCGCGCGCCGACTCAGCCACGCCGAGATACGCGGCCATCACCAGCGGCCAGATGATCGGGGAGACGACGTCGAAGAACCGGTGCCATTTCCCCTTCGGCCGGCGGACAGAAACCGCGGCGTCCTGAACTTCAACGTTCTCGATCAAGATGTCGTTGGATCCGGTCCCGCGCATGCCCATCGTCCGCCAGTTGTCGAGCACCTTGACGCCCGGCCCGTGCATGTTGACGCCGAAGTGCAGCACGGTCGGACCTTTCTCGGGATCGTCGTAGATGCCCGTCGTGAGCAAGAGGTCGCCCGAGGGCGATCCGCTCCCGAATATCTTGCGAGCGTTGAAGACGTAGGTGCCGCTTTTCTTCGTTAGCGTGCCCGACCCTTCGAGCCAATCGGATCCGCCGCTCGAAACGAGAATCAGCTCTTCGGCCGCGATTCGCCGAAGCAATGGCTCCGACGGTGGCGCCGCGTTATGACGCCAGCGCCAGATGAGCGCCTGGAGAAGGTGCGAGTGCATCGAGTACGCGAGCGCCGTAGAGCCGCATCCGCGCGCGATCGCTCGGATGATCTCGCAGTGCTCCGCGAAGCTCGCGCCGCCGCCGCCGAGCTCGGCCGGGACCGGGGCCGAGAACATCTTCGCGTCGCGCAGCGCCGTGTAGTTCTCGGCGACGAAGCTGTCATTGGCGTCGTGCTCGGCGGCGCGCTTAGCGAAATCTGTCGCCAGCTCTCGGGCGACCCCGACCCAGTCCTTGGTTGCGTTCTTCGCTTCGGTGGCGATGGCCATTCCCCAAACCTCCCGGAGGCGGATGAACTACTCGACGGAAAGCTAGCTGAACGCGCGCAGGCCCGGAAGTCCAGAAAATGTACCGGCGCGTGCTGGCGCCCGTGGCAGAATCCGGCCGTGCGGACTTACGGGCAGTACTGCCCCGTCGCGAAGGCTGCGGAGGTCCTCGGTGATCGCTGGACGCTCCTCGTCGTTCGCGACTTGGTGGAGGGCGCCCATCGTTTCGGCGAGCTCGCAGCTGGCTTGCCAAGCATGTCCCGCACTTTGCTCTCGCAGCGCCTCCGTTCGCTCGAGCGCGAAGGGCTCATCGAGCGCCGGACTGGCGCCGACGGCCACCACGGGTATTGGCTGACCGATATCGGCGAAGACCTAAAGCCGGCACTGCTCGCGCTGGGAGACTGGGCGGCGCGCAACTACTCGCGCGACCCCGTGCGCCGCGAGCTCGACGCTCGGTGCGCTTCGACTTCAGCGCGCCACGGCCTTCGACGAACTGGCTGCTTTGCGAGGACCGCGAGCCGAGCGTGTGCACCGCCGATCCGGGGTTCGAGCCCGACCTCGTCGTCACCACCGACCTCGTGACGCTCAACCGCCTCTTTGCGGGCCGCGTCGCGCTGAGCGCCGCGCTTCGCTCCGGCGCGATTGCACTCGACGGATCCACGTCCGCCGTGCGCGGGTTCGGTCGCTGGTTCGGCGAGAGCCCCTTCGCGGAGACGACCCGCGGCATGGTCGCCAAGAGCGCCTGACACGCGGCGATCCGGAGATCTCGCGTTCCTCCTCGATGTGGACAACACGCTGCTCGACAACGACCGCGTCAAGAAGGACATCGAGGACGCCATCGCGAGCCTCGTCGCGGACGGTCGTGCCTCGCGTTTCTGGTCACTTTATGAAGAGGTCCGAGATGAGGAGGGCGTTGTCGACTTTCCGGAGACGCTCCGGCGCTTCCGCCGCGCGTTTCCAGAAGAGCCCCGCGCCGAGGACGTGGATCGCGCGGTCCTGGGCGTGCTGTTCGAGCGCTACCTCTACCCGCGCGCGATGGACGTCATCGCGCACCTATGGACCCTCGGTGAGGTCGCCATCCTCTCGGACGGCGATCGCGTCTATCAGCCGGCGAAGATCGCGCGCGCCGGGTTGCTCATGGCGACGCGCGGGAACGTCCTCGTGTACGAGCACAAGGAGGATCACCTCGCCGAGGTGCAGCGTCGGTTTCCATCACGCCATTACGTCCACGTCGATGACAAGGCCGCGCTCCTCGGCCGCACCAAGATAGGGCTCGGGTCTCGAGCGACGACGATCCACGTCCGGCAGGGCCACTACGCCTCGGAGCCGCAGGCCGGTCCGCCTCCGGACGTCGCGGTCGACCGCATCGCTGATCTGCTCACGCTCGACCCGACGCGATTCGGCGGCTGATCGCGCATGCCGCTTGTAGCGTCGCTCCGGCCGCGAAAAGGGAATCTTCAGTGCGGCCGACGTGTTGTGTCAGGTGATGCCATCATCGCGGCATCACTGGAGGCCGTTGAATGACGATTGATCGTTCTCGCTTCGATCAGGGGCTGACCTACGACGCATACAAAGAGCAGATGACGCGGAACCGCGATCGCGTCGAAGAGAACGAACGTCGCGTGGATCTAACCAAAGAGGATCTCGCGGCGTTCCGCGCGCTGCCGCGCCCCGTCAAGGTGCTCGTGCTCGCCGAGGACTGGTGCGGTGATGTCATCGCGAATCTTCCGGTGCTCGGCCGGCTCGCGAAGGACAGCGGAAAGCTTGACGTGCGCATCTTCCTGCGCGATCAGAACGACGACATCATGCAGCGGTATCTGAACAAGGGACAGTTCAAGTCGATCCCGGTCTTCGTCTTCTTCGACGAGGATTTCCGAGAGCTCGGGCACTGGATCGAGCGGCCGGCGTCGGTCACCGAGGTCCGCGCCAAGCGCCGGAAGGACATCTTCGCCGCGCACCCCGAGTTCGGATCGCCCGACGCTCCGGTCGATCAGCTCCCCGAAGAGGCTCGCGTGCGGTTGCAGGCCGAGCTGGCGAAGATGCGCGACGAGACGACGAAGTTCGCGAACGGCGAGGTCGTCCGTGAGCTCCGGGAGATCGCCACGCGCGTGGCGGCATGACCGCCATCGCGAGCAAGGTCAAGATCACGTACTGCGCCGAGTGCGGCTACGAGCCGCAGACCCTGGAGCTCGCGAAGGAGCTGATGCTGGAGTTCGGCTCCCGGCTCTCGTGCATCGAGATCATCCCTTGGGACGGAGGGACGTTCGACGTGTCCATCGACGGGGATCTTCTGCACTCGATGAAGCGCGACGGGGGATTCCCGAAACCTGCCGCGATCAGGGACGCAGTGCGGACGCGCCTATCTCCCTAGGTTCCCGGATACCCGAGCCTCATACTTTTCACGTGGGGACAAATCCGCTGGACACGCTGGGCAGGCCGCTTCACGACCTGCGGATCAGCGTGACCGATCGCTGCAACTTCCGCTGCGTCTACTGCATGCCCAAGGAGATCTTCGGCAAGGATTTCCAGTTCCTGCCGCGAGCCGAGATCCTGACTTTCGAGGAGATCGAGCGGCTCGTCCGCATCTTCGTCTCTCTCGGCGTGCAGAAGATCAGGCTCACGGGCGGCGAGCCGCTCGTGCGACGCGACCTCGAGCGCCTCGTCGAGAAGCTCGCGAAGATCGGCGACCTCGACCTGACTCTGACCACGAATGGCTCGCTTCTCTCGCAGAAGGCGCGCTCGCTCGCTGCGGCTGGGCTCAAGCGAGTCACAGTCAGCCTCGACTCGCTCGACGACGCGACGTTCAAGGCCATGAACGACTCGGACTTCCCGGTCGCCAAGGTCCTCGCCGGCATCGAGGCCGCGCGGGCGGCGGGGCTCGCGCCGATAAAGATCAACATGGTCACGAAGCGCGGCGTGAACGAATCGAGCATCGTGCCGATGGCCCGCTACTTCAAAGGCACAGGTATGACGCTCCGCTTCATCGAGTTCATGGACGTGGGATCGACGAACGGCTGGCGCCTCGACGACGTCGTCCCGGCTCGCGAGATCGTTTCGATGATCGACCGCGAGATGCCGCTCGAACCGATTCAGGCGGGCTACCGCGGCGAGGTCGCCGCTCGCTACTCCTACAAAGACGGAGGCGGGGAGATCGGCGTCATCTCATCGGTCACGCAGCCGTTCTGCGCTGACTGCACGCGGGCGCGGCTCTCAGCCGATGGTTCGCTCTACACGTGCCTCTTCGCGACGCAGGGACACGATCTGCGCTCTCTGGTTCGCAGCGCGGCCACCGATCAAGAGATCACCCATGCGATCGCGGCGGTGTGGACCGAGCGGACCGACCGCTATTCCGACCTCCGCTCCGAGGCGACCGCCGGCCTTCACAAGATCGAAATGAGCTTCATCGGGGGCTAGGCACGCGCGACCTCAGCTCGGCGTCGCCACCCGCAGTTCGTTCTCGAGCTCCTCGGCAAGCCGCTCCGCGGCCGCGGTGTTGACGCGCAGACGCTCGAGCGCCTGCGCGACGGTCTCGGCGACGTCCGGTGTTTTCTTCTGCTCGAGGAAGGCGGTCGCGTCCTCGGCGAGTCCGCGCTGCGCCAACTGGCTGACCGCGTTGACCATGGACTGCTTGAGAAGCGGGGCGACGTCGGCGTTCGCCACGTCGGCCTCCCAGTGCTCCTTCAGGACTGTCCACGCGAGCGGTCGTGTTCGCCGGAACTGGAGCATCGGAATGAGCATGAGCGCGCGGTCCTGGACGCGGATGAGCGGCGAGAAGATGGCGTCGGCGGTCCGGCGCGCAAGCTGCGCGTCTTCGAAATAGATCAGCCCCTGCCGGAAGCGCGCTTCCTCCTGGGCGTCGGCCGCCTGCGCCTGCTGCATGCGCGCGACGTAACGCTCCCAGAGCCTGTCGTCGCCGATGGTCGCGGCCACCGCGACCACCGTGCCGGCCACGTCGGGATGCAGACGTTCGTCGTCGTCGAGATGCGCGCGGACCAGGCGCTGCGCCTCCGCGCGGACGTCGTCGGCACGCGCGTAGAGCCCGAGCATGCCGATCGCGCGCGTCCGCTTTTCGCGGACGTCGGAATCTTCGCCGTTCGCCGGCCGCCAGCCTGTCGTGGCCAGGATCGGACGGAAGAGGTCCTCGACCAGACGGGCGTACGGCCGTTCCGTCGCGTCGCGGACGGCGTAGTTCGCGAGCCACGTGAGCGCGTCGGCGATCGAGGCGAGGACCGCGCGGTCCTGCTCGCCGCGGAGCGTCTCGACGCGGTGAAGGAACGTCGCGAGCTTGTCCTTGCCGTGACGAACAAGGGCCCACAGATCGTCGAGCAGCGCGAGCCGCTCCTCCGCTGAAAGCTCCGTGATGCCCTGATCCAGCAGATCGCCTTCGAGCGCCGACGCGAATTGAAAGCGGTAGAAGCCGCGGCCGCCGGCGTTCGGGAAGAACCACCTGGCCCCCTCGAGGCGCAGCGTTTCGCGCTGGCGGCGCAGCACGAAGCGGTGCTCGCGGATGCCGTCCGCGGTCCCGTACTTCAGGACCATCGGAACGGGCCATACCTGTCCGGTCGGCTTCGCGTTCGAGTCGGAGAAGTACCGCGCCTGCGTGAGCTCGAGCTCGAGCCCGCCGCCGGTCTGCTGCGCGCGGATGTGCACGAGCGGGTGCCCGGGCTCTTTGATCCAGGCGTTCGCGATGGCGGTCACGTCCTGACCGGATGCCTCGTCAAGAGCGCGCCAGAAATCGTCCGCCGATGCGTTGGCCTCAGCATGCCGCTTCAGGTAGATGCGGACGCCCTCGCGGAACGTCTCCTCGCCGAGGTACCCCTCGATCATGCGAAGCACCGCGGCACCCTTCGTGTACGAGATGGCGTCGAAGCGCTGCGACGCTTCCTCCGCGCTCTTCGCCTCGACGGAGATCGGGTGCGTCGAGGCCAGGGCGTCGAGGTTGAACGCGCCGGTGTTGTCGGCGACGAAGTCGCGCCAGTAGCGCCACTCGGGGTTGAGCGCGGCGGTCGCCTTCTCGCCCACGAATGAGGCGAACGATTCGTTCAGCCACAGGTCGGTCCACCAGCGCATCGTCACGAGGTCGCCCCACCACATGTGGGTGAGCTCGTGCGCCGCGGTGCTGAAGATCCCCTTCAGCGTTTGGATGGAGGCATTGCGGTCGTCGGCCGCGAGAAGCCGCGTGCGGTAGGTGATCGCACCGGGGTTCTCCATCGCGCCCGCCTCGAAGTCCGGGATCCCGATCGCGTCGACCTTGATGTACGGATACGGAATCGCGGTGTAGTCCTGCAGCCACTCCACCGAGCGCACGTGCGCGTCGCGCGCGTAGATGCCTTGCTCGGCGAGGCCCGGCGGCAGGCACACGCGCACGGGGATGCCCGACGGCGTGGCCACTGTCGGCGTGAACTCGTACGGCCCGACCGTGAATGCGACGAGGTACGACGAGATCTTCGGGGTCTCCCGGAAACGCGTGCGGGTGCGCCGCTCATCGACTTCTTCCTGGGAGGTGATGGGCATGTTGCCGATCGCCGCGTTCCCCGCGGGGTGGACGAGCTCGAGGGCGAAGCGGGCCTTGAACTCGGGCTCGTCGAAGCAGGGGAAGGCCCGCCGCGCATCGGCGGCTTCGAACTGGGTGGCGGCGTAGCGCTCCTCACCGCGGAGCGAGCGATAAAGGCCGCGCAGCGAGTCCCGGATGCTGCCCTTCCACGAGATCTCTAGGACGTGCTCGCCGGCGGGGATCTCGTTCGCGAACTTGAGGGTCGCGGTCTCCTGCTCGGTGTCCATGGCGGCTTTGTCGAGCGTGTTTTTACCGTCGATCGTCGCGGCAACGATGTCCAGCTCGAGCGCGTGGAGGGTGATCTCGCGCGACGGCCGCGCCGAGCGCAGCGTTATCCGCTCGGAGCCGGTCGAAGTCCACGTGTCGAACTCGAGCTCGAACCGCAGCTCATAGCGGCTCGGCAGGACGTCCTTCGACAGTCTGAAATTGCGCTTGTCCCCGCCCACGACGCTGTAAAGCGTACCTGTTACGGTTTTTCTGTGCCCCCGCAATTCATTTACACGATGTATCAGCTCAAGAAGATCGTGCCCTCAACACAGCGGGAGATCCTGCGCGGGATCACGCTCGCGTTCTACCCCGACGCGAAGATCGGCGTGCTGGGCCCGAACGGCGCGGGCAAGAGCACGCTCCTCCGCATCATGGCCGGGCTCGACCGCGAGTACGTCGGCGACGCGCGGATTACCGAGGGTTTCCGGGCCGGGCTGCTGGCACAGGAGCCGGCGCTCGATCCGAATAAGGACGTGCGCGGGAACGTGGAGGAGGGCGTAGCCGCTCAGCGTGCCGTGCTCGATCGCTACAACGAGCTCTCGATGAAGCTAGGCGAGGACCTCGAACCGGCCGAGATGGAGCGCGCGACCGACGAGCTGCAGCGCTCGCAGGACCAGATCGAGGCGAAAGGTCTGTGGGAGCTCGACGCCACGGTCGACGTCGCGATGGACGCGCTTCGCTGCCCGCCCGGCGACCAGGACGTTGCCACTCTTTCCGGTGGCGAGCGTCGCCGCGTCGCGCTCTGCCGACTCCTCTTATCGAAGCCCGACCTCCTTCTTCTCGACGAGCCGACGAACCACCTCGACGCCGAGTCCGTGGGGTGGCTCGAGCGACACCTCGCTCTGTACCCCGGCTGCGTCGTCGCCGTCACCCACGATCGCTATTTCCTGGACAACGTCGCGGGCTGGATCCTCGAGCTCGACAAAGGCGCCGGCATTCCGTACCAGGGCAACTACAGCTCGTGGCTCGAGCAGAAGCGCAAGCGCCTCGCCGACGAGGAGAAGCAGGAGTCGGCGCGCCAGAGGACGCTCGCGCGCGAGCTCGAGTGGGTCCGCGCCTCGCCGCGTGCGCGTCAGGCGAAGAGCAAGGCGCGCATCGAGTCGTACGAGCGCCTTCTCGCGGAGGACCCGGAGCTCCGCGAGCGCGAGCTCGAGATTTCGATCCCGCCGGGCCCGCGGCTCGGCGACGTCGTCGTCGAGGCGGAGCGGATTCGCAAGTCGTACGGCGACAAGCTTCTCTTCGACGACCTCAGCTTCAAGCTGCCGCGCGGCGGCATCGTTGGAGTGATCGGTCCGAACGGCGCCGGCAAGACGACGCTCTTCCGGTTGATCACCGGCGAAGAGCAGGTGGACTCCGGCACTCTGCGCGTCGGCGAAACCGTGAAGCTCGCGTATGTCTCGCAGACTCGGGACACGCTCGACCCGAAGAAGACGGTGTGGGAGGAGGTCTCGGGCGGCGAGGAGAACATCCAGATCGGCTCGCGCACACGGAACGCCCGCGCGTATGCCGCGTCGTTGAACTTCCGCGGTGCCGACCAGCAGAAGAAGGTGGGGGATCTCTCGGGCGGCGAGCGGAATCGCGTGCATCTTGCCAAGCTCCTGCGCTCGGGCGGCAACGTGCTCCTCCTCGACGAGCCCACGAACGACCTCGACGTGGACACGCTGCGCGCTCTGGAGGAAGCGATCCTCGACTTCGCCGGGTGCGTCGTCGTGATCAGCCACGACCGCTGGTTCCTCGACCGCATCGCCACGCATCTGCTCGTCTTCGAGGGCGACAGCCGCGTGCGCTGGTTCGAGGGCAACTGGCACGCATATGAAGAATTCATGCGCAAGACCGTGGGAACGGATTGGCGCCCGCATCGCATCCGCTACCGGCCGCTCATGCGCGCGTGAACCCGGCGCTTCGCGTCGCGATCGCAGCGATACTCGCGGCCGCATTCGCAACGCTTCTGTTTCCGGTCTACCTGTCGCTCCGCGCGGGCAACAACGCCGTCTTTGAACCGCACCCGTTCGATTTCGCACTCGTCGCCCTGGCGACATTCGCGATCGCGGTCGGCGCGCAGCTAGTCCCCTGGCGCGCCGCAACGAACGTCGCCGTCCTCGGAGTGCTCGTCGGGGCCGGGCTTCTCTTCGGCGTGTTCGCGATCTTCTCGATCGGTCTGCTCGTCCTGCCGGTGAGCCTCGTGCTCCTCGTCGTCCTAGCCAGAGCGATCCGTCGGCGTCCGCTTGCCGTCGCGCGGCGGGCCGCCCTCGGCGGGGCGGTCATCGGCTACGGGCTCGTTCTTGTGTTCACCGCTGTGATCATCCCGCCGACCGTCGAGTGCTTCTCGAACGGCGGCGGGAGCACGTCGAGCCAGCGGTGGGACAGAAGCGGCGGGTTCACGACGAGCTCGAGCGGCAGCTCGACCGTCGACGGAGTGCAGACCGGCAGGATCGGATCGCCGAGCTCGATCGCGACCTACCGCTGCGAGCAGGGCAGGATCGTCGAGTTTCATCGGGAGGCACGCTGACCGGAGTGGCGCGTCAGCCTCGATCGAGCGCTCGCATATAGACGAGCCGATGGCAACGTGAGCGACAAAGGGAAGTACCGGCTGACAAGAATGCGTCTCTAGTACTTCCGAGTCACGAGCCCGATACCTCTTTCACTCCTCGCCCGAAAGGTGTGGCGGGTACCGTCGCCTCCATCCAGTGGAACGATCGGAGAGCGATCTCGCCGCCGTCTATGACGCAATGGCATGCGGTGTCGTCGTGCGCAACGCCTCCGGTGGCGTGATCTTCGCGAACGCCGCGGCGAAGCGCATCTTCGGGCGACCGCCCGACGAGCTCGAAGGCAACCAGCCGTCGGGTGAGGACCGCCGCATCCGCGAGGACGGCACGACGATGCCCGATGACGAGGTCCCCAACGTCGCGGCGCAGGCCCGGGGCGTGCCGATCCGCGACGTCATGATGGGTATGGTCCGCGCGGACGGCTACGTCCGATGGCTGCTCGTCGACGCAGTCCCGATCAAGGATGCCTTCGGCCGTGTGCGGGAGGTCGTCTCGAGCTTCACCGATGTCACCGATCGCAAGAAGGCCGAGCACGAGCTCGAGCGGCAGGCGCTGCACGATTCGCTGACCGGCCTCCCCAACCGCGCGCTCCTCCTGGACCGGCTGGAGCAGTCACTGCGCACCGCGCGGCGCCTCGCGATGCCGCTCGCGCTCCTGGTGATGGACCTCGACCGCTTCAAGGAGATCAACGACACCTTCGGTCACCGTGCGGGCGATCTCCTCATCGGCGAAGTCGCGCAGCGGATCACCTCTGACCTGCGCGAGACCGACACGGTCGCGCGCCTGGGCGGCGACGAGTTCGCGTTCATCCTCCCGGGCGCCGACGAAGGCGGCGCCGGACACGTCGCGCAGAAGATCATCGACGCCCTGCAGCAACCCTTCGATATCGAGGGAACCGCGCACGAGATCGCCATCTCGATCGGGATCGCGGTGAGTCCACAGCACGGCGACGACGCCGAGACGCTCATGCGTCGCGCCGACATGGCGATGTACGTCGCGAAGCGCACCCCCGGCGCATCCGCGGTGTACGCGGAGCAGCAGGATCCGGAGGGCTCGAACCCGCTCGCCCTCATGGCGGACCTGCGGCACACGCTCGACACGGACCAGCTGCAGGTCGTCTATCAGCCGATCGTCGGGTTCAACGAGGGTGAGATCGTGAGAGTCGAGGCGCTGGCGCGATGGCGTCACCCGACGCGCGGCCTTATCGCGCCCGGCGAGTTCATTCCCCTTGCGGAGCGCTCCGGACTGGTGAAGTCGCTCTTTTCGCGGGTGCTCGCGTCGACGCTCGCCCAGTGCGCCGAATGGAAGCAGGCCAACGTTCCGCTCCAAGCGGCGGTGAATCTCTCGATCCGGAATCTCCTCGACCCCGAGCTCCCGCGCATGGTGGGTCGAGCGCTCGACGGTGTGGGGATCCCACCGGAGTGGCTCGCCTTCGAGATCACCGAGACGATGCTCATGGCCGAGCCGAACCGCGTCATGCGTACCCTCGCGGAATTGCGCGACCTCGGCGTGCAGCTCGCGATCGATGACTTCGGCGTCGGCTACAGCTCGCTCGCGTACCTCCAGCGTCTCCCGGCGTACGCCGTGAAGATCGACCGCTCGTTCGTCGGGCGCATGACGCGCGACCGCGGCAGCGCCGAGATCGTCAAGCTCATCACGAACCTTGGACATGCGCTCGGCATGAAGGTCATCGCCGAGGGCATCGAGGACCAGGCCACGTACGACGCCTGCGCCGACGTCGGGTGCGACAGCGCTCAGGGCTTCTTCGTCGGGAGGCCGATGGTCGCGGCGGCCATTCCGGCGTGGCTGGCGCAGGGCCACCGCACCACAACGATCAACTAGCGACTCCGGCGCGCCGCACTGCTAACGAGTTGCGACTGGATGCCCGCCTTCGGGGCGGTTTTCGGTCGGGTTTTTCGCGCCCCCCTTCCTACAATTCGGCGCACTGATGGCCGCGCCGGTGGTGGGTGTACGCGACTTCGCGCGGGCGTCGCCGCGCGCCGGGAATCCGTTCCGCGTCGTTCTTGCGATCGTCGCGCTCCTGTCAGCCATCGCAGCCGCCGTTGGCCTCGGGGCGCTCTACTCCCTGACCTTGGGCGGGCAGTCGCTCGACGGTCTCGTGCGGGACGTGCAGCTCACGACCGCTGGGATCATGACGGCGGAAGCCGCGGTGCTCTGGCTCCTGCTGAAGCGCGCCTACGGCCGTACCTCGGATCAGATGGGCGCCCAGGCGCGCGCGCTCGAGGCCGCCCTTAGCGAGAGTGAGAGCGCCTACGACTCGACCCTCCGTGCACTCTCGTTGGCGCTCGATGTCCGCGACCGGGAGACCGAGGGACACGCGCAGCGCGTCGCGCGCTACATGGACCTCATGGCCCGCGAGCTGCGCTCACCTCACGTGAACGTGCGGACGCTTCGGCGCGGTGCGCTGCTCCACGACGTCGGAAAGATCGGGATCCCAGACGAGATCCTGCGAAAGACCGGCGAGCTTGATGGGTCCGAGTGGAGGGTGATGAAGCGCCATCCCGCCTATGGCGCGCGGATCCTGGCCGGGATCCCGTACCTGAGCGGTGCCGCCGAGATCGTGCGCCACCACCACGAGAAATTCGACGGCAGCGGCTATCCCGACGGACTCGCTGGCGAGGAGATCCCGCTCGGAGCCCGGATCTTCGCGCTTGCCGACGCACTCGACGCGATGACATCCGACCGTCCGTATCGCCGGGCGATGAGCCTCGAGGACGCCATAAGCGAGATCGAGCGTTGTAGCGGGAAGCAGTTCGATCCGGTCATGGTGAACGCGTTCCTCCGCATCCCCATCGACAGGCTCGCGGCCGTGAGGAGCGACGCCGGGCCGCTCGAACACTTCGCCGACGCCGGTCCCTAGGAGCTTCGCCAACTAGCCCGCGCACCGCTCTGGCAGAGTGAGCGCCTGTGCCGAGACGCATCGTCGCTTGCGGTGGGGAGCAGCTCAATTTTCCCGCGCTGACGCGCTACGTCCTCGATCTCACCGGGAAGCGGCGTCCGAAAGTTCTCTTCGTGCCCACCGCGTCAGGCGACGACGCGGCCTACGTTTTGACCTTCTATCAGGCATTCGCTGGGGTCGAGTGCGAGCCGTCGCATCTTGCGCTCTTCAATCGCACGGTCGACGACATCGACGGATTCATCCGCGCGCAGGACGTCGTCATGGTCGGCGGCGGTAACACCGCGAACATGCTCGCGATCTGGCGCGTTCACGGCGTCGAGAAGGCGCTGCGCAGCGCGTACCGGAACGGGACGATCCTCACCGGGTGGTCGGCCGGATGCATCTGCTGGTTCGAGGCCGGCATCACCGACTCGTTCACGCTCGAGCTCGGTCCGCTGCACGATGGTCTCAAGCTGCTCGCTGGATCGGCGTGCCCGCACTACGACTCGCAGGAGCGGCGCCGTCCGGTGTACGCGCGGGAAATCGCGGCGGGACTTCCGCCGGGGATAGCGCTCGACGACGCGGTGGCCGCGCGGTATGAGGACGAGCGGCTCGTCGAGATCGTGAGCGGGAAACCGAGCGGTCGCGCGTTCCATGTCGACGCAAGCGGCGAGCACCCGCTCGCACTTCGCGCGCTCTAGGCGGTCCGCGGCTCCGGCTTGTTGGGGTCGATGCCGAGCTCTTTGATCGCCTTCGCGACGTCGGCCGCCCCGTATTCCTCGGTGAGCGCGAGCGCGTGCAGCGAGGCAGTGGCCACGCTCTCGGCGTCGATCTCGAAGTGGCGGCGCAGCGCCTCCCGCGTGTCGCTCCGCCCGAACCCGTCGGTGCCGAGCGAGACGAACGGACTTCCGACCCAGCGAGAGACCTGGTCGGGGATCGCCTTCAGCCAGTCCGACGCGGCGACAATCGGCGAGTGCCCGCCTAGCACGCTCGTCACGTGGGGGAGGCGCGGCTCGGCCTCCGGGTGCAGGCGATTCCAGCGCTCGACCTCGAGCGCTTCGTTGCGGAGCTGCTGGTAGCTCGTGACGCTGTACACGTCCGCGCCGACGTCGTACTTCTCCTCGAGGAGCTTCTGCGCGCGCAGGACCTGCTGCATGATCGAGCCCGATCCGAGGAGCGTGACGCGCCGGCGACGGCCCTCTGCGCCGGGTCTGAACAGGTAGATGCCGCGAACGATGCCTTCCTCGATGCCCTCGGCCATGGCCGGCTGCGGGTAGTTCTCGTTGTAGAGGGTGAGGTAGTAGAAGATCGCCTCGCCGTCGCCCAGCATCCGCTTGATGCCGTCGCGCACGATGACGGCCGTCTCGTATGCGAACGCGGGGTCGTACGCTCGAATATTCGGGATCGCGCTGGCGAGCAGCTGGCTGTGCCCGTCTTCATGCTGCAAGCCTTCGCCATTCAGGGTGGTGCGGCCCGCGGTCGCACCGCAGAGGAAGCCGCGCCCGCGCGCGTCGCCGAACGCCCAGATCTGATCGCCGGTGCGCTGCAGCCCGAACATCGAGTAGAAGACGTAGAAGGGGAGCACTTGCTCGCCGTGCGTCGCGTAGCTCGTCCCGGCGGCGGTGAACGACGCCATCGAGCCTGCCTCGGTGATGCCTTCTTCGAGCACCTGGCCATCGATCGCCTCGCGGTACGGAAGGAGCGTCTCGAAGTCGACCGGCTCGTACCGCTGCCCCAGCGGCGAGTAGATCCCGACTTCCTTGAAGAGCGGATCCATGCCGAACGTGCGCGCCTCGTCGGGGATGATCGGCACCACGCGCTTGCCCACATTCTTGTCGCGCACGAGATTCCGCAGCAGGCGCGTGAACGCCATGGTCGTCGAGGCCGCGGCGCTCCCTGATCCTCGCGCGAACTCGGCGAAGGCCGAGTCGTCGGGCTGCGGGAACGGCTTCGCGCGGACGACTCGTCTCGGAACGAACCCGCCAAGCGCGCGCCGGCGCTCGAGCATGTACCGCACCTCGGGAGAGTCGGGGCCCGGGTGGTAGTAGGGCGGGTCGTCGGTGAGCTTGTCGTCCGAGATCGGGAGCTGCAGGCGATCGCGGAAGATCTTGAGCTCCTCGAAGCTCATCTTCTTCGCCTGGTGGGTGATGTTGCGGGCCTCGACCGACGGTCCGAGGGCCCAGCCCTTCACGGTCTGCGCGAGGATCGCGGTCGGCGCGCCGGTGTAGCGCACGGCTGCGTTGTACGCCGCGTAGACCTTGCGATAGTCATGGCCGCCGCGGCGCAGATCCCGCAGCTGTTCATCGGAGAGGTGCTCCACCAGCTTTCCGAGGCGCGGGTCGCCCCCGAAGAAGTGCTCGCGGATGTACGCGCCATCGGCGATGGTCAGACGCTGCGATTCGCCGTCGGTCGTCTCGGCCATTCGATTGACGAGGACGCCGTCGACGTCGCGTGCCAGCAGCTCGTCCCACTCGCGCGCCCAGAGCACCTTGATGACGTTCCAGCCCGAGCCACGGAATACCGACTCGAGCTCCTGGACGATCTTGCCGTTGCCACGGACCGGACCGTCGAGACGCTGCAGGTTGCAGTTCACCACGAAGGTCAAGTTGTCGAGGCCTTCGCGCGCCGCGACGTGCAGCGCGCCGAGCGACTCGGGCTCGTCGCACTCGCCGTCGCCGACGAACGCCCATACGCGCGACGCCGACGTGTCCTTGATCCCGCGGTGTTGCAGGTAGCGGTTGAAGCGCGCCTGGTAGATCGCGGCGAGGGGGCCGAGCCCCATCGAGACCGTCGGGAACTCCCAGAACTCGGGCATCAGCCGTGGATGCGGATAGCTCGAGAGGCCTTCGCCCGGGACGACCTCCCGCCGGAAATGGTCGAGCTGCGACTCACTCAGGCGACCTTCCACGAACGCGCGCGCATAAATACCCGGCGCGGCGTGTCCCTGGAAGAAGATCTGATCGCCGGATGCGCCGTCGTCCTTTCCGCGAAAGAAGTGATTGAAGCCGACCTCATAGAGGCTCGCCGCCGAGGCGTACGTCGCCAGGTGACCACCGATTCCGTCGAAGTGGTGATTCGCGCGGACGACCATGGCGACCGCGTTCCAGCGGATGAGCCGCCGGATGTGGAGCTCCATCTCCTCGTCGCCGGGGAAATCGGGCTCCTGCTCCGGCGAGATGGTGTTGATGTAGCGCGTCTCCGTCAGTGGGGGCAGCCCGACGTGCAACATCCGCGCCCGCTTCAGCAGCTTGTAGAGGACGAAGCGAGCACGGTCGCCGCCCGACTGCTTTACGAGCGCGTCCAGCGACTCGATCCACTCCTGCGTCTCTTCGGTGTCGATATCGGGCAGCTGCTGCTTGAACTCGTCATAGACATCGTGGATGTCACGCATCTACGTCGATGGTAAAGCGACCGACCTCTTTAGACCTGCTCAATCTCGCGGCCAGCCGCGAGACGCGCTCAGGGCTGTCGGACTCGCTCCTCACGCACGCTCGCTTCGCTCGCTAACAGGGGCCCCTGCCCCTTAGCCGCTCGTCGCTCGACCTAAACTGTTCGCGTGCAAGAGCGTCCTCGTCGGCGCCGATTCCGGCCACGCAGGCCCAAGGCGGAGCCGCGGCCCACATCGTCGTCGCCGGCTCCGGATCGCGGTCCGCAGCGTCAGATTGAGCCGCGCTCCGATCGCCGGCCCGCAGGCAGGGCTCCCCAGTCGCGTGGTGAGCGCGGGCGGCGCCCCCAGCGCGGGCGCGACGAGATCCGTCCCGGGACGTCGTGCGTGATCCTGGTGGACTCCCGCGAGGGCGAGCCCGACCGGACCGGGGCGGCGGCGATCTTCGAAGGCTTCTTCGACTTCGAGACCGGCGACGTGAGGCGGAGCGGCTTCGGCATCCCACGGTTGCGCGTCGGAGACGAGCGCCTCTGGGGCTTCGAGTGTTGGTGGCGCGTCGACGCCGAGCGTGCGGGTATGACAGCGGACGACCGCGAGCAACTGGAAACGTCAAAGCGTCTCCTTCGTGGCCTGCTGCGCGACGCTAAGCGAAGCGGGAGCTTTAGGAGCTTGCCCGCGCGGACTTAGGCCGCGGTGATCTTCTCCGCCTGCGGCTTGCCGCGGCGGGGGTCCATCCCCTTCTCGTAAGTCACGCTCTGACCCTCACGGAGGGTATCGAACGCGTCGCCTTCCACCTGCGACCGGTGAAAGAAGATGTCTGAGCCGTCTTCCGTCTGGATGAAGCCGAAGCCTCTGTCGCCGACGAGCTTCTTGATCGTTCCGTTGGCCACTTGTCCTCCACGTGCGCGGGCACGTCTTCGTGTGTTGTTTGAAGGAATGGTAGGGCCTGGCCGCCCTGCGGTACTAGGACCTTTCCGGTACGAGCGCGTGCCGCCCTGTGACTAGGCCAGACGGCTAGTGACGCCGACGATGCGCCTACTCGCGCGCGAAGGTGGCAATTAGGGCGCGCGGGGCAGGGGAGCGGTATGGGTCGGCCTCGAGTTCGGTTCTGGCAGAAGGTGCTCGCCGCGCTGGTCATTGTCGGTGTGGCGCCGATCGCCCTCGTGAGCGTCGTCTCAACGAACAACACACGTAACGACCTGACCTCCCTCGGCGTGACGAACATCCGCCAGCGCTCCACATCCACCGCCAACGCGATCGATGCATACCTGGCGAGCCGCCTGGGCGACATCATCCTCGTGGCCAAGCTTCCGGACATCGTCCGTTACGCGACGAACCTCGGTGACCAGGAGGCGCGCGGGTCGGCGCGTACGGCGCTCTCGGCCGCGGCTGCCCGATCGCCCGAGTACGAATCCGTCGCCGTCGTCGACCTCAAAGGCACGATCGTCGCGGCCTCGGTGCCGACCGACGAAGGCACGAGCGTGGCCTTCCGCGAGTACTTCCTCACCGCCACGAAGGGCACGCCGTACGTGAGCGATCCCTCGTACTCGGTGATCACGAACAAGCCCGCGCTCTTCTTCTCGTCGCCGGTCGCGGCAAACAACGTCGTGGTCGCCGTGGTGCGAACCCGCGTGAACCTCGCGGCGATCTGGGACATCGTCGAGAGCGACGCCGGATCAGTCGGAGTGGGCGCGCATTCCTTCCTCGTCGACGACTACGGCATCCGCCTCGCGGTCTCTGAAACGAAGGGGCATCGCGACCAGGCGGAGTCGCTCATCTACAAGCCGATCGCGCCGATCGAGGCCGACACCGCGAAGAAGCTCGCGGCGGACAAGCGCTTCGGAACGATCACACCCGACAAGCTCGTCATCGACCCGCTGCCCACGCTGAAGACGGCTCTCGACGGACTTCCGCGCGGCGCGAGCGGCGACGCAGGGTTCGCATTCGGATCCGGCACCGCTGAGCAGCGGGGCGTGGTGACGCGCCTCGTGAACAAGCCGTGGGGCTACGTCCTCGCGGTGCCGCTCGCGACCTACACGAAGGCGGCCGACAACGCGACAGTCGACGCCGCGCTCATGCTCGTCATGGGCGTGCTCCTGTCGTTCGTCATCGGGATCCTGCTCACGCGCTCGCTCGTCGGACCGCTCCGCCGGCTCGTCGGTGAGGCCACGCAGGTTTCGACCGGCGACATCGATCTGCGCGAAGCGCACTTCGATACGCGAAGCGGCGACGACATCACACAAGAGGTCGCATCGGCGTTCGACCGCATGCTGAACGCGCTGCGCTTCTACGCTCTCGCCGACGAAGCGGGAAGCGGCGGCGAGGACTAGGCGGTGAACGCGCTCGCCCTGGAGCTCCTGGGCGTCGCGAAGGGATACCTCGGTCCCGCCGCGCCCGCGTTCCTGTCACGCGAGCTGCACGCGATGGGCGTCAACGCGAACAATGTCGAGCGCACTCACATCCTTCCGCTCGCCGAGCGCGCGCGTCTCGCCGCGAGCAAGGTCATGGACAACAAGAAGGCGAGCGAGTTCGCGCAAGCGCTCGCGAAGCAGGGACGAACGGCCGAGGCGAAGATGCCGAACGACCACCGCCTCGCAAGCGACGCTGCCGCCAAGCTCTTCGCGAGCGGCCGCCTGCGTCAGGCCGAGACCGCGTATCGGGAGCTCGTGGCCAAGCACGGCGACGTCGACTCGTTCGGCGGTCTTGCGCGGACGCTCGTCTCGCTCGAGGATCGCGACGCCGCGCTGCTGACCTTGCGAGAAGGCGCCGCGGCTTTTGCAAAAAAGAACGACCGCGTGAACGCGGTCGCGCTCCTCGGCGTCGCGGTCGAGATAGCGCCCTTCGACCTCGCGGCCCACCGCCGCCTCGCCGCGGCGCTCGCGAACCAGGGCGATCTCATCAGCGCGTGCGAGGAATACGCGCGCTTCATCGATGTCTCGCTCTCTCAGCGTGACACGCGGCGCGCGTGGCTCGAGCTCACGTATGGGCGCGAGACGCTGGGCGATCTTCCGCAGCTCGTGGCGATCGCGGACCGTGTGGCCGCGGCGCAGGGCGGGGCGAAGCCGACGCCGCCGCCGCCCGTACGCGTCGCGGCCACACCGTCCACGACTGCAGGGGTAGGGGCCCCTGATGGGGCAGGGGCCCCAGAGAAGCGTGTTCCGGACGAAGCCGCGGTCGAGGCGAAACATCGCTCGGCCCTTGCTGCGGCCGTCCACGCACGGACTCGTCCCGAGGCGAGCTCGGCGGTCGTGCTGAGGAACGCGGAGACGATGACGCATGCCGAGCGCTCCGACCTCATGGGCCCCGCGGACCTCCTGGCGCGCGCCGGTATCGGCGCCACGCCGAAGCCCAGGCCCGCAGCCGCCCCGGTAGTCGCGCAGCCCGCTCCGCGCAAGGTCGTCGTCTTCACGCCTCGCCCGCTCGCGGAGCTCGAGGCCGAGCTCTCGCGTCAGATCTCGACGGGAGACCCCGCGGGCGACGCCGGGGTTGCGCACGTACGCGCGACGATCCTCATCGCGGCGCGCGACGCCCGGGCGACCGAGACCGCGCTCGATGCCGCGCGCAGACTCATCGCGCTGCACAAGATGGAGGGCGCGGCCGACGTGCTCCTCGACCTCATCGGCGCGGGGTTCCGGGATCGCGAGGCGCAGCGCCTCCTCATCGACGTCAACTGCGAGCTCGGTCGCCGCGACACCGCGCGGGAGAAATGCCAGCTTCTCGGAGCCGCGTACCGTCTCGACGGTCAGGGCGCCGTCGCCGAGGATGTGGAGCGGCTTGGCGCGATCCTTTAGAAGCGCGTCGAGAGGGTGGGCGGACCGCTCGCCTTGTCGCGATCGAGAAAAGCTTTGGCGAGGAACGTGATCACGAGTCCCGCCACGAACCCGCCGATGTGCGCCCAGTACGCGACGCCGCTGGTCTGATCGGTCACCGCGATCGACCCGATGCCGTTGATGAACTGCAACAGTGCCCAGACCCCGATCATCACAACGGCGGGGACCATGATCGGACGCAGCAGGATGACGCCGAGGGCGAGAAGCACCTTGACGCGGTTCGTCGGGAACAGGACGAGGTACGCGGCCATGACGCCGCTGATCGCGCCTGACGCGCCGAGGCTCGGGATGATCGAGTCGGGCTGACTCAAGACGTGCGCGAAGCTGGCGATCACGCCGCAGACGAGATAGAAGATCACGTACTTCACGTGGCCGTAAGCCTTTTCGATGTTGTCGCCAAATATGAAGAGAAACAGCATGTTGCCGCCGATGTGCAGCCACCCTCCGTGCATGAATATCGAGGAGAAAAGCGTCAGCCAAATCGGCATCGGCCCAGGTGCTTCGTCAATCTCGAAGACGCCGTCTGGCGTGATCACCTCGAACGTTCCCACGATGTCCGTTCCGGACGTGATCTCGGCCGGAACCGCGGCGTATCCGTTCGTGAAGTTCGGATCCACCAACTGGTAGAGGAAGACGACGACGTTGATGGCGATGATCGCGAGGTTGACGTAGGGAATGCCTGGGTGGCCGCCGGTGTCCTCATCGCCGATCGGGATCACGGGCGCAATTCTCACCGGGATGACTGGCCCCCTGGTACCAGGCTGACGAGCAAGCGCCAATTCGGCACGGCGAGCGCCGGTCTGGCCCGCACGGGTACGGGTCGTGCCTTGCCGGACCCCGATGCGGCTCTCCAGGTACTGCGGACGCGAACGGCTCCCGGGCGGACGACGCCTCTGGCAGCGCCTGGCACGACGTGCCGGCTACCGCGGGACCGTCGCCGTGTACGGCTACGGCGTCGGCGGACGCCCCGGTGGTGCGCAGCGCAAGGCCGAACGCACCGGGATTCAGGACGGGATGGTGCTCGCCGACTACGAGCCGGGCCTCATACGTGTCTGGCTTCCGTGCTCGTGCCAGGCCGCGGATTTCGACGTCGACCAACTCCATGACGATCACGAGGACCCGCTCGCGAGCTTTGCGCACGAGCTCGGCCATCACGTCCAGTACGCGCGCCGCCGGACGTACTTCAACGAGGCGGTCGCGGAACGCTACGGACGTCTTCTGCTGCGGGAGTTCGGCGCGCGCTGATGCGGCCTACGACGTGTGGGTGAAGGTGACCTCGGGCAATTCGGTCGCCTGAACACCGGGTTGCAACGTCAGACGCGGCGCCGGTGACGATGTCGCACGCGATTGTTGGCCGCGACGGGTTCCGACGAGTGATGGGATAGGGGTCGGCGTCGGCGTTGCCTGCGCGGCCTCCGGCGACTTCTCGACCGGCGGCTGCAGCGGCGCGTTTGGGTTCTTCACGTGCGTCGACGCATAGCCGTACCCGCCGGCAAGCACGAGCAAGGTCGTGACGACCGACCCGAGCTTGAGCGCCCACTCGGACATCAGGACGGCGCCTTCACGAACGGGATGCGATCGAAGGTCTGCCCGAGGATTTCCTTCGCGTCGACCCCGAGGTGCGAGGCGAGGATCTCCTGGTACACGGCGCGGAAGTCCACCGCGTACGACAGATTCCCGAGCTGGTCGAGCTTCTCGAGGTTCGGCGTCTCGCCGTAGAGCCCGCCCTTCACGCCGTCGCCGATGAGAAAGATCGGCGACGCCGTGCCGTGATCCGTCCCGCCGCTCGCGTTCTCCTTCGGGCGCCGCCCGAACTCTGACCAGGTCGCGATCATGACGCGGTCGGCCATGCCATAAGCGGTGAGGTCGTCGTGGAACGCGGTGATGGCCGAGTCGAGGTAGGCCATCAGCGAGTCATGGCGGTTGAGCTCGGTGTAGTGCGTGTCGAAGCCGCCGAGCGTCACGTGGAGGATCTTCACGCCCGTTCCGGTCACGATTAGCTCCGCCGCGAGCTGAAGCGCCGCGGCGAGCTGGTTCTTGCTCGAGTACACGAGCTGCACCTTGTCGGAGTAGTTCCCTTTCGGCGTGTACTTCGCGGACGAGGTGCGCAGCTGCGCGACCGTGTCTCGGGCGGTGCTCATCGCGGTGTCGAAAAGGGCGCCGTAGATCCCCGGGGTGCTCCGGTAGAGCGTGCCCATCACGTCCTCGACGTTCTGCCCGCCCTGGAATCCGAACGTCTTCGCGTCGTCGATCACCGTGAGGGTCGCCTCAAGGTCGCGAAGCATTCCCGGGACGTTCGTCGACCCGCACGCGCAGCCGATCAGCGGATGGCCGGCCGAGTCGTAGTTCTTGGCGATCGCCGAACCGAGCCAGCCGTCCTGCTGCCGCCGCGCGGGGTCGGCGGTCTCCCAGACACGGATCGAGTCGAAGTGGGAGAACGACGGGTTCGTGTACCCGACGCCCTGGACGATGGCCACCTTGCCGGCGTCGTAGAGGGATTTGATCCCCTTGAGGTTCTCGTGGAGGCCCGTGTCCTTATTAATCGGTTGCGCCTTAGCGGCCGCCGCGGAAAGCTGAGGGCGGAAGTCGCGGTACTGCGAGCTCGAGATCGGGATGACCGTTTGGAGACCGTCGTTGCCACCGCCGAGCTGGATCATCACGAGGACCTTGTCGTTCTGGACCGCGGCTGATTTCGCCGAGAGCACGGCGCGCGCGAAGACATCCGGAACCGCCGCATACCCCGAGGCCAGCGCCTGTGCGCCGACCCCGAACACGAGTCCGTTTCGCAGGAAGTCCCTGCGCGAGAGTCCGTTCGTGCCGCCGAGCGCTTTCATCGCTGCACCTTCTTCACTTCAGCTGGAATTCCGGCGACGCGAGCAGGATCAGCCAGCGGGTCGCGTCGTCGGGGCTCGAGTTGAGAAGCTGCGCGGTCGCCGGGCTCACGACGCCGTCGAGGTGGATCGCGTGCGCGTCATTGAACGCTGGAATCTTCGCCAGTCCCGTGAGCGTCGCCTGGGCGAAGTTCACGCGCGCGAGGACGTTGTTGCTCGAGATCCAGCTCGCGTTCGACGGCCAACCGCCGACCTCCGGTGGATCGAAGAGCTGCTGTCCCATGCTTTGACCTGGCAGGCCGACCGCTCTGGCGAGCGCCGGTGCCGCGGTCGCCGCCGTCGCGAGAGCCGGCGTCTCCAGCGCCTTTGCGATGTTGACCATGAGCTCGGTCGGCGACTTCACAAGGGCGCGGTAGTTCGCCGGTGCGAGGAACTCCGGGCTCATGAAGACGTCGCGCATCAGCGACTTCACGTCGTAGCGCGACTTCCGGAATGCGTCGGCGAGCCGCTTGACGTACGCGTCGGCGGGCTGGTCGGTAACGAACGCGCTGAGGACCTTCGTCACGATGAACGGCGCGACCGAGTTCTGGGTGAGGACTCTCTCTAGTGCGCTCTTTGTGTCCCACTGCCGCGTTTCGCCGAGGAACTTCACGGCGCCCACGTACGCGCGCTGCTGCTCGAAGACTCCGGTCTTCACCGCGTCGGCCGTGATGTTTCGGCCGGGCCGGCCCTGCTCCAGCGCGCGCTTCATGAGCGCGTCCTTCATGGCCTGAGTGATCGGCTCGCGCCATCCTGAGAGCGCCTTCGCTGCGCTGCGGACGTCGTCCTCGGTGAACGTGCCGACGCCCATCGTGAAGAGCTCCATGAGCTCGCGGCTGTAGTTCTCGTTCGGGTTTCTGCCGGTCGACGTCGCGAGGTCGAGGTACCGAAGCATCCCCGGATCGATCGTGACCTGGTAAAGCATGTCGTGGAAGTTGCCGAGCGACATCCGCCGCCAGGTCAGGTTCTGCCAGTAGATGAACGGGGATTGCAGGTTGACCTTGCGGAAGTCGCTCGTGAAGTGGCCATGCCAGAAGAACGTCATGCGCTCCGCCAACGGGGTGGGGGTCCGCACCATCCAGTCGAGCCACCAGGCGATGAGGTCCTGCGGCCGGATGGATTTTTCCTGTGATGCCTCTTCGGCGCCGGCGAGCGCTGGTGGCTCCGCGGCCTTCGTTTCGACAAGACGGTCGACTGTCTTCTTGAAGCCGTCCTTTACGGACTGCTCGTATTCGGCGGGCGTCGCACCGAACGTCGCGCGGCGCAGCAGGTGTGCGACCTGTGCCTCGAGCTTGTCGAGCGGCGAGATCCAGTCGATACCGGCTGCAGTGGGGGATTGGGTTTGGTTAGCTGGAAATGGCAGGTTGTAAAGCCCGAGCGCCTTCGTGATCGCGAGCCCGCCTGCCGCCGCACCGGCCCCCACGAGGACGTGACGACGCCGTAATCCGCGCGCTTTCCTGGCGGGCTTTGCGGCCTGCGCGTCCATGTCACCTGTATATCGCGCGACCCGCGCCGCTGGTTCCCCCATCCGTATTGGATCGGTGTAGTGATTGTGAGAAGAGTGTTAGCTCGTGTTCCTCGTTAGACTTTCTGACATACGGCGGCGACTGTCGGGCCTTCGGCCCGCGTCGCCATCGTCGCGGCGCCATCGCGAGCAAGCTCGCGTGGCCGCCGCTTCTCGGCGACGTAGCCAAGTGGTAAGGCAGAGGTCTGCAAAACCTTCATCGCGGGTTCGATTCCCGCCGTCGCCTCTCGGGTGGCCTTCGTTAGGTCAGGGTAAAAGGTGTCGCGGTCGGGCCCGTGCCATCGTATGTAGGCATGTCCGAGGGGAGACGCCGGTGGACCCGCGGTCCGGGCGGGTGCGGCTGCCTCTCCGGATGCGGCGCCTTCGTATTCATCTTCCTCGTCGGTGGCCTGCTGAGCCTCTTTGGTTCCGTCTTCGGCGTCGGTCTCTCGATCGGGATTCCCCTCACGCAGAGCAATGTGACCGTTGCCGGATCCATCGGCACGAAGGCGAAGATCACCGAGGGACTGCCGACCTACGTTCGCGAGCGGCTCGCCGGGAACCAGAACTTCATCAACCAGAGCAGCACGCTGACGGTCGGGCCTGCCGAGGGAGCCGGGATCCTCGTCATCGGTGCGCAAGACGGTGCGCCGGCGATCGACCTCTACCTCGTCCTTCGCTAACGCGTCGGTCGCGATGCGGGCAGTTGTGTACGACCGGTACGGGCCCCCAGACGTTCTGCGACTCGAAGAGGTCGAGCGACCGACACCGCAGGACGACGAGGTCCTCGTCAAGATCCGCGCTGTCGCCGTCACCCGAGCGGACTGTGCGGCTCGTGAAGCCAACCGGCGAAGCGGGCTGGCCATCGCGCTCATCAGTCGTTCCATCTCGGGCATCCGCCGACCGAGGCAGCGAATTCTCGGGAGCGAGTTCGCGGGAGAGGTCGAAGCGGTCGGCACAGCGGTCAACGAGTTCGCGGTCGGTGACTACGTCTTCGGAACGAGTGGGTTCAGATTTCGCGGATACGCGGAGTACATCTGCCTCCGGGAGAGCGCGCTGATCGCGAACAGGCCGACCGGCATGAGCTTCGAGGAAGCCGCGTCGGTTTGTGACGGAGGGCTCAACGCACTGTGGTGCCTGAGACAGGGGGGCCTACGGAAGGGGCAGCGGATCCTCATCTACGGCGCGTCCGGTGCCATCGGCACCGCGGCGGTGCAGCTGGCCAGGTACTTCGACGCCGACGTCACGGCGGTCTGTAGCACGAAGAACCTCGAGCTCGTGCGATCGCTCGGAGCCGACAGGGTCGTCGACTACACGCGGGAGGACTTCACCAAAAACGGCGAAACGTACGACGTCATCTTCGATGCGGTCGGCAAGCACTCGTTCAGCCGGAGCAGAGGCTCACTGAAGCCGGGCGGCCGGTACCTCGCAACCGACGGGCTCCGGAATCTCTTCTTGGCGCTGTGGACATCGCGCATCGGAGACAAGAAGGTGGTGTTCTCGATTCCGCCGCGATACACGAAGCAGGACGTCGTCTTCCTCAAGGAGCTCATCGAGGCGGGGAAGTACCGGGCGGTCGTCGATCGCTGCTACCCGCTGGAGGACGTGATCGACGCCACCCGGTACGTCGAAACGGAGCAGAAGACCGGGAACGTCGTTCTCACGGTCAACGGCAACCGAGCTCGATAAGAGCGACCGCGGCGGCAAACGGGCTGGGCCCTTGGTACTTCCAGGTGCTCGTTAAGACGCCAAGGGGAAGGCTTCCTTACATCGCGCCACTGATTTACACGCCGCCGAGACCGCGCCGACGCGTCAGAGGACCTCGCGCTTGGCGGACGAGCGTAGGCTTGCCCGCCAGCGGGAGGAAGGGCGTGGTTATGGCCCAGCGGGAGCGCTCGATTCGCACAGGGTTGCCGCGACGGCTCGTGTCCGCTGCGCTGGCCGCCCTTCTTGTGAGTGTCGCGGTGCCGAGCGGTTTCGTCGCCGCCGCCGACGAACCCAAGACTTACATCGTCGTCTTCCGCCCGGGTGTCGCCTCAAACGCGAAGACGGACGATGTTGAACGCCGCATCGGCTTCGCAAGCGACTTCCGCTACACGAGTGCGCTACATGGGTTCGCGGCTCGTCTGAACTCGGTGCAGCTTGCGCGCCTTCGCGCCGATCCGGACGTCGCGTTCATTTCCGCCGATCGCGTGCTGCGGGCGATCGGCAGCGTTCCGATCATCGCGGGCGATAGCGTGCCCCCCGGAATACAGCGTGTCGGCGCCGCGACGGCGACCACCGTGCGCGAGGCTTCGACCGCCAACGTCGCGGTGATTGACTCAGGCGTTGATCTCAACCATCCCGACCTGAACGCCGTCAACGGAAAGAACTGCATCGGCAGCGGCAACGCGCGCGATGACAACGGTCACGGCACGCACGTCGCGGGCACGATCGGCGCGAAGAACAACGGCTCGGGCGTCACGGGCGTCGCACCCGGCACGAAGATCTACGCGGTCAAGGTCATCAACGCGCAGGGCAGCGGCACCGACGCGCAGGTCATCTGTGGCATCGACTGGGTCACTGCGAATGCAGCGGCGCTCGGCATCAAGGTCGCGAACATGAGCCTCGGCGGCCCCGGCGCGGATGACGGCAACTGTGGCAACAGCATCGGCGACGCGCTCCATCGAGCCATCTGCAACTCGGTCGCGGCCGGTGTCACCTACGTCGTTGCGGCCGGGAACAGCGGCGAGGACTTCGCCGCTGACGTACCCGCGAACTACAACGAGGTGCTCACCGTGACGGCGATGGCCGACTTCAACGGGCTTCCCGGTGGTGGCGGTTCGGCAAGCTGCGCGGATGGTTACTTCGAGGAGGACGACGCTGCGGCCGGCTTCAGCAACTTCACGACGGACGGAAGCTTGGACGCGGCTCACACGATCGCGGCGCCTGGCGTCTGCGTCCGATCGACCTGGCCGAGCAACCGCTATCAAACGATCTCGGGGACGAGCATGGCTTCGCCGCACATGGCCGGCGTCGTCGCCCTCTGCTTCGGCGAGAAGGGCGTGGCCGGGCCGTGCACCGGGCTCCCGCCGGCGCAGGTCATCGCGAAGATGCGTACGAATGCCGCACAACACGCGTTTGCCGATCCAGCCTCGGGCTTCGTCGGCGATCCCGATAACCCGGTCGGTGCGTACTACGGCTACCTGGCCTGGGCTGGCGCGATCGTCCTCGACACGACCGCCCCGGTCATCAGCTCGGTGAACGCGACTGGGCTGACTCACGAAGCGGCGACGATCAACTGGACGACGGACGAGAACGCGGATAGTCAGGTCGAATACGGCACCACGGCGGCGTACGGCTCGACGACGCTGGTGAACTCAACGGTCGTGACGACCCACGCGGTCAGCCTGAGCGGTCTGAGTCCGACGACTCTTTATCACTACCGCGTGAAGAGCCGCGATCGGTCCGGAAACCTCGCCGTCTCGGGGGACTTCACGTTCACAACGACGGTCGTGATGTCTGATCTCGTTCTGTCCGGCAGCGTGTCACCCGAGCCGGCCAACATCGGCGACACCC
>JBBPIP010000013.1:0-73087 GCA_038040265.1 Chloroflexota bacterium | reverse complement strand
GACCGGACCGATAAGGAGCCTCCGCTCGACCTCCTGCAACGCGGCGGTCACCCGCCCGTCGTCCGGGGACTCGCGCTGGCGATCCTGATAGAAGCCTCGGAGTAGTCGCAGCGATTCTCGGATCGAGAGCCGCGCGTAGGGCAGGTTCGCGCTCTCGCTGGAGATCTGGAACTCGAGCTCGGCGGCACGGAAACATTCGCGGCAGACGAAGAACGCGGCGGGGACACCGTCGAGGAGCCGTCGCGACGGGTGGGCGTCGGCGCTGATGTCCTCCGCCAGGCAACGCGGACAGCGTGTGATGCGCACGTCCGCGACGATACGCGCCCCTAGCGCCGCCAATTTGTGCGACACGGTTCGCACATTTTGACGACGGGTTTCGCACCGTCGTCACCTTCCCACGACGTCGTGTTCATGAGTAGATACACCCGTGGGCAAGGGCTGGGCGAAAGGTCTTAAGGCGGCGACGGATCCGCGAATCGCCCGCGCCGCAGCCGGCCATCGCGGCAAGCAGTACGTTCGCCGAACCCCATTCGAGCTATGCCGCTGGCCCGTCGCGGGCCTGACGACGCTTCCGCTCGTGTGGTCTGACGAGATGGCGTACATCGTCGGCTTGACCGCCACGGACGGCTGCTTGGTCACTGGGCGGCGCGCGATCAACTTCAAGTCCGGCGACCGGCAGTTGGTCGAGACGTATCTACGCCTGCTCGGCCGGAAGAATCGCGTCAAGAGTCACCCGACCAAGACCGGGGGCATCGCCTATTACACGCAGTTCCACGACTCGGCTCTCTACGAATGGTTCCGCTCGGTCGGCCTCACTCCCCGAAAGAGTCTGACCATCGGAGCCCTCTTCGTCCCTGATGAGGTCCTCCTTCCACTCGCCCGAGGGTTGCTCGACGGCGACGGCAGCGTCATCAACAAGGTCTATCGCGCCGACACCGGCCGTCGCCCGACTACTTCTGGGAATACCTGATCACGAGTTTCAAGTCCGCGAGCCGGCCACATCTCGAGTGGCTGCAGTCGCGGCTTCGCGCCGTGACGGGGCAACCGGGAACTCTCTCGCAGTCAAAGCGGAGGGTGCCACTGCCGAATCGCCACCCGCTCTTCGAGCTTCGCTATGGGAAGAGAAGCTCGTTGGTTCTCCTACCCGTGCTGTATCCCCCCGCGGCTCCCTGCCTGGAAAGGAAGCGCGAGATCTGGCTTCGCGTACGCGCAACGGCACGGGATCATCCGCTAGAATTTCATTACTCCTGCCCAGGTGGCGTAATTGGTAAACGCGCATGTTCGAGGGGCATGTGCCCTAATAAGGCGTGCGGGTTCAAGTCCCGCCCTGGGCACCGTAATCAAGCAAGTTACACGCGCACCCTCTGCCACGCTCCCGAGTTGAACCGCCACGCGAGCAATCCCGCGCGCACGAAATAGTCCGCCGCGATCCCCGCCCACACCCCGGCCAGCCCGAGGCCGAGCGGGAACGCGAGCACATATGCCAGCGGCAGGCGGATCACAAACCAGTTCACGATCGTCGCGATCAGTGGGAAGCGCGTGTCCCCCGCCCCACGCAACGCGCCGCCGAGCGTGAAGATGATTGACTGCGCCGGCTGCGCGATGCCGACGATCGCGAGGGCACCGACGCCCGCCTGCACGACGCGATCATCGTTTGTGAAGATCCCGAGCAGCACTTGTGGCACGACCATGAAGACGATCCCCGCCGCCGTCGACCACAGCACCGCCATTCGGACCGCGACCCAACCGTACCGCGTCGCGCGGCGAGGGTCGCCCATCCCGAGCGCCTGGCCGACGAGCGCGCTCGCGGCGCCTGAGAACGCGATGCACGGAAGGAACGACAGGCTCTCGACCTGGTTGACGATCTGGTGCGCGGCGCCCTGCGCGATGCCGAGACGAAACGCGAATCCCGATAGGGCCAGGATCCCGACGCTGAACATCGCGCTCTCCGCCGCGGACGGAAGACTGATCGCGAAGATCGACCGGACCGTACCGCGATCGAGGCGCCACGCTCCGCCCCCGAGCCTGAGATCCGCGCGGCCCATCCACAGGACCGCGACCACGAGCGTGCCGATGACGGCGCTCTCCAGCACGACGGCGTAGGCGGCCCCGACCGGCCCCACGCGAAGCACCTCGAGAAACAAGTACGCGAGCGGCACGGTGAGCACCGCCGACAGCACCGCGAGCCACATCGGCGTTCGACTGTCGCCGGCCGCTCGTATCGCGGACACGCCGATGAACCAGACGGTCTGGAACGCGCTCCCGGCTCCGATCAGCGCCAGGATCGGGACGCCGGCCGCCACCACTTCCTCGGAAGCGCCTAGCAGTCGCAGCAACGGCGCGGCGAAGAGGGCGAACATCGAGCCGACCGCGACCCCTGCGATCGCGCCGACGATGAGCGACTGACGCGTGACGTCCGCCGCGAGCTGGGGCCGGCCTTCGCCCATTCGGCGGCTGACGTGCGCCATCGTCCCGATCGCGAGCGATCGCCATATCGGAAACAGAAGGAACGAGAACTGGAAGGCCGCGCCGACCGCGGAGGTCGCGACGGCGCCAAGGTGCCCGACGAACGCGAAGACCGCTGCCTGGCCGCTGAACGCGATGACGTTCTCGACGATGCCCGGCCACGCGAGCTCGAACGTCGCGCGCTGCGGGTGGAGCGCCGCGAGCTCGGCTGCGCGCCGGCTCGGTGCGGGTGCTGCCTCCTCGGCGGCCTCGACCGTCGAGCTCAAGGAACGACGATCACGCCACTACCCTGAATCACCTCGCCGATCTGAACGGGGCGCACGCCTCTTGTCGCGCAGGCTCGCTCCCACGCGTCGGCGTGCGCGGCGGGCACGCCGACGAGTAACCCACCCGACGTTTGTGGATCGAGAATGAGCGTCCGGAGTGCGTCGTCGACACCTTCGAACCGCACCTTGGCGCCGTCATCGAAATGCGAGCGGTTGCGTTCCAGCCCGCCGAAGCTGATCCCCGTGTCAGCGTGTTTGCGCGCGCCGGGAAGCAGCGGCACGAGGCTCGCGCGAATCCGCACGCCGACCTTCGATTGCTCCGCCATCTCGTGAGCGTGGCCTCCGAGGCCAAAGCCGGTGATATCGGTCGCGGCATGCAGCTCCGCGTCGACCGCAGCTTGGCCTGCCCCGCGGTTGAGAGTGACCATCGATGCGATCGCGGAAGCGAGGTCAGCCGCGTCGAGCGTCCCGTTCTTGTGCGCAGTTGTCAGCACACCGGTCCCGATCGGCTTCGTCAGCCACAACGCATCGCCGGCGCGCAGCCGTGATTTGAGAAGCAGGCGTTCGGGATGCACGCGGCCCGTGACCGCAAGCCCGTACTTGGGCTCTCGATCGATGACCGTGTGGCCACCGGCGATGACACCGCCGGCCTCGGCGACCTTGTCGATCGCGCCCTGAAAGATCCGTTCGAGCTGGGTGAGCGGGGCATCTTCCGGCCACGCCGCGATGTTGAGAGCGAACAGCACTTCGCCCCCCATCGCATAGACGTCGGACATCGCGTTCGCGGCGCCGATCGCGCCGGATGCATACGCGTCATCGACGATGGGTGGAAAGAAGTCGAGGGTCTCGACGACCGCCGTGTCGGGCCCAACGAGATACACGGCCGCGTCGTCGGCGACGTCGAGGCCGACGAGCAGCTCCGCGGGACTCTTTTGATCGCGCATCGGACGCAGTACCTGCGCCAGCGGGCCGGGGCCCAGCTTGGCTCCTCAGCCGGCGCAGGTGGAAAGCGTCGTCAGCCGGATCTCATCGCGCGTGAACAACGGAGGCGATGGTACTCACGGAAGCGGTGGCGGCGTGCGGATCGACGTATACCAGACGGTCGCGGCGAGTACGAGCAGGAACAGCGCGAAACCGAGATTGGTGACTATGCGTCCGCGGCGGATGATCACGAGAAAGAGGAAGAGCGCAGCTCCCGCGACCAGCACAAGGTCGAGGATGAGCAGCAGAAACGCCGCGCTCATATGACGTTGTGCTCGCGCACGAGCTGGCCGGTCCGGAAGCGGGAAAGGCTCAGCGCGCTGATGTCCAGCGACGTCCGGCCGTCGACGATGAGCTCAGCGATGAGCTCTCCGGTTGCAGGCGCGTGCATGATGCCGTGCCCCGAGAAACCCGCCGCGTTGATGAAGCCTTCCACCGCGTCGACCTTTCCCAGTATTGGATGCTTGTCCGGGGTGTCCTCGTACAGCCCCGCCCAGCCGGTCTTGATCGAGGTCTGCTCGAGGATGGGAAACCGCGCAAGGGCCTGCTCGACGACCGTGGGCATGAAGTCCTGGTTGACGCTGTCGTCGAATCCAGGTTTCTCATTCGGATCCGCCATACCGAGGAGCACACCTCCCGACTCGCGATGCGCGTAGAGACCTGTCGCGAACTCGATCGTCAGCGGGAAGTCTTCGTCGAGCCCGGGGACAGGTTCGGTGACGAAGATATGCCGGCGCATCGGCTCGATTGGCAGGTCGATCCCTGCGAGCTTGGCGACCTGCGCCGCCCACGGACCGGCGGCATTGACGAGGGTTCGCGCTCCTATCTCTTCGTCTTTCGTGCGCACCGTCGCGACGCGGCCGTTGGTGCATGAGATCGCCGTCACGGCCGCGCCCTCCGCGAACGTTACGCCAGCGTCGCGGGCGCGCGCGACGTAGCCGTTCAGCATGCTCGAGGGATCGGCGTAGCCATCCTTCGGGCAGAAGGTGCCGAACCGCACGTCATCGGTGCGCGCGTGCTTGAAGAGCGCCTTCGCCTCCGCGGCGGTCACTCGGCGCGCGGGGACACCGAGGCGCTGCCACATTGCAAGTGAGCGTTCGAAGGCGGCGACGTCACGGTCCTCAGTGATCAGAAAGAGGTAGCCGACTTGATGGAAATGTGGGTCGGTCCCGATCTCATCTTCGAATCGCTCGATGTGTGGCAGCGAATGCTGCGACAACTTCACGTTGATCTCGCTCGAGAACTGCAGACGAATCCCGCCCGCGTTCTTACCTGTTGATCCGGAGCCGAGGCGGTCGCGTTCGAGGACGAGCACATCGCGCAGGCCCTTCTTTGTCAGGTGGTACGCGATGGAGGCGCCGACGATCCCTCCACCGACGATGACCACATCGGCTGTGCGACGCATCGTGGCAATCGTATGCAGTCGCCGTGACGGTCGCTCGCCGCTAGAATTGGATGGTCACGCGGAAGTGGCGGAACCGGCAGACGCGATAGGTTCAGGGCCTATTGCCCGCAAGGGCTTGGGGGTTCAAATCCCCCCTTCCGCACTGAGACTGCGGGCAACATAGTCATCCCAAAGGCGCCACTTCCGAAGCAGGCGAGGGGAACTGGCGTCGGCGTAGAACTGATTTAGAAGTTCGATCGCGCACGCTTTTCCATACCTGAGGGTGTAGAAGTCATGACGTCCATCGCGATGTGCGACATGTAGATAGCCGTCCCCTTTGGCGATACTGCGAAGCCGAGCGCGAAGCCACTCGATGTGCGTCTTGCTCGCTGAATTGAAAGAGACCCAGAGGCGCTCGTAGCGATAGTCGGGATACCTTTCGCGCGTCGGCGCGTGCACGAAATTCTGAATGCTCCCGTCGCCGTCCATCAGCCCGCGAGCTAGCGATGGCACGTACGAGTCCGGCACGTCGATGGCTCCCAAGGTAAGGCTCTTGCGCGGCGTGAGCCCAGTTGACCGGAACCACTCGTACAAACTCGCGTCGCTGAACTCGGTGAAGTACACGACGCCATCTTTTCTGGTGCGCGCCTGTTTCACGCGATTCGTTCTGCCCAAAACCGAGAGGTACGTCTCGACGAGCTGCCGGTCGGCCGACTTGAAATTGATTTTCCGCCTACCCGTGAAGAGGCAACCGTCCGTGGCCGTCAACCCGACGATGTAGGCCATTTCGTCGGACCAGGCCAGGGGGAGCGTCGTACGCCCTGCGATCGGCCAGCGGCATTCCTCGAAGGGTGTCAGGCGCTGGTAGATCAGCCCGCGATGCGCCGCGGCGGCTCTTGCAATGCGAGGATCCGTTGCCGCGGTAAGTCCCTTCGCCCACCCTTTGCCCATCTGTGTATCTACGCATGAACACGACGCCGTGGGAAGGTGACAGGGGTGCGAAACCTGTCGTCAAAAGTGACGACAAGACGTCGAAAGCTGTCGTCAATTTTGACGACAGACGCATCAGCGCTTGGGCTGTGTTCTCACATACCAGTCTTCGACGTTCCAAAAACGCTCGCGCGGGTCAGTTAGCGGCGCGATGCGCAGTCCCTGGGCCTGGCGGCTCTGCGCGTAGAGGTAGTCGCTGAAGTACAGGAACACGACTGGGACCTCACGGGAGATCGCCTGGAATACCGGCGCGTACAGATCGCGGCGTTCGCGCTCGGCGAACGTCCGCCGCGCCGCCTCGAGATTGCGGTCGATAGGCAGCGTCGAGAATCCTGAGAAGTTGTGGCCGGGGTCGTTCACCTCCGTCGAATGGAAGAACGTGTACGGATCAGGGTCTCCCGACACGGCGATCTCGACGAGCAGTGCATCAAACGCGCGCTGTCGTGCCACGCTGTCGACGAGCTGACCGAAGGGCATCGACTTCACCGTCACGCTCATTCCCACGGCGTTCAGACCGCGCTGGATCTCGGTCGCGGCCGCGGTCCGCGCCGGCTCATCCGACGTCGAAATCGTGAACGCCAGCTTCTGCCCGCCCTTGTCACGAATGCCATCACCGTCGTGGTCCTTCCAGTCGGCGGAGTCGAGGAGGGCCGTCGCGTCTTCGACGGAATACGAGTAGCGCGTGACATCCTTCACGTAGGCCCACGAGCTGGAGGGCACGAATTCATCCGCCACGGTCCCACGTCCGTCCGCCGCCAGCTGCAATACGCGCCCGCGGTCGATCGCGGTCGCGATCGCCTGCCGGACCGCACGGTCGCGGAAGACGATTTTCTCGGGACGAACGTTCAGGAAAAGGGACACGAAGTTGTCGGTCGGAAGGCTGTACAACGCGGCGCTCTTGAGGGAGCGAGCGCGCTCGGCATCCTGGCTCGAGAGGCCTCCGACGCCGTCGATCTCGCCGCGAGACAACGCGAGCAGCGCCTCCGAAGGATCGGGATAGAAGCGAAGGATGACTTTGTCGAGATAGGGCCTGTCGCGCGCCGGGCGGGTGCGATAGAAGTCGTCGTTCCGTAAGAGCACGATCTGCCGCCCGTCGACATCGGCGACCCGGAACGGCCCGGTGCCGACGGGACTGACGTTGAACGGTTGTCGCGAGAGCTCGGCGTACGGCACGTTCCCCAGGAGGTGCGATGGAAGCAGCGGAACGGTGGTGCTGGCGGCGAACGGACCGTAGACATCGGGCAGCGTGAACCGCACCGTCCGAAGCGCGACACGTTCGACGCTGACGCCGCGGAAGGCGTCGCTGTAGGGCCCGACGTAGCCCCGATCTTGAAGAAGCTTGACGGTGAACACGACGTCGTCCGCCGTGACGGGATTGCCGTCGTGCCAGTTCGCGTCCTCGCGAATGTCGAACGTCCAGATGCGCCCGTTGCTCTCGGTACGGAACGACGACGCGAGATCGGGGACGATCGCTCCGGTCTGGTCGGTTCGGGTCAGCCCGCTGAACGCCAGGCGCGTGACATCCTCATCAACGTCGGTCGCGGCGATGACGGGGTTGAGGTACTGGGGGACGCCGGCGACGCCCTCTACATAGGTGCCCCCGTAGGCAGGGTCACCACCCGAGGGGTTCTGGTCTGCTGCGATCGCCGCGACGCTTGCCGCGACCATGAGCCCGATGAGGGCGACAACGATGAACTTGTCGCGCCCGGTCACCTAGCCGGTAGTCGCCTGCCGCGCGCCGTAGAGCGAGATGGCGACGAAGAAGATGATCAGGATGACCGTGATGCGGAACAGCGTCCGCTCGAGCCCGCGCCGGCTACGGTAGGCGGTCGATTCGCCACCGAACGTGGACGAAAGTCCGGTCCCGCGCGCCTGCAGCAGGATCGCGCTCGCGACCGCGATGGCAATGACGATTTGGGTGATCTGAAGTGGATCCATGGATTGACCTCAGTGTAAATGGTCAGCGCGGTACGTAGATCCAGAGCGCGCCCTCATGCCGGTCCAGTCGGTAACGCTCGAGGACCGCGCGCGTGAGGACGGCGGTCCAGCGCTGTCTCTCGAAGCCCGGAGCCGCGTCGAGATGCTCGAGATCGGCTTCGCTCACGACGGCACGAAAGCGAGCGTTCGCGACCAGACGAAGGATGGGGGCCGCGTCGATCGTGCCGCGCTCGACGAGGCGCGACCACAGAAACAGATCATCGATGGCGGGCGTGGCCCCTCGGGCGACGAGCAGCCCCGAATCCTCAACGAGGAGCGCGTCGCCGCTCGCGATCTCGGTCGCGATAATCGTCGCGCGCGATGGGTCGCCCCACGCGCCGGTCAACGGCACCCGCCCGGGCACGACTCGAAGTGGATCGATGATCGCCGTCGCGAGCAGAAGCTGTGCGAGCGCCAGCGTCGGGAACAGTGCGCCAGCCCGGAGCCGCGGCGCGATTGAGGCAAGTGCCAACGCGGTCGCGGCCGTGAGATCGAGAAGGTAATTGAGGGTCGCGCCCTCGCGTCCGCCGAGGACGACGATGGCAAGAGCGCCGGCGAGGTATGCGGCGCGCGCTCCGCTGAACGCGCGAGTGAGCGGAGCGATGGCGAGCGGCACGCCGATCACGATGACCCCGATGACCGCGATCGACACGGCCTGGTCGAGCGACCACGTCAAGGCATTCCAGGCCACCACGTGGCGCCAAACATCGGGTACCGAATCGAGGTATACCGTCACGGCCGCGGCCACCACGGCTACGGCTGCGCCGAAGACGCAGCGAGCGAGCGTCGCGCGATCTGACCAAGCCAGCCAAGCGAAGAGCGCCACCGCCGGCAGAAGCGCGGTCGGCTTCGCGAGCGCCGCGAACACGAGCGCGAACCCCGCGATCGGCGCGAGCTCGCGGCGACGATCGAGCAGGACCACAGCCAGCGCCGTCAATCCGAGCGCGACCAGGTCCGGCTTCAGCGCCGCCCCCCAGATCATCACCGGCGCAAGCGCGAGCCACCCGACCGCGAGCGCAGCTGCAGCGAGACGACCCGCGGACCGCGCTGTGACGAACACCATCGCCGCGACGGCAAGCGTCGCCGCGATGCTCGCGATGCGCCCCGATACGAACGGGTCGCCGATCGATGCCAGATGGAAGTACAGGGGCGGATAGTTCGCCGCGACGAAACGCTCGGGATCCGGATCGAGGTATGCGACGCCGTCGCGCGCCAGGCGCGCGGCGTTGGCCACCGCCCCTTCGCCATAGAGCACCGGGGTCCGGTTCACGAACGCGACCAGCCATTGCACGAGCGCATAGAGCGCGAGCCCGGCCGCGGGGATCAGATATGCGGACCACGCGAGCGTCGCGCGCGAGCGCATCAGCTCTCGGGCCGGTCCAGAAGGGTCCTCCCGGTCATGCGGTCGGGGACCGGGAGGCCGAGGAGACCGAGAAGCGTGGGGGCCACATCGACGAGGCCTCCGTCGCGCATCTTCGTGCGCGCCGCGTCCTTCGCGATGAAGACGACGGGCACCGGATTCGTACTGTGCTGGGTGTTGGGCTCGCCACTCGGAAAGGCCATCTCCTCGGCATTGCCGTGATCGGCGGTGAGCAGCACGCAGCCTCCCGCGGCGAGCGTCGCGTCGACGATCTGTTCCACGGCGGCGTCGGTCGCCTCCATCGCCTTGAGCGCGGCATCGAAGTCTCCGGTGTGACCGACCATGTCGGGGTTGGCGAGGTTCACGATCGCGAAGTCGTAGATGCCACGCCCGATCGCGTTTACGAGCACGGTGGCGACCTCGGCCGCACTCATCTCGGGCTTCTGGTCGTAGGTGGCGACCTTCGCCGACGGCACGAGCTCACGGTCCTCGCCCGCGAACGGCTGCTCGCGGCCGCCGTTGAAGAAATAGGTAACGTGCGCGTACTTCTCCGTCTCGGCGGTGTGAAACTGCTTCAGACCCGCCTCGGCCAGGATCTGCGCCATCGGCGTCAGGTCCTGTGACCGAAAGGCGACGCGCACGTTGGGCAGGTCGACTTTGTAGTCGGTCAGGGTCACGAAAGTCAGGTCGCGCACCACCCGCGTCCGCTTGAATCCATCGAAGTCTGGCTTGAGGAGCGCCCAGGTCAGCTCGCGCGCGCGGTCGGGGCGGAAGTTGAAGAAGATCACCGCGTCGCCGTCACGCATCGGCGCGCCATCCCCGACGACATGCGGCTCGAGGAGCTCGTCGCGGCAGTCGGGATTCGAGTAGCACGTGCGGAGCGCGTCCTCCGCCGTCGCGACCCGCGGAGCATCCGCGTCGACGATCGCACGATACGAGCGCTCGACGCGGTCCCACCGCTTGTCGCGATCCATCGCGTAGTAGCGGCCGTGCACCGTCGCGATGCGAGCCGCAATTTGCGGTATGAGCTCGAGCGCGCTGCGCGGCGGCATGTCGCGGCCGTCCAAGAACGCATGCACGACCACGTTCTCGACCTTCTCCCGCCGCGCGAGCTCGACGAGCGCCGCGAGGTGCTTCATGTCCGCGTGCACGCCGCCGGTGGAGATAAGGCCCATCAGATGGAGCGTTCGCTTGCCGCGCGCCGCCGCCGCGGCCGCGCGCAGCGCATCATTCTCGAAGAACGACCCATTCGCGATGGCGTCGTTGATCCGCACGAGCTCCTGGTATTGGATGTAGCCGGCACCCATCGTGAGGTGTCCGACCTCGCTGTTCCCCATTACGCCATCCGGGAGTCCGACGTCGCGCCCGCTCGCGCGCAGCGTCGCATGCGGGTACTTCTCGGCGAGCGCGCGAAGCCGCGGCGTCTTCGCACGGCTCACGGAATTCGACGGCGAGTCCGGAGCGAGACCCCATCCGTCGAGCACGCAGAGGACGACCGGTCGATATGGCGCCCTGCGTGTGTCGTTCAAACGAACGCGCGGACCACGGCCGCGAACTCGTCCGGGTCGAGGGAGGCTCCACCCACGAGCGCGCCGTCGATCCCATCGGCGCCTGCGAATTCGCCGACGGAGCGCGCGCTGACGCTCCCTCCGTAAAGGATGGGGATGGCGTCGGGGTCCAGGCCCGCGCGCTTGAGCGCCGCGCGGATGGCACGCGCCGCCGCGGTGGCGTGCTCCGCGGTCGCTGGGTTCCCGGTGCCGATCGCCCACACCGGCTCGTACGCGACGACGAGCCGTCCGAGCCCTTTGCGCTCGGCCTGCGAGACGTCGGCCGAGATCTGTCGCGCGACGACAGCGGTCGCTTCGCCGGCGGCATGCTCCGCCGCACTCTCGCCGACGCAGAGGATCGGACGCAGGCCGCCCGCGACGGCGCGGGCGAGCTTCTTCGCGACGCGTTCGTCGGTGTCGCCGAGGTCGCGCCGGACCTCCGAGTGCCCGACGATCGTTCCCACCGCGAGGCCGCTCACCATCGACACCGAGATCTGGCCGGTGAACGCACCGCGCTCCTCCCAGTGCACGTCCTGCGCGTACACGTCGACGTTCGCGTCGCGCAGCGCATCCGCGACCGCGGGCAGCGCGACCGCGGCGGGCGCCACGCCCACAGAGACGCCGCCGGGCATCCGTTTGGCGACATTGCGCGCGAGCTCGACCGCGTCGGCGATGGTCGGAGGGTTCATCTTCCAGTTGCCGATCACGATCCGCTCGCGCATCAGGTGCGGACCTCCGGCCGATCGATGTCGCGGTGCTCCACCTCGATACCACCCGGCCAGAACTCGCGCGCCGCACGCGCGATCTCGTCGGCGATCACGACGGAGCGATGGCGGCCACCGGTGCAGCCAAACGCGACGCCGAGCCGCGCCTTCTTTTCGCTCTCGTAGCGCGGGAGGGCGAAGCGCAGAAAGGGCACGATGTGTCCGAGGAACTCCTTCGTCGCTGGATGTTTCAGGACGTACTCGCACACCGCTTGGTCGCGCCCGGTGAGGTCGCGTAGCTCAGGGATGTAGAAGGGGTTCTCCATGAATCGCACGTCGAACACGAGGTCCGCGGCGGGCGGCAGCCCGTACTTGTACCCGAAGCTCTCGACGTAGACGAGCATCCCGGTCTTCCCGGATCCGTACAGAGAGTGGAGCGTGTCGCGAAGGTCCTTCACCGAGAGGTGCGTCGTGTCGATGACCTTGTCGGCCCGGGCTCGTACATCGACCAGCATCCGACGCTCTTCGTCGATCGATGGCTGCACGCCGCCGGGCGCGTCGACCGGATGGCGGTGCCGGGTCTCGCTGTAGCGCCGGAGGAGGACGTCGTCCGAGGCGTCGAAGAAAAGCACGTGCGCGGGTGTGCCCGCTTTGTCGAGCGCCTCGAGATCCTTCTTCGCGTCCGCGAAGAGCGAACCGCTCCGCGCGTCGATCACGAACGCGACCTTCTGCTTCCCGCCTTTGCGGGACACCTCGATCGCCGAAGCCATGAGCGCGGGCGGGAGGTTGTCGAGGGTGTAGTAGCCGAGGTCCTCGAGAACCTTCGCCGCCTGAGACTTGCCCGAGCCGGAGAGCCCTGTGACGACGACGAAGTCCGGCTGACCCGTGGAGGTCAGTCGGGCAGGATCCACGACAGAACGACGCCGACGACCGAGATCACGATCGCGCCGAGGAACGCGGCGACCGGTCCATCCAAGTGGAATCCGAGGACGGGCACCAGCGAGACGACGTACAGCATCAGCGCGCCGATGACGAAGTGGAACAGTCCAAGGGTGAGACAGGTGATCGGCGCGGAGACGAGCTCGATGATCGGTCGGATGAAGGCGTTGACGATGCCGAGGACGAGGCCTGTGGCGAGAAGGGAGATGTACTTGTCGGCCTCGCCAAAGCCATAGGCCGTGGTTCCGTATGTGATTCCTGGAACGAAGAAGGCGGCGACCGCGATCGCGGCCGCGTTGATGAGCGCTCGCCAGATCAGCTTCATCCGCAAGAGATTAGAGGAACGAGCGACGAGCAGTTCACCGAGTTCAATGCTGGGCGAGCATCCCGCGGCCGGTCATTCCACGAAGATCTCTACCCGGTCCTCACCGTCGGCAATGTCGACGATCTTGCCCGGAAAGTCGACGGTGCGGAGCAGCTCGTCGAGGTCGATGCCGAACTTTCCAAGATGACCGCGCACCAGCCCGCTCGAAGCGAGCTTCATCTTCCCCACCCTCGCGATCGCCAGGGGGATGGCGACGTTCACCTTTTGCTCGCCGTCCTCCGTCACCCGGATCCTCAGGATCCGGCCCCGCCCCAGGCTCGGCGGCACGGGTGGAATCGGTGGCGTCGGCGGCAAGGGCGCAAACGGAGCGCGCGGCGGACGCGGGGCGCCGTCTTCGACATCACCGAGGGCACGGAGCAGACGGTAGGCCTGCTCGACGTCGATCTTGCCCTCCGCAAGGAGCTGGAGGACCTGCTTGCCCTCTTCGCTCGGCACTAGTGGTCCTTTCGGGTCTCGTCGAGCTTCGCGGCCACGTCGTCCACGCTCACCTCGCCTCGCGCGAGGCGCTCGAGGAGATCGCGGACTTGCGTGGTCGTCGGCGGCGCCATCGGGGCGGTCCGCTCGGGATCGCGATCGCTCTCGGACTCGGTCTCGACGTTCGGGTCGGTCGAATCCTCCGCGGCGGCCGGCTCCTCGCGGACCGACGACGACGCGGGCCTGATCGCGAGATCGCCGCTCACCGTGCGCACAAAGAGGCGACTCTGTCCGTCGCCGAGGATGACGGTCCGGTCCTTCCGACCCTCGCGCATGATCCGCGCGGGTGCCTCGCACTCAAGGTCGCCGCTCGCGGTGTGGTACTCGCACACGCACGATGGCATCAGCATTCCGACCTCTACATCGCCGCTGATCGTCTTCAGATGGCTCTCGCGGCCACCGATCTCGGGCTCGAGGTCGATCGAGATGTCGCCGCTCACCGTGTGCAGCTCGCAGGCGCGCACGCGGCCGCGAATCTCGACATCCCCGCTCACCGAGCTGCCCTCCACTGCGCCGAAGTAGTCGGCGCAGTGCACATCCCCGCTCACGCTCTTGATGCGCATCGGCCCCTGGACGTCCTCGATGTTCACGTCGCCGGACACGCTCTCGACGCGCGCCGGCCCGCGGGTGCCGTGCAGATCGAGATCGCCGCTGACGGTCTGCGCGTCGACCGCCGTCTCACGGGGGACGGTGATCTCGAAATCGACGCGGAACCGCTTGCCACGGAACAGATCGAGCCAGCTGCGCTCCTGCTCGTACAGGTGCGGCTCGACAAAGATGTCGTTGCCCTTCTGCTCGATGCGGACCTCGACGTTCTCGAGGAGACGCTTGGCGCGATCGGCGCTCCCGCCCTTCACGCGCTTGCGCGCGACGACGCGGACCTGGCCGGGCTCGCCGACGCGGATGGCGGTTTCGCCCGAGACGTTCTGAACACGCAGGCGCGGCATTCCATCGACCGTGAAGGTCTTCTCTACGGTCTGGTCGTGAGACTCGTCGTCGTCATCGTCCATGCCGACGAACGCGGCGCTGACGGAGCGCGCGATCTCATCGGCATCGACGTCGACGTTGATGTCGAGACCGCGAGAGCCGAAGCGGAACTCGTGTCTCGCTTCGTGACGAGCCTGGCGCTCCCCGCGGCGCTGCTCGCGCTCGCGTTCACGCTCGGCCCGGTCGCGCTCACGCTCGGCGCGGCGGCGCTCCTCGTCGATCGGGTCGAAGGTCAATTCACCGCCTCCTTCTCGAGGAGCTGAGCTGCGTCATCGGGCGCGATGCGACCGTCGGCGAGCTCTCTCAGGATCTCCTTGCGCCGCTCCGCCTCGCGATCGGGCTCAGCCTGAGATGGAAAGCCGAGCGCGCGGATCATCGCATCGAGCCGCGAACGCACCGTCGGGTAGCTGATTCCGAGCTCGCGCTCCACGTCTTTGAAGTTGCCGCGAGCCTTGATGAACGTCTCGAGGAACTCCAGCTGGTCCGCGGTGAGGTGGTGGAACCGGCCGAGGCCGAACGAGCCTTCGATGCGCGTTCCGCAGGACCCGCACTCGAGGCGTGCCACGGTGAGCGTCTCCGCGCAGATGGGGCATCGCGCGATCACCGGATTTGTCATGAACTCAAGGTGCGCGTCGACCTCATCGAAAGTCAAGCCAAACTCAGTGATATGTAGCCGAGGATGCGAAAGCTTGAGGTCGGGTTAGCCCTCGATCGCCTGCTTGATGCGTTCCGCCAGCGCGGTCCCGACTCCGGTGACCGAGGCGACGTCCGAAACCGGCGCCTCGCGCATCGCCATGACGCTGCCAAAGCGACGCAGAAGGGCGCGCTTCTTGGCCGGCCCCACGCCTTCGACGTCGTCGAGGACGCTTCGCACGGCACGTTTCGCACGGACCTTCTGGTGGTAGGTCACCGCGAAGCGGTGCGCCTCGTCGCGGATCCGCTGGACCAGGTAGAGCCCTTGCGAGGTCCGCGGGAGGACGATCGGATCGGGCCGGGCCGGCACGAACAGCTCCTCGCGCTCCTTCGCCAGCGCCGCGATCGGGATCTGCAGCAGGCCGGCGTCCGAGAGGGCGGCCTGTCCGGCGGAGAGCTGCCCCCTCCCGCCGTCGAGGATGACGAGGTCCGGCACCGGCCACCCCGCTCCGTCCGTCGCCGACCGCTGGAACCGGCGGCGCAGCGTATCGCGCATGTTCGCAAGGTCGTCGTTGCGATCCACGATCTTCGCCCGGAACCGGCGGTACGCGTGCTTGGCCGCGCGCCCGTCCTCGAACACGACCATCGAGCTCACGACGCTCGTCCCTTGAACGTGGCTCACGTCGTAACACTCGATGCGCTTCGGCGGTCCTTCGAGCCCGAGCGCGTCGGCGAGCTCGCGGAGCGCGGTGTCGGTCTTCCCCCGATCGGCAAGCCAGCGCACGCGCTCCTGCTCGAGCGCGTCCTTCGCGTTTCGTTCGGCGAGCTCGGCGAGGTGACGCTTCTTGCCGCGCTGAGGCACGAGCACCCGGACCGGGCCGCCTCGTCGCTCCGCGGCGAAAGCCTCGAACGCTTCCACTTCCGGTATCGGCATCGGCACGACGATCTCCGGCGGCACGGCCGCGGCAACCGCGTAGTGCTGGCGAAGGAACGACTCGAGCACGTCCGGCGCGAGCGCGCCCTCAGAGCCCTCGAGCGCGAAGTAATCGCGACTCGTGACGGTCCCGTCGCGGACTCGGAAGACCTGGACGACGGCATCGCCCTCGTCGACGGCGGCCGCGTGCACGTCGAAGTCATCGCCCTTGTACGCGTGGACCTCCTGTCGGTCCAGCGTGCGTTCGATCGCGACGAACCGATCGCGCAGCGTCGCGGCGCGCTCGAACGCGAGCGCATCGGACGCCTGCTGCATCTCCTTCTTGGTGTCGCGCGCGACGGCTTCGTACCGGCCTTCGAGGAAGAGCACGCTCTTGTCGATCGTCGCCCGATATTCGTCTTTCGTCGTGTTGCCGACGCAGGGTGCCGTGCAGCGCTTCAGATGAAAGAGAAGGCAGGGGCGGCCGCCCGGCAGTGCGGACGGCGGCACCGTGCGTCCGCGGCCGTCCTCGTCCACGACGATGTTCAGCTTGCAGGTGCGGTACGGAAAGAGCTTCTGCAGCAGATCGAGCGACTGGTCCACTGACTTGGCGTTCGCGAACGGACCGAAGTAGCGAGCAGAGCGATCGCCGAGCGTGCGCGTGCGCAAGATCCGCGGGAAATCCTCACCGAGCGTGACCTTCACGTACGGATACGACTTGTCGTCCTTAAGTCGGATGTTGTAGCGAGGCCGATGCTGCTTGATCAGGTTCGATTCGAGGAGATAGGCCTCCGAGATGGTGTCGGTCAGGACGTACTCGAGGCGCTCGGCGCGTTCGACCATGCGGATGTGGCGGACCTCGAGGCTCGGTCCGAAGTACGCCCGGACCCGGTCGCGCAGGACGTCCGCCTTTCCGACGTAGAGAACGCGGCCCTTCGCGTCCTTGAATAGGTAGACGCCCGGTTTCGCCGGAAACGAGGCGACCTGAGCCTCGAGCGACTCCCGCCGCGATGTCTTGTTCACCTATCGAGTATCGCTAGGCCGTCCGCGCGTATGCTTCCACAACGCAGATGGGGGGTTCCGACGGGTGAAAGACACGACCGTTACGCCGACCGTTGCGATCAAGCGAGCGCGACGTTCCGTCCAGTCGGTCGACCGGGCGCTGGACCTGCTCGAGGCACTGGCCGCCGCTGACGGTGAGGTCGCGATCACAGCACTGTCCACACGCACCAGCCTTCACGTCAGCACAGTCCACCGGCTGCTCGCCACTCTCCTTCGGCGCGGGTACGTGCGCCAGAATGCGGAGACCAGCCGTTACTACGCGGGGGCGAAACTCGCGACGCTTTCCGAGGGCCGCTCCCGATTCGGCGAGCTGCGCCTTCGCGCGCGGCCGCTCCTCCGCGGCCTCACGGAGGCGACGCGAGAGACCGCGAACCTCGTGGTCCTAGACGATCTGCAGGCCGTGTACATCGAGACCATGCCCTCTCCTCAGGTCGTGCGCCTGTTCACGGTCGTCGGAAACCGCACGCCGCTGCATGCGACCGGCGCCGGGAAGGCGCTTCTTGCGAACCTGCCAGCCGCGCGCCGGGACGCGCTTTTGGAGCGGCTCGATCTGCGCGGCTACACAGCACGGACGATCGTCGACCGAGCCGCGCTGCGCCGCACGCTCGACGACGTCCGCGAGAAGGGCTACGCCCTGGATGACGAGGAGTACGACGAGGGCGTGCGCTGCGTTGCCGTGGCCGTGGTTCCGGCGCCGGGCCGTGAGGCCGCAGGTGCGCCGGTCGCCGCGCTCTCCATCTCCGCTCCAGCCAACCGGCTGACGCGGCAGCGCTGCGCCGAGCTCGCACCGGTCCTGCGTCGCGCCGCGGCGGAGCTGGCGGACGCGCTACGCGATCCGGCCGGAGCGGCGTCCTGACCACCGCCGCGCCCGTTCGCGCCGGCCTCAGGGGCGCGCCGCTGGTGCGCGGTTTGGTCGCGCTTCTCGGAGAGGCGAAGGTGCTCGGAGCGCACGACGACCTTCTCCTCTACGAGTACGACGGCGCGGTCGACACCGCGACACCCGACGCGGTCGTCCTTCCGGACAGCACCGCCGATGTCGCGGCGGTCGCGCGGTTCTGCCACGAGCACTCCGTACCGATCGTCCCACGCGGGGCGGGGACTGGCCTCTCCGGCGGCGCGATCCCGGTCGAGGGCGGCGTGGTCGTGTCGTTCGCGCGGATGGCGCGGATCCTGGAGATCGACGTTCCCAACCTGCGCGCCGTCGTGCAGCCCGGCGTGATCAATCTGCATCTGTCGACCGCGGTCGCACCGCATAGCCTCTATTTCGTCCCCGATCCGTCGAGCCAGAAGGCCTGCACGCTCGGGGGCAATGTTGCCGAGAACTCCGGCGGTCCGCACACGCTCGCGTACGGCGTCACCACGAACCACGTGACCGGGATCGAGATCGTGCTCTCGGATGGAACCGTCGTGCGGCTCGGTGGCAAGGCCGTGGAGAGCGAGGGCTACGACCTCGTCGGCACGTTCGTTGGATCCGAGGGGACGCTCGGCCTCGTGACCGAGATCACCGTCAAGCTGACTCCGCTGCCCGAAGACAAGCGGACGCTCATGGCCGCGTTCGCGACGATGGATGAGGCGTCGGAGACCGTCTCCGCGATCATCGCGGAGGGCATCGTCCCGAGCGCGATGGAGATGATGGATCAGCTCGCCACAGAAGCGGTCGAGGCCGCGGTCCACGCGGGCTACCCGCTCGATGCCGGCGGGATCCTGCTCCTGGAGGTCGACGGACCCCGCGACGGCCTCGAAGACGCGCGAGTGCGCATCGAAGCGATCTGCCGCGAGCACGCCGCGACCGAAGTTCGCGTCGCAAAGAGCGCACTGGATCGCGAGCGGCTCTGGGCCGGACGAAAGGGCGCATTCGCGGCGATGGGTCGCCTCTCGCCCGACTACTACGTGCAGGATGGCGTGATCCCGCGCACCCGCCTCCCCGACATCCTGAGGCTGGTGAAGGAAGCTGGCGTACGTCACCGGCTTCGAGTGGCCAACGTCTTCCACGCCGGCGACGGCAACCTTCACCCGCTCATCCTCTTCGACTCGCGGCTCGGGCCGGACGAGCTCGAACGCGCGAAGGCCGCGGGCCTCGAGATCCTCACGGCCTGTGTCGAAGCGGGCGGCTCGATCACCGGCGAGCACGGCGTTGGGATGGAAAAGAACTGCTACATGCCTCTCCAGTTCCAGTCGTCGGACCTCGCGGCGATGCTTCGCGTGAGGGACGCGTTCGATCCGGACGGCCTGATGAATCCCGGCAAGATCTTTCCCACGCCCAGCCGATGCCGCGAGTTCAGCTTCGCGTCGACCGCACGGTGACCGCGACAATCGCACGCGCAATCCCGGCGGACGACATCGAGTGCGCGCGACTCCTCGCGGATGCCGCGCGCGACCACCGCACGGTCCGAATCAGGGGATCGGGAACCAAGTCGTACATCGGCGACACCGCGGCGACCGACATCGAGCTCTCCACCGAGCGGCTCGCCGATGTCGTCGATCACGTCCCGGCCGATCTCACCGTCACGATCGGCGCCGGTATGCGCGTCGCCGACCTAGCCGCGGCGCTCGCGCGGGCGGGACAGTTCCTGCCGATCGATCCGCCACATAGGAACGAAGCGACCATCGGCGGAGTGATCGCCGCGAACTCCAACGGCTTCTGGCGCGCCCGCTACGGCGCGGTCCGCGACCTGCTCATCGGTACGCGGACGGCCCTCGCCGACGGGACGGTCGCGCGGGCGGGCGGACGCGTCGTCAAGAACGTCGCGGGTTATGACCTCGACAAGCTCCTCGTGGGCTCGTTCGGAAGCATTGGTGTGATCGTCGAGGCGACGTTCAGGGTCCTCCCGGTCCCGGCGGCGAGCGACGGGCTCGTCGCGGGGTTCGCTCGCTCCACCGATGCGTTCGCCGCCGCGCACGCGGTCGTTCGTGCGGCGTCGCGGGCCGAGGCGTGCGTCGTCGAGTGGAATGAGACGGGCTGGCGGCTCGCGATACAGGCGCGAGGCAGCGGGCCGACCGTGAAGCGCGCGGTGGACGACGCGCGCCGGGAGATCGCCGCGCGCGGCGGCGACATGAACGACCTCGCGGGCGTCCTCGCCGAGATGCGCGAGCTGCCGGCCCGGGCGACCGACGGCGCGCTCGTGCGCGTGTCGCTTCCGCTCGCTGCGACGGCAGCGTTTGCGGAGAGCGCCGCGCGGCTCGAGACGCTCGCGTCACTCGTCGCCGATGCCGCGAGCGGAGTCACGCGGGCGCACCTCCTCGGCGACGACGATGCGGTCATCCGCGACGCGGAAGCATTGCTCCTCGCCTCGCGCGTGGTCGGCGGCACGGGTCGGATCGAGCGCCGGGCGGAGCATCTTCGCTCGCGTCTTCTGACGTGGCCGACGCGACCGAACGGCGATTTCCTCATGCGCCGCATCAAGGAGGCCTTCGATCCGGCTGGCATCCTCGAGCCGGGGCGCACGGCATTCGCGTGACCGGGCTACCGCTCCTCCCCTACCCGAACGCGGACGCGCCCTCACAGGATCTGATCGCGGCCTGCGTGCACTGCGGCTTCTGCCTGCCGACGTGCCCGACGTTCGCGGTGCTCGGCGTCGAGATGGACTCGCCGCGCGGACGCATCCGACTCATGAAGACCGTGTGGGAGCACCGGGTCGGGGCGGACTCGTCCGGCCTCGAGGACCACATCTCCAAGTGTTTGGACTGCCGCGCCTGCGAGACCGCCTGCCCATCGGGCGTCGAATACGGCAAGCTCGTCGAGGGGGCGCGGTCGCAGATCGCCATCGCGAGACCGCAATCGCCCGTGGAGCGGCTCATTCGCACGGCCGCGTTCGAGTGGCTTCTGCCGCACCGGCGCGCGCTGAGTGCGTTCGCGATGTTCTCGATCGCGGCGAGGCGGCTCGGGATGGGCTCGCTCCTGCGCGCGACTCGTCTCGGTGTCGCGCGCCGGATGGCCGACCTACTCGACCTCCTCCCCGATCGCGCGAGCGCCACTCCGGTCGCGAGAAAACCCGTGCACGGCGAGCGGCGCGGCCGCGTCGCGATGCTCGAAGGCTGCGTCATGGGAAGCGTGTTCGCGGACACGAACGCTGCGACGGCGAGGGTCCTGGCCCGAAACGGGGTGGAGGTCGTCGCGACGTTGGGTCAGACGTGCTGCGGCGCCTTGCACGCTCACGCCGGCGAGCGGGAACTCGCGCGAGACCTGGCGCGGCGCAACATCGCCGCATTCGAACGTGACCCCGTCGACGCCGTGATCGTGAACGCCGCAGGCTGCGGCGCCGCGATGAAGGAGTACGGCTGGCTCCTGAAGGACGATCCCGCCTGGTCGGCACGAGCTTCGGCGTTTGCCGCGAAGGTCAAGGACGCGACCGAATACGTCGGCGACCTCGGCCTGAGCGAGACACCGGGCACGCTTCGCGGGCGGGCGACCTGGGACGATCCGTGTCACCTGCTCCATGGCCAGAAGATCCGCGAGCAGCCGCGCGCTCTGCTCGCGGCGATCCCAGGCCTCGACATCGTCCCGCTCGAGGAAGCGGATTGGTGCTGCGGCAGCGCAGGCACCTACAACGTCACGCAGCCGGACCTCGCGCGGTCGATCCTCGACCGAAAGGTCGCGAACATCGTCAAGACGGGCGCGGACACGGTCGTGACCGCGAATCCGGGCTGTCTCATGCAGATCCAAAGCGGCCTGCGCAAGGCAGGCCATAAGGTGCGCGTTGTGCATCTGCTCGACCTGCTCGACGAGGCGTACCGCACGGGCTGACCGCGACTGCGCTACGTTCTGCGAGGGGAGGCTGAGCCGCACTGACCACATCGAAGACCGAGTTCAAACGGCGCCTGGATCGCGCGCTCGCGTCCGATCGACTGCGCACCGCGCTTCGTCGCGCGCTCCCCGAGCTCAAGGAGCGGCGCGACGCCCGGATGCGCGAGATCGATTGGTCGGGCCTGCGCGCGGACCTCACCGCGCGCAAGGCGAAGGCGATCGACGACATGCCGGAGCTGGTCGAGCGCTTCACGCGCGAGGCCGAGGCGGTCGGCGCCAAGGTCTACCGCGCGGTCGACGCCGAGGAGGCCCGCCGGATCGTCACCGCGATCTGCCGCGCGAAGAAGGCGAAGCTCGTCGTGAAGTCGAAGTCGATGGCGACCGAGGAGATCGGCCTCACCGATCACCTCGAGTCGCAGGGCATCCACGCGGTGGAAACCGACCTCGGCGAGTGGATCATCCAGCTCGCCGGTGAGCGGCCGTCGCACCTCATCGCCCCCGCGATCCACAAGACGCGCGAGGAGGTCGCGGCGCTCTTCAGCAAGGTCGTCGGTCATCCGGTCCCGGACGACATCGCGTCGCTCGTCGCGGTCGCTCGGAAGGAGCTGCGGCAAAGTTTCATCGATGCGGACATCGGGATCACCGGCGGCAACGCGCTCATCGCCGACACCGGCACGCTCCTGCTCGTTACGAACGAAGGCAACGCCGACCTCGCCACGACCTTGCCCGCAGTGCATATCGCGGTCGTGGGGATCGAGAAGATCGTCCCTACGATCGACGACGCCATCGCGATCGTGAAGCTACTCGCGCGAAGCGGGACGGGTCAGAAGATCACGTCGTACACCCAGTTCATCACGGGACCATCGCGCACGGCCGACATCGAGCTCAAGACGCAGATCGGCGTGCACGGACCAAAGGAGCTCCACTTCGTACTCCTCGACAACGGTCGAATGGCAATGCGCGACGACCCGTTCGCCCGCGACGCCCTCCGCTGCATCCGTTGCGGCGCGTGCAGCAACGTGTGTCCGAGCTACCAGGAAGTGGGCGGGCACGTGTTCGGTCACATCTACACGGGACCCATCGGCCTCGTCGTTTCGCCCTGGCATCACGGCATCGACAGCGTCGCTCACGAGCAGGCCCTCTGTATGGGCTGCAACGCGTGCGACACGGTCTGCCCTGTGACGATTCCGCTCGCGTCGCTCATCAGCGACGTCCGCGCAAAGGCGGTGGACCGGACCGGTATGTCGTGGGCGAAGCGTCTCTTCATGCGCCAGTGGTCGACGCCCGATCGCATCGATCGGCTCACCGGCTGGCTCGCCACCTTCCAGAACCCGCTGCGTCGCAATGGAAGCGTGCGCCTTCCATTCGGCTCGCTCGCGCAGGAGAAGAGCCTCCCGGCGGTGGCCGACAACCCGCTCCACTACCGGGCTCGCGAGATCACGCAAAGCAATCCGGCGTCGCCGACGATGCGAATCGCGATGTTCCCGTCGTGCATCGTCGACCACTTTCTGCCGGGCGCGGGATACGCGGCGGCGCGGGTCCTTCAGTCGATGGGCGCCGAGGTCCATGTCGTGGAGGGCCGTCGCTGCTGCGGACTGCCGCAGCTGAACAGCGGCGACCGCGCGACCGCGATCGCGATGGCGAAGGCGGCGATCGAGTCGCTCGAACGCGTCTCCGCCGACCGCATCGTGATCCCCTCGTCGTCCTGTGGGATCACGATCGCTCAGGACTACGCGCGCATCCTGTCAGACGAACCCGTCTGGGCGGAGCGGGCGCAAAAGCTTGCGGAACGGGTCACTGCGTTCACGCCGTTCGTCGCGTCGCTCTTTCGCGAGCGTCCGCTCCGCGGGCGGCGGCTCGGGCTACGAGCGACCTATCACGACGCGTGTCAGTCCGCGAACGTCCTCGGCATCCATCAGGATCCGCGGACGCTGCTTCGTGAGCTCGCGGGCGTCGAGATCGTCGAGATGGCGGAGTCCTCGGTGTGCTGCGGGTTCGGCGGATCGTTCAGCTTCGAATATCCCGAGGTCGCGAACCGTGTGCTCGAGCGCAAGCTCGCGAACATCGACGCGACCGGCGTCGATCTCGTGATCGCGGACAACCCCGGCTGCCTCACCCACCTGCGCGGCGCGATGGACGCGCGGGAGAAGACGATCCGGATCCGGCACATCGCGGAAGTGCTATGGGAGTCGCTGTCTAACGAGAGTTAGCTAGCCCGAGCAGCCGCAGCTGCCGCCCACGCTGGGATTGCGCACGAGGAAGCCGGTGCCCTCGGGGCCGTCAACCCACTCCACCTTCGCGCCGTCGCAGTACGGGAGACTCTGCGCGTCGATCGCGACTTTGAGTCCTGCCGCCTGCGTGATCGCGTCAGTCTCGTCAGCGTTCTCGTCGAACGCGAGCCCGTACATAAAGGAGCAGCACGAGCGACCGGACACGTAGAGGCGTAGATACGCGCGCTTGGGGTCGTCCGCGCGGAGCTCCTGGAGCTTCGTCGCCGCCTCTGGCGTGAATTCGATCGTCGTGGCGCTTCCGTCCATGGCCATCGCTCCGAGTCTACCGGTCCTGACGCAGCTGCGGCACGCGCGCGACGATCGCCGCCAGGCCAGCGAACACGACCGCCGCGGCGCCGGCCACGGCGATGGGCGCCCCGAAAAGGATCGCCGCGCCCCCGAGGAGCGGCCCGTTCAGTACGCGCATCCCCTGCGTGCCGAAGGTGTACGCGCCCATGACGCGCCCGCGGATGTTGTCCGGCGCCGAGAGCTGGATCTTCGTGTTCGTGAGCGACTGCGTCAGAACGGCCGCCCCGCCGACGACGATGAGCAGCAGGAAGGACAGCGCGTAGTTCGTCGAGAAGGCGAACATGAGGATCGCGACCATCTCCGCCATCGCGGCGGCGACGATGAACCGCCCGCTGTGACGGCGGTCACGCGCATACGCGAGATAGAAAGCAGCCACAACCGCGCCGATGCCGCTCCCGACGAGCAGGAACGAGTACCCGAGGACGCCGACGTGCAGCACGTCGTGCGCGAAGAGCACGAGGAACGAGCTGAACGTGTGGCCGAGGAAGATGACGCCGAGCATCTCGACCCCGATGAGCGCCGCGATAAACGGGCGCCCGCGGACGAAGCGCAGGCCGTCGCGGAGCGCGGCGCCGATCGGGGTCGTCGATCGCGCGCCTAGCGCCTTCACTCGGACGAGCGCGAGGAACACGAGGAGTGGGACAAACGTGAGCGCGTTCACCAGGAATCCCCAACCCGGCCCGAACGCGAGGACGACGAATCCGGCGACGGCGGGGCCGATCACCGAAGAGAACTGCCGCGCGGTCGAGTTGAGACTGACCGCGGAGAGGAGCTTGGACGGCCCGACCATCGAGTGAATGAGCGTCTGCTGGGCGGGGCCACCGATCGCGCCGGCGAATCCGTGCAAGAGGAGCAGGCCGAACAGCCACCACGTCGTGACGACGCCGGCGATGGTGACGATGGCGATCGCGACCGCGGCCGTCATCAGCAGGAGCTGCGCGACGATCTGGACCTTTCGGTTGTCGTAGCGGTCGGCGAGCACGCCGCCGTACAGCGAGAAGAAGGTGAACGGCACCCAGTGCGCGAAGACCATCATCCCGAGCCAGAACGGCGCCGTCGCCCCGGCCAGTTGCAGCACGAGCACGTTGCGGATCACGTTCTCCATGCCGTCGCCCGTCGAGCTGATCCAGCTGGTGATCCAGTACCAGCGGAACGTCGGCACGCCCAGAGCCTCGAATCGAACGGATCTCGGCGCGACAACGCCGGCGTCCGGGTCGACCTCTAGTGCATCAACTTTTCTCTCAGTCACCTGCGAGAGCCTACGGGAACGCTGCGCCGCGGCGTTATCTCACGGGGTCGTGAAAAGTTGCGTGGCCATGCGGCCGTAGGCGCCGGCGTTGATCACGCCGATTCCGATTCGGGTGAATTCCGGTCGGAGGATGTTTTCGCGGTGACCTGGTGACTGCATCAGAGCCCAATGGGCGACGGACACGGATTGCGCGTACGCCAGGTTCTCACCCGCCCTCGAGTAGCTGATCTGCGCCGACTTCAATCTGTCGAATGGCGAGCCAGTCACGGGAGATTCGTGGCTGAAGTACTTCAGCCGGAACATCTCTTCCGAGTGAGACCGCGCGACCGGGACGAGGCGCTCGTCCCACACGAGAGCGCCGAGGCCGCGCTGCACGCGCTCCTCATTGACGAGATCGAACAGCTGTCGCTCGGCCACGGCATCCGGGACAAGGTCGATTCCGTCGGGTAGATCAAGCTGCTCGGTCTGGTCCTCGCCGATCCTCGTGACGAGGAGCGGTGACCCGCCGAGCTGCCCGGTGAATCCTTCGATCTGTGGCTGAAAGGCGGCGATCTTCGCGGTCACGAAACGGCCGGTGCGACTCGTTTCGACCGCCGCCTTCATATCGCTCGCGACGGGAAGCGCCTCGATCGCGAGGATGGCGAGCGCAACGATCAAGAGGGAGCGGAGCGTGGCGGGAACCGTCCCGAGGATCCGGTCGATGGCGCCGAGTGGGCCGCGCCGCACGACCGCCACGATCGGCCGAATCGCGATGTAGCCGGCGACCGAGAAGAGTGCCTCGATCACGACAATCGTCACGACGAATCCGACCGTCGCGGCGAGGGGTTGTGGCAACCCAACGATCGCCTGCGTGAGGTTCGTCGCCGGCCCAGCGAACGCAAGCGCTGCCGCGACCGCGAGGATCAACGATGCAAGGCTGTACGTCGTCGCGACGAACCCCGCGCGGTACCCGCGCCAGGCCGCAAAACCAACGAGCGCGAGCACAGCCACGTCGACCACGCTGAACGGCAGGCTCGTCACGGCTGCGCGCGATGGTACGACTACGCGATGCCGCGAACCTCGCCCGTTGCCAGCAGGTCGCGTAAGTAGCGTCCCGTGAACGAGCGGCGAACGCGCGCCACGGCCTCCGGCGTCCCTTCAGCGATCACCTCGCCTCCGGCCTTCCCGCCCTCAGGGCCCAGGTCGATCACGTGGTCCGCGGTCTTCACGACGTCGAGGTTGTGCTCGATGACGACGACCGTGTTCCCCGCGTCGACGAGACGATGCAGCACCTCGAGAAGGCGCTCGACGTCCGCGAAGTGAAGACCCGTGGTCGGCTCGTCGAGGATGTACAGCGTCCGCCCGGTCGCGCGCCGGCTGAGCTCGGTCGCGAGCTTGATGCGCTGGGCTTCTCCACCGGACAGCGTCGTCGCGGCTTGTCCCAGGTGGATGTAACCCAGGCCCACATCGTTGAGGGTGCGCAGCTTGGACTCCGCGATCGGGACGTTCCTGAAGAACTCCAGCGCTTCCTCGACGGTCATCTCGAGGATGTTCGCGATCGACTTGCCCTTGTAGTGGATCTCGAGCGCCTCGCGGTTATAGCGCTTCCCGCCGCAGACCTCGCACGGAACGTAGACGTCTGGCAGGAACTGCATCTCGATCTTGATGATCCCGTCGCCGGCGCACGCCTCGCAGCGCCCGCCCTTCACGTTGAACGAGAAGCGACCTGCGGTGTATCCGCGCAGCCGCGATTCCGGGACGGCGGCGAAGAGCTCGCGGATCGGTGTGAAGAGCCCGGTGTAGGTCGCGGGGTTGGAGCGCGGCGTGCGGCCGATCGGCGACTGGTCGATGTCGATGACCTTGTCGATGTACTCGACGCCCTCGATCTTGTCGTGCGCACCCGGCCGGTCCTTCGCGCGCGAGATGATCTGCGCGAGCCGTCGGTACAGGATCTCGTTCACGAGCGTGCTCTTCCCCGAGCCCGACACGCCGGTGACGGCAACGAACTGTCCCAGCGGGATCCGAACGTCGATGTCCTTCAGGTTGTGCTCGCGCGCTCCGCGGACGATGATCGCCTCGGGTTTCGGCTTGCGCCTGCGTGTCGGGACCGGGATGCGCCGGCGTCCGGAGAGATAGGCCCCGGTGATCGACCGGGGCTCCTTCAGGATGTCGTCGATCGTCCCTTCGGCCACGACCTCGCCGCCGTGCTCCCCCGCCCCGGGCCCAATGTCCACGATCCAGTCGGCGGTGCGGATCGTCTCCTCGTCGTGCTCGACGACGAGGATCGTGTTGCCGAGGTCGCGCATCCCGAGCAGCGTGCGAATGAGACGCGCGTTGTCGCGCTGGTGCAGTCCGATCGACGGCTCATCGAGGATGTAAAGGACGCCCATCAGTCCTGACCCGATCTGGGTCGCGAGCCGGATGCGCTGCGCCTCGCCGCCCGAGAGCGTCGTGGCCGAGCGGTCCACGGTGAGGTAATCGAGTCCGACGTCCATCAGGAACCCGAGACGCGTGCGTATCTCTTTCAGCACCTGCTTCGCGATCTTCCGTTCGCGAACGCCGAGCCCTCCGCGATCCTTGTCGAGCGACGCGGTCCACTCGAGGGACTCGCCGACCGTGAGGGCCGTGACCTCGGCGATGTTCCGGCCGCCGATCGTGACCGCCAGCGCCTCCGGCTTCAGGCGCTTCCCCTTGCACACCGGGCAAGGACGCTCGCTCATGTATCGCTCGATGTCGGCACGGATGTAGTCCGAGGTCGTCTCGCGGTACTGGCGCTCGAGCCAGGGCAGCACGCCTTCCCACTCGTACTCGTACGAGCGGCGCTGGCCGTTCCGGTTCTCGTACGTCAGCTTCAGCGCGTCCTCGGTCCCGTTCAGGATCGCGTCGATCGCCTTCTTGGGGAGCGACTTCACGGGCGTGTCGAGCGAGAACTTGAACTTGCGGGCGAGCCCTTCGAGGATCGCCATCCGGTACTGAGCCGTGCCGCTCGACTTCTGCCACGGCAGCACGGCGCCGCTCTTCAGCGAAAGGTCCGGGTTGCCGAGTACGAGCTCGGGGTCGGGCTCGAGCTTGGTGCCGAGACCCGTGCACGCAGTGCAGGCGCCGTGGGGCGAGTTGAACGAGAAAGTCCGCGGCTCGATCTCGCCGATCGAGAAGTCGCCCTCCGGGCACGCGAGCCGCTCGGAGAAGAGGCGCTCTGTACCTTTTCCATCCGCGTCCGCGACGAGCGCGAGGCCTTCGCCCAGCCGCAGCGCGGTCTCGACCGAATCGGTGAGCCGCGAGCGCTCGGCCTCCGCCTCAGCGCCGCGACGCACGACCTGCCGGTCGACGACCACCTCGACCGAGTGCTTCTTCATCTTGTCGAGGGTGATGTCCTCCGAAAGATCGCGGACGAAGCCGTCGACGCGAACGCGAGCGAACCCGCCGCGCCTGGCGGTCGCGAAGAGCTGCTGGTGCTCGCCTTTGCGATCGCGCACGAGCGGGCCGAGGATGAGGATGCGCGAGCCTTCCGGCATCGCCATGATCTGGTCGACGATCTCCTGGACCGTTTGGGCGACGATCGGGATCCCGTGATTCGGGCAATGCGGTACGCCGACCCGCGCAAAGAGAAGCCGCAGGTGGTCGTAGATCTCGGTGACCGTTCCGACGGTCGACCGCGGGTTGCGGGTCGAACCCTTCTGGTCGATCGAAACCGCGGGCGAAAGGCCCTCGATGAAGTCGACGTCTGGCTTTTCCATCTGACCGAGGAACTGGCGCGCGTAGGCGGAGAGCGACTCGACATACCGGCGCTGGCCCTCGGCGTAGATCGTGTCGAATGCAAGAGACGACTTCCCCGATCCGGACAGACCCGTGATGACGACCATCTTGTCGCGAGGGATGCGGACATCGATGTTCTTGAGGTTGTGCTCGCGCGCGCCCTTGACGTGGATGTGATCGATCGGCATCAGGCCACCGGAGGTGATTGGGGCGGCGCGGCCCGCAAGGCACGCTGAACGAGCCAGAGGTACGCGAGCCAAAGAGGCAGCGCGGCGAGACCCCCAGAGAGCGCCTCGCCCGCCCCCGGCCTGTAGCTGAACTGGCTTACGGGAACCAGCGCAAACGAGAGCGCCTGGTAGATCCCCATCGGAAGCAGGGCGATCGTCGCGATACCGAAAATCGCGGTGCCCAGGATCAGATAAGCGCGGTGGAGACCGCTGGCGCGCTCCGCGAGACCGGCGAGCGCACGACGCGCCCACCAGTGCGCCCCCCAGAAGACCCCGCCGAAGATGACGAACGTCACGCCGCGCACGAGGTCTTCGGTCTGACGCCGGACGCGGTCGTCGGGGACCAACACCAACGGAGAGGACGTGACGAATGGCGGACACGTGGCATTTGGAGGGCAGGCCGGAGCGATCGCGGGGATTGGCCGTTCGGGCTGACCGCCGTATATGACCTCGACACCGAAGGCCGCGGCGAGCACGTACGAGATGATCCCCGCAAGGCCGATCGTGAACGCAACAACCCCGGCGAGCGACGCGAGATAGAGGTACACGCGAAGGAGGCCGCCCAGCGAGAGGTCCATCCCGTCGCGGCCGCGCTGGAGGAATAGCACAACGAGCAGGCCGATCGCCCCGAGGACCGCGAGCGCGGTCAACACGCCGACGAGCATGCCCTAGGGCCCTTGCCGGCGTCGCCGGCCACCGGCACGTATCACGTGCGCCGTCGTCCCGACCGGCTCCGCGGAGGCCTCGAGGCTCTCCGGACCTTGCTCGAGCACCATGAGACCGCGCAGCTCGACGACCTCGTCGCGGAGCAGGGCGGCCTTTTCGAATTCCATATCCTTTGCGGCCCGCTTCATCTGGCCCTCGAGATCTTTGATGAGACGCAGGAGCTCGTCCTTCGGCATCGACCCTGCGGCGAGCGGTCGTCGAGCTTTCTCGTTGACGCCCTCGACATCCGCGACGTCCCGCAGACGGAGTCCGATGTCGCGGATGGCCTTGACGATGGTCTGCGGGTCGATCCCGTGTTTCGTGTTGTAGGCGACCTGGATCTCGCGGCGACGATCCGTCTCGTCGATCGCCGCTTTCATCGACGCGGTGACCCGGTCGGCGTACATGATCACGCGCCCTTCGACGTGGCGGGACGCGCGGCCGATCACCTGTATGAGCGACCCTTCCGACCGTAGGTAGCCCTCTTTGTCCGCGTCGAGGATCGCGACGAGCGTCACTTCCGGAAGGTCGATGCCCTCCCGCAGGAGGTTCACCCCGACGACCACGTCGTACACGCCAAGGCGCAGGTCGCGCAGGATCTCGACCCGCTGCAAGGTCTCGATCTCCGAGTGCAGGTACTGCACCTTGACCCCCATCTCGCGGAGGTAGTCCGCGAGGTCCTCGGCCATCTTCTTGGTGAGCGTTGTGACGATCGCGCGCTGACCCCTCTCGACGCGCAGGTTGAGCTCCGCGAGGAGATCATCGATCTGGCCCTCGGTCTTGCGCACCTCGATCTGCGGGTCGACGAGGCCGGTCGGCCGAATGATCTGCTCAACGACATGGGACGAATGCTCGAGCTCGTACGGCCCGGGGGTCGCGGAGACGTAGATGGCCTGGTCCAGCCGCTGCTCGAATTCCGCAAAGGTCAGCGGGCGGTTGTCGAGCGCGCTCGGCAGCCGGAAGCCGTAGTCCACAAGGATTTCCTTCCGGGAGCGGTCGCCGAAGTACATCCCTCGCACCTGCGGGAGGGAGATGTGGGACTCGTCGACGAACGCGAGGAAATCCGGCGGGAAGTAATCGAGGAGCGTCCACGGACGGCTTCCGGCGGGCCGGCGGGCGAGGTGACGGGAATAGTTCTCGACGCCGGCGCACGTCCCGGTCTCGCGAAGCATCTCGAGATCGAAGTTGGTGCGTTGCCGAAGACGCTGCGCCTCGAGCAGCCGCCCCGCGTCCTCGAGCTCCTTCAAGCGGTCGACGAGCTCGATCTCGATGTCTTTTATCGCCTCCAGCATCTTCTCGCGCGGAGTGACGAAGTGGCGGGCCGGGTAGATATCGACCTTGTCGCGCTCCGCGAGCACCTCGCCGGTGAGCGGATCGAGCTCGGTGATCCGCTCGACGTCATCCCCGAAGAACTCCACGCGAACGGCGAGTTCCTCGTACGCCGGCTGGATCTCGAGCGTGTCGCCGCGCACGCGGAACTTTCCGCGGATGAGATCGGTGTTGGTGCGCTCGTATTGGATGTCGACGAGGTGCCGCAACACGGTGTCGCGCCGCACGCGCTCGCCCTTGTTCAGACGGACGGTCACAGCTCCGTAGTCGACCGGCGCGCCGAGGCCGTAGATGCACGAGACGGAGGCGACGATGATCACGTCGCGCCGCTCGAAGAGGGACCGCGTCGCCGAGTGGCGCATCCGGTCGATCTCCTCATTGCGGGAGCTGTCCTTCTCGATGTACACGTCGCTTCGGGCGATGTACGCCTCGGGCTGGTAGTAGTCGTAATACGAGACGAAGTACTGCACCGCGTTCTCGGGAAAGAACTCCTTGAACTCTCCGTAGAGCTGTGCCGCGAGCGTCTTGTTATGCGCGAGCACGAGAGTCGGCCGCCCGGCGTCCGCGATGATCTTGGCCATCGTCACGGTCTTGCCCGAACCCGTGACGCCCCGGAGCGTTACGTGTCGCTCACCCGCGGCGAGTGCGCTTTGCAACCCAGCCGTCGCCGCGGGCTGGTCGCCGGCGAGATCCCACGGCAAAACGAGCCGGAAGGGCGCCTTCGCGGCTGGTCTATCGAGTGGAACCTGGAGCGTCTCGCCGTGGGGCATGTGCCCTCATTCTAGAACAGGCGTTCTGGTACGAAATTGCCGCCCGAAGCTGCTCCCATTGTCGCGCATCAACACCGGTTTGAGTCCCGTGCAGATGTAACCCGTTGCTACAGTCGCCGCCGACCCCGTTCTCACATAAAAGGGCCGTAGAGGAAGGTAATTGTGGAAGATCGATCCCGACGCCGCGCTCGGCTGGTGCTGATTGTTGGACTCCTGTTCGCCGTCGGCGCCGGAGCGACGACCTTCTTCATCGCGAACACGGCCAAATCAGAGGCTCCCGCGCCGATCCCGACCTCGAGCATCATCGTGGCGGCTCGAGAGATCCCGCCGAAGACCCAGATCACCACGTCCGACCTGAAGCTCGTGAAGATGAACACCGAGGTCGTCCCCCCGGCCGCCCTGACGAAGGCCGAGGACGTCATCGGCAGGATCACCATCACCTCGATCTCTGTGGGTGAGCCGATCCTGGCGAGCAAGCTCGGCGGCGCGAACGGCCAGGTCTTCGTCGTGATCCCAGCGGCAGCGCTGGGGACCGACGGCGGCATCCTTGCCGGGTCAGCGCACTACCGAGCGATGTCGTTGACCATCCCTGACGCGAACGCCGCCGGCGGCAACATTCAGCCCGGCGACATCATCGACGTCCTCTTCAGCTTCACGTTCGACCCGGTGAAGTACCTGGTCAACCCGAACCCGACGCGAAATGGTCCTGACGTTTCGGCGCGCATCGTCCTCGAGCGCGTGCCGGTCCTGGCGCGCACCGCCGCCATCTACACGATCCGCACCGATGCCGCGACGTCGGAGCGCATCGCCTACCTGCAGGCGTCAGGTGGCGTGCTTCAGTTCATCCTGCGTGGACCGAAAGACGATCGCGCGACCGGGACGACCGGCGCGACGTTCCGAACGGTCTACCCCGAGGTCAAGATCCAGGTCCCGGAGAAGATCACGCCCTAGCACTCGCGAGAGCGGCCCAGGCTTCACGTACCCGCTCGCGCGTCCGCTCGCGGTCGCCGTCGTTCACGATGACGGCGTCCGCGGCTGCCCGGAACTGTTCGTCCGTCAGCTGCTGAGCGAGGCGGAGCTCCGCCTCGCTCCGACTGAAGCCGCGTGAAGCGAGCCGCTCGATCATCGTCTCGCGCGGCGCCACGACGACCCAGATCCGGTCGCACACCTTGCGCACCTCGCCCTCGAGAAGCTTGATCGCCTCTACGACGAGCACAGCGTCCTCAGGGAGCATCGAGCGAGCCTGGAGCACGCGGGCGATCACGCGCGGGTGGAGGATCTGCTCGAGCCGCCGAAGCTTCGTCGGATCGCCGAACACCTCGGCCGCGAGCTTTGAGCGGTCGATCTCCTTGTCTTCGCCCAGAACTTTGGTTCCGAAGGTCTGCACGATCGCGCTGTAGCCCACTGTTCCGCGGAGCTGCTCATCGTGGACGATCGCATCGGCGTCGAGCACCTTGGCGCCGAGCTCTCGGAGCATTGCCGCCACCGTCGACTTCCCCGCGCCCATCGGCCCGGTGAGTCCCACGACGAACGCCGTCACTCGCTCTTCTCGCTCTCTTTCGCCCACTCGTCGTACAGCGTCCGCAGATCGCGTTCGAGGGACGCGTACTCTTCGCCGACGCGACGCGTCTCCATATAGTTCCCGCTCTGCGCGATCTGACCCACCTTCTCCTGAAGCTGGCGCAGCTGAAGCTCCATCGCCTCGATCCGGGCCTCGAGCGCCCGCATCGGATTGACCCTCCGAACCGGCGATGCCTTGGCGTTCGATCTACCTTGTGCGCCGGGGGTCCTGTCCCCGCTCCGGGGTCGCTCGCTCGCCGCACCCTTCCCGGCCCTTGCCGCTTCTGCGGCGGGCCGGGTCCTGGGCACCCGCGGCTCGCTAGCAACCCTCTCCGCGGTGCCACCCCCGGCGCCGGGGGAAGTCAACTCCGGCATCGGCAACTCGGTGCCTGCCGCACGCAGGCGTTGGAGGCCCGACCAGTTGCCCTCGAAGCGCTTCAGCACGCCTGCTTCGATCGGCCAAATTTCAGTCGCGAGTTTGTCGATGAAGTAGCGGTCGTGTGAGACGAAGAGCAATGCCCCTTCGAAGTTCTCAAGCACTGTTTCCAGTTGTTCGCGAGCGAGAAGGTCGAGATGGTTCGTCGGTTCGTCCAATACCAGGAGATTCGCGTGACGGGCGGCGAGCCGCGCCAGTGCGAGGCGCGAGCGCTCTCCGCCCGACAGGACTCCGACACTCTTGAAGACGTCATCGCCTCTGAAGAGGAACCGCGCGAGATGGTCCCGCGCCTCGGATTCGGTCATCCCACTGGCGAGGCGCATCGCGGCTAGTACCGATTCCTCGCCACCCAACTCCAGTTGCGCCTGCGCGAGGAACGCAACACGCGCGGTCGGAGCCGATTGCACATACCCCTCGAGCGCGGTGAGATCACCGACGAGCGTTCGCACCAGCGTCGTCTTCCCTGCCCCGTTCGGGCCGACGACGGCGATCCTCGCGTCGCGCGAGACCCGCAGCATCCCGGTCCGCACGAGCGGTGCGGAATACCCGACCGCCAGCGGCGTCGTCTGCACGACCGTGTCCCCGGCAAGGTGCGCGGCTTCGAGCTTCCAACCATGCTGCTGCGCGCGCTCGGGAGCGTCGATGCGCTCGAGGCGCGCGAGCTTCTTTCCACGACCGCGCGCTTCCTTCGAGCGCTGGCCCGCGCCATAGCGCCGAATGAACTCTTCGGTCCGCTCAATCTCCTCGGCCTGCTTCGATGCGGCCTTCGCGGTCGCGGCCTCGCGCTCGGTGCGCTGTCGCGCATACGACGAGTAACCGCCCCGGTATTCGACGACCGTGTTCTTCTCGAACGAAAGCGTTCGGCCTGTGACCCGATCGAGGAACCATCGGTCGTGGCTACTTACGAGGATGGTCTCGTTCTGCTCGACGAGGAATCGCTCCAGCCACTCGAGCGCGGCGACGTCGAGGTGGTTGGTCGGCTCGTCGAGCAGGAGGATGTCGGGATCGTCGAGAAGGAGCCGCGCTAGACCGAGTCGCGTCCGCTCGCCGCCGGATAGAGTTGCGACCTCGCGCTCGCGCAGCGCGTCGAGGCCGAGCCCGCCGAGCACTCTGCCCACAGTTGCGTCGAAGTCATATCCGCCGGCGTGCTCGAACTGATGCTGCGCTTCGGAATACCGCTCCAAGAGCTCCTGGTCTCCGGTCCCAAGAAGGGGCTCGAGCTCGTGCATCTCCGCTTCGAGCTCGCGCAGGTGCGCCGCCGCGCCGCGCGCGTGCTCTTCGACGGTCCCGGCCGTCTCGAAGAGGATCTCCTGCTCCATGAAGCCGACGCGTGTGCCGCGGGCGATGGCGACATTACCCGCGTCCGCCGATTCGAAGCCGGCGGCGACGCGCAGCAACGTGGTCTTCCCCACCCCGTTCGGCCCGACGAGACCGACACGGTCGCCATGCGCGAGGCGGAAGGAGACCTCGCTGAAGACGAGCCGCTCGCCAAAACGCTTGGCGACGGCCTGGACCGAAAGAACGCTCACGCTCGGGGTGCCCTCTGGCAGCGGGAGCAGTGAAATGTCCCCCGCCCGCCGACGACGGTGCGCACGATCGCTCGCCCGCACCGCGGGCAGGGCTCGCCCGCGCGCGAATAGACCTGGAACTCGCGCTGCATGCGCCCTTTGTTCCCGCGCGCGTCGACGTAGTCGCTCGGCGACGCGCCACCCAGGCGGATTCCTTTGCGGAGCGCCCAGCGGATCGCTTCATGCAGTCGCGCGATCTCCTCGGTTCGCAGCGAACCTGCCTTCCGTAGCGGATGGATCCGCGCGCGCCACAGCGCCTCGACGGCGTAGATGTTCCCGATGCCCGCGATCGCACGTTGGTCCAGGAGAAGAACCTTGATCGCGGCCCGCGGGCGGCGGCGCAGGAGCGCGCTGAGCCACGCAACCGTGAAGCCGCGCGCGAGAGGCTCCTGACCGAGCGACGCATGCAGCGGCATCTTCGGACGGCGGCGCTCGGTCGGTCCATCGAGCGTGGCTGCATCGATCACCGCCATCCGACCAAACTTGCGCGTGTCTGAGAAGCGCATCGCCGTCCCATCGACGAAGCGGATCTCGCCACGGACGTAGCGCTCGTCGACGTCGGCGACTCCGAACAGAAGCTTTCCGGTCATCCGCAGCGACACCACGAGCGCCTCGCCGCCGTCCAGATCGAAGACGACGAACTTGCCACGGCGGCGCACGTCGCTGATGCGCCGGCCGCGCAGCCGCGCACCGACGACCTCTGCAGGCTCCGGCTCGGTCAGGCGGACCCAGCGCGACTCGAACTCGCTGATGGTGCGGTCCACGACGAGGCCGCGGAGCTGCCGCGCGATGGTCTCGACTTCCGGGAGCTCAGGCATTCGCGGTCGCGGGGACTTCGAGCCGCTGCATCTCGTCCCAGTTCGGCCCGGCGCGGACGTCGACGATGAGGGGCACGTCGAGGTCATATGCCCCGCTCATCTCGTCGCCCAACAGTCGCGCCATCCGTTCGACCTCAAGGCGCGGAACCTCGGCGACCAGCTCGTCGTGCACTTGAAGCAGAACGCGGGCGTGGAGGTCGCTGTCGTGGAGCGCGCGGTGCACGCGCGCCATCGCGATCTTCATGATGTCCGCGGCCGTCCCCTGAATCGGCATGTTGATCGCCATGCGCTCCGCCGCGTTGCGGACCGCATTCACTCGGCTCGTCATGTCGGGGATGTAGCGGCGCCGTCCAAGTAGTGTCTCGACGTAGCCCTGCTCGACGCAGAAGGCCTTCGTCTCGAGGACATAGCGGCGCACCTGGCCGTATCGCTTGAAGTATTCGTCGATGAAGCGTTGCGCTTCCTCGCGCGGCATCTGCATCCGCCACGCGAGACCGAAGTCGCTCATCCCGTAGATGATCCCGAAGTTGAGCATCTTCGCGACATCGCGCTGCTCGCGCGTCACGGCACTCTCGGCGACGCCGAATCCTGCCGCCGCGGTGCGCCGGTGGATGTCGGCACCCGAACGGAAGGCATCCAGCAGCGCGGGATCCTGCGACACGTGCGCGAGCACGCGGAGCTCGATCTGCGAGTAGTCCGCGGCGACCAGGACGCGGTCGGGCGAGCCGGCCACGAACGCGCGGCGGATGCGGCGGCCGAGCGGCGTGCGGATCGGGATGTTCTGCAGATTCGGCGCGCGACTCGAGAGGCGGCCGGTCGCCGCGACCGTTTGCTCGAACGTGGTGTGGACACGCCGTGTCTCGGGATCGACGAGCGCGCCTAGGCCTTCGGCGTATGTCGAGCGCAGCTTCTCGATCTCCCGGTATTCGAGGATCTTGTCGATCACCGGATGCGCGCCGCGAAGCTCTTCGAGCACGGTCGCATCGGTGGAAAACCCGGTCCCCGTGCGGCGGCCGCGGGGCAGCTTCAGCTCTTCGAACAGGAGCGCCTGGAGCTGCTTGGGCGAGTTCAGCCCGAACTCGTGACCCACCGCGGCGAACGCCTCCTGCTCGATACGCGCGACCTCGCGCGCGAACTCCTCGCCGAGGTCGCGGAGGTACACGGTGTCGACGGCGATACCGGCCTCTTCCATCTCGACGAGCACGTCGACGAGCGGGAGCTCGACGTCGCGGTAGAGACGGTCGAGATTCAGGCGTTCGAGCTCGACCGCGAACTGCTCGCCGAGCCGTGCGGCCGCCACCGCGCCAGCGCCCGCGCGCGCCAGGCGTTCGTCGAGCGTCGGCGTGCGGTACGGATCCTTCCGATCGGCCACCGGGAGGACGGGCACCTCGAGCTTGAGCCGCTCGGCCGCCAGGTCCTCGAGCGCGTGATAGCGCCGGCTCGCGTTCACGAGATAGCTCGCGACCATCGTGTCCATCGAGAGGCCGGCGATATCGGCACCCGCACGACGCAGCGCGCGGCGCGCGGTCTTCGCGTCGTGCGCGGTCTTGGCGACCGTCTCGTCCAGCAGGACGCTCGCGATCGGACCGAGGACGCCATCGGGTGTTGGGACGTACCAGGCGCGCTCGCCCGCAGCGAAGCCGAGACCGACGAGCAACGGGTGCCGACCGGTGGAGTCCACGTCCGCGTGGACCGCGAACGCGCCGGCCTTGCGCAGCTCCTTCGCGACCTGGTCCGCATCGATGTCGGCAACGAGCGCGGTCTCGACGGGAGGTGCCACCGAGGGTGCGGGCTCGAGGCCAAGCTGCATCTGCCCGCCGCGGGGAACGATCGGAGCGAATGCGGTCGGCGCGGGTGCGGCGAGATTCTGATCGGCCGGCGGCAGCCTGGGCACGAGGCTCCGAAACTCGAGATCACGGAAGAGCTCGAGCACCGCGGCACGGTCGTACGTGGTCCGACGAGTCCGCTCGAGCTCGAGGGTAATCGGCAGATCCGTGACGATCGTCGCGAGCTCGCGGCTGCGGAGGACCTGCTCCTTGTTCGTGGTCAGGGCCTCGCGAAGACGCGGCGTGTACGCGCCGAGATCCGCATACACGCCTTCGAGGGTCCCGCGCTCCGCGATGAGCTTCGCGGCGGTCTTCTCGCCGACACCGGGTACGCCCGGGATGTTGTCGGTCGCGTCGCCCTTGAGCGCCTTGAAGTCCACCATCTGGTCCGGCCGCAGTCCGTAGCGCTGCTGGATCATCTCCTCGTCGTAGACGACGGTGTTCTGAAAGCCCTGTCGCGTCGTCATGAGCTTGATCCGCGGCGTCACGAGCTGAAGCGGATCGAGGTCCCCGGAAACGATGATGGTCTCGAGGCCCATCGCCTCGGCCTGCCGCGCGAGCGCACCTATGACGTCGTCGGCCTCGAATCCCGGGAGCGAGTACATCGGGATACCGAACGCCTCGAGCAGCTGCTTGCAGCGCTCGATCTGCGGACGGAGCTCGTCGGGCATGGGCTTGCGCGTGGCCTTGTACGTCGCGTCCTTCTCGTGTCGGAACGTCGGCACCGGCAGGTCGAACGCCGCCGCGATGTGCTGCGGGGTCGCTTGCTCGAGCGACTTCAGGAGGATCGACGCGAAGCCGAACGTCGCGTTGGCCAGCTCGCCCTTCGTCGTGGTGAGCGGCGGCACAGCGAAGAACGCCCGGTAGATCAGGCTGTTCGAGTCGATGAGGGCAAGACGTTCGGTCACTAGACGAGTATCGCCGCTAGGTGGAGCGGAGCCTCCGGCTGACGATGAACGAAAGGGCGGCGAACAGAAGGCCGAGAGCGAGCCACAACCATGGCGAGAGCAGCACGAAAAGCCCGGGTTCGTTGCGCGAAGCCTGTGCACGGCCATCCACGGCCAGGGCGGTCGAAGAGGAAGGCTGCACATCCTGTCTCCCGACCTGAGAAGCATCGGGTGGGGTTGGTGAGCTGCCCTGAATTGAGCGCTCCTGCGACGTCGCTGGGCTCGGCGCGGGACTTGGCGCGGAGGCCTGGAATTTCGCCGGGTCGCTCGTCGCCGAGTCGGCCACGGCGCCACCGGACGCCTGAGGCGCGCTCACGGTGTTGGGGGCGGGCGCAGCGGCCGAGCCGGCACTGGTGCCGACCGCGCGCGGGAAGGTCGTGAGAATCGCGGAAGCGATGAACAGGAAGATCGCAGCCCCACTCGCGAAGGTCGAGAACGTGCGAAGAGGAGCGAGCCAGATCGGGACGGAGACGCGCGGAACCAGCGAGCGGGACGGCACCGGCATGGGAAGCGCGGCGATGAGCCGAGCGGTGCCGCGAAGCTCCGCCAGACGGGTCCGGCAGAGGCCGCACGTGTCGAGGTGCGCCTGCACCGAGGTCCGATCCTCGGACGAAAGCGCCTCGTCCAGGTATGCCGAAAGGTCGCCGAACGGATGCACGGCCTAGCCTCCTATCCCTAGGACGCTGGGGCTCTGGATCAGTTCCCTCACCCGGCTGATCCCTTCCAGCCACGACTTACGAGGATGTTTCGTACGGCGAGACGGCCGCGGTGGATACGCGATTTCACGGTTCCGACCTCGGTCGACGTGATCGTCGCGATCTCCTCGTAGGCGAAGCCTTCGACGTCTCGAAGTAGGAGCACCGCGCGCTGCTCCGCCGGAAGCGTCGCGAGCGCCTCCTCCACGACGCGCAACGCTTCGCGATCCGCGGCGAGGTCCGCGAGCTCGGGGCCGGGCGCTGTCGGCTCAGCCCAAGCCGCCGAATCGTCGCTTTCGGTCGGGGGATCGAGCGGAAGCTCGGGCCGGCGTTTCCGCGCGCGAAGCTTGTCGAGCGCGCGGTTCGTCACGATGCGGAAAACCCACGCGCGGAACGACGTTCCCTCGAATGACGCGAGGGACTTCCAAGCGGATAGGAGCGCGTCTTGCACGGCGTCTTCCGCGTCGTCATGACCCAGCATGCGCGCCGCATGGCGATACAGAGGCCGCTCGATCTCGAGAGCAAGCTGCTCGAAAGCCCGAGCGTCGCCACGTCGCGCGCGATCGAGGAGCGCATCGCTCGCTCCCCCGGGGTCCGGCCGCATCAGGGAACTTTCGCCTGGTCGCAACTTCTTCTGTAGATTGCCTCATGGAAAGCATGACCGGAGAACAAAAGAAAAAGGTCGTCGTCATCGGTGAAGATGACGAACCGATCGCGACGCTGCTGCGCGACTCCATCAACGACGAGGCCGGGTACCAGGCCGTTGTCGTGTCTGATGGCGCGTTGGTGATCGAAACCGTTCGTCAAGTGCACGCCGACCTCCTCATCCTCGACATCATGATGCCGGGCCTCAACGGCTTTGAGGTGTTCGATCGGGTTCGCGTAGACACCGACATTCGCGACATGCCCGTGCTCTTTGTCAGCGCCGCGACGACTCAATACGACAAAGACTTCGCGCAGCGGGGCATAAAAGAGGTGATCTCCAAGCCCTTCGACCTCAACGATCTGCTGGACCGCGTACGCGTACTCTGCCCGACCGATGCCGGACGCAAAACCTAGCTCGCGCGACCAGGCCCGTTTCGCCAAGCTCGCGCGCCTAGCCGCCGACACCGCCGTGGCGGTCGGCGACGCAATCGGGGTCAGCGACACCGAGATCGTCACGCGCAAGCGCGGGCGGGCCAACTTCGCGACCGCGGCCGATCACGCCGCCGAGCTAGCGATCATCTCGCGGCTATCGGCTCACGATTCGCAGATTCCGATCCTCGCGGAAGAGAGCGTCCGCAAGGGGATCGTCGACGCCGAGCGGCTCTGGGTCGTCGACCCCCTCGACGGCACGCTCAACTTCAGCCGCGGCCTTCCCTTCTATTGCGTGCTTATCGGCTACGTCGAGGGCGGCCGCACGCGCGCGGCGGCCATCCATGCGCCGCGCACGGGCGAGACCTTCATCGCGTCAGAGGGCGCGGGGGCGAAACGGAATGGCCAACCCATCCGGGTCTCGCGGGTGACAAGTCTCACCGAGGCGTTCGCCGTCGCGAGCCTTGGCTTTGGCGAGACAAAGAAGAAGGACTCGCGCTTCGTGAAACTGAACGCCACGTGCGCGCGCCTTCGCGTGATCGGCTCCGCGGGGTTGGAGATCTCCTACGTCGCGATGGGGCGGTTCGATCTGTTCGTCCATCAGGCGCTGTCGCCTTGGGATGTCGCGGCGCCAGCACTGCTCGCGCGCGAGGCCGGTGCGGCCGTGCTGTCGCTCAAGACCGGGAGCGATGCGGCGTGGAACGAGCGGCAGGTCGTCATCGCAAATCCGCGCCTGGCGAAAGATGCGATAGCGCTCTTAGCGAAACCTAGAATGTGATCTGCGCCGGAGTGATGAAATGGCAGACATGAGAGACTCAAAATCTCTTGGGTTGAAAAGCCCGTGAGGGTTCAAATCCCTCCTCCGGCACCGACCACCTAGAGGGGTAGCTTCACCCGGACGATCGTCCCCTTGCCGTCTCCATCGCTCTCGAGCGCGAGCGACCCGCCATGCGCTTCGGCCACAATCCGCGCGACGTACAGACCCACGCCCATCCCGGCGAAGGTCCCGGCGCGTCCTCCGCCGCGCACGAAGGGATGCCCCAGCTTCGGCAGATCGTCGGGAGGAATCCCGATCCCGTTGTCGCTGATCGCGATCTCGGCGCTCCTGTCCTGGGCCGCGAGCGCCACACGCACCTGGCCACCGCTCGGTGAGTACTTCACCGCGTTGCCGACGAGGTTCATGAGGAGCTGCTCGACGCGTGACTGATCCCCATGCGCAGGTAGAGTCGCAGGAGCCTCGACCGTGAACGTGTGGCGTCCTTCCTCGAGGGTCGCGTCGATGTAGCGCTGCACGACGTCGCGGAGCACGACGGCGAGGTCGTACGACACTCGCTCCATGCTCAACGAGCCCTTCTCCGCCCGCGAAACCGACAGCAGATCGTTGACGAGGCCGTTCATCCGATCGACCTGACGCTCGATCGCGGCGAGATTGCGGTCGAGCGATTCCATATCGAGCGGCGTCCCCTGCTGCTGCGATCGGCGCATCCGCGAGCGGACGAGCTGGGCCAGCGCCTTGAGAGGCGTCAGAGGTGTCCGCAGCTCATGCGAGACGATCGACAGGAACTGCTCGCGCTCCCGCTCGCTCGCCAAGAGGTCCGTGACGTCGTGGATCGTCATGACGCCGGCAACGACCTCGCCGCCTGGCCCGCGCACCGGCGCCGCGCTCACCTCGAGGTCGCGCCGGTCGCCCGCGTCGGGCCGCGTCACGAAGTATTCGCCTCGGCTTTTCTCGCCCATGAGCGCCCGATCGAGCGGGTACGCGCCGGGGGCGATCGACTCGCCGGTCATCAGGTCTTTGACGTCGATGGCGGCGCGAAGCTCGGCGAGCGTCTCGAAGTCGCCGACCCCGAGAATCTCTCGGCCCCGTGGGTTCGTCTCGTACCTGCCGTTTGGCCACCCGATGAGGACGCCGTCGCCGAGGGCGTCGAGCAGATGCCGGTGCAGGTCCTGCTGGGCGACCGCCTCTCCATATAGACGCGAGTTGGTGATCCCGATCGCCGTCGTCGCGGCGAGCAAGTGGGCGAGCTCGATGTCTTCAGGCGTGAACGACCGGCTCGGATCCTTGCTGTAGATCGCGAGCGCGCCGATCAGCTTGCTCTCGAAGAAGAGCGGGAGTGAGAGGAGCTTCGCGAGGCCCTCGACCTTGATCAGTGCGTGATCGCCGACGCTGCCGGCCGGCAGATCGATGATCGCGTGCTCGCCCGCGGCGCGAAACTGCGCGCGTACTTCGTCGATAGGGAGGCTCTGCTGGGCCGCGTACGCCTGGGAGAGGCCATCGTGCGCTCGGATGACGAACGCGTCTCCTTCGCTACTGGGGAGAAAAACCGCGGCTGCATCGGCCGGCACGAGATCGCGCGCGGACGTGACCGCGTTCCGGAGCCGGTGCTCGAGGTCGAGCGACCTGATCATTTCGTCGTTGGCGTCGTGTAATCGGCGCAGGCGCGCACGGCTGGGCATATGAGGGGAGGGAGGCACGCGCTGTGCCAATCTCCCGCTAGGCGAGCGGGCTACCAACGGTGCTCAACGCGGGAGGACGACTTCGACGACGTCGCCGCCGACCTCACGCGCGACCGCCTCGGCCAACTCCTTCGAGGGTTTCGCGCGGAAAGAGGTCTGGACCCGACGCATCCCGCCGCCATTTCGTGGCAGCTCGAGCACGACCTGCGACACGCCGGCGTGGTCTTTCAGGACCTCCTGGATCTTCTGGAAGAGCGCGATGGAGCGCTCATAGTCGAGCACCTCCCGGAACCGAATGACGAGGGCAGGAGGCTCATCGGGAGCGGGCTCGGGTGTCTCCATTGACGGGGGGAGGGGTTTCTCTGAGGAGGACCGTTGGGCTGGAGCCATCACGCTCTCGTCCCGCCCCGGCCCATAGGTCCGACGAAGAGAGGCCCCAGGGGAAGGGGCCCCTGATGGAGTAGGGCCCCCAGACCCCGTCTGCACGGCTACAGACTGCGCGCTCCCGCCGTTTCCACTGCGCGCCGTGTACTTGGCACGCTTGGCGAGGAACTGCCGGCGCTCCTCGGCGACGCGCTTGATCTCCTCGATTCCGGCGTCGTCGAAACGCACCGCGTGCTCGCAGAGAAGCTTCGGGTCCTCGTCACGCTGCTCGACACGCGCGAGCACGAGCAGCACCTCGTCGGTGCTCCAGATGGGCGCCGTCGCTTCGTAGACACGCGGAAAGACAGTGACCTCGATGCTGCCGGTCAGATCTTCGACTTGCGCGAACATCATGAGCTGCTTGTTCTTGGTGATGTGCTTGCGCGCGTTCGTCACCACGCACGCGATCGTGACCAGGTCCTCCCCCGCCTCGCTGAGCTCGGCCAGGGCGACGAGATTCTCGACATCCTTCATCCGCGGGGCGAGGGCGTTGAGCGGATGCGCCGAGAGGTAGATGCCAAGCAGCTCTTTCTCCCACGCGAGCTTCTCCTTGGGTGAGTCGAGGAACTTGGCGTTGGGCCCCGGAATGAACTTGGCGTGGAGCTGGCCGCTGAATCCAAGCTCCTCGAAGAGACCGACCTGCCCGCTGGCTCGATCTCGCTGGCCACGCTGTGCCGTTTCCAGTACCTGATCGAGACGATCGAGCTGCCAGAGCCGCGGGCCGAGCTCATCGCACGCGCCCGACTTGATGAGCGACTCGATCACGCGCTTGTTGGTGCGCTGCAGGTCCAGTCGATCGCAGAAGTCGTCAAGCGACCCAAATGGACCGCCGGCGCGGCGAGCCTCGACGATGGCCTCCGCGGCTCCCTCGCCGACGTTCTTGACGGCACCCAGCCCGAACCGAATGCCTTTGGGGGTGAACGCAAAATCGAGCTCCGACTCGTTCACGTCCGGAGCAAGTACGGAGAGTCCCATCCGGCGGCACTCGGCCACCGCGATCGCGATCCGGTCCGGCGTCCCCATTTCCGCCGAGAGCACGGCGGTCATGTACTCCGTCGTGTAGTTGGCCTTCAGGTAGGCGGTGTGGTACGCGATGATCCCGTAGATCGCGGCGTGCGCGCGGTTGAATCCGTACCGCGCGAAAGGCTCGAAGTCCTTCCAGACCGCCTCGATCACGTCGGCGTGCACGCCGTTGCGGATCGCGCCCGAGACGAATTTCACCTTCTGCGCGTCGAGCTTGTCGCGGAACTTCTTGCGCACGGCGTAGCAGAGCACGTCGGCCTCGGCGAGGGTGAAGCCGGCGAGCGCCTGCGTCACCGCCATCACGTCCTCCTGGTAGACCATGACGCCGTACGTCGCCTTGAGCACGGGCTCGAGGGTCGGGTGAGCGTACGTGACCGGCTCCTCGCCATGCTTGCGCCGGATGTACGTCGGGATGTAGTCCATCGGGCCGGGCCGGAAGAGCGCGACCATCGCCATAACGTCCTCGACCCGGTCCGGCTTGAGCTCCCGGATATAGCGGCGCATCCCGGCGGATTCCAGCTGGAACATGCCGGTCGTTTCTCCGGAGCCGAGGAGCTCGAAGGTCTTCTTGTCGTCGAGCGGGATGTCCTCGCGGCGGATCTTGATTCCGCGTTTGCTCTCGATCAGCCGGAGCGCGTGATCGAGGATCGTGAGGTTCCCGAGGCCGAGGAAGTCGAACTTCAGGACGCCGAGCTTTTCGAGCTGTTTGTCCTCGTACTGAGTCTGAAGCGCGTTGACGTTGCCCTTCGAGCGCTCGAGCGGCACGAGCTGCGTGATCGGCTCCCGCGAGATGACCACACCGGCGGCGTGTGTGCCGGTCGACCGCACCAGGCCTTCGACCCGCTCCGCCAGGTCGAGCAGCCGCTGCACGTGCGGCTCCTGCTCGAGGTCGCGGAGCTCGGTGGACATGCGACGTGAGTCGGTGAGGTCGGTGCCGAAGGGAATAGTTTTCGCCACCCGGTCCGCCTCGCCATATGGCATGCCGAGGACCCGCGCGACGTCGCGGACCGCGGCACGCGCCAGCATCGTGTTGAACGTGCCGATCTGCGCGACGCGGTCGGCACCGTACTTCTGGGTCACGTACTGGATGACCTCGTCGCGGCGGTCGCCCATGAAATCGACGTCGATGTCCGGCGGAGTGAAGCGCTCGAGGTTCAGGAACCGCTCGAAGATGAGCCCGTACTTGAGCGGGTCGATGTCGGTCATGCCGATCGCGTAGTTCACGACCGACCCACCGGCGGAGCCACGCACCGCCGTCAGGATCCCCTGCTCGTGCGCGAAGCGGATGAAGTCCTGAACGATGAGGATGTAGCCGGTGTAGCCCGTCTTCGCGATGATGGCGAGCTCCTTGTCGATCCGCTCGCGCAGCTCGTGGGTGATCGCGCCGTATTTTTCCATGGCGCCGGCGTCCGCGAGCGTGCGCAGCTGTTCCTCGGGCGTCTTCCCGTCCGGGACCTCGAAGTGCGGGAGGCGAAGCTCGCCGAGAGGTAGTTTGAGATCGACTTTCTCGGCGATCCGCAGCGTGTTCTCGAGCGCCTCGTGGTCGTTCGGGAACAGCTCGCTCATCTGCGCGGCGGTGCGCATGAAGAGCTCGGGGTTGTCGATCATCTTGAGGCGGTCGGGCGTGTCGATGGTCTTGCCGCTCTGGATGCAGACCATGACGTCCTGCGCCTCGGCGTCTTCGGCGTGGACGTAGTGGATGTCGTTCGTGACCACGAGCGGGACGCCGGTGCGGCGCGAGACTTCGCGCACGCCCTCGTTCACGCGCTCCTGCTCGGGAATGCCGTGCGACATGAGCTCGAGGTAGTAGTTGCCATCGCCGAAGATGCCTCGGTGCTCCTCGGCGACCGCGCAGGCCGCGTCGATGCCCTCGTCTTGTATGGCGCGCGCCAACTCGCCCTGCAGGCAGGCGGAGAGCGCGATCAGGCCCTCGCTGCGCTCCCGGAGGAGGTCCTTGTCCATGCGAGGCCGGTAGTAGTAGCCCTCCAGGTGTGCCGCGGTGACCATCGCGACGAGGTTCTGGTAGCCCGTGAAGTCTTTGGCGAGGAGCACGAGGTGCCAGGGCTTCCCGTGGCCTTCGGACCGTGGATCGCGATCGAAGCGGTTGTTTCGCGCGATGTATGTCTCGACGCCGATGATCGGCTTGATGCCGGCGTCGCGGCACAGCGTGTAGAAGTCGATGGCGCCATACAGCGCGCCGTGGTCCGTGAGTCCGAGAGCGGGCATGTCCAAAGCCTTCGCGCGCGCAACGAGGTCGCTGAGGCGGGACAGCCCGTCGAGCAGGCTGTACTCGCTGTGGGTGTGCAGATGCACGAAGTTCTTGGAAATACCCTGCCCCACGTGTTGCCGCTCGAGGAAGCGCGGCGGTTGCGGCTCAGTCTACTGGGACGGGGACTCTATAGGTCGGACGGTTACGACTTCCTCACGAAGACCACGACGGCGCGGTGATCCGACGGTGGAATCGGGACTGCAGATACGGTGTGCGGGTTCGAGCCGATCACTCCGATGCCCCAGATGTAGTCGATGCGTTTCGGCGGATCGTCCATCGTCGTCGTCGGGCCGGCCGGCTCGGCGAGATCGCCATACCCGGCCTCTGAGAAGAGCGCCATCTCCAGATCGCCTGGCTCGGCGTTCATATCGCCCGCGATAATCGCGACCTTCTCGCCGTCCCATTCCCGCAGGATCGTTCGCACCTGCTCCTGTCGGATCGAGCTCGAGTCGGCGACCTCGTCGAGGTGCGTGGTCACGATGAGCACGTCGCCGATGTGGACGCCGACTGCACCGCGGGGCTGATGCCTCGCCGACGGCTGGACCGCGAAATGGACGCGTTTGACGTCGGTCATGGGAAAGCGCGAGAGGATCGCGTTCCCGTACAGGTCGCCGATGTTCGGGCCGAACACATACGGCATCCCCAGCCGTTCCGCAATGACGCTGAGGGCGTCATGCTGCTCATCGATCATCCATCCCCGTACGACCTCCTGCAGGAGTAGGACGTCGGGGGACTCGCGCGAGATGACGTCCACGATCATGTCAAGGGACGGCACCTGACCCGCGTTGAAGCCCTGATGGACGTTGTAGGTCATCACTTTGAAAGTCGCGGGCAGCTCATCTTTGGTCAGTGGCGTCGGTGTGATAAGGAGCGCGATGAGCGGCACTCCAACCACGATCGGAACGAGTCCTATGGGAAGCGCGCGCCAGGCCGGGAGCCCGCCGCCCGGAACGATCAGCGCCGCAACCGCGACGAGCGCGGTCGCCGCGTACACGGCCGGCAGGTACGCCCAGAACGCGTAGAAGCCGAACGCGGTGCCGACGAAGACGAGCCACCCGAGCGCGAGCGCCAGGGTCACGACCGCGGGCGAGCCGCTGACCCGGAGCGGAGCGCCCGGGATCGTCGCAGCTGCGATGAAGAGGCCGGCCGCGAGCACGAGACCGCCGACGAGCGAGACGACCGGGGCGTGCACGTACCAGAGCGCCGCGGCCCCGGCTACGCATGCGATCGCCGCCGCGACGCCTCGCGGGTACTGACGCGAGAGCGCGAGCGACCCGGCGGCCAGACCGAGACCGAGGAGCACCATGCCGAGCTGAGTCGCTCTGGGCGGCTCGGGTCCGAGCCCGAGCCCGCTCGCGAGCGCCACCTGCGCGCCGTTCGTCCCGCCGGTCTCCGCCACGAGGAAGAGCGCCGGCAACGCGATGAGAGCGAGCGCGCCACGTGCGTCCGGCCGGGTCCAGGTTCGGACGCCTGACATCGCGGCGACCCCCGAGGCGAGAAAGACGAGGCCGGCAACGAGAACGAGCGGCGCGGCGAGCGCGAGATTCAGGTCGACGACCGGCACCGTCCTGAACGCCGCGCGCAACACGAGATCAGCCGAGAACGCGATGGGCAACGCGACTGCCAGCGGCGAGGCGCGATCCGCCGGCCGCGAAGCGTGGAGCAGGCCGAGCCACCACAGACCACCCGCCACCCCGACGATCGAGAGGGCGAGGTCGGCGATGTTGTGGCGCGCAACCGTCGCGATCACGGTCGCGATGCCGAGCATCGCGGCGCTCAGCGCGACGCCTCGCTTCGGACCGAGCCGCCAGCCGACGAGGGGCGATAGGAACGAGGTCGCGAAGACCGCCGTGGCCATCACGGCGAGCGTCGTGTTCGATTGACCGAAGAACGTCAGCTGGAACGTGGACGAGAACGTGCGCACGTCGGCGATGAGAAAAAGGAGGCCGATAACCGCGAAGGTCACCTCGCCGACCATTGGCGAGGGAGTGTAGGTCTAGTGCTTCGTGCGCCACGCCTCCGTGAGTCGCGACGCCGTCTCATTGACCAGGTCGCGCACTTTCACGATGGTGCTGAACCCGGGCTCGTCCGCCATCGGCCCCACGATGAGGGCTCCGACGACATCGCCGGACACGGTGATCGGGATGATCGTCGAACGTCCGCCTTGAACGAGCCGCTCGAGCGTCGCGGCACCGTCCGCGTCGCGAAGCGGGTGCACAAGCTCGTCGAGGGTCGGAGAGGTCACGATGCGTCCTTCGCGGCACGCCCGCGCGATCGCGTTGTAGCGATCGGAGAGCTCGATCTTGAATCGACCGACGGAGATCCCGAGGGCGTAGTCGAGCTCGCGCGCGGCGGATGAGCTCGAGATGAGCTCGCCACGTATGAGCCCTGCGGCCGGGTCCACGCCAACCATGAACGTGGTCGGCAGACCGATCTCGGTGCAGCCGTTCACGAGGTCGTTGAGGATCTGATCGGTCGTCGGCGCTTCGGAGCCGGCGACGACGGGAGCCGGGAAGGGAGCCGCGGCGACCGGCGGGAGGACGGCGGCCGCCGCGGACTCCTGAGGGGAGAGACTTGGTTGGAAGCGCGCGGCGCGCCGCACCGCGGCGAGACGGTCGCTCGACACCTCGATCACGCGAAGGACGAGACGCGTCGCGTGATCGGAGAACCCCGAGTCACCGAACACCTGGAGCGTCGCGACGCCGAAGACCTCGTCAGCGGCGAGAAGTGGGTACTGGAGAACGGAGATCTTTCGCGCCTCGACGCCTTCGGGGCCGCGGACGCCTATCTCGCGAATGAAGCCGTGCCAGCGCCGGTCGTGACGAGCCGCGTAGCAGTCCGGGCCATCGTCGACGGCCTGACGTCCCATCTCGGCCGAGTCGGGATCAGCGCCAACGACCTTGTAGCGGTAGGCGACCTCGCGGCGCACGGTGTTGAAAAGCGCGACGGAGAATCCGTCGACGCCCGCGATCGCGGTGACCGCGTCGCGTAGCACGCGACCGATCGACTTCGCGTCCGTGAGCTCGTCGAGAGCGCGTGCCACTTCATCGACGACCTGGCGGTCGCGCTCGTCCTGCTCGTCCTTCGGATCGAGGACCGGCTCAGACTCGGCGGGCTCGGGCATGACGAGCGACGACTCCGGCTCTGGCAGCACCTCGTCCGGCACCACCACGAGCCGCCGCGGCTCTTCCGCAGTGGGTGGTGTTGCGGCAAGCGTTGAGAGGGAGTCGCTGCCGACGGCCGCGGCGATGAGCTCGCAGGACAGGTCGAGCGCCTCGCGCGCACCAGCGGAGATCTGCTCGCGGCTGATCAGCGTGCCGAGGAGCACCCCGACGGTGCGGTCTTGAGTGACGAGACGCGAGATAAGAAGACGAGGCGGCGCTCCCACCCATTCGGCCTGGTACGGAACGGGCCAGTCGAGCAGGATCGCGCGGTTCGCGGGAAGCGAGTCGTCGGGCAGCTGAAGGGTGAGAAGGCGACGGTCGTGGAGCCACGGCATCCGTCCGACCTCGGCCTCGACCGCATCACCTACGGCCGGCTGCCGCACCACGGCAGCGCCGATGAGATAGGGAACGCTGTTCAGGAGGATGCGGAGGGTCGCTTCAACGGGCGGCGTCATCCGGACGACGTTGAGTGGTGCTGCGTCGATCCGGGGCGACTCCACGCTCTGGGCCAGGACTCCCATGGTTTCCTCGTTTCCTCCCGTGTTCGTGCTTGATTTGTACGGCGGGCGGCCCATGTGGCCCATCACCCAACGGGACTAGATCGACCCCGCTGCGCGTTCAGGGGCCCCTGCCCCTGGGGGAGTACGGACGTACGGCCGGGGGATAGCCGCGGGGCCCCTGCCCCGTCGGGGGCCCCTGCCCCCGTCAGTGCGCGCCGGTCCCGCCGTCGACGAGCAGCAGCTGGCCCGTCACGAAACCCGCCTCGGTAGATGCGAAGTAAACGACCGCGCCGGCCACGTCTTCGACGGAGCCGAGACGTCCAAGTGGCGTGCGCGCGACCTCCACAGCCCGAAAGCCTGGGTCTTTCCGCATCCGCTCGCGGGTCAGGTCGGTTTCGATGAGGCTCGGGCCGACCGCGTTCACAGTGATCCCGCGTGGCGCGAGCTCCAGGGCCAGGGATTTGGTGAGGGTCACGACGCCGCCCTTTGCCGCGCTGTAGGCGATCCGCTCCACCCGGCCAAGGACGCCGTAAATGGATGCGATGTTGATGACGCGTCCACCGTCCCTTAACACCGGCAGCGCGGCCTGGGTTACGAAGGCGACGCCCTTGAGGTCCGTGTCGACGACGGTGTCCCAGCCCTCCTCGTCGAGCGACACGAGGTCGGTCGGGATGTTGGTCCCGGCGCTGTTGACGAGGATGTCGATCGTCCCCCACTCCTGCGCGAGGGCGTGGAAGCACGCGCCGATCGAGGCCACGCTGCGCACGTCCAGAGGCAGGGCGATCGATGCGCGTCCCTTCGCGCGGATCTCGCGCGCGACCGGCTCGACGTCCTCCCCCTTCCGCGAGGTGATAGCGACATCGGCGCCCGCCTCGGCCAGCGCCATGGCGATAGCGCGGCCGATCCCGCGCCCACCGCCGGTGATCAGCGAGCGCTTCCCGCTCAGGTCGAACGGCCGACTCACAGCGGTGGCAGGATACGGTCGATGCGGACGATCGAGACGCAGATCCACGCCCCCGCGAACGAGGGGTTCCCCGACGTCCTGACCCCGGATGCGCTCGACTTCTTGGCCCGGCTGCATCGCGAGGTCGAGCCGGTGCGAACCTCCTTCCTCGAGAAAAGGGCGGAAGTCGCCGAGCGACTCCGTAGCGGAGGGACGTTCGACTTCCTGAGCGAGACCGCCGACGCGCGCAGGACCGGTTGGCGCGTCGCGGACGTGCCGCAGGATCTTCGTGTTCGGAAGGTCGAGATCACCGGACCGACCGATCGCAAGATGGTCATCAACGCGCTGAACTCGGGCGCGTCCGTTTTCATGGCCGACTTCGAGGATGCCAACACGCCGACCTGGCGCAACATGGTCGAAGGCCAGCAGAACCTCATCGACGCGGTCAATAGGACGATTTCATTCAAGAATCCCGACGGCCGCGAGTACAAGCTCGCGGAAAAGACGGCGACGCTCGTCGTTCGCCCGCGCGGTTGGCACCTTCTCGAGAAACACCTCACCATCGAGGGCGCCCCCATCTCGGGCGCGGTTTTCGACTTCGGGCTGTACGCGTTCCATAACGCGAGGCGGCTCCTCGAGCGCGGGAGCGGTCCCTACTTCTATCTGCCGAAGATGGAGAGCCACCGCGAGGCCCGACTCTGGAACCAGATCTTCGACTGGACCGAGAAGGAGCTCGACCTCGGCCGCGGCAAGATCAAGGCGACGGTGCTCGTCGAGGTGCTGCCGCTCGCGTTCGAGATGGAGGAGACGCTGTACGAGCTGCGCGATCACAGCGGCGGTCTGAATGCGGGGCGCTGGGACTACATGTTCAGCATGATCAAGATGCTCGGCGACCGGAAGGAGTTCATCCTCCCGGACCGTGGGCAGGTCGCGATGACCGTGCCGTTCATGCGCGCGTACACGGAGCTTCTCGTGAAGACCTGCCACAAGCGCGGCGCGTTCGCCCTCGGCGGCATGGCGGCATTCATCCCGAACCGACGCGACCCCGCGGTCACCGAGACCGCGCTCGCGAAGGTGCGCGACGACAAGAAGCGCGAAGCAACCGACGGCTTCGACGGAACCTGGGTCGCGCACCCCGATCTCGTGGAAACGGCGATGAGCGAGTTCGATCGCGTTCTCGGCAAGAAGCCGAACCAGCTCGACCGCCAGCGTCCCGAGGTCGACGTCACCACCGCCCAGCTCCTCGACGTGCGGATCCCGGGCGGCACGATCACCGACGCCGGCCTGCGCACGAACGTGAGCGTCGGCATCCAGTACATCGCCTCGTGGCTACGAGGGACCGGCGCGGCTGCGATCAACAACCTCATGGAGGACGCGGCGACCGCCGAGATCTCGCGCTCGCAGGTATGGCAGTGGATCCACCACGGCGTTTCGCTCGCCGAGGGACCGCGCGTGACCGCGGAGCTCGTGCGCGACGTCGAGCGTGAGGAGCTGGACAAAATCAAGTCCGCCGTCGGCGCCGACTCCTTCGCGAAGGGCCGCTACGACGAAGCACGCGAGATCTTCGATGGGGTCGCTCTCTCTAAGGAATTCCAGGAGTTCCTTACGATCCCGGCGTATGAGCGGATCGACTAGCCGCACCAGTGAGCCGTTACGCGTTCGCCGTTGCCGGCGGGATCGTCGTCGCAATGGCGCTGCTCGCGAGCGCCGGAATCCTCGCCGAGGCTGGGGCGACCGACCATTCGCGCCTGCACGCCGCGATCGCCTTGGCTGCGCTCCTCATTGCCGGGACGATCCTTCTTACCCGACCCAATCCCAGCATCGCGAGCCGAGCCCCGGTCATCGGCCTCGTGCTCATCGCCGCTGCCCAGGTGATCGAGTCGGTCGGCGCCCTTGGGTACGGTCCCGATAACGACACGCGCCGGAGCGACATCGCGCTCGCGCACGACATCGGCACCATGGCGACGGGAGTCGCACTTTCGGCCCTCGTCGTTACGGTCGCGATCGCGGCAGGATCCTTCGCTAACAGCCGATCTCGGCGAGGGATCCTGGCGCCAAGTCTGATCGCTTTCGGGATCATCGCCCTCGGGTTGCTGCTGGTCGCGCGACTTGTTGGCTTCTGAGGACCCTCGACTAGGCGGCGGACTCCTTGGCCTGACTGCGCGCTCGCGCGAGGGTAAGCGCAGCCGCCAGCAGCCATGTGACGAGCATGAGTGGCCCACCCGCGACCACGTAGAAAAGAAGCCCGGCGATCGTCCCGGCCGGAACGAGCGCGAAGTGCCGCTGGCCCCCGCGAGCCACGAGAGCGATCGCGAGCGCCAGGAGACCTAATTCCACGATCACCAGTCCCGCGACGAACGCGAAGAAGGCCCATTCCATTTTCAAGCCATCTTCGAGGACGTTCGCGGCGCTGCTCAGCACCGCTCCAACAGCGACCGCGCGCGAAGCACGGAACGCGACTCGTCCGCCAACTAGCTGAGCGAACTGCGGCACCGCGAACGCGAGCGTCAGAATCAGGGCGCTGAATGCGAGCACAGATGGCCACTCACCCTGGGTCGGTGACGCCTCGAAGCTTGGGTTGGCCACCGACCAGTGGCCGAAGAACACAAGGCCTGTCAGGGCGAACAGCGCGGCGCGCTTCACCGATTCGCTCAATAGACGTCGGTCGATTCAGGGACGAAGGTCCAGCCAATCCCGAACCGCGCCTCGACGAGCTGCGCGAGGGCTCGCACGCCAAACGTCTCGGTGGCGTAGTGCGAGCCGGCGACGAGATTGATCTTCCGCTCCTTCGCGTACATGCGCGTGTACATCGTGATCTCGCCGGTGACGTACGTATCGGCCCCGCGGGCCGCCGCCTCTTGAACGAACGTCGTAAAGGGCGCTCCGCCGCTTGCGATCGCAACGACGCCGAACTTCTCGCTGTTCTCGTGGGCCTCGACGAGCGTGCCGAGCGCTGAGCGCAGGCGGTCGACGAACTGTTGGAACGTCCCGCTCGAGGTACCGATGACGCCCGCCATGCCGCCGTGATACGGGAGGAAACGCTCGCGCACTTTCACGCCCGTCGCCTGCGCGATGCCGTCGCCGTTCGAGATGCCCGGAGCGCCGTCGAGCGCCGAGTGGGCGCCGTAGAGGGAGATGCCGTTCTGCCGCAGCCGGGTGTGCTTCTCCTCGACGAGCTCGAGGTCGATCTCGGGCCAGCTCCGGTGATGAACGATCAGGAGATCCGCTTGCGCGCTCTTCGCTCGCGAGATCGCGTGGAACGATGTGCTGACCGCGGCGGCGATGCTCGTGACGACATCCGACGCGCGGACGATCAGACCGTTCGACTCCACTTCATCGAACTTAGAGACCTCGAGGCGCTCATCAAGGAAACCGACCACGTCTTCGAGTCGGGCGTGTTCGGTCATGCGATTCGGTCGGCGAGGATTCGATTCACCACCGCGGCGTTTGCTTTTCCGTTCAGCTTCTTCATCACGGGGCCAACGAGGGCGCCGAGCGCACGCGTGTTGCCGCGTTTGTAATCCTCGACGACCTTCGGGCTGGCCTTGATGACCTCGTCGACGGCCGCTGCGATCGCGCCCTCGTCACTGATCTGCGCGAACCCCTGCGTGCTCACGATCGCCTCGGGGTCGCCCCCGCTCTTCCACATCTCCGCGAAGACCTGCTTCGCGGCCGAGCCGCTCACCTTTCCGGAAGCGACAAGGCGCACCAGCGCGGCGAGCTTCTCGGATCCGACGCGCGATTCCCCGATCTGGACGGCTTCACGTTTCAGCGTCGCGGTGAGCTCGCCCATCACCCAGTTCGCGATCGCCTTCGGCTGACCGGGCTCGGCTTTTACCGCCGCCTCGTAGTACTCGGCGACCGCCTGGTCCGACACGAGGATCCGAGCGTCGTAATCGGAAAGTCCGTAGACCGACACGAACCGCGCGCGCCGCTCGGCCGGCATCTCCGGTAGCCCCTCGCGGAGCTTCGCGATCATCGCGGAGGACGGCGAGAGCGCGACCAGGTCGGGCTCCGGGAAGTAGCGGTAGTCCTCCACGTCCTCCTTGGAGCGCTGCAGGTAAGTGCGGCCACGTTCGGGACTCCAGCCGACCGTGATCTTCCCGGTGCGCGTCCGGAGCTCACCGCCCGCCTGCCACTCCTGCCAGAGACGATCTGACTCGTAGGCGACGGCCTCGCGCAGGGCCTGATAGCTGTTCAGGTTCTTGATCTCGCTCTGCGGCGGCCACATCGTCTTGCCGTTCTCCTGAAAACGGATCGAGACGTTCACGTCGAAGCGGCCGGCGCCCTCCTCGAGGCGCATCTCAGAGACGCCGGAGAAGATGAGGATGTCGCGCAACGCGCGAACGTAGGCCTCGCCTTCGTCGGCCGAGCTCATATCCGGCTCGCTCACGATCTCGAGGAGCGGGACCCCGGAGCGGTTGAAATCGACGAGCGTGTAGCGGCGCCCCGCGTCTTCGCCGTGCTTGAGCGTGCCGGTGTCCTCCTCGAGATGCGCGCGGGTGATCCGTATCCGCTTTCCGGTCGGGAGCTCCAGCCATCCCTTCACGCTCAGGGGCAGGTCGTACTGCGAGATCTGATAACCCTTCGGCAGGTCGGGGTAGAGGTAGTTCTTGCGGTCGAACTTCGTGTGCGCCGGCGTCTCGCAGTGGAGCGCCAACCCGGCGGTGATCGCGAGCTCTATCGCGCGGCGGTTCGGCACCGGCAGCGCGCCCGGCAGTCCCAGGCACACCGGACACACGAGCGTGTTCGGCGACGCCCCGAACCACTTGGCCTGGCAGCCGCAGAACATCTTCGACTCGGTCTTGAGCTCGACATGGGTCTCGATCCCGATGACGAGCTCGTACGGTGCAGCGGTCATGGCGTCGGCGGAGCGGACGTGCGCTCGGACGAGACGATCAACCGGCTCAGGTTCACGATCACGCGGTCGTCGCTGATCGAGACAAGATACTGGTCCAGTCCCCGGAAGCCGTTCGTCGAATCCCCGCGTAGGTCGAAGATCGGCGAGCCACGTTGGCCCGAGGCGGCCGCGCAGTCCGAGGCCAGGAACTCCAGCGGCGTCGGGCGGCCGGGCGCGGGCACAACGCGACATTCCTCGCCACCCGGGCGCTCAGCCCACCGGGCACGGAACGCGAAGACCTGGCCTTTCGCAAGCTGCACGAGATAGAAGGAGCGCGCGTCATCGATGACGGGTGGTCCTACGAGCTTTGGTCCAGCGCCGACGGCTGGCACCGTATCCAAACGAAGCACGAGCCGATCACCGGGGACGAGCGCCGGCGGGGTCACGAGCTGCGGCGCGGCTGCGAAGACGGCGACGCCCGCGACCAGGACGAGCCCCAGAACGAGGAAGATCCCGACGAGCGCGAACTGCTTCCACACCGGCGTGGGGTCGAGCGATTCGGGTCCCGCCCAGTGTTCGGGCGGCTGGTCCTCGATGCGTGTTCCCATCTAGGCGACCAGCGTACGAATGCGACGTTGCGCTGCGCGGACGGCGCCGCGGACGAAGGGGCGCTTGTCCGACGCCAAGAACTCGAGGATGTCCGGCGCCTTCTGGCCAAGGCGTGCGCCGCTCGCCGCGGAAAGCGCCATCGCGACGTTCCACCGAACGTTCTCGTCGGGATCCTGCATCCACTTGCGCAGACGTGCGAGCGTGGCGTCCGGATAGGAACGGACGAACTGGTCCCCTATCGCGAACGGGCCGAGGCTCTTGCGCACGTAGTCCTCGTGATCGCGGAGTGCCGGCTCGACGAGATCGAGCAGCGGCTCCGCCCATTCCGGCGTCCGTGTCCGGGCCGCGTACTTCGCAGCGACGACGACCGCTCGCCGCAGACGGCTGTCCGGACCGCTCACCCACTCCCGCAGGTGCGGGATCGTGTCCGCCCACGCTTCGGTGAGGACCTCGCCCAGGAGGGCCGCGGCGGTCTCGCGCACGGCCCAGTCATCGTCGCGCGCCAGGCGATATCCCATTCGTGAAAGCTCGCGGAAATGCGTACGCGCGAGTGGCCACGCGATGAGCGCGGCGAACTCCTTGTCCACGCGCCGTGGATGCGCCAGTAGCCGCTCAGCCCAGTCCAACCGGACGCGCGGCGCTGGCGCAATCCGGTCGACCACCTTCACGGCGCTGTCGTAGTGCTCCTTGCGAACCCAGCCGTTCACTCCGGCCTTCCGGAGGGTGTCGGATGCACCGAGCGGATCGCCCGCCTGAAGCGAGCGCTCGAAGCGCTGGAGCCAGGCGGTCGCCATCGCGGTTGTGTCCGTCGCCATCACGCCCGCCCGACAAACCGCGCGATCCGGTCGCACGCCTCCTCGATCTTCTCGAGGCTCGCGGCGTAACACGCGCGCACGTGGCCTCGCCCACGCTCCCCGAATGCGCTCCCCGGCACGGTGACGACCTTCTCCTCGACAAGGAGACGCTCCGCGAACTGCTCGTCGTCCATCCCCGTCGAGGTGATGTTCGGGAAGCAGTAGAACGCGCCGCGTGGCTCGAAGCAATGCAGGCCGAGATCGTTGAAGCGCTGGAGCATCACCTTCCGGCGCCGATCGTATTCGCCGACCATACGCAGGACTTCGGCTTCGCCGTTCGTGAGCGCCTCGAGCGCCGCGTACTGGGCCGCGGTCGGCACGCACATCACCGTGTATTGGTGGATCTTCATCATCTGCTCGATCACCTCGGCCGGCGCGCACGCGTAGCCGACGCGCCAACCGGTCATCGCGTAGGACTTCGAGAACCCGGCGAGGTAGACCGTGCGGTCTCGCATGCCGGGGAACTCGATGATCGAGCGGTGCTCGACGCCGTAGACCAACCGGTCGTAGATCTCGTCCGCGTAGATCAACAGGTCGTGCGCCTCGGCGAGCTTGGCTATGCCCTTCAGGTCGGCCTCGGTCAGCACGGCGCCGGTCGGGTTGCTCGGGAAGCCCAGGAGGATCGCGCGCGTCCGCGGCGTGATCGCGGCCTCGACGTCCTCGGGACGCAGGCGGAACTCGTACTTCTCCTCGGTGGGAACCGGCACGGCTACGCCGCCGGCCAGGACGATGCCGGGGACGTACGCGACGTACGAGGGATCGGCGATGACCACCTCGTCGCCGTCGTTCAACGTCGCGCGCAACGCGAGATCGACCGCCTCGGAGACGCCGACTGTGACGAGGATCTCCTTGTCGGGGTCATAGCGAACGCCGCGGAGCTTGGCGGTGTGCTCGCTGATCGCCTCGCGCAGCGGGAGGATCCCGTAGTTAGACGTGTACTTCGTGCGCCCGTCTTTGATCGACTTAATCGCGGCCTCGCGGAAACGATCGGGTGTGATGAAGTCCGGCTCGCCGACGCCGAGCGAGATCACACCTTCGACACCGGAGACCAGATCGAAGAAGCGCCGGATCCCGCTCGCCGGGATGCGCTCGACCTTCGCGTTGGTGAGCGAGCGACGAGTCGTCGTCATGCGGCTTTCTCCTTCGGTCGTTCGAGGTGGTGCGGCGTCGCGCGCTCGTAGGCGGCCGCGACGCGGAACATGGTGCGCTCCTGGTACGAGTTCGCGATGATCTGAAGGCCGACCGGTAGCCCCTCGCTGAGCCCGCAGGGCACGGATATGCCGGGCAGCCCCGAAATGTTGACCGGCAGCGTGAAGATGTCGTTCAGGTACATCGACAGCGGATCGTTCACCTTCGCGCCGATCGGGAACGCGACAGTCGGCGAGGTGGGGGTCACGAGCGCGTCCACCTTCTCGAACACTCGGTCGTACTCGTCCTTGATCAGCGTGCGCACCTTCTGCGCTTTGACGTAGTACGCGTCGTAATAGCCGGCGGAGAGCGCATAGGTGCCGAGGATCATCCGGCGCTTCACCTCCGGCCCGAAGCCCTTGCCGCGGGTGCGGCGATAGGTCTCGAGCAGATCGGGCCCCTCGACGCGAAGCCCGTAGCGAATGCCGTCGTAGCGCGCGAGGTTCGAGGACGCTTCAGCCGGCTGGATGATGTAGTAGACGGCGAGGCCGTGGTCGGTGAGCGATAGCGAGACTTCCTCGAGCTTCGCTCCCTGCGCCTCGAGCTCCTTCAACGCCGCGCGCACCGCGCGCTCGACCCCCGGCTCCATGCCCTTGACCGAGAAGTACTCCTTCGGCACGCCGAGCCGCATGCCCTTCACACCCTTGTCGAGATCGCGGCGAAGGTCGTCGTTCGGGAAATCCGTGACCATCGTCGCGTCGTTCGGGTCCTTGCCGAAGATCGCCTCGCAGACGATCGCGACGTCCTCGACCGTGTTCGCGAACGGTCCGACCTGATCGAGCGACGACGCGAACGCGACTACGCCCCATCGCGGCACGCGGCCGTACGTCGGCTTCATACCCACGACTCCGGTGAGCGCCGCCGGCTGGCGGATCGAACCGCCGGTGTCGGTCCCGAGCGCGAAGAGGACCTCACCCGCGGCCACCGCGACCGCGGAGCCACCCGACGAACCGCCGGGCACGCGCTCTTCGGACCAGGGGTTCTTCACCGGCCCGAACGCGGAGTTTTCGTTCGAGCTCCCCATCGCGAACTCATCGAGATTCGTCTTGCCGACCATCACGGCGCCCTGCGCGTCCAGGCGCTCGACGACGGTCGCCGAGTAGACCGGAACGTACCCCTCCAGGATGCGCGAGCCCGCCGTCGTAGGAATCTTCTTTGTCCCGATGATGTCCTTGCACGCCCACGGGATCCCGGCGAGGAGGGGCGCGTCCCCCGCCTGAAGACGCTGGTCGGCCGCGCGCGCCTGAACGCGCGCGTGATCGTCGGAGAGATGGAGCCACGCGTTGTGACGATCCGCGTGTGACCGAGCCAGCGCGAGCTCGGTCAGCTCGAGCGCGCTTGTCTTCCGGGTGCGCAAGAGCTCGGCGGCTTCGCGGATCGAGCCCGGCATTTCACTCACGGGCGCTCTTCCAGGACCTGCTGAACGCGGAAGAACTCGCCGTCCCGCCCGCCCTTCGGCGCGTTGGCGAGGGCCTCGTCGCGCGAGAGTCCTGGACGGATCTCGTCCTCCCGCATCACGTTCGAAACGGGCAGGACAGACGCCGTCGGCGACACCTTCTCGGTATCGACCTCTGCCAGGCGCGCGACCGCCTTGAGGACCACCGAGAGCTGTCCGGTAAAGCGCTCGACCTCCTCTGGAGTGAGCGCGATTCGGGCCAGTCCGGCGGCCTTTTCAACAACGGAACGATCGATCGCCACGAGGTGAAGTCTAGGTGCCCGGAAGGCGCGAGACGAGCCGCGGCGCGAAGAGGAGAAGGGCCACGACGATCGATGTGATCGCGCCCAGAAGTACGCATGCCGCGGCAACGTCCTTCGCGGCTTTGGCCGAGGGATGCCGCTCCGGCGACGCTAGGCTGACCGCGAGCTCGAGCGATGTGTTGATCCACTCGAGTGCCATGACAAGCGCGATGGTGATGACGAGGACCGCCCACTCGACAGCGCTGATCCCGAGCCACGCGGCGAGGGCGAGCGCGATCACGCCGATGGCGATCTCGATCCGCACGTTGCGCTGGGTGCGGACGATGTACGCGACGCCTTCGAAGGCGTAGCCGAACGAACGTAGGAGCACACTCGTAGTGTGCGCGACACCGGGATCCTCGCGGTCGGGAGCGTCGCCCGCCGTATCAATCGCGAAAGCTTCCTTCTGCTCGGCGGCACCGCCGCGCTTCTCATGCAGGTCGCGCATCCGCTCGTCGCCGCGGGGGTCGATCAGCACTCGGACTTTCGCAGGTCGCCGGTGCGCCGCCTCGTTCGCACCGTCGACACCACCCTGGCGATCGTCTTCGGCGAACGCGCCACCGCACAGAGCGCGCTCAAGCGGATCGGTCGCAGCCACGCTCCCGTGCACGGCCAGGCGGCCGACGGTCGCGCGTACCGCGCGCGCGATCCGCAGCTCATGCTCTGGGTGCAGACCACGCTGGTCCTGACGTCCATTCGGTGGTACGAGGCAGTCATGGGAGCGTTCACCGAATCGGAACGCGACGCGTACTGGGCGGAAGGAAAGTTCTTCGCCGGCGAGCTTGGTGTGCCCGCGCACCTCTTTCCGGCGACCTACGCGGACCTCGAGCGCTACGAGGCCGAGATGCTTGAGGACGAAGTCGTCCCGAACACGACGGCGACCGCAGTGGCGCGCGACGTCGTTCGTCCCTATCGGTGGCTGCCCGAGACCTTCTATTGGCCAACCGACGCGTTGTCGGCGGCGCTCTTGCCGGCCGCGCTGCGTGAGGCATTCGGGCTTCGGTACGGCACGCCACAGCGGCTTTTTTGTCGGGCGGTCATCGTGGCGGTCCGCGCGCTCCGCACGGTGTTGCCGGAGTGGCTCACGGTCGTGCCGCAGGCACGTCGCTTCGAGAAGGCGATGAGCGAGCGCCGGGAAGCCGCGTGAGGATCCTGTACGACCCACCGGTGCCCACGCCCGTCTCCAAGGTCCCATGCGGGCCGACCGAGGTGTTTACCCGCCACGAGCACGCCCTGGACCTCGTACGCCGGTAGCCGGGGCCTAGACTCCGGGCGGGTTCCCGCTCGGGTCGAGCGAGACGAAGTAGCTGTCGCACGCCATCTCGATCAGGTCCGGAGTGAGCTGTGCTGGACGACCGAGGAATCGCGCCGTGTCGATGAGCTGTTCGACGATGTCGCGCGGGTGGCAGCTACGCAGGCCGAGGTTCTTCTTGCGGTAGTGCGCGAGGATCTGGCTCATCGCCTCGGTCTTGTAGTCGATCCCCTTGCGCGTGCAGATGCGCTTGAAGATCTCGTCGTACTGCTCGACCGACGGCGCCTCGATGCCGATCTTGTAGCGGATGCGGCGGAGGAAGGCCTCGTCGACGAGGTCGGCCGGGTCGAGGTTCGTCGAGAAGATGATGAGCATGTCGAAGGGGATCTCGATCTTCTTACCGGTGTGCAGGGTCAGGTAGTCCACGCGCTTTTCGAGCGGGACGATCCACCGGTTGAGGAGGTCCTTCGGCGAGACGCGCTGCCGGCCGAAGTCGTCGACCATGAAGATGCCGCCGTTCGCCTTCATCTGGAACGGCGCCTCGTAGAACTTCGAGGTCTCGTCGTAGATGAGGTCGAGCGTCTCGAGGGTCAGCTCACCACCGGTCATCACGATCGGCCGCTTCGAGACGACCCAGCGGTGATCGAAGCGCAGACGCTCCGCCACGACTGGGTCGAGCGCGACGCGGTGATAGACCTGGTCGTAGACCTTCACGACCTGCTGGTCGATCTCGACGGCGTACGGAAGGACCACGTCGCCCTTCATCAGGGTGGCGAGGACCTCGGCGATGCTCGTCTTGCCGTTGCCGGGAGGGCCGAACAGGAAGATCGACTTGCCCGAGTTCACGGCCGGACCGAGCTGCGCGAGCGTCTCGCGCGGGATGACCATATGGGCGAACGCGCGCACGAGATCGTCCTGCGTGACGTGCAGGTTCGCGATGGACTGCCGCTGAACCGCCTGGATGTACATCTGGAGCGGCACCGGCGCCTTGCCGACGTACTGGCTGCGCTGGAGCGCTTCCTGCGCTTTCTCCGAGCCGCGGTCGATGATCACGAACTGGTAGTTCGCGGACGAGAGTCCGGCGCCGCCGCGGATCTCGACGAGGCGCTCGGTCTTCAGGAAGTCCATGACGCGCTCGGTGATGTTCTGCATGGGAAGACCGAGCGAGCTCGAGATCTCGGCCATCGTCATCTGGCCGCGGAGGTAAAGCGTCTTCAGCGCGAGGTCTGAGAGGAACCCGAGCGTCAGGCCGGTTTGCTCGAGGTTCTGGGGCTCGGGAGGAAGCGGAATCTCCGGGGCTGTCGGCTGCGCGGCGGTCGGGGCCGGCGGCCGGATCTGCGTCGGCGCTTGATACATGTGGCCCCTTTCCCTTCGCGAGAGCTAGGGCAGCATACCTTCGAAGGTCGCCTCGTCTACGACTCTGACACCGATTTTGTTGGCCTTTTCGAGCTTTGATCCCGCACCGGGACCGGCCACGACGAGATCGGTCTTCGCACTGACCGTTCCCGCGATCTTTCCGCCGAGCGAACGGACGAGAGCCTCGGCGTCTTCGCGCGAACGCCGCTCGAGCGTGCCGGTGAAGACCACTGTCTTGCCCGCGAAGGGGCCGGTGGCCGTCGACGGACGCGGCGCGGGCATCACCGGCGTGACTCCGGCGCGCACGAGCTTGTCCAGGAACTCTTGTTCCTCCGGACGCGAGAAGTACTCCTTGATGCTCTCGGCAACGACGCCGCCGATTCCCTCGATGGATTGCAGCTCGTCCACTGAAGCGTTCCGAAGGACGTCGAAGACCGTGCCGAGGCTCGCGTCCTTGGGAAGTCTCGTCGCGAGCCATCGCGCGAGGTCGTCCGCGGTCGTGCCACCGACGTGGCGGATGCCGAGCGCGATGAGGATGCGCGACAGCGGCCGCCGCTTGGCGCCCTCGATCCGCTGGGTGATGTTCGTCGCGCTTTTTTCGGCAAAGCGGTCGACCGTCAGGAGCTTTGCGACCGTGAGGTCGAAGATGTCTGCGGGATCGCGGACAAGGCCGATCTCCATCAGGCCCTCGATGGTCTTCCAGCCGAGTCCCTCGATGTCCATCCCACCGCGCGATACGAAGTGGCCGATGCGCTGCCCGCTCTTTGCGGGGCAGACCGGGTTCCCGCAGTAGTAGGCGACCTCTCCCTCCGGATGGATCACGTCACCGCCGCAGACCGGGCACTTCGCGGGCATGTCGAACTCGGGGTACTCCTGCCCCGCTTCGCGCGCGTCGGTCTCGACGCGCACGACCTCAGGGATCACGTCACCGGCGCGCTGGATGATGACGCGATCGCCCTTGCGCACGTCGAGCCGGCGGACCTCGTCGAGGTTATGGAGCGTGGCGCGTTTGACCGTCGTTCCACCGACGAGCACCGGGGCGAGCGCGGCGACCGGCGTGAGCGTCCCCATCCGACCCACGTAGACGAGGATGTCCTCGATCGTCGTCGTGGCCTGCTCCGCCGGGAACTTGAAGGCGGTCGCCCAGCGCGGGTTGTTCCCGATGTAGCCGAGGCGCCGCTGGTCCGCGACGTTGTCGACCTTCACCACGACGCCGTCCGTTCCGTAGTCCAGCGTGCGACGTTTCTCCTTCCACTCGTCGATGAATCGGGTCACCTCATCGAGGCTGCCGGCCGTGCGCCAGTGAGGATTTACGCGCAGACCGAGCGCGCTCAGCCGCTTCAGAAGCTCGCTCTGCGAAGCGACGTCAAGGCCGGCCGCGCTGTAGGACCACATGGCGAGGTTCCGTTTCGCGGTCGCCTTTGGGTCGAGCTGGCGCACGGCGCCGGCCGCTGCGTTGCGCGGATTAGCGAAAAGCGGCTCGCCCCGCTCGGCGCGCTCTCGGTTCGTCGCGTCGAACGACGCGGTCGGGAGATAGACCTCACCGCGGACGTCGACCCGGCCCTTCACTGGCACGCGCAGCGTCAGCGGTATGGACTTGATCGTCCGAAGGTTGCCGGTGACGTCTTCTCCGACGAGACCGTCGCCGCGCGTCGCACCCTGCACGAATTTGCCATCCAGATAGGTCAGGTTCATCGCGAGGCCGTCGATCTTGAGCTCGCAAACGTAGTCGACCTCATCACGGCCCAGAAGCTTGCGCACGCGCTGGTCGAATGCGCGGAGCTCCCCTTCGTTGAACGCGTTCGACAGGGACAGCATCGGCGCCGCGTGCTCCACGGGCGCGAACCGGCTGGACGCAGGTGCGCCGACACGCTGCGTCGGCGACTCGGCGGTGACGAGCTCGGGGTGTGCGGCCTCGAGCGACCGGAGCTCGTGCATGAGCGCGTCGTACGCCTCGTCCGCGATCGTCGGACTGTCGAGCACGTGGTACTCGTAGTTGGCCTTCTCGATCTTCTCGCGGAGCTCGGCGACGCGTCGTTCTACGCTGGCGGGCGGCATGGAACGATTCTGCACGGAGGACGCCGGTGAGTAGCGCGCCGCCCATCACCCCGATCGACCTGTCGGTCTTCGCCGAGATCATCGACAACGCGCGAACCGACAACAACAGCGGCGTCGTGGCCACCATCAGCCGCGACGGTCCGGACGTCGGCTTCAAAGGGAGCCTCTTCGTCTGGGACAAGGACCACGTCGCCTGGTGGGAGCGCACGCTGCGCGAGACGTACGCCGCGATCCAGAACGACCCGCGGGTCTGCGTCCTCGTTCGGAACCCCACGCGCGATCGCCGGACCATCCGCCTCTACGGGAAAGCGACGATCGTGGACGACGCCGAGCTGCGCGAGCGCATCTGGGATCGCGTGGTGCAGCTCGAGAAGGACACCGACAAGGAGAAGAAGGGCGCCGCGGTGCTGGTGCGCGTCGACCGGGTGCGTGCTGGCGTCGACACGATCCAGCAGCGCGTCTAGAGGTTAGGGCGAGCCGGTCGCGCCTCCGACCCTGACCACGCTCGATCCCGCGGGCGCGTACGTCATCGGGTCGACGAGCACGCCGTTCGTCCGGGCCTCCCAGTGCACGTGGGGTCCGGTCGAGACGCCGCTCGAGCCCACCGACGCGATCCGCTGTCCGGCGACCACGCGCTCTCCAAGCTCGACGTTCGTCGCGGAGAGGTGGTAGTCGCAGACCTCCAGACCCCAGTCGACCAGAATGCAGACCGAGAGTCCTCCGCTGCCCCGCCAGCCGACGCCGGTGACGGTCCCCGAGTCGCTCGCGACGACGGCCGACCCAGATGGCGCGGCGATGTCGATCCCGGTGTGTCCACCTGAGAAGAGCTGGGTCACGATCCCCTGCGTCGGCCAGCGGATGCGCGGCGCGAACACCCGCGGCGCATCGCTCACAACGAGACGGAACCCGGGGTAGCGGCCCTCGGGCATCGGGATGAGAAGGACCCGGCCGGTGGTCACGTCAGCGGGCTCGAACGCGACACTGTTGACGGTGCGCACCGTGTCGGCATCCGCGCCGAAGCTCGCCGCGATGCCCGCGAGCGTGTCGCCGTCGCGGACGACATGAATCGCGGCGTCGATCGGCGGAATGACCAGGGACTGTCCCGGGCGCAGCTCCGCGGTGTCCTTGATCCCGTTGTTGTAGGCGAGCGTCTGCGGCGTGATGTCGTAACGGGCGGCGATGGAGAGAAGCGTTTCGCCGGACACGACCGCGTGCATCTGCAGGCCGGGCGGATCCTTGCGCACGGAGGTTACCGGCGCGCCGCGCGCGATCACCACCGCGCGGTCGACCGTGCCGGCGCCGGCGCGTGCGACGAGCGGCAGCTGAGGCTTCGCGAGCAGCACCGCACCGACCCGCTCGAGCTCAGGTGCGGCGATAACCGTCCAGATCGGGATCACGCCGGCGATGACGCAACAGCCCGCCATGACGACGGTCGATGTCCACCGGCGAACTGCGCTGCGCTTTCGACGGCGACGACGTGGTTTGCGGAGAACGAGACCAAAAGAGATATCGGCCGTCCGCGTGAGCGGCACCCGTACCTCAAGACGCGGCGGCCCACGGCGGACCGCTCCCCCAACCTGCGCCACGCCGGAGTTCGGGCAAGCAGCGTGCCGGTTGAGCCCTCAGCGACCGAGCGTGCCCTCGGCTCGCGCGAGTTTTGCGAAGCTCGCCATCAACTTCTTCACGCCTTTGTCGGGAAACGCGACGGTGACCTCTTCATCGTCGTCGCGCGCGACACTCGACACGACCATCCCCTCGCCGAGAGATGGGTGCACGACGCGATCGCCCGCGCGAAAGCGCGTCTCCGAAACGACCGCGGTGCGCTGCTTCGTCGCGCGACCGCTCCATGCCGCGGGGAGGCCCGCGAGCATCTGATCGCGGCGCGCCTGCTTGCGCTCTTCGTAGCGAGTGCGATCGCGCTCCCAATCGAGCTCCGCCCACGAGTCACGTTCCTCGGTCTCGATGTTGCCGCGAAGCTCGACGCCTTCACTCGGAAGCTCCATGAGGAAGCGCGAGGGCGGGTTCATGTTCGTGTGGCCGAAGAGCGATCGGCGACGTGCGTAGGTGAGATACGCGCGGTCCTTCGCGCGCGTGATGCCGACGTAGCAAAGCCTCCGCTCTTCTTCCAGCTCGGCCTCGCTGCCGCTGTCGATCGCGCGAATGTGCGGGAAAACGCCCTCTTCCATGCCGGTCATGAACACGACCGGGAACTCCAGGCCCTTGACCGCGTGCATCGTGATGAGGGTCGCCGCGGGCTTGGCGTCCTTGTACTCGTCGACGTCGGACACGAGGGCGATCTCCTCGAGGAAGCTCGGGAGCTGTTCTTCTTGCGGCAGCGCGACGTAATCCTCGGCGAGCGTTCGGAGCTCCTGCACGTTGGCCCAACGCTCCTCGCCCTCCTCGGTGCCGTCCTTCAAGTACTTCTCGTAGCCGGTGAGGCTGACGAGCTCGTCGATAAGCCGCGGAAGCGCCAGCTGTTGCGCCGACTCCCGCAGGCGCGACATGACTTTCCCGAACGCGATGAGCGCGTCCTGCTGACGCCGCGGGATCGTCGTGATGAGCTCGGCCTTCGCAAGTGCGTCACCGACGCTCTGCTCCTGCTCGCGTGCGCTCGCGAGCAGCGCGCTGCGCGTCTTGTCGCCCAGGCCGCGCGGCGGCGTGTTGAGGACGCGCGCGAGCGCGAACGCGTCGTGGGGATTTCCGATGAGGCGCAGGTACGCGAGCGTGTCCTTGACCTCGCGGCGCTGGTAGAAGGAGACGCCGCCGACGATCTGATAGGCGAGCCCGAACGCGCGGAAGGTGTCCTCGATCGCGCGCGACTGCGCGTTCGTGCGGTAGAGGACGGCGACGTCGCGGGTTCCGTGGGCCTCGCCCTCCCGCTGCAGCCGCTCGATCTCGCGCGCCACGAGCTCGGCCTCGTGCGACTCGTCGTACGCCTGCATGACGACGACGTCGCTGCCCCCGAGGCGGTCGGTCCAGAGCTTTTTCTCCTTGCGGCGCGCGTTGTTGCGAACCACCGAGTGCGCCGCGTCGAGGATCCGCTGCGTCGAGCGATAGTTCTGCTCGAGCTTCACGATCTTCGCGTTCGGGTAGTCGCGTTCGAAGTCGAGGATGTTGCGCACGTCGGCACCGCGCCAGCTGAAGACCGACTGGTCGTCGTCGCCCACGACCGCCAGGTTCTGCTTGAACCCGGCCAGGTACCGAAGGAGGACGTACTGCGCCCGGTTGGTGTCCTGGTACTCGTCGACGAGGATGTGCTGATAGCGGTCCTGCCACTTCTCCAGGGCGCGATCGCTCGTCTCGAAGACCCGGCAGGCGAGGAGCAGGAGATCGTCGAAGTCGACCGCGTTGTTCTCCCGCAGAAGCTCGTCGTACCGCTTCCACACGATGGCCGCGATCCGGTCGAGCTGACCCTTGGGGCTCGCGGTGAGGTCGGCGGGACCCTTGAGCTCGTTCTTGGCGCTCGAGATCACGTTGGCGATCGCTCCGGGCGCGAAGACTTTCTCGCTGGCGTTCGTGTCGGCCATCGCCTGACGGAGCACCGCGCGCTGGTCGGCCTCGTCGTAGATCGCGAACGAACGGTCGATCCCGACCAGGGGACCTTCGCGGCGGAGGAGTCGGGCGCAGAAGGCGTGGAACGTCCCGACGGTCAGCTCGCCGAGGCGCTCCGTGCCGACCAAGCGGTCGAGGCGCTCGCGCATTTCTTTTGCGGCCTTGTTCGTGAAGGTCACGGCCAGGATCGCGTTCGCCGGCACCGCCAGGTCGCGGATGAGGTACGCGATGCGGTGCGTGAGGACGCGGGTCTTTCCTGACCCGGCGCCCGCGAGGATGAGCAGCGGCCCGTCGCCGTGGGTCACGGCGACTCGCTGCTCGGGATTCAGGGGGTCAAGGATCGGGTCGGACATCTCGTCCATCGTATGAAGGGAAGCGGACTGTTGATTCGTCGTGGATAAGGGGCTGAATTCGTGGACAAGATCGAACTCCGCGGTCTCGATTTGGTGGATAAGTTGATTGCCCGCCGAGGGAGCCCATCGTAGATTTCCTCTCGTCCCGAGGGGTCTGCTAAAGGAAACGAGTCCGAGATTCCATCAAGGAAATCGTTTCCCGGGAGCGCAACCGGAGATAGCATCAAAGGCGGTCCGAGAGGATATCGAGGATCGGCTCCACGGCCAGGCCGCAGAGCTTTGAAGCTGCGGTAGGGCACGGAGGCAGGTCGCTCGGGATATTTCTTTTCCTCCACTGCTTCTCCACATCCACCCCTGTCCGTCGACCGTACATTTTTCAGAGTGTCTGACCAGCTGCCGTCCGACGACGCCCTTCTAAGCTCGCTGGCCGCCCGGGATCTGGGCGCCCTGGCGTCGCTCTACGACCGATACGGGCGCCTCGCGTACTCCCTGGCCTACCGGATCCTCGGCGAGAGCGAAGCGGCGGAAGACGTCGTCCAGGACGCATTCATGTCGGCCTGGCGGGGGGCCGCAAGCTACCGGCGCGAGCGTGGAAACCCACGCGCCTGGCTCCTCTCGATCGTCCACCACCGCGCCGTGGACATCCTCCGCCGGAAGACCACGTTCCGGCCGGCGCCGCTCGAGGCAGCCGAATCGCTCCCGGGCGACGAGGACACCGCGCTCTCCGCCGAGAAGAACGTTGAGAACCGGACCGTACGCGAGGTCCTTGAGACGTTGCCCCAAGCACAGCGCCGGACCATCGAGCTCGCCTACTTCGGCGGCTACACCCACGTTGAGCTGTCGGCGCTCATGGGCGTGCCGCTCGGCACGGTGAAGGGGCGTATGCGCATCGGTCTCCAGAAAATGCGCCGCGCGCTGGAAGGGACCCGATGAACGACCACGTGCTCGACGATCTCGATGCCTACGCGCTCGGCGCGCTCGATGACGCTGACGCCGGGCGGGTGGCATCGCACCTGGCGGTGTGCGGCTCCTGTCGCGCCGATGCGGCGTCGCTCGCAGAAGTGGTCGGGGCGCTGCCCGACAGCGTGCCCCTCCGGGAGCCACGACCGGCCTTGCGCGAGCGTGTCCTGGCCGCAGCGCGCAACGGGGCGGGCGCGCCGAAGCCGGCCCGCCGCGGCTGGTCTCTCGGGCGCGTACGCGTCTGGCCGATGCTTGTGGCAGGCCTCGCCTCGATCGTCATCGTGCTCGGCGCGGCTGACGTCGCGGCGTACCGTCAGCTGACCACGCTTAGTGCCGAGCGGGACAACTACTCGCTGGTCGTCCAGAGCTTCCGCCAGGGAGGCCGGGTCTGGTACATGGCCGGCAGCAACGATTTCGCCGGATCCGGCGGGACGCTCGTCGACCCCCGGGCCGAGGGCAAACAGCCCTTCGTGTTGTTCCACGACCTGCCACAGATCGCGGCCGGAAAGGTCCTGACGGTGTGGCTCGTGAGCCCGGACAGCACATGGGCGCGTGCCGCGACCTTCATGCCCGACGGACGCGACGTGCAGGCGGTGCCGATCACCACTGAGGTCGCGGGCTTCGACCGCTGCGCGGTCACGCTCGACGATTCCCCGTGGGGCAAACATGGAACGGTCGTCATGGAGTCGCGCATCGCGCCACCGACGACGACGCCGTAGCCGCAGGCTCGCGGTCCAAGGGGCTCACGTGCTCGCCGGCTCCCTCGGCGGTTACGAGAGATGAGAATCGAAACCGCGACATCCAAAGGCGGCTGATCTACAGGTAGGTGCCCGTGGAGAGCGGTAGGCGACTTCAAATGGCGTATTTGCTAGAGAACTCGCGAACCACGTGAGCGAAAAGTCAGGGTAGTCAGACGTACAAGAAAGTCAGGGACGGGGAACGACCAACCCGTCTTTCGCCCAGCTAGGCACCCGCTCTCGCCCGTCTCCAACCGCGAAGCCTTGCGCTATCCCAGACGCGGGCTTTCGTGCGTGCGCTGCAGGTGAGCAGCGCGATTCTCATGGTGGCAATGGCAGGTGCTGCCGTGGCAGCACCTGGCCCCACCCCCGGCGGGTATGTGGGAGCCTGCAACATGTTGCATGACGCGACGATGGCGACCATTCCGATGTTTCGCGATGCGGCTCAGGGAAACGCGGGCATGTTCCATGCGGTGGCCGTCTCAACCCGAGGCTCAGGCTGCTGATAACGACAGGCTCACCCTGCTAGCGCGTCGAGAAGCTCAGAAGCCGGCGGCGTCACCGCGGCCATTTCTGAGGCACTACTCGGACGGACGGGCCTAAAACTTGGGTGACTGACTCTGGATCAGGTATTCGCCTGAGTCGCACCTTGCTGCGGATGTCGCCCTCGTGCGCATCGAAAGCCCACACCTCATTCCGAGCCAACTGATTTCGTAGTCGGGTAATGCCGCCACCTGGCGACATGTGAAGAATGCCCGGCGCGGCCCTTGTGACCCCGCCGGGCATTCGTCGCGTCAGATCAGGTCAGCTCATCTCAATCGTCATCGTCGTCGCTGCCGCGCGATCCCGGGAAATTAGGGCATGGAGCCGGCCCTGGGCCGAGGTAGGTGATGCACCAATTCCTCTCGATCGTGTTCCGCGCGCCCGCCCCAGCAACAGTGGACTCGTCTTTGATGTCAGCTCCTATCAAAGCGCCGAAGGTTCTCGAGACCTGGCTAGGCGGGTTGCCGGCAATGATGTTCCCGCGGATGACGTTTCCAGAAGCGTCCGCGTGCAGGAGCACGCCATTGGTATTCCCGCCCATGGTGTTGTCCTCGATGTGATTCCCACTGCTCCCGAACACGAGACCGACGCCGAAGTCATTGTTGCCATCGTGGACCAAACCAGGCTCGGCGGGATAAACAGCAGCGCAGAGAGCACGAGCGGGGTCTTCTGAATACGCAGCTCGGTGTCATCGCCGGGTGCGCTGACCATCCGTGCGATGTGGTCGACAAGCGCGAGAAGCACGTCAGGCCCGCCGTGGGCGGACCGGAACGACGCCGATCACGACGTCAGCGCCGACCCTCCGTTATCGAGGCGAGCGGCAGTTAGCGAGCGTCGTAGGAGCCTCCACGCTCAGAGTTCACGCTCGTCGCGCGAAGACAGTGACGCCGCGTGTCTCGAAGTCTTTGGCGTCACTTTCGTGCTTGCTTCCGGCGAACA
>JBBPIP010000012.1:42887-74243 GCA_038040265.1 Chloroflexota bacterium | reverse complement strand
GCGGTCGCGCCGGCGATCATCCACGCCTGCGCGAACACACCTCGCACGGGGATCCCCACCGCGAGCGCGGCCTCCTGATCGATCGCGGTCGCGCGCATGCCGATGCCCGCACGCGTGAAGCGGAAGAAAACGAAGAACAGCACCATCAGCGCGCCGGTGGCCGCGATGGTGACGAGAGAAGTCACGTTGACGCCGAGCTCGCCCACTTGGACGCGCGCGGCCGCCCAGGGCTCGCCGAGCAGGACGTCGTCGAATCCCCACACCGCCGCAACGAACTGGCGGATGACGATGGCGAGGCCGATCGTGATCATCACCACGGAGAAGACGGGTTTTCCGACCATACGCCGGAGGATCGTCCGCTCGATGCCCCAGCCGACGCCCGCCATGACGACGACAGCGAGCGCGACGGACAAGGCGAACGGCAGGGCGGTCTGATTGAAGGCGTACACGAGGTACGCGCCGAGCAGGACGAGCTCGCCCTGCGCGAAGTTGATCACCTGCGTGGCCTTGTAGACGATGACGAAGCCGAGCGCGATAAGCGCGTAGATCGCACCGAGCGCGATGCCCTGGATCGCGAGCTGAAGGAAGTCGGTCATGCCCGCGCTCCGTACATCTCGTCGATGAGCTCGCGGAAAGATTCCTCGAGCGTCCTCCGCTTCACCTTCTGCGTCGCGGTGAGCTCGCCGCCCTCGTGGTCGAGCTCCTTCGGCAGCAGGCGGAACTTCTTTACCTGCTCCGGCATCGAGAGATCGCGGTTCACCCGCCGGACCTCGTCGGCGACGAGCTCGACCACCTCCTGCTTCGCGCTCAGGTCCCGATACGTTGTGAAGGCGATCCGCTTGCGCATGGCCCAGTCCGCGACGGTGTCGCGCTCCACGCCGATGAGCGCGACGAGGTACGCGCGCCGGTCGCCGATCACGCAGGCTTCGTGGATGTACGGCGACGACTTGAGCCGGTTCTCGATCTCGCTCGGCGCGATGTTCTTGCCGCCCGCAGTGATGATCAGGTCCTTCTTGCGGTCGGTGATCCGCACGTGCTGTTGCTCGTCGATTTCGCCGACGTCGCCGGTGTGCAGCCAGCCGTCCTCGAGCGCGCGCCGCGTGGCCTCGGGATCCTTGTAATAGCCGGTGAAGACGCACGGGCTGCGGAAGAGGATCTCGCCGTCGTCGGCGATGCGGACCTCGGATTGGATGGTCGGTGTGCCCACCGCGCCGATCACCACGTCGTGGGGTTGCGTGATGATCCCGATGGCCGCGTTCTCGGTCATGCCCCAGGCCTCGCGGATGTGGATCCCGATGGAGTGAAAGAAGCGCAGCACCTCCGGAGCGATAGGCGCCGCGCCGCTCACCGGGAGGTGGCAGCGCGAGAGGCCGAGCTTCTCTTGGAGGGGCCCATAGAAGAGGAGCCAGCCGGTGAAATAGACGAGGTTCCAGGGAAACGGGTAGCGCCCGCGGTTCCGGATCCACACGTCGCCAAGGCGCCGGCCGACCGCGAGCCAGATCCGGAAGAAGAGCCGTTTTAGCGGGTCGGCGTCGCGCGCGCGGATCGCGACGCCGGCGGCGATCTTCTCCCAGATCCGCGGGACGCCCAGGAAGATCGTCGGCTTCACCTCGCGCAGGTTCTGCGGGACGGTGTCGACGCTCTCGGCGAAGTTCGCCGACGCCCCCGTCGCGATCGGGATATGGATGCTGAAGAGCTTCTCGGCGACGTGGCAGAGGGGCAGGTACGAGAGGACACGGTCGTCTGTCTTCGCGGGAAAGTGCTCTCCCGCGATCACGACCGCATGAGCGAGGTTCGCGCCCGAGAGCATCGCGCCCTTCGGCGGACCGGTCGTGCCCGAGGTGTAGACGAGCATCGGCGTCTCGTCGAAGGTGCGTTCGTCGATGAGGCGCTCGAAGCGCTCGGGGTCGGCCTCTCGCCCAAGGCGCTCGACCTCCTCGTATGCGAGAAGTCGGCGGTCGCTGTAGCCGCGCATCCCTTTGGGATCGATGTAGATGATCCGCTCGAGCGCGGGACACTTGTCGGCGACGCAGAGCGCCTTGTCCACCTGCTCCTGGTCCTCGGCCACGATGAAACGGGCTCCCGAGTGTGCAAGCAGGTACTCGACCTCGGCGGCCGGGCTCGTCGGATAGACCCCCATCGACGTCGCGCCCACGCAGATCGCGCCGATCTCGGCGAAGAGCCACTCCGGCCGGTCCTCCGATTGGATCGCGACGCGATCGCCGGCGTCGAGGCCGAGCGCCACAAGGCCGAGGCCGAACGCCCGCGCGTGCGCGTAGTAGTCGGCCCAGGTGTGCTCGCGCCAGATCCCCAGGCGCTTCTCGCGGAGGGCGACGTGATCCGCGCTGTCGCGGCAGCGCCGGCGGAATGCGGCGGGAAACGTCTCGACTGTCGTGGCCATCAGCCGGCGACCGCCGCGAGGGGCTGGCCGAGATAGGCGCGCGACACGTCGGGGTTCGTCCTGATCTCCTCCGGCGTCCCTTCAGCGATCTTGCGGCCGAAGTCGAGAACGACGACGCGGTCGGCGATGTCCAGGACGACCCCCATATCGTGGTCGACGAGGATCTGCGTGACGCCGAGCTCCTCCTTGACGTCGAGGATGAAGCGGGCGATGTCCTCGGTCTCCTCGAGGTTCATGCCCGCGACAGGCTCGTCGAGCAGCATGAGCTTGGGCTCCATGGCGAGCGCGCGCCCCAGCTGCACTCGCTTCTGCAGGCCGTAGGGAAGAGCGCCAACCGCGTGGCTACGGATTGCCTCCATCTCGAGGAAGTCGACCACCTCTTCGACGCGGCGGCGGTGACGCACCTCCTCGCGCCGGGCGGGGCCGATCCAGAGTGCGCCCGAGATCAGCCCAGCGCGCATGAGGTGATGCCGGCCGAGCATGAGGTTGTCCGCGACGGTCATGTGCGGGAAGAGCTCGATGTTCTGGAAGACGCGCGCGATGCCGAACCGTGCGATCTCGTGCGGTCGCATCCCTCGGAGATCGCGGTCGAGGAAGCGCATGACGCCCGACCGCGGCCGGTAGACGCCGTTCAGGCAGTTGAAGATGGAGGTCTTGCCCGCGCCGTTCGGGCCGATGATCGCGAGCAGCTCGCCCTGGTTCGCGTGGAACGACACGTCGTCCAGCGCGACGAGGCCGCTGAACGCGAGCGTGAGCCCCTGGACCTGCAGCAGCGGTGGCATCCCTAGCTCAGCCAGCGCTTCTTGCGCCGGTAGTGCTTGACCTCGCGGTACGAGCGGCGCTGGCCTTCCGTGAACCCGAAGTAGAACTCGCGCACGTCATCGTCGCGCGCGAGCACGTCGGCCGGGCGGTCCATCACGACCTTGCCCACCTCGAGGATGTAGCCGTGCGAGGCGAGGGACAGTGCGAGCGCGGCGTTCTGCTCGACGAGGAGGACCGCGGTGCCCTCCCGGTTGATCTGGGCGATGGCGTCGCGGATCCGCGCAATCAGGAGCGGGGCGAGGCCGAGGGAGGGCTCGTCGAGGAGCAGGAGCTTCGGCTCGGCCATGAGCGCGCGGCCGATCGCGAGCATCTGCTGCTCGCCGCCGGAGAGGTAGCCGGCGGTGTGGCCGCGCCGATCCGCGAGGACCGGGAAGAGCGTCATCACGCGGTCGTAGGCGCGTCGCTCGCCGGCGCCGTTGCGACGGCCGAAGGTCCCGGCGCGCAGGTTCTCGTCCACGGTGAGCTCGGGGAAGATGCGTCGGCCCTCGAGCACCTGCGCGACGCCGCGGCGGACGATGTTGGTGGCGTCGGAGCGGTCGATGCGCTCGCCCTCAAACGTGATCGTGCCCTTGGTGATCTTGCCGCGGTGGACGTCGAGGAGGCCGGAGATGGCGCGCAGGCAGGTCGTCTTTCCCGCGCCGTTCGCACCCAGCAGGGCCACGATCGCGCCGGGCGGCACGGTGAGCGATACCCCACGTAGCCCCACGACCACGTCGCTGTAGACGACCTCGACGTTCGCAAGCGTGAGCGTCACGCCATCCCCTCCCCGCGCTCGAGCGCGTACAGGCTACCCCGCGCCGAGCGAGCGGATTGGTGCGGCTGGTCTGCTCGACCGAGGCGCCCACCGGCGGCCGAGGGGCCGCGTCGATCGACGGCGCGGGCACGTTCCGCACCTCCGGCAGATCATCCTGCCGAACGCCTACCCGCGCTTGCCGCGGTCGCGATACTGCGATTCCAGGGGTCGTGGAACGCGTTCCAGTGGCCGCTCATCGGGGTGCGCTCACCTGAGCACCTGACGCTCCCTCTCTCGGGCTCGCGTCGTTCCAGGGCCTCTTCGGCGTGAACTGGAACTGGGTGCTCGCCGGCGCGATGGTCAACGCCGTGCCGATAATCCTGCTCGTGATCTTCTTCCAGAAGTACTTCATTCGGAGCGCGGCAAGTAGCACGGTAAAGGGATAAGGCACCGCAGCGCGGCCGCGGCGGCAATCGCAGCCAGATGCGCTGTGCTGGACAGCTAGAGACGCCGATTCCGTAGTGGCCTTTTCCTTGACAGCTATGCGACTGAGACAACGACGCGCCAGGACACTCAGCATGACTTTGCCGCGCCGAACCACCAAAGTGCACGGCAGAGAAGGGCCTAGAGCTTGGCTAGCGACCCTTGGGTGCCCGCTGACGGACGAGGGTGATGGCGGCGGAGCACATATGCAGCACGGCAATGGCTTCCTCCTGACTGACATCGCCGCGGTTGGCCTCGTGCCGGGCGGCTATATCGCCTCGGTATGCCTCTAGGTTCACAAGCGCATTGACGAGCGTCGGGTGGAGCAACTCTCGAAGACGCGTTCTGTTCGCGCTGATGTTTCCAGAGTCGACGCCCAGCGCCACCCGAACGACTCCTTCTAAGGCTCCGACCGCCGCTGCCACTGCGCTGGTCGGGTCAAGCTTCCGGAGCTTGAGCTTGTCGTAGGCGTCCGTTAGTTGCCTGCCGTACACCTCGAGGTCGTCGCGATCGAGCATCGACATCGCGTCGCTACCAGCCTGGACGTACTCGGTCGTCACTCGCAGAACGATGTCGCCGGTATTGGTGATCGTGTAAGCGACTCCCTCGTCTGCGAACACTTCGTTGACCTCTTGGGTGAACGCGCTGAAGCCGGCCGTTCCGCTCCTCTTGAGCATTCCCTTCGCGATGTACTCAACCGCCTCGAAGAACTCGAGCCAATCACACACCTGCAGGAGCCCCGCAGTCGAAAGGGCCTCTCGCGTTCCATACGCTGGGGTGGCTCCTCGCCTGATGGTCTCCAGCACTCCTCGCCAGAGGTCCCAAGGTCCGAGACCATATGCGACCGATATCCACCGCCGCTCGATAATCGCGCCAGTCGCGAAGCGTGCGCGCTCACTGGCGTATTTCTCTCTCGGAGGACCAGCGCCCTCCCCGTATCGCTTCCGGAAGCTGCTCAAGTCTTGACCCGTTTCTATTCCAAGCAACAGCGGTCGAACGAGAATCGCACGCTCTTCTGTTGCCGCCAGAACTCTTCGACACTGGGCGCAAATCCCGGAGTGATGACGCGCCCAATCGGGAGGATCGCCCGAACATCGGCGCCACCTAGGTGCAATGTCGAAGCTGCGGATTGAGCATGAGCACCAGTCGTGTATGTATCGTCGATAAGAAGGACGCCATGTCCACGCACACTCCGCGTCAGTTCAAAGCCGTCGTCACCCGCGCGGTTGTGAGCGGGGGGCACGGGGGCGGCGCGCAAAAGAGTGTCGTGCTGCGCTGCAAGCCATGGGACGTAGTCAAGTGCGCTCTGAAGCGGGTTGACGGCTCCATGTCGGCCAGATGTCGAGGGAACGGTCGTGATGACATCCCACTCTCCTACTTCATCGCGGATGCAGTCACTATGGTCCCTAAGAAATCGCGCTAGCAGCGCGGCGACGTTCAGGGCGAGTTTGTTGCGGGTCGCAACGTCGCGGGCGTCCTTGTAATACCTCAGGTTGTAGTGGAGCTGGCCGAGCGTCTCATACAAGCTCACGGGAACGACGGTTCGACATGGCTCGGAGACCTGATTCATCGCCTCCTCACAGGAGTAGCACGTCGCGAATCCAGGATTCGGCCGCCCGTGACAAACCTCGCAGACCCCCGGGGCCGCGGCCGGGACCGTGGTGCAGATGTTGGCGAGAGGTTGCGTGACCTCGTCGAGCGTCGGCACCTACGCCGCCCTACGCGAGCTGAAGTTGTTCTGCGGGTCTCGAAGCTTGAGCCAGAATCTCAAGGACGTCGCTCGAGCGCTTGACCACAACGGCGCCGGGCCGGTCCGCGTAGCGCCTCGCCCAGTCCTGGCTGAGAACAAGGCTCTCGAGCAAGAACAAGCGCTTACCGTGCTCCAGCGCAAGGCGCGCCTGCATCTTCGCGCCACTCGTTGAAGAGGCTTCAATTACAACCGTCCCAATTGCCATTCCGCTCATGACTGCGTTGCGAAGAGGGAAATTAGAAGCCATCGGCGGCGCATCGGGCCAAAACTGGGAGATCAGCGCACCGCCCGAGCCAACGATTCGCTGGGCGAGCTGCTCATTCTCCGGTGGGTACGTGCGGCGGATACCCGTGCCGATTACGGCGAGCGTGCGGCCACCGGCCCGAAGAGTCGCCTCGTGCACCGATGTATCTATGCCTCGTGCAAGTCCCGAGATGATGGTGACGTCCTTTCGGCTTAGTGCCTCCGCAAGAGCGGACGCCTCGGCCAGTCCATGAGAGGAAGGCTCACGCGTCCCGACGATGGCGACGGCATTTTCGTCCTCGGTGCGCAGCTCACCGCGTACGAAGAGGAAGGGCGGTCGGTTGTAAACCATGCGAAGGTTGCGTGGGTAAGCGGGGTCGAGAACGGTAACTAGATGAACAGCGGGGGCCGTCCTAGCGAGGTCCTCAAGGGCACGATGCCACCGTTCAACGGCAAAACCGAGAGTCAGCGAGCGAACCTGGTTCAGCAGTGCGATGTCGGCAGCGTCCTCGGACTGGACATCGCCACGCACCACCGCGGACGCGCTGCCTGCGGCTTCGACGAGGTCGGCAACTGTGTGCCAAGGCGATTTAGCCGATTCGACAAGCGCGAGCAGCGCGGCTTGCTCATCCCGGATGGTCAATGACGTCAGCATAGGCACCAGAACATCTGTTCTATACTGTTTTTGGGCACCAATCAATGGCTAAGCCCACGTCTCCTACCAGGGCATCTAGGGCGATGGCAACCGCGTTAGACCCGTAGTTCGTCCCGCGTCTTGGGGGTCGAGCAATGCGAATCCGATATTCATGTTGGCGAGGAAACGCATGTAGGAGTCGCGAAATCTCTATCTACTGTTCAAGCTGCTTGTCCGCGCTCCGCGAGGATGGGCTAGATCCTGAAGGACTTGAGGACTCTCTCCTGGACTTCGCCCTCCGTGACATGGGACCGGCCGTCAGCGATCACTCGTGCGATATCCGAACGTCCGTGGGGCTCTGCGAGTGCGGCTGCCGGGCACCGAAGCCCAACCCACGAACACTGGCGCCTCGAACAACTCCGGGTATGCGGCGGGGTCCCGATCTTCGCTAGTTTCGCCAGTCGCCGGGTTCTGCGAGACGCGCACCGTCCCGCTGCGACCAGAAGACGTCAGACGCAGCGGCGATTTGCGCGGGCAGATCTATGGCGGTGTTGATAACAAGGACACGGTAACCGCGGTCTTCTAGGATGCGTCGCACCGCGATATCGCGCGCCGCGCGCTCGGCGGCATCATGGGCCGGGCCGTCGATGAAGACACATACGCCGGGGAGCCGATCGCGGCCGTAGAAGAAGTCGACCTGCGCGGGGATGTCGGGATCCGGTCGGAACTGCGCGGTCATGGGAAGGCGAAGTCGTGAAGTGTGAAGGAGCTCGACAAATTGCCGCTCGAAGCTCGATGCGGGATCGATGCGCTCCAGAAGCCAGGCATACTGGGCCTCGTAGTCGCGCTCGCCACTCGGCGCAACGACGCGAGCGCGTGACAGTGCGATTAGGTAGTCGCGCACTGCATGACGGTTCAGGAAGCGGTGCTCGCGCTGGTTGCGATAACTAAGCAGGCATAGATCACAGGCGACCGCGCACCTTTCGATGAAGCTCGGGTCGGGTTCGCCGGTCGCCGGGTCAAAGTGACAGACCCGCAGCCCTTCCCGCGCCAACTCCGCGAACGCTCGCGGGTCGGCGACAAGACGATCCCAGACACCGATGCCGCCCTCTGCTGCCTCCCAGAGCAGCAGCCGCTGCTGGGCGCCGCGACCAATGAGCTCCACTGCGAGCTCCTGTTCCTCGACTTGATAGACGACCTGAAGGGCGCGCTGGAGCGCATAGGCGAGGGATCGCAGGAACACCTCGCTGTCCTTCGGGTCGTTGATGGGACGCAGCAACAGCAGGTTGCGCCCGTCAGTTACGTAAGGCCGCACGCCTGTGAGCGGCGCTCGCATCGCTGGCTCAGTCGGCTCGTCTTGAGCGATCTCATCATCGGCCTGGGGCTTGCCCCACCGCCCGGTCGCGGAGTCGATGGTGAACCCGTCGCGGACACTTGCGCGCCGCCAGCCGTTGTTGATCCGCCACACCTTGGACTGTGGCGCGTGTAGGAGTTCAAGGAGCGGACCACCTTCACCCAGCAACTGGCTCCGCGTCGTTGAGTCGCCGGGGGCGAACCGATAGTGGGTGGTGATGTCGTAGCCGGCGCGTGAGCGCTCCTCTTCGTCCGCATTGATTCGTTCCCTGCGTGTCGCGCGCGCCGCAGGCTGATCGAGCAGGGCCTGCGGGAATCGCATGGTGCCGGCGTCGAGGGCCGTGCCGCAGTGTTCGCATACATCGACGAGCGCAGCGTCACTCGGATGGATGTAGCCACACTCCAAGCAGAGTTTGGCGCGCGTGACCCGTGGTTCCAGACCCCCAGAAGGAAGCACCAAGGACGCCACTCGGAACTTGCGGCCCTCGTGATAGACAAGGTTCTGGGGCCCGAACTCGCTGAGGCCGATGAAGCGTGGCCGGTCGAGAACCTGCGCGCGATCACCGCCACTCAGCAGGAGGCGGAGCGGCAAGCGCGGGAAGTTGTAACCCGGCAGGAAACCCTCGCTGCCGAGGTACCGGTATGGGTAGAAGTCGGATTCATAGAACTCGCCTAGGTTTAGCAGCAAGTCGAGTTCTCGCTTTGCCTCCCGCTCGCGCTGCTCGGCAAGCTTCCTGTCCTTGGCTGGTGCGCGGTGGTTGTCAGTGATTGCACGCGCGGCAGTCCTTTGCTCAACCGCAGCTCGGTACAGTTCACGCCACCGCTGAAGCCCCCGGTCGAGCGCGGCTGGCGCATCGCGGATCACCGAGGCGACCCACTCGTCGGTGAGCCATGGCGAGCGCGGCGCGAGGCCCACCACCGCACGCGCTGCTGCGATCGTTTCAGTGCCGCGGGCAGGCGAAAGCTGAAGTTGCGCGGCAACTTCAGCTCGAATTGGATAACCCTCCTGTTCGAGATCGAGGAGTCCGTCTAGCGCCCTCCCCAGATCGAGACCGACTCTCGCGAGCCACACGGAATGCAGGTGCGCCCGTACGAGATCGTCGTTGGCGAGATCCATCCGCGGTGCGACGACCGCACCCGCGATCATCCGCTCTTTGCGGATGAAGAAGTACTGGTCGTGCGCGCTTCCCTGGCTGCAGAAGGCCACCACCAGCGCGGGCCTGCCGCTCCGTCCGGCGCGCCCACTGCGTTGCGCGTAGTTCGCGGGCGTCGGTGGGATGTTTCGGAGATGCACGACACCGAGGTCAGCGATATCGATCCCGAGCTCCATGGTCGGCGAGCAAAAGAGCGCCGCGAGGCGTCCGCGGCGGAAGTCCTCCTCTCGCTGTTCGCGATCATCTGCGTCGACTGCGCCGGTGTGTGCCTTCCCGAGGATTCCAACCAGACGGAGCGCGCGATCGCGGTAGAGCCGTTCGAAGTAGTGGTTCGGCTCTCTGTTGACCCGATTTGCGCGTCGGAGGTATAGCGCGCGCGCCCGGACCGTATCCGGGCCAGGCGCGACACCAGTGCCGCGCACCCACTGCAACGACGCAGCCAGAAGTTGGATGCCATAGTCGGAGCCCTCGCGGCGCACGACGCCGAGCAGGTTGCCGCGAAGTCGTTCGACGATGGCGCCGACGAGGGCGTCGGTCTCTGCCGGCGTGAGGTCAGCAGGAATTTCCCAGGTGCGCTTCGAGTGCAGATATCGTCCGACGCTGGACCGCGCGCCGAGGCGAAGTGTCCGCGTGTCCTCTCTGCGCTGCGGAGCAACTGATGGAAGGAGCGCAATCGCGCCACTGCGAAGTGTCTCGTGCTCATCGACTGCCCATGGCTCGCGCAGCCACTGATTCACCTTCAGGGATAGCTGACGAAGGCGATCTGGTGTCAGACAGGCCGCATCAATGGCGAGCTCACCGCGGAGGTGATCTAAGAAGGCGCGCAGGACGTGCTCGCGCACTTCTGCTGAAGAGGCGGCCATCGGGTAGACCCCTTGCCAATTGGCATCGTCCCCAGCGATCTCGGACAACCCCGCGTACTCGACCTTCATGAGACCGCACTGTTCGAGATTCGGCTGTGCGACGCGCCATGCGCGTCGGAGATCCTCGAACGCGCGGTACTCGAGGAGGTCGACCATTGCCTCTCGCGACCGCTCGAATCCCGGTCCCGAGTCGCGCGGCTCCCGCATGAACGCGTCGGGCTGCGGATCCAGAGCCTTGAGTGCGGCCGCGCCAACTTCGTCGAAACCGAGACCTCCACGTTCCTCAAGCGCCCCGACAAGTGCTCCACGCAAGAGAGCGACCTGGACGAAGTCGTTGAGATGTCCGGCCTGGAGTGCAGCGTCCTGACGGTTGTCCGTAAAGCTGAGGAGCTTGCGCGATTCGGGATCGATGGCCCCGTCCTCGCGCATGGCGGCGATCGTGCCGGTGGTCAAGAGCGTCGTCGCTGTCGACCGTCCCGTCTGGCTTAGCGTCGCGAGCTTGCGGAAGTCCTGTCGTTCTCGCCGGTCGTACGCAGCGCGGCATCGCAGGCAGAGCATGAGCGGACGAGGCTGGAACCACGCTTCGACGGCGCCATCGACACGTTCCTCGCTGATTTGGCCGTCGGGCCGGATCCACATCTGCTGCGGGACATGGGGCTTGTAGTCGTCCTTGACCTTTGGCCCGGTCTTTCGCTCCTCGGTCCAGTGCTCCGGAAACTCCTCTTCGTCCGACCAAAGCTCGTCGTCGTTGAGGGTCAGGTAGCCGAATGTCCCCGCGGTCTCGTCGTCAGGTGAGTTGAGCAGCGGCGCGCGTGGAAGGAGTGCTTTGGCATCCCCGCCTTCGGCGAGCGAGCAGAGGTACAGCTCCTGCCCACATTCGCGACAGAACGCCAAAGGGAAGAGGAGTCGCTTCTCACCCTCCGCGCCACCAGGCGCGACAAACTGACCCTCCATCGTGAGAAGCCTCTGATCCCGCGGCTCGAGCGTTGCATACACGCTGCCTCCCGAGGAGAGGAACTGATGCAGCCGGAACGCGAAGACGGGCTCCCCTGTTGGCAGGAGTGCTTGGTTCCCGGCCTCCAGAACTGCCTGCAGCTTCGTTCGGCAGATCTCCTCTGACACGCCACTCGCACCCGCTAGCCGGTGCAGTCCCTCATCGAACGTGATCGGCACGCGGCGCACGAGCCGCCCTTCGCTGATCTCGACGCCGAAGTTCTCCTCGACCCAAGCAGACAGCGGGTGGGCGATGACCGACGCCGGCTCAGGTTTGGGTGCGGGTCCCTCGACCGCCTGGCGTAGCTCCGCCGCTGCGGAAGGGGCAGACACTCGGGCGAGGCGACGGAGTGTCTCATCGACGACGTTCTGTGGAGATACCTGCACTCCAAACAACGCCGAGGCGACCGCCGCGATCTGGGTCTTGCGCTGATCGCGGCTGCCCTCCGTCGCAAGCGTGGCTGACGTGCCGATGAACTGAGGGTTTCGCCCTTGGGCACGCTGCCGGATCCGCCGCAACAACATCGCCACATCGGCACCTTGCCGTCCGCGGTACACATGTAGCTCGTCGGCGACGAGGAACTGGAGCTCCTGCATGGCCTGCTGCACAAGGGCACGCTCGTAGGTGCGCAGCAGCATGTACTCGAGCATCACGTAGTTGGTGAGCAGGACGTGCGGAGGTTCCCGCACGATTGACTCGCGCGCTTCACCTTTGTCCTGTGATGTGTAGCGAGCGAAGGTAACCGGACAATCGGGCCAATTCTTCATGCGAAACGCCTGCAGCGCTTGAAGTTGACTGTTGATTAGAGCGTTCATCGGAAAGATGGCGATTGCCCGTACCGACCGCCGCTCGGGCTGATTGCGGATGACGTAATCAAAGATCGGCACGAGGTAGGTGAGGCTCTTGCCCGAGCCGGTCCCGGTGCTCACGACATACGACTCCCGTCGCTGCGCGATCCCGAGCGCCTCCTCTTGGTGGCGATGAAGGCGAAGCGTCGGGCCGAAGAAGCGAGCCGTTTCCTCACGGATGACGCCCTGGGACGCCAGCTCGCTGAGTGTCGCTCCCGGTTCGTAGGCGGGATTGAGCTGCAAGACTGCTGGAGGCCACAGCTCACCGGCGGCCATGCGTTCATGGACGAAGCCGTCGACCCGCTCATCGAGAATGTGAATGAAGCTTTCGAAGTACTCGCGGTACTCATCAATGACGCGCTCGCGAAGTGCGAACACGTCCACTAAGTCTTTGCCTTCCGCCGGGGTTCGGCAGTCTGTTGCCTCTGTTGCCCCGCGACCTCGGCATTCAATGCGAGTAGACGATGCAGCACTTCACGTCGAGCGTCGGGGGAGATGGTGAAGCGGTCTTGGGCACGCTCATTCTTGTAGTTCTGGTGGGCGAGGGCGACATCGGACCAGCCATAACACGCGAGCACTGCGTCATCGAGACCAGCGTGAAGTGCGCGTAAACGAACGATGTCCCCATCGGAGCACTGTGCATCATTGACAAGGTTGTAAGTTTCGGTGAGGCCTGCATCGCGAGACTTCATCACGGCGGCGCGGTGCTGATCGTATGCATGGGCCGCACGTTCCGCCGAACGCAAACACTCTCTGGATGGGTGCTGCGGAAAGGGAAAATTGTCGAAGCAATCGGTGGGCGTGTATCGGCTTCGAGATTCCAGATGCGAGCTATACCGACGAACCCAGGCTTCATGGGCGCTTGATTGAAGAAGCCCGAAGTGATAGTCGTCGTCAAATGCAAAGGCAACGACTTGCTCGCTGTAGGTCCATACCCTGGGTACGAATGCCAAGAGGTGTAGTTCGCTGACGCGACTCCTAACGAGGACTTTGGAAAGGTCTTGTGTCGCGCGATGTAGCTCCGGCCGCGTCCGATAGTGCTTCCACCACTGCATGACCGCGCGCTGGTCCGATGGATCCTTAAGCAAGCGTTCCGGTCGCACGCGCTCGCTGACGATCTGCCACAAATCTGGATACATCTGGGCCTCTGACTCGCTCCGTTCGTCGAAGTTGATGACCCAGCGTGAAGGCGACTGGTCTGCTCTTGAATTCAAGTCCTCGCCGGTCAGGTATGGGAATAGACAATCACCGTTACGAGCGTCATTAACGATGAGGCGTTCGGCCTCCTGAGTGGTTAGGACGAATCCGAGACCGAGAACGTATGAACCGATGAACGCCTTGCCCTCGTTCTGACTTAGCACGAGTGCCTCGGTCTCGGGCTCGTCGTCGAGTCTGGATGAGATCGTGCCAACGGCAACTCCGTCGATTGTCGCCTTAGTCCCCACACCTCCACGCGCAATCGCGACGAGATCAATCTGCACATTCGCTTCACCGGGCCAGGGGACTGAACGACGAGCCGAAGCGATGACACCACCAGCCTCGACGATGGGCTTAAGCGCGGCCTCGCGAGTGTCGCCCTCGTGAATTGTCTTCGTGCCGATCATTCCGAGTCTTCCACCCGATCGCAACAGCGAGAATGCTCTGCGGAAGAAGAATGCACATAGGTCGGCCGTGCCGGCGGCTGGCGCGAACGCCGCTATTAGGAACCGACGATAGTCAAGGCCGAAGTTTGAGCTGATTTTGAGTCCTCCCATGAAGGGAGGGTTCGATAGAACAACGTCGAATCCGCCGCCTGCCAGGACCTCGGGAAATTCAAGGGACCAATGGAAGAATGGGTGCTCGGGCGCACCGGCCAGGGCCCACGACCTCGAGACCATCGCATCCTGCGCGTAACGATCGGGATTTGCTCGGAAGGCTCGAAGCGAGCCAGTCGTCGGGACCGATTCATCTCGCAGGTCCGCGAAGAACGCGCTCGTCCACAGGTGCGCGGCAGTCTCCTCCGCCCACCAGGTGCTGCCACTCGCTCGAGCTGCGGCGTAGCGGCGGCTCTTCTCGCTAACGCTGGAAATCGAGTCATCGGGGAGTATGGCGATTCCTCCAAATGAATCAGCCAGGTCCGCGAACCCGGTTCGGACCTCGCCCGGCAGCGTCAATTGGCCACTGGCTCGCTCCGCCGTGTTCCGCTGGCGGAGAAGACGCGCCCGCGGCTTCTGCGCAATGTCGGCACGCTCATACGCTTGGCTCAGAATGCCGGCTTCGATATCGATGTCGGGCCCGAGGCCGATGAGACTATCGCCGTGCTTTACATGATGGTCAAGGAAGCTGAGTGGCAATCCTGCGCTGTGACCCTCGATCCAAAGGGCCACCTTGCATAGATCGACCGCGAGCGGATTCTTGTCGACTGCGTAGACACAGGTCCGAATGACGTCGCGGAGCGCGGCGCGGTAAGCGACCGGTGCTGGTTCATCCTCGCGGGTCCGAGCGCGAGCCAACTCCCTTGCGAGCCGTCGCGCGGCTTCGAGGAGGAAGTGGCCGGAGCCAGAGGCAAGATCGCAGATCCGCAAAGAGAGGAGTGCCGCCTCCGCGCCGGCGGTGCTGCTCGCGGCGAGGCACTCAACGATGCGCGGCATCAAGGCCCCGTCAATGAGCTCCTTCACCAGGTTGGGCGGCGTGTAGTAGGAGCCCGTCTGGCGGCGTTCCGATCCTGAAACCAGCTCGAAGCGAGGCGCGCCATCGAGGACGACCTGCGGACGGAACTCGAGAAGGCTCTCATAGACGGAACCCAGCTCCTCGACATCGAGCCCGGCATAGTTCACCCGGCGGCGAGGAAGACCAGCCCCTGGCGCGAAGGTGGAAAGTTGCAGCACTGCAGACAGGAGTGACGCGTTCGTGCACTCGGATTCCTCAAGAGCCTGGCACGCTTCCGGCGCGAACAGCTCGCCGTTCATCGCGGCAAGGCCGAGCTGCGCCGCCTTAGCGGTGTCGCGAAAGAGACCAAACGTGCAAAGGAGTCCCTGCCAAAGATCGAGATTTGTGTAGCCGTATGTCGGAACTTCGGCGCGCTGTCGGAGCGCGGTCAGGCTGTAGTAGCGGCTGTATATGTTCCGCGCGCCCTCCTGATCGAGTCCGGGAGGGAAAATGAGACGCCGCTCTTCGATGACCATGAGAAAGAGCATCCGGTAGACGAGCCGCAGCAACTGCCGGTAGAAAGCGGGTTGCGTGAGGGTTCCTTGTCGGAGACTCGCCCGTAGCGCCTCGTTCGCGGGATGGCTGACAAACGTGGTGCCGAGTTCGCGCAGGGCAACCTCAACGCCATCGCGAAGGTGCTCGCGGACGCGGCTCCCCTCATCGATTCCTTGCTGGTAGTAGCGCTCAAGGAGCGACGCCGACGCGTCAGCGAAGGAGGACGGCCAACGCGATCGGTGGAGGAGACGGTAGAGGAGAACGAATTCGCTGTAGAGGTTTGCCTCGATGATCGTGCGCAGGTCGATCTCGAGGTACGTCGGACGTGACAGGCGCGCTGCGTCGCGAACGAGCCGAAGCTTCTCGCCGTTGGTGAGCAGCCCCCATACCTGGTCCGAGCGGTTCAGATACTCCTGAAGAGCGGCGTGGGGGCTGCGGCGAGACCCCTCGCTGCGTCGGTCTAGATCCTGGCCGGCGGCGACGATGCTAAGTGGCGGCGCGTCGTCGTTCGTGAACAGCCGGTGGGAGATCACGAAGGTATCGCCTTCGATCTCGGCGCTGCCCTGATACCTCGGCTGGAAGCCGAGGCGCTCGAGCAGGGGGACTACCCAGGCTTCTCGCGTCACCGTCGTCGCAGCCTCCTTTGAACGCGCGAGCCGCCGCTGGAACGCTTCCCAGTACGCACGCACGTCGGAGAACGCGCCCTGCACCTCTTCACTCAGGCGGCTCCCGCCTGGTAGGCCGAAGTCACCCACACGCTGCCCATCCGCTTCGCCGGTGGCGATGCGGTCGAGGAGGTCCGAAGGGAAGAGGGCGCCCTCGATCTCGATCGACGTGTAGGCCATCAGCGACGCCCGATCGGGACGAGCACGTAGCAGCCAAGCACGTCGGGCGGGATGTGAGGGCGTACGGTCAGCGCGCCCGCGCGAGTGAGCTTACGAAGCCGCTGGTGCGATTCCTGGAGTTCCTTGACGCGCCCGTCGACCAGGGGCGCGAACCAGCCCTCGCCTTCCAAGAGCCCAAGTGCCCACTGCACGTGAGCCTGCCGGTCGGCGAGCGGCATGTTCGCGAGAGGCCGCGTCGCCTCAAGCAACGCTCGCGCACGTTCCTCTAGTGGCTCGATCCAGCGGAGCTCATCGTCATTCCGCTCGAAAGCTGCGAGAACGATCTCCTCAGCGAACTCATCCTCGTCACGTTCGCGGAGGACGTAACGGATGCGGAGGAGTGCGACGCCGGTCCGTACTGAGGCCGCGTCGGTGTAGGTCGCACCCACACGGCTGAAGAGGTCGCTGCCGCCCGGCGCAAGCGCAGCGCCAATAACGGCATCTGCGTAGGCCGCGGTGATCGAATGGGTGCGGCCAACAAACTCCGCGGCTGGGTCCTTGAGGCGATCGAAAACGATAGGCAGTGGGAAGCGGAAGCCACGCAGCGCGAGGCGCTCGCTCATCACGCCGGGCGTGAGCTCGTATGTGGAGGGCTTACGCGCAGAGCGCAGCTCACCCCTGAAGCGTTGCGCGGCGTTTGCCAGGAAACGCTGCACGGTTGCGGGGTCACCGAGGACGGCATCGGTCGCGCGCAACTCCTGCGCGATCTCGTCGGGCTTTATGGCGTGCTGCGCGAAATAGGCGCGCTGCTTTTCCTCGCGGTCGGCCGCCTGGTCCATCGCGCGGTGCAACTCGTTCACTTCGGGTGACTCCAGCGCGAGTTGCAGCTGGACCCCGCTCCGAGGCCCACGGAGCAGGATCGTATTGACGACCGCTTGAACCACCTGCTCGGTCTCAGCCGGAACAGGAACGGAGACGTTCAGCCGTTTGCGAATGAGGCGAGCCTTTCGGATGAGCACCTCGCGCACGACGAGATCAACCTCGTTGTCGCTTCCGTGAAGAATCACTGCCCGGACCTCTGGCGCCGGCTGCCCGAACCGGTCGACACGACCTTCTCGCTGCTCCAGACGGTTCGGATTCCACGGCAGGTCGTAGTGCAGTACCGCATCGAAATGGTCTTGAAGGTTGATTCCCTCGCTCAGGCAGTCGGTCGCTACGAGTACGCGGCGCTCCTCGTTCGCCAGTTCGGCAACACGCACCCGGCGCTCATCGTCGCCGAGCTCACCGGTCACCGCCTTCGCTACAAGACCAGGGAAGTCCTTCAGAAGGAGCTTAGGCAGCCACGTCTCAAGGTATTTGGCGGTGGGAATGAACCGGCAGAACACGATCGGGCGGAATCCGGTTGCGAGCAGGTCTGAGACGGCCGACGCGACAGCCGCAAGCTTGCGGTCGTTCTCAGGCCCGGCAAGCTCATTCGCCCGCTGAAGGAATCCGGATAGCCGCCTCCGCTCCGAAACGTTGAGGTTGGCCTCGGCCATCTCGAGCGGCGCGGCAGGCACATAGTCGGCCGGCGTCTCGTCGGCCTGCCCGTCCAACACCTGCGGCAAGAACGCAGCGTCCACGTCGTTTGCGTCGTCGAGCGGAGTTGCGTCCCCCGCCTTGCCACGACGCCGTTCGAGGACGGCGACGGCCGCGGCTGGGCTCGAGAGAACGCAGCGCAAGAGGGCGATCGCAGCCCAATACCGGACACGCTGTTGCGCCTGGCCAACGCGCGCACCGATCTGCACTGATTCGCGGCAGTACGCAACCACATCTTCGAAGAGCGCTCGGTATGGCGCCGATAGCGAATAGGTCTTTTCCGCGGGCACGCGCTTCGGAAACGGAGTGTCCTCGCCGAGCCAATGCTCAACATCGCTACGTCGCCGTTGGACCATGTGACGGAGGAGCCGCTTCGTATCAAGCTCTCCGTCGGCCCGATCGAAGGCGGGGTCGAGGAGACCCAGTAGCGAGCGGAAGCTCTCCTCCACACCGCTGTGTGGCGTTGCAGTGACCAAGAGGACGTGGCGCGATGGGTCCGCAGTGAGTTCGCGGAGGAAGTCGTAGCGCTGCTGCTCAACTTGCCTGCGGTCACCGCGCGGCCGTGCTGCACCGTGCGCCTCGTCGACGATGATGAGGTCCGGCCCGCTGCGGGCAAAGTGAGCGCGATTCTTATCGGACTTGACGAAGTCGATGCTCGCGACGAGGTGCGGGTAGTAGTCGTAAATGCTGAGATCGGGCCGAGGGAGATCGCGCTCGAGTCGGGCAATTCGCGAGGGCTGCACAACTATTGCCTCGAGCGCGAACTTCTCGGACATCTCGCGCTGCCACTGGTCGCACAGAGAGGCTGGACAGATGACGCCTATTCGTCGTGCGATTCCGCGGTCGAGAAGCTCGCGGGCGATGAGTAGCGCCTCGATCGTCTTTCCCACGCCCACGTCGTCAGCGATAAGCAGCCGAACTGGATCAAGGCGGAGGGCCATGACGAGTGGAACGAGCTGGTAGGGGCGCGGCACGACAGAAATGCGTCCGAGGGAGCGAAAAGGGGCAGCACCGGAGCGCAGGCTGAGGCGCGCCGCGTCGAGCAGGAGCCCAGCGCCAACAGTGTCGCCGGCAAGTGCCATGTCGGGAGGGGCGAAGCTCGTCGAGGTCACGGTGCGTTCCTCGAGCGGTAGGTACACACCGATCGTCTCGCTCTCGCCGCCGGTGAGCGGTCGTAGCTTCAGAACATCTACCTCTCGGCTCGGGAGGACGACCCAATCGCGCCCTCGCGTGCGCACGAGGGATCCCGGGGCGTGCGCCACGGCTTTCGCCCCACTCACGCCGAGGCAAGTGAGGGCGGGCAGCAATGTAGTGGTCGCTGCCTTCGCGCGGCGTCGAACCCCGGGTCGCCAGAGGCGCGCATTTGGGACAACCTATCTGTCAAGAACTCGCGCCCTCCTCCGCCCGCTTCCCGAAGACGGTCGAAGGCTATCGCAGTAATTCGTGCCCGGCCGATTAGCGGTCAGGGCTCTGCGCGAGGCATGACATCAGGGATACGCGAATCGAAGGATTCGTGTACGTCGGATTGGTCGTCGGGCTAGCTTTGGATGGCTACTCAACAGTGTCTTTGCCCTGAGCGAATCGTCGTTCGTGGTCGCAGTTCGTGAAGGCACCTGCCGCGAGCAGGTAAAGGCCGCTGGTGGCGTGGGTTCCGCAACTGCAGCACACCTCGTTAACGCCCGGTGCCAATCGCTGAGGCACGACTTCGCTAACCCCACATCGGACGCCGCCGCATAACAGTCTTCGCAGAGGGCGTGGGGCGCCGGTGCGGGCTGTCGACCTAGGCTCAGACTTCTCGCCGCCCCCTTTAGCCTGGCTCGATCCATACTCGAAGTATGGCCGTGACAAAGGCGCCCCCCTCCCGAGTCAAACCGTTCTCGGTCGACCGCGTGCGTCGAGTCAGATCCTTCCGGATTTCCGCAGAGTGACCCCACCGAAGGCGATTGGCCTCGACGGTACAAGTCAGCGCTATTTCTCGTTGTCACACCTTCCAGAGGCGAGACGACTTCCTGTCACCCTGAAGACCCTTCTCGAGGGCGTCCTCCGCGCGCTCGGCGAAGCGGAGACGCGCGCCGCCGAAGCGCTCGCGCGATACCCGCAGGCGGAAGGCGTCCCGATCCCCTTCCGCCCCACTCGCATCCTTCTTCAGGATTACACCGGCGTCCCGGCGGCTGTGGACCTCGCCGCGATGCGCGCGGCCATGCAACGCGCAGGCAAAGATCCCGCGAAGATCGAGCCGCTCATCCCGGTCGATCTGATCATCGACCACTCCGTCCAGGCCGACTTCTTCGGTGCGAAGGACGTGTACGAGCGCAACCTCGAGCGCGAGTACGAGCGCAACCGCGAGCGCTACGCGCTCCTCCGTTGGGCGGGCCAGGCCTTCAAGACCTTCCGCGTCGTCCCCCCAGGCGCCGGGATTTGCCACCAAGTGAACCTCGAGCGCCTCGCCCAGGTCGTCGTCGTGCGCGACGGCGTCGCGATGCCGGACACGCTCTTCGGCGCCGACTCGCACACCACGATGATCAACGGCCTCGGCGTGCTGGGCTGGGGCGTCGGCGGCATCGAGGCCGAGGCCGCGATGCTCGGCCAGCCGACGTACCTGCCGTGGCCGGTCGTCGTCGGCGTGAAGCTGAAGGGTCAGCTCCCAGTCGGCACGACCGCGACCGACCTCGTGCTCACGCTCACCGAGCTCTTCCGCAAGAAGGGCGTCGTGAACAAGTTCATCGAGTTCACGGGCGACGGCCTCTCCTCGCTTGCCGTCGCCGAGCGCGCGACCGTCTCGAACATGTGCCCCGAGTACGGCGCGACGAGCGCGCTCTTCCCGGTCGACCGCCAGACGCTCCGCTACCTCGAGCAGACCGGGCGGCCGAAGGAGCTGATCGAGCTCGTCGAGCGCTATACGAAGGCGCAGGGCATGTTCCGCTCGGACGGCGACCCGACGCCGACGTTCGACGAGCTCATCGAGGTCGATCTCGGCTCGGTGCATCCGTCGGTGTCGGGCCCGAAGCGGCCGCAGGACCGCGTCGATCTTCCGATGATCTGGGACTCGTTCACCGGGCCGAACCCCACGCGCGGCATCACCGTGCCCGGCCACACTGAAGGGCCGAAGCCCGTGAACGACGCAGCGCCGACGATGGTCCAGCCGGCGAGCGCTGCGACCGCCGCCGTCGCTGAGAAGCCACGCGATCTCACGGTCAGCGACGGCTCCGTCGTCATCGCCGCGATCACGAGCTGTACAAACACGTCGAACCCATCGGTGATGATCGCGGCGGGACTTCTGGCGAAGAAAGCGATCGAGCGTGGCCTCTCGGTGAAGCCACACGTGAAGACGACGTTCGCGCCCGGCTCGCGCGTGGTGACGCGCTATCTCGAGCAGGCCGGACTCACGCCCTATCTCGAGCAACTAGGTTTTTACCTCGTTGGTTTTGGTTGCACTATTTGCATCGGAAACAGCGGTCCGCTTGCAACTCCAGAGATCGAGCAGGACGTGAAAGAACACGACCTGAATGTCGTCTCGGTGCTGAGTGGCAACCGCAACTTCGAGGGCCGCATCCATCCTCTTATCAAGTCGAGCTATCTCGCGTCACCGCCGCTGGTGGTGGCGTACGCGCTCGCCGGAACGGTCCACATCGATCTGCAGGACCAGCCGATCGGTAACGGCAAGGATGGGAAGCCAGTCTTTCTGAAGGACCTCTGGCCCTCGCCTGAGGAAGTGAACGAACTCGTCGGCAAGGCGATCACGAAGGAGATGTTCGCGACCGAGTACGGGAAGATCTTCGACGGCGACCGCTTCTGGAACACCATGCCGTCGCCGACCGGTCTCTCCTATCAGTGGGACCCGAACTCGACCTACGTCCAGGAGCCGCCCTTCTTCCAGAACTTCTCGGCGGAGCGGCCGGCGGCGATCGCTGACATCGTCAGCGCGCGCGTGCTCGTTTCGGTGGGCGACTCGGTCACAACCGATCACATCTCGCCCGCAGGGGCGATCCCCGCGGCGAGCCCGGCGGGCCAGTACCTCATCGCGAAGGGCGTGAAGCCGGTCGACTTCAACCAGTACGGCACGCGCCGCGGTAACCACGAGGTGCTCATCCGCGGGACGTTCGCGAATATCCGTCTTCGCAACAAGCTCGCCGAGAAGGAAGGGTGGTGGACCCGTCACATCCCATCGGGCGAGGAGATGACGATCTACGACGCGTCCGTGCGCTACCAGAAAGAAGGCGTGCCCCTCGTCGTGTTCGCGGGCAAGGAATACGGCTCGGGAAGCTCGCGCGACTGGGCGGCGAAGGGACCGAACCTGATGGGCGTGCGCGCCGCGATCGCGGAGTCGTTCGAGCGGATCCACCGCTCGAACCTCGTGATGATGGGCATCATCCCACTCGAGTTCATGCCCGGCGAGACCATGGCCTCACTCGGTCTCACCGGCCAGGAGACCTACACGATCCGTGGCCTCGCTCGTCTCGCGCCGAAGGCAAAGGTCACCGTCGAGGCGACGTCATCTGACGGGAAGAGGAAAGCCTTCACCGTCCTGTCACGTGTCGACGATCCGACGGATCTCGAATATGTCCGGCAGGGCGGCATCCTTCATCAAGTGCTTCGAGAGAGATTGAACTCCGCCTCGCCCGTCTAAGGACTGCTTCTCATCGGCACGCCCGGCCGAAAGCAACTTGACCCACTTGACACTTCGTTCCCTCTTAATCGCTAGAGTGACGCCTCGGACGTTGCGATTGGATGGGCCGGGTGAGTGGGATGCCGGAAACCCAAGCGATTCAAGATGCACTAGCTGCCTATAGCCCCGATCAAAAGACGGAAGACAAAGAGCGGACGGCTAAGGGCGAGGCGGAGCGGAAAAGTCTCCTCGCGCGGTTTCCGTTGGAGGCTTGGCGATCAATGCCGCTGTCCAAATACGCGCTGGGCCAGGCAGATTCGAGTGATACCTACTGCTGGTGGATGGAATTCGGCGCCTCACACCTGGGCAGCATTAGAGGCGGTTCTGCGCGGAAGCTGATCATCTACAAGCACGACAAGAAGGAAGGTTGGTACTTCGACTCCGAGTTTCCGGACGAGGATGCGGCCTGGAAGGTCCTCCGCGCTGCATTCGTAGCGGCACTCGACCACGCGAGTCGTCGGGAGTGGGACGACATAGACGCGATCTCGGCGCTCTCCCCGGGTGCTGCCCTACTCCTGAAGACGCTTCATGTGTACTTCCCGTCGGACTTCATTCCAATAACCTCACGGAACCACTTGCGCCACTTCCTCTCGGTCCTCGGCCGGGCCGAAGCAAAAGACCACTCTCTCGGACCCGTCGAACTCAACCGAGCTCTTCTCGCGGCGGCACGCGCTGTTCCAGACTTCGAAGGTTGGACTACGAACGAGATCGAACGCTTCCTATACCGTTTCTTCGACCCGCGCGACACCTCGCGCATGGTCAAGATCGCCCCAGGAGAGAATGCGCAGTACTGGGACGAGTGCCTCTCCGGAGGCTACATATGCGTAGGGTGGGACACGGGCCTCGGTGACCTCCGGGCATTCGCATCCCGAGACGCATTTCGCGAACGTTTTGCTCAGGTTTTTGGGCCTGAATACAACGGGCAACAAAGTGCGATTACGAAGAAAGCGAATGAGGTCTGGACGCTTCGAGAGCTTGAGCCGGGTGACCTGATTGTGGCGAATCGGGGCATTTCCGAGGTGCTTGGCGTGGGGCGCGTGGTCGAACCCGGCTATGTTTGGGATGACTCTCGGAACAAGTTCAAACACACCGTACGGGTCGAATGGGACACGCGATACGCGAAGCGGATTTCCCCGCAGAAGGGCTGGGCCTTTGTTACGGTCGCAAAGGTTCCTGATGCGCTTCGAGCGACGATTCTGGAGGAGATAGCTCCGGGACCGGGACCAGCGATCCCGCCAACAACTGAACTTGCGGAGCCCATGTTCGAAGAGATCGCGGACAGCCTGGAACGCAAGAAGCAGGTGGTTCTCTATGGTCCCCCCGGGACAGGAAAGACATATATCGCGCGACGGTTTTCGGTCTGGTGGCTTCGCCGAAAGGCGGGGGTTTCGGACCCTGCAGCGGCGTTGCGGAGTAGCAGTGATTTCCAGAACGCCGAGCGTTCGTTGTCAGCTGGCGCATTGTCTGGCCGCGTCTGGTGGGTTGTAGCGAACCCAACCCTTTGGGCATGGCAGCAGCTATTCGATGACGGCTCAGTCGCTTATAGGTACGGAAAACTCCAAAGAAACTTCGCGCTCGTCCAGGTAGGGGACCTGGTTGTTGGCTATCAGGCAACTCCCGACAAGCGCGTACTCGCCTTGGCCAGGGTTGCGCGGGCGCTAAGCACGGTGGACAAAGAGGAAGGTCCGACGATCGGATTGGTGCCCGTCGCAAAAGTCTCGAACGGATTGACGTATGAGGACTTGCAGAAGCACCCGATTCTCGCGACGTCGGAGCCAATTAGGTTCCACAACCAAGGAACGCTCTTCGCACTAACGGCGATGGAGGCGGAAGCACTCCTCGCTGATCTCGCTGAGCGGGATCCTTCTCTTCCGGCGTTCGAGTTCGAAGCCACGGGCGTTCTTTCGCGCATAACGTTCCACCCGTCCTATAGCTACGAAGACTTCATCGAGGGCTATCGACCGCAGCCCTCGACCACTGGCGCGTTGCAACTGATCCTGACCGACGGCCTGTTCAAGCAGATCTGCCGCGCAGCAGAGGCCCACCCTGATCGCTCGTACCTTCTGCTGATCGATGAGATCAACCGTGCGAATGTCGCGAAGGTCTTCGGAGAACTGATCACGCTAATTGAATCGGACAAACGCGGCTTGCAGGTGTCGCTTGCACAGAGCAAGGAGCGCTTCACGGTCCCCGAGAACGTCTTCATCCTCGGAACGATGAACACGGCCGATCGGAGCATCAAGTTACTTGACGTCGCCTTTCGTCGACGTTTTGCATTCATCGAGCTGATGCCCGACTCCGAGCTGCTGTACGGAGCAAAGGTTGGGAATCTACCGATGGACGATTTCCTGACCGAACTCAACCGGCGAATTGCGGGGGCACAGGGTCGTGAGAAGCAGATCGGTCACGCATATCTACTCGCCGACGGCCGAGCCGTTACCGAGCCCGAGGAGTTTGCGCGCATATTCCGTCAGGACATCCTTCCGCTCCTGCAGGAATACTGCTATGACGACTATGCGGAACTCGCCAAGCTTCTGGGCTCGAAGCTTGTCGATGCTGCTGGTCAAATCATCAACTCCGATGTGTTGAACGACCAGGACGAGCTCCTTGAGGCCCTACAGCAGGAACTCGTACCGGCCGCCACATGATCGCGCCGGCGAAACTACCCCTCTTGGAATGGGAGTCAGACACCGCTCACGAGGCTCGGCTAAACCCAGGGGACCGCGTGTTAATCGAGGACTTCGGCCGAGGTTCCAAGCTATTGGTTGACGAGCTCGCAAGCGGAGTGCGTGTGAGTGCGCGCCAATGGGTCGGAGTGGTCCGTCTCTCAGAACTCGAGGTGACCATCTCTCCCCGGTTCGTAACGACGCCGGAGGAGCTCGTCGAGCTTGTCGAATTTGCGACGGGAATTGACGCTCTTACCAGAAATCGAGGGCAGTGGAGCCTAGCGCCGAGTGGAAACAATCTCTTTGACCTCATTGCCACGCTCTTCCTTGAAGCGGTAGAGCGGATCCTGCGAGGCGGTCTGCGGCTGGACTACGTAGAAAAGGTCGAAGAACTTGGCGTCTTGCGTGGTCGGCTCGAACTCAGTGATCAGTTGACTCGCAACTTCGGCCGAGTTGATCGGCTCATCTGTCGCTTCGACGACCAGGAAACGGATGTAGTCGAGAATCAGGTTCTCCGTGCCGCGCTCCAGGAATGCGCACGGTACGTAACCAACCCACGGATCGCCCGACACGCCCGGGCACTGTTCGCCGTATTCGCCGAGGTTTGCGAACCTCCAGAGATGGATCTGGGGGACGCGCGCGCAAACATCGAGTACAACCGACTCAATCAGCACTATCGCCCTGCTCATGAACTAGCGTGGCTGATTTTTGAGGGTCTCGGCGTGTCCGACCTTTTGATGGCCGGCCGGACGAGTTCGTTCGCATTCCTCCTCGATATGAATGTCCTGTTTGAACGCTTCATATGGCGGCTCCTGGAGTCGTGGGTGCGGGGAACGCAGTTACGGGTTCACTACCAGCTCCCGAATTCCTCGGTCATTCGGGACTCGTCAGGCGGGTATTACGCCGGAATCAGACCTGACGTCCTTCTCTCCTCAGCAGACCGCCTCGGGCGTGTCGCAATTGATGCGAAGTACAAGGGATACTCGTCAGATCGAATCAGCGTCGCGGATCTGAGCCAAGCGTTTCTATACGCGTACGCGTATTCAATCGGTGCGCCGCTCGCTCTGATCGCTTACCCAGCACCCTCCGAGGTGCCCGTCGTGACCAGGCTTCAGATTCGTCAGGCAGACGGACTTACGGCCGCGCAGATCGTTGCCGTGGGAATCAACATCAACGCAGCGCTCGCCCAAGCGCGCGGGCTGACGCGCGGTCTGATTGGGGACACAGTCTTGGGTCTCATTGGCACTTCGCTCGCTGGACTGCGGGCGGCCTAGCACCGGTCAGCTCGCTGCGAGGCAAGCAGAAGGTTTGTTCAGAGCGACCATACCCACTTAGGTATGCCTCTTCCGAAGATGAACTCGGAATCAGAGGATGGCCGCGCGTAATGTCGAGCGGCTGGGGGATGCCTTCCGCCTCCCGGAGTGGCGACCCGGCAACCCGTCCCCCCACCGCAAGAGGAGCCCCGCCCACGCCCATGGCGCGGGGCTCCTCCACCCCAACAGGTGGACTAGGCTCCTTCGGCAGACGGGGGAGAAGTGAAGCCGCTCGACATCGCGGGTTCGGCGCTCGTGCGTGTCCGAGGTGAAGACCAGACCTATCTCGCGCTTTGGCGCGACGAGCGTCTCTGCGATCTGCGGCCCCTCACGCTCGACGCCCTTCTTCAGTTCCCACTCCAGGAGATGCGCGCGGGCCTGAACTCGATCGCCGGCCCCGAGGTCGATCCCGCTCGTGTTGAGCTCGCGGCGCCGGTCGAATCGCAGGAAGTCTGGGCCGCGGGTGTCACGTACCGACGAAGCCGCGAGGCGCGTCTCGCGGAAACGAGCCAGCGGACGATCTACGAGCACGTCTACGAGAGCGATCGCCCGGAGCTCTTCTTCAAGGCCGCCGGCTGGCGCGTCGTTCCGCACTTTGGTGATGTCGGTGTGCGCGAGGACTCGACATGGGACGTGCCCGAGCCCGAGCTCGCCGTCCTTTCGAACTCGCGCGGCGAGGTCGTCGCGTACGCGTGCGGGAACGACATGAGCTCGCGAAGCATCGAAGGCGAGAACCCGCTCTTCCTTCCGCAGGCGAAGATCTACGACCGCAGCTGCGCGATCGGTCCGGCCGCGGTACTGGCATGGGACATCGATATGTCGCGGGCGGATATCCGCATGACGATCGAGCGAGACGGCGAGTCGGTCTTCGATGGCACTGCGACCCTCGCCGACATGACGCGCGATCCGGCAAAGCTCGCGGCGGTGCTGCACTCGTCATACACGCTGCCCGTGGGCGCGTGGCTTCTCACCGGCACGTCGCTCGTTCCGCCCGAGCCGTACACGGCCAAGCCCGGCGACCTCGTGCGGATCCGGATCTACGGCCTCGGCGAGCTTGTGAACCGCGTTTCGCTCGTCAAACACAGCGGCGCCGAAGCGAAACCGACCCTGACCGTTAGGCGGTAGCGTCACCGCGGTGCCCGACACGGAGCTCTTCCCACCGGAACAGCTCTTCGAGTTCTCTGTTCGAGTCTTTCGTCACCTCGGTGTTCCGGAAGCCGACGCGCGCACCGCGGCGACCGTTTTGCAGTCCGCGGACCTGCGCGGCATCGACTCGCACGGTGTCGCGCGGCTGCACTCCTATTTCGACATGCTGCGGCTCGGCCGCATCGACCCGAAGCCGAACATCACGATCGTCCGCGAATCGCCGAGCACGGCCACCGTCGACGGGGGCAACGGCCTCGGCCTCGTCGTCGGGCCGAAGGCGAACGCGATCGCGATGGAGAAGGCGCTCGCGGTCGGCAGCGGCTGGGTCAGCGTCCGAAACACGAACCACTACGGCATCGCGGGCTATTACGTCCTTCAAGCTCTCGAGCGCGATCTCATCGGCTGGTCGATGACGAACACGACGAAAATCGTCGCCCCGCTCTGGGGCGCGGAGCGGATGCTCGGCACCAATCCGATCGCCATCGCGTTTCCGGGGCTCGAGGAGCCTCCGATCGTCATCGACATGGCGACCTCGGCGGCCGCGTACGGGAAGATCGAGATCGCCAAGCGCGCCGGGAAATCAATTCCTGCGGGGTGGGCCATCGACCGGAACGGCGCGCCGACCACCGATCCGAACGCGATGATCGACGGCGGCGCGCAGCTGCCGCTCGGCTCGACTCGCGATGGCGGCGGTCACAAGGGCTATGGCCTGGCGGTGATGGTCGACGTGCTCTGCGCGGTCCTGTCGGGTGCGAACTGGGGGCCGTTCGCGCCGCCGTTCGCGCTGCAGCAGGAGATGCCGACACGCTCGGTCGGAAAAGGCATCGGGCATTTCTTCGGCGCACTCCGGATCGACGCGTTCATCGAGAAGGACGAGTTCAAGAGACAGATCGACGACATGATCCGGACGCTGAGGAAAACACGGCCGGCCCCCGGAACGAATGGGCCGCTCATCCCCGGCGATCCGGAGCGCGAGGCCGAAGCGACCCGCCGGCGCGACGGCATCCCGCTCGTCGGCGCGGTGGTCGACGAACTGCGTGACATCTCGCGGCAGACAGGCATTCCGCTGGGCTGACCCGCGCCCACACGCGTCTCCACACGGTCGTCTTCTACAAGTCGCCTTGCCCCTGGGGAGGTCTGAGTAGAGAAGAAATAGGAGATGGGAAATGCGCACCAAACAGTGGGTCGCCGTGATCGCGGCCGCCCTCGTGACACTGCTCGTGTCCTCATCGGCGGACGCCGGCCAGGAAGACGTTTCCGCCGTCCGCGCCGCCACCGCGCGCTTCCACGACATCGACACCGCGATCGCGGCTGGCTACGGTCAGCTGCGGGATGCGGCGGGCATCGCCTGCATTGACAATCAGCCCACCGGCACGATGGGCGTCCACTACGTCAAGGGATCACTCGTCGGCGACGCCGCGGTCAACGCGATGACGCCCGAGGCGCTCGTGTACGAGCCGGGGAAGAACGGCAAGATGAAGCTGGTCGCGGTTGAGTACGTCGTTTTCCAGGGCGGCTGGGACGCGGCAAACGCCGCGCCGCCGTCGCTCTTCGGACAGACCTTCACGCTGATCCGAGCCGGGAACCGCTACGGCCTGCCGCCTTTTTACGAGCTGCACGCGTGGCTCTGGAACTCCAACCCGAGCGGCATGTTCAAGGACTGGAACCCGAGCGTGAGCTGCGCCCGCGCATAGAGGTGCCTACACGATGAGTGGGTGACCGGCGCCGCCGGTCACCCACCCAACTTCGTCCGGACGAGTGGTTCCCTCGGCTACGAGGCCGGAGGCGGGGGGAAGGTGAGAGTGCCTTCCATCTGATTGTTCACTTCGCAGGCCGCGGACCGGTCGAAGCCCTGCTGGCCGTTGCAAACGTCGAATTCGTCCGGGCCTCCGGCGGGAGCATTGGGAGCGTCACCGAAGAGCATGTCGTCGCCCTTGCCGCCGAGCAGCGTGTCGTTGCCGAAGTTCCCGACCAGGTTGTCGTCGCCATCACCGCCGTGGACCGTATCGTCGCGGGGGCCGCCGAACAGCTGGTCATTGCCGTCATCGCCGAAGACGTTGTCTACGCCCATCTGCCCGATGGCGAAGTCGTCGCCATCGCCGCCCCTGATCATGTCATTCCCGCCCTCGCCCGCGAGCGCGTCATTACCCGCGCCGCCGAGCATGACGTCGTTGCCGCCGGGTAGGTCCATCAAAGGCGGATTGAAGAGGGTCTCGCCCGTGTCACCGATGATGAGGTCGTCCCCGTCACCGCCATCGATCCAGTCGTCACCGAAGCCGCCGCAGATCAAATCACCTTCGCCGAGGCCCCAGATCCGGTCGTTGCCGCCGAGACCCGCGATCACGTCCGGGCCCTCGGTGCCGCGGATAACGTCATCGCCCTCTGTGCCGACGAACTCCGACGGTACGTCCGTACCCAGACAAGTCACAGACTGGGCAGCTGCACCACTCGATGCCATGTGCGTGAGCAGTAGCACCATCGCGAGAACCATGAATCGGAACATGTATCCCCTCCCCCTGAGCTGATGTCCGGACTCTATGCCTCGAATCCGGCTTACCGCTCGCTTGCGACTGGCCGTGCCGACCCCCGCGCGAGGCGGACGGCTCCAGGTCGACGCGCCGTAGGCGGGCGCGCACCGGCGTATCGTCGCGTTCGCCGACGGGCAAGGGGAGGCGCGAAATGGCCGGGGAGCTCGCAAAGAGGGTTCGCGACATGATGGGAAAGTTGGATGCCAAGGATTGGGATGCCATGAATCAGATGGCTACGGACGACTTGCAGGGCGTTGACGAGATCACGCGGCAGTGGACGCGCGGCAAGAAGAAGATCATCGACGGTCTTCGTGAGGCTCCCATCGAAGATCTCCGCTCCGAAGTGCGCGACTTGAACGAGACCACCTGGGGCGACACCGGACTGGTCACCTGCTGGATCGAGCAGGACTACACCTACGAGGGCAAGCGGCAGCACGTCTCGGCACCGACGACGCTTTTGTTCCGCAAGATCGGATCGGAGTGGAGGATGGCCCTCTTCCACTCGGTGCCGCTGCCCGAAGCCAGCTAGGCGCGTCGCCGCCGGAGGACACCGTGTGTAGCTACCTCATGCTGGAGAGGCTATACCTCTTCAGGTATATTGTTGACCATGAATGTAGGCGAGCTGATCCGCGATACCCGTACCAGAGCGAGGCTCTCGCAGGTCAGACTCGCGGACCGAGCCAAGACTTCGCAGCCAGCCATAGCCCGCTATGAGGCGGGCGCGGCGTCGCCTTCTCTCGGGACGCTTGAGCGGATCCTCGCGGCATGCGACAGCTCGCTTGTCTTGAGCGCTCCGCGACGGCTCCGTCGTACGCGACAGCCTTCGGCCGGTCCACGCATGACGCTCATTCGCCGGCTGCGGAACAGACTCGGGGCGGCGGCGGAGCGGCACGGCGTACGGGACCTTCGCGTATTCGGCTCCGTCGCTCGCGGAGACGAAACCCCCGAGAGCGACGTCGACTTTCTCGTCGACCTCGAACCTGGACGGACGCTGGTCGATCTGATCGGATTTCAACAGGAAGCTGAGGACATCCTTGGCGTCGGGGTCGATGTGGCGGCACCTCGCATGATGAAAAGGCGCGTTCGCGCTCGTGCGATTCGCGAAGCCCGTCCGGTTTGAAGCGGGGCGACCGCGAGCGCCTCGACGACATCGCGGAGGCGCTCAGGACGATCC
>JBBPIP010000012.1:0-42787 GCA_038040265.1 Chloroflexota bacterium | reverse complement strand
AAGCATTGGGCGACGAGACGAAGTCACGCCGTCCAGAGATCCCCTGGCGACAGATCGGAGGTTTGCGCGATCTGCTCGCGCACGAGTACTACCGGATCGACATGGCGGAGATCGACCGCGTCATCAAGCGCGATGTCGCGCCGCTCGAGACGGCTGTCACCGCGCTTCGCCGTCGACCGCGGCCAGCTTAGTTCAGAGAAGCTTTGGCCAGCTCGTCGTAGTCGCGGGGGATCAGCACGAACGAGAGCCCCGCACCGAGTGCGCTGAGAACGAGGGCACTCAGGAACGCGAGCTCGAGGGATATCGGGGCCACGGCGCCGCCAAGTGCTGAGCCGATCGGGAAGCCCATGAAGTTGAGCGACATCGAGACCGCGAACGCGCGGCCGAGCCACGCGGGATCGGTGCGGCGCTGTCGCAAGGTGAAGAGAACGACGTCGAACGGACCGGTGGCGAGCCCGATGAGCGCCATGGCGGCCGCGGCGAGAAGTAGATTGGGCGAGATAACCACGAGGCCGTAACCCAGGCCCGTCAGGAGCATGGCTCCGGCGAGAAGTGGCCGCTCGCGACCCTCGGTCCGGACGCGGCCGACGACGATGACCGAGACCGCGGCGGTGACGCCCATCAGAGCGAAGAGCTGGCCAACCTGCGCGGCACTGCCACCATGACGCGAGAGCACGAGCACCGGCAACCCGATGAAGAACAAGCCGTTGCCGATGTTCGCGGTCGACACGGAGATGCCGAGGCCCCGCAGCGAGGCGTTGCGCCACGTGTACACGAGCCCCGCCCACGCATCTGACATCAACCCGCCATGCGGCACGCGACCGAGCGGATCGCGCAGCGGCACGGTGATGACCGCCGCGACCGCGTACAGCCCGGCCGTCAGCGCGAGTGCCCACAGGCTGCCCACGGTCGCGACGAGGGCGCCGGCGATCGCAGGGCCGAAGATGCTCGACACGACATAGCCGTTGCTGTCGATCGCATTCGCGCGTTCCCAGAGCGGGCGCGGGACGATAAGCGGGAACATCGTGCGAACGCCGGTCGTCGACAGCGGGAAGGTCAGCGACATGATCGTGACGATCACGAGCAGCGGGGCCTCCGAGAGGAGGTCGGTCGCGCCGAGCCCGACGATGAGCGCGAGCGCGGCCGCTGCGACGATGTAGTCGACCACCATGAGCTTCACGCGGCCGTGCCGATCGAGGAGCGCGCCCGCGATCGGACTCAGCAGCAACCCCGGCGCGAGTGCCAGAAACGTGACCGCGCCGGCTAGGCCAGGCGAGTGGAACCGCTCGAGGGCGAACAGGACGAGGACGAGCTCGACCATGGTCGTCGCGGTCCGCGCCAGCAGCATGCTGCCGATGAGGCGTGGGAGACCGGGGATATGGAGGAGCTGCCGATAGCTCGGTGGCGCCTCGGCCGTGACTTCTATTTCTCGCGCTCCGTCCGTGCGCGCTCCCAGTCCTCGCGGAGCACCTCGCCCATCCAGATGTCGCGGAAGCGCCCGTCGCGGAACATCTCCTCGCGCTGGACGCCGGACTCGCGGTAGCCGGCCTTCTGAAGCGCGCGTTTCGAGGCTTCGTTCTCCATGAAGACGCGCGTGCGGATCTTGTGGAGATTCAGCTCCCGAAAGCAGAACGCGGTTCTCAAAAGAATGGCCTCGGACGCGATGCCCCTTCGCCACAGCGATTTGTCACCGATAGCGATGCCCGTCTCCCCGTTGCTGTGCCGCCAGTTGATCCCGCCGATCCCGGTGAAACCGACGGGCTTGCCGTCGACCTCGATCACCCACTGCACCGCGTTCGGATCCTCCCCGACACGCTTGAACCACTCTTCCTCCTGCGAGTCGGAATACGGTCCGATCCCGGGCGTGAAGCGGAGCACGTCGACGTCTTCGAACCAGCGCTGATAGGTGGAGAGCTCGTCCTTCCGTGGTGCCCGCAGCGTGCATTTGGTGCCGCGGAGGACCGGACCGAACATCAGGCGATCGCGAGATAACCAGGGCCTGGGCGTTGCAACCTTCGAGATGAGATCAGCTCCGCCAGCAGCGGCCACTCGACCGGCCAGCTGAACCACTTCGCCACCTCGTCCTGATGCGCGAGCACGGCGGCGCGAATCCCGATCAGTACGAGCTCGGCGAGGGCCTGGTCCTGATTCGCTTTCCACGGCTTGTTCCACACCTGATCCCATCGCGCGAGCTCGCTCGTGTGGCGGTGCCCGCCCTTGCCGTCGTCGACAAGCACATCGCGCGACACGACCGCCGCGACCGACTCCAGCTTCTCGCGCACCTTCCGCAGCGCGGGCGCAGCCAGGCCCAGTTCGTCCTTCACGTCGTCGAGCTTCGATGGCCCCGCGGACTTCAGATGCCGCACCAGGCGCGAGCGCTCGTCACCGGCAGCCTCCGCCTCGGTGAGCGCCGCGCGCGCCAAAGGATCGACCGCGCGGAGCGCGGCCTGATGGCAGAGCAGAACCTTGCCGCGATGCACCTTGAGCGAGAGGACCCCGGGCCGCAGCGAGAGCTCGCCGCCCCAGGGCCACTTTGTCTTCGGCCACGATCCGAACCCCGCGGCGCCCTGCTTGTATGCCTCCTCGTGAGCTGCCGCGAAGAGGCTCGGGAGCGCGGAGTCCTGCGTGAGCGTGAGCACGCCGCGGTCGATGAGAAAAGCCTCCGCCTCCTCGATCGTTTCGAGCTTGCGGTCCGACGTAAGCCGGCAATCGTGCAGGCGCTTTTGGCGCAGCTCAGCGACAGTGGTCACGTCGTCAGTCTCGCCGAAGCTGCGCTACGCCGTCGCGAGAGCGCGTGAGATCGACTCCGCCGTGGCGTTCCCGCCGCTGACCCACAGCGCGACCGTCTTGCCGCGCAGGTTGTCGCGCAGCTTCGACGCGGCCGCGGTCGCGGCGGCCCCGGCCCCTTCCGCCACGACGTGCCCTTCCACGAGCAGCAGGCGCATCGCGCGGTACAGCTCTTCGTCGCTCACGAGGATGAAGTCGTCGAGCAGTTCAGCAAGGATCCGCTGCGGCAGGTCGAACGCCGTCCGCGTCGCCAGACCCTCCGCGAACGTGCGGACGGGCCCGCCCTCACGCGGCGCGCGGTCGCGCCACGAGAGGTACGCGGCGGGCGCGCCGTCGGACTGCACGCCGATGACCCGAGCGCTCGGCTTGAAATGCTTCGCCACGAGGCACGCACCCGCGGCGCCGCTCCCGCCACCTATCGGAACGATGATGACGTCGATGTCGGGCCGCTCCTCGAGCACCTCGAGCGTCGCGGTCGCGACGCCCGCGATGAGAAACGGCTCGTTGCCGGAGTGCACGTACCGGACACCGCGCTCGCGGGCGAGGCGCTCGCATTCGACCCGCGCTTCGTCGTAGTCGACGCCGTGCTCGACGATCGTCGCGCCGTTAGCACGCATCGCGGCGAGCTTCAGCGGATTGGCCCCGCGCGGCGCCACGATCGTGACCGGGATGCCGAACGTCTTCCCCGCGTACGCGAGCGACTGTCCGTGGTTCCCGGTGGAGGCGGCGATCACGCCTGCCTTCGCGGTCGGATCGCGTCCGAGCAGATTCAGGCCGCCGCGCACCTTGAACGCCGCGGTCGGAAGCGCGTTCTCACACTTCAGCCACGCGTTGAGCCCGAGCGCGGCAGAGACTGCGTCGCGCTGGATGAACGGCGTCGGCCGCACGTACGGCCGAAGAAACTCGCGCGCGGCGATGACATCGGCGAACGTGACCGGAAGGCTCACCGTGACCGAGCGTAGCGCGGCGGCGCGGGCGCGGGTCTAGGGGCCCGGCTTCTCCTGCAGCCAGAGGCAGCCCATCGAGCGGCAGTCATGCGTCCGGTACGTCGCGTGGCGCGGGCGCCAGAGCAACATGAGCATTCCGACCGCCGTCAGGACCACCAACGCGAGGACAAAGGCGACCTGACCTTCAACGGTGAGCATGTCGAGCAGAGCGTTTCCCATTCGCTGAACCCCTTGCGTCTCTTAGCGGCACCCTCTTGCGCCGCGATCCCTCAAAGAAACTTTACCGCGCTCCGCGACGGGCTTCGGTGTCAGGAAGTGGTCAGCGTCCGACGCGTTTGCGTGCGTAGGCTCGTGTGTCTGCGTTCTCGACGAGCCCTTCGGCCGATCGGCCGTCCATCGGGTACGAAGACACGCCCCAGGACCGCGCGGGCATCTTGATCGCGCCGCCCCCGGGCAGATTTACGTCGGTCGCGTCGAGGATCTCCATCAAACGGATGACCACTTTCTCGGCCTCTTCGCGCGCCGTGTCCGGCATCACGATCGCGAACTCGTCCCCGCCGTACCGGGCCGGCACGTCCTCGGTCCGGACCCGTTCGGTGATGGTCTGTCCGAGCACGCGGAGCACTTCGTTGCCGGCGAGGTGGCCGTAGGTGTCGTTGACCTTCTTGAGCTCGTCGATGTCGAAGAAGGCCACGGCGAGGGCCGACTGGCGCCGCTCGGCGCGCGCGACCTCCTCCTCGAGGCGGTCGTAGAAGTAGCGGTAGTTGTGGATTCCGGTGAGCGCGTCCGTGTTCGCGGCCCGCTTGAGGCGCTCGTGCAGCTCCGCGACCTCGATCTGGGCGGCGATCTGCGCCCCGACCGTCTCCATGAGCGTCAGGTCCCGCTTGCTGAAGGCCGCCACGGCCGGGTGGCTCAGCACAAGCACGCCGACGGACTGTCCGCGGGAGATGAGCGGGACGATGAGCGCGCTCCTGACCCGCGGGTCACCGATGTAACGGGGGTCGGCGCGCACGTCGTCGACGATCTGGCCCTGGCGGTGGGTGAAGACCCAGCCGGAGATGCCGCGGTCGCTCGCCATTCGGGACGGCGAGTCGATGGTCGTCCACGCGCCGGCGACGGCGCGCGACACGAGCTCGTCGGACTGTTGGTCGTGCAGCAGGATCGTGAGCGAGGCTCCCGGGACGGCGCGCTCCAGCACCACGAGCGTGCGGTCGAGGAGCTGCTGCAGGTCGAGGATCGTGTGGAACTCGGGCGTGAGCTCGGAGAGGATCGAGAGCTCGCGGCTCGTGGATGCGACCTCGTCCTCGGCCGCGTGGATGACGCCGCGCGCCTCGACCATCGAAACGAACGCGTTCACGACGGTCGGGTCGTAGTACGTTCCGGCGAAGCCCTTGATCTCGGCGAGCGCCTGATCTTCGCGGCGCGCCGGCCGGTACGGACGCTCGGCGAGCATCGACTCGAACGCGATCGCGACCGCGAGGATGCGCGCGGTCACCGGGATCTGTTCGGCAACGAGCGCGTCCGGATACCCCGTGCCGTCCCAGCGCTCGTAGGCGTGACGGACGATCGGCACGACGCCGCGCAGGAAGCGGATCGACTCGAGGATGCGCGCGCCGAGGAGCGGGTGCTCCTGCATGATCTTTTTCTCTTCGGGCGTGAGCGGCCCGGCCTTGGACAGGATCGCGGCGGGCACGCCGATCTTGCCGAGCGAGTGGAAGAGCGAGGCGTAGCGCAGGTCGCGAAGCTCGTGCTCGCTCAACTTGAGGCGCTCGCCCACCGCGACCGCGTCCGCCGCGATCTTGCGCTGGTGGTCCTCGCGGTAATGGTCCCGAGCGACGATCGTCGACATGAGCGTCGAGACCGTCGAGAGGTACGCCTCGTCGAGCTCGCGGTAGAGACGGATAGACCGCATCGTCGATGCACCGACGCCGGCGAGGATCCCGATGAGCTCGCGCTCCTCGTCGGTGAACACGTGCTCCTCTTGCCAGGTGACGAAGAGGACCCCGATCGTCTGGTCGGCCGAACGCAGCGGATGCACGAGGAGCGCCTCGTGGCCGAAGCGCTCGAGCAGCTTGCGCGACGCCTCCGGGGCGTCGGCGCGGCGCGAGAACGCGACCGGCTGGCCGCTCTCGAGCACGCGCGTGATCACCGGCGAGGTCTTCGGCAGCGCGAGCACGTCGCTCGTCGGCTTTCCGGTGGTGAACGCGAAGTCGAGTGTGTCGCGGCCCTTGTCCATGTACACCGCGGCGACGGCGGGCTTGAGGAGATCGACCACCGATTCCGCAAGGAGCTTCGTGACGTCGGCGAGCTCGGTCTTCTCCGAGATCGCGAGGCCGATCCGGTGCAGCTCAAAGAGGCGCCGGGAGAGCGTCGCAGTCCGGTCGTACAGGTTCGCACGCTCGATGGCGATCGTCGCCTCGTTCGCGATCGCGGCGAGTAGCTGCAGATCGCCTTCGTCGTACGCGGTCGGGCGGCGGCTCTGGGCCGAGATCGCGCCGACGAACTTGTCCCGCTGCCGGAACGGCGCGACGATGATCGACTGCTCCACCACGGCGCCCCACGACTCGAGGTCGGGCAGACCCAGGCGCCGCGCGTCCTTCTCGACGTCCTTTAATAGGAGTGGTCCGCGCTCGATGGTCGCGCCAACGAGCGTGCCTGCGATCGGACGCTCAACGGGTTCGAGCTCCTTGCCGCCATCCATGAGGAACCGGTAGCGCACGGTCGAGCTATCTGGTCCGAGCGTGGCGACGAAGAAGTTATCCGCGTCCATGACCGCGGCCACCTGCCGGTAGACGTTGCGGAACACCTCGTTCGGGTCGAGAGAGCTGCCCACGGCGTGGCCGACCTCGACGAGCGTCGCGAGAAGACGCGCGCGGCGTTCCGCGATGAAGCGCGCGCGGATGTCGAGGTACCCGAGCAGGAAGAGTGGCACCGCCGGCAGCAGGAACCACGGCTGGATGAGCATGATCTCGATCGTGATCACCGCGGCGAGGCCCCAGAGAAGCTGTGCTCGTCCGGTGCGGCCGATCCATCCCAGGGTCGACCTCGTGAGTCGCTCCGTGCCGAGCACGAGCTGCAGCGCGATGATCTGGCCGAGGTCGAGCAGGACGAGCGCGGTCGCGGCGACCGCTCCGGCGACGATGACCTCGGCGACCGTGCCGATCATCCGATCGACCATCGACATGATCACGAGCTGGAAACACATCGCGGCGGTTCCCGCGCTGATCGCCTGCGCGGCGGTGTTGCGGATGATGCGGATCGGCGACTTGCGCGTGACGAGGTCGTTCACGAGCCGGGCGGATCCGGCGACGAGCGCGAGGGTCCCCGGCGGGAGGAGCACGACACCGGCGAGCACCGCGACCTCGGATGCGGAGAGCTCGACGTTCGTCGCGATCCGGATCGGCCGAAGCGACAGCAGAACGCAGAGCGCCCAGATGTAGAACGCCACGGTCGGCGGCTCGTCCCCGAGCACGTCCTGGACGCCGAGCGCTACGAACGGAACCGCGACCAGGCATGTGATCGCGATGAAGACATATGCGCGGGCGGGGATCGGTCTCATCGTCGCCCTTCCAGCACGCGGAAACGTATCGCCGCGCGATTTCGGCCAGGAATCAGGCGGCTATCAGTGCGGCTCTCGGACCCACCTGACGACGATCTTCTCCTGTCGATCGACCTGTTGGTCGATCTCCCAGCCCGCCTTGATCAGTCGGTCGACGGCGGCCTGGTACTTCGCGACGCTGGGGTACTCGCGGTAGATCGACTCGCGCTCTCCGGGACGCCCCGGTCGGAGCTCTCGCGGGCTGAGAGCTTCGAACGCGCCGCCGACCTTTGCCCAGAGCGATGGGCGCCGCTTCGGATCGACTCGCGTCGTCGCACGCTTGATGCGCTCGTCGATCGCGTACCGCTGCATCGGCAGTCGCGGCTTTGAAATCTCGGTCGTCGCCGACTGTCGCTCGTTCGCCGCTGCGACCGCCCGGCCGCAGAAACGGCAGAGGATGGCAGCGTCCTGGATTTGCTCGGCGCAGAAGGGACAAGCTCGCACGTCGGTAAGGCTAGCGCCGATCGGGCTAGCGCGAGCGGAGCCACCTCTCGCCGATCAGGATCGCGACGAACAGCGCGCCGATCGCGAGGAATTCCCCGAGGCCTCCGCGGTCGATGGCCGGGCGCACCACAGCGAAGAACAAAAGGAGCGTGAGGACTCCCGCCGCGGTCGCCATGAAGACAGCCCGAACGGTCAAGCTGACGGCGGCTCCGGCTCGGGTGGCGCGAACGTGTCCCGCTTTCCGCGGATGCGGCGGATCGCCCACGCGAGCGGGTCGTAATGCGCGCTCACCACGCGCTCCTTGAGCGGAATGATCGCGTTGTCGGTGATGTGGATGTCCTCGGGGCACACCTCGGTGCAGCACTTGGTGATGTTGCAGAACCCGAGTCCGTGCTTCGCGCGGATGATGTCGACCCGATCGTTCGCGTCGAGCGGGTGCATCTCGAGTGCGGCGAGGCGCACGAAGAACCGCGGACCGGAGAAGCTCTCCTTGTTCTCCTCGTGATCGCGGATGACGTGGCAGACGTCCTGGCACAGGAAGCACTCGATGCACTTGTGGAATTCCTGCACGCGCTCGATGTCTTCCTGGTACATCCGTCGCTTGCCGTCGGGGTCCTTCGGCTTGGGCTTGAACGGCGGGATCGTCTTCGCCTTCTCGTAGTTGTAGGAGACGTCGGTGACGAGATCCTTGATGACCGGGAACGTCTTCATCGGCGACACTGTGATGTGTTCGTCCGGCGCGAACTCGTTCATGCGCGTCATGCACATGAGCCTCGGATGCCCGTTGATCTCGGCGCTGCACGAGCCACATTTCCCTGCCTTGCAGTTCCACCGAACCGCGAGGTCGGGCGCCTTCTGCGCCTGAATGCGGTGGACGACGTCCAGGACCACCATGCCCTCGTCCGCCGCGACCGTGTAAGGCATGAAGTCGCCGCCCGAGGCGTCGCCTCGCCAGACCCACATCCGAACGTCAGGCACTAGTCGTCCCCGGCCGCGACCGGCGTCTTCGCACCCGTCGCAGCCGTGCCGGTGGGCTTGTCCTCGCCCAGCAGCGCCCGCAGCTCTGCGGGAACTTTCGGGATGGGCTCGGTCGTGATGACGAGGCGACCGTCGCGCTTTCGCGTGACCACGTTCTTGGTGCCCCACCCCGGATCGGCCTTCGGAAAATCCTCTCGGGTGTGGCCGCCGCGGCTCTCCTCGCGGATCAGCGCGCTCCGTGTCACCGCTTCCGAGACTCCGATGAGGTTCTCGAGGTCGAGCGCGAGATGCCAGCCCGGGTTGTAGATGCGCGAGCCGCTAACCTTCGCGCGGACCGCTCGAGCGCGGAGCCTCTCCAGACGCGCGAGCGCTTCCTCGAGCTCGTCGCGGCGCCGAATGATCCCGACCAGCTCCTGCATCGTCTCCTGCAGCTCCGAGTGGACCGCGTACGGGTTTTCGTCGCCCGGCTTCTCGAACGGCCCTTCGATGCGCTGCGCGAACGCGCTCACCTGCGCCTCGTCAATTTTCGGCGTGCGCGCGCGCTTGCTGTACTCGGCCGCTGCTCCGCCCGCGCGTCGACCGAAGACAAGGAGATCGGACAGCGAGTTGCCGCCGAGGCGGTTCGCGCCGTGCATCCCCGCCGCGACCTCGCCCGCGGCGTACAGGCCCGGCACCGTCGCGCCGGCCGTGTCCGGATCGACGCGAATGCCGCCCATGATGTAGTGCAGCGTCGGACCGATTTCCATCTGCTGCTTCGTGATGTCGACGTCGGCCAGCTCCTTGAACTGAACGTACATCGAGGGCAGGCGCCGCTTGATGTAGTCGGCGGACCGGCGCGTCGCGATGTCGAGGAACACGCCGCCGTGCTCGGTGCCGCGTCCCGCCTTCACCTCCGAGTTGATCGCGCGCGCGACCTCATCGCGCGGCAGCAGGTCCGGCGTGCGGCGGTTGTTCCTCTTGTCCTCGTACCACGCGTCCGCTTCCTTCTCCGTGTCGGCGGTCTCGGCGCGGAAGAACTCGGGGATGTACTTGAACATGAAGCGCTCGCCAGATTTGTTGCGGAGCGTTCCGCCGTCACCGCGCACACCCTCCGTGACGAGAAGGCCGCGGACCGACGGTGGCCAGATCATGCCCGTCGGGTGGAACTGGGTCATCTCCATGTCGATGAGGTCGGCGCCGGCCTCGAGCGCCATCGCGATCCCGTCGCCGGTGTACTCCCACGAGTTCGAGGTGATCCGCCACGCCCTACCGACCCCGCCGGTCGCGAGCACGACGGCCTTCGCACCGAACGAGACGAGCTTGCCGCTCTGCCGCCAGTAGCCGATCGCGCCGGTCACGCGCTCGCCGTCCGTGAGGAGATGCCGCAGCGTGCATTCCATGAAGACGTCGATGCCCTGCGCGACCGCCGCGTCCTGCAGCGTGCGGATCATCTCGAGGCCGGTGCGGTCGCCCACGTGCGCGAGCCGGGCATAGCGATGCCCGCCGAAGTCGCGCTGCAGGATGAGACCGTCCTTCGTGCGATCGAAAAGCGCGCCCCACTCCTCGAGCTCGAGCACGCGGTCCGGCGCCTCCTGCGCGTGCAGCTGCGCCATGCGCCAGTTGTTCAGAAGCTTGCCGCCGCGCATGGTGTCGCGGAAATGGACCTGCCAGTTGTCCTCGGGCCACACGTTCCCGAGCGCCGCGGCGATGCCGCCCTCGGCCATCACCGTGTGGGCCTTGCCGAGGAGCGACTTGCACACGATGGCCGTCTTCACGCCGAGCGCGTGCGCCTCGATCGCGGCGCGCAGCCCGGCCCCGCCGGCGCCGACGACGATCACGTCGTAGTCGTGGCGCTCCATCGCGGCCACTAGAAGACGATCCTCGGATCGGTGAGCACGCCCATCGCGAGCAGGCGGATGTAAACGTCGGTGAGCCCGACGACGATCAGGCTCGACCAGGCCCAGCGCGAGTGCCGCGCGTTGAGCCAGTTCGCCCAGCTCCACAGGCGGAACCGCAGCGACTTTCCGTGAAAGCTGTCGAGGTAGCCGCCGACGAGATACCGCAGCGAGTGGCAGCTCGCGGAGTAGCCCGATAGCAGGATCACGTTCGCGAGCAGGAGCACCGTACCGAGCCCGATGCCGAAGTGCCCGTTGAAATTGAAGGCGAGGAACACGTCCCACCACAGGAAGATCAGGAGCGTGGTCGCGAAGATGAGCGCGTACCGATGCAGGTTCTGGATGAGGAACGGGAAACGCGTCTCGCCCGCGTACTTCTTGTGCGCGTCAGCAACGGCACACGCGGGCGGCGACCAGAAGAACGCGCGGTAGTACGAGCGGCGGTAGTAGTAGCAGGTCGCGCGGAACGCGAGCGGGAACGCGACGATGAGAATCGCGGGCGAAAGGTTCCAGTACGAGCCGAGGAGCGGGAGCGTCGGATGCACGCAGTTCGCGGTGAGACACGGCGAGTAAAACGGCGAGAGGTACGGCTCGAAGTAATAGTTGGTGCCCACGAGTCCCGCGTACGCGGAGTAGAGGACAAAGGCACCGAGCACCACCGCGATCACGACGGGTTCGACCCACCAGAGGTCTGTTCGCTCGTGCGCTCGATCGCGGACCTTGACCGCCGACGCCGTTGCCACCGCCGCCGATGGTGGGCGTGCGCGCATGAGAACGCAAAGGTCTCAAAGCGCTCGCCGTGATAGCGGTACGCTATGAGCGATGGAGCTCCACCAGCTCAGGTATTTCGTAGCCGTCGCCGAGGAGCGCCACTTCACCAAAGCCGCGCGCGGCCTGCGGGTGGCCCAGCCCTCCGTGTCGCGGGCGATCCGCGTGCTCGAAGAGGAGCTGGGCACTCCCCTCTTCCATCGGATGAAGGGCAACGTCGCGCTGACTCCGGCCGGCGAGATCCTCCTGCCGTGGGCCCGTCGTGTCCTCACCGACGTCGACGGCGCGACCGGCGAGGTCCGCGAGCTCGCCGATCTGCGACGGGGACGGCTCGCCGTCGGCGCGACGCCGTCGCTCACGATCACGCTCCTCGCGCCCGCGCTCGCGAAGTTTCACGCGGCTTTCCCCGGGATCGACCTCGTCGTTCACGAGGCCGGCTCGCGCGATCTCGTCGCGGAGCTCGAGCAGGGCGCGCTCGACGTCGCCCTCGTCATCCTGCCGGTCCGGCACGACACGCTCGAAACCGTTCCCTTGCTCAGGGAGGAGCTCGTCGTCGCGGTCCCGCGCGATCACCCGCTCGCCTCGCGGAAGACGATGCCGATCGCCGAGCTGAAAACAGTGCCCCTCGTGATGTTCCGGGACGGCTACGACCTGCGCGCCACGACACTCGCGGCTTGTCGGCGCGCGGGATTCGAGCCTGTGTTCGCGCTGGAAGGCGGCGAGATGGACGGCGTGCTGCGGTTCGCAGCGGCCGGCCTCGGCGTCGCGGTGGTCCCGAGCCTGGTCATCGATCCCGCCGGCCCATTGAAAGCCGTGCGCCTCGCGGAACCGCTCACACGCACGATCGGACTCGCGAACCGCCGCGATCGCCGCCTCTCGCGCGCCGGCCGCGAGTTCGCGGAGATCGTGCGAGGACTGGTGCGCGGTCGCGACTGGCTGCGCGCGCGCCCGCCCGGTCTGACGGTGCTCGACGCGAAGGCGTAGCTCTCGCGCCGTGGATTCCATCTACAACTGGATCGTCTGGATTCACATCGTCGGCGGGTCGGCATCTTCGTTGTTCCCTAGCGATCCCGGCGTCCATCAAATGAAAGGGGCCGCAAAAGCGGCCCCTTTCCTTGTCTATGCGGTCGGGGTCGGGAGCGCGGCGAACAGATCGACGACGTTGTCGTCGGGATCGAGGACCTGCGAGTAGCGCTGGCCCCAGAAGGCATCCCACGGATTCGCTTTCGACCGAAAGCCCGCAGCGACGACGCGGGCGTGGGTGGCGTCAACATCGCCCGTCGAGGAGCATTGGAAGGCGAGGCCCATGCGGTGCCCTGCGCCTCGACCCAGTCTGGATCGAGCTGCTTGATGAGCTCGAGCGTGTCCCACATGAGGGCAACACCGCTCGGTAGGGTGACGTCGAGGTGGTCGCCGCTCGGGTCAGGCACGTCGACGCCAAGTAGTCGATAGAAGCGAACCGATTCCTTCATGTCCTTGGTGACGATGCCGATCGCCGCGAGCGCTGGCACGACCGAGAGCCTAGCTCAGCGTGAAGACCTCGATAGCGTTCGCCTTGCCCTTCACGTGCGCCTCGCCGAGCGGCCGGAGGGCGATCCCATCGCCGCCCAGGCGCGAGGCGGTGTCGCTCGAGAGGATCGAGTCGACGTTGAACTCTTTGGTCAGCGATTCCATTCGCGCGGCCGTGTTCACGGCGTCGCCGATCGCGTCGTACTGAGAACGCTCGGGTAGGCCGATCACTCCGAGGACGACGTCGCCGGTGTGGATGCCGATGCCGAACTGAACGACGACCTCGCCTCGCGCGGCACGTTCGGCGTTGAGCGTGGCGATGCTCGTGCGCATCGCGAGCGCGGCGCGGGCCGCGGCGGACGCGCCGTTGGTCGGATCGCTCATCGCGCCGAAGGTGGCCATCACTCCATCGCCGGTGAACTTGTCGAGGATCCCGCCCGCGTCGAGGACACACCGCGCCATCACGCGCAGGTACGCGTTGACCGCCGCGATCGTCTGCTCCGGCGTGAGGCGCTCGGCCAGTGCCGTCGATCCGCGGAGGTCGGTGAAGAGGATCGTCACGGTCTGCCGCTCGCCCTCGAGCCGGAGCGGATCGCCTTGAATGACCCGCTCGACGACCGTCGCGGGGAGGAATCGCTCAAGGCCGCGGCGTCGGTCGAGCTCGAGCACAAGCGCGCCCATCGCGAGAACGACCCCGCCGAGCATGAGCCCGTGGTATTCCCACCATGACGGCGTCCAGATGGGCCCGAGGAACTGTGAGATCTGCGCCTGCGCGAGGAAGACGTACGCGACGGCGAGCGCGCCCTGAAGCGGCAGCCCGGTCCGGAGGAAATCACGGCCCTGCGCGAGGGCGGAGTAGCCGTAGAGCACGACGACCGCGGCGACGATCACGAACGGCACCCAGCCGGCACCGCCGGTGATGTCGCCGCTCGCCGGAATGCCGTACCCGTACGAAGACGGCTGATAGCCGGCGGCAGCTCCGCCGGACGCGAGGATCCAACGCGCGAGCCCGCCGAACTCATTCGGCCATCCCAATCCGACCACCGCGTAGAGGCCGAGAAAGGCGGCGACGGCGGTGATGAGCACGCCCGGGCGGAGACGTCGCTCGAGCCACCCCGCGAGGGGCGTGTACCGAACCGCGAAGAAGACCGCGGCGACGGCGAGCGCGAGCTCGGCCGAGACGCCGAGGACGAGCTGCGCCGGAGCCTCGCGGTCTCCCTGCTCGAGGACGTCGGGTGTCGCCAGCCCGTGCACGGCGAAGATCGCGGCCATGCACGCGAAACCGAGCGCGATGAGGAGCGCGCGGTACTGGCCGGCGCCGAGCGCAGCGCGCGCGACGAGGAACGCCACGAACGCCGCGACGACGGAGACGTTCGAGGTGATAACGAAGTGCTCGAGTCGGATGACGATCGGCTGGTTGCGTGCCGGATCGCTGAGGTACCACCCGAGCAGGACGGTGGGCAAAAGCGCCGCGACCATGACCGCAAACGGCCGAGCGGCCGATCTCCCCACGCGGGGATGCTAGTTCGGGTCTATGCGGCGGAGGCGACGCGCGCGATCTTGGGGAGGAGCTCGCTCAGGTCGAAGGGCTTCTCGATGATCTCCGCGGCGGAGAGCGCCTTGGCGTGGGTCCGCAGGTCACGCGCCGCCGAGAGGAGGACGATCGGAATGTCCTCGTCGCGCGCGCGCAGCTCGGCAGCGAACTGCCAGCCATCCATCACCGGCATCATCAGGTCGAGCACGATGACGTCCGGTCGGAAGGTCGCGATGATCGCGAGCGCTTCCTGGCCGTTCCCCGCGGGAACGACCTCAAAGCCTTCGTCCTCTAACGCCGTGAACAAGAGCTCCCGGATGTCGGGATCGTCGTCCACGACGAGCACACGTTTCCCAGCCACCTTCGCGCGGTAGATTGCCACACGTCGTCGGGTCGGCGTACAAGCGAGCCTAGTGCGTGTTGCGTAGTGAGATTGCGAAGACGGCCGGAATGAGTACGAACCCGACCGCAAAGAGTGCGACCCATAACAAAATCGCTTCGAGGTGGCACGAGACTCCGGGTGCGCATGCCTCCAGTGATCGCGCGCGCTCGATAAGAAGAAGCGGCAGGCTTGCCGGCGACGCGACCACGGAAGCGGCCGCGAACGTCGTCGCGATCGTCGCGAATCCGCGTTCGATTCCCCCCGCGCGACGATCGATGACACGGGCCTGCCACCGCGCCCACGCGAGGGCGACCACCGTTGTGACCGCAGCAAGCGCGATCGAGACCGGAAACCGCCCCTCGAACGGCAGGTCTACGAATCGTGGCAATGCGAGCTCGATCAGCGTTAAAGCTGCCCAATAAGCCAACTTGATCGTGGTGATGCGACCGACGAGGAGCGCGAGGGTCTTCTGACGAGGGAGCGGCCGTCGCCGCTCAGCCTCACCTACCGATAGGTCGTCCACCACTTCTGCAGGAAGTACATCGCGGCGATCAGGATGAACACGGTCACGAGGACCATGTAAAACTCGTTGGCTTCGCTGACCTCGGCGATCACTTGAGGCTCATAAGGTATTCGATGATCGCCTTGATCTGCTCGTCGCTCAGCGAGCCGCCTGCGCTCGTGCTGAAGGCGGGCATCGCTATGCCCGGTTTGACCGACGGAGCGTTCTGGATCCAGTGGAGGAGCCAGTCGGCGTCCCCGCCGGCTTTCTTTGCCTTGTTCTCATCGTTGATGGGGCCATCGGTGCCGTAGTGACCGAGGTTCGGCGCATTCGGGAGGACGCTCGGCGTGTTCGGGTCGAAGCTATGGCAGGTCACGCAGGCTGCCTGCGGGTTGGAGAGGGTGAGCTGCTTGCCGAGCTCGATCCCGCTGAGGACCGGCGGCACCGGCGGCTTTGGCTCGAGCGGAAGGTGTCCGTCCTCGGACCCTTCGCTGTGGAGTCGCACAGTCACGATGTCGGCCCAGTCCTGATCGGTGCCAAGCATGATGAAGTTCACGAGCTGCTGGATCTGCTCGTCGTTCAGCGATCCGCCTTCGTGGTCGCTCCAAGCGGGCATGGAGATGGACCCCGGAGGCTTCGCGCGGCCGCGCTCGATCGTGAGCGTGAGGAGGTCCTCGGTCGCTTTCAGCTTCGTCGGATCGCTCTTGATGTTGTCGTACTTGAACGCCGGCTTGTTGAGCGGAAGGCCTGGTAGGTCTTTGCGGGTCGGATCGGTGCTGCCGAGACCGGTCTTGCCGTGGCAGTCGAAGCAGAAGTTCGCGTATAGGTTGCGGCCACGGTCGATCGACTTCTCGAGCTGCTGCTCCGATGCGACCTTGTCGCGCCAACGCTCGGAGGTCGCGTCCGCGCGAACGCTGAAGAGAAGGAAGAAGTACCCGCCAACCAGGGCGAAGACCGCGAAGAGCATCCCCGCGCCGACGAGGATCTTGCGGTCCAGGTTCGCGCTGATCTCGAGCGGGTCCGGCGCCGCCGGGATCGGCGCGACGTAATACGGCGTCGGCTGCTCGATGGTCTCGCCCGCCGCGTAGTGCTGCTCGATGAGTTCGGCGCCGGTCTTCTCTTTCGGCTCGATCGATTGCTGGTGGAACATCAGGTAGCCGAAGAACGCGAGGAAGCCGAGGAACATGAGGATGCTGACGGCCGCGAGGACGAAGTTCAGGTCGAGCTGCATTACTCGGTGATCTCGAGGACCTTGGGATCCCAGACATTGCCCGGGCGATTGATGACGTTGAGCGGGTTCGTGTCGACGATCAGTGCGCCACTGGGGTCGGCCAGGATGTGAAAGAGCTGCAGCGGCTTGGGCGCGGGGCCGCCCTTCACGACGGCGGTGTGCTTGTCGTAGAGCGAGCCGTGGCACGGGCAGTGGAACTGGTCCTCGCTCGCGTTCCACGGGACGCTGCAGCCGAGATGCGTGCACTTGCGGTACGCGGCGATGATCCCGCCGGGGGCATGAATGAGGAAGAACTTCCCCTCGAGATTGAGGATCGGCACGTCGTTCGTCGACTTGAACGTGGCCAAGACGCTGTCCTTGGTGCCCACGGCGATCTTCGCGCCGAGGCCAAGGATCTTGTTCGGCTTGTAGAAGGGGACCACGAGCACGCTGATCTCGGTGACCGCGAGGAGGGTGCCGCTCAGGAATCCGAGCCGGAACAGCTGCCGGCGCTTGATGCGGCCGATGAGCCCGCGGACGGTCGTGTCGGTGTGCGGCCGGATCATGACGACGGCTCGAAGCACTGGTGCGTCGCCGGCACGGCCCAGGGCGCGAAGAGGTCCATACCAGTCCCGCGCATGGAGGTGCCGACGACGACAAGGACCAGGAAGACGGCGACGAATCCCGTGTAGATGGCGATCATCCACTCGCGCGTGTTCGCGCCCCAGAGGCGTTTCACGATGAGCACGAGCAGGAACGAGAGTCCGAGCATCGTCGCGATCGGGATGAGGTAGTTCGGCAGGAGCTCCTTGCCGCCCGGGAAGTACCGGGTGGCTTTCTCGATATAGCCGAAGCCGCCCCGGTCTTCCGGGACCTTGAGGAACGCATCGAGCAGGATCAGCGAGAATGTGATCACCGTGGCGTAGACCGCCGCGAAGATCGCGATGCGCTTTCCGTTCGGGCTCGTGAACCAGATGCCGACCCCTTCGCGGCTTCGGTCGATGTAGGGGATGAAGGCCATGAACGTGAGCCAGATGGTCGGCACGATGAGCCCGGCAAGGCCTTTGTCCATGTGGAGGAGGAGCTCCTGCAGTTGCAGCAGGTACCACGGCGCTTTGGACGGGTTCGGCGTGCAGTCTGGATTTGCGTGGTCCTGAAGCGGTGCGTTGAATGCGGCCGAGATGGCGAAGAGGCCGATCGACCAGAGCAGCGCCGCGATGAACTCGATTACCAGAAGGTGCGGCCAGACCATGGCGGTGTCCTCGACGCGCTTGTCCACGCGAACGACGGAGTCCTGGCGGACGAAGGCAAGGAGCCGGAGCCGCTTCTCTTGCCCGGCGAAGGGCTGCGGACCTCTCGGCGTCGTCACTAGAGCGGCCCGGTGATGCCGCCGTCTTTCCGGATCCGCCAGAAGTGGATGGCGATCAGGAATCCGACGACAAGCGGCAGAGCGACGACGTGCAGCACGTAGAAGCGCAAGAGGGCGTTCGGTCCCAGCTGGAAGCCGCCGAAGAAGACGAACGCGAACTCGTCACCGATGACCGGCGCCGCGCGCGCGATCTCGTAGCCCACGGTGACGGCCCAGAATGAGAGCTGGTCCCAGGGGAGCAGGTATCCGGTGTAGGAGAGGAGGAGCGTGAGGAAGAAGAGCAGCGTGCCGATGACCCAGTTGAACTCGCGCGGCGGCTTGTACGAGCCGGTGTAGAACACCCGGATCATGTGAAGGAACACGGTGATGACCATGCCGTGCGCCGCCCAGCGATGCATGTTGCGCAGAAGCTGGCCGAAGATCACGACCGTCTCGAGGTCTTTGATGTCGCCGTAGGCGTTGTACACGCCGTCCACGGACGGGTGGTAATAGAACATGAGCAGCGTCCCGGTCAGCGTGAGGATGAGGAACAGGAAGAACGAGAGTCCGCCCATGCACCACGTGTACGGGATGGCGAGGGCGTGACGGCGCACCTTCACTGGGTGCAGGTGCAGGAAGACGTTCGTGAACACGGCGAGCGACTGGTTCTTGCGCGAATCGGGGTAGCCATGACGGAAGAGCGATCGCCAGATGTAGCTCGACTTCGTCTTCTGCCAGATCTGGGCGGGTATCTCGAGCACTAGTGCTTCACGAGCTCCTTCTCATTGACGTCCGGCCCGTGCGCGTGCTTGAAGTCGCCGTTCGTGTGTCCGTTCTGCAGCGCCTTGTACCCAGGGGCGAGGTGGGGATCGTATTGCGGTAGCGGGCGCGCCGCTTTCTTCGCCGCGACGGTGAGGTCGAGGTGGATCTCGTCGTCGATGGATTCCTTCGGCAGCACGTTCCCCATCGCCGGCATGACCGAGCCGTAGCGGTTCATCGTGATCGCGTCCGTCGGGCAGCGGATGATGCAGAGGGCGCAGCGGATGCACGCGGTCTCGTCGAGGAAGAACGCGACGCCGTTCTGCCATTTCTTGGCCTCGCCGACCGCCGGGATCGAGCCATCGTCGACGACGTCGTTCATGTCGACCATGTGAATGACGTCCATCGGACAGACGTCGACGCAGCCGCCGCAGATGATGCAGAGCTCGCCGATGATCTCGATGTTGAAGTTGCATTTGAGGCAGCGGTCCGACTCGGCGATGGCCTGCGCCTCGGTGTAGCCCTGGTTCACCTCGAGGAAGAGGCCGCGGCGTTCCGTCTTGGCGAGCTTCGGCATCTCCTGCCGGGGGATGCGGTCGTAGTCGACGGACATGTTGTGGTAGACCCGCGCGAGCTCGCCCTCGAGCGAGATCATGCCGATGTTGTCCGGGGTGGACGAGCGCCGCAGCGTCACGACCTCGTGATATTCGGGCACGTTCACCGAGACGGCCTTGGGGTCGAGGAAGCGCGCGATCTGCTGCGCGGCGGAACGGCCGTCGGCGACGGCCTCGATGATCGTGGTCGGCGCGGTGCGGTAGTCGCCGCCGATGAAGATCTTCGGGACGATCGTCTGATAGGTCTCCGGGTCGACCTTGATGTCCCGCCAGCGCTTTACGCGGAACTCCGGGAACTCCTTCGACAGCCAGCTCGTCTCGGGCGCCTGGCCGAGCGCGAGGAGGACCGTGTCGCACGGGATCTCGAATTCGGTCCCGGGGATCGCGACGGGGCTCCGCCGTCCCTTCTCGTCGGGATCGCCGAGCTTGTTGCGGATGAAGACGACGCCGCGGACGTGGCCGTTCGGATCCGTGAGGACCTCCACCGGCGACGCGAGGTAGACGAACTCGATGCCCTCGCGCTCCGTCTCGGTGAACTCCTCCTCGTCGACGACCATCTCTTCGCGGCTGCGACGGACGATGACGTACATGTGCTCGGCGCCGAGACGCCACGACGTGGACGCGCAGTCCATCGCGGTGTAGCCGGAGCCGAGGACGATGACGCTCTTCCCCACCTCGACCGGCCGTCCGCGGTACGCCCGCTCGAGGAAGACGATGCCGGCCATAACGCCGTCGGCCTCCTCGCCCGGGATGCCGATGTAGTTCGGCTCGAAGCAACCCGCCGCGACCAGCACGGCGTCGTTCTGATCGTGGAGGTCGCGAAGGGACACGTCGCGACCGACGAAGGTCGACAGCCGGAGCTGCACGTTCTCGTTGACGATGCCGGCGATGTCGCGGTCGATGACCTCGCGCGGCAGCCGGAACGGCGGCACGCCCGCGAGCGTGGTCCCGCCGGCCTGATCCAGCGCGTCGTAAACCGTGACGCCGAAGCCGAGCTTCGACAGGTCGCTCGCCGCGGAGAGCCCCGCGCATCCCGCGCCGACCACCGCGACGGTGCCGCGAGGCGGACCGAAGACCGGGGCGGGCGGCTGGGTGTACGCGCGACCGTCGACGGTGACGTTCTGGTGGGTCCAGTCGGAGAGGAACTTCTTGACGTAGCGGATCGAAAGCGGCTTATCGATCTCCTTGCGCCGGCACGCCGTCTCGCACGGCGCCGCGCACACCGATCCGCAGATCGAGGCCATGGGATTCGGGTCGAGCGCGAGCTCCCAGCCCTTCTCGAACTCGCCAGCGGCCGCAAGGTTCAGGTACCCGCGGCAGTTGGTCTTCACGGGGCAGGCTTCCTGGCACGGGATGTTCTCCTGATACCAGGCGGGACCGACCTCTACGACCTGGTAGAGCTCTCTCATGCGGCGTCGGTCATGCTACCGGCGTGTAGTGGGCAGTCAAACGCGTGAGTCGCCGCACCGCCAGCGCGAAGAAGCCGACAATCGCGGCAAGCGCGCCGAGCAGGAACGTAAACCACGACAGGTTTCTCGCCGCCGACGCGTATGACGCTTCGCTGAAAACCCAGAACTCGCCGACGTTGCCCGCGAGCATCATCAGCGATCCGAGGGCACCGATCGCAGCGACGCGCCTCGAGCGAGCCGATTCGCGTGTTCGAATGCGAGATATGCCTCGGTACCAGGGGGTCCCCAGCCGACCGATCCGAGCGGCCCGAAGAAGTACCAGACTGTCGCCGCGAACCCGCCAACCGCGAGGACGGCGCCGAGACGGCTCAGGGTCGTTTTCGTCCGCCCATCGTCACGCGGGTAGGTTAGATCGCGTGGATGGCGCGCCGATCACCGAGCGCAAGACCCGGCTCGATGGATCGGTCGTGGAGTACGCCTGCGAAACGCTCGCGCTGGAGGCGGGGCGACGCGCGGTCGTGCGCTACGTCAGCGAGCAGGACCGACCGATCGAAGGCACGGACCTCGTGCTACGCAAGGGCACGGTGACAGTCGGGCATTTCTGGACGGATCGTCCTTATAACGTGTACCACTGGCTCGACGGAGGCCGGACGGTCGGGCTGTACGTGAACATCGCGACCGACACGACGATCGAGCCGGGGACGATCGCGTACCGCGACCTTGTGGTGGACGTGCTCATTCGTCCGTCGGGCGCGATCGAGATACTCGACGAGGACGAGCTTCCGCCCACGATCGAGCCCCGCTACCGCCTGGCCATCGCGAAGGCGCTCGAGACCTGCGTGACCGAGGCGAAGCGGCTCACCGCGGAGATCGAGCGCGAAACGCGCGCGCACCTGTAGTGGTCCCCTCGTAACCCAGGTTGTAGGCTCGCCACGCAACAGCTTGGGGAGGCGTCGGATGTTCAGGATCGGGAAGCGCTCTGTGCTCGTCGTGGTAACGGCCCTGGTCGCGGGTGCATGCGGTGGAGCGGCCGCTCCGTCTCCTACGCCCACGCTGCCCGCTACGCCTTCGGCGAACCCGAGCGCGGCCGCGGTCGGGCAAACCAGCAAGACCCTCGCGGAAGGCTCGATAGCGGCCCTTCCCGCTGCACCCCTCTACATCAACGTCCTCGATGTTCCACAGGCACCGAACACCCCGCTCAGTCACGCGCACATCGCGGGCTTCGTGTACGGGGTCGTCGGCGTCCACCGGTTCGCGATCCAGGGCGGCACGACGACGGACGTTCAACCAAGTGAGGGCGCGTTCGTGGGACAGGACGTCGTCCACACGCATTCCAATCCTGGCACGACGCCGAGTCAGTGGTACTTCATCGCGCTCCGGAACATCGGCGGGCGCATTGCCCCGCCCACGTTCCCGGGTCAAAGCGTCCTGTATGAAACCCCCGACCTAGCACAGCTCACGGCGGGCAAGTACAACGAGCAGCTCAATCTCATCACCCTCGAGAAGGGCGGACGCACCGCCGCGCACCGACACGGCGGTATTGAGGCGATCGTCGTTCTCGATGGCACCGTGCAGCTTCGCGCCTCCGGCCAGCAGCCCATGACTCTTGCCAAAGGCAAGGGCGCCTATCTGATGCCGAACACCGTCCTGCAGGTGAGCAACACGGGTGAGGGTGCAGCTCGCTTCCTCGCGTTCTTCGTGACGCCCGACGGCGCGGCGTTCTCGACGAACGTAGACACCGCGCCGTAGACACCGCGCCGAAGAACCACGCGCTAGCCCAGCGAGGCCTTCACCGAGAGCTTCACCGTGCCCGGTGATCCTCGCGCTCGCCTTCCGTTCACGTCGGGACCGGTCTCGCTTTTCCTGGCGCTCGAGCAAGGCACGAGCTTCGCCGCCGCAGCCGCGGCCGGATCGATCGCCGCCGTCATCTGAGCTAAACGTGAGGGCCCCGGCCGATCGGGGCCTCTTCGTTCATGCCTCAGTGATGGGATCTCAGTAGCCGCCCGCGTACACCAGGTAGCCGTAATAGCGGCCCGGGACCGGTGAGTTCGGGTCGCCCTTGAAGCCGTAGTACGGCGTAACCTTGGGGTTGGGGGAGTTGGGATCCGCGTCAGTGCGGAGCGTCTGGATGACGTCCGCTGGAGCCCCGGTGCACTTGCCACTGCTGATGCAGAGCGCAACCGTGCCCGCGACGTGCGGCGAGGCAAAGCTCGTGCCGGAGCCCGTGGCGTACCCGTTGTTGAGGTTGTTGAGATACGTCGAAGTGACACAGACGCCGGGAGCCGCGATGGTGTGCGTCTCGTCGCTCCCCAACGTCGACGCCGGCGTCGTCCAGTTGCTGAAGCCCGCCGCCGTGTCGTCGGGGTTGCCGCCGCAGGTCGCCCCGGTATATGCAGCGCCGGGCAGGCCGTCGTAGTCGGCCATTGCGGTCACGGTAAGGACCTCGTCGTACGCGGCCGGCGTGAACGTTTTGAAGTCCTTCGCGTCGTTACCGGCGGCGGCGACGAACGTGACGCCCTTCGTGACTGCGTTGCAGATCGCCTTGTGCATCGAGTCGTTGTTCTTGGTGCCGCAGTTGCCGTCGTCCGCGCCGCTGCCGCCCAGACTCATGTTCGCGACCTTGATCTTGTTCGCCGAAGCGTTGTTCGCGACCCAGTTGATGCCGCAGACGATCCACGACAGGAAGCCCGAGCCGTTGCTAGCCAGGACGCGCACCGCCCAGAGCGGTGCGCCGGGTGCGACGCCGACGATGCCTGGGGGGTCCATGTACTTCGCCGCCACGGTGCCGGCGACATGCGTGCCGTGGCCGTTGCCGTCGGTCCAGGCTTTGCGGTTGAAGCCTGTGCAGTTGTAGCCGCCCTGGACGTTCAGCGCGGGGTGGTTTGAGATGATGCCCGTATCGATGATCGCGACGCCGGTCGTGACCGGTGGGCCGGGCAAGGTAGCCTTGAAGGTAGGGCTCTGCTCGGCGTCGATCCGATAGACCCCGGTGTTGGGGATAAAGTCCGTCGCCCAGAGCAGACGGTCCTCCTCGACGAATGCGACGCGCGGGTCGCCCTGAAGCATCGTGATGAGACGCTCCGGCACGCGCGCGGCGTAGCCGCGCAGCGCCGCGCCATAGACGTGGCTGACGAGCGCGCCGAAGCGCTGTGCGTGCTCGGTGGCGACGCTGTCGGAGTCGGCGTCGTCGCGAAGCACCACGATGACCGCGCGCAAGGGCCCTGCTCCCGCGGCTGCGGGCGTCGCGAACAGGTTGAAGCTGATGACCAATGCGAGTGACACGGCGAACGCCGCCCAAGAACGCATATCCCCTCCTCGTGACCCGCGCGAATGTGGGGAATTGTGGTCCCCGTGCGTGAGACTGTCGAGGCTAAAATCGCTCGCTTGACGGAGGATCAGCGAGACATACGAGCAATGTCGCCCTGTTGATCTTCGCGCTCAAGCTCGTCCTGACGCCGGCGCTTATAGCGGTCGCGACGCTGGTCGGTCGCCGCTTCGGGCCGTCGATCAGCGGCTGGCTCGTCGGCCTTCCGTTCACGTCAGGCCCGGTCTCGCTGTTCCTGGCCCTCGAGCAAGGCACGCCGTTCGCGGCGGCGGCCGCGGCCGGATCGATCGCCGGTGTCGCGGCGTCGGCGGTGTTCGCGCTCGTGTACGCCGCGATGGCGCGTCGCTTCGGATGGCAGGCATCACTCGCGGTCGCGAGCCTCGCATTCGCCGTCGCGGTCTTCGGCCTCCACGCGCTGCCGCTCGGTAGCGGCCTCCCGACTCCCCTGCTCGCGCTCTACGTGGGCGGGGTCGGGGCGGCGATCATCGGGATCCGGCTCATTCCGGCTCCGGGTGCGCTCGAGCGAGCGCCCGAGCCGCCGCGATGGGACCTGCCCCTGCGGATGGCCATCGCGACCGGTCTCGTCATCGCAATCACGAGCGCCGCTCCGCTTCTCGGTCCCGAATTGAGCGGGCTGCTGACCACATATCCGGTGTATGCGGGTGTGCTCGCGGTGTTCGCGCACGCGCAGCGCGGTGGCGCTGCGGCAACGCAGGTGGTGCGCGGCCTCTGCTACGGGATCATCGCCTTCGCGACCTTCTTCCTAGCGATCGCCGCGCTCGTCGACCGCGCCGGCATCGCTCCGGCGTTCGCGGCGGCCACCGTGGGGGCGCTCCTCGTTCAGGCGGTGACGCTGACGCGCGTCAGGAAAGGTTCGCCTTCACCGATAGCTTGACGTTCCCCTTGAGCGCGCGTGAGATCGGGCAATTCTCCTTCGCGTCCTCCGCGGCCTTCGTGAACTTCGCGGCGTCCGCTCCGGGGATGTCGCCCTTTACCTCGATCTCGCTCGAGACGACCGTCCAGCTGTCACCGACCTTGTCGAAGGTGACCATCGATCGAACCTCGAGCCGCTTCGGCGGCATGCCAGCGCGCGCGAGCCCACCGGAGAGGGCCATCGCAAAACACGATGCGTGCGCCGCGGCGAGCAGCTCCTCGGGACTCGACTTTCCTCCCGGGGCCTCAGTGCGGGCGCTCCACGAGACCGGCACGTCGTTGAACTTTCCGCTCGATACCGCGCTCACCGTGCCCGTTCCACTCATGAGATCGCCATTCCATACCGCACGCGCTTCCCTGGTCGCGGCCATGTCACACCTCCCGATCGCCCACAGGGTACGGATGTGGCGGCTCCTTGGGGAGGAGCCACGGCAAGGCCTCGTCCAGGGCGCGCGCGAGCGTCGCGAACTGGGCGGGAGTGATGTGGTCGCGCGCGAACAACGCGAGAGCCGCGCCGTACGCCGAGCGTTCAGCCTTGTGACCGGTGTCGCCGTGCTCGTACTGCCAGGCCACGAGCGCCTTCCGTCCTTCGGTCATGTCGAATATCGACCGACGGAACTCGTCCCACGCCTGGCCGCGATTCGCTTTCTCGATCGCTTTCAGCGCCGCACGCTCGGCGTCGTGAAATGAGTCCAGGTCAGCCGCGGTGTGCTGGTCCCAGCCCCAGGCCGCACGTTCGACCCCGGCCGCCGAGAACGTGCCGAGCTCCCTGATGAGGCGCTCGCTCTCGTTCTGGCTCACGCGAGAAGCTTGATGACCGCTCGCCGTGCGATTTCCTCGCCACGGGTGGCCGCAATCCGTTCACGCGCCTCGTCGGGTGATGCTGCCCGCAAGTGATGCTGCACGTCGCCGCGCTCCTTGACGTACCAGAGGTAGGCGTTCACGCACGAAGAACAGCCGGTGCGGGCCGGGAATTCCCGCGGACGGTCAGGCGCCGGAGGTGTCGCAGCGATTGAGATCGCCGCTCGAGTAGCCGGTGCGGAACCACTGCTGACGCTGCGCGGCCGAGCCATGCGTCCACTGCTCGGGAACGATGCGGCCCTGAGTCTCCTGCTGAATGCGATCGTCCCCGACAGCCGCGGCGGCGTCGAGCGCCTGCGCGATCTCCGCGTCCGTCGGCTGGACCAGGTAACCGGTGTCCGCCGCGTGCTTCGCCCACACGCCGGCAAGACAGTCGGCCTGGAGCTCGATGCGGACGGATTGCGCGTTCGATCCGGTCTGCAGCAGAAGGCCGAGCTGGTTCTGCACGTGGTGCCCGTACTCGTGCGCGACGACGTACGCCTGCGCGAACGGGCCGCCCTTCGCGCCGAAGCGCTCGCTCAAATCCTGGAAGAAGCTGATGTCGAGGTAGACCTTCTCGTCGTCGGGGCAATAGAACGGCCCCATCGCGGCCTGCGCGAGGCCACACGCCCCCTGCGTCTGAGCCGTGAACAGCACGGTCTTCGCGGGTAGATACGTCTCGCCGCGACGCGCGAACTCATCGCCCCAATACTTCTGGACGCTGTCGACGATGCCAACGATGCGGCAGTCGTCGCGCTTGTTGGCATCGGCGCCGGTCTGGCATTCCTGCACCGAAGGCGCGCCGCTGACCGACGGTGTGGTCGTCGTCGTGATTTCCTCGAGCGGGTTCACGCCGAGCAGTATCGAGACGATGAGGATGATGAGCCCGATCCCGCCGCCACCGACGATGACCGGACCACCCAAACCACCGCGCCCGCGTTGATCCTCGACTTGCGAGGGATCGAGTGCCTTATCCGGGCGAAATGTCATGTTTGTACAGACCGCAATAAGGAGGCCAGCGGCGTACTCTCGTGCGAATGGCGAAAAAGGCCGAGCCGACCGAGGGCGTATGGGAGATCCACGCGGGTGTCCCGCGCGCGAAGAAGGCGGTGCGCAAGAGCAAGATCGGTGCGGTCGAAGATCTCCACTACAACAATCCCTACGCGTACAAGATCGAGCGTGTGTGGTTCGACGGGCGCGTGATCTTCGCCACCGAGCAGGGCGAGGTCGACGTCGACCCGAAGAAGGTCAAGGTCGCGCAGGAGTACCAGATCGTCTACGCGGTCAAGCTGACCGCGAAGCTCACGCTCGCGCGCGAGCCCGATCGCGTTCCCGGACAGCTCAACATCTACGACTCGATCCCGGGCATGCGCAAGTACAGCCCGATCTGGCAGTTCAACTACGTCATCGTTCCACACGATTACGTCCCGAACGCGCTCCGCTCGGAGCGCGACTGCCTCGCGAGCGGCTACGAGATCCGACAGAGCCGCGTCTTCGAGAACTGACCGGTGCTCTAGAGGCCTGCGGTCGCAGGCTTCGCGGCCTCGAGCCAGGCCGCGGCTTCGGCCGGACGGCGGAAATGGTGGACCACAAGGTGCGCATGCTCCGGTCGCGCCAGGATCAGCGGTAGCTCGCGCCTGCGACGGCGGTAGGTCTTCAGCGCCCACCAGAAAAGCGAGTCGCGCGAGAGGAACTGATTCCGCAGCGTCTCACGATTGCCGGTCCCCGGCCACAGCTCTTCGCCGCTTCGGCTGCGACGCACGGCACGTCGAAAGAGCCGAATGAAGATCACGCTGAGTGGCACGTCGAGCCAGACGACCGTGTCGGCTCGCGGCCAGACGAGGTCGCGCGCGCCCCGTCCGGCGTAGTTGCCGTCGATGACCCAGCTGTCCCCTTCGACGGCACGAGCGACGCGCTCTTTGAAGAGCTCCTCGGGCACGAACTTCCAATTCGGGCCCCACGCGAGCGCGTCGAGCTCGACGAAGGTGACGCCGAGCCGACGCGCTAACTCACGCCCGAATGTGGTCTTGCCCGAGCCGGTGGAACCGACTATGGAAATACGCCGCGGAGGCGGGCTCAGTGGTGGAACAAGTGAGGCGTCAGACCCCCTCCGTCACGATCTGAACGTCGTAGGGCTGGCCGCCCTTCTTGGGCTTCCCCTTCTTGATCTCCTTGATAACGTCGGCTACGAGCTCAGCCGGCATTGGATCGGGATCCGCGGTGCTCGGGTTGCCTGGTTCCCTCAGGATGACGGTGAATACGGCCTTGAACCTGTGATGTCCCACTTCGTCTCCCCCTCTTGCTCCTAGCGGAGCACCTAACACCGAGATACTCCTCAGCCAGTCAAGTCGGCTACCCGGCCGCTCCTAGACTCGGCCGATGCCGCAGGAACGGAAGGTCGTGACCGTCCTGTTCGCGGACATCGTCGATTCGAGCGCTACGACGCGTTCCATCGACCCCGAGGTGCTCCGCGCCGCACTCACGCGCATGTTCACCCGAACGCGCGAGATCCTCGAGGCGCACGGTGCCACCGTCGAAAAGTTCATCGGCGACGCGGTCATGGCGGTCTTCGGTGTTCCGAAGGCGCACGAGGACGATGCGGAGCGAGCCGTGCGCGCCGCGCTCGCACTGCGTGCGGATGTGGCGGCGTTAAATCGTGAGAACAATCGACTCGAATTCACGCTGCGCATCGGAGTCAACACCGGCGAGGTCGTGACCGGAGGCGAAGCCGTTGAGTCCCTCGTCACCGGCGAGCCGGTCATCGTCGCCGCGCGACTCGAGCAGATGGCCACCCACGGAGAGATCCTCGTTGGTGCCCTGACGCGCGAGATCACGCGCGGCCGGGTGACGTACGGCCCGGTCCGCACCATCGAGACCAAGGGCATGGGACCGATCCAGGTCGCCGCCGCTCTGAGTCTTGCCGGACCAGGCGCGGCCACCGGGCACACCGATACGCCGATGGTTGGGCGCGATGACGAGATGCGTCTCCTCGACGACGTGCACCGGCGTGTCAAGTCGACCGGTCGGCCGCACCTCGTGACGATCTACGGAGATGCGGGCATGGGCAAGACACGCATGGCTCTCGAATTTCTCCGGCGCCTGGACCCCGACGAGCCGACCGCGCGCGCCGCGTGCCTTCCCTACGGGCACGCGATCACGTACTGGCCCCTGCAGGAACTCATCCGCGGCGAGGCCGCCATCACGCCGACCGACGGGCGCGACGCCGCCCGCGCGAAGATCGAGACGCGCGTCGCCGGCATGGAGGGGCTCGACGAGCGCGAATCGCGAGCGATCGCGCGCGAGCTCGCGGCGCTCGCCCTCGCCGACGCGGACACTCCGCAGTCCGAGCTGACGTCCGACGCACGCAGGCGTGAGCTGGCGCTCGGGATGACGCGCTACCTCGAGGCGCGACTTGGTTCCACGCCGGGAACGATCGTGCTCGAGGACCTGCATTGGGCGGAAGAGCCATTTCTCGTTCTACTCGAAGAGCTTCTCGAACAGCTCGATGCGCCCCTGCTCCTGCTGTGTCTCGCGCGCCCGGATCTTCTGGAGCGGCGGCCCATGTGGGGTTCTGGACGGACGAACGCCATGGCGATCGCACTCGAGCCACTGGACGCCTCCGAGACCGAGCGGCTCGTGCACGCCATCCCAGGAGGTTCCGACCGCCCGGTGGAGGAGATCGTCGCGAGGACCGAGGGAAACCCACTCTTCGTCGAGGAATACGTGCACATGCTCGCCGACCGGGGATCGCGCGCGCGGATCCCCCCGACGCTGCAAGGCGTGATCGCGGCGCGCATCGACGCGACGACACCAACCGTGAAGAGACTTCTCCACGAAGCGAGCGTGCTCGGACGCGACTTTTGGTTAGATGCGCTGCCAACGACTCCAACTACGAGCGACGTGTCTGAAGCCGAGCGGCGCGGTCTCATCGCCCGGCGGGCGCGACGCGGTCCCTCCGGGAGTCCGACGTTCGTGTTCCGCCATGGCCTCATCCGGGACGTCGCGTACTCCTCGTTGTCGAAGGTCGAGCGGACGCGCGTGCACGACCACTATTCGCGTTGGCTCGAGAAGGCCGCGGGCGAGCGCGCCCAGGAGTACGCCGAGATCGTCGCGTACCACGCGGAACGCGCCTTCGCCCTCGCTCACGAGCTCGATCCTTCCGCCGCGGGGGATCTCAGCGCCCGCGCGTTCACGCTGCTGTCGCGCAGCGCGGCCAGCGCCTCCGCGCGAGGTGAGTTCCGCGCGGCCCGCGAGCTCAACGATCGCGCTCTTGGCATTGGCGGGAGCGGAGGCATTCCCGCCGCCGAGCTGGCGTCGGCGCGCGCGCTCGGAGCGATCGTCAAGCTTCGGCTCGACTCCGACTTTGCGGCGGTGAACGAACTCGATCTCGCGATCGACGCAGCTCGCGCGCTCGGACCAAGTGCTGAGCTCGTCCGGCTGTTGGTGTGGCGAGCGTCGTCGGTCACGATCCTCGACGACCTCCCCGAGTCGGTGCGGGAGTTCGAAGAAGCGGTCGCGGTCGCGCGCGAAACGGGCGACTCCGAGATCCTTTCGTACGCGGTGTGGGCGTCGAGCGAGCCGCTCGGCCTTACCGGGCGCTTGGAAGAGCAGTCGCGGCTTCTCGATCAGGCGCTGGCTCAGATGCGCGAGGTTGCCGCGCCCTATGAGATCGCTTGCCTGAGCGAGATCTGCGTGAACGCGGCAGCGCGGGGCGACCACGAGCTCGCACGGAAAGTTGCGGAGGAAGCCATCGCCGCAGCGCAGGCGTCAGGTCGCCGCATGGATCGGTGGCGAGCGGCATACGCTCTCGTCATCAGCCTGCTGGCGAACGACGATCCGGCGTCGCTCGCCGCGGCAGAAGAGGCGCTCGTCCTCGCCAGAGAGATTGGCGGCCCGGGCGCCCTCGCAGAGGCCGCGCACGCGGCGAGCCGCGCGCGTCAGGCGAGCGGCGACCTCGACGGCGCGCGGGCCGTGCTCGAGGAGGCCTTCGGGCACCTCGACGCCGCGCGCATGACGGTCCAACGCGATGTCATCGCGCGCCTCGAGACGCGGCGCGCAGAAGTGGCTCTGGCGCGCGGTGACCGCGAGACCGCGCGCGTGTCAGCGACGTCGGCGGTCGGTCTCGCCCCAAAGCAACACGTCGAGACACGATCCGAGGCGCTGCTGGCGATGGCTTCGGTCGCGCTCGACGAAGAACGCGGCGAAGAAGCTCAAAGGCTCATCGCCGAAGCCAACGCGCTCATCGCACCCACCGAGTACCGCGACCTTCGCGAGCGCGTGGAGCGCATGGCAGGACGCGTCGCGCCGAGGTCACCAGCGCGCTGAGCATCTCGGGTGCTATGTTCGGCGTCCCGTGAAACTCCACGAATACCAGGCGAAGCAGATCCTCGCGCGCGCGGGCATCCCCATTCCGGACGGCCGCTTGGCGACGTCACCGCAGGAGGCCGAGGCCGCGGCGAAGGCGATGAACGCGCCGGTCGTGGTCAAGGCGCAGGTGCACACCGGCGGACGCGGCAAGGCCGGCGGCATCAAGGTAGCCAAATCATCGGCTGAGGCGAAGGCCGCGGCCGGAGCGATCATCGGCATGGACATAAAAGGACTGCGCGTCGAGAAGGTCTACGTCGAGCGCGCCGCCGATGTCGCCAGCGAGCTGTACCTGGGCATCACGCTCGACCGCGATCGCCGACGGCCGGTGGTGATGCTCTCAACCGTCGGCGGCATGGACATAGAAGAGGTCGCGTCGTCGCGGCCGGAGGCCATCGCGCGCGGCTGGCCGAGCCCGCTTCTCGGCCTTCTTCCTTTCGAAGCGCGCGCACTGGTGTTCGCGGCCGGTGTGGCGGCCGCGCAGCGCGAGGCCGTCGCCGATATCGCCCGCCGGCTCTACCGCGTGTACGGCGAGACCGACGCGACCCTCGTCGAGATCAACCCGCTCTTCGTGCAAAAGGACGGGTCGGTGCTGGCCGGCGACGCCAAGCTCGACATCGACGACAACGCGCTCTTCCGGCAGGCAGAGCTCGCGAAGCTCAAAGAAGTCGGGCCGGACGAGGAGGCCGAGGAGAAGGCGCGCGCGCTCGGGTTCAGCTTCGTGCAACTCGACGGCGAGGTCGGGATCATCGGGAACGGCGCCGGGCTCGTGATGGCGACCCTTGACGCGGTGAAGAACGCGGGCGGTAGCGCGGCGAACTTCCTCGACGTCGGGGGCGGGGCCAAAGAGGCAGTCGTGAAAGCGGCCCTCGAGATCGTGTTGTCGAATCCGCGGGTGCGCAGCGTGATGATCAACATCTTCGGCGGCATCACGCGCGGCGACGAGGTCGCGAAGGGGATCCTCGATGTCATCCAGGCGCATCCCCCGCGCGTGCCGCTCGTGGTGCGGCTCTCGGGGACCGAGGCCGAGGCCGGCCGCAAGCTCCTCGAGAACGCGCCGCTCGAATCGCGCGCGACGATGGACGAAGCGGCTGCGGAGGCGGTGCGCCTCGCGAAAGAGCCGGTGCAGGCGTGAGCGTCCTCCTGGGGCGCGACACGCGCGTGATCGTTCAGGGCCTGGGACGCGAGGGCCGCTTCCACGCCGAGCGGATGAAGGAGTACGGCACCAAAGTGGTCGGCGGGACGAAGCCGGGCGCCGGTGGCACGTCGATCGACGGCATACCGATGTTCGACACGGTCGCGGCCGCGGTGGACGCGACCGGCGCGAACGCTTCGATCGTGTTCGTTCCGGCGGCGGCGGCGATGGACGCACTGCTCGAAGCGATCGACGCGCAGATCGATCTGGTCATCGCGATCACCGAGGGCATTCCGATCGCGGACATGCTGAAGGTGGCGGCCATCCTGGAGACCGCGGGCACGACCCTGGTCGGGCCGAACGGGCCGGGCGCGATCACGCCGGGGCAGAGCAAGATCGGCATCATGCCCGCCGAGAATTTCTCACCCGGCGGCGTCGGCTTCGTGTCCCGCAGCGGGACGCTCACCTACGAGATCGCCGACCTCTTGACGCGCGCAGGGCTCGGTCAGTCGACATGCATCGGCGTTGGCGGCGATCCGGTGGTGGGCCTGCCCACGCCAGACGCGGTGCGTCTGCTCAACGAGGACCACGAGACCGAGGCGATCGTCATCGTCGGCGAGATCGGCGGGGCCGCTGAGGAACGGGCCGCCGAGTACATGCGATCCGAGGGAAAGAAGCCGGCGGTCGCGTTCATCGCCGGCCGGTCCGCACCGCCCGGTAAGCGCATGGGCCACGCCGGCGCGATCGTCTCGGGTAATCAAGGCACAGCTGAATCAAAGGTGCGCGCGTTCGAAGAGGCCGGGATCCCCGTCGCGAATGCGCCGAGCGAGATCCCCGGCCTCGTCAAGAAAGCCCTGCGCCGCTAGATCAGGCTTGGACACCCGGGTCGGCCTCAGCGTGATCCTCGGAACAGGCCCCCTCGGGCTGGCCGTCGCGCGACAGCTGTCCTCGCGAGGTCAGCAGTTCCGGGTCGTCAGTCGGACCGCGGACGCGAGTCTTCCCGCAGGCGCCGAATTCCTAGCCGCCAATGTGGCCGACCCCGCGGAGGCGAGACGGGCGTGCTCCGGCGCCGCCGTCGTGTATCACTGCGCGAACCCACCGTATCAACTCTGGCCAAAGCTTCATCCGCCGCTCATGGCCGCGATCATCGAAGGCGCCTCGGCAGCGCACGCAAAACTCATCTTCGGCGACAACCTTTACGCCTACGGTCCGGTGGATGGAACCCTCACGGAAGACCTGCCGTACCGCGCGACCGGACCGAACGGGCGAACGCGAGCACAGCTCGCCACGACGCTTATCTCGGCGCACAAGGAGGGACGCGTGCGTGCGGCGATCGGGCGGGGATCGGACTTTTTTGGGCCGCACGCGAGGCAATCCCTCGTCGCCGACGGCGTCTTCGCCCGAGCCCTCGCGGGGAAGCCGGCGCAATTACTCGGTAATCCCGACCTCCCGCACAGCGTCACCTACATCGACGATTTTGGTCGCGCGCTGGTGACACTCGGCGAGCGCGAGGACGCGCTTGGTGACGTGTGGCACGTCCCGAACGCGCCCGCGGTGCCCCTGCGTCGGTTTGTGGAGATGGTCTTCGCGGTTATGGATCGACCGCCGAGTATTCAGGTCGTGCCGAGACCGATCTTGTCGCTGCTCGCGTTGTTCAACCCCATGCTGCGCGCCGTCGTCGAGCAGCTGTATCAGAGTGACCGGCCGTGGATCGTCGACAGCAGCAAGTTCGAGCGCGCCTTCGGGTGGAAGGCGACTCCGCTGGAAGGATCGATTCCGGCAACAGCGGCGTGGTTCAAGGAGCACGCGAGGCTCTAGACCTGGCTTTGAGGCAGACCTCTAGCCGAGGCGTTACAGAACGGGCTACCGAGCGTTCCTACTTTCGAGTGAAGGGTCGGCAAGAGGGTCGTCCTCCGGTAGAGTGCTCGCGGATGAGATTCGGACGCATCGCGACGTTCTTCCTCTCGCTCGTCATCTCCACTGTTTGGCTCATCCCCTTCGCTGCGCCCGAGTCCGGCGGCATCGCGTACGGGCAGACGCTCGGGCAAGGCTTGTCGGTCGCAGGCGACTTCACCGGCGCGGGCTATCAGCAGATCGCGACGCTGTACGACGCGAACGACGACCTCGGCCTGCGCATCGTCGTGCTCGATCGCACGACCACCGACCCCAGGTTCGCGTCGACCCAGTGGTTCGTCGCGGGCGCAAACAGCTTCGACCTCGGACGGATGAAGGTCGCGGCCCTCGATCTCAATCTCGACGGCAAGACCGACATCGCCGTTCTCTACAACGACGGCAATCTCACGGTGCGTCTCATCGGATGGCTCTCCACCGGGACGAGCTTCACGTACCAGGGCAACCCGGGACTCTGGCGGCACAACAACTTCGACTGGCACCGCGCGCGCGATCTATTGACGGGCACCTTCACGAATAGCGGACTCCCGGGGATCCTCATCGCCTACGCGCAGGACAACTTCGACCTGAAGCTGCTCTATCTCGAAGTGACCGCGGCAGGAACCGGCATTCGATACCAGGGCGACCGCGGCCTATACGACTCCGGACCAAATCAGATCGACCCGGCACTTGCGCGCTTTGTCGCAGGCCGCTTCACGCGCACCGCTGGCCGCGACCAGATCGCGATGATCTACCAGTACGGGGACGGCTCCATCAAGGTCCACATCTTCGACCTCGACGCCGGCGGCAGCATGGCGCCGGTCGGCGGTTTCGCGGGACGCTGGACATCTGCTCCTGGCTTCTTCGATATCAGCCGAGCTCGCTTCATCGCGGGCGATGTCGATGGCGACAAGCAGACGGACATCATCGACTTCTACTCGTACCCCGACACGTCCTCGCGCGTCCACCTGATGTTCGCTTCCGACAATCACGCGCTCCGCGACGTCATCGGTGTGGCGTGGCCGGTCGGCGCGATGCCGTGGCTCCCGACGCAGATCGTCGCCGGCGACTGGAACAAGGACGGCAAGTCCGACGTCGCGACGCTGACCGCGGGCCGCGACGGCGTGACTCACGTCGGCATGCTCACGAGCGTCGGCCGCGCGCTCTCGTTCGCGCCGGATGCGTGGACGACCCCCGCGAACGAGGTGCGGGCCCTCGCGTGCGCGGCGTGCTGGCCCCTGAACGGGATGCCGATCCTCGCCGGACAGAACGTTCACCGCCGCACGCTCGCGGTGAAGATCGACAACGCGCCCGCGGGGCGACCGCACTACGGCCTCAGCCAGGCGGATATGGTCTGGGAGCTGCTTGTCGAGGGCTTCATCACCCGCCTCGCCACCTATTACCACTCGCAGGACCCGCAGATCATCGGTGCGGTGCGCAGCGTCCGGTTCTCGGACCGCTACACGACGCCGATGGTGCGCGGTTCGCTCGTCTTCTCCGGCGCGTCGCAGCTCATGGAAGCTCTCGTGCGCCAGGACATCGCGGCGGGGCTCTACGTCGGCATCTCGCCGCAGATCGGCCAGGGCAACGCCTTCTACCGCTCGAACGTCGACGGCAAAGTGGTGCCGCACAACCTCTTCACCTCGTCACAGGCACTCCGCGACGCGACGAACAGCGTCGGCGGCGGCGGCCCGGTCGACGTTCCGGCCTGGGACTTCCTCGCGCAGGCAAATCATCCGGCGACCATCGGTGGGTTCCTCGGGAGCGTCCCGGCAAGAACGCTCACGGTTCCGTACCGGGCGGACGCGCGCGTTCGCTACGACTACGACGCCAACGCGAACGTGTACCTCCGCTATCAGTCGAACGGCGTTCGCTCGGTCCTCGAGGTCGACGCGGCGAACGGCGCGTGGATCATGGCGAAGACCGTCGTGATCATCCGCACCGACATCTGGGAAACCGACGTGCGCGACGACGCGGGCGGAGCCGCGAGTCTCGACATGCGGATGACCGGCACCGGCCTGGCGTCGATCTTCCGGGATGGCCTTCGTCAAGACGGGTGGTGGTCGCGCGCGACGCTGTTCGACCCCTTCGTCTTCACCAACTTCTACGGACACCGGATGTATCTCTCGCCGGGGCAGACGTGGGTGCACGTGGTCCCAGCGGACTGGCAGATCTACTCGAACTAGCGCGCGCGCAGTCCCCGTGCGATGAGCGCGATCTCCTGCGGCGAGACCCCGAGCCGGTGCAGCGCATACCCGGTCATCTCGATCGCGAGCTCCTCTTCGCCAAGCACGACCTCGTTCGCGCCGGCCTTTCGCAGATAGTCGGCGGCGTCGCGCGTGTGCGCGCGTGCCACGATGCCGATGCGCTCGTTCGCTCGCCGCGCGACCTGGACGACACGGCGCGACGTCTGCGGGTCACGAAGCGCGACGACGAGCAAGATCGCGCGCTCGAGATGCGCCCGCTCGAGCACGAGCTCGTGGCCGGCGTCGCCGTAGACCGCGGCCGTCCCCGCGGCGCGCAGCTCCTCGACGATCCGACGGTCCTGCTCGACGACGAGGACCTCCATGTTCCGGCGCTTGAGCGCGTTCGCCACGAGAGATCCGACACGCCCGTGACCCGCGACGACCGCATGCCGCTGCAGCTTCGCCTCGCGGTCGCGCTCGAGATGAGCGAGCGCTCCGGCGCGCCGCTCCTCGAACCCGCGGATGAGCGGCACGTTGCGCAGGCGCTCCGCGATGGGCTCGACCGAACGAAACAGCACCGGGTTCAGCGTGATCGTGATGATCGCGGCGGCGATGAGGAGGTCGTGCGCGCTCGAGGGGAGCACGCCGAGCTGACGGTCGACCTCGGAAAGGACGAACGAGAACTCGCCGATCTGTGCCAGCCCCGCCCCGACGATGAGGGACGTCCGGATCGGGTACCCGAGCACGAGCACGATTGCCGACGACACGAGCCACTTCCGAATGACGATGAGCGCGACGGCGGCGGCGACGAGCAGCGGCTCGCGCACGATGAAGCTCGGATCGAACAGCATGCCGACCGAAACGAAGAAGAGCACGGCGAACGCATCGCGGAGGGGCAGCGCTTCGGCGGCGGCCTGATGGCTCAGGTCGGACTCGCTGATCGCGACGCCCGCGAGGAAGGCGCCGAGCGCGAGCGACACCTCGAACGCGAACGCCGCGACTACAGCGACGCCGAGCGCCACGACGAGGACCGCGAGCGTGAAGAGCTCGCGCTGGCCGGTGCGGGCGACCTGCTCGAGGAGCCACGGGATCGCGCGCGTGCCGACCGCGACCATGAGGACGCCGAAGAGGACGACTTTCCCGAGCGTCAGCGCGATCCGGAACGGGAGGTCATCGCCGCCGCCGCCTCCGGCGCCACCGAGGACCGGCGCGAGCGGCGGCAGGAGCACGAGCGCGATCACGATCGCGAGGTCCTCGACGACGACCCACCCGACGGCGATCTTCCCGTGCGCGGATTCGAGTAGTCCTACATCGGTCAGCGTCCGGATGAGGACGACCGTGCTGGAGATCGAGATCGCCAGGCCGAACACGATCCCCTGCGCGTAGGTCCAGCCCCAGAGCGGAACGACGAGCGCGGTGACGGCGACCGCGATGAGGATCTGGCCGATGGCGCCCGGTATCGCGACCCAGCGGACGGCCCAGAGGTCGTCGAGCGAGAAGTGGATGCCGACTCCGAACATGAGGAGGATCACGCCCACCTCGGCGAGCTCGGTGGCAATGGTGGGATCCGCGCTGAGCCCAGGAGTGAACGGGCCGACGGCGATGCCGGCAGCGAGATAGCCGACGATCGGGGGAAGCCGCAACCTCGCGGCGAGGAAGCCGCCGAGGAAGGCCGCGCCCAGCGCGATCGTGATCGTGAGGATCAGGCCGTGCGGCGCCATGGACGGCAGCCTCCCGGTCGGATTCGGTCCCCGCGCGGCTCAGGTTAGGGCGCGCGCTCCGCCTCGCGCCATAACGCCGCCCAGCACGCCCGGCGCTCGGCGTCCGTGAGCTCACGGCCCAGGCGTGCACCCAGAGCGGCGACGCCGTGGCCGGCGAGCGCGCCCCACGCCTTCGGCCGCGCGGTGCGCGTTCCGAGGGCAAGGTCGGGCCAGGTCCGCACTGTCTCGCGCGCGACCTCCCCGATCACGTCGTTCACGGGCATAACCTAGGGGCGGTGCGCATCGTCTCGCTCGTCCCGGCCGCCACGGAGATGGTCTGGGCACTTGGCGCGACGAATCAGCTCGTGGCCGTCACGCACGACGACGACTTCCCAGCGGCGGTCCTCGCGCTGCCGAGAGTGACTGCAACGACAATCCCGTCCGGCGCGACCGCGCGCGAGATCGATGCGCACGTCCGCCAGGCGGGGGCCCGCGGCGAGAGTACGTTCCACCTCGACGAGCGCGCGCTGCGCGAAGCGCGTCCCGACGTCATCCTCGGCCAAACCCTTTGCGCGGTGTGCGCCGTAACGCTCGACTCGATTCCGACGGCTCTCGAGCACGAGCCGGTCGTCGTGCCGCTCGACGCGTCGAGCATCGACGGCATGTTCAGGGACATGAGGCGCGTCGCCGCAGCGCTCAGCCTCGACGCCGAGCGTGTCATCCGCGACCTACGGTCCCGCCTCGGCGCCGTCGAACTCCTCGTCGCCGGCCGTCCCCGCCCCCGCGTCGCGTGCCTCGAGTGGCTCGACCCGCTATTCAATGGAGGCCACTGGGTGCCGGAGCAGGTGCGGATAGCGGGCGGCACCGACGTGCTTGGCACGGCCGGCGCGCGCTCGCTCGAGATCGCATGGGACGACGTGATCGCGTCCCGCCCCGACATCATCATCGCGATGCCGTGCGGCTGGGATGCCGACCGCGCCGCGCGCGAAGCCGAGGCGATCGGAACCGTCGCCGGCGCTCCCGTGTTCGGGGTCGACGGGGCGGCCTACTTCAGCAGGCCCGGCCCTCGTCTGGTCGACGGCGTGCAGCTTCTCGCGTCGATCTTCCATCCCGACGTCGTCAGGGCGCCCGAAGGCGCGATCGCAGTCAGGGTGCGTTCAGCGGTCTAGAGTCTGCCGCCGCCGAGGAATCCGATGATCGCCCCCATCACGACCGCCTGAAAGACCTGATAGCCCGCGTTGATCGCGAAGAGGCGCGCGGGCTGTCCCGAAAAGAGAACCTGCGAGAAGAACGCGGTCGCGATGAATCCGAGAGACGCGTAGAGGCCAATGAGCGCGCCTCCTGATCCGGTGGTCCAGCCCGTCTCGTTGATGAACCAGTTGAGCGCGATGGCCTCGACGAACGCCGCGAGCGCAGTCAGCGCGTACAGCGGGCCAGCCGAGCGGCCGTCACCCATGCCTCGACCGGAAAGAGCCATCCACGACTTGCCGAAGACCGGCCCGTACCAGAGGTATCCGATGACCATTGCGGCGACTGTTGCGACGATGATCGCTAGCCAGTTCATGTGTCCCTCCTCCAACGCGAGCTGCTAGTGCCGCGCACAGGCTAAAGCAGGGGCACAAGCATCCCGACCTGGCGCGCGTACTCGTCGTACGCCGCGCCGAAGCGTTCCCGCAGGAGGCGTTCCTCGGTCTTGGCGCGGAGGTAGAGAGCCGGGTAGGTCACGAGCAGTGTTCCCGCGATCAGTAGGAGGTTGCCCGTGGCGAGGCACGCTCCCGCGAAGTGCAGGCCGAGACCGGTGTAGACGGGGTGGCGGACGAAACGGTAGGGACCACTTCGAACGAGCTCGTGATCGCGATGGACCTCGAGCTCGAGGTCGTAGTGACGTCCGAGCGTCGCGATCGCCCAGAGCGCGAAAGCGACGCCCAGCACCACGAGGGCAAGGCCGGCCCACCGCAGCGGCTCCGGAACATCGAGCTCCGGTCCCGACCTGGCCGCTATGACGAGATACGGAACAAAGAAGAAATACGCGACGTAATGAGCGAGCCCGCGCGATCGCGCGAGTGTCTCGCCACGCCGCGCCACGCCGCGGATCCGCGACACCTGCGCAACTGCCATGAACATAACGATGCTGGCGACCGACACGATCGTCACGAGAGACGGACTCACGCTTCCAATACTCCTAGACTCGCGCGCCATGCAGGTGGCGTGGCTTGGGGAACCCGCGTCTTTGGACGCGTCGACCGTCGGCGGGAAGACCGCGAACCTCGGACGGCTCGCGACGTCGTTTCGCGTGCCGCCGGGCTTTTGCCTGGACGCAGCGGCCTTCGACGAGCTGCGCCCGGCGCTCGACGGCGACGTTCGCGCGCGCGCCCGGCTGCGCGAGCTTGTCGCCGCTTCGTACGCCGACCTCGCCCGTCGCGTCGGCGAGCGCGAGCCGCGGGTCGCGGTGCGCTCGTCGGCAATCGGCGAGGACGCGGGCGACGCGTCCTTCGCCGGCCAGCACGAGACCGTGCTCGACGTCGGAGGTGTCGACCCCATCGTGGACGCGCTGCTCGAATGCTGGCGCTCGGTCTCGTCGGAGCGCGCCGCCGCCTATCGGAAGCAGCGGGGCATCACAGAGACGCCGCGCATGGCCGTGCTGGTACAACTCATGGTCCCCGCCGACGTCTCCGCCATCGCGTTCAGCGCCGATCCGGTGAGCGGCGCCCGCGACGTGGTCGTCATAAACGCGGCGCGGGGCCTCGGTGACGCCATCGCCTCGGGCACGATCACGCCCGACAGCTACACCGTGCGCAAGAGCGATCTCGCGATTGCATCGCGTATCAGTGGCGGCAACGACGCCGCGATCCCCGACGTCGACATCGCCGCCATCGCTCGTCTTGCGATCCAGCTCGAGACCGTGATGGGAGGACCGGTCGATATCGAGTGCGCGTTACGCGATGGCCAGCTTCACCTCCTGCAGTGCCGTCCCATAACGACGCTCGCGGAGGAGTTCCCGGTCACGTGGGACGATCCGGAAGACGCGAAGCTCACCTGGGGCCTCGAGAGCTCGCACTTCCATAGGCCGTTGTCGCCTCTTGCCTGTGACTACATCGTTCGCTCCATCTACTACGGGATGCGTCAGTTCGCGGAACGGATGGGGTCTCCGTTCCGGATACGGGCCCTCACCTTCAACGGGCGGATCTACGAAGGCGTCAAGACGATCGTGCCGGCGGAGACGCTGCCCGCCGAGATGATGGCGAGCACCGCGCGTCGACGCGCAGTCGCGCGACGGCTTCGCCGTGACTGGGACAACGAGTACCTGCCAGAGCTGCGGGCGCACTACGCGTGGATGCGCAGCCTGAGGATCGACAGCCTGTCGCTGAACGAGGCGGCCGACGCGTGGGACGAGCTCTGGCAACGCCTCAAGCGCATCTGGGAGATCCATTTCATAGCCGTCCTGCCTGCGTACGCGGTTATGGAGGAGCTCGCGCAGACCTACGAGCAGCTGGTTGGCGGCGACGGGGCCGCAGCGTTCGCATTGACGCAGGGCCTCGCACCGACGCTCCAAGGCCTCGAACGAGATTTGTACGATCTGGCCAAAGTCGCACGCCGCACGCCGGCGGTCGCTGAGGCGATCGATCGAGGCGAGCGATCGCTGAGCGCGCTGCGCTCGCTCCCTGGCGGCGACGCCTTCGGGCGCGCGGCCGACGCGTTTCTCTCCGCGCACGGCGAGGTCGGCCAGCAGGGATTCGACCTCGGCGAGCTGGCGTTCGCCGACGATCCCGGGCTGCTCCTCTCGTGCGTCGCGCAGCGGCTGGGCCGCGAGACCGAGGATCCGCGGGCGCGTCTCGCCAGGGTGCGCGCTCAGGCCGACGCGATCGCCCAGCGTGTCCGCGCGCATCTCGCGGACCGGCCGTCGGATCTTGCCCGCTTCGAAGAGGTGCTGGGTGCCGCCACCACGGCGGGACCGCTGTCCGAGGAACACAACTACTGGATCGACCGCGTCGCCCAAGCCGAGGCGAACCGTGTCGCTCGCGCGGTCGGTGCGCGGCTCGTCAAGGGGGGCGTGCTGCGCTCACCGGACGAGATCTTCTTCCTGCACGCGGCTGAGATCGCCGCCGCGATTCGGGAGCCCCACGATCTCGCGACGCAGATCGCCGAGCGTGCCGCGGACGTGCGCCGCTGGAGCGCCCTGCGTGCGCCCGAGACCCTTGGCGCGCCCCCCGCCGCGCCACTGCCAGCGACCCCGGGCGTCTCGCTCGCGCGTATCGACCTCGACTACACGGTCGCGCAGGAGGATCGGTACGTTCTCAAGGGCGTGTCGGCCTCGCCCGGCGTCGTGCGCGGGCCTGCACGTCTCCTCGGTGACGGTGATTTCGCGAGGCTGCGCCCCGGCGATGTCCTCGTTTGTCGATCGACGAACGCTTCGTGGGTGCCCGCGTTCACGATCGCCGCCGCGGTTGTCACCGAGATCGGCGGCTCGCTCTCGCACGCCGCAGTCGTCGCGCGGGAATTCGGTGTGCCCTGCGTTGTCGCCACCAGCGTCGCCCTGTCCACGCTCACCGACGGTGAGCCGCTTGAAGTCGATGGCGCGGCGGGGACCGTGCGACGCCTATTTCCGATCACGTGGAAGGGTCCCGAGGACGCGAAGCTCCTGTGGCGCCGCGACGACGCGCACGTCACGCAGGTCATCACGCCACTCGGGATCGAGTACACGCGGCATGGCGCCAACTACGGCATGAGACGCCGCGACGAAGAGATGGGAT
>JBBPIP010000011.1:36249-81190 GCA_038040265.1 Chloroflexota bacterium | reverse complement strand
CGGCAATTGCGCTAGCTGTCGCATCCTTCGGTGCTTCCGTGCGCCGTCTCGGAAGCCGCGTCAGTCGCGAGATCGAACATCGCGGCGCCATTGCTCGAGCCGGCGTCTTGACCACGCGGCTGCCCACCGTGGCGCACTCGCCCGCGCGGGCTCGCGCGTCACGGCAGCGATCGCCGACACCGCTGCTCGCCGCTCTCGCGCTGCTCGCCGCGTTCGTCGGCGGAACCCTTGTGTTCGCTGGCGCGCGGCCCGCCGCGGTCGCCCCGGCGGCGGTTGCAAGCCCGACGCCCGATACCGCGGTCCTCGCGAGCACGAGCAGACCTTCGGTCACAGCACCGCCGACGGCGCGTCCGGAGCCGACGCCGGAGCCGACAGCCGAGCCCACCGCGGCACCGACAGTCGCGCAGACGATCGCGCCGACACCGGCTCCTGCGGTCGTCGCCGTCACCGGCGATCCGGCGGGGACGATCGTGTCGTTCTACCAGCTCGTCTCGGGGCACGACTACGCGCCGGCGTCGGATCTTTGGAGCGCTCGCATGCGCGCGGCCTACCCGCCGCAGACGAACATCTGGGGCCGGTTCGATTCGACGAGCTCGATCGTGGCGCGGTCCGCGTCGCTGACCAGTGCAGGCCCGAGCACGGCCGCGGTCGCCGTCGACCTGGTCGAAACGATGAGCAATGGATCCGTGCGTCGCTGGGTCGGGACCTGGTACCTGGTGCGCTCTGGATCAGGTTGGCTGCTCGATCAGCCGGGGCTTCGCCCGGCCTAGCCAAAGGCCGTTTCGCTCGAAGGGTTCACACGCCCGGCCAACTACGGCTAACGTCGGCGGGATAAAGGACCCGATCTGAGACTCGCCGCGATCCAGCACCGCGCACGAGCCCCATTCGTGCAGCCGCTCGCCGGCGATCGTTTCTACGTTCGCCTCCTCGCGGAGGCCGGCGATCTGAGCGCGGTCGCTTGCCATTTCGCCGACAAGTACGCCGCGGGGATCGAGGGCACGCTGCCGCTCGCGGTCGAGGCAACCGACGGGATCAGCGACTACTGGTCGGGCGTGCTTTCGATGCCGACCTCGCGCCTCCGCTATTTCTTCGAGCTGACCGATAGCGCCGGCGTGACGCGCTTCTTCAACGAGCACGGCTTCCTAGAGCGGCCCCCCGCGCGTAAACATCACGCTGGGCACTTCTTCTACCCGTACGACCTCCCCATCGACCGCTTCGCGATCCCGCCCTGGATAGCCGGACGCACCTTCTATCTGGTGTTCCCCGATCGCTTCGCGAACGGCGACCAGATGAACGATCCGGAGTGGAAGCGGCCCTGGGGCGAGGCGCCCACGGTGAAGTCCTTCTTCGGAGGCGATCTGCCCGGTCTCCGACAGAACCTCGGCTGGCTCACCGATCTCGGGGTCGGCGGCCTGTACCTGACGCCCGTCTTCACCGCGCCCTCGAACCACAAGTACGACCCGTCGGACTACGAGCGCGTCGATCCCGGGCTCGGCACGAACGACGAGCTCGCGGCGCTCGTGCGCGACGCGCACGGCCGCGACATCCGGGTGCTCCTCGACGGCGTCTTCAATCACTCGGGCGACCGGTGGTTCGCCTTTAAGGACGTTCGTGAGAAGGGCGAGGCGAGCAAGTACCGCGACTGGTTCTTCCGCATCCAGAGCTTTCCGGTCGACTTCGACGCGGTGAACTACGAGACCTTCGCGAACCGCGCGCGCAGCCACCCGAAGCTGAACACTGCGAACCCCGAGCTGCGCGAGTACCTGGTCGGCATCGGCGAGAAGTGGATACGCGAGGCAGACGTCGACGGGTGGCGTCTCGACGTCGCGAACGAGGTCGACCACCGTTTCTGGCGTGCGTTCCGCGACCGCGTGAAGGCGGCCAAGCCCGACGCGTTCATCGTCGGCGAGGCGTGGCACGACGCGATCCGGTGGCTCGACGGCGCGCAGTTCGACTCGGTCATGCACTACCCCTGGCGCGATGCGGTCTTGGAGTACTTGCGACGCGAGATCGCGCCGAGCCGTTTCGCCGCGCGGACCGCCGCCATCCGCAACATGTACGACATCTCCGCGACGCCGGGGCTCATGCATCTCCTCGGGAGCCACGACACCGCGCGGATCCGCACCGAGCTCAACGGGAGCGCCGACCGCGCGCGCCTCGCCGCGGTGCTGCTCCTTACCGCGACCGGCGCGCCGCTCGTGTACTACGGCGACGAGATTGGCATGGAGGGTGGCGACGACCCCGACTCACGCCGCTGCATGGAGTGGGAGCCCGCGAAGCAGGACCAGCGGATGCTCGCGACATACCGCACGCTCATCCGCGCGCGACGCGAACGACCCTGGCTTTCGTGGGGTGCGTTCGAGGACGTCGTAGTGGACGACGAGCGGCAGGTCTACGCGTACCGGCGATCCTCGACGGGGCCGCTCGCGCCGGTGGACGCGCCGCGGGACGAGCTCTACGTCGCGCTCAACACCGGCGACTTCCCGAGCGACGTGTGCCTACCCGACGGCGACCGCGTGGATCTCTTGACGGGAAAACCGGCGAGCGGAGGCATCACGCTCGCGGCGGGTGACGCCGCGGTGCTCGTGCCGGCCTGAAGCTCGATCACCTCGGCGCTAGGACGACGCCTTCGTCGGGGCTGAGTTCGACCCGCGCAAGAGCGAGAGGCTCGGCGTCGCGAGCGTGATCGGTCGAAAGTGCGACCTCCGCGTCACCAGTCCCGAGCGAAACGACCTGAGCAGTCTTGGTGAAGTTCAGCGCGACGAGCACACGCTCGCCGTCGGCCTCACGCGCGAACGCGAACACCCCGCGCGGCGCCGGAAAGGTTCGATAGGAGCCGCGACGCAGCGCCGGTGATGACTTGCGCAGCCAATTCAGTCGCCGGTACAGCGACAAGAGCGAGGCGGGATCGTCTCGCTGCGCCGTCACGTTTCGTTTCGCGTAGTCCGCCGCGAGCGGCAGCCAGGGATCGCCGGCGGTGAAGCCCGCGTTCGGTGACGCGTCCCATTGCATGGGCGTGCGCTCGGGATCGCGGCCGTCGATGTCGACGACGCGGTCGGGTGGGATCGGCACGTCCGTCATCCCGATCTCCTCGCCGTAGTAGATGAACGGCGTTCCGCGGAGCGTGAGCAGCATGACCGCGGCGACGCTGGCGCGCTCCGGACCATAGCGGGTCACCGCGCGCGATCGGTCGTGGTTGGAAAGCGTGTAGTCGGGCCACGCGTGTTCGGGCAGAAGCCGCTCCCACTCCTCGACGACGCGGCGGAAGCGCTCGGCGATCCACGGCTGCTCGAGGAAGAGGAAGTTGAACGAGAGCTGCAGCTCGTCGTCATCGCCGTAGTAGCGGACGAGCCGTCGGAGGTCCCGCACGCCGATCTCGCCGACGGCCATACGGTCGCCGTCGTACGAGTCGAGGACCTTGCGCCAGCGGCGGTGGATGTCGTGCACCTCCTCGAGATCCCAGTTGCGTCGCCGCGGCCGCCCGCGGAAGTGGAAGGGCGAGTTGTCGCGAAGGCGTTCGTCCCTGATGAGCCCCGAGGCCACGTCGATACGGAACCCGTCGACGCCGCGATCGAGCCAGAAGCGCATGACGTCGTCGATCTCCGCGCGGACCTTGTCGTTCCACCAGTTCAGGTCGGGCTGTTCGGAAAGGAAGTGGTGCAGGTAATACTGGCCGGATTTCTGATCGAGCGTCCACGCGCTCCCGACCCTTTTGAAGACCGCGCGCCAGTTGTTCGGCGCTCCTCCGCCGCGGGGTGGATCCGCCCAGACGTAGAAGTCTCGCTTGGGATCCTCGCGCGATGAGCGAGCCGCGATGAACCACGGGTGCTGGTCCGAGGTGTGGCCGGGGACGAGGTCGACGATCACGCGGATGCCCCGGCGATGCGCCTCGGCGAGCAGCCGGTCGAAATCGGTGAGGTCCCCGAAGGTCGGGTCGACGTCGCGGTAGTCCGAGACGTCGTACCCGAAGTCGGCCATCGGCGAGCGATAAAAGGGAGAGAGCCAGATGGCGTCGACCCCCAGGGACTTCGGCGTGCCGTCGTTCAGGTGGTCGAGGCGTGCCGTGATGCCCGCGAGGTCGCCGACGCCGTCCCCGTTCGAGTCCTGGAACGAGCGGGGATAGATCTGGTAGAAGACGCCCTCGCGCCACCACGCACCGCGCACATCCCGATTCTGCCGATTAGCCTCGTGCCGTGACGGACGAGGGTCTTCAGGAGAGGTACGCACCGAACGGGACCTGCTTCGGGTGCGGCCCAAAGAACAAGAAAGGCCTGCGCATCAAGAGCCGCGTCAGCGGGGACGAGGTCGTCGCGACGTGGCACGCGAGCAAACACCACGAGGCTTTCGAAGGCATGCTCTCGGGCGGCATCGCGGGCACGTTGCTCGACTGCCACTCCAATTGGACCGCCGCGTACCACCTCATGCGGCGCGCCGGCACGCCGACCCCGCCGGTGACCGTGACCGCCGATTACGCGGTGAAGCTCCTGCGGCCGACGCCGACGAACGGGCCGATCGAACTATCCGCGCGGCCGGTCGAGATCTCCGACGATCGCGCCGTCGTCGAGGCCGAGCTTCGTGCGGGAGGCAAGTTGTGCGCCACGGCTCGCGGGACCTTCGTTGCGGTGCAGCCTGGCCATCCCGCTTATCACCGCTGGTAACGCCTACGCCGGTCGGAGCATGCGCCGAGCCGCGAGCGCGGCACGCAATGTGGCGATGATCGCGAGGAGTCCGGTGAGGATGGTCCAGTCGACGTAGACGAAGATCGCGGCGAGCAGGCTTCCACTAGCCATAACCGTACTGGTCTAGGGCCGCCTAGACTACCTGCCGGTCTTGTTGGGGAGGGATTGGTGGCTAAGTTCCTGAAAGCTTCTCGCGCGCGACTTGTTGCCGTCGGCGTCGCTGCGTTCTTTCTCGGGTCGACGAGCCTCTCGATCGGATTAGCCGCGACTGGCGTCATCGACGCGTGCGTCAACAACAGCAGCGGCACGATCAAGATCGTGAGCGCCACGACTCCGTGTTCAAACAACGAGATACGGCTGGTCTGGAACTCTGAAGGCAGCGCCGGGCCAACTGGAGCGACCGGGGCCACAGGTGCCACGGGTGCCACAGGTGCGATGGGCCTGCAGGGTCCGTCTGGAGCGGCTGGGGCATCCGGCGCTGCCGGTCCGAGTGGACCTCAAGGTTTAACAGGCCCAACGGGAGCGACTGGCGCGACCGGAGCAAGTGGCGCGACCGGAGCAAGTGGCGCGACCGGAGCAACTGGCGCAGAAGGTGCCACCGGCGCGACCGGAGCGTCGGGTGCGACTGGTGCCACGGGTGACACAGGCGCGACCGGTGCCACGGGCGCAGACGGCGCGCGAGGGGACACCGGACTGGCTGGACCGACCGGTCCAATCGGTCCCCAGGGTGCCACAGGTGGAACAGGTCCGACCGGCGGGACCGGCCCGACGGGCGCCACGGGTGTAGGTCTGACGGGACCGACCGGTCCGACGGGTCCAGCCGGCACTGGGACCACGGGCCAGAACGTCACCACGTCATACGGAACGGGCGGGCTTCCCGTCAGCTCGGTGTTCGCGTTCTTCTTGGTGCCGGGCTTGGGCCAGACGATCATCGTCCCTGCTAACTCCGTCGTTTATGTCTCCACGGACGGCGGAGCGCAAACGCAGAGCACGGTGGCGAGCGGGTTCTCGGTCGTCGACGTGGCGCTTGTCGTCGACGGATCGATCGTGACCAACGCGGGTTACCGGCGTCTGATTATCAACAACACCAGCTCTCGTACTACGCAGTTCGTCAACTGGAGTTTCAGCGACAGCTTCGCGCTCCCTGCGGGGTCGCACGTGATCCAGGTCGCAGCCGCCTACAGTGCGGGCGAGCCCGCGACCGTCAGCGGCGGCCCGGGTTCTGTTCTGCAGGGTCAACTAACCACAGTCGTGGTGAACCGATGAACCGGCAGAGCGTCACCAAACGCTGCACCGTGGCGCTCGGACTCGCGATTCTGTTCATGGTTATCGCGGTCCCTGGGTATGCGATCGCGGAGGAGATCCAGCGCGCACGGGCTGACCGGCCCGACCCCGTTCAGATCGGCCAGCCTCGCCTGCCTTCGGCCGGTGAGTTGGTAACCGACGTCCCGACCTCGGTGCTGCGACTGCGGGATGTTCGTGTGCAGAGCGTTCCGGCGTCCGGGCCTGTCCCTGACGAGGTGCCGAGCTCGGTCCGCAGAGAGCCGGTGCGGCTCGGTCCGTAGAGCATCGGGATGGACGGCCACGCGGTCGCTCTGGCGAGGTCCGTGCTCACGTCTGCGCGCCGATGACGTTGCATCTGAACAAGCCAAAGGTTTGTGCGCAGGTTGATGAGCACACGGGCTGCTGCCCTCGCCCATACCCAAGAACGGTCCAGCTCGCCGTCGGCGTTTAGCAGCTGGACGAGTCAACGCGGGTTCGGCCGTTGGTGATCACTGAGGAGACCTTGGCGTTCCGTCGCTGGGTCGAGCGATTCGCAAGCGCAACGCAGAAGCTCGGTCAATTTCATGACAGGGGCACGGTCCGGTCGACTGTCGGCGAGGATCGAATGCAGATCATCGACCTCGCCTGCGAGTGTGGGGCGACGCTTGGTCCATGGCGCGACATCTAAGACGACCGGTCGTATCGTCCTCGACGTGCCCGTGCGTCTCCGCCCGCTGACGAACCGGTCCGAGGCAGTCGTAAGTGAGCAGTTGCACGTCGGCCTCGGAGAGTCGGAGTGGCGGGTCGTGCCCCAGGTGGCGATTAGGGAGGTGATCCGCCCAATCGATGACAAGCTCACACCACCGGAGCTCCGATTGCTGGAGTACGGTCATTTTGACTTCGCGGTCTACGCATCACGACGGTTCGACACGCCGCCCGCTTTCGTCGTCGAGTTCGATGGCCCGTACCACGCAGCGAACGACGTGGTCGACCGGGATATCGCCAAGAACCGCCTCTGCGACCGCGCCGCCTTGCCACTCCTGAGGCTCTCGCAAGAAGACCTGACCCCGCTTGAGCAGCGGACCGTGATCGCGTGGATCGCCGAGCGGTTCGTCGCTCGCCAGCGAGAGATGCCCAACCTCGAGGTGTGGGCGCAGAGCGAGCTCGAGCGGCTGGCCGCCGAGGGCGCGGATATGGATGAGGTGGTCGAGAGCTTGAATTACGACACAAGCGTCATCTTCGACCTCGATCATCCGTTCCCGGAAAACATGGAGATAGCTCACCGACTCCTCGATCGGTACGCGTTGCGAACCCTATATGTCCCGGGGCCCGCCGACGACCATTCGCTTTGCCTGGATGACGGCGGATGGTCGTCAGGGTCGGAGAACGGGCTCGTTAGCGAGTTCGCTGTGTGCGAAAGGCGCTGTGAGATCCGTCGTGGGGGTGAGGTCCTGCACGCCTTCGTGGCGAAATCGCGGATGGCGTGGGGTCACAAGATTCGCCACTCCGGGCCGGCGGGCGGAGAGCCGCCGAGAACTGCCGACCTATGGGCCGGCGAGTACATGGACTGGGTAATCCGCCGGGTTGAGGACCTGAGCTCGCGTTATGTGCCAGGAGCGGACCCGCACGACATCACCGAGGCGATCTCTCAGTACAACGCGATGAGGTATGCGGAGCGTTGGATCGGCGGCGCGTACCGATCCTCCTAGGACCTTACTCGCGCTCGGGCGGGACATCGCTTGCGCCCGGGATCAGAGTGATGACCTTGTTATCGACCGTCAGCCCCGGGGTCACATAACGAACTTCGACTGCGCGGCAGTGCCCTGTGTTGAGGAGGACGACTTCACTCGGGTCGAGCTCGACCTCGCGTCCATCCGCGAAGTAGTGGCGTGCCTTCCAGATGGCAAAGTCTCGGTCGGGCACGTCATCACCGACGATAGGAAAAAACAGCTTCAGCCCCGTATACCGGCTGCCATCGTCGAGGTAGACGTTTAGATAACAGTTGGTGTGGCCGTAACGCTTCATGTCGGTCGTCAAAACTTCGTACCAGATCGGATCGTCGGTAATCCCGAGGTTCCCCGGCAGCACGCTCAAGAACCCAGCGCGAATGCGTGTGAGAAGGCGAGTTGCCCCGACGACCTCGGCGATCAATAGCGATGAGACCACGTATCCGCCCGATGCGAGTAGTGCTGCTCCTGGCGTTCTCTGAAAGACGCCCGCGACGCCATACGCAAAGAGTTCCATGAGACCGAAAGCGCCCTCAGTTGCTTTCGAGAGGATGAATATGGCGACTCCCGCACCGAGGGGGCTGAGGACAACCGTGTAGGCAAGGGCGTCCGCGACCTCGCGCAAAGGACTTCGGTTCGTCTGCTCGGGCGGAATAGGCGAAACGCGATCGGCTTCGGCTCGCGCAAAGATCCCCGGAAATAGGAGGAAGACGAATATAAGGACACCCTCGAGGTCGAGGGTCACTTAGTTACTTGGTCTGTGGGGCCTGTTGATCCTCGGCAGAGGTGCTGCTCCGCTCCTTGAAGGGGTCCACCGCGATGCGCGCGTCCGGCGGGTACTGCGGAACAGACCGATCCAGATACCAGTCGAGCTGCGTGCTCGCACTCGGCACCGAGCCATGAGCCCCTTTGTAGCCGCCCACATGAGCATTATCCACGTGCTTAACCATCTGCCTCATAAAACGCCTGAACTGCCATGCAAATTCCGCTCCTTTGTGGGGTTTTAGGCCAGAACATGCTCCCGGACGAGTTCGCGGCCATGCACTGAACCCTTGTCCGTGCGATTTCTGGTAGCTATGCCGGTCGCAGCACGCCTCGCCCCGCCATTGCCGCGCGGCCCGTCGTGATGACCGCGAGGAGCCCTGTGAGGATGGTCCAGTCCACGTAAACGAAGATCGCGGCGAGCGAGGCGAAGAAGAGGATCAGGATCGCTCGCGGGTCGTGCTCGCGCGCCGCCAGGCTCGCGACGACCAGGAGCGCGACCCAGAGCGGGTCGGCTTGGCCCGCGAGTCCGATGACGACGATCGCATCGGCGACCAGCGTCACCCGTTCACTTCGCCCGCCGACGAGGAACGCGAGCGCGAGGGCCGCCAGCGGCCAGAGCCCGAACCAGAGGGCAATCGCCACGATCGCGCCGAGCGCGACGGTCAGGTATGCAGCGCTCGCGCCCGGGCCGCCCATTTTCTACGCGCACGAAGGTGCCGGTAGACGAAGAACGTGATGACCACCACCGGCAGTGCGATCACCACCCACACCAAGTACGGGCCGACGATGAGGCGGAATGTCGGGCCAAGGGCCGCGCCCACGGTGACCCAGAACGTCCAGTAGAGGCACGCCGCAATGAAGACGGCGGGCGAGAACTGGTACACGGGCACCCGAGAGGTCCCCGCGATGAGCGACATGACCACACGCGCGCCCGGCACGAGACGACCAAGGAGCACCGCGATGAATCCGCGCCTGTGGATCCGTTCGGTCCAGATATCCACGTGGGCCGGGTCGATGTCGATCCACGAGGCGAGCCGGTGCGCGACGGTGGGACCGAACCGGCGCGAGAGGAAGTACGGGACGAGCGTGCCGGCCGTGGATGCGAGCGCGCACACCAGGACGACCTGCGCGAGCTCGGGCAGGTCGCCGCGCGCGCGGTAGCCGTAGAACGCGATGACCACATCGGTCGGCGCGGGCAGCGGGATGCCCGCCTCTTCCATCGCGACCACGAAGAAGAGAAGGACGTACTGATGCTCGAGCACCGCGAGGAAGAGCAGGCGGATCGCGTCGCGAATGACCGGAGGCAGACTCATCGACCGCGCTGTGTACCGAGTCGGCTACCGGGGAACGAAAAAGAGCGAGGCCCGGCGCAGGACCCACCATGTGCCAAGGAACGCGAGCGTCTCGAGCGTGAAGCTGTGGAACTTGTAGAACTGCTCGGCGATCACGAACGCGACCGCGAGGGTGGCAAGAGTCACGGCGGCGGTGGCGTTGAGTGGGGTCGCGAGGATGTTCTCGAGTCTTTCCATGGCGGCAGAGTCTAGTCGGAAGTTTTAGGCTGCTGCAGCAGACCCGAGGGGAGGCAGCCCATGCCAGCAAAGCGTCGTTCCACCACGTCCGCGCGCAGTAAGAGCGCGTCGGCACGCGAGGTCACGAACTTCTTCGATCGTCTCGAATGGCGTAACGCCGGCCCGTACCGCGGCGGACGCGTCGCTGCGGTGGCGGGAGATCCGCGCGAGCGCAACACCTTTTACTTCGGGTCGACCGGCGGCGGCGTGTGGAAGACCATGGACGGCGGCCAGTACTGGGAGAACACCACCGACAAGTTCTTCAAGCGCGCATCCGTGGGCGCGCTCGCCGTGGCGCAGGCCGACCCGAACGTGATCTACGTCGGCATGGGCGAGAGCTGCATTCGCGGCAACGTCTCGCACGGCGACGGCGTGTACCGCTCCACCGACGCGGGCCAGACCTGGACCCACCTCGGCCTCGAGGACACGCGCAACATCGGTAAGGTCCGCGTTCACCCCGAGGATCCGGAGACCGCGTACGTCGCGGCCCTGGGTCACGCGCACGGTCCGAACACCGAGCGTGGTGTCTTCCGCACGCGCGACGGCGGCAAGACGTGGAAGAAGGTCCTCTACCGGAGTGACAAGGCCGGCGCGTCCGATCTGTCGATCGATCCGAACAACCCGCGGATCATCTACGCCGCTTTCTGGGAAGCGGTCCGGCGGCCGTGGGAGCTCGTGTCCGGCGGCCCGGGCAGCGGGCTCTTCCGCTCGAACGACGGTGGCGATACGTGGACGGAGATCAGCCGCAACAAGGGTCTCCCCAAGGGACTGCTCGGCAAGATCGGCGTGTCGGCGTCGGCCGCGAAGTCTGGCCGCGTCTACGCGATCGTCGAGGCCGAGGACGGCGGCATCTTCCGCTCGGACAACTTCGGAGAGACGTGGGAGCGGGGGAGCGAGGACCGCAATCTGCGGCAGCGCGCCTGGTACTACCACCACATCTACGCGCATCCGACCGACCCCGAGACGGTGTGGGTCCTCAATGTCTCCGCGTGGCTCTCGAACGACGGGGGCAAGACCTTCCAGGAACTTTCGATCCCGCACGGCGATCATCACGACCTCTGGATCGATCCGAAGAATCCCGACCGGATCATCAACGGCAACGACGGCGGCGCCGTCGTGACGCAGAACGGCGGCGAGAGCTGGTCCTCCGTCTACAACCAGCCGACGGCCGAGTTCTATCACGTGATCACGGACACGCAGACGCCGTATCGCATCTACGGCGCGCAGCAGGACAACACCACCATGACGGTGCCGAGCCGATCGGCGATCGCCGGGATCACCGGAGCCGATAGCTTCGCGGTCGGCGGCGGGGAGTCCGGCTACATCGCGGTCCGCTCGGACGATCCGAACGTCGTCTTCGCCGGCAACTATCAGGGGATCCTCACGCGCTACGACCGTCGCACGGGACAGGCGCGAAACATCATGGTCTGGCCAGAGTCGAGCGCCGGCGAGGGCGCGGAGGACGTCAAGTACCGCGTGCAGTGGACCGCGCCGACCGTCCATTCTCCGCACGATCCGAATGTCCTCTACCACACCGGCAACCACGTCTTCCGCACGACGGACGAAGGGACGACGTGGGAGCGGATCAGCCCGGACTTGACCCGCAACGACAAATCGAAGCAGCGCGCATCCGGTGGACCGATCACCAAGGACAACACCGGCGCCGAGTACTACTGCACGATCTTTGCGTTCGCCGAATCGCCGGTCGAGCGCGGCATGCTGTGGGCGGGAAGCGACGATGGGCTGATCCATGTCTCGCGCGACGACGGGAAGACCTGGAAGAACGTGACGCCCGCGGCGATCCGCCCGTTCTCGCTCGTCTCGATCATCGAGCCGTCGCCGCACGACGCAGGCACCGCGTATGTCGCGACGACGCGATACAAGCACGACGACTTCAAGCCGTACCTCTGGAAGACGACGAATTACGGGCGGACCTGGACGAAGATCACGAACGGGATTCCGGCCGATGACTTTACACGTGTCATCCGCGAAGACCCGACCCGAAAGGGCCTGCTCTATGCCGGCACCGAGACCGGCGTCTACGTCTCGTTCGACGATGGAGCGCGCTGGAATCGTCTCGGCGGCAACCTTCCGGTCGTGCCGATCCACGACATCGTGGTGAAGGACTCGGACCTTGTCCTCGGAACGCACGGGCGGTCCTTCTGGGTCCTCGACGATCTCTCGCCGATCCGCCAGCTCGCGGCCGAGGGAATGAAGGGCAAGGCGCGGCTCTTTGCGCCGCGCCCGACCGTTCGCTTCCGCACGGACATGGGCTTCCCGCAACCGGCGAGGAGCGGCAAGAACTACCGCATGACCGGCGCGACCGTCGTCACCTATCGACAGGTCGAAAAGCCGACGGGCGAAAAGGCGCAGGTCAACATCGACGCCGGGCAGAACCCGCCCGACGGCGTGCTCGCCTCGTACTGGCTCCGCGACAAGCCCGAGGGCGACGTGACGCTCACCTTCATGGACGCCAAGGGGAAGCAGATCCGCCAGTTCAAGAGCGCGCCGGCTGAACCGAAAGAGAAGAAGGACGACAAGACGCTCACGGCGGAGCAGCGGCGCGTCGAGGAGGTGAAGAAGGCCAAGGAGCCGAAGGTCCCGAACGAAGCCGGGCTCAACCGCTTCGCCTGGAACATGCGACAGCCCGACGCCGCGCGGGTCGAAGACGACCCGGCATGGGACGCGGCTGAGGCGACCCTCGCGGGCCCGGTCTCGCCTCCCGGTCAATACCGCGTTCGCCTCGAAGTCGGCGGAGAGCGCCACGAGGCGACATTTGAGATCCGAAAGGACCCGCGCGTCTCGGCGACGCAGGCGGACTTCGATGCGCAGTTCGCGCTCCGCATGAGGATCCGGGACAAGCTCACCGAAGTGCACGAGGCGATCAACGGGATGCGCGCGCTGCGGACCCAGATCGAAGGGTGGGAGAAGCGCGCCGAAGGCAGCAGCGGCGCGCGTTTGCGCCGTGCCGCGAGCGCGCTCAAGACGAAGCTCGCCGGCGTCGAGGAGGAGCTCATCCAGGTAAAGGCGAAGAGCCGCCAGGACACGCTCAACTACCCGGCGAGGCTCAATCTGAAGATCGGCGGCCTCGCGATAGCTGTCGGAGGCGCCGACTTCGCGCCGACGAAAGCGATGCACGACGTGTTCGACGACCTGTCGAAGCGTGCCGAGACGCAGCTCGTGAAATGGCGGGCCATCGCCAAGGCCGACGTGCCGGCCTTCGACAAGCTGGTGCGCGGATCGGGTGTGCCGGCGGTCAGCGCGGTCCGCGAGAAGAAGCGGGAGCCTCGGCGCGCGGAGCTGCGAAGAGCCGCCGCGAGATAGCCGACGTGAGCCGCATGATCCTGCACGACGCCGCCCTCGCGGACGGCTCGTCCGATTCGCTCCGCGTCGGCGTCAGCATCGCGATCGCCGACGGGCGCATCGAGTCGATCGGCGCCAACGACGAGATCGATCGCGCGGACGCCGATGTCATCGACGCCGGTGGCGCGGTGATCGTGCCGGCAATGGTCGACTGCCACAGCCATCTGACGATGCAGGGCGGGAGTCACTGGATCGCCCGCGGCGACGATCCGCCGGCGGTGCTTCGCGAGGTGGCGCGGCAGAACGCGAAACGGCTGGTGCAGGCCGGCGTGCTGTGGGCTCGCGACGTCGGTGCGCCGAGCGCGAACGGACGGCCGATCTCGCTCGACGCGCGAGACGAGCTTTCGGGAAAGCCCGGCAATCCCTACATTCGCGTGGCGGGCACGTGGATCGGGAAAACCGGCTATCCCGACATGTGGGTCACCACCGACGACGACGGACTGAAGGCCGCGGCGCTGCATCAGCTCGACCTCGGCACCGATTTCGTGAAGATCTACATGGACGCGCCCGGCGGCGCGAAGGAATCGCCGTTCAGCGTCGCCGCGCTGAAGGCCGCGACGGACGCGGTACACGCGCGCGGCGCGAGAGTCGCCTGCCACTGCGGCTACCTCGACGGCGCGCGCGTCTCGGCCGACGCAGGTGTCGACTCCATCGAGCACGGCATGGAGCTCGACGACGACATCGCGCGAACGATGAAGAGGAACAACGTCACGCTCACCTCGACGCCCTCGGTCTTCGCGTCGTGGGAGACGTTTGCCCGAACGACCGCGATCGAGCGCTTCACGACTGAGGAGAGCCGCCAGCGCGTCGCGAAGCGCAAGGAGGGCGCCTACGCCTCGATCGCGGCCGCGAAGCGCGCCGGCGTGCGCATCGCGACGGGCTCGGACTTCGGCGGCGGCTCGGTGCGGGCCGGGCACCTCGCATGGGAGGTCGAGCTGCTCGTCGCGGCCGGGCTCACGCCGCGCGAAGCCCTCGTCGCCGCGACGCGCGCGGGCGGCGAGCTACTCGGGGACGATCACGCTGGACGCATCGAAAAGGGCATGCCCGCGGACCTTGTCCTCGTCCATGGCGATCCGCTCTCGGATGCTCGCGCGCTCTGGCGCGTCTGGGCAGTCTTCCAGGCGGGTACGCGGGTCGCTTAACCGGTCGGGCTTCGAAGTGCCCGCGACACATGCGCGGGCAGTTCGCGCCCGAGCCGTTCGCCGAGCCAATGACTCGTCGCGACGAGCCTGTCCAGATCGACACCCGTCTCGATGTTCATTCCGCGGCACATCCACACGAGGTCTTCGGTGGCGAGGTTGCCGCCGGCCATCTTCGCGAACGGCGAGCCGCCGATCCCGCCCACGCTCGCGTCGAAGATCGTGATCCCCTCGGCCATCGCCGCGACGACATTCGCAAGCGCCTGACCGTAGGTGTCGTGGAAATGAAAGCCGATCTTCGCAACCGGAATCCGCGCGCTCCGAAGCGTGTCGACGAGCCTCGTAATTTCGCCGGGCGTGCCGACGCCGAGAGTGTCGCCGAGCGAGAGCTCGTCGCAACCGAAGTCGAGCAGCTGCTGCGCCGCCGCGCTCACGACGGCTGGACGCGTCGGCCCGTCCCATGGGTCGGCCACGATCATCGAGAGATACCCGCGGACGCGAAGGCGAGCATCCTTCGCGCGAGCCACGACCGGTCGGTAGCCCGCGAGCGCCTCATCGCGAGACCGGTTCAGATTCTTGCGGGAGTAGCTCTCGCTCGCTGACGCGAAGATCGCGATCTCCTTGACGCCGCAGGAGATGGCGCGCTCGAGTCCCTTCTCGTTCGGGACGAGCGCCATGTACCGCACCCCGGGACGGGGCTGGACCCGCTTCATCAGCTCTTCCGCGTCGGCGAGCTGTGGCACGGCCTTCGGGTTCACGAAGCTCGTCGCTTCGATCGCGGTGTGGCCCGCGTCGGCGAGCTGCTCGAGCAATTCGAGCTTCACGTCCGTCGAAAGAGCGCGATCCTCCGCCTGAAGACCGTCGCGCGGCCCGACCTCGACGATCGTGATGCGCTCGGGGTTTGTCTGCGGCACGGCGCGCGTATCGTCGCACGGATGCAGCGCCCAAAAGGCAATGACGTTCGGCGGGCCGCCTTCGATGGCCCGCCCGAGCTCGCCGCTTTCTTCCGGAACGGACGCCTCGAGACGATCCCCGCCGGGCGCGAGCGGCGCCAGGCGCTCCTCGTGCACGTGGCAGGCAGCTTCGCGCCAGGTCGCGAGTACGTTGAGGAAGAGGTCAACCGAATCTTGCAGAACTTGCATTCCGATCACGCGACGCTGCGCCGCTATCTCGTCGACGCCGGACTGCTCAAGCGCGAGCACGGCCTCTACCGGCGGGCCTGATGGAGTTTCAGGACGTCGTTCGGAAACGGAAGATGGTTCGCAGCTTCGAGGATCGTCCGATCCCTCGTGACATCGTCGAGCGCATCGTCGCGAACGTGCAGAAGGCGCCGTCCGCCGGTTTCAGTCAGGGCTGGGGCTTCCTCGTGCTCGAAGGGAAAGAGGACACGGCGCGGTATTGGGACGCCAACTGGCCGGAGGATCGCCGGGCGGAGTGGGGGTGGCCGGATCTCTTCAACGCGCCCCTACTCATCGTGTGTCTCAGCAACAAGAGCCAATACCTGGCGAGATATGCCGAGCCCGACAAAGGTTGGACCGACATGGACGAGAAGCGCTGGCCCGTGCCGTACTGGGATATCGACACAGGAATGGCTGCCCTGCTCGCGCTCCTCACCGCGGTCGACGCCGGACTCGGCGCGGTCTTCTTTGGCGTGTTCGATCAGGCGACGCTGCGGCAGACGTTCGGTATTCCTGATGAGTACATGGCGGTGGGCGTGATCGCGGTCGGATACGCGAAGCCGATTGATAGGCCGTCGCCCTCGCTCAAGCGCGGACACCGAGCGGCCGCGGACGTGGTTCGCCGCGGCCGCTGGTCTTAGATCAGCCGGAGCAGAGCGACGGCCACAACTCCGACGATCACGCCTGCGAGCAAGCTTCGTCGCCAGGCGACCGTCGCGATCACCAGACCGGCGGCGAGCGGCTCCGCGCCGTGCGTCAGCGTGCCTGCCGGGGCGACGACCGCTGGCCCGACGAGCGCGGCGATGATCGCCACCGGGAGCGCTTCGAGGTAACGCGTTGCGGCCGGCGGCAGGCGTCCGCCGAAGGTCACGGCGAACGGCAATGAGCGAGTGAGATACGTCGCCACCGCCGAGCCGAGGATCGCTATCCAGATCATCGGCGAACGAACACCGCAATGAGCGGAGCGACCGCGCCGGCGGTGATCACGGCGATCGTCGACGCTCCGGCCAGCGCCAGGGCGCCGGCAACAAGGGCGGCGACGACCGCGATGACAACGTCCGCGCGGTGGCGGATCGCGAGCACGACGATGCCGATGAACGTCGCGGTGATCGCGAAGTCAACGCCGAAACGCCGCGGGTCGCCGATGGCCCCGCCGACGACGATGCCGATGACCGTCGCGAGATTCCAGAGCACGAAGAGGGCGATCGCGAACGTGAAGTAGTACGCGAGGCTCCGTCCACCTCGCCGAAAGTGTCCGGTCGCCATCGCGAAGCTCTCGTCGGTCAGGAAGAACGCCGCGAAGAGGCGCTGAGCAAGGGGCAACCGTCCGAGATGGGGACGAAGCGATGTTGCCATCAGCAGATGACGAAGATTGATGAAGAGGACGCTCACGATGACGATCGGCGCCGGAGCGGCCTGCGAGAAGAGCTGAACCATCGCGAACTGTGATGCGCCGGCGAACACCAGAAGACTCAACGCAACTATCTCGAGCGGCTGCAGTCCGGACTGCCTCGCGACAACTCCGAACGTCGTACCAACAAGTAGGACGGTGCCCATCACCGGCCAGCCTTCGCCCATCGCGAGGCGCGCGGCATCGCGGTCCTCGCTCGAAAGCTCGATCAGACCGGGTCCGCCTCGAATTCGGCCAGGCGTTGCCCCCGCTCGACCTGCTGACCGACGTTCGCCATCACCTTGGTGACCTTCCCGTCCGCCGGCGCCTCGACGCGCAGCTCCATCTTCATCGCCTCGACCACGAAGAGGAGGTCGCCGCGGCGGACGCGCCGATCGGAAACCGCCTGGGCGGCGATCACCATCCCGGGCATCGGCGCCGTGACCTCCCCACCGGCGGTGCGCTCGACCTCGCGCTCACGCGGTGCCGTCTCGAGCTCCCACACATTTCCGCGAACGCTCGTCCAGACGACGCCGTTGCTCCCCGCGGCGGCCGCCGCAGTGCCGTCGACGACCCACCGGTGCGCTTCATCGACCCGCGTGACACGGTGGCCCGCATACGTGTACGGACCGGTTCCCGCCAGACGGACGGCGCGCTCGCGCTCGCCTTCGCGAAGGGCGATCGTCGTCGCGCTGCCTTCGCCGATGCGCCATGCGCCCGTCGCCGTCCACGGGTCCTGCGGCTGACGCGCGCCGGTGGCGACCGCCGCCGCGGCGACGGCGTAGGCCTCGTCGGGCGCCGGCGTGGATTCGGGGACGAGCCTCGCGAGCTCGCGCTCGACGAGCTCGGTATCGAGGCGAACGTCCTGCTGGTTCAGGCGCGCAATGAGTGCGCGGACGAAACGGATATTCGTGCGGACGCCGAGCACCTCGGTCTCGTCGAGGGCGTTCGCGAGCATGCCGAGCGCGATGCGCCTGTCGCCACCGAAAGCAATGACCTTGGCGAGGAGCGGGTCGTAATGACGGGTCACGACGTCGCCCTCTTCATAGCCCGCATCGACGCGGATGCCGGGCCTTATAGGCCAGCGCACGTGGACGAGCTTGCCGGTGGAGGGAAGGAACCCGGCCGCGGGATCCTCGGCGTAGATCCGCGCTTCTACGGCGTGCTGCCGGCCGTGCCGCTTGGGCTTGAGCTCGAGGCGTTCGCCCATGGCGATGCGCAGCTGCTCCTCGACGAGATCGACGCCGTACACCATCTCGGTGACCGGGTGCTCCACCTGAAGGCGCGCATTCACCTCCAGGAAATAGAACTTGCCGCGATCGTCCACGACGAATTCCACCGTGCCGGCATTTCGGTACCCGGCCTCGCGCGCGATCGCGATCGCCGAAGCGGCCATGCGTTCGCGACCCTTATCGTCGGGTCGCCGGGCCGGAGCTACTTCCACGATCTTCTGGTGACGCCGCTGTACCGAGCAGTCCCGGTCGCCGACAGTCATGACCGTCCCGTAGTCGTCGGCGAGCACCTGCACCTCGATGTGACGCGGCCGCTCCACAAGGCGCTCGAGAAGCAGGCGCTCGTCACCAAAAGCGGATGTCGCGATGCGGCGCGCGCGCGCAAGCGCATCCTGCAGCTGCGGCTCCGCCTTGACCGTTTGCATCCCGATCCCGCCGCCACCCGCGACCGGCTTGATCATCACCGGGTAGTGGACCGAACGCGCGGCCTTGAGGAACGCCTCGTCGCTCTGATCGTCGCCGCGATATCCGGGCACGACAGGCACCTTCGCGCGCTCGGCGATCGCCTTCGCTTCGGCCTTGTCGCCGAGGCTCTTGAGCACGCTCGGCGGAGGGCCCACGAAGCGCATGCCCGCCGCGTCCACCGCGCTCGCGAACTCGGGTCGCTCGGCGAGGAAGCCGTATCCCGGATGGACGAGGTCCGCCTTGGTCTCGCGCGCGGCCGCGATCATCCGATCGATCGCGAGATACGACTCGGACGCGGGCGCTGGGCCGATGCGGACCGCGGCGTCGGCTTCCCGGACGAAGGGCAGACCGGCGTCGGCGTCCGAGTACACCGCGACGGTGCGCATGCCCATCCGACGGGCCGTTCGGAAGATGCGTCGCGCGATCTCGCCGCGGTTCGCGACGAGGAGCGTCGTCACCAGCGCGGGTCCCGCCGCTCCAGGAACGCGCGGAGGCCCTCCTGTCCCTCGTGGCCTACACGGATCTCGGCGATGCGCTTCACCGTGAGATCGGCGACCTCGTCGATGCGCTTTCCTTCGACGTCACGAACCAGGCGCTTCGCCGCGTCCACGGCCTTCGGTCCACCGGAGACGATCGCATCGAGAACCCTGCCGACCGCGGCGTCCAGGTCCGACGGCTCGACGAGCCGCTCCACGAGTCCTATCTCGTGCGCGCGCTTCGCGTCGATGCGCGATCCGGTCACGAACAGAGCGGTCGCGCGGGCCGGTCCGATCTTTCGGACGACGTACGGGGACACGACCGCCGGCAGAATGCCGAGTCGCGTCTCCGTGAACGCGAAGCTCGCCTCGGTCGAGGCGACCGCGATGTCGGCGACGGCCACGAGTCCCGCGCCCCCACCGATCGCGACGCCTTGTACTCGGACGACGAGTGGCATCTCGAGGTCGTAGAGCGCGCGGAACATCCCGGCGAGCGCCTTCGAATCCGCGATGTTCTCGTCGAGCGAGTAGTCGGCCATGCCGCGCATCCATTCGACGTCCGCGCCGGCGCAGAACGCGTCGCCCTCGCTCTGAAGGACGACGGCGCGAGCCGACCGATCGACACGCCCGACCGCCGCGGTGAGCTCCGCGATCAGCGCGGCATCGAACGCGTTCTTCCGCTCTGGTCGAGCGATGGTTATGCGCGAAATCCCGCGCGTATCCGCGCTCAGGGTCACCGTCTCGCCCATCGCGCGAACTCTAGACGGCCGCGCCGGACGCGACCCTGCCGTTCGCGGCTACGGTGGAGGCGCTACGTCGAAAGCAAGCCCGTGAGAAGTGCCCCAGACGAAGTCGAGGTCGAATACGCGGACGCGCAGGTTTGCCAGGTACAACGCGATCTCATGCTGCGTCGCGACGACCTGGGGCCACTGGACCACCGTGGGGTCCGGTATCGTCGGTCGGCACTGAAACACCGGTGCGATCGAAACGGGTTGAGCCGTGTAGCCCGAAGCGCACCGGAGCTCGCGGTATGCATAGACCGGTCTCGCACCCGCGACGAAGCCGAACGCTGTGACAAGGCCCAGCGCGATCGCGAACGCGCGCACCGTCGTACGAATCCGCCCACCCATGCGCAGATGCTAGCGACGTCCGCTTAGTGGAACGAGAGCTCGCCCGCGCGGACCGGCACGGTGAGCCAGTTCTCGCGGGGCGGCAGCGGGCAGCGCCACGCGTCGTTGTACGCGCAGTACGGGTTGTACGCGCGATTGAAATCGAGCTCGAAGCGACCGTCGCCGAGCGGCTCCGCCTCGACGTACCGGCCCGCGCCGTAGGTCTCCGTGCCGCTCGTCGAATCACGAAATGGGATGAAGAGTCCGTCGCCTTGCGCGAACGCGAGCAGGCCGACGCGCTCGCCCCCGACGTCGAAGCGCACCGTCCCGGCGCGCGGAAGGTGGCTGGTCGATCCATCGCTCATCTCGACCTCATCGACGCCGCCGCCGCCAGCGGGGTCGACGGTGACCGTGAACCGGAGGGCGGGATCGTCGGGGAAGTAGCGCAGGCCCTCGAAGTGCGCGCGCTGGTCCACCGTGAGAGGCGAATCGTGCGCGTGCCCGAAGTAGTGGTCCTTCTCGTGCCGCAGCTCGTCGATGCCCATCGCACGACACAACGCGCCTGCCTCGATGCGAATTCCGCGACCTAGACTCGGCTCGTGCTTCGGCCAAGCCTGTGGGTCAGCCTCGTGCCCTACGGGATCGGTCGCACCAAGCCCAATCACTACTTCGAGATTTTCAAGACGGTCTGGGACAACCGTCACGACCTCCCGTACGCGTGGCGGATCCTTTCCAAGGGCGTCTGCGACGGCTGCGCCCTCGGCGTTGCCGGTTTTCGGGACTGGACGATGGAGGGCGTGCACCTCTGCACCACCCGGCTCGACCTCCTCAAGCTGAACACCGCGCGCGCGCTCGATCCACAGGTCCTCGCCGACGTTTCGCGTCTGCCGCGGTCGACTGTGGCGTTACGGACGCTCGGTCGGCTCCCGTACCCGATGCTCCGCAGACGCGGAGAGGCTGGGTTCACCCGCATGACCTGGGACGAAGCGCTCGACCTCGCGGCCGCGCGTATCCGCGCAACCTCGCCCGAGCGGGTCGGCTTCTATCTCACGGCGCGCGGCCTCACCAACGAGACGTACTACGCCGCGCAGAAGGTCGCGCGTTTCCTCGGCACGAACAACATCGACAACGCCGCGCGCGTGTGCCACGCGCCCTCGACGGGAGCGCTTCGCAAGGCGATCGGCGTCGCGGCGACGACGTGCTCGTACCGCGACGTGATCGAAAGCGACCTGATCGTGCTGTTCGGGGCCGACGTAGCGAACGCACAGCCGGTCTTCATGAAGTACCTCTTCCTCGCGCGGAAGCGGGGGACCAAGGTCGTGGTCGTGAACCCGCTGCGCGAACCTGGGCTCGAGCACTACTGGGTGCCCTCGAGCGTCGAGAGCGCGCTCTTCGGCACGAAGATGGCCGACGCCTTCTTTCCGATCCACACCGGCGGCGATCTCGCGTTCGTGCGCGGCGTCCTAAAGGTCCTGATCGACGTTGGCGGAGTGGACGAGGCGTTCGTGCGCGAGCACACCGCCGGTTTCGACGAGCTACGCGCGGTTCTTGCCGCGACTTCTCTCGAGGAACTCGCCGCGTCCGCCGGCAGCACGACAGGCGATCTTCGCGCGTTCGCGAAAACTTACGGCGACGCGCGGTCGGCCGTGCTCGTCTGGTCGATGGGCGTGACGCAGCACGTGTGCGGGACGGAGAACGTGCAGGGGATCGTCGATCTCGCCCTCTCGAGAGGGAACGTCGGCCGCCAGGGCGCCGGGCTCATGCCGATCCGCGGTCACTCCGGGGTGCAAGGCGGCGCCGAGATGGGCGCGTACGCGAGCGCCTTCCCCGGCGGTCTGCCGATCACGCCCGAGAACGCACGTGCGTTCGGCAAGAGCTACGGATTCGACGTGCCGACACGCCGCGGACTCACCGCCGCCGAGTTGGTCGAGGCGGCCGGGCGTGGCGAGGTGGACGTTCTCTGGTCGAGCGGCGGCAACTTCCTGGACACGCTGCCCGATCCCGATTCGGTCCGAACCGCGCTGGCGCGCACACCGCTTCGCGTGCATCAGGACATCGTCGTTTCGCCGCAGATGCTGGTCGAGGGCGAGGAGGTCCTGCTCCTTCCGGCCATGACCCGCTACGAGCAGCCGGGCGGCGGGACCGAGACCACCACCGAACGCCGCGTCATCCTGAGCCCCGAGATCGCCGGGCCGCGGCCGGGCGAGGTTCGTGCCGAGTGGGAGATCTTCGCGGATCTCGGACGGCGTGTCCGCCCCGAGCTCGCGCGGGCGCTCGGCCTCCGTTCGGCCGCCGACATCCGGGCCGAGATCGCCACCGTCGTACCCGCATACGCCGGCATCGAGCTCCTCGCGGAGGGCGGCGACTCGTTCCAATGGGGCGGGCGACACCTCTGCGAGGGCTGGCGCTTCCCGACCTCTGACGGCCGCGCGCACTTCTCGGATGCGATGCCCACGTCGGAGTCGGCATTGCCGGCCGGTCGGTACCACCTCTCGACTCGGCGCGGAAAGCAGTTCAACTCGATGGTCTGGCGGGATCGCGATCCGTTGACCGGCGCGACGCGCGACGCCCTGTTCCTATCCGTCGATGACGCCACCGCGCTCGGCGTCGCGGAAGGCCAGGCGCTCGTGGTCCGCTCGGAGAGCGGCGCCACCCTGCGAGCGCGCGCTCACGTCGCGCCGATCCGGCCGGGAAACGTCCAGATGTTCTGGCCGGAGGCGAACGCGCTCATCGCAGCGGGGCGCCGTGACGCGGCCTCCGGCGTCCCCGATTACAACGCGGTGGTCGAGATCTCGCGCGCGTGAGCCGCCCGTCCGGGATCCTGCTCGCGGGCGGCGCCTCGCGACGTTTTGGCCGCCCGAAGCTGGTCGAGCCCCTCGATGGCGCACCGCTCTTCCACCGGCCGCTGCGCGCACTTCTCGATTCCTGCGAGGATGTCGTGATCGTCCTCGCGCCGGACGCTCCCGAGCCTCCGCTTCCCGAGGGGGCCGATCGCGCGCGCTTCGTGCGCGATCAGGTCGCACACGAGGGGCCGCTCGCGGGCACCCGGGTCGGGCTCGAGCACGTTCGTCGCGAATATGCTGTCCTCGTCGCGGCCGATATGCCCGGCGTGAGCTCCGAGCTCCTCTCGCTCATGGCCGACCGCGGGTCGAATGGTCATCAGAGGGCGGTCGTACTCCGCGACGCTGATGGGCCGAGACCCCTCCCGGCGGTTCTCCTGGTCGCGCCCGCCCTGGCTCTGGCGCGCAAGCTTCTGGAGAGCGGCGAGCGCAGGCTCCGCGCGCTCGTCGAAGGGCTCGGGCCGGAGGAATTGCTTGAGGCGGTCTGGGCGGTGGTGGATGCGCGCGGGGCCTGGCGCCACGACGTCGACGTGCCCGGGGATCTCCTGCGGGGGTAGGGGCCCCTACGCCCTAGGCCGCGGTGCTCGGCTCCAGCCGATCGAACGCACGCCCAATGTCCGTGAGGATCTCGGCGTTGAGGTCGGTGGCCAGCGTGTAGCGAACGACGTTCCCGTTGCGGGCCGGCTGCACCACGTCCGCTTCGCGCAGCACGCGGAGGTGCTGACTCGTCGCGGACCGGCTGCGCCCGAGGACCCGCGCGAGGTCGCTCGCCGCGAGCTGGTTATCGCGGAGGGCGCGCACGATTTTCAGCCGGGTCCCGTCGCAGAGGACGTCCAGGAGACGCCGCATGCGGCGCTCGGACATCGGCGACAACGTCTGTCGCTCGGCGGTCGCGACCGCCGCTGGATCTATGGCCTGGGGAGTCATCGGCTCCATGCTCGGACCTCAACCAAACCTGTCACATCGAGGACGTCCGTATGCATCGGTCGTGCCTGTTACCGATACATTTACGCGGCCGCTTTAGCAGCGGCGCAGTTGCTAATTCGTTACGTCATGGATAAAAAGCGCTCGAATGGGCACGATCATGGTCCTCGACGACGACCTGGTCATCCTCGATCTCCTCAGAACGGTTCTTACTGATGCGGGCCACACCATCCTCGCCGCATCGCGCTTCGATGCGATCCCAGTCGGCGCCACCGCCGATCTCGTGATCATCGACCTCATCCCTCTGAAGCACTATCGGCGCGATGCGGCGCTCGAGTGGGTCACGTCGGTGCGTTCCCGCTTCAGCGGCGCGCCTCTGTTCGTCGTGACCGCGCATGCACCCGCGGTGGCGGAGCCGGACATGCTCGGCGCTGACGCGATCCTCGCGAAGCCTTTCGACGTGGACACGCTGCTCGCGAAAGTGGACGAGCTGCTGAGCTAGATCACATCCGGAAGACGCCGTACCGGACGTCTTCGATCGGAGCGTGCCGCGCGGCGGCGAGGCCAAGCGCGAGCACGGTGCGCGTGTCCAGAGGATCGATGATGCCGTCGTCCCAAAGACGCGCGGTCGAGTAGTACGGCGAGCCCTGCGTCTCGTACTGGTCGCGGATGCGGGCGCGGAAGGCATCTTTCTCCGCGTCGTCCTTGAATGTCCCGACAAGCGAGAGGACGGTGGCGGCCTGCTCGCCGCCCATGACGCTGATTCGCGCGTTTGGCCACATCCAGAGCTGGCGCGGCGAATACGCGCGCCCGTTCATGCCGTAGTTCCCCGCACCGAAGCTGCCGCCGATGATCACCGTGAACTTCGGCACGGTGCTGCACGCCACGGCGGTGACCATCTTCGCGCCGTCCTTCGCGATCCCGCCGGCCTCGTACTCCTGGCCGACCATGAATCCCGAGATGTTCTGCAGGAAAACCAGCGGCACGCGTCGCTGATTGCAAAGCTCGACGAAGTGCGCGGCCTTGAGTGCGGACTCGCTGAAGAGGACGCCGTTGTTCGCGACGATCCCAACGCGGAAGCCTTCGATCCGCGCGAATCCACAGACGAGGGTCGTGCCGTACAGCGCCTTGAACTCGTGGAAGCGCGAGCCGTCGACGATCCGCGCGATGACCTCCCGCACGTCGTACTGGGTCCGGATGTCTTCGGGGATGAGCGCATACAGGTCGCTCGGGTCGTGGGCCGGCGGCTCGGGTGCCACCTTGTCGTCGACGCCCCAGTAGGTCGGGCGGTCGAGCTGCGCGAAGATCTCGCGCGCGATCGCGATCGCGTGCGGATCGTCGAGCGCCAGATGATCGGCCACACCCGACAAGCGCGTGTGCACGTCCGCGCCGCCGAGCTCCTCGGCCGTGACGTCGACGCCGGTCGCCGCCTTCACGAGCGGCGGGCCGCCGATGAAGATCGTTCCCTGGCCCTTCACGATCACGGTCTCGTCGCTCATCGCGGGCACGTACGCGCCGCCCGCGGTGCACGATCCCATGACGAGCGCGACCTGGGGAATTGCGAGTGAGGACATCCGAGCCTGTTGGTAAAAGATTCGGCCGAAGTGGTCGCGGTCCGGAAAGACCTCGTCCTGCCGCGGTAGGAACGCGCCGCCCGAATCGACGAGGTAGAGGCAGGGGAGCCGGTTCTCCAGTGCGATCTCCTGCGCCCGAAGATGCTTCTTCACGGTGAGGGGGTAATACGAGCCGCCCTTCACGGTCGCGTCGTTGGCGACGATGACGCACTCGTTCCCGCTGACTCGGCCGATGCCGGTGATCATTCCGGCGCCCGGGGCCTCGTCGTCGTACATGCCGTACGCCGCGAGCGGTGACAGCTCGAGGAACGCGGTGCCCGGATCCAAGAGGCGCTCGACCCGCTCGCGCGGCAGGAGCTTTCCGGCCTTGGTGTGCCTCTCTCGCGCACGATCCGGCCCACCCTGGCGGGCCTTCGCCAGTCGCTCGCGGAGCTCCGTTACGAGGCGTTGCATCGTCTCGCGGTTGCGTCCCGCCGCGTCGTCGCGGGTATCCCTCGTCGTCCGCAGGACGCTCACGCGAAGATGCTAGAGCCGGATCAGCGCCGGGGCCGCAGCTTCCTCACCGGCGCTCCAAGCGCATAGAAGGTCGAGCGGATCGACGCGTTCTGCCAGATATTCTTCGCCTGCGACCACTGCCTGCGGCGATCGACGCACACGATGCGCTGCTCGACCTGGGCATCGACGCCGAAGTGCTTCGCGACATTGCGCAACGTGCTGCGCCAGATGTCGTTCTGCATGCGCTCACCGACGAACGGCATCATCATCGTCAGCTCCCAGAAGGGATCGCTGGCGCGAGTCAGCTCGTCCACCTTGACGACCGTGACCCCGTCGTCGTCGGCTGCGCTGAAGGTGAGCGGACCCGCAAACGGGTGGCCTTCAGGCGACATGAAGCTGAAGGACTCGTCGTCGGCGTAGATCACCAGGACACCCGTTGCCATCGACGGCGCGCCACGCATCGGCTTGGCGTTGATCAGTCCTACCTCGCCGGGCGCGATGCCGGTCGCCGGCAGGAACATCCGCTGGCCCTTCGGCCAGAAGTCACCGAAGTTTTCCTTCCACACTTTGATGACCTCGCGCGGCGTGACGGTCGCGCCTTCGAGTCGCACCGAGAACGACTTCTGCCAGAGCCGGCCGAAACCGGTGGCCGCGCCCTGCAGCCGGCGTCCGGTGACGTTCAGGTCCTGCGCGCCTTTGGGCACGTCTTTGGTAGTGAGCGTTCGGACCGGTTTGGCCCAGTTGCCGGCGTCGCTGCGCGGCGCTTCGGTGGTGATGTTGTGGTCCGTTGTGGGCTCGGTCATCGTCGTTTCCTCCTAGCTCGCCTTCGCTCCAGCGACTGCGGCGCGCTCGTCGTCGTAGATCGCGATCGCCTCGTCGAGGCGGGTGAGCTCGAAGATCTGGCGGTAGTGCTCGTTGAGCCCGTAGGCACAGAGCTTTTGCTTCTGCCGGTTCGCGCGCACCAGCATCGTGACGAGCAGCCCGATGCCGCCGCTGTTCATGTAGTCGAGCTGGATGAAGTTCAAGATGACGACGCGCGTCTCCGCGCCGCTGGCTCGCGCGTAAGCCTCCATGAGCTGCGGTTCCGACTTTGCCGTGATCTCGCCGAGGATGTCGATGACACTCGCCGCGTTGTCGACCGATCGCACGCTCGTCGCTGTGATCTGCTGAGCCATCCCGTTCTCCCTTATCGCTTGGCCGCGATCGCTGTCTGCTCGTCCTTGAAAAGGCCCATGAAATCGGAGAGCCGCGTCACTTCGAAGATCTCGCGGTAGTGGTCGCTGAGGCCGTACGCGGCAACTGGTCGGCTTTGCTTTCGCGCGCGCGCCATGATGCCGACGATCAGGGCGATTCCGCTCGAGTTGATGAACTCGGTACCGGTGAAATTCAGGAGGACCGGCCCCTTCGGGCTGAGCTCCGAGTACGCGGTGTCCAGGGTCGCCTCCGTCGTGATATCGATGTGAGCGGGCATATCGATCACCGTGAAGCCGTCACGGCGCCGCACGATCGCGCGCTCAACTGTCTCTGCCATCGTTCCCTCCTCCGAGCCTCATGACAAGCTCGACCGTGTGATGTCGCTCGTCGCTCGTGACGCGAACGTCGTCGACCATCTTCTTGATCAAGAAGAGGCCCCACCCACGCGGCTTCTGCAGGCCGGCGAGCTTCGCCTCGAGATCTGGCGTCGTCGCCTCGGGGATGTCCCGACCCCCGCCGAGATCGGTGATGCGCACGACGACATGACCATCGTTCGTGCTGACCTCGAGACGGACCGGCAGCTCGGCGCGGCCCTGATTTCCGTGCTCGATCGCGTTCATCGTGGCCTCGGCGACCGCGGTCTTCAGGCGCTCGAGCCGCCGGCTCGGGAGGTCGACGCCGCGGATGCTCGCAGCGACGCGCTCCATCGCCTGCCGCTCGTTGCCGCTGACGCTAGGGACCTCGAACTCGTCGAGGACCCGCACATCCGGAGCACCATCGGATCGGACAAGCGTGACTAGGGTGATGTCGTCCTCCTGCTCCCACCCTGAGCCGGTGAATCGTCCTAGGTCGTTGAGAAGCTCGTCGATGAGGGGCTGGCCGGCGTCGTAGCGACCGACGAGGTCTCGCATTCGCGGGAAGCCGAACATGTTCCGCTTGGGATCGTGCGCCTCGGCGAGGCCGTCGCTGTGCAGGAGCAAGCCTTCGCCTGGATCGAGGACGGTCTCTTTCTCCTCGTAGCTCATGTCGGCCATCAGGCCCAGCGGCATGCCGGTCGCGCGAAGATCGCGAACTCCACGGTCACCTCGAACATAGGGGAGGTCGTGACCCGCGTTCGCGTACTGCAACCTCCCGGTCGCGGGCTCGAGCACCGCGTAGAGGCAAGTGACGAACATGTTCGGTGGGATGTCGCCGTGCAGCAGGGCATTCGCCCGCGCCAGCACAGCACCCGGCGAAACCAGTCGCGGCGCGTCACTTCTGAGGATGCTGCGCGTCGTGGCCATGACGAGCGCCGCGGGCACGCCGTGGCCGGTGACATCGCCGATCACGAGCGCGATCCTTCCTCCCGGCAGCTCGATGAAGTCGTAGAAATCGCCGCCGACTTGGCGGGCCGCGTGGTAGTACGCGGCGAACTGCCAGCCGCGGAGCTCCGGCACGCGCTTCGGTAGGAACTGCTGTTGGATGAGTTGCGCGACCTGGAGCTCCTGCTCGAGACGCTCGCGCGCCCGGACCTCGGACTCCTGCTCGCGAACGAGCTGGGCGACGCGCACAGCCGGCGCGGCCTGTCCCGCGAGCTTGTCGAGAAGCCGCCGATCTTCGCGCGAGTACTCCTGATCGGACAGCCGCGGACCGAGGTCGAGGAGGCCGATGAGCTCGCCCTGGCTGATGAGCGGTACGACGAGTTTGCTTCCGCGCGCCCGCAGCGCCTGCACCGCGGGCGAATCGAGCTGCAGCTCGTCCAGGCTCACCGCGCCGCGCGATTCGGCGAAATACGCCAGAAGCGGGTCGTTCGGGGCGATGTCGATCGGCGGCCGCTCGACGGCCTGCCGCCGAGCCGTGGCCGCCGCGCGCTGCACGTTGGTGTCGGCCGCTTTCGGCGCGCCGAGCCCAATCACCCGCCGCAGGGTCCGCGTCCAGGTCATCATGTGAGCTCCTTTCTAACCACCGGGCGTCCGGAAATCGTTACGGCGTTGCTGCCCATCACGGGCACCTCGCGCCGCAGCCAGAGGCTCGTGTGAGCGGGCGCCATGGTCTGGCGCACAACGTCGAGGAGGTCCGCGCGCACCGCGTCGAGGTCGACCTCGTCTCGTAGCTGGTCGACGAACCTATCGAGCGTGCGTGCAGTGTCATAGCGTGAGCGGTCAAAGCGGCGGTTTACCGCATCTTGGATGCGGCGTCGGATCGGTTGAAACAGGGCGAACGAGACGAGCGTGGACGCCGCGATCGCTAACTCTGAACCGGAGATGAGCGGCCGGAGGATTCCCTGCAGCCCCACGATGCCGAGGAGGAACGTCACCGCGACCGCGGCGCTCGTGGTCGCGTACACCACCGTCCGCTTGATGAGCATGTCGATCTCGTACAGCCGGTAGCGGAGGATGGCGATCCCGATCGCGACTGGGACGATCGAAAACCCCACGGCGGCCCCGATCCGGCCGAGATAGGGGACGAACGGATCGACCGTGATGCCAAGTGCGTCGCTGAACAGCGCCGGCGTGGCGACCGCGAAGGTCGCCGCCCAGAGCGCGACCCCGCCGAACAGCCACTTCAACTGTTGACGTTCGAGATCGTTCGCGCTTCGGTACCGTGTACGAAGCGCGTTGGCTCCGAGGGCGAAAGCAGCGAGACCCAGCACGAACGGGACGACCAGGGCGACGTCCAGCAGGCGCGCACCATCCCGCCAGCCGAACGGGTTCTCCGCGAAACGCATGCCGAGCATCGGGCCCGGCCGCGGAGCTATCACCACCGCGATCGCCAGCGTGGCGAGGACGCCCACGACAATGCCGACGCGCGCGTGGCGGGATCGCAGATGGCCGTCGGGAAAGAGGAACAAGACAGGCGCAACACAGAGCCCAACGAGCGTGGCACCCCAGCCCCAAAACCATGACACCACGTCCGCCCACGGCAGACCGCCTTCGCTGAGCAAGCCATACGTCATGTAGCCAGCCGCCAGGAATTCAAGACTCGCCGCGAGCCCCCCTGCAGTCAGCAGCCAGCCGATCGGATTTCGGGGTTGTCGCCAAGCGACGGCAGCTCCGACCACGCCGAGCGACAGCTGCATGAAGATGAACGGGTACGACTCCTCGAGGTGCAGCCCGACCGGCACTCTCTCGCGCGGAGCCAAGCCGAACAGGACAAGCCCAGCGATCGTCAACGCGGCCGAGAGCATCGCGGGCAGAAACGTCCGAAGCAGCCGGAGGCTCATCGCTGCCGCAGCCAGAGGCTCGCGTGCGCGGGGGCCATCGTCAGCTGGACCGCGCCGAGCAAGTCCGCACGCAGCGCGTCGAGATCCACTTCATCGCGCAGATCGTCGGCGAACGTAGCGAGCGTGTGCGCGGCGTCGTAGCGGAAGCGGTCGAAGCGCTGGTCCACCGCACCCTGCACGCGACGGCGGATCGGCTGAAACAACCCGAACGAGACGAGCGTTGACGCTGCGACCGCGAGTTCGGAGCCCGAAGTGATCGGGCTGAGGATGGCCTGGAGCGCGACGATCCCGACGAAGAACGTCACTCCGATCGCCGCGCTCGTCGCGCCGTACACGACGGTGCGATTGATCAATAGGTCGATGTCGTAGAGGCGATGGCGCACGATCGCGATGCCGACCGCGATCGGGAGGAAGGCGAAAGCGATCGTCAAGCTGACCACCTGAGCGTCGGGCCCAAGTCCGGCGAGACCGGCGGCGGTCGATGCCACCAGACCGGCGACGACGACGAGACCGGCGCCCACCACCCACTTGAGCTGCTGCCGAGCGTCGCCTCTGGCGTTCCGCCAACGGGGGATGAGGGACCCTGCGGACGCGAGGATCGCAACCGGGAGGATGAAATTGATGAGGCCGTTGGCGATCCCGGCGATGGCGCTCTGCGGGAGCGCCGCCGCAACGCTCGCCAATGCGAGCGCGAGGAAGGGTAGGGCGGCGATCGGCCACCACCGGCGTGACGGGAGCCGGCCGTCGGGGAACAGGAGCAGTCCGAGCGTGAGCGGAAAGCCGAACCCCCCAAGAAACACGACGCCGCCGGCCGCCGTCGCGAGGTCAGCTCCTGGAAGAACCCCGGGCACCTTCGCGTCGTAGTTCTCGTATGCCGAGGTGAAAACCAAAAAGGCGGTGAGGAGGCCGGAGAACGAGTAGAGCCACCCGATCATGTGCGTCGGCCGGTGCCAGAGGATGGCCCCGCCCACGGCCAGATAGGCGCCCAGCGCGATGAAGGCGAAGGCGGTGCCTGCGTTTGCGATGTCGAGTGGCGTTGAGAGCGGGAGCGCAAGCACGAGCCCAACTCCGAGTACGCAGGCGGCACTCGCCACAGCTATCGACGCCCAAACGATCCTCGCCGCGCGGCGGCTCATCGCGCGCCCTCCCGCAGCCAGAGGCTCGCGTGCGCTGGGGCCATGGTCAGCTGGACCGCGCCGAGCAAGTCCGCACGCAGCTCGTCGAGGTTGACCTCATCGCGCAGCTGATCGGCGAACGCGTCGACCGTGCGCGCGGCGTCGTAGCGGGAGCGGTCGAAGCGCCGGTTCACGGCGTCCTGCACGCGGCGGCGGATCGGCTGGAAGAGCGCGAACGACAGGAGAGTCGCGGCTGCCACCGAGAGCTCTGAGCCTGATGTCAGTGGGGTGAGTGCGCGCTGCAGTGCAACCACGCCGAGGAAGAACGTCACGGCGATCGCCGCGCTCGTCGCGCCGTACACCAACGTCCGTTTGATGAGAAGGTCGATGTCGTACAGGCGGTAGCGGAGGATGGCGATGGCGACGGAGATCGGGACAAGGCCAAGGGCCACGACCGACGCGAGCGGTACGAGCAACGGAAGGAAAGAGAACAGCCCAGGCACGACGTTCGCTACTACAAAGAACAACACCAAAATCGATGACGTGTAGGCGAACCACTTGAGCTGCTGTCGCTCGGGGCCTGCGGCGGTGCGAAACCGCACGAAGACGGCAGCGACCGGAGTGAGGTACACGAAGTATGCGAAGGGAGACGAGATCGCGTACCCGAGCAGTGTTGCGAGCGTTCCGTCGATCGCGAGCGGATTCGCCACCGTGAGCGGGGCGCTGGGCGGGGCGCCGCCCTCACCGAAGAACGACTCCCGAATTGGGAACTCTTGCGTTGTGAGCGAGGCGGCCACCATCAGCGCGTTCGCTATCACGACCAACGCGACGGGCAACTGCCAGCGTCGGGATGGCGGCCGGCCGGTCGGAAACAGCGTGATGGCAAGGAACAGGGATCCGAGTGCGGGGATCCAGGCGAATGCGATGAGCAACGCAACTTCACCGAGTGGCAGCATGCCTGGCCATCGGATGAACGCCGCCCACGAGTACCCGCTGGCTGCAACGGAAAGCTGGAAGAGCGTCCCCGCGCCGAGCAACAGCCAGCCGACAGGGTGGCGCGGGAGTCTCAGCGTCAGCACCAGGCCGACGACGACATACACCAGCAGGCTCAAGGAAAGGAGCAGAGAAGCGCCGAAGAAGTCGAGCAGGACAAAATCGAGGACGACCGAGCCCAGCACAATGAGCGTCGGGATCAGCACTAAGAGACGCAGCGAGGGCCTCATCGCCTCGGCCCCCGGAGCCACAGGCTCACGTGAGCAGGGGCCATGGTCAGCTGGACCGCGCCGAGCAGGTCCACGCGCAGCTCGTCGAGGTCGACCTCATCGCGCAGCTGGTCGGCGAATGCGTCGACCGTGCGCGCAGCGTTGTAGCGGGAGCGGTCGAAGCGCCGGTTCACGGCGTCCTGCACGCGCCGGCGGATCGGCTGGAAGAGCGCGAACGACAGGAGAGTCGCGGCTGCCACCGAGAGCTCTGAGCCTGATGTCAGTGGGGTGAGTGCGCGCTGCAGTGCAACCACGCCGAGGAAGAACGTCACGGCGATCGCCACGCTCGTCGCGCCATACACGACGGTGCGATTGATCAGCAGGTCGACGTCGTAGAGGCGGTAGCGGAGGATGGCGATGGCGACGGAGATCGGAATGAGGTCAATCGCCAGAATCGCGATCAGCGGTCCGAGCCCTGCGAGATACGGGAACAACACACCTCCGGCGAATAAGAACAAAATCGCGATTGAAGAGGCATACGCGAACCATTTGAGCTGCTGCCGCTCGTTCCCGGCGGCGGTGTGAAACCGCACCAAGACCGCAGCCACGGGAATGAGGTAGACGACGAAAGTGAAGGGAGACGAGTACACGTACCCGAGCACCGTCGCGAGCGGTCCATCGATCGCGAGCGGATTCGCCACCGTGAGCGGCAGAGCGCCCTGAGCGGGAAGGACGGAGTGCAGGACCAGGACCTCCCGCGGTACGAGCAAGTTGGCCACCAGCAAGAGCGCGGTATCCATCACGACCACTGCGACAGGCAGGCGCCAGCGTGGGGATGGTGGCCGGCCGGTCGGAAATAGCATGATGGCAAGAAACAGGCATCCGAGTGCGGGGAGCCAGGCGTATCCGATGAAGAAGGCGACTTCGCCGAGTGGCAGCGTGCCCGGCACGCGAATGAACGCCGCCCACGCGTACGCCCCGGCTGCAAGCGTGGCCTGGAAGAGCGTCCTCGCCCCGAGCAGGAGCCAGCCGACAGGCTGGCGCGGCAGTCTGAGCGTGAGCAGGAGTCCGACGCCGACATAGACCAGCAGGCTCAAGGGGAGCAGGAAGAGCACGCCGAAGAACTCGAGCAGCACGAGGTCGAGGACAACCGAACCAAGGGTGACGAGCGCCGGGACAAGGACGAAGAGACGCACCGAAGGCCGCCTCATCGCACACGTTTCCGAAGCCAGAGACTCGCGTGCGCAGGAGCCATGGTCAGCTGAACCGCGCCGAGCAAGTCGGTCCGCAGTTCGTCGAGGTTGACCTCATCGCGCAGCCGGTCAGCGAATGTGTCGACCGTGCGCGCCGCGTTGTAGCGGGAGCGGTCGAATCGCCGATTAACGGCATCCTGCACGCGGCGCCTGATCGGCTGGAACAGGGCGAACGACAAAAGGGTCGACGCTGCCACCGCGAGGTCCGAGCCCGACGTCAGTGGGCGCAGTGCCGCCTGCAGCGCAACCAAGCCGACGAAGAACGTCACGGCGATGGCGGCGCTGGTCGCGCCGTAAACGATGGTGCGGTTGATCAGCAGGTCGATGTCGTAGAGGCGGTACCGGAGGATCGCGATGGCGACCGAGATCGGAATGAGGTCAATAGCCACGACGGCGAAGAGCGGTCCAACTACGTAAAGCGCAAACGAGGGCACGATGCCTGCCCCGACGAAGAACAACATCGCTATCGAAGAGGTGTAGGCGAACCACTTGAGCTGCTGTCGCTCCTTTCCGGCGGCGGTGCGAAAGCGGACCAACACTGCCCCGACCGGAATGAGGTACACGAGGTAGGTGAGCGGAGACGTACGGACGTACCAGAGGAGCGTCGCGAGCGGGCCACCGATCGCGAGCGGATTCGCCACCGTGACCGCCTGAGCGGCCTGAGCCCCAACGGCTTGCGGGGGCTGAGAGCCCTGAAGGCCAACGGCCTGCGGGAGCTGGAACTCTGGCGGTGTTAGCCAGGCAGCCGCCAAAAGCGCGGTCGCGATCACCACCAACGCGACAGCCAGGCGCCAGCGTCGGGATGGCGGTCGGCCGGTAGGGAACAACATGATGGCGAGGAAGAGACATCCGAGTGCCGGGATCCAGGCGATTTGTATGAGCAAAGCGACCTCGCCGAGTGGCAGAGTGCCCGGCGCGCGAACCAACGCCGCCCACGAGTACGCGGCGGCGGCCGTGGAAAGCTGGAGGAGCGTCCCTGTGCCCAGCAAGAGCCAGCCCAGAGGTTGGCGCGGCAGTCTGAGCGCGAGCAGGAGTCCGACCCCGACAAAGACCAGCAGGCTCAAGATGGGCAGGAGGAACACACCGAAGAACTCGAGCAGGACGAAGTCGACGACGACCGCACCGATGACGATGACCACCGGAACGAGCGCAAGGAATCGCACCGACGGCTTGAGCACCGCCATCAGAACCTCAACTCGCGCAACTCATCTTCAGCGCCGCTCTGGCGTCACGCGCGCCGCGCGGCCGTGACGGTGCGCGACTCGATCGCACGATCCACGAACACGAAGTAGGCCCAGCCGAGTGCGAATAGAACGGTGAATCCGGCGCCGACCCAACCGACGGCGTTCGTCATTCCGGTCGAGGCGGCGTAGATCCAGATCACCGCGCTGATCGCCCAGCCTAGGAAATTGGCGATGTCGATCCCCCTGCGCACGGTGACGTCCGTGGTCCCACGCGTCGTCCAGTTGATGACCGCGTAACCGATGTATGAGCTCGCGAGGAGTTGCCCCAGAACTGCGCTCTGGCGATCCACGGTTGCGCCGTACAGCGATGCGACGGCCACCGGCGCGATGAGTCCTGGGATCGCGTTGACCAGCGAAACCAGCGCGGCGATCGAAACGAAGGTCCTGCGCCTCATCTCGTCCTCCTCCCGGACATCGACGGCGCCTCCTGTCTACCCGCCGGTCCGCGCATGATGCTCGTCCGTGAGCGTCCCGAAACCGTTACGGCGCGCCAAGGCCGCCCCAACGCGGCGGACGGCACGCGGACGGCTGGTCCTGAAACTCCTGGGACCGCCGCGCATCGAGCGTGGCGGGCGCGCGGTCGAGATGGACACGCGGAAGGCGACAGCCCTCGTCGCCTACCTGGCCGTGACAGGGCAGCCGCAGGCACGCGACGGCCTCGCGGCGCTGCTCTGGCCCGACGCCGAGACCGAGCGCGCGCGCGGCGCACTGCGCAGAACGCTGTCGACGCTGCGCACCGGCCTCGGTGGTGACGAGCTGCGTGTCGAAGGAACCCGCATCGCCCTGAACGATGAGGCGATCGACCTGGACGTTCGCCGTTTCCGCGCCCTCGTCGCGGATGACCGTCTCGACGACGCGGTGACCGCATACACGGGCGACTTCCTGTCGGGGTTCACGTTGCGCGACAGCGCGGAGTTCGACGAGTGGCAAGCGGCGCAGGCCGATGCCCTGCGGCGGGAGCTTTCTGGCGTCCTTGAGCGGCTCGCCTGGAGCGAGGAGCCGCAGCGTGCGATCGCCTATGCGAAGCGATGGCTCGAGCTAGACACGTTGCATGAGCCGGCACATCGCGCGCTCATGCGGATTCATGCGCGCGCGGGCGATCGCGTCGCGGCGATCCGCCAATTTCACGAGTGCGAGCGGATCCTCGACCGCGAGCTCGGCGTCGCGCCCCTCGCGGAGACCGTGACCCTCGCGCGTGCCATCGAGCGCGGCGAATCGGAGCCCGCCCCGCCAAAGTCATCCCCAGGTCGATCCGCCGAGGAAAGCGTGGGTGACCTGCACACGCGACACGGCGATTACGTGAAGGCGATCGCGAGTTACGAGCTCGCACGCGCCAAAGCCCCCTCTGCGGAGCGCGGACAAATCGAATACAAGCTTGCCGACGTCCATCACCGGCGAGGCGATTGGGATGAAGCCGAGGACCACTACAAAGCGGCGCTCCGCGGGCACGACGACCTCGCGCTACGCGCGCGCATCAGCGCGGACTGGAGCATGGCCGCGCATCGCCGCGGCGACGTGCCCCGTGCCACTCGACTCGCCGAGGACGCCCTCGCCCAGGCGAGACGCGCGCATGACGAACACGCCCTTGCGCAGGCGCTGAACATCGTCGGGATCCTCAGCGGCGATCGGCGACGGCTCGAGGAGAGCCTCGCGATCGCGGGACGAATCGGAGACGAGGCGACGCGCATTGCCGCCCTGAACAATCTGGCGCTCGCGCTTGGCCGCTCCGGCGAGCACGAGCGAGCGATCGCGCTCACACGCGAGGCGCTGGCGGGCGCGGCTGCGCTCGGCGATCGCCACCGCGAAGCCGCCCTCCACAACAATCTCGCCGATCTCCTTCACCGCGCGGGAAGACAAGACGAAGCGATGCGGGAGCTCCGGCGGGCGGCGCGGCTCTTCTCCGAGATCGGTGGCGAGGAAGGCACCATGCAGCCAGAGATCTGGAAGCTCGTGCAGTGGTAACGCGCGTACTATCCAGGCACGCAATCGTGGGAGGGGTTCAATGACACCAGAGCTCGATCGGCGTAAGTTCCTGAAGCTCGCGGGCGCGACGGCCTTCGTCGCCGCCTGCGGTGGCTCCGCGACGCCGTCGGCGACGGCCAGCACAGCGGCGAAGGCGACCGGCCGCATTTCCATCTATTCGGCGCTCAACGAGTCCACGAACAACCAGCTTTTCGCGGCCTTCACGAAGGCGACGGGCGTCGAGGTCGCCGCGCTGCCGCTCGCGGCTGCTGGCGACCTCCAAACCAAGATCACGGCTGAGAAGAACAACCCCCAGGCCGACATCTTCGTGGGCGGCTCGAGCGAATTCCACGACCCGCTCGGCAAGCAGGGGCTGCTCGAGGCCTACCAGTCGCCGAACGCCAAGGACGTCCAGGCCCAGTTCAAAGAGGCCTCCGGCCTCTGGACCGGTTGGTACACGGGAATCTTCGGGTTCATCTCGAACACGAGCCGCCTGAACTCCGACATCGGCGGAAAGAAGCCCGCCACCTGGGACGATCTCCTGGACCCCGTGTGGAAGGGGAAGCTCATCCTTCCCGACCCGATCAAGACGGGTGGTGGCTACATCTTCATCGCCACGCAGATCTTCCGGTTCGGCAAGGACGAGACCAAGGCGATGGACTTCATGAAGAAGCTCCACCCCAACATCCTCTCCTACGGCGCGACGTCGCCTGGCGTGATCACCTCGATCTCGAACGGCGAGGCCGCAGGGGCACCGAACTGGAGCCACGACATCCTCACCGAGAAGGCCAAGGACCCGAGCAGGATCGACCTGACCGTGCCGAAGGACACCGGCTTCGAAGTCGGCGCCGTCAGCATCGTCAAGGGAACGAAGAATCTGCTCGGTGCACAGGCCTTCGTCGACTGGGTCCTCACCAAGGAGGCCGGCGATCTGAACACGAAGCTGAGCAACCGCGGCTCCGTCAGGACGGACGTCCTGCCCGCGCCGGGCGCGCCGACGCTCACCTCCGTGTCCCTCGTCAACTACGACCGCCAGTGGGCGACTGACAACAAGACCCGCATCCAGAAGCTCTGGCAAGCGGCAGTAGGCATCCAGTAGTCCTCACGAGCTAGACGAATGCGCAGCCTGCAGCGCGAGCCGGCACTTCTGCTCGCGCTGCTGGCTGTCACGGCGCTGGTGCTCACGTTCATCGTCTACCCGCAGCTGCAGGTCGTCCTCACGCCGGGGCCGGGCGGCTACGTCCAGTTCTTTCAAGAGGGCACCTGGATCACACCGCTGCGCAACTCGATCCAGCTCACGCTTCTTTCGACGACGACCGCGGTCGTGCTCGGATTCATTTACGCGTACGCGATGGTCTACTCGAACATGCGCTGGAAGCCGTTCTTCCGGCTTGTCGGCATCCTGCCGCTCCTCTCGCCGCCCTTCGTGGTCGCCGCCGCATACACGCTCCTCTTCGGCGCTCGCGGCGTGATCAGCTACGGGGTCTTCGGTCAATCGCCGAACATCTACGGACTCAACGGCGTCTGGGGCGTCCAGACGATCGCCTTCTTCCCATTCGCATATCAGCTCATCGCCGACGCGCTCTCGAGGAGCGACCCGCGCATGGAGCAGGCCGCGCATAACCTCGGGGCCGGGTCATGGCGCGTCTTCCGGACCGTCACGCTTCCGCTGTCTCGTCCGGGGCTCGGCGCGGCGATCCTCACGACCGCGATCTACATCCTGGAGGACTTCGGGAACCCTCAGCTGATCGGCGGCACGTTTTACGTGCTGCCGACGCAGGCATACAGCCTCATCTCGAGCTTCGGCGAGTACACGAGCGCGGCCGCCGTGAGCACGATCCTGCTGCTGCTCGCGCTCGGGCTCTATCTCGCGAAGGTCCGGCTCGATGGCGGCCGCTCGTTCGTGACCATCTCGGGCCGCGCCTCATCCATGCCGCGGCCCCCCGTCAGCGCCGCGGTCAGCCGCGCGTGCTTTGTGGCCTGTCTCGCGCTTGCCGGCATCATCCTTCTCGTCTACGGGGCCCTCGTCGTGAGCGCGCTGACGCTGCGCTTCCCGAACAACCTCCAGGTGACGACCGAGCACTTCCAATACGTCTTGAGCGGAACGAACGGCGACGCGCTGCGCAACACCCTCGTGTTCAGCGGCGTAGCGGCCGCGGTCTCGGCCGTCTTCGCTCTGTTCGCGGGGTGGCTCGTGCAGCGTGGGAAGTGGCCCGGCCGGGGCGCGCTGGATCTCCTGTTGATCCTGCCAGCCGCCATACCTGGGATCTTCTTTGGCCTGGGTTACCTCGTAGCGTTCAACCAGAAGTGGCTCGACTTCGTCGATCGGGGCTGGCTCATCATCATCGCCTTCGTGTTCTGGAACATCCCGGTGGGCTATCAGGCGGCGGTGGCGGGCCTCCGCCAGATCGATCGCTCGATCGATGAGGCCGCGACAAGTCTCGGCGCTTCGAGCCTTCGCGGTTTCCGTGACGTGATCCTCCCGATGCTCGGCGGGTCGCTGCGGGTCGGATTCGTCACGACCTTCGTACGCGCCGTCACCACCCTCTCGCTCGTGATCTTCCTCTTCACGCCGCCGACGACGGTCGCGACGATCCGCATCTATCAGCTTGTGGGCGACCTCAACTGGGGCGCTGCGACTGCATACACGGTCTCCGACATCGGCATGGCCATCATCGCGCTCCTCATCTTCGCGGCGCTGGCGCGCGGTCGCATCTCGCTGGGAGCGGCCCGTGCCTGAGACCACTCACGTCCGCGTCTCGCATGTCACGAAGCGATTCGGCGGTGTCACGGCCGTCGACGACGTGTCCTTCGAGGTGCCGAAGGGCTCGTTCGCGACACTGCTCGGCCCCTCCGGCTGCGGGAAGACGACGACCCTGCGGATGATCGCGGGCTTCTACGACCCCGACCTGGGCGACATCGAGATCGCCGGACGCCGCGTCAACAACCTGCCGGTGCACCGCCGCGGCACGGCGATGGTCTTCCAGGACTACGCGCTCTTCCCGCACATGACCGTCCGCGATAACGTCGCGTATGGGCTGAAGGTCGCACACGTGTCCGGTGCCGATCGCACGCGGCGTGTCGACGAAACGCTCTCGTTCGTCGGGCTCGGAGGCCTCGGCGACCGCTGGCCCAACCAGCTCTCCGGTGGACAGCAGCAGCGCGTGGCGGTGGCGCGCGCTCTGGTGATCCAGCCGCAGGTCCTCCTACTCGACGAGCCGCTCTCGAACCTCGACGCGAAGCTTCGCGAGCAGCTGCGCGTCGAGATGCGCGTGCTGCAGCGGCGGCTCGGCATGACGTTCGTCTACGTGACGCACGATCAGGAGGAGGCGCTCTCGCTGTCCGACTGGATCGCCGTCATGAACGCGGGGAAGGTCGAGCAGGCCGGCGCGCCGTGGGACATCTACTACCGGCCACGCACCGCCTTCCTCGCCGATTTCGTCGGGTCCGTGAATCTCGTGCCTGCGAAGGTCCTGGACGTTTCCGACGACGCGGTGACGATCGCGCTCGGGTCGCAGCGCGCGTCGGTGCGGCGTCCCGAGGGTGTCGCGCTCGCCGCAGGGCAGGAGGTCAAGCTCTGCCTGCGGCCCGAGAGCTTCACGATCGGCCCCACCGCGACCAATGGCCGCGGGCCGGGGATCTCGCTCAACGGCACGATCGTCCGCCGCGCTTTCCTCGGCGACACCATGCGCTACTGGGTGAAGGTCGAGGATCGCGAGTGGATCGTGGACCAACCGGACCCCGGCGGAAGCGCCACGCTCGACGGGCCGATATCGCTGTCACTTCGCCCGGACCGCGTGCACGTCATCGCCGAGTAGCGACCGGCCGATTTGACGGCAGGGCGTCCTGCGCTGAGCCTTGCCCTCTGCCGCTGCTAAAGCGGCTCAGGAGGGCATCAATGGATCGGCTTCCTCGCATCGTCGCGCTCGTCGCGGCGGGCGCCATGCTTGCCGCGGCCTGCGGAGGCAGCGGCACCGGAACGCAGTCGCCATCGGGATCCGCCGCGGCGAAATACCCCACGAAGACCGTGGACATCATGGCGCCGGCCGCCACCGGCGGCGGCTTCGATACGACCGCGCGCCTGGTGCAGCGCGCGCTCATCGACGAGAGGCTCGTGAGCACGAACGTCACGGTGTCGAACGTGCCCGGCGCGGGCGGCACCGTCGGCATGGCGCAGCTTCTGAAGAACAAGGGCGACTCGCACACGCTCATCGTCGTGGGACGGGTCACCCTCGGATCGCAGATCACCGGTAAGACCGAAGCGAAGGTCTCGCAGCTCACGCCGATCGCGCGGCTCATGGGCGAGACCGAAGTGATCGTGACTCCGAAGAGCTCGCCGTTCACGTCGATCAAGGACGTCATCGACGCGCTCAAGAAGGACGTCAACAGCATCAAGTTCGCGGGTGGCTCCGCCGGCGGGGCGGACCACGAGCTCGCCGCGCTGCTCGTCAAGGCCGCGGGCGGCGACGTGAAGGCGTGGAAGAGCTACGTGCCCTTCGCGGGCGGCGGCGAGGCCGCCGCCGCGATCATCGGCGGACAGGTTCAGGTGGGCATCTCAGGCTTCGGCGAGTTCAAGGGGCAGATTGACAGCGGAAACATGAAAGCCCTCGCGATCTCCGCGGACCAGCCCCTCGCCACCGCGAAGACCATCCCGACTCTGAAGAGCCAGGGCATCGACATCACGCTCGTCAACTGGCGTCTGCTTGCTGCGCCACCGGAGATCGCGGTGGGCGACCTGACGGCGCTCAAGGAGCTCGCGAAGAAGGTCCACGACAGCAAGACGTGGCAGGACTTTGCCACGAAGAACGACTGGTTCGAAAACTTCACCACGACAGACCTCGCCGCGTTCATCTCGGGTGAGACCACGAGCCTCACGACCACCCTCACGGATCTCGGCCTGGTGAAGTGACCTCACGGAATCCGGACCTCGTGGGCGCGGCCGTGATCGCGGTCCTCGCCCTCGTGACGATCGCCGGTGGCGTGACGACTCCGGACCCCGGGTTCGGGGTCGTCAGCCCGGCGGTTCTCCCCACGCTCGTGGGCGTTCTCATGCTCGCGAGCGCTGCGTGGCTCGCGGTCGAAGCCCTCCGCGGCGCGCCGCCGCCCAAGACGGAACCCATCGACCGGCAACCCTTCATCTACACGGTCGCGGCTACGGCCGCGTTCCTCCTCGCGTTCGTCCCGCTCGGTTTCATCATTAGCGCCACGGCGTTCCTCATCGCCCAGGCCCGCATCCTCGGTAGCAGCCACCTCGTGCGTGACTCGATCGCATCGCTTCTGTTCATTGCCGGCCTCTACCTGCTGTTCGTACAGGGCCTGACCATCGCGCTCCCGAAAGGACCGCTGCCCTTCTAGTGGAGCTCATCAGCTCGCTCCTGGGCGGATTCGCGACCGCGCTCACTCCCGCAAACCTTCTCTATGCCGGGATTGGCGTGCTTCTCGGCACTGCAATCGGCGTTCTGCCGGGCATCGGTCCCGCGCTCACGATCTCGCTGCTGCTGCCGCTGACGTTCAAGCTCGACCCCGTCGGCGCGTTCATCATGTTCGGCGGCATCTACTACGGCGCGATGTACGGCGGGTCGACCACGTCGATCCTGGTCAATGCTCCCGGAGAGTCCGCCTCGGTCGTCACCGCTCTCGACGGCTACCAGATGGCGAAGAAAGGCCGCGCCGGCGCGGCGCTGGCGACAAGCGCGATCGGTTCCTTTGTCGCGGGAACGCTCGCCACGATCGGGCTCATGGTCTTCGCCACGATCCTCGTCGAGCAGGCCGTGAAGCTGGGGCCGCCGGAGCTCTTCGCGATCATGATCGTCGCGCTGAGTGCGGTCACGAGCCTCTCGGGCACGTCCGTCCCGAAGTCGGTCTTCGCGACGCTGCTTGGCCTCGGGCTCGGCCTCATCGGGCTCGACAACCAGACCGGTCAACTGCGCCTCACGTACGGCATCAACGAGCTCGAGGAAGGCATCGACGTCGTGCTCGGTGCCATCGGCCTCTTCGCGCTGAGCGAAGTGTTCTGGTACGCGGCGACGCTCCGGTCACAGGACGAGCACCGCGAGTCGATCAAGGGACCGGTGTGGATGACGCGAGAGGAGTTCAGCCGGTCGGTCCCGTCATGGCTCCGGGGGTCGGGGATCGGCTTCTTCATCGGCGCGCTCCCCGGCGCCGGGGCGACGATCGCATCGTTCATCAGCTACGCGATCGAGAAGCGGGTCTCGAAACACAAGGACGAGTTCGGAAAGGGCGCGATCGAAGGGGTCGCCGGACCCGAGGCCGCAAACAACGCCGCCGCAGGCGGGCACCTCGTGCCGCTCCTCGGGCTCGGCATCCCCGGCTCGGGGACCACCGCCGTGATGCTGGCCGCGTTCCAGATCTACGGCCTCCAGCCCGGACCGCTGCTCTTCACCACGCGCCCTGACCTCGTGTGGGGACTCATCGCGAGCCTGTACATCGCGAACGTGATGCTGCTCGTGCTGAACCTGCCGCTCGTCGGCATCTGGGTGAAGCTGCTCGACATCCCCAAGCCCCTGCTCTTCGCCGGCATCACGGTGATCTCGACGATCGGCGTCTACTCGCTGAACCGCAACGCGTTCGACCTCGTGGTCGTCTTCGCGCTCGGTGTCATCGGCTTTCTGATGAAGCGCTACGACTATCCCTTGGGCCCGGTGATCCTCGGCATCGTGCTGGGCCCGCTCATCGACAACAACCTGCGGCGCGGGATGATTCTGACCGACGGGAATCTCGTCGCGATGCTGACGCGCCCCGCAACGGCCGTGATCCTCGGGATCGCGCTCCTCTTCCTCGTGCTCCCCTTCGCCATCCGGCTGTACGGACGCGCCCGCGGGAGAAGCGATCTGGCGATGCTGACGGAGTCGGATCCCGGCTAGACTTCGATCAGCGTCCCGTCCGCGGTGTGCTCGAGCTCGAGCTCGGAAAGATGAGCGAGCGTCTCGGCACCGAGGTGGGTGAGCACGATCCGTTTCGCGCCGAATTCTTCCCTGTGCGCCATGATCTGGCGATACGAGATGTGAGACGGGTCGTCGCGGTCGAAGAACGACGCTTCGCAGATGAAGAGGTCGGCCCCCTTTGAGACGGCGACGAGGTGCTCGGTGAAGCGCGCATCGCCTGAATAAGCGATGAGCTTTCCAGCGACCTCGACGCGCAAGCCGTGTGGCTCCGCCAACCGGACGTGACGCACCGGCAGCGCGGTCACGCGAGCCCCGCCGAGCTCCGTCGGCTCCGCGCCGAGCACGACCGTGCTCAACGGGAAGCCGAGCGTGGTGGGTCCGAAGAAGTCGGGGAAGAGCGCCTGCTCCTCCGCGCGGAGGCGCCGCTCGAGCGATGGCGGTCCTCCGACCACGAGCGGTTTCTTGCGTCCCGCGAAATGCTGCTCGAGGACGAGGAACGTGATGCCGCCGAAATGGTCGCCATGCAGATGAGTGACCGCCACCGCCTCGATCGTCGCTGGGTCGATGTGTTTCTTGATCGCCGGAAGGGCCGATCCGCCACAGTCGAGGAGGAGCGACACGCCGGGCGCCGTCACGTGGATCGCGGCGTTCGCGCGGCCGCCGTCGCTGAACGCGTT
>JBBPIP010000011.1:0-36149 GCA_038040265.1 Chloroflexota bacterium | reverse complement strand
TCGAGGCCCACCGCGATCGTGTCTTTTGCACCGTAGACCTCGACGCGGATGTCGTAGCCCGCCTCGTTGTGCCGTGCCGCCTGGAGCAGGCCCATCGCGCCGCCGCGCAAGCGAAGCACGACCGCGGACGTCGCGACGTCGTTGTACTTCGCGTACTGCGGGAATCCGAGAGTCGATCCGGTCGCGTACAGCTCCTCCACCTCGTCGCCGAACATCCACCGCGTGACGTCGAAGTCGTGGATGAGCTGGTCGACAAACTGCCCACCCGAGGTCTCGATGTAGGCGTCCGGCGGCGGCATCGCGTCGCGGCTCGTCATGTGGAAGCTGTAGACGGTGCCGAGCTCGCCGGCGCGTACGCGGCGGCGAGCCTCCTGGAAGCCCTTGTCGAACCGGCGCTGGAAGCCGATCTGGACGCGCCCCTTGGTCTTGTCGACGTGCTCCACGACGCGCTTCGTCGACCCGAGGTCCAGCGCGATGGGCTTCTCGCAGAAGACGGCCAGCCCCTTGTCGAGGGCCCGAATGATGAGGTCCGCGTGCGTTCCGGTCGGCGTCACGATCACCGCGGCATCGGCACCTTCGAGCGCCGCGTCGACCGAGTCCGCGTGCTTCGCGCCGAGCTCCTTCGCGAGGCCGGCGGCGCGCGCCGAGTCGGCGTCGTTGATCCGAAGCTCGTCGACCCCGGGGAGCTCGCGCAGGACCTTGGCGTGGAACGCGCCGAGGCGGCCCACGCCGAGGATCGCGATCTTCACTCCGCGCGACTCTAAACTCTGAATCTCTTTGACGCAGATCAAGCTCGCGGCCGCGCCGATCTCATGGGGCGTCTGCGAGGTGCCCGACTGGGGCCTGCAGCTCGCTCCGGACCGCGTCCTCTCGGACATGCGTGCGCTCGGCATGCACGCCACGGAGGCCGGGCCGCCCGGGTTCCTTCCGGCCGACCCTGCCGCGGCGCGGGCGTTGCTCGACTCGTGCGGCCTGCAGCTTGTCGGCGGCTTCGTGACGGCGGTCCTGCACGAAAGTGCACGCCGCGCCGACGAGCTTGCCTCCGTGCGGCGCCAGGCCACATGGCTAGCTGCCGGCGGCGCGGAGTTCGTGGTGCTCGCGCCCGCGCTTGCCCAGACCGGCTATTCGGGTGCCGTGGAGATTCCGGACGACGCCTGGCCCCGGCTCTTCGAGGGCATCGACCGCGTCGTCGAGATCGCGGACGAGCTTGGGCTCAGCGTCGCCGTGCATCCGCATTGGGGGACCGCGATCGAGCGTCCCCACCACATCGAGCGATTTCTCGAGGAGAGCGGTCACGCCCTGTGCCTCGACACCGGTCACATCGCGCTCGGCGGCGCGGACCCGCTGAAGGTCGGGCGGGACGCGGGTCCGCGCGTACGGCACGTCCATCTCAAGGATGTGGACGGCCCGCTTGGCGCACGTGTCCGCGACGGCAGCCTTTCGTACAACGATGCCGTGCGGGACGGCCTGTTCCGTCCGCTCGGCGAGGGCGCGGCGCGGATAAAGGACGTGCTCGCCGAGCTACGCGAGGCTCGATACACGGGCTGGTACGTACTCGAGCAGGACGTAATGCTCGACGGTGAGCCGGCGCCGGGCCCGCCGGAGTGGATCGCGCAAAGCAGCGCGTACGCGAGGAAGCATGGGTAGCCTCGAGGTCATCACGATGGGGCGGGTCGGCGTCGACCTTTACCCAGAGCAGGTCGGCGCGACGCTCGCCGAGGTGCGAACTTTCGCGAAGTCGCTCGGCGGGAGCGCGACGAACGTTGCCGTCGCGGCGGCGCGTCTCGGGCGTCGTGCGGCGGTGATCACGAAGGTGGGGAAGGATGGCTTCGGCGACTACGTCCGTGACGCGCTTCGCCGGTTCGGCGTCGACCCGCGGTGGGTGAGCACCGATCCGACGCTGCGCACGCCGATCGTGTTCTGCGAGATCCACCCGCCGGACCGTTTCCCGCTCCTCTTCTATCGCGAGCCGAAGGCGCCCGACATGAATCTCACGAAGGACGACCTCGACCTCGCTGCCATCGCGGAGGCGCCGCTCTTCTGGACCACGGGCACGGGGCTATCGGACGAGCCGAGCCGCACGGCGACGCTCGCGGCGCTGGACGCGCGCAGGGGTCGAGCGATCACCATCCACGACCTCGACCACCGTCCGATGTTCTGGAGATCCGGCGAGGACGCCCGCCGCTGGGCGCGCGAGGCCCTGCGCCGCGCGACCGTCGTCGTCGGGAACACCGATGAGGTGGAGATGGCGACCGGACTGCGCGATCCGCGCGAGGCGGCCGCCGCACTGCTCGCGATGGGGCCGGGCCTTGCGATCGTGAAACGCGGAGGCGAGGGCGTCTACGCGCGGACCGCGAGCGAGGAGGTCACTGTGCCGGCGGTCGAGATCCCGGTGCTGAACGGCCTCGGCGCGGGCGATGCGTTCGGCGGCGCGCTCTGCCACGGACTCCTCGCGGGGTGGCCGCTCGCGCGGACCTTGATGCTCGCGAACGCGGCGGGCGCGATCGTCGCCTCTCGACTGGCGTGCGCGGACGCGATGCCGACGCTCGCCGAGATCGAGGGACTGCTCTCGCGCGGGGTAACGGCGTGACGCGTCTCACGATGGCGCAGGCGCTCGTGCGATTCCTGGCCTCGCAATACGTCGAGCGGGACGGGGTCGAGCAGCGCTTCTTCGCGGGCTGCTGGGGGATCTTCGGCCACGGCAACGTCGCGGGAATCGGCGAGGCCCTGTTCGAGTCGCCGGAGCTGCTGCCGTATCACATGGCGCGCAACGAGCAGTCGATGGTGCACAGCGCGGTGGGGTATGCGCGGCAGAAGGATCGGCTCCAGACGTTCGCGTGCACGACCTCGATCGGCCCGGGCGCGACGAACATGCTCACCGGTGCGGCGCTCGCCACGGTGAATCGGCTTCCCGTCCTGCTGCTTCCCGGCGACGTGTTCGCGTCCCGCCTTTCGGACCCGGTGCTCCAGCAGCTCGAGGTGCCATCGCGCGGCGACGTCAGCGTGAACGACGCTTTCCAGTCGGTGTCGCGCTACTGGGACCGTATCACCCGCCCGGAGCAGCTCGTTCCAGCTGCGCTCGCCGCGATGCGCGTCCTCACCAGCCCCGCGGATACCGGCGCGGTCACGCTCGCCTTGCCGCAGGACGTGCAGGCGGAGGCGTACGACTATCCGGACGAGTTTCTGGCAAAGCGGGTCTGGCGCGTCGAGCGGCGGCCACCCGAGCCCGCCGCACTCGCGCGGGCGGTCGAAGCGATCCGCGCGGCGAAGCGCCCGCTCATCGTCGCAGGCGGCGGGGTCAGCTATGCGTGCGCATCCGATGCGCTCCGGCGCTTCGTGGACGGGACCGGCATCCCCGTGGCCGAGACGCAGGCCGGGAAGGGATCGCTTCCGTACGACCATCCCTCGAATCTCGGCGCGATCGGCGCGACCGGGACGTCGGCGGCGAACGCGGTTGCCAATGAAGCGGATCTGGTGATCGGCATCGGGACGCGGTGGAGCGACTTCACGACCGCGTCGAAGTCCGCCTTCCAGGATCCGCACGTTCGCTTCATCAACGTCAACGTCGCCGACGTCGACGCGGTCAAACAGGGTGCGATTGCCGTTACGGCGGACGCGCGCGTGACGCTCGAGGCGCTCGCCGGGCTCGGTTACCGCGTGGACCAGGCATACCGCGACAAGTGCGCCCGTTTAGCGAAGGAGTGGGATGCCGAGGTGACGCGCCTGTATCGGCTCGGGCACTCGCCGCTGCCGGCGCAGTCCGAGGTCATCGGTGCGGTGAACGACTTCTCCTCGGCGACCGACGTCGTCGTCTGCGCCGCGGGATCGATGCCGGGTGACCTCCACAAGCTTTGGAGGACGCGCGATCGCAAGCAGTACCACGTCGAGTACGGCTATTCGTGCATGGGCTACGAGATCGCTGGCGCGCTCGGCGTGAAGCTGGCGGATCCGGCGCGCGAGGTGTATGCGCTGGTCGGCGACGGGTCGTATCTCATGTTGAACGAGGCCATCGTCACCTCGATCCAGGAGCGGGCGAAGCTGGTCGTCGTGCTGGTCGACAACCACGGGTTCGCGTCGATCGGTGGACTCTCGCGATCGCTCGGGACCGACGGATTCGGAACGCAGTTCCGATGGGTCAAGCCGGGCCTGCGCGGGCTCGACAGCGAACGCGAACCGGCGCCGCATCTGCCCGTCGATCTCGCCGCGAACGCCGAGAGCCTCGGCGCCCATGTGATTAGGGCTCGTGGCATCGCTGAGTTCCGCGACGCGCTCGCCGCGGCGAAGAAGGTCGAGCGCACGGTTGTGATCCACATCGAGGTCGACCGCTACGTCTCCGTGCCGGGCTACGACAGCTGGTGGGAGGTCCCGGTCGCGGCGACCTCCGAGGCCGCGGGCGTACGCGACGCGCGCAAGGCCTACGACAAGGCGAAGCAAAAGCAGCGGCGCTACCTATGAGCTCGCTGCTCGTGCGCGGTCAGAACGGCGCGGTGTCGATCCCGGAGTCGGCGGGCTGGCGCTACGTGAGCTTCAACGCGCTCCGCATCCCCGGCGGCGGCCGCTTCCTGCTGGAGACGGCGGGATCGGAGGCGTGCATCGTGGTGATCGCCGGACGGTGCGCGGTGGGGGTCGGCGACGTCGGCTGGCCGCACGTCGGCGAGCGCGCGACGCCGTTCGACGGGCCGCCGCATGCCGTCTACGCGCCACCGGGCGTGACCGTCGAGGTGGCGGCGCATTCCGGCGACGTGGAGATCGCGATCGGATCCGCGCCGGCGGAGCGCGGCGAATCGGCGCGACACATCACGCCCGCCCAGATGAAGCGCGAGGTGCGCGGCATGGGACGGATGGAGCGGACGATCCATCACATCCTCATGGAGGATGGGGCCGCAGAGTCTCTCCTCGTCACCGAGGTAGTGACACCCGCGGGAAACTGGTCGAGCTACCCGCCGCACAAGCACGACACGAACGATCCGCCCCGCGAGACCCAGCTCGAGGAGACCTATTACCACCGCCTGCGCGATCCGCGCGGGTTCGCGCTCCAGCGCGTGTACACGGCCGATAGGTCACTCGACGAGAGCCTGTCTGTGCGCGACGGCGATCTCGTGCTCGTGCCGCGCGGCTACCACACCGTGTCGGCCGCACCGGGATACGAGCTGTACTACCTGAACGTCATGGCCGGTCCGGTCCGGCGCTGGTGCGTGACATTCGACCCTGAGCACGAGTGGCTCCGCCGGTAGGCGCGCCTCTGCGCGCGGTGCTCTTTGACTGGGGGGACACGCTCTTTCACGCGCCGCATGCGCCCGAGGTGATCGTCGACTTCGCGCGCTCGCGTGGGGTCGAGATCTCCGACTCGCGAGCTCGCGAGCTCTGGGATGAGGTCTGGACAGCCGGGAAGACGCCGGAAGAGATCGCGAAGGGCCGCGACCTGTCCATCGAGGCGCATCGTCGGGTGTGGAGCGATCTCTTCTCTCGTCTCGAGGGTGAGATCCCGGGAGTGTCGCGCGCGTTGTACGAGCGAGTGATGGACCCGCGCTCGTGGGTTCCGTTTTCCGATACGCGCGAGACGCTCGAAGCGGTGCGAAGACATGGGATGAAGATCGGCATTGTCAGCAATGTGCCGACAGACCTGCGGCCGGTGTTCGCGAAGCACCGTCTCGAAGGGCTCGTCGATTCATATACGCATTCGTTCGAGGTGGGTGCAGAGAAGCCGGATCCCGCGATCTTTCTCGCTGCGGCGAAGTCGCTTGGCGTGAAGCCGAGCGAGACGCTGATGGTCGGGGATCACGAGGTGGACCGTGGCGCCGAGCGCGCGGGCATGCGCGTGTTCATCTTTCCGGATGAGGTTGATGGGGATGTGCGCGGATTGGATCGCGTGCTTGCGTTGCTTCCTAGTTGACTACTACTGTGACCCGGGCGCGACTCGAACGCGCGACAACTTGCTTCGTAGGCAAGCGCTCTATCCACTGAGCTACCGGGCCAGTTCGTCGATTCTAACGATTGTCGCGCGAGTTCGGTAGTAACGGCCCCTCGTCGCCGTGCGTCGTCGATGGCAGTTCGCACATCGCACCTCGCACTTGGCAATCTCGTCCTGAACGGTTTTCCAAGAGACCCCGTACTGGACAAGCGTGCTTATGTCTGCGCGCTTATCCCGTAGGTGATCGAATTCGAGAACGTCGGGATCTGTTTCGCCACAGTCCATGCACGGATGGTCAAGTAGATATTCCCGAACGCGCTCCTTGAGGTCTGCCGTAGTGCGGCGATTCCTTATCTTGGCTTTTGCAACTTGACTCTGGCCGTTCCGTGAATACCACTCGTTCGTGTATTCGCGCTGGCACACAAGGCAGATCCAGTGACGCGTTTGGCGTTTTGTTGACCGATATGGAAACTCACGAAGTGGTTTGGTCTGGCCGCATACGCGACAAGTGCGTGTCCCGAGGCTTGCATCGAGCTCCAGTTGGAAGGGAGGTTTGGCACGACGGACCTCGGACACCCGAGGAGTAGGCGCCTGACGGCCCGAACGCTCGAGTGTTTTCCGACGATGGCAGTTCGCGCAGCGGACCTCGCACTTGTCGATCTCGGCTTTGACACGGAGCCAGCTGCGGCCGCCACCCGCGTAGGCCGCAATGTCGCCAAGTTTTTCGGCCACATGGTCAAACTCGAGGACGACGATATCGGTTTCGCCGCAGTCGACACAGGGGTGCTCTCGCAGGTACTCGACGATTTTCTGGCGGACTTCCGCGCGCCGCTCCGTGACCTGGCGTATGAGCCGGCTCTTCTCCCTTTCGTGATTCTTCCGATAGTTCCGAGCGCTCGCCTCGGCGAAGCAATCTCGGCACCACGTTTGAAGCTTCGGTTCACCCCGTCGCACCGGAGGAAACGCCTCGAGCGGCTTGACCTCGCCGCACTTCGTGCACGCTCGCATGAAGGCGAGCGTGCCGATCGGTCAACCTCGCGCGAATAGGACGGCTGGTCGGTACTGCGGTACTAAATCTGCGACCCCGGAGAGAATCGAACTCTCGCCAACAGCTTCGAAGGCTGCTGCTCTATCCGCTGAGCTACGGGGTCAATGACATAAAGGCTACCGCCTCACGAGCGTGTACCACGCGGACGGCCGGCCCTTGCCTTCCTCCACGCCCACGACGTCGAACGCATCCGCGAACGTCGTCCGCACATCGTCGGCCGTGAACCCGAAGGTAGGCCCGCCAGGCGCGAACGCGTACAGAAGAAACGTCCCGCCCGGCCGCACGGCCCGAGCCAGACCCGCCGCATAGCCGGCCCGACCGGAGACGGCGATGGAATGCAGGCACCCAAGGTCGAGCGCGAGATCGAACGGGCCGTCCGCGGCAAGGTGCGTTACGTCGCCGACCAGGAACGTTGCCCGGACGCCGGCATCTCGCGCGCGACGGCGCGCTTTCGCGATCGCGCGTCCGGCGAAATCCACGCCCACGGCGGACCAACCATGCCGAGCGAGATACACGACGTTCGTGCCGGTCCCGCATCCCACGTCGAGCGCGCGTCCAGGCGGATGCGACTGCACGAAGCGCTCGAGCTCCGGCGGGGAGACGCCCGTGTCCCAGCGACGCCGCCCCGGTAACCAGTACCAGGCGCTGAACAGAACCCGCCGCATGGCGCGAGCCTATGCCGAGATCGCTCGACCGCGACGCCCTAGACCGAACCGTTCAGCCCCTCACCCTCTAATCTGTTCGTAGGTGGCGAGTCCGTTCCGCGCGCCTACGGCCAGCGACTCGGTGCTGCGGCGCGGGGACTTCATCGCGCCTGTCCTTCACGAGATCCACCGGGTCATCGTCGGGCAGGACTACCTCGTCAACCGGCTCCTCATGGGCATGCTGTGCAACGGGCACCTCCTCGTGGAGGGCGTCCCCGGCCTCGCCAAATCCCTCGCCGTGAAGACGCTCGCCGACACGATCGACTCCGACTTCAAGCGCATCCAGTTCACCCCGGACCTGCTCCCGGCCGACCTGATCGGCACGATGATCTACAACCCCTCGACCCAGGGCTTCAGCCCCCGCCTGGGGCCGATTTTCACCGACCTCCTGCTCGCCGACGAGATCAACCGAGCGCCACCCAAGGTCCAAAGCGCGCTCCTCGAGGCGATGCAGGAGCGGCAGGTCTCCATCGGCGGACAGACCCATCCCCTGTCCGAGCTCTTCACGGTGCTCGCGACCCAGAACCCGATCGAGCACGAGGGCACGTATCGCCTGCCCGAAGCGCAGGTCGACCGATTCATGATGAAGGTCGTGATCGGCTACCCGACTCCCGACGAGGAGCGGGTGATCATGGACCGGAACACGATCGAAGAGCCCGCGATCCCGCGCAAGCTCGCGACCCCCGCGGCGATCCTCGACGCTCGCGCGGCGGTCCGCCAGGTACACATGGACGACGCGATCAAGGACTACGTCGTCCGGATCGTGGTCGCTACGCGCGACCCCGTCGGCCCCAAGCTCGCCGACCTGAAGCCACTCATCGCGTATGGCGTCTCGCCGCGCGCAACGATCTACGTTTCGCTCGCGGCGCGCGCACACGCGTTCCTGGACGGCCGCGACTACGTGCTGCCCGACGACATCAAAGCGGTCGCGCTGGACGTCATGCGCCACCGGCTCATCGTCACCTACGAGGCGGAGGCGGAGGAGATCACACCCGAGGTCGTCATCGGTCGCGTCCTCGACAACGTAGCGGTCCCCTAACGATGGCCGCCACGAGCGCGCCGCACCGGGAGCCCGTACCCCCCGAGGTCCTCCGCGTCGTCAAGCAGGTCGAGATCAAGGCGCGGATCCTGGCGGACGAGGCGCTCATGGGGACCTACCGCAGCGTCTTCCGCGGCTCGGGGCTCGACTTCGAGGAGGTGCGCGAGTACGAGCCGGGCGATGACATTCGGAGCATCGACTGGAACGTGACCGCGCGCATGAACACGCCCTACATCAAGAAGTACCGCGAGGAGCGCGAGCTCAACATCTACCTGGCGGTCGACGTGTCCTCGAGCGCGTGGTTCGGCACGGGTAGCGTCTCGAAACGCGAGCTCGCCGCGGATGTCGCGGCCCTGCTCGCCGTAACCGCCCTGCACAACAACGACCGCGTCGGGCTGGTGCTGTTCGCGGACGGCGTGCGCGAGTTCATCCCCCCGAGCGGCGGGCGTCATCACCTGCTCCACGTGATCCGCGAGCTCTTGTTCGCCGAGCCGCGCCGCTCTCCGACGGAGATCGCGACCGTCGCGGACTATCTCGCCAACGTCACGAAGAAGCGGAACGTCGTGTTCGTGATCTCCGACTTCCTCGACGTCGACTTCGAAGCGCCGCTCCGCGCGCTCGGCCACAAGCACGACCTCATCGCGCTGATCCTGAACGACCCGCGCGAGCTGGAGCTCCCGTCGGTCGGGCTCGTCGCCCTCGAGGACGCCGAGAGCGGTCGTGTCGGATACGTCGACACCTCGGATCCGGCCGTACGCGAGCGGTTCTCGCGGGCCGCGCGCGAGCGACGCGCGCAACGACTCCGCACGTTCAGTCGTATGGGCGTCGACCGCATCGAGCTCTCGACGGACCGGCCATACGTGCCGGCTCTGCTCGCGCTCTTCAATGCGCGCTCGAGGCGCAACTGATGCGCGTCCTGCTCGTCGCGGCGTCCCTGCTGATCGCGCTCGGATCGGTCGCGGCGGCCGACGGGCCCGTGAACGTGGCGGCGACCGTGGACAAGCGCGGCATCACGATCGGCGATCCGATCACCCTCGCGCTCGTCGTGGAAGTCGATCCGGGCTACAAGATCACCGACAGCGGCGTCGGCCGGACGATGGATGAGTTCGAGGTGCTCGAGGCCATACCGCCGCAGGTCACGCGGATCGCGAACGGCCGGACGCGCTACACGTTCCGCTACAAGGTCACGGCGTTCCGCGTCGGCGACCTCGTTTTCCCGGAGATCCACGTGGCCTACCAGTCGCCCACCGGTGAGCCCGGCATCGCCCCGACCGCTGACATCCCGATCGTCATCACGAGCGTCATCACGGTCGGCGAGGCCACCGACGACATCAAGCCCGTGAAGCCGCAGCTCCGGCTGCCGAACGCGACGCCGCAGATCCCGCAGCTTGCGATCCAGGTCGCGCTCGTCGTCGTGGTGCTCGCGATGCTCGTGCTCATCATCCGTCAGACGCGCCGCGCCGCCGCGCGCCGGCCGAAGGATGAGATGGGCGACATCCAGCTGACGCCCGCGCAGCGCGCGATGGCGGAGCTGAATCGCGTCGCGTCGCTCGGCCTGCCCGAGAAGGGCCGCTACGCCGAGCACTACGAGCTGCTTTCCAAAACACTCCGGTCATACGTCGGCGACCGCTTCGGGCTGTCGGCGAACGAGAGGACTCCGCGCGAGCTCCGTGAGGACATGCTCCGCGCGGGCATCGATCGCACGGAGATAGCGACCATCTACGAGATCCTGCGTGAGGGCGAGAGCGCCCGGTTCCACCAGTCCATCTCGTATCCCGCGCGTGCGCAGCACGCGGTCCGGTCGGCCATCGACGCCATGCGCCGGGCCGCGGTTGCCGAGCAGTACGAGCTCATGAAAGGGCAGCCGTCGTGACGGACATCACCGCGCTCCACTTCGAGGACCCGTGGCTTCTCGCGCTTCTGCTCGTGGTCGGCGGGGGTCTCGTGGTGAACCTGATGCGCGCGCGCCGGCCGGGGACCGGCTTGCTCTTTCCATCGCTCGGACTCGTTCCGATGGCGCGGCACAGCTGGCGCATCCGGTGGCGCTGGGCGCTCCTGGCTCTCCGCGTCCTCGCCTTCGTGGCGTTCGTCCTCGCGCTCGCGCGGCCGCAGATCGTGCGCGCCTCGGTCGAGTCGATCGCGGAGGGCATCGACATCGTCCTCGTACTCGACACGTCGGGCTCGATGTCCGAGCGAGGCATGGGCGGATCGGCCAAGATCGACGCGGTCAAGCGTGTCGTCAACGATTTCCTGGGCGGGCTGCACAACGACCGCGTGGGGCTCGTCGTCTTCAGCGGCGAAGCCATCGTTCTCGGCCCCCCGACGCTCGACTACGCCGCCTCGCAGAAGCTCGTCGCGCCGATCGACACGGGGACGCTCGGGGGCGGTACCGCCATCGGGACCGGTCTTGCGACCGGCATCAATGTGCTTCGCGAGTCGGAGGCTACGTCGAAGGTCGTCATCCTCCTCACCGACGGCGAGAACAACAGCGGAGACATCACCCCCCTGGACGCCGCGAACATGGCGACGCTCCTCGACGTGCGCGTGTACACGATCGGCGCGACCACCCTCACCGCCACCGCCGACAAGGACGTGATCACGGACAGCTTTGACGCGCAGCTCATGCGCAAGATCGCCGAGCAGACCGGAGGCCACTACTACAGCGTCTCCGACGAGAACTCGCTCGCGGAGGTCTATCGCGAGATCGAGTCGCTCGAGAAGTCGCACGTCGGCACGCGCGACTTCATCGACTACCAGGACACGCACCTGGCCTTCCTCGCGCTCGGGATCGCACTCCTCTTCCTGGAGCTTGCGCTCGGCGCGACCGTTTTCCGGAGGACCCCGTGAGGACGACCTTCGCGCACCCGGAGCTGGCGCCGCTGCTGATCGCGGCCGCGCTCATCGTCGCGCTCTGCGCCGTTTCGCTCTACCGGCGGCGGCGCGCGCTCGCCGCGTTCGCGGGACCTGGTGCGCGCCTCGCATCGGCGAGCCCCTCGCGGCAGATCACCAAGGTGAGCCTTGTCGGCACCGCGTGCCTTCTCGCGGTGCTCGCGCTCGTCGGGCCGCAGATCGGCGAGGTGCCGGGTCGCGGCGCGACGTCCGCGGTCGACACGATCATCGCGCTCGATGTGTCCCAGAGCATGGCCGTGCGCGACGTCGGGACGGACCGTCTGCACGAGTCGCAGCGCGCGATCGAGGTGCTCGGTGAGCAGCTCGTCGGAAGCCGCGTCGGTCTCGTCCTCTTCGCGGGCACGAGCGTCCTGCGGTACCCGCTGACCGCGGACACGAAGGTCCTCGGACCGGCGCTCGATACGTCAGGCCACGGTTTCCGCATCAATCCGGGCTCCTCGTTCCGCACCGCACTCCAGGGTGCGGCCGCGCAGTTCCCGACCACCCCGGCCGCAAATCAGCGTGCCAAGGCGATCGTCATCGTGTCGGACGGCGAGGATCCGGCGCCGGACCTGCCTCCGCTGGACATCTATCTCGCGCGCAACATCCACGTGTTCACGCTCGGGATCGGCACGCCGCAGGGCGGCCCGGTCCCGGTGTACGACGCGAAGGGCCAGTTTCTGCAGATGCTCGTGGACAGCAACGGCTCGCAGGTCACGAGCCGGCTCGACGAAGAGCGTCTTTCACGGCTCGCATCCGACGGCGGCGGGCAGTACTTCCGCTACGACTCCGAGGCGGCGGCGCGCAGCCTGGCCGACGCGGTCCGCGCCATCGACACCGCCGCCACGCCAGGCGAGGGTGGCGTGAGCCCGGAGGACCGCTACCAGATCTTCCTCGGTCTGGCGGTCGCTCTTCTCATCGCCGACTGGCTCATCGACGAACGACGCGCGATGCCGCGGCCGCGTCTTCCACGTGGGCGTGCCGCACCGCGCCGCCGTGCCCTGGGCGCCGTGAGCGCGCTGCTTCTCCTCGTCATGGCGTGCGGTCCGGGCGATGTGATCGCGGACGAGGTCGACGCGGCGAACCAGGTCTTCCTGCGCGATCCCGCCGGAGCGGTCGCGCGGTATCGCGACCTTCAGGCGCGGCGCCCGACCGCACCCGAGATCTCCATCAACCTCGGCAACGCGCTGGCTTCGCAGGGGGAGCACGACCGAGCGCTCGTCGAGTACAGCCGCGCCATCGAGACCGCGAAGGGCACGACGCGCGTGATCGCGTTCTACGACCGGGCGACCTCTCTCTTCCGGCTCGGACGCATCCTCGACTCGCGTGCCGCGTACGTCGAGGCGCTGCGTCTGGACCCGACCGACCGCGACGCCAAGTTCAACGTCGAGGTCATCGACCGCATCCTCAAGCTTCTGGCGCCGCAGGTTCCCGCCGAAACGACCCAGCCCAGCCAGGGCACCCCGCCGCCCGGGCAGCAGAGTCAACAGCCCGGCGCATCGCCCCGAGCGTCAGCGCCGGCCGCCTCGGGCTCGCCGAGCGGGACGCCGCTGCCCGGCGCCACAGGGCCGACCGGAGCGGGCCAGCCCCAGTCCGTCCAGACGGCCCTCACCGACTTCCGCCGCGATCTGACCGTGGAGGACGCGCTTCGGCTCCTCGATGCGCTTCGCGGAGAGCAGCGCGGACTACCTGCGCTCCTCGAGGGGACTGGCATACGTCGAGGGGGTAACGTGGACGTGCCGTATTGAACTAGGCGAACGTGCTGGCGTGAGACCTGCTGCAGGGGGCGCGGCCGGATGGCCGCTTGGGGGGGAACGCGATGCGCATCGATCTGAACGCGAGAGTCAGGACGAGCGACGGGCACGAAGCGGGGAATATTCATCGGGTTCTGGTGGACCCTGAGACCGAACGCATCACCGGGTTTGTCATAAGCACGAGCCGCCTGCTGGGCCGGGACGTGATCGTCGGAGACGACGCGCTCGCGGCGGCGGAGCATGAGGGTGACGTGATCACACTCAACCTGACCAAGCGCGACCTCGATATGCAACCGAGCTTCGACAGGAGCGACTTCGTCGTTCCGCCCGCCGGCTGGTCCGGACCGAATCTCGGCTACATGGTCCCGCCCGAGTCCTTCCTGTGGCCGGCGGAATCCGCCCTCGCCGATACCGGCGAGAGGCCGCGCTCCTCCTTCAAGAAGGGCGAGACCGTGAAGGACCGCGACGGCGACATCGTCGGTACGGTCGAAGACATCCGGTTCGACGAAAAGACGGGCGAGCTCCTGAGCTTCATCGTCCGAGCGGGTGCCGGACTAGAGCGCCTCTTCGGCGGGGGAAAGCTCGCCGAGATTTCGCGGGATGACATCCTGCGGATCGCCGACGGCGAGGTGCGCCTGGCGGTCGACCGCGAGGAGATCATCCCGAGGGAGCACGAGACCCGCACGCCCTAGACCGGCCCGGAGCACACCTGCGCCACGAACGGCGTCGCAAGCAGTAGCCCGGTGATGATCGCGACGATGATCAGCAGCCGCATCACCGGGTTGTCCTCGCGCTCCTCGCGGATGGGCTCGTCGAGGACTTCGCGCGCCCGCGGGGCCTCGCGCTCCGGCACCAGGATGGCGAATCGGCCGACGGACATCCCGCCGGTCACGCCGAGCATCGCGTCATCTCGGATCACCCGCGGGTGCAGGTTGTAGGCGCGGAGGGTGCTTGCGGCCACCTCGGCGTCTACCTGGTTCGGCGAGAAATGGACGGCGACCTCGTTCATGAGCCGGTGACCGCCGTGATCGCGATCCGGATCGCAGCGAGGATCACGACTCCCGAGAGTATCGCGAGCAGCGCGCGCGGCTGGGTGCGAACGCTGACGGCCGCTCCGACGGGTGAAGCCACGAGCGCCGACACGAACACGATCGCCGCGAGCGGCGGATCGACCTGCGCGGTCGCCGCTTTGCCGATCAGCGCGGCGACCGCCGCGAAGAGTCCGATGCCGAGAGAAGAGCCGATCGCGACGCGCGGAGGAACGCGAAGGATGTACACGAGCGCGGCGATGATGAAGGCGATGCCGCCGATGCCGACCATGCCGCCGAAGAAACCCAGGACGAGCGCGATGGGGATCGCGATCTTTGGATCGGCGCGGATGTCCTCGGGGCTCTCGCCGCGCGGCGTGACCGGGAGCAGCAGCATCACCGCGCCTGCGAACGCGAGGATCGCGAACACGAGGAGGATGACGTTGTCGGGCGTGTCGCGCGACACGAACGCTCCCACGAGCGCCGCCACGGCGATCGGCGGGCCCATCAGCCACACGAGGCGCGGAGACACGTTCCCGTAGGCGCGGTGCCGCCAGGCGCCGAGCGCACTGCCGGAGATCGCCTGCACGATCGTGAGCCCCGTGATGATCTTGACCGGGATCGCTGCGCCGCCCAGAACCGGTGGTAGATAAAGGAGAAGCGGTGTCAGGACCAGGCCGCCCCCGATCCCGAGAAGCCCCGAAAGAAATGACGCCACGAGCCCTGCGAGCGCGGTGATGGCCTCGTCCGGCATTCACACCTATATATAGGAGAGTGAAGAGAACCGCGTTCGTGGTCCTTCTCCTGCTTGCGGCTTGCCAGCCGGGCGATGGTGCGCCTGAGCGAACGCTCCATGTGTTGACATCGGCGTCTCCCTCAGCCTCCGCGAGCGGGCCGGGGACTTCGGCGTGGCGGCGCGTCGCGGACATCCCGACCCCGCGCAGCGAAGTCGCGGCTGCGGTCTTCCGTGGCGTCGTTTATCTCGTCGGTGGTTTCGGCGGTGGCAACGTCGTCGAGACATACGTGCCGGATCGCTGGTCGGCGGCCGCGCGTTATCCAATCTCCGCCGATCACGCGATGGCCGCAGCGGTCGACACGGCCGGCTCGCCGGGTCTCTACGTGTTCGGCGGAAACGTGAACGGTGTGGCCGTGGCGCGGTCCTTCCGATTCTCTGGCGACCAGGGCTGGCGTGAGATCGCGCCGATGCCGGCCCCACGCTCGCAAGCCGCCGCGGTCGCGATCGGCAGCCGCATCTTCATCGTCGGTGGCGCTGAGGGCGGTCGCCTGGTGAGCCCGACGTACGTGTACGACACGGCGACCGATCGGTGGACCACGGCGGCTTCCATCCCGACGCCGCGCGATCATCTCGCCGCCGCCGCACTCGACGGTCACGTGTGCGCGGTCGGTGGACGGCGGCTCTCGCTGCTCCAGAATCTCGCCACGTTCGAGTGCTACGACCCCGCGGCCGACGCATGGAGATCGATGCCCGACGCGCCGACGGCGCGCGGTGGGCTCGGCGCGGCGACCGTTGGAAATCGGATCTTCGTCGCCGGCGGCGAGCAGCCGCTCGGGACGTTCAAGGAAGTCGACATCTTCGACTCGGCGACCGGCAAGTGGACACGCGGGCCTGATCTACCAACCGCACGGCACGGACTCGGGGTGGTCGCGGTGGCGAGCACGCTCTATGTGATGAGCGGCGGCCCGACGCCTGGCGGGAGCCAGATCGCGGTGTGCGAAGCGCTCGACGTTCGGTAGGGTCCGCGCTTACGCGGCCGTGGCGACCTCTTCGCGCACGACAGGCGCGACGCCGCTTGCGATCAGGTCGATAGCGCTCATCAGCTTCAGATGCGGCAAGGACGCGCCGTTCATCATGAATGTGATGCGGGAGATGCCGCCCAGCGCTTCACTGTGTCGCAGGATCTTCGCGGCCACCTCCTCAGGGGTGCCGACCAGCAACGCGCCGGTAGGCGTGAGCTGAGCCTCGAACTGGGCGCGCGTGACCGGCCCCCATCCGCGCTCCTTCCCGATCGTGGTGAACGCACGCGCGTATCCCGGGAAGAAGTCATCGGCGGCCTGTTCCGCCGTCCCCGCGACGTAGCCAAGGCTGTGGACCCCGACCTTCAATCGATCGGGTGAGAATCCCGCTCTCCGGCCGGCCTCGCGGTAGAGATCGACGAGCGGCCGGAAGCGCCGCGTTTCGCCGCCGATGATCGCGACCATCAACGGAAGACCGAGCGCGCCCGCACGAACGAACGACGCCGGTGTTCCGCCGACGCCGAGCCATATCGGCAACGGATTTTGCATCGGTCTGGGGTACACGCCCTGCCCGGTCAGCGCGGGTCGGTGGCGGCCGGACCAGTGCACATGCTCGTTCTCACGGATCTTGAGCAAGAGGTCGAGCTTTTCCGCGAAGAGAGAGTCGTAGTCATCCAGATCGAGGCCGAATAGGGGAAAGGCCTCGATGAAGGAGCCGCGGCCGACCACCATCTCCGCACGGCCCTGCGAGATAAGGTCGAGCGTCGCGAATTGCTGGAACAGGCGGACCGGATCGACCGTGCTGAGGACCGCCACGGCGCTCGTCAAGCGAATCCGCTTCGTGCGTGCCGCGGCGGCTGCGAGGATGATCGCGGGAGCCGAGTCGAGGAACTCCTTGCGATGGTGCTCACCGACCCCAAAGACGTCCAGTCCGACCTCATCCGCATGTTCGATCTGTTCGAGCAGATCGCGCATCCGTTCTGAGGGAGTGCCCACCAGGCCGGTGTCGTCTAATGCGGCTGCGAAGCTGTCAACGCCAATTTCCATCTCGATACTCCCAACAAGGGCCTAGGCGAGATTGTTCCCCGGACGCCAAGGTGGTTGCGGACGCAACTACGTGCCTGGCCCGATCTCGACGACCGCGTCAGTCCGGCTCGAGCACTTCCGTTGCCGCCTGATACGTGCCGAGCTGCTGGATCCACTCGCAGCACGTGCGCATGAGCGCGAGCGCTTCCTTCGCGGGCCACGCAGTTGGGTCGCCCTCGAAGTCGAGATAGAAGACGTAGTCCCAGGGCGCGGCGCGGCTCGGACGCGACTCGATCTTGCTGAGCTGCAGCCAGGCGGTCGCGAATGGCTGGAGCGAGCGCACCAACGCGCCGGGCAGGTTCGCGGTCTTGTACACGAGGCTCGTCTTCGTCGGCCCCTTGCGAAGCGCGGCCGGAATGAGCTTCGCGATCTCGCGATCCGCCTCGCTGGCTACGGCGAAGAAACGCGTGAAGTTGTCGGTGGAGGTCTCGATCGAATCCTCGAGCACGTCGAGTCCGTAGCGCTCGGCGGCGCGCCGGCTCGCGACCGCCGCGACCGCGGGGTCCTTCGCCTCGGCCACCTCGGCCGCGGCTCCGGCGGTGTCGAATGCGACCTCGGGCTGAATGCGGTGCTTGCGCAGAAAGTCTTCGCATTGCGCGAGCGCCTGCGGGTGAGATCGCGCGACGCGGATGCCCTCGAGGCTCGAGCCAGGAATCCCGAGCAGGCAATGGCGCACGCGAACGATGGCCTCGGCTACGACCTTGGCCCCGCTGTGCTGGCGCAGCAGGTCGTACACATCGGCGACCGAGCCGGCGTGGGTGTTCTCGACCGGAACGACCGCGGCGTTGACCTCGTTCGCCTCGAGCGCCGCGAACACCTCGGCGAACGTGCGGCGCGGCTCCAGGCTCGCTCCCGGAAAGAGAGCCGCCGCCGCGGCCTCCGAGAACGCGCCCGCCAGACCCTGGTAGGCGACTGCGGTCAGCGATACACCGCCGTGCGCCACTCGGCGTGTCGCTTGTCGTCGCCGTGGGCGATTCCGAAGTAGACCTCGCCGATCTTCTTCGCGACCGGCCCGATCTCCCCCTTGCCCACGTCGCGCCCGTCGATCTTCACGCACGGCGCGACCTGCGCGCCCGTCCCGCAGAAGAAGACCTCGTCGGCGACGTACAGCTCGGTGCGGTCGATCTGCCGCTCCTGAACGAGGATGCCGAGCTCCCCAGCGATCTGAAGGATCGACTCGCGGGTGATGCCCTCGAGGATGTCGTCCGTCACAGGCGGCGTGATGAGCGCGCCGTCACGGACCATGAAGAGGTTCGATCCGCCGCCTTCCGAGACGTGCCCGTCGGCCGTGAGGAAGATGGCCTCGTCCGCCTCGAAGTCGTGCGCCTCGTCCACAGCAAGCGCGGTGTTGATATATGCGCCGGTGAGCTTGCCCCGCGCGGGGATCGCGTCGTCCGACGTGCGCCGCCAGCTCGACGTCCGCGCGGCGAGACCGCCAGTCGGCAGATAACCGCCCAGCGGAAAGGCGTACATCCCAAAGCCGTCACGGAGTCCCTGGAGCGCCACCTTCACCGACCGCGCCGCCTTGAACGCGAGGGGCCGGATGTACACGTCGTTCTTGAAGCCGTTCTTTCGAAGGAGCTCCAGCGTGATCTCGCAGAGGGCGTCGGGGTCGCCCGGGAGCGTGATGCGCATGATCCGCACCGACCGCGCCATACGCTCGAAGTGCTCGCGGAGCCGGAAGACGTAGAGCTGCTTCTGAGCGGGGTTCCAGTAGGCGCGGATCCCTTCGAAGACACCGGTCCCGTACTGGAGCGCGTGCGTCGCGATCGACACCTTCGCGTCGCCGAGCGGCGTGAACTTTCCGTCGAGATACGCGATGCCGGTCTCGACGATCTCCTGTCCGACCGCCGCGACCTCGTCGAGCCGTTTCTGCACCGTGCTCGCCATCCCAGTCCTCCTCAAAACAAAAGAACCTCCCGATCTCGGGAGGCCCTCATGCTGTCACACGCGGCCGATCACTTCTTCCCGGTTCCACACGCGGCGCGCGATCTCAAGCGCGACGACGTCGAGGAGCACGAGTCCGGCGCCAAGCGCAAGCAGCGGCCACCCTTCGCCGATCTGCGACGCGAGGAATCCCACGCCCGCAAACACCAGAGCGGAGAGGGCGATGACAATCCCGGCGATCTGCTGAGCGGCGCGGCTCGTCTTCACGCGCGCGGCGACGATCATCGTGACGCTCCCCGTCGTGACGAGATAGAGGAGCGATAGCACGATCAGCGCGTAGAGCAGCTCCGGTGTGAGCGCGCGCGCGACGCGCTCGGCCCCGTAGCGGTACGCGGCGAGACCGTAGCCGGCCGCCAACGTGACCACGCACGCGACCATCACCGGCACGACCATTCCAACGAGCTTGCCGAGAACGATGTCGAAGTCGCGGATCGGCGCAGCGAGGAGGGGGACCAGGGTCCCGTTCTCCTTTTCCGCGGAGAACGTCGCCGCGATGAGCGCGACGCCGGAGAGCGCCGGGAAGAACACGCTTTGCAGCGCGAGCCCGATGAGCGTCGCGTCTCCCGCCGGTCCCGGCGAGATTCCGCGATTCGAGATGACGAAGAACAGCGGGATCACTACGAACACGCCCGTTCGAAGGAGCGATGCCCGGTCGAGGAAGACCTCCCAGCGGATCTCGCGCCACGCGATGAGCCACCACTTCATCGGCGGGCCTCCGCCAGGATGCTGAGGTACGCCTCTTCGAGGGAGCGCTCCTCGGAGGCAAGTGTCACGACGCGCACGCCTGCGTCGAGGAGCGCGCGAAGCGCCGCGGGGTTGATCGCGGTCGGATCGTCGGCGGCGAATCGCAGCGCCGTCAGTCCATCACGAGCGCTGGCGCTCTCAGCCTCGATGCCGGCGCGAGCGAGCGCGTCGCGCGCGGTCGCCGGATCGCCGGCGAAGGTGACGGTGTAGGTCGGACGGCCGGCCGCGCGAATGTCGGCGGTCGCGCCGGTTCGGAGGACCTTTCCTTTGTAGAGCACGACCAGGCGGTCGGCGATGCGCTGCGCCTCGTCGAGGTCGTGTGTCGTGAGGAGGATCGCGCGATGGCGCGCGCGCAGCGAGATGATGAACGCGCGGAGCATCTGGGACATCTCTGGGTCGAGCGCCGTCGCCGGCTCGTCCAGGAGCAGGACCGGCGGATCGTGGACCAGCGCTCGCGCGATCGCGACCTTCTGCCGCATGCCCCGCGAGAAGGTCGCGAGCTTGCGGTCGAGGACGTCGTCGAGGCCGAGGAGCTTCGCGAGCTCCGCGGCCCGGGCGTCGGGCTGAGCGACGTCGTAGAGGCGGGCGAAAAAGCCGAGATAGCTGCGAAGCGGCATCCGCTCGTAGAGCGACGGCTGATCCGTCACGAAACCGCATCGCGCCCGGACGGCGTTCGCGTCCTTCCGGACCGAGATCCCGTCGACCAGGACGTCGCCCACGCTCGGGGCGAGGATCCCGCCGATGATGCGGCTCGCGGTCGTCTTGCCGGCGCCGTTCGGCCCCAGGAGCGCGACGATCTCGCCGGGATGCACCTGGAACGACACGTCGTCGAGCGCCACGGTTCCGTCGAAACGGCGCGTCACGTGTTGAACGTCGATCACTCTTCGAGCATACGGGCGTTATGAGCTAGCTTTTGTAATCGGTGGATGTCTTCCTTTCGCTTCACGGTCGCGCGGCGACCGCGCTCGTCCTTTATTACGGGGCAGTGGGCCTCTGGGGCCTGTACCTCGGGATCCGAAACTCCGCCCCGACTCCCGGCTTCCGAGGCGCGATCGCGATCGCGGTGATCGCGTCGATCGTGCAGGGTGCGCTCGGGTTCCTCGTGTTCTTCTTCCTGAGGCCGCCGCCGGACACGCTCCACGTCCTCTACGGGTTCGCGCTTGCGTTCGCGATGCCGCTCGCGGCGTCGATCGTGCGCGACCGCGCTCCGCGCGGGCAGTCCGTCGCCCTTGGCCTGGCAGCGCTCTTCACCGCGGGCCTCGCGATCCGGGGCATCATCACCGCATGACGACCGACGTCGCGCCCCTGATCGACGAGCGTCCCGACACTTCGCCCGCGGCTCTTCAGGCGCTCCGCGGGGACGCCCTCTACTTCAACGTCGCCGGATCCGGCCCCACCTTCCCGGTGGCGCAGCGCGCCGCCGAGCGGTTCCGCACCTGGCTCAACGAGGTCGGCATGTTCGGCCACGTGGGATACGCCGCGTACAACGCGGCGCTCGACGCGACCAGGGCCGACCTGGCGACCGCGCTCGGCGATCCGTCGGGTGCCGCCCGTGTCGCGCTCGCGCAATCGGCGACCGACGGCCTGAACACCCTCGTCGCGGGCCTCGCGATCCCGCCGCGCTCGTTGATCGTCACCACGCTCGAAGAGCACGGCAGCGTGCTCTACCCGATGCGCCGGCGTGCCGAGCTTGGCGACGACCTGCGCGAGATCGCCTGGCATCGCGATCCGGCTCGCTTCCTCGAGGAGATCCGCGCCGCGATGCGCGATGGTGCGCGCGCGATCGTCATCTCGCTCGTCTCCTGCAAGACCGGCGACATGCTCCCCGTCCGCGAAGCGTGCCGCCTTGCTCGTGAAGCGGGCGCGATCTCGATCGTCGACGCGGCGCAAGCTCTGGGACAGGTGCGCGTCGACGTGGAGGACCTCGGAGCGGACGCCGTCGTCACCCTCGGCCACAAGTGGCTGCACGGACCGCTCGCGACCGGCGGATTCTGGGTGCGCGACCTAACGCTCTTCAGTCCGACGCGGCTCGGATGGCGCTCGCGCCTGGAGCTCCCCACTGGGAGCCGCGACTACAACCCGAACGCGACGCGGTTCGAGACCGGGACGGTCGACGCCGCCGCGTTCGTCGGCCTCCGCCAGACGCTCGTGGTGCACCGGCTGCTCGGTTCGTGGGTTTCCGAGCGCGTGCGCGCCCTGCGCCGCCACCTTCTCGAGCAGATCGCCGAGCTGCCATTTGACGTGCGCTCGACTCCTGAGGGCCCGACCGGCATAGTCGTCGTGGAGCCGCGCGGCGGCGACGTCGCGGCGCTGGTGCAACGGATGTGGGATGAGGAGCGCATCGTGGTGAAGCTCATTGACGAGCCGGGCATCCCGCAGGGGATCCGGCTCTCGTTCTGGGCACTACACAAGGAGAAGGACATCGACCGCCTCGCGAGCGCGTTCGCCCGCACGCTTGCGGCTGGCGTGCGCTGATGGCCGAGCTCGCCGGACAGGTCGCGATCGTCACCGGCGGCGGCCGCGGGTTCGGCCGGGCGGTCGCCGAGCGCCTCGCCTCAATGGGAGCGGCCGTAGTGCTCGCGTCGCGCAACGCGCCGGAGCTCGACGATGTCGCCAAGGCGATCAAGCGCGCGGGTGGCAAGGCCCTCGCGCAGACAGCGGACATCGCCGACGAGCGTCAAGTGCAGGAGCTCGTCCTCGCGACAGAGCGTTGGGTCGGGCCGGCGACGATCCTCGTGAACAACGCCGGCATGGTCGACCCCATGGTCCCGCTCGCGCGCTCGAACGCGGCGCTTTGGCTGCGGAGCGTGGCCATAAACGTGGGCGGCACCTATCTCGCGACGCGGGCCGTGCTGCCGGGGATGCTCGACCGCGGGTACGGGCGCATCGTGACGATGTCGTCGGGCGCGGCCTCGCGCCCGTCCGCGGGATGGACGGCCTACACGGCTGGCAAAGCCGCCATCGTGCAGATGACGCGCAGCCTCGCGCTCGAGCTCGAGGGCACCGGCGTGACGGCGAATACGTTCAACCCTGGATACATCGACACGGAGATGCAGGAGCGCATCCGCCGGACGTCGAGTGCCGACTTCCCTCGTGGCGACGAGTACCGCGCCGCCCAACGCGAAGGAAAGCTCAAACACCCAAAGGAGCCGGCGCGCGCAGTTGCGTACCTCGTGCTGCCGTCGACGCAGCGGAACGGTGAGGCCCTCGAGTTCACCGACGAAACGTTCAGACGCGAGGCGGAGGCGAAGGTCCCGGCCTAGCCCTCCGGAGACTTATCCCCGCGCGCTCCGACCGGTTTGAAGTTCTTTCGCTTATCGATCGCGGCACGCAACAGCTTGCTCGTACCTTCGGGATCGGTCTGCGCGCGACGCTCGAGCTCGGATGCGGGCCGGCCGATGAGACCGCACGTCGCGCAGTCGCCGCGGCCGTCGAGGCGCGCGTGGCAATGCGAGCAGTGAACCTCGAACGCGCCGTGCGGCTGAAACAGGCCCAGAACCTGCGCCTCTGCGATGAGCGTGCGCGGGTCGACCATCAATATGCGAGCACCACGGACTTCTTCTCGAGGTAACCATCGAGCCCCTCGATGCCGTGTTCCTTTCCGAACCCGGACTGCTTCGTCCCACCGAATGGCAGCTGGTCGTACGCGACCTGGATGTCGTTAATCCAGGTGTAGCCGGCCTCGAGCAGCTCGGCGGCTTTGCGCGCTTTCGCGAGGTCCTTCGTCCAGATCGACGAGCCGAGACCGTACACGCTCGCGTTGGCCTTCGCGATCGCGTCGTCCAGATCCTTGACGATGAAGATAGGCAGCGCCGGACCGAAAACCTCCTCGGTCGCCATCCGCGAGTCCTCCGGCACGTCTCTGAGGACCGTCGCCTCCATGTACCAGCCCTTCTCGAACTCCTTGCCTTCAGGGCGCTTTCCGCCGGCGAGCACCTTGGCGCCGCGCTTCACCGCGTCGGCGACCTGGCTCTCCACCTCGGCGCGCTGGCGCTCGGTGTGAAGCGGTCCCATCTTCACGCCTTCCTTCATTCCATCGCCGATGGGCCACTCCTTGCGCGCGCGATCCGCGATTTTTGTCATGAACTCCTCGGCGATCTGCTCGAAGAGATAGACGCGCTTCACCGCGAGGCAGGCCTGACCCGCGTTGAAGAACCGCCCGATTGCGGTTGCCGCGGTCGCGCGGCGGATGTCCGCGTCGTCGCACACGATCATCGGGTCGCTGCCGCCCAGCTCGAGCGTGACGCGCGTCACGTGGTCGGCCGCGAGCTTCATGATCCGTTTGCCGGTCTCGGTCTGTCCGGTGAACGCAATCTTATTCACCTTGGAGTGCGAGACGAGCGCGTCGCCGATCTCCGCGCCGGGACCGTGCACCGTGTTCAGGACGCCGGCGGGGATTCCCACGGAGTTGATGATCTCGATCGCCCGCTGCGTGGCGAGCGGCGTGGTCGACGCCGGCTTCAGCACGACGGTGCAGCCCGCCGCGAGAGCGGGGCAGATCTTGTTTGCCATGAGCGTGAGCGGAAAGTTCCAGGGCGTGATCGCGACGACGACGCCGACCGGCCGGCGCATCGTGAGCCCGAACTTGTTCGCATCCTCGAGCGGCACGTAGTCGCCCCGGAGCTTGTCCGCGAATCCGGCGAAGTACTCCAGGTTCTCGGCGACGCGCGTCGCCTCGATCACCGAGTGCGCGAGAGGCTTGCCCTGCTCGAGCGTGAGCAGCTTCGCGATCTCGGGCACGGCGGCCTTGACCTTCGCCGCGGCCGCGTGCATGAATGCGGCGCGCTTGGTCCCTGAGAGCGACGCCCACGCGGGGAGCGCCTTGGCGGCCGCCTCGACGGCCGCGTCGACCTCCGACGCGGAGCCCTTCGGGATCGTGTCCACGACCTCGCCGTTCGCGGGATTCCTGACCTCGATGGTCTTTCCCGTTTGAGCGGCGACGGTCTGGCCGTCGATCAGCATCGTTGCCATGAAGAAGTCCTCCCGTGCGGTGGGCGGAACGCCCACGACGCGTGCGCGCGCGTCATTCGCCAGTCGGTCTAAAGTCTAGGAACTTTTCGCGCGGGGGGTTTGATGGCCGTTCGTCTGGAGAAGCAGGACTCCATTGGTCACGTAGTGCTTGATAGGCCGCCCGCTAACTCATACGACAAGGCGTTCATGGAAGAGCTCGACGCAGCCGTTCTGGAGGCTGGCCGCGATGACGCCGTCAAGGCGATCCTCGTGCGTAGCGCCAACGAAAAGTTCTTCTCCGCGGGTGCCGACGTGTCGGTCTTCGCCAAGAGCGGCCTCGACGAGCAGACTGCCTTCGTCGCGCGCGCGAACGAGGCGATGGGGAAGTTCGAGAGCACGCCGAAGGTCGTCGTCGCGGCGATCAACGGCCACTGCCTTGGCGGCGGGCTCGAGATGGCGCTCTGCTGCGATTTCCGCGTCGCGGCCGAGGGCTCGTACCGCATCGGACTTCCCGAGGTCACGCTCGGCCTGCTGCCTGGCACCGGAGGGACGCAGCGTCTGCCGCGGCTCATCGGACGACAGAAAGCCCTCGACTTCATGCTGACGGGCCGCACAGTGACGCCGCAGGACGCGCTCGCCGCGGGGATCGTCGACGAAGTTGTGCCGGCGGCGCAGCTGCTCGACAAGGCTCTCGAGCGCGTTCGCGCGTACGCGTCCGGACCGACGCTCGCCATCGGGCGCATCAAGAAGGCGACGGTCCAGGGCTTCGGGATGCGCCTTGAGGAGGGGCTCAAGCTCGAGCGCCAGCTCCTCATCGAGCTGTTCAAGAGCGAGGACGCCAAAGAGGGCGTGACCGCGTTCGTGGAGAAGCGGAAGCCGAATTACAAAGGACGATGAGGCGAGCGAGCCCCGGCTTCGCCGAGGCGAGCGAGCCTGCCAGCCTTGAGCGCGTCTCGCGGCCGAAGGCCGCAGATTGACCAGGTTGACGAAACTCGTCTCCTCGAAGGTGGCGATCGACTCCTCTCCGCTTCTGCCGGGAACCCGACCCATCGAGCTGCACTACTGGGACGGCGGGCGGGGTACGCCGATCGTGCTCCTGCACGGCGGTTGGGGCCATGGCTTCTATCCGCACGACGACGCGATCGCGAAGCTGGATCGCCGGTTCGTGATCCCCGACCGCACCGGCTACGGCGGCTCGCCGCATATCACGGAGCTGCCGCCGAAGTTTCACGTCGCCGCGGCGATCGAGACGGAGAAGCTCCTCGACGCGCTGGGCATCCAACGCTCCGCGCTGTGGGGGCACAGCGATGGCGCGGTCATCGCGACGATTCTCGCGCTGCGTGAACCCAAGCGATACGAGGGGATCGTTGTCGAGGCGATTCATCTCGATCGCGAGAAGCCACGCTCGCGCGACTTCTTCCTGCAAATGCAGAACGACCCCGACAATTTTGGCGAGCGGGTCACACGGAAGCTCGCCGACGAGCACGGCGAGGACTACTGGCGGACGATCATTCGCGCCGGCGGTCGCGCGTGGCTCGACATCGCAGCGCACCCGGAGGAAGACCTCTACGACCACCGTCTGAGTGAGCTGCGCGTGCCCATGCTCGTCGTCCACGGCGCCGACGATCCGCGCACCGAGCCCGGCGAGCTCGATCGCATCCGCCGCGAGGTCCCGACCGCTCGGGTCGAGATGATCGAGGGTGGGGGACACAGCCCACACAGCACGCGCGCCACGGCCGCGCAGGTCACCGCGATCGTTGGTAGCTTCCTCGGCTCGCTATCCAGGTCGTGATCGAGAATGGTGGTGTGACCGAGAGCGGGTACACGCTGTTCCACCGCGTTGGTGAACCGGCGAGCGCGCGCATTCGATCGAGCGTTATGGAGCTCGGGTTGAAGCCGCGGATCGATTTCCAGAACGTGGAGACCGACGGCACGGACGAGCTCACGCGACTCGGAGGCCATGCGACGCCGGCGCTGTGGGACGGGCAGACGCTCACGGTCGGCGAATCCGCCGTCGCCCAAAAGTTGGCAACGCTCGGCCAAGAGACTGGCCCCGAACGCGAAGACGGCTCGTCCGAAGGCACGACTCGCGCGGTCCTCGCGGCGTTCGCCGGCAATCTGGCGATCGCGATCACGAAAGCCATCGCCGCATACGTGACCGGCTCCGGCGCGCTCGTGGCCGAGACGGCGCACTCGATCGCCGACTCTCTCAATCAGATCCTTCTCTACATCGGGATCCGTCGGAGCGTTCAGCCGCCGTCCGAGAAGCATCCGCTCGGTCACGGCAAAGAGCGCTACTTCTGGGCGCTGATCGTGGCGCTCTTCCTGTTCTTCGGCGGCGGCATCTTCTCGATCTACGAGGCCTACGCGCGGTTCGAGCATCCGCAGGAGGTCGGATCGGCTTGGGTGGGTTTCGTCGTGCTCGGCTTGTCGATGGTCTTTGAGACGTTCTCGTTGAGCGTGGCGGTGCGCGAGGTGCGGCACGCGGCGCGCGAGGAGGGCGTGCCGGTGCGCCGGTTCCTCCAGCAGCTGCGCGACCCGGCTCTCCGTACGGTCCTCTACGAAGACAGCGCCGCGCTGGCGGGCTTGGTGACAGCGATCGCGGGCCTGGGACTCACGGTGTTGACCGGCGACCACCGCTTCGACGCGCTCGCGAGCGCGGTCATCGGCGTCATCCTTATCTATGTCGCGTACCAGCTCGCCTGGGGCGCGCGCGGGCTGATCGTCGGAGAGGCTCCGCCCGAGGAGGTCCTCGAAAAGATCCGCGCCGCGATCGCGAGCGAGCCGGGGGTCGACAAGGTCATCGACCTTCGCGCCGTCCAGATGGGCACGAAGCAGCTTCTGGTTCTTGCGCGCGTTTCGGTCCGGGACAACATCCCCGCGGGAGATGCCGAGCGGCTTCTCGTGCGGCTGCGCAAACGGCTCCATCGCGAGCACCCCGAGGTGATGGATTCGTACGTGGAGCTCAACCCATCGTGAGCGCTGGCGTCGGGACATAATCCGCCGGGTGGGGGAGCCGCGGCTGACCGAGCTGCCTGCGCGGTACAACGCCGCCGAGACGTTTATCGATTCGCACCGAGGCGTGCGCGAGTCGAGCATTGCGATCCGCTGCCAGGGGATGAGCGTCAGCTACGGTGAGCTTGCGGCGAATGTCGATCGCTGTGGCAACGCTCTCCGCGAGCTCGGTATCGGGCTGGAGCAGCGCGTCGTCATCCTGTGCGTCGACTCTCCAGCGTTCGTCTATGCGTTCTTCGGCGCGATAAAGATCGGCGCCGTGCCCGTTCCCGCGAACACGCTTCTCACGCCGCGTGACCTCGCCTACATCCTGAACGACAGCCGAGCTGTGGCCACCGTGGTCTCGGCGCCGCTCCTGCCGAAGGTCCTCGAGGTCCGCAAGGACGTGCCGCGACTCAAACAGGTGATCGTGGCCGGCGGAGACGAGGCGGCGGGCGTGCTCTCGTTCGAGAAGCTCCTCGCGGCCGCGAGCGACGAGCTGTCGCCCGCCGACACGACGCCGGACGACCCGTGCTTCTGGCTGTATTCATCCGGGACGACAGGTTTCCCGAAAGGCGCCGTGCATCTGCAGCACGACATGGTCTTTTGCGCCGACACGTACGGCGCCGAGGTCCTGCGTACGACGGAGGACGACCGGCACTTCACGGTCTCCCCGCTGTTCCACGCCTACGGTCTCGGAAACGGCGTGTTCTTCCCGTTCGCCGTCGGTGCGTCGAGCGTCTACAAGCCCGAACGCTCGACCCCTGATGTCGTGTACTCGCTCATCACGCAGGAGAAGCCGACGATCCTCTTCACGGCGCCGACCTTCTATGCCGCGCTCCTCGCGTACCCCGAGGAGGATTTCAGGTACGACCTGTCCTCATTGCGGATGTGCGTGAGTGCGGGCGAGGCCCTCCCGAAGACTCTGTTCGATCAATGGAAGAAGCGCTTCGGGCTCGAGATCCTCGACGGCATCGGCGCGACCGAGATGCTGCACATATTCATCTCGAACTATCCAGGGAAGGCGAAGGGCGGCACGAGCGGCACGCCGGTGCCCGGTTACCGCGCGAAGATCGTCGACGACGACGGCGTCGAGCTCGGCAAAGGCGAGACCGGGAATCTGTTGGTCTCCGGCGACTCGTGCGCCGCCTACTACTGGAACAAGCACGAGAAGTCGAAGGCCGCCTTCAAAGGCGACTGGTACGTGACCGGCGACAAGTACCACGTCGACGCGGACGGCTCCTACGTGTACGAGGGCAGGAGCGACGACATGCTCAAGGTGTCGGGGCAATGGGTCTCGCCGGCCGAGGTCGAAGCGGCACTGATGGAGCATCCTGCGGTCCTCGAGTGCGGCGTGGTCGGAGCGAAGGACAAGGACGATCTGGTGAAGCCCAGGGCCTTCGTCCTGCTGAAGAACGGCAGGAAGCCGTCAGATGAGCTCGCGGAAGAGCTCAAAGCATTCGTGAAGGGGCGCATCACGCCGTACAAATACCCGCGATGGATCGAGTTCGTCCCGGAGCTGCCCAAGACCGTGACCGGAAAGATCCAGCGGTACAAGTTGCGGGAGCTCGCGTGAGCGACAAGGACGCGATGGCGAAGGTGCGCGCCTGGAGGCGCGAGGCGACCGACGACCCCGAGGGGTTCTGGGGCCGCGCCGCGGAGCAGGTCCCGTGGTTCAAGAAGTGGGAGCGCGTTCTCGACTGGCAGGGGCAGGGGCCCCTGGGCGGCGAAGCCGACCCGACCTTCCGCTGGTACTCGGGTGGCCTTTCCAATCTCGCCTACAACTGCGTCGACCACCACGTCGCGGCCGGACGCGGCGACCACGTCGCGCTCATCACCGAGAACGAGCGAGGCGACCGCCGCACGCTGACGTACGCGGAGCTCCATCGGGAAACCAAGCGGGTAGGCGCGGCGCTCCGCGCGATGGGCATCGGAAAGGGCGACCGCATCGCGATCTACATGCCGACGTCCGCAGAGGCGATCGTCCTCATGCTCGGCGCGATCCGCATCGGCGTGGTCATCATCGTCGTGTTCGCCGGATTCGGCGCGGGCGCGCTCGGCGAGCGCATCCGCTTGGCCGGTGCCCGCGCGCTCTTCGCCACAGACGTCACGTACCGAAAAGGCAAGGACGTGCCGCTTCTCGGCATCGTCTCCCAGGCTGTCGCTGATGCGCCGACGGTCGAGCGTGTCGTCGTGCTCCGGCGGACGGCGTCCACCGAGCGCGTGAAGAACGAGACCTCGTGGCAGGACTTCCTCGCGGCGGGCGCCGGACACGACGATTCGCATGTCGAGCTCGAGGCAAACGAGCCCGCGTACATCCTCGCCACGAGCGGCACGACCGCGAAGCCGAAGCTCGCGGTCCACACGCACGGCGGCTATCAGGTGTACGTCTACTCGATGGCGAAGTGGATGTTCGGTTTGAAGGAAAGCGATGTCTGGTGGTCGACGAGCGACATCGGATGGGTCGTCGGTCACAGCTACATCGTGTTCGGACCTCTGCTCGTCGGCTGCACGACCATCGCCTACGAAGGTGCGCTCGACCATCCGAACGCCGAGACCTTCTACGACGTTATCGAGCGGAACAAAGTGAGCGGCGGGTTCACGTCGCCCACCGCGGCGAGGCTCCTGATGCGGTACGGCACCGAGCCCGCGCGCAAGCACGACCTCTCATCGCTCGAGCGCGTGTTCTGTGCCGGCGAAGTGCTGAACGCGCCCGCGTGGGAATGGCTGCAGAAGGAAGCGCTCCAGGACAGGATCCCGGTCATCGATCACTACTGGCAGACCGAGACGGGCGGCCCGGTGGTCGGCAATCCGTACGGCATCGCGACGTTGCCGATCAAGCCTGGATCCGGCGGGGTGCCCCTCGCCGGGATCGAGGCGGCCGTCGTCGATCAGGATGGCAAGGAGCTCGGACCCGACGAGAAGGGCATCTTCGTGATCAAGCGTCCGTTCCCCGGCCTCACCGCGCGTCTCTGGGCGGAGCCCGAGCGCTACGCGCGCGACTACTGGGACAAGGTCCCCGGAAAATCCGTGTACTTCACCGGCGACGCGTCGTCGATCGACAAGGACGGCTACGTTTGGTTCAGTGGTCGCGCCGACGAGATCATTAAGATCGCCGACCATCGCATCGGCACGATCGAAGTGGAGACCGCTTTCCTTCGTCACCCCGCGGTCACGGAAGCCGGAGTCACCGGACGCCCCGACGAGCTGCGCGGTCAGGTCATCTCCGCGTTCGTGGTGTTGAAGCAAGGACAGCAGCCGTCCGAGCAGCTCAAGAAGGATCTGCTCGCGACGGTCCGCAACGACCTCGGCCCGCTCGCCGTGATCGGCGAGCTCAACTTCGTCGACATGCTGCCGAAGACCCGAAGCGGAAAGATCATGCGGCGCGTGCTGAAGGCGGTCATCCTCGACAAGGACCCCGGAGACATCTCGACCATCGAGGACGAGGGCTCCGTCGAGGAGGCACGGGAAGCCTGGCAGCACCTCAAGACGGGTGTCGCGGCAGGGGGCTGAGCCCAAACCACCCTGGTCCGCGGTCCCGCGAGAGATAAAGGAGCAGGTGGCGACTCTCCTTGGCTCTCCGGTCACGCGCGCGGACCGTGCGTACGGTGGCTACGCGCCCTCGGCCACGTTCCGTCTCAAGCTCGCGAACGGCGAACGCGCTTTCTTCAAGGCGAGCTACCCAGCGCCGAAAGGAAGTGGCGTGCGCTGGTTCATGGATCACGAGGCGCAGAACTACCGGACCCTCGACCGCTTCATCAGCCCGTGGGCGCCGAAGTTCTACGGCTCGTTCGAACGCGACGGATGGCACGTGTTGCTCCTGGAGGATCTCGGTCCGCGCTCCGTCCCGCCGTGGACGTCCGCCAAGGCCCGCACGGCGGCACGGTCTTACGCGCGCTTCCATCGCAAGACCTCCGGCAAGCGTCTCCCTCGGTCGCTTCCTCGCACGGGTTATGTCGAGCACGCCCGGTTCTGGCGCACGCTCAGCAAGACGGGCGAGCTCGCGCGCACCGCTTCCCTCGCGGGTAGGCGCGCGAGTGAGGCGGAGGAATGGCTACACGTCGCGTTGCCGATCCTCGTGGCCAACGAACGCGCGCTCGAACGGGCGCGACCGCCGTTCGCGCTCCTTCACTTCGACACCCGCTCCGACAACATCCGGATTCAGGGCGACCGCCTTCGGATCTTCGACTGGCCGTTCGCGAGCGCCGGACCCGCCGAGTTCGACGTCGTCGCGTTCTGCCAGACGGTCGCCGCCGAGGGCGGTCCCACCCCGGAGCGCGTTCTCGGGTGGTACGAAGAGGTCATGAAGTTGCGGCCGGAGATGCTCGATGCCTCGCTGGCCGGGATCGCCGGCTACTTCGCGGACCGGGCGTGGCGTCCCCCGATCGTCGGGCTGCCGCGCGTGCGCCGATGGCAGCGGGACCAGCTCAAGGAATGCCTTCGCTGGTCCGCGCGCCGGTTCGACCTTCCGGAACCGCAATGGCTCGACGCGGTGGCCGGCTAGTGCCGGAGTGGCCGGATCTCCACGTCGTGCGCGGCCGACTCGAGAAAGCGCTCGTCGGACGCGAGATCGTCCTGGTCCGAGTCGGCGATCCGCTGGTGCTGCGCGCGACCCGTCCTGTGGAGGCCGCGCTCGCGCACCGGCGCATCACCGCGGTGCGCCATCGGGGCAAGTTCCTGATCTTCGACCTCGACAAGGGCTCCATCGTCGTGAACCCGATGCTCGCCGGCGTCTTCGAGCTCGCCGACGCCGAGGCAAAGCTCACACGAACCACGGCGCTGTCGCTCGTGCTGGACAACGCGAGCGATCTTCGCTATCGCGACGACAAGCGCATGGGCAAGGTGCATGTCCTCGAGGAGGGCGAGGGCACGAGCTCGGTCTACGGCTTCGACGAGCTCGGACCGGACGCGGGGGCGCTGCCGTGGAAGGAGCGCGAGTTCGCGGAACATGCGCGCGCAACGCGACGGGAGCTGCGCAATCTCCTCATGGACCAGGGCTTCATCGCGGGGATCGGTAACGCCTACGCGGACGAGATCCTGTGGGAAGCCCAGCTCCACCCCAAGCGCCGGGTGGTCACGCTCTCGGACGAAGAGATGTCGCGTTTCTATCACGCGCTCGCCGACGTGGTCGCGCGCGGTGTTCGGGAGGTCGAGTCGGGCCTCCCGGCCGAGCTCGGCACGAAGATCCGAAATCACATGAAGGTGCGGGGTAAGAAGGGCAAGCCTTGCCCGCGTTGCGGAACGCCGATCTTGAAAACGCGGCAGGGACTCGACGACATGTACCTCTGCCCGCGTTGCCAGCCGCCGCCGAAAGGTCAGATCCGCTGAGTCAGAGGCAGGCCCCTCCTCGTCCGACACGCGACGAGCTTCAAGCGGCGCGTGGCAAGAGCATCCCCGACGTCATCGCGCCCCGGCTCGACGTGCTGTTCGTCGGCATCAATCCGAGCCTCTGGTCCGGCGCGGTCGGACTGCACTTCGCGCGGCCGGGCAACCGTTTCTGGCGCGCGCTGCGCGAGGCCGGGTTCACCGACCGGCAACTGGCGCCACACGAGAGTCGCGAGCTGCTGAAGCGCAGGATCGGCGTGACCAATCTCGTGAATCGCGCGACGGCGAGTGCTGACGAGCTCGACCTCGCCGACTACCAGCGTGGCGCACACCGGATCGCCGCGAAGGTGCGCCGGTACCGTCCGAAAGTTGTCGCGTTCGTCGGCATGGGCGCGTATCGCGTGGCGTTCGGCCGGCCGCGCGCCCGCGGCGGCCTGCAGGAGGAGCGTCTCGGGAACGCCGCGATCTGGGTCCTGCCGAACCCGAGCGGCCGCACGGCCGGCTATCAGATGCCCGCACTCGCGGCCGCCTTTCGCGAACTGCGCCGATCCCTCTGAGGCGGCACACTCTCGGGGCCGGGGAGGTGGCCATGCCCAACACCGTCATAACGACGCGAGAAGACCCGATCGCGACCGTCCAGATCAATCGCCCCGACGTTCTCAATGCCTTGAACGAACAGGTGCTCGACGAGCTCGTCAAAGAGCTCACGACGCTCGACGACGACGACGCGATCCGGTGCATCGTCCTCACTGGCAACGAAAAGGCGTTCGCCGCGGGCGCTGACATCAAGGAGACCTTCGTCACGGCCACGCCGATTTCGATGCTGAGGCAGGACCTCACCTCGAAGTGGGAAGCGATCCGGCGCATCCGCACACCGATCATCGCGGCGGTGTCTGGCTACGCGCTCGGGGGTGGCTGCGAGCTCGCGATGATCTGCGACATCATCGTCGCCTCCGAGACCGCCCAGTTCGGCCAGCCGGAGATCAACCTCGGGATCATTCCCGGCGCGGGCGGGACGCAGCGGCTCACGCGCACGGTGGGGAAGTACCGCGCGAACGAGATCATCCTCACCGGACGGCGCATCAAAGCGGATGAGGCGAAGGCGATCGGGCTCGCCGCACAGGTCTATCCGGCGGCATCGTGGCTCGACGACGCGAAGGCCCTCGCCCGCACGATCGCCGAGAAGCCGCCCGTCGCGGCGCGCCTCGCGACCGAGGCCATCGATCTCGCGTGGAACTCCACCCTCGACGCGGGGCTCGAGTTCGAGCGAAAGGCCTTCTACCTGCTCTTCGCGACGGAAGACAAGAAGGAAGGCGTCGACGCCTTCGTCAACAAACGCAAGGCCACCTTCAAGGGAAAGTAGTGACGAGCCTTTCATCTCTGCGCGTGGAGCGCGATGGCGCGGTTACGACGCTCACGCTCAACCGTCCCGAGGTCCTCAACGCGTTCGACGAGGGGCTCACCGAAGCGCTGAATGCGTCGCTCGCCGACTGCGCGGCGGACGCGGCGGTTCGCGCGGTCGTCATCACCGGGTCGGGCCGCGCGTTCTCAGCCGGGCAGGATCTGGACGACCGCCTCGCGGTGATCGAAAAGAAAGGCGACATGCACCTTGGCGACGAGCTGCGCCGGCGGTACCACCCGGCCATCGCCGCGATCCGCGATATGCGAAAGCCGGTGATCGCGGCGGTGAATGGCGTGGCCGCCGGCGCGGGTCTGGGCCTCGCCATCGCCTGCGACATTCGCGTCGCGGCGTCGTCCGCGACGTTCCGCGCCGCGTGGAGTCGTGTCGGACTCGTCCCGGACGCGGGTTCGGCGTTCTTCCTTCCGCGGCTCGTCGGCTGGGGCCGTGCCTTCGACATGGTCCTGACGGGTGAGCCGGTCAGCGCGGACGAGGCCTTGCGCATCGGACTCGTCACACGCGTGTGGCCGGATGCCGAGTTCGCGGTGAAGTGGCGCGAGCTCGCGCAGACGCTCGCGCGCGGCGCCACCGAGGCCTTCGCGCTCACGAAGGAGGGCCTCAATGCATCGATGGCTCGCGGGTTCGCGGAATTCCTGGATCACGAAGCGGCGCTTCAGGATCGGGCCGGGCGCACCCACGACTACGCTGAAGGCGTGAGGGCATTCAGCGAAAAGCGGCCCGCGAAGATGGAAGGCCATTGAACCGAGCGACGAGCGGCTTTGCCGTGAGGAGCGAGTCAGCCAGCCCTGAGCTCGTCTCCTCGGCGAAGCCGAGAGATTGAGCAGGTGAGCAGACATCCGCGGGACGCCGTGATTCTCGGGTACGTGCGGACGCCGTTCGGCCGGTACGCCGGCGCTCTCGCCGCGATTCGTCCGGACGATCTCGCCTCGCACGTGATCCGCGCCGTGCTCGAGCGCACCGACATCGGAGATTCCGAGGTCGACGAGGTCGTGTTCGGCGCGTCGAACCAGGCGGGCGAGGACAACCGCAACGTCGGGCGCATGGCGTCGCTACTCGCCGGGCTTCCGGAGACCGTCCCCGGCGTCACGGTGAACCGGCTCTGCGGCAGCGGCCTCGAGGCGGTCAACGACGCGGCGCGACGCATCCGCGCCGGCGAGGCCGACGTGGTGATCGCCGGCGGCGTGGAGAGCATGTCGCGCGCGCCGCTCGTCACTCTCAAGCCATCCGAGGCATTTCCGCGCGGCGAGCGCGTCCTCGCCGACACGACGCTCGGCTGGCGTTTGGTGAACCCGCGAATGGTCGACCTCGGCTATCACCCGATCTCGCTCGGCGAGACGGCAGAGAACGTCTCGGTCAAAGAGCACCTCGGCCGCGCGGAGCAGGACAGCTATGCCGCCCGCAGCCAGGACCGGTACGCACGCGCTAAGGCGGACGGCTTCTTCGCCGGCGAGATCCAGGCGGTGCACAACGGGAAGGAGCTCGTCAGCGAGGACGAGCATCCGCGTGCCGACAGCACGATCGAGCGACTCGGAAAGCTCAAGCCCGCGTTCAAAGA
>JBBPIP010000010.1:0-102360 GCA_038040265.1 Chloroflexota bacterium | reverse complement strand
TCCTCGATTTCTTGCAGAGCACCTACGACGCAGCCGCGAATCTTGGTCGCTGGGACCGTGGGCTGCTCGAAGAGCCGGTGAGTTGCGACTGCGATCCGGTCCCTTCCCGAATGCGGCGACTACAGAACGGGACCGCCCGCGTCTTAACCCGGGTGCGCGGTTCGCTGCCTTAATCGCCGATATGCCTCAGCGGTAGAAGTCGGCTCGGAATGTCCGCGAGACGCCGCCGGCGCTAACGACGAACGCGACGGTTTTGGGAAGCTCGCTCTCGGACCAGGGGAAGTACCACGTCCCGTCCGGATACACGACCGTCGAACCGATGCGTAGGAAGATGTTCACACCGTTCGCCGTGAGCGTGACCGGCGCGCCCGGCGGCAACCCGTACGCGATGCAGTCCTGGTAGCTGTGGCTGCTTGTGCTCGAAAGCGCCATGCAGCCGTCGGTCTTCGGAAGCACCTTCGGCGTTGCTAACGCATCGGAGTTCGGGACGCGGGTCGGGGACGGCGACGGTGTCGGCGTGGGGATCGGAGTGCTCACGGCCGGAGGCGCAGTTTGAGGCACAGGAGTCGCTGCGATCGCGGTGGCAGGCGCTGGGGTCGTCGACGTTGGCGAAGCGGTCGGCGAGACCGTCGTCGGAGCGGCGGTGCTGGGCGTTGCGGTGGCCGACGACCCGCAGGCCGACGCCAGGATCGTGAGCGCAACAACGGGCGGAAATACACGGAGCATCGAGGCGGAAATGCTGGCACCCGTGGGCCGCACCAGAGCATCGGTGAGGTATCGCCGCGTCGCTCGTGCTCAGGTCTTGCGCTCCATCTGGACGCCGGTGCCCGCGAAGCACATCACGAACCTGAGGGTCTCGGTCCCTGTATTGCGGATGCTGTGGAACCCTTCCGCCGGCGACATCACGCAGAACGATCCGGCACGGATCGGACTCGCCTGATCGCCGACGCGCACCTCGCCCTCGCCTTCCAGAACGAAGAAGCCCTCCTCCACGTAGCGGTCGCCTACCTTGTGCCGATGGACCGGGATCTCCTTGCCAGGATCGATCTCGGCGGCGCCGAACGTCAGCTGCGCGGATCCCTCCGCCGCATCGAAGTAGATGGCGCGGCGAACGCCCGGGACGACATCGCCCAGCTGTTTATCGGCGCGATTTGTCACTCGCATCTCAGCCCACCTTCTGCGGGGTAGCCACGCGCGTCTTCGCGGATGTTCGTTCGAGGTCGGCCGTCGCGATCCCGGCGAAGAACCGCTGCGCGGCCGCCACGCCGACGCCAAGCTCGATCGCCTGGCCCGAGTAGAGCAGCGCGAGCTCGGTGCCGGCGAGGGTCGCGAGGACCTCAAGCTCGTTCAGCGATCCCAGGTGGCCGATGCGGAAGACGCGGCCACGCAACTGACCGAGCCCGACACCGAGCGCGAGGTTCAACCGCTCGGCCGCGACTTTCACGACCTTGTTCGAATCGACCTGATCCACGACGACCGCGCTGAGCGAGTTCGACGCGCGAGCCGGGTCACTGGCGAGGAGCGGCAGCCCCCAGGCATGAACCGCTTCCCGCGTGCCCTGCGCGAGACGGCTGTGACGCGCGAGAACGTTGTCGAGTCCTTCCTCAAGCAGCATCCGCAGCGCCTCTCGGAGACCGAAGAGCAGCAGCGTCGCGGGCGTGTAGGGAAAGAACCCCTGCTGCATGTCGCGGATGACCGGACGCCAGTCGTAGAAATACCGAGGCGTTTTGTTCTTCGAGGCCGCCTCAAGGGCTCTCGGGCCCACGCACAGGATGGCTCCGCCCGGCGGCAGCATGAGCCCCTTCTGCGTGCCCGTGACCGCGACATCGACGCGCCACTCGTCCATTCGGAAATCCATGGATCCGAGCGCGCTCACGACGTCGACAAGAAGGAGAGGGTCTTGCCCGGTGCGATCGATGCCCCGCCGGACGGCCCCGATATCCGTCGTGACTCCCGTGGACGTCTCGTTGTGGACGATGAGGATCGCGCGGTGCTCGCGCTTGAGATTGGCTTCAATGTCGGACTGGGTGACGGCGTCGCCCCATCGGAGCTTGACCTCATCTACCGCGAAGCCGAGTTGGCGGGCAGCGTCGGCGTAGAGCCGCGCGAAGTGGCCGTTCTCGAAGCTCAAGACGCGCTCGCCGGGGCTCAGCGTGTTGACGAGCGAAGCCTCCCACGCTCCTGTCCCGCTGCCGGGGAAGATCACCGGTTCGCCGTGCTCCGACTTGAAGACGGTGAGCAGTCCCGCGCGGATCTCGGCGACGAGGCTCGGCATCTCCGGGCCGCGGTGGTCCGGAACGGGTCGATCCATCGCTCGGAGTACGCGTTCCGGAACATTCGTCGGCCCCGGGATCTGCAGGAAGTGACGACCGGACGTCATTGCGAGGTCACTCTAGGCGCATCACCGGCCTTCGACCCGGTCAGCGTTTGCGGACTGGCCCCGGAAGCCTCGCGCGTGCGCGGCGCAACAGAGGTCGCAGCGGACGCTCGCTGTTGTCGTCCGCGTAGTCGCTCACGATCGCCTCGAGCGACTCATCCTTTGGGTGCGCCGCCTTGTGCAGGTGCCAGTGGTGCTCGGTCGTCCAGAGGTACAGATCCGCTTCGTTGCGATTCGGGAAGTCACGTAGCGCGCCGGTCTTCCGGATCGCCTCGATCGTCGGCAGGTAGACGCGGTCGTACCAGCTGGCGACCGCTTCCGAGTATGAGATCTCTCGCTTCTGCTCGGTCCCGAGGTACCAGCGATGGGTGGAGATGTGCTCCAGCAGCTTGTCGTACTGGCCGGCGAGCGTCAGCTCGATGCGCGCGTCGGGCCGCAGACGCAGCAGATCGGTCGTCTCATAGAACGCGACCGCGTCCTGATCGCGGATCCAGTCGAGGAGGTCTTCGGCCGAGGTGACCGGCGCGGGCGCGGTCACCTCGATGACATGTGCGTCGATGAATGCCTGGCCGCGCTCGCGAGCGACGGACACCCGATGGTTCCCGTCCTTTACGAAGTAGACCTCGCCGATCTGATAGAGCTCGATCGGGGGGACCTCGGTCCGTTCGCGGTAGGCCCGGTCGACGCTCTCCCAGCGGTCCCTGGTCCTCGCCTGCCGAGGGAGGAACGCGCGATCGAAGTCACGGTACCGGCCGACGCTGCCGACGATCTGATCGATCGGCACCTCGCGCAGCCCGCCATCGCGCTGGGCATGCGCGTGGATCCCGCGCCGCATCTCGTCGAACGCGAGCAGCGCGTTGTCGGAGCGTCGCAGCCAGCTCCCGATCGCACGAATGAAGCCCTTCCGCCGCGCCCGCTCGTAGTCGCCACGCACGACGTCCGCTTTCATGAGACGTCCACCGTCCGCGCACCGTAGGTGTTGATGACCGTCGTTCGTCCGAACTGCGTCGTCGTCTCGGTCCGCCGGTCGTAGACGTGGGTATGGCCGTGCAGGTGGTAACGCGGTTGGAACAGGCGAAGAAAAGTGCGAAACGCAGCGAAGCCGCGATGCGCCTTGTCGCCCTGGTCGTGGATCCCGAGAGGCGGAGCGTGCGTCACGAGCACGTCGAGGAAACGGCCGCGCCGGATCCGGTTGGCGATGAGCGAAGGCAACATACGGATGATGGCGAGCCAGACATCGAACTCCTCGGACTGGTACGGACCCTCGCTGTAGCGAGGCGACCCTTCGAAGCCACCGATGAGGAGGCCGTCGATCTCCACTACCCGTCCGTGGAGATCGATCCCCCGCCACCAGACGCCGATCGCGGAGTCATCGAGGTTCTCGGGAGGCGTGTCGTGGTTTCCGTGAACGGCCCGGAGCGGTACGCCGAGAGCGGTCGCGATGTAATCGAGGTATTCATACGTCAGGTCGCCACAGCCGACGACCAGATCGATCGCGCCGACCTTTGAAGCGAGCGACCCCGCCACCGCCTCGTCCTCGACGTCGCTGACCGCCAGAATTCGCATGCCTTTCAGTGTGATGCCTGCCCTAGCGAGCTAGTCGCGGCTCTTCACCAGCCCGAGGTTTGTGTAGATCTCGCGTGTGGCCTTCGAAAAGTTGAGCGTGTAGAAGTGCAACCCCGGCACGCGCGCGTCGAGGAGAGCACGGCAGAGCTCGGTAGCGACCTCGATGCCGCGCTTGCGGATCTCCGCACGATCGTCGCCACCCGCCTCGATTCGGCGAACGACATCGTCAGGAACGGCGTACCCCGAGAGCTGCGCCATCCGCTGGACCGAGACGAGTGATGTGATCGGCATGATCCCTGCGAGGATGGGCTTGTTGATGCCCAGGGCCGCGAGCTCGTCGCGCAGGCGCTCGTACTCCTCGACCTTGAAGAAGAACTGCGTGATGGCGAAGTCGGCGAGCTTCAGCTTGGACGCGAGATGCTCGCGGTCCGACTTGAGGTCGGGGGACTTTGGATGTCCGGCCGGATGAGCGGCGACCCCGATCGACTCGAAGCCGAGCCGGCGTCCCAGCTCGACCAGCTGCGAGGCGTACCCCAGCTCCTTGTACGACTCCTCCTCGGGAAGAGGATCGCCGCCGAGCGCGAGCAGATTCTCCAAACCGGCCGCACGGAAGCCGCCGATGATCTCGCCCAGCTCGAAACGGGGATGGGCCACGCACGTGAGGTGCGGCATCGGCGTCAGATCGGTGGTCTTCAGGAGATCCACGACGACACGCGTCGTGCGCTCGCGCGAGATCCGTCCGCCGCGATAGGTGACGGAGACGAACGACGGTTTGAGCGGCTGGAGGTCGGCGATGGTCCGAGTCAGCAGCTGTTGCTCCTCGTTGTCCTTGGGAGGAAAGAACTCGAACGAGAAAGTCTGCCCGGTAGCGAGGAGGTCGACTATCCGGGCCATTGCGAGCGAGTCTAGTTAAGTCGCAACCTCAGCCGGCGCGCGGCAGCGGGACGACCGGCACACCGGGCTCTTCGGCGGCGAGCTGGCGTCGCAGGACTTTTCCGATGAGCGTCTTCGGCAGCTCGGCGCGGAACACGACCTCAACCGGGACCTTATAGGGCGCGAGGTTCGCGCGGCAGTGGTCCATGAGCTCCTGCGCCGTCGCCTTGGCGCCGGGGCGCAACACGACGAACGCCTTCACGACCTCGCCCTTGGAGGGATGCGGTACACCCACGGCCGCGGCCTCGAGCACCGCGGGATGCGCGTAGAGGACCTCATCGACCTCGCGGGGATACACCTTGAAGCCGGAGACGATGATCATCTCCTTCTTGCGGTCGACCACGAACAAGTACCCGCCCTCGTCCATTCGAACGATGTCGCCGGTGTAGAGCCAACCGTCGCGGAGCACGGCGGCGGTCTCCTCGGGTTTCTGCCAGTACCCGTCCATGAGATTCGGCCCGCGGACACACAGCTCCCCCGTTTCGCCCGCGCCCACCTCGCGCGTGCCGGTCTCGAGGTCGACGATCTTGCAGTCGACGTCGGGCATCGGAAGCCCGACCGACCCGGGCTTGCGGACTCCTTCGCGCGGGTTCGAGTGTGTGACGGGTGCGGCCTCGGTGAGACCGTAGCCCTCGAGGACCTTTCCGCCGGTGAGCTCCTCGAACCGCTTCATGACCTCGACGGCGAGCGGCGCGGAGCCGGACATGAACCACTCGATCGATCGCAGGTTGTACTTCGCGAGATCGCGCGACTCGTTGAGCAGGATGTAGATCCGCGGCGCGCCTGGGAAGAAGCGCGGGCGGTGCTTCTCGATCGCGAGGAAGATGTGCTTCAGCTCCGGACGCGGGATGAGGACCATCGTCATCGCCTTCAGCGTGGCGAGGTTCATCACGACGGTGAGGCCGTACACATGGAAGAACGGCATGATCGCCAGGATCCGGTCGCCGGGTGCGACCGCCGCGTGCCACGCATGGCACTGGTGGACGTTCGCAACGAGCGCTCGATGCGAGAGCATCGCGCCCTTCGGCACGCCGGTCGTGCCGCCGGTGTATTGGAGGACGGCGAGGTCAGCGGGCGCGACGTCCACCGGGACGCGCGCACCGCGATCGGCGAGAACGTCCGTGAGCCACACCGCGCGCGGGTCGCCGCGGAGATCGACTCGGTGACCTTCCTTCCGCTCGCGCGCGAGCGTGAAGAGGACACGCAGCGCCAGGGGGAAGTGCTCCTTCACGTTCGTGACGACGATGCGTTCGACGCTCGTACCCGTCGCGGCCTCTGCCACCTGGAGATAGAGTCGTGAGAGGACGACGACGACGCGCGCGCCCGAGTCCGCTAGCTGGTTGTGCAGCTCACGTACGGTGTACAGAGGATTCGTGGGAACGACGACCGCTCCCGCCTTGAGGGTTCCGAAGAATGAGTAGACGAACTGCGGGCAGTTTGGGAGCACGAGCGCGACACGGTCGCCTTTGTGAATCCCGAGTCCCTGGAGCCCCGCGGCGAACCCATCGGCGAGCTGGTCGAGATTTCGGTACGTCATCGCCGAATCGAGACACCGACCACCCACGGCACCACCAAATACGGTCGCAACGGTGTCGGGGTGGTCTCGGGCGGTGCGCTCGAGCAGGGCGTGGAGGGGATACCCGGGGTAGGTCAGGTGCCTCGGGACCCCAGGGTCATATGCCGCTTCCCATTGGCCTGCCGACTGCATCATGCTCATAACGTCGAAACTCGCTTGATCGCTAGCCATACAAGCGTAATGCCCCGTGTGTTGATACTCGGCGGCGCGCGGACCCCGTTTGTCAAAGCGGGAACCGACTTCGCCGATCTCGACGTACTCGACCTTGCCAAGGCGGCCACGTCGGAAGCGCTCGCGCGCACGGAGATCGATCCGGGCCAGGTCGACGAGGTGATCTTCGGCAATGTCGCGCGTCCTGTCGCTTATCACAACCTTGCGCGCGAAGTTGTTCTGTCGCTCTCCATGCCGACGCGGATTCCGGCGTTCACGGTGGGTCTCGCGTGCGCATCTGCGTGCGTCGCGATCACCAGCGCCGCCGACCACATCGCGGGCGGCAACGCGGACGTCGTGGTCGCCGGTGGAAGCGAGTCCCTCACCAACGTCCCCCTCACGCTCACCCCACGCCTGGCGCGCGCGCTCATCGCCGCCTCGCTGGCGAAGAGCCTGCCCGCGAAAGCGCAATCCCTTGCACATGTCCGCGCATCCGACATCGCGCCGGTCGCGCCGGGCATCCGCGAGACCTCGACCGGTCTCACCATGGGCGAGTCCGCCGAGCGCATGGCCGCGATGAATGCCATCTCGCGTGAGGACCAGGACGCCTGGGCCTTCCGCAGCCATCGGCTCGCGGCGGCCGGGTGGGACGACGGCCGCCTCGCCAAGGAGGTCGGGCCCGTTTACATCGACGGCCACGCCGTCACGGCCGACAACCACATCCGGCGCGACTCGACGCCAGAGAAGCTCGCCACGCTTCGGCCGGTCTTCGATCGCGAGCACGGGACGATCACGGCCGGCAACGCCAGTCCATTGACGGACGGCGCGGCGGCGGTCGTCCTCGCGAGCGAGGAGCGCGCCCGAGCGCTCGGCTTCGAGGGGCTCGCGGCTGTGCGCAGCTACGCGTACGCCGCGGTCGACCCCGCGGACCAGCTCCTCATCGCACCGGCGTACGCGATCCCGATCGCCCTCCGCCGCGCGGGTCTCACGCTCGACGACATCGACATCTTCGAGATGCACGAGGCCTTCGCCGCGCAGGTGCTCTCGACGCTCGCGGTCCTCGAGCGCAACGGGGTCGGCCGCGTTCCCGTTGAGAAGGTGAATGTCATGGGCGGCTCCATCGCGCTCGGCCACCCCTTCGGCGCCACCGGCGCGCGGATCGTCTTGACGCTCGCGAACGAGATGCAGCGCCGCGGAGCGAGATACGGCCTCGCGACCGCCTGCGCGGCGGGCGGCAACGGCGCCGCGATCATCCTGGAGCGCGCGTGATCGCGTCGCAGCCTGCCGAGAAACTGACGCCGCCGGTCACGGCTGGCCGCCGGCCGTCGGTCACGTTCGTTCCGGCGGACGCTTCGGGCGTCGCGCGAATCGTCATGGACCGGCCGGACGATCCGGTCAACGCGATCGACGTGCGGTTCATGGAAGATCTCGCGGCTGCGATCGCCGCGGCGCGGAACGCGCGGCCGCGCGGTCTCGTGGTCACGAGCGGGAAGCAGGGCCAGTTCGTCGCGGGGGCCGATCTCTCGCTCCTCCGCGGAACCTCGCAGAGCGACATCGAACGCGCGAGCCGCGCGATGCAGCGCGTCCTCGACGACCTCGCCGCGCTCCCCTTTGTCACCGTCGCGGCGATCAACGGACCGGCGCTCGGCGGCGGCCTGGAGATCGCGCTCGCGTGCGATACGCGCATCGCGGCCGACGCACCGAACGTCCGGGTCGGTCTCACCGAGACGCGTCTCGGCCTCATCCCGGCCGCGGGCGGCACGCAGCGACTCCCGCGCCTCATCGGTCTTCCGCGGGCGCTCGACATGATCCTCACCGCGCGCCAGCTCGCGCCGAAGCGCGCGCTTCGTGCCGGCGTGATCGACGAGGTCGTCCACCCGGCAGTCTTGCTGCGCGCGGCGACGGATCACGCGATGCGCGACAAGAAGCGCAAGCCGAAGGGCGGCGCGACCGTCGTCGAGCGCGCTGCCACGCATCTCGCACCGGCACGGGCCTTCGCGCTGCGACAGGCGCGCTCTCGCACGCTCGCGGAAACGAAGGGCAGGTATCCGGCACCGCTCGCGGCGATCGACGCGGTCGCGATCGGCCTCGCTAAGGGCATAGCCGCGGGGCTCGATGCGGAGGCCCGTTCGTTCGGCGAGCTCGCGATCGGCGAGACCGGTCGCAGCCTCACCTCGCTCGTCATGCTGACGCTGCGTCAGCGCAAGGCGGCCCTCGAAGGTCTTGGAAAGCCGCGCGCGATCGCGAACGTCGGCGTGGTCGGTCTCGGATTCATGGGCTCGGGCATCGCGCAGGCCGCGGCAGCCTCAGGGCTTCGGGTGCGGGCCCGCGACCGCGATGCCGCCGCGGTCGCGAAGGGTCTGTCGGCGATCCGCACGCTCACGACGGAAGCCGCGAAGAAGGGCGTGTTCGAGCGCCGCGAGGCAATGCGGATCGTGGGACGCGTCACCGGCGGACCGGACCTCGCGGGGTTCCGGACCGCGGATCTCGTGATCGAAGCGGTCTTCGAGGAGATCGGGACGAAGCGTCGGGTGATCGCGGAGCTCGAGGATGTCCTTCGCCCCGATGCGGTCATCGCATCGAATACGTCCGCGCTCCCGATCGCCGACATCGCGCGCGAGGCGCGCTCGCCCGAGCGGATCGTCGGCATGCACTTCTTCTCGCCCGTGCACAAGATGCCGCTGATCGAGATCGTCCGTCCGGCTGCCGCCGATCCCGACGCCGTAGCGACCGCCGTCGCGGCGGCGAACGCGCTGGGAAAGACCCCGATCGTCGTCAGCGACGGTCCCGGCTTCTACACCACCCGCGTGCTCTCGACGATGATCGGCGAGGCGTTCACGATGCTCGCCGAGGGCGAGGCGATCGACGCGATCGACCGCGCCATGACGGCCTTCGGCTGGCCGGTCGGTCCGCTGCAGCTCGTCGATGAGGTCGGGCTCGAGGTCGCGGGCCACGCCGGTGAGACCGTCGCAAAGGCGCGCGGCATCAGCGCGCCGACGATCGTCAATACCCTGGTCGCCGAGGGCTTCAAGGGCAAGCACAAGGGCGGCGGCTTCTACCTGTACGAACGCGGCCGGCGCAAGCCGAACCCACGCGTTCGCGACCTGCTCGGCCCGCCGACCCATCCCTCCGGAGGAGACATCGCCGAGCGCCTTACGTTCACGTTCGTGAATGAGGCCGTGCGCTGTCTCGACGAAAACGTGCTCAGGTCGCCGGCCGAGGGCGATCTCGGAGCCGTGCTCGGCCTCGGGTTCCCGCCGTTCCTGGGCGGGCCGTTCCGCTACGCGGACGCGCAGCGGCAGAGGATCGTCACCGCGCTCGAGAGGCTCGCCGCTTCTCGCGGCGACCACCTCGCGCCTACGGAGTCGCTTCGATCGCGACGGCCGTACTTCGAGCCATGACCGCGACGAACTTCTTCACCGGTAACGCCGACCTCGTCGAGGTCTTCGACAAGGTCATTCCGTGGGCGCGCGTCGTCGCGGCGGTCGAGGGCCCGAGCGCGGACGTCGCGGGCACCGTCTCCACGTGGCGCGAGGTGCTCGATCTCGCCGGCAAGTACATCGCGACCGAGATCGCCCCGCGCGCGGCTGAGGTCGATCAGATCGGGGTGATCCGCGAGAACGGCCAGGTCCGGATGAACGAGCCGATGACGAAGAACCTGCGCGGGCTCGCGGAGCTCGGTCTCGCGTCGCCCTCTGTGCCGGCCGAGTTCGGCGGCGCGGGGCTGCCGTTCACCGTGACGATGATGATCGCGGAGATGCTCGCGCGCGCCGACCTCTCGACACAGGTGCAGCACGGCATCGGATGGAACTCGCCCGCGGCGCTCATCTACCGCTACGGCACCGACGAACAGAAGGCGCGCTATCTCCCGCCGCTCGCGAAGGGTCAGATCATGGGCGCGGTCGCGATGACCGAGCCGCAGGCCGGGTCGGACGTCGGCCGTCTCACGACGACCGCGACGCCGCGGCAGGACGGCTGCTGGATCCTCCAGGGCCGCAAGCAATTCATCTCGGCCGGACAGGGCGACCTCGTGATCGTGCTCGCGCGGTGTGTCGCGGGCTCGAGCGGACTCGATGGCCTCGGTATGTTCATCGCGGACCGCGAGGGAACGAACTACGTCGTCGAGCGCGCCGAGCACAAGTTCGTGATCCGCGGGTCACCGACGTGCGCACTGGTTTTCGACGGGACGCTCGCGACGCCGCTGGGCAAACCGGGAGACGGCTGGAAGCAGATCCTCACGTTCATGAACGAGTCGCGCCTTGGCGTCGGCATCCAGGGCCTGGGCGTCGCGACCGCGGCGCTCGACAAGGCCTCCGACTACGCAGCACAGCGCGTCCAGATGGGTAAGCCGATCCGCGAGCACCCGATGGTGGCCGAGATGCTCCTCGACATGGAGACGACGGTGGCGGGTGCGCGCGCGCTTGCGTACGAAGCCGCCGCCCTCCAGGACCTGGTCATGTTCGGCCACGACGAGCAGGCCGCGCGCGACCTCCGCGAGATCACGCCCCTCGTCAAGTGGTACGGGACCGAGGGCGGGGTCCGCGTGTGCCGGCTCGCGCTGCAGATACATGGTGGCGTCGGCGTGGTCGACGAGTACGACGTCGGGCGCTTCATGCGCGACAGCCTCATCACGCCGATCTACGAGGGAACGTCGCAGATCCAGTCGCTCATGGCCGTCAAGGACCTGATGAAGTGGGCGATGCAGCGTCCCGCGTCGCTGCTGGGAGGCGGACCGAGCCGGACGCTCGCGAAGGCGTCGTTCGACGGTCGCGTCGGGTCAGACTTCGCCGCGGCGCGCGGGCACATCGTCGGCGCGCTGCGGGGTCTCATCGGCCGGCTCGCGCGGCGTAAGGGACCCGGACTGCTCCGCGGCGCGCCGCTCTCCGACGAAGATCTCGGACCGATCCTGCTGCACGCGGAGCGGCTCACCGAGGCGCTGGCACACACGCACGTCGCGCGCGTGCTCGCGGAGCGTGCTCGTCGGATCCCGGAGCGTCGCGCGCTCGCGCAGCGGGCGGCCCGCACGGCACGGCTTGTGGCGGAGAGAAGTCGGCGCGCGATCGCGCTCGACGACGGCAGCGTGTTCGAGCGGATCGCGGCGTGGCGCGCGGAGCGTCGCTAGCGCGCGCTCGTTAGGCGGCGCGTAGCTCGTTGCCGGTGAGCGCCGCGACAAACCTTGAGATGTGAGCGTTCGCCCACCCCGCCACCTCGAGCGGCAGGGAGTGGCCGACGCCGTGGACGATGTGGACCTGCGCGAGCGGCAGCTCCTTGCAGCGGCGCGCGTCGGACGCGGAGATCACCCGATCCTCGTCGCCCCACAGCACGAGCGTCGGGATCTTGGCGAGGTCCTTGAGGCGATGGTCGATCCGAATGCCGCGCTGCTCGCCACCGGGCAGGATCGCTCGCGCCTTGCTCCAGCGCCGCGGCTGGTTGGCCCAGATGATCGCGCGCGCCGAGAGCGCACGCGGACGGGCAGCCCTGCCGTGACGCACGAGGCGCGCGATGAATCGGGCATCGTTCCGTCGACGGCTGCCGACGAGGAAGCGCCGTATCGACGAGGCGCGCAGCACGCTCGGTCGCAGGAGCGCACGGCCGAGCAGCGGCACGCAGTACAGCTTGTAGATCCAGTGCAGTGAGACGCCCAGCCCGACAGGGGCGATGAGCGCGAGCCCGCTCACGAGCTCGGGATGCCGAATGGCGAGGTGCATCGCGACGCCGCCGCCCAGTGAATGACCGAGGACGAGCGCGGGCGGGATCGCGAGCGCCGTGACGACGCGCGCGACGTAGTCGGCGAGCTGCACCACGTTCGCATCGGACGCCTTGAGCGCCGGCCGCAGCGCGAAGCCGGGCAGATCGACGACGTGCACGGTCCACCCAAGGCCACGAAGCATCCGGATCTGCGGCGCGAGCCCGCGCCAGTCGGCGGAGATTCCCGGGAGGACGATGGCATGCGGTGCTCTGCCGCTGCCCCAGGTAGTCACGCGGAGGCGGTATCGATCACACGGGGCGATATGCACCCGCATGGCTCTAAGAATTGCCTCCGGCGTGCCCTCGTACCCTCCCCCGTCCGGGGGGAGGGCCGCCGATTGAGAGGCAGTTGAGCCTCTGCCCGTGCATCGAAACAACGGTACGCGCCGTTATTCAAATAGGCATGCTGCGTGCGTGGGTGACCGCCATGCGCGGGCCCGGTCGCTCGTCCTCGTCGGCCCGCCGCGACGCGGCGGTCCTGCTCCTCCATGGGCTCACGGGCACGCCTGTCGACATGCACTACATGCGGGACGCGCTCGTCGCGGACGGCTACACGGTGAGCGCACCGCTGCTCCCGGGCCGTGGCACCCGCCCCTCGGACATGTTTGGGCTCTGCTGGGAGGACTGGATGGCGTCCGCGCTCGACGCGTACGACGATCTCGCCCGCGACCACGAAAAGGTGATCGTGGGAGGGCTCTCGGCTGGCGCGACGATGACTTTGGACATCGCCCTCCGTCGCAAGCCGTCGGCGGTACTCCTCTACGCCGCCGCGCTCGGGATGGCCAATCCCATCGCGTACCTCGCCCCTTATGTGTATCGCGTCATCAAGCAGGTGCCCTCGCCCGCCAGCGATCTTGTCGACCTGAACGCCGGCGCGAAGTGCTACGACCCGGCACCCGTCCGGGCCGTCGCCGAGCTCCTCCATGGGATCGGCCTGGTCCGCCGCCGGTTGGGCGAGATCACCTGCCCGGCGCTCGTCGCCCACGCGGTCACCGACCGTCTCGTGCCGGTCCGCTACGCGCACGAGCTCGCGGCGCATCTCGGCGGACCCGTGACGACCTTGTACCTCGACGGTACCGGCCACGCGATCACCGTCGACGCGCGCCGCCGCGAAGTTGCGGAGGCGAGCGTCGCGTTCCTCCGCCAGGCGATGGCCGTACCGCAGCGCGCCGCGTAACGACACCGTAGGTTCGCTTCACCCTCTCACGCGACTCTGTTACCAGGTCGTGATGTGCGCCTAGGTCGCGTGAGTATGGTTAAGACCTGGGTGCGTGGGGCGCTCAAAAGGACGCGCTCCATTCTCGATGGAAGATCCGTGCGGCTTAGCCGCGCGCCCCGCGCAGATCCCATTCGCGACAATGCCTCGCCCAAGGAGGGCAAATTATGTCCAACGAACAGAGAGCTACGCATGCCCGCGTGATACGGCTCAAGACCGAGCCGACGAACAGCGACACGGCGATCAAGCACTGGACCAGCGAGGTCCTCCCGTTGCTCAAGAAGCAAGACGGTTTCCGTGGCGCGACGCTCGTCGGTAATCGGAAGAGCGGCGATGGCCTGTCAGTGACCTACTGGTCAAGCGAAGAGGCCATGAAGAACGCACGTGCGAATGTCCGTCCGCAGGCGGAAACGATCATGAGCAACGCCGGAAGCAAGATCGTGGACGAGGACGAGTGCGAGATCGCGGTGCAGGAGCGGATCCAGCCGCCGAAAGCAGGCGTGTTCGTCCGCGTGACGACCGTCGAAGCCGATCCGGCTAAGACCGCCGAAGGCATCGCCTTCTACGAAGAGATGATCGTTCCAGTGATCCGCAAGCAGCCCGGCGCACGCACCGCGCTGCTGTTCGTGAATCGAAAGACCGGGCGGGGTTTCGCGGCGACCGCCTGGGACACCGAGCAGGATCTGCAGAAGAGCGAAGCAGCCGTCACCAGCCTTCGCGAAGAGACGATCAAGAAGTTCGGTGGCAAGAGCGGCAAGGTCGAGGCCTTCGAGGTGTACTTCACCGAGATCCTCGCGCCCGTCGCCGCAACCCGCTAGCGAACGACGAGGACCATCCACGCAGTCACCGGGCAGGCCTCGGAGGCCTAGCCAGAAGGAAATGAAATGACCCAGAAAATCCTCCAGCTCAACTTCAAGTTCACCTCGTCCAAGGACGAGTACGTCAAGCTCGTCGCTCCGTTCGCCGATCCGATCGCGGCCGTTCCCGGCCTCGACTGGAAGGTCTGGCTCGTGAACGAGAAAAATCACGAGGCCGGCGGCATCTACCTCTTCAAAGACGAGCCGTCAGCCAACGCATACCTGAACGGGGAGATCGTCATGGGGCTGAAGAAGCAGCCGACGCTCATGGACATCTCCGCGAAGCTCTTCGATGTCGAAGAGACCCTCACGCACAAGACTCACGGTCCTATCAAGACCGCCGTCGCGGCGTAAGCGCGATCCAACTCGCAGGCGCCGGGGAAACTCGGCGCCTGCGGGGCCGCTTAACGCTTGCGGGCTTTGCCTTCGGCGCGCGTCGTCGTCTTCCTCTTGACTGGCTTGACCTTCGACTTCGTCTTCGTCTTGGCCTTCTTCTTCGCGCGCTCTGGCAGCTCCTTGCTCCCGGTCGAACGATTCCACTCTTCGTAGGTCTCTTGCGAGATCTCGCCCTTCACCAGAAGCTCCGCGAACTTGCGGCGTTGCGCCTTGCTCTTGAACGGCATCGGCGGAGATTACATGCGCTCGAGCGCGCGCAACACGTCGCGGAACAGCGCGACCTGCGCAACATGGTCCAGGCCGTACCAGGGCACGGAGAGTCCGATCGCGTCCGCGTGCGCGCTCCACAGCCGCACGCGTTCGGGCAGGTCGTCGAGCACGGCGACGCCCAGCTGGTCGAGGCAATGCGCTTCGATGATCGCCGCCGCCTCGGTGCGCCGCCGCTCCGCGATCGCCGCGAGGATGGCGTCGGCCTCCTCTCGGAGGCCGGACTCGTCGAGCACACGGCGATAGGCCGGCACGGTGTAGGTCGTCATCTGGAGCGCGAGCGACGCACGGTCTCGTCCGACGACGAGAGGCACGAGCACCGGAGGCGGCTCTCGCTTTGCTCGGGCGGCACCACGCGCGAGCGCCGGGCGAATGACTTGATCGAGATAGCTCGGCGTGGAGAACGTGTGCGCCGCGAACCCATCCGCGACCTCGCCGGCGACGGCCGTCATGATCGGATTCACGCCAGCGACGTAGATGGGGATCGCGGGCCACGGGTCGTCGGATCCGGGCGAGAAGACAGGCTGGCGGATCGCGTAGAACTTGCCTTCGTACCGGCCATGCCCTTTCCGATAGGCGTCCCAGCACGCGCGCACCGCCAGCACGTAGTCCCGAAGGCGCGCCGCGGGGTGATCCGCCTCGACGCCGAAACGCGAGAGCAGCGTCGGCCCCACCTGGCTCCCGAGTCCGAGGACGAACCGCCCGTTGCCATATCCCGCGAGGTCCCAGGCGGCCTGCGCGGTGGCCGCGGGCGAACGCGAAAACGCGACGGCGACGTCGGTCCCCACCGTGACCCGCGTCGTCGCGCGAAGCGCGGCGGCGGACAGCAGATAGGGCTCGCGGCGCACGTCGGTGACCCAGACCCCTGACGCGCCGACGTTCTCGGCTTCGGCGGAGAGCTGCTCCGCCTCGCGCATCGTGACGGTGCCCGGGAGTCCGACGCCGGGTCGCGCGCTCACTTCTCCACAGGAAGGCCAGTTGCCAGCCACGCGCCGAAGCCGCCGATGACATCTGTCGTCTCTGGGAAGCCGAGGTCCTGCAGGCGAACCGCGGCGAGACTCGAGGAATAACCATCTCGGCAGATGAGGATCAGGCGCCCCTCGCGACCGGTGAGCTCGTCGCTGTGAGTCTCGGAGGCGGGGTCGACTCGCCACTCGAGCACGCTGAGCGGTACCCGCAGAGCTCCGGGAATGGCGCCGTCGCGCGCGATCATGTCGCCGTCACGGGTGTCCACAAGCGTCCAGCCATCGGACATCGCCGCGACCGCGCCGGCGGGCGTGAGTCGTCGCAGGCGGGTCTGTGCCTCGGCGAGGACAGCGTCGATGGTGCGGCGGGTCACTTTGTCCACAAGAATGTCAGGTGTGAATGATGGCTTCACCCCGGCGGAACTGCGAACGCTGCGCGCGCTGAAGACTCCGCACGGCGTTCAGCGGGCCCTCGACGACATGCCGTACCACCTGGGCACGACCGCATGGTCGCCGAGACGAGTCCTGCGCGAGCGTACGGCGCATTGTCTGGAGGCCGCGATCTTCGCGGCGGCGGCGCTCCGCGTGCTGGGCTTCCCCCCACTTCTCCTCGACCTCGAAGCCGAAAACGACACCGATCACGTCATCGCGGTCTTCAAGGAGCGCGGCCACTGGGGTGCGGTCGCCAAATCGAACTACAACGGCCTCGCGTATCGCGAGCCGATCCATCGCACGTTGCGCGAGCTGACCATGAGCTACTTCTACGCGTACTTCAACCTCCGCCGCGAACGAACGCTCCGCACGTTCTCGCGTCCGGTGAATCTCGCGCGGTTCGACGATCGCGATTGGATGACCACCGACAAAGAGGTGTGGTTGATTCCCGAGTACCTGCTCACGATCTCGCACACCCCGCTGATGCGGCCATCGATGGCGAAGCGCCTGAGTCGACTCGACAAGCGATCGTTCGAGGCAGGGCTCGTCGGTCATCGCTGGAAGTAACGGCAGACACCGCACCGCAACTTCTTCATATCGCTGATCGCGCTCGCGCGTTAGACGATTCGTGGGTAGGGTCTGGAACCTTCTATTCGTCTTTGCGCTTGTCCTTGCGCTCACGCCTGCGCATGGATCGCGTGCGGCTACCTGCGCGAGCAGCGTGGGACCAGGCATCGCGCCGCCCGCTCGCGTGCCGAGCGGCATGACCGGCTTCCACGCGGCGTGGTACGGCCAAAGCGGATACATGTCGCTCTGCATGGGAACGAAAGCGACCGCGACCGTCGCTTTCTACAACAGCGGATCGCGCGGATGGGTAACGGGACGCATGGGCGAGATCGCCTATCTCGGCACGTGGAAGCCCGAGCCGGGTCAGGATTCGGCGAGCGTCCTCGGCGGCGACGGCACGAAGGGCTCGCCAGCAACGGGATGGCCTCGCTACAACCGACTGGCGATGCAACCGGCGCCGTACGTCGGACCGAATCAGATCGCGTGGTTCCAGTTCGACGTCATCGCGCCGCCGGTGCCGGGCACGTTCCGCGTCGCGCTCCGTCCGCTCATCGAGGGCGCGCAGTGGATGGAGGACTTCGGCGTGTTCTGGGTCGTCACGGTGCTCAACGCGGATGGGACTCCGCCGGCTCCGCCGCCAGTCGTGCCCGTTCCGGTCGTGACCACCGTTCTCGCGTCGTACTACGGGCCCGGCCTCTACGGGAACCGCACCGCATGCGGTCAGACGATGACGACAACGCTCCAGGGCGTCGCGCACCGCACGCTGCCGTGCGGGACGCTCGTGCATCTGAAGTACGGTGCGAACGAGGTCACCGTGCCGGTCGTCGATCGCGGTCCGGCGATCCTGAGCCGCGAGTTCGACCTGACCTACGCGACGAAAGTCGTTCTTGGCTGCCCCGACATGTGCACGCTCTCCTGGATCCGGTAGCACCGGCGCGTCACGGCATGCGCGATGCTCCGCGTGGTCTTCCAGAAGATCCCGAGGGTGAGGAAGCTGAGTAGGTACGTCACGAGGCGAGGCCCAAGACCGAGGAGCGCGTTCCAGAGGTCCTGCTCCGAGCGGATGGGACCGGCGTTAGGCACGTGGATCTGCGCTAGGCGAAGAGCGGCGCCATTTCCCGGCGCCGGACGAGATCCTCGATTTCTTCCGGGGTCGGTGACGGTCCGCCGCGGTCCGCGGCGTCCAGGATCTTCGCGAGGAGATCGATGTCGCTCGCGGTATTCAGGAAAAGCCCTGGGCGTGCGAGCACGAACCGCACGGTGAGGTCGATATCGCGCTGATCCGTGAGCGGCTCGTACCACGTCGTCGGTCTCGCGGGTCGCTCGCCCGGCCACGGTCCGAGCGTGATCGCCTTGATCGTCTGGATCGCGACGCCGCGTTTCTCGCATAGCGCGATCAGATCCTCCGCCTCGCGGGCGTACTGCTCACCCGCGAGCTGCGTCGCGTTGTATGGGAACAGCACGCTGTCGAACGGAAAGCGCTCGAGACTCTCGCGATGCCGGCGCGCGACCTGGAGCCCATGCCCGGTCACCCCAATGAAGCGCGCGAGTCCGGCGTCGCGTGCCTCGACCGCGGCGCGCAGTGCGCCGTCCTTCCCCATCGCCACGTCCCACTCCTGCTGGTCGACGAGGTTGTGCAGCTGGATGAGATCCACGTGGTCCACGCCGAGACGGCGGAGCGACAGGCGGATCTGGTCGCGCGCCTCGGCGTAGGTGCGCATGCCGGTCTTGGTCGCGAGGAAGAACCGATCGCGGCCTTCGCGCGCCAGCCACGGCGCGATGCGAAGCTCCGAGTCGCCGTAGCTCGCCGCCGTGTCCAGGTGGTTCAGGTCGTACCGGAGCACGAGCTCGAGAGCCCGGTCAGCCTCCGCGTCGGTGACCGTTCCGAGTGCCGCTGCGCCGAAGATGGTCCGGCGGCTCTGATGTCCCGTGCTCCCGAATGGCGCGCTCCGTATCACGCGCCAACGATAGTTCGGTCGGCGTCGCGGAGCCTAGAATCCCGCCGGGCACCACGACCGGGGAGGGCACCATGAGGGTCGCAGAGACACCGCCGATGACTGACTTCACCTACCGCGAGATCAGCCTTCAGGACCGCCTCCGCGAAGTCGCGCGCGAGGTCGGCGACAAGCCGGCGCTCCTCATGGGCGACCGCAGCGTGACCTTCCGCGAGATCGACGAGCTGAGCGACCAGCTCGCGGCTGCCCTTGCCAAACGCGGCGTCCGGCCGGGCGAACGCGTGACCATCTTCATGCCGAACTCCATCGAGTTCGTCATCGCGTTCTACGGAACGCTCAAAGCCGGCGGGGTGGTGAATCCGATCAATGCGCAGTCGAAGGAACGTGAGGTCCGCTTTCAGGTCGACGACGCCGGAGCGACCGCGGTTCTGTACCACGCGGCCCTCGCGCCGGTCGTGGACGCTGTCCGAGCCGAGCTCAAAGCAGTCCGGGCGTTCGCGGTGACCGGCGACAGCGCTCCGAGCGGTGTCGAGCGCTTCGACGACCTGGCGGCCGAGCCCGGCAGCGTCTCCGTCACCGCGGTTATGGGTGACCTCGCCGTGCTGCCGTACACGAGCGGCACGACCGGGTTCCCCAAGGGAGTGATGCTCACGCACGCGAACCTCACCGCGAATCAGGAGCAGTTCTTCGCGCGGGTGCCGGTCCGACGAGACGACGTCTTCCTGAACGTCCTTCCGTACTTCCACATCTACGCCCTCAACCTGCTCATGACCGGCGCCATCAGCCTCGGAGCGACGCAGGTCGCCATGTCGCGTTTCGACATGGTCGAGTACTGCACGCTCGTCGAGCGTCACCGTGCCACGGTCTGTTTCATCGTCCCGCCGATCGTTCTGGGTCTCGCTATGAGTCCCGAGGTTGAGAAGCACGACTTCTCGTCGGTCCGCTTCTTCTTCACCGGCGCCGCGCCGCTCGCGCCCGATCCCGCGAGGCGGATGATCCAGCGGCTCGGGAAGCCGCTCATCCAAGGCTACGGGCTCACCGAGACGTCACCGGTAACGCACGCGAATCCTCTCGAGGCTGCCGTGCTCGAGTCGATCGGCCCGGTCGTCGCGGGCACGGAAGACAAGATCGTCGACCTCGAGACCGGGACGAGGACACTCGCGAACGGAGAGGTCGGCGAGATCTGCGTTCGCGGCCCGCAGGTGATGAGGGGCTACTGGAACAAGCCGCAGGACACCGCGGACGTCATCCGCGACGGCTGGTTCCACACCGGCGATGTCGGACGCCGGGACGACAACGGATACGTTTTCATCGTCGATCGCAAGAAGGAGTTCATCAAGTACAAGGGGTTCGGCGTCGGGCCGGCGGAAGTCGAGGCGGTGCTCTGCGAGCACCCCGCGGTGGCGGACGCCGGCGTCATCGGCAAACCCGACACGGAGGCCGGCGAGATCCCGAAAGCCTTCGTGCAGCTCCGTCCGAACGCGCAGGCCACCGCGGAGGAGCTCATCGCCTTCGTGAAGGAACGGATCTCGGACTACAAGCGCGTCCGCGAGGTCGAGTTCATCGACAAAGTGCCGCGCACGGCCTCGGGAAAAATACTTCGCCGCGAGCTCGCGGCGCGGGAGCGCTAGCCCTTCACCCCGCCGATGCGGATTCCCTCGATGAAGTGTCGCTGGAAGGCGAAGAAAACGGCGATCATCGGGATCGCGGCGACGGCGGCGCCCGTCATGAGCATCCCGTAGTCGGTGTTGAACTCGCCCTGCAGTGTCGCAAGCCCCACCTGCACCGGGTACTTCGACGGGTCGTGCAGGATCACGAGTGGGAAGATGAAGGCGTTCCAGTAGCGCTGGAACGTGAAGATCGCGAGCACCGCGAGCGCGGGACGCGAAAGCGGCACGATGATGTGCCGGTACACCTGCCACTCCGACGCGCCATCGACGCGCGCGGCATGTTCGAGGTCGGTCGGTAGCGTCTGGATGAACTGCTTCATCAGGAATACGCCGAACACGTCCGCCAGTCCGGGAAGGATCACGCCCGGATAGGTATCGAGCAGCCCCAGGAACCGCAGGATGAAGAAGACCGGGATCAGCGTCACCTGCGCGGGCACCGTCAGCGTGCTGACCACCAGCCAGAACATCACGTCCTTCCCCGGGAAACGCCGCTTCGCGAACGCGTAGCCGGCCATGGAATCGAAAAGGAGATGGAACGCCGTGATCACGCCCGCGATCACGACGGTGTTGACCAGCCACCGCACGATCGGGGTGGTCTCGAAAAGCCGCACGTAGTTCCCGGTCGTCAGCTCACGAGGCACGATCTCAGGCGGCACCCGCACGACGTACTGCGTCGGCGACAGCGAGGTCAGAAAGAGCCAGTACAGAGGGAACAGCGACAGGCCGCCCGCGACGAGCAGGACGATATGGACCGGGACGCGCCGCCTAATACTCGACATCGGACCGGAGCGACCGGAACTGCACTACGGCGACGACCAGCGCCATAACGAAAAGGACCACCGCCATCGCGCTCGCGAGTCCGTATCGCCCGAACTGGAACGCCGTGGAGTAGATGAGCTGGACGATCGTGATCGTCGCGTTGTTCGGGCCGCCGCCGTTCGTCATGATGTAGACCCGCTCGAACAATTGGAACGCGAGGATCGTGTAGATCACGATGAGATAGAGCGTCGTCGGCCGCAGCAGCGGCACCGTGATGTGGCGCCACTTCGCGAACCAGCTCGCGCCGTCGAGGTCCGCGGCCTCGTAGAGCTCCCGCGGCAGGGACCCCATCGCTGCGGAGTAGAGGACCACTCCGCCGCCCGGGATCGTCAGCACCGCGCTGAGGATCACCGCGATGAGCGCCTGATCCGAGCTGCCGATCCAGAGGAACGGCCCGAGCCCGACGGTGCCGAGCGCAGCGTTCGCGAGACCGAACGGATTTGGGTTGAAGATCCAGCGCCACACCATCGCGACGAGGATCGCCGAGTTCACCAGTGGCAGGTAAAAGAGAGCTCGGTAGAAGATCTGCGCGCCTCGGCCGAGCGGCTGGATCAAGCTCGCCACCACGAGCGCGAGCGTGATCTGCGCGGCAACGACGACGGACGCGTACAGGATCGTGTTGCCGACCGCCTGCGCGAAGACCGGATCCGCCGCGAGCGTCGCGAAGTTTTCGAGCCCGACAAACTCGCCCCCGACCACGTTCGCGTTCTGAAATGAGAGGACCAGACCCTGCACCACCGGCAGCAGCGTGAACACGACGAACAGCGAGAAGGTCGGCAGGATGAAGAGATACGACCAGCCGTAGCGCCGCCGGGCCGCGGTCAGGCTGCGTCGCCGCCGCGGCTCAGCGGTCGCGATCACGCTATTTGTTGGCTTCGTCCAACAGCTTTTGCGCCTGCGGCGCCACATCGTCCAACGCCTGCTTCGGCGTCCTCTTGCCCTCCAGCGCCGCGTCGCGGGCCGGCCGCAGGTACTTCTGGTCGATCTCCGACCAGGTCCGCACATTGGGCAGCACGTAGGTGAACGGGCTCATGGTTGCGACGGTCGCCTTTGCCGGGTGGTACTCGCCATAGATTCCCGCGGCCGTCTTGCGGCCGGCGGGCGCGAGCCAGTACTCGACCGGCGGCGTCTGCTTCTTCAGGTCCGGTCCGATGTCCGGCCCGGTGAGGTACTTCGCGAACGCGTGCGCCGCGGCCTTCTTGTCCGCGTCCGACTGCTCGCGCACGGCGATGAAGCCGACGCCGCCCCACGCGGTCTGCTCTCCCTTTGCCTTCGGGAAGTTCGCGATGCCCCAGTTCGTGCCGAACTTCCACTTCGCGTCCGCATTGAGGATGTTGATCATCGCGCTCGGGCGCTGGAGGATGGCCACTTCCCCTGCGAGGAAGCGCGCCTGCGCGTCGTTTGGGTTCAGCGTGAGGAAGTCGGGCGGCATGACCTTCGCCGTCGCCAGCGCCACCCACTTCTCGAGACCGCTCACGGAGTCGGCGCTGTTGAAGGTCCAGTTCTTCAGGTCCTTGTCATACGGCCGGCCGCCGTCGATGAGCATGAAGGCGAACTCGTCGTTCGCGTGTGCGAAGCCGTAGACCTGCTTGCCGTCGGCCTTCTTGAAGGTGAGCTTCTTCGCCGCGGCCAGGAACTCGTCATACGTCCAATTGCCGCCGGCCGGCGGCGTGACGCCACCTTCCTTGAAGAGGTCGAGGTTGATGTACTCGAACCAAGGCACGATCCACAGCGGATACGCCACGACGGCGCCCTTGTAGGTCGTGGCCTGGAGGGCGCTTGGGTTGAAATCGTTCCGCTCGGCGTCGGTGAGGGTCGGCGGCGAGAGCTGACTCGCGGCGGCGTACTTCAGGACATCGCCCCCGGTCGTATGGAACACATCCGGACCGGCGTGCTGCTGAAGGATCGCGATGTCGAACTTCTGGTCTGTCTCGGCGCCAAACGGCCCGCCCTGGATGGCGATGGTCACGGTCGAGGCGCGGTCCTTGTACGCCTTCACCGCCGCATCGGACGTGACCGTTTCGGCGGACTGCGTCCCCGAAGCGTAATTGCGCCGCCACCACTCGATGCTGACCGCCTTCGCCGACGGGCTGCCGCTCGCAGCCGGGCTCGGCGTCGCCGTCGGGCCGCACGCGACGACCACGCCCACCGCGGCCAGGGACTGTAGGAAGCGCCGACGATTGATCACACCATCGCGTGCCATCTCTTGACCTCCACCCGTTCGATCAGCGACTGACTATAGAAGGGTCTACTTGGTCCAGTCGGCGATGTTGTACATCTCCGAATCCCAGGGCGACGGGTCGACGCCCTTGAGGGATTTCGCGATGCCGGAGGTGACGGCGCTCCTTTGGATGAGCGGGATCACGGCCACGTCCTGGATCAGCAGGTCGTTCGCCTGGATGGCAAGCTGCGCGCGTTTGGCCGGGTCTGTCTCGGTGCGAAGCTGCGCGACGAGCGCGTCGAAATCCTTGTTCGAATACCGCGAACGGTTGCCGAGCAGCCACGTATTCGCCTTGGATGCGATCTGGCCGGTGGTCCAGCCGGAGGTGAGGTACGCGGTTGGGTCGGGGTCACCGCCGTCGGCGTACATCTGGGCGTCTGCCCAGAACCGGTTCGCGCCGCCGGGCGAGCTGCTGGTGAAGAACGAGGTGAAGGGCTCGGCACGAACATCGACCGAGAACCCGATGCTTTCCCAGTCCTTCTCGAGGAGAGCCTGCGCATTCTCCCGTCGCGTGTTGACGTTCGTTTGGAAGAGCATCTCTAGCTTTACGCCGCCCTTCGCTCGTATTCCGTCGGCGCCTTTGACCCAGCCGGCTTTTTCGAGCTCGGCGTTCGCCGCGTTCAGATCGAACTTGCAGACGTCGAATGCTTTTGTGTTCGGCGAGCTCACCGAGTCCGGCGCGGCGAGGATGTTGCACGTCGCTCTGCCAAACAGATCCGTTCCGTAGAGGCGCTGCGCGATCCCCTCGCGATTCGTGGCCATCGCCAGAGCACGTCGCACGGACTTGTCCGTCAGGAACGGGTGCTTCGTGTCTGGTTCGCTGCGCCGGTCGCCAAGGGATGCGTCGGGGTTCGAGAAATTGAGCTCGACCCGCTCGACGCTCGAACCGAATGCCGTCACGAGCGTGCCAGACTGGGAGCTCTGCGCCATGGTCCGAAGCGTGTTCGCGTCGACCTGCAGGTTCCACGCGTAATCGATGTCCCCGCTCTGGAAGAGCGCCCGGGCCGCGGCCTGCGGATCGTCCGCACCGCCTTTGAAGGTCACCGACTTGAAGAACGGCTTGTTCGGGTCGCGGAAGTTCTCGTTCAGGTCGTAGGTGGCGACGTCGCCCGCCATGAAGTCGCGGACCTTGTATGGGCCCGTCCCGATGGGCTTCTTGTCGGCGGCGCAGTCCGCCGCCTTCGCGCCGAAGCAGCTCTGGAACTGGTGCTTCTGCAAGACGGTGCCCTGCGCGCCAACGCCCCACTGGAAGACGTAGGGATTCGGCGACCGGTAGGTGACGACGACGGTGTTTGCGTCGCGTGCCACGACGCTCTCGAGGTTGTCGCAGCGATCGAAGGTCGTCGCGGCCGTCGCCGGGTCGCACTGGTACTGATAGGTGAAGACCACGTCGTCCGCGGAGAACGCCGTGCCGTCCGACCACCGCATACCTTGACGGAGCTTCCAGGTCACGCTCGTGAAGTCCTTCGCGATCCCGCTATTGGCCACGGTCGGGATCTCGGCGGCGAGACCGTTCGCGACCGGCTGGCCATCCTTTCCGATGGACGCGAGCGGCTCCAACACCAGGCGAGCGGCATCGCTGTCCTTCGGACCGGTCGCCTGATGCGTGTTCAGCGTTGACGGTGCTTGCCAGTACAGGATCCGGAGCTCGCCTCCCGCGCCGCGCCGCGTGGCGAGCGCGCCCGACGCGCTCGGACTGACACTGCGAGCGGCGTCACCTGGAGGCGGCACGCATCCGGCGAGCGCGATGAGCAACGCGCTCGCGAGCGCCAGGACGCGATGCATCAGAGCGCGCCTATCCCTATTAGCAGGCCGCCCTTCTTGATGGCCGGGCTGGTCACGATGAACAGGACGACTCCCGCCACCGGAGCCGTCAGCGCCGCGAGCGGGTCCCCGACGAGGTCCGTCAAGTCACCGACAAGGTCGCGCGCCTTCACCATTTGATCGACGCGCACATGTGAGTGGAAGATCCCTTCGACCGGCGAGCGCAGCCACTCGAAGCTCTTCACGACCGTCGGTGGGTCTACGCGGCCGGGACGACCGCTGATCGCGCCGACCGTGCGAAGGATGTTCGTGACCCCGGTGACATGTCGCGCGACGTCCTCCTCGATGAGCTGGCCGCGGCCTCCGGACTCTGCGAGCATCGCGGCGACTCCGTTCTGGGCCGCGACGGCCATCAGCGTGCCCGGCCGCTCGCCGGTGGGCGCGCTCTTCACGGCCCAGCGGGCACCGTATGCGTCGGCCATCGCTTGGATGCGCCCGTTCAGCGCGCCGTTCTCCGTCTCGCGGTAGATGACGAACGGGACGAGATCCTCGATGAGATCCCCGGCGTGGAGGTCGATGGCGTTGTCGCATTTGGTGATGATCTCGGTGAGGAGGCGATGCGCAAAACGCTCGCCCCACGTCCCGTCCGGCTTCCCTGGGAAGAGACGGTTCAGGTTGTCGTTGTCCTCCGGGTTCACGTAGATGCTGCGCTCGTAGAAGCCAGGCCGGTTGAGGAGCGGAAGGATGAGGATCGTTCCCCGGACGGCGTCGGGGGAGATCGACCGACCGAGCCGAATGGCCGCCTCTATCCCGGTGTACTCAGCGGCGTGGATCCCCGCCGTGATAAGCACCGTCGGGCCAGCCATGAGGCCGGCGATCGCGATGTACGGCCACTGATATTTCTCTAGTCCCTCGTCTGCCTCGAACGTGAAGGTGCCCGTCGCACGCTCGCCCGCCGCTGGGATCTCGATCGGCCCGATTTTCATAGCGAGCCTCGGAACGCTTCCATGTCTACCGCCTTACCGCTTACTCGCGACTGCTCCGCTGCGAACGCCATGAGGTGGCTCGCGACCGCCTCGCGAGCCGACGTGAGCACGCCTCCGCGATCGCCCTGGATCGCACCGACGAACGCACGCATGAGTCCGTCGTCGCCGCCGCCGTGACCGCCGACGCCGCGGGGTCTCGCGATCCGCTCGGCCTCACCGCTGCGGTGATCGTGGATCTCCATCTCGCCCCGGCTCTCGTTGGCGAGGAGCGTCGCGCGCGTGCCGTCGATGCGGATGGTGCGGCCTTCGACATGAGACGAGCCCTGCATCGTCATGCTGACCGAGAGTCCGCCGCTGAATCTCATGAGGACGACCTGGTGGTCGACGACGTCGTTGTCCGACCGGTACACGCATCGACCATACGGCCCGGTCTCGAGGGCGCGCATCACGCCCTCCGGTGTCCGGTCGAGCGTGATCGCCGCGACCGCGAAGCTATCGGAGTTCTGCCGAAGGCGTTCGAGGTACACGCGCGGCGCGAAGTACGGGCAGGTCTCGGCGATCGGGCACCCGTCCGTGCAGCGGCCGGGGATCTCCGGTCCCACGGCGTCGCGCGTGAAGTGCGTGAGCGAGCCCGACGACGAGAGCCACTCGCAGCGGCCGAAGATCCATACGAGCAGGTCGAGGTCATGGCAGCACTTCGTGAGGATCATTGGACCCGCGCGGCCACTGTTTCCCCAGTTTCCACGGACGTAGCTGTGCGCGAAGTGCCAGTACTCGAGGTTTTCACGCCAGTCGACGGAGACGATCGCGCCAAGACGGTCCGACACGATGATCTCGCGAAGCGCGACGAAGAAGGGCGCGTAACGGAGGACGTGCGCGATCTGGAGCAACCGTCCCCTCGACTCGGCCGCGGCGGCGATCTCGAGGCACTCGCCCGGTGTTATGGCCATCGGCTTCTCGAGCAGCATCTCGTATCCGGCCCCCAGCAGAGCCAGGGTGCTCGCCCGGTGGTCGCGCTCGAGGGTCGCGTTGATCAGCGCCGGCGCGAGCGGCGGCCGGCCCGCGATCTCCTCCCATGATCGGAACTGACGCTCGGCGGGGATGCGGTGCGCGTTCGCGAAGCGCGCGCGACGCGCATCGTCGGGCTCGACGACGGCGACGAACCGGGCCGCGTCTGGATTTTTCTGGGCGAACGCGCCGTAGGCGAGATACCCGCGATTGCCCGCCCCGACCATCACAAGCTCGACCGGCTTCATAGCCCGAAGGCTAGCGGGTGTGACTCATTCGACCTTCGCGATGGTCTGGCCGTCGTCCGAAAGCCACGTAGCATCCGAGCCATCGGAACAGCGCTCGGCCTCGACGATCTGGTCGCCAATCGAACGATGTCGACCGACATCGCCGCAACACTGCGCGATATCGCGCGGCGCCGGCGTTCGTTCATCGTGGTTGCGGTCCCACGCCTTGCCGGCAAGAGCACCGTCCTCCGAGCCATCCTCGCCGAGCGCCCGCCATCTTCCCCGGTGCTGACGATCGCGGAAGACGGCGACGACATCGATGAGCTCGTGAAGGAGAGCGCCGGCGGGTATCTCGTGATACCGGAGATCACAAAGAGCGCGGCCATGCCCGGCTACATCTGGGCCGCCGACGTGCGGCGGATCTTTGAGGCCGCGAAGGACGACGTCTCGCTCGCCGCAACCCTTCACGCCGAGAGACCGGACGACGCCTTCGCGCAAATCTGCGGTGGGTGTGGCGTACCCGACGAAGACGCGGCGAAGATCTCGTTCGCCGTGGCGCTGCGATCCATCGGCCGATGGGAAGAGCCAACGCGCCGCGTCGTTCAGTCGGTCCACGCGATCGACGACGTCCGCGACGGAAAGCCCCGCACGCGGCTTCTCCTACATTGGGACGAGCAGCACGACCGCTTCATCTAGACACCCTTGATCGACATCTCCCCACTTCGCGAGTCGCGCTCCTTCCGCCTGCTCTGGTTTGGCCAGCTCGTGTCGCTCTCCGGTACGCAGCTGCGTCTCGTGGCCATCCCCTATCAGATCTATCTGCTCACGGGCTCTTCGCTGGACGTTGGTCTCATCGGGCTCTTCCAGGCGGTCCCGCTGATATCTCTCGGGCTCTTCGGTGGCGTCCTAGCGGATCGCTTCAACCGGCGGCGCCTCTTACTGCTGACCCAGTGCGGTCTCGCGCTTTCCTCCGCGGCCCTCGCGATCGGGACGCAGCTCGGGGTCGCGGGCGTGCCCTTCCTGTACGCGATGACCGCCATCGGCGCCGGCTTCTCCGCGATTGACGGCCCCGCCCGTGGATCGCTCACACCGAGCCTCGTAAGAGGGGATCAAATTCCCGCCGCGATCACGCTCAACCAGGTCCTCTTCCAGACGGCCGCGATCGCCGGGCCCGCATTCGCCGGGGTGATCATCCTGAGCTTTGGGGTCGCCGGCGCGTACTGGATCGACGTCGTGTCCTTCGCCGTGGCGATCGCAGCCGTTGCGGCCATGCGCGTGCCGCCCGCGCAGCCGCGCGAACACGCGCCGGTGATGCGCGCACTCGTCGAGGGACTCACGTATCTTCGGGCCAACCGCATCCTCTTCTCGACCTTCATCCTCGATTTCCTCGCGACGTTCTTCGGCTCTCCGCGCGCGCTCTTTCCGTATTACGCGGACCGCGTGTTCGCCGTCGGACCGCAGGGTCTTGGCCTTCTGTTCGCGGCGCCAGGCATCGGGTCCCTCATCGCCGCTCTGACGGCCGGATGGATCCCTCGCGTCCGCCGCCAGGGCGTCGCGGTACTCGTGTCCGTGGCAGCGTGGGGTCTCGCGATCGTCGGATTCGGGTTCATGCGCGAGGGTCTCTTCGTTCCGGCTCTGGTGTTCGTCGCGCTCGCGCAGGCGGCCGACACGGTGAGCGCGATCTTCCGCCACACGATCCTGTTGACCCTGGTCCCCGATGAGCTCCGCGGCCGGCTCACCTCGATCGGGCAGATGTTCTTTCTCGGCGGGCCGTACCTGGGACAGGTCGAGTCGGGGGTGGTCGCGGACGCGGTGTCACCCGAGTTCGCCGTGATTTCGGGAGGGGTCGCCACCGTCGCGTGCGTCGGCCTCGTCGCGCTGTGGGCGCCGGAGCTCGTCTCCTATCGTGCTCCGGCGCCCAACGCGAGGGAGAGTTCTAGCCGCGACGCATGAGCGCGCGAACGTTTGCGAGCGCGAGGAAGCCGAACGCTGCGGCGGCTGCAATGCCGACCAGCAGGACAGCGCTTCCGGTCGTGAGCCAGTCGCCCGAGCGGTCTGTCCCAAATCGCCCCGCCGCCACACCGGCGGTCGCTATCGCCGTCGAGTAGTACGCGAGCGCGAGCCCGAAGATCGCGAAGCCAATGAACGCCAAGGCTTTCGGCCAAGAGGGGTTCTTCATGACGATGCATTCAATTTGGGCGGCATGTTTCGGTCAATGTCGCCGGGGTACCAGAGTGCATCCGCAACGAAATCGATCCTCCCGCGTAGCGCTTTTACACGCCTGTCTCGCGGGCGGAGTACTCTGCATTTCTCCATGACGACACGAACTTCGTCCGTAACGTTGCGCGACCGAGTCAGCGAGGACATGCCGCGCATTCGCGCGGAGCTCGAAACGCTCGTCCGCATTCCGTCGATCAGCCATCCGGGCCACGACCCATCACAGCTGCGACGTTCGGCCGAAGCGACGGAGAAGATCCTCCGCGATGCTGGATGCGAGACGAAGATCGTCGAGATCGAGGGTGTGCCTGCGGTCATCGGGCATGTCGCGGGACCGGCGGGCGCACCGACGGTTCTCCTGTACGCGCATCACGACGTGCAGCCGACGGGAGGACGCCATCTCTGGCACTCCGAGCCATTCGAGCCCATCGAGAAAGACGGCCGGCTCTACGGCCGCGGAACCTCGGACGACAAGTGCGGTGTCGTCATGCACGCAGGCGCGCTGCGGGCACACGACTCGCAACCGCCCGTCGGCGTGACGGTCTTCGTCGAGGGTGAGGAGGAGTGGGGCTCGCCCAACCTCGCGAAGTTCCTGGACGAATACGGCACTGAGCTCGGCGCGGACGCGGTGATCCTCGCGGACTCAGGCAACTGGCGGCCCGGTCAGCCAGGAATCACGATCTCGCTGCGCGGCATCGTCGCCTGCGACATCGAGGTGCGGACGCTCGACCACGCGGTGCACTCAGGCGAGTTCGGCGGCCCCGTGCCCGACGCGCTCACGGTCCTTGCGAAGACTCTCGCGACGCTGCACGACGAGCGCGGCAACGTCGCTGTTGCTGGCATCGCGAAAGGGAAGGCCGACCCGCTCGACCTCACCGAGGAAGAGCTTCGCAAACAGGTCGGGCTCCGGCCCGGCACGAAGCTCATCGGCGAGGGCGGGATCACCGACCGCATGTGGATGAAGCCCTCGATCTCGATCCTCGGGATCGACGCGCCCAAGATCACCGAGTCCACCAATCAGCTCGTGCCGTCCGCGAAGGCGCGCGTGTCCATGCGCATCCCGCCCGGTCAGGACGCCGACGCCGCGCTCAAGGCGCTCGCCGACCATCTCCGCACGCACGTGCCGTGGGGCGCGGAGGTGTCGATCACTCCCCGCGGGTCCGGCAAGCCGTACAAGCTCGAGGGGCAGGGCGCCGCGTACGACGCGATGCGGCGGGCGATGAAGGAAGCATTCGAGCGCGACCCCGTCTTCATGGGCGCCGGCGGCACGATCCCCTTCGTCGCCGACTTCGCGAAGGCCTTCCCCAAGGCCACGCTTCTCCTCACCGGCGCGGGCGACCCGTTCTCGAACGCCCACTCCGAGGACGAGAGCGTCGATCTCAAGGATCTGGAGCGGTCCACGCTCGCCGAGGCGCTCTTCCTGGAGTACCTCGCCTCGAAGTAGACGTTCCCGGCACGCGTGCTGACTAACGCAGCGTGATCGTTCCGAGCAGGACCTCCGTGCCGCCGACGGTGACGATGACCTTCCCACGGAGCGTTCCGGCGCGCCCGTCGGCGTAGTTGCGGACGTAAATCGCGATCGACTGCCCCTTCTTCGCGGTCAGCTGTATGTCGATCTTTCCGTTGATCGTGCCCGCGATACATGGACCGTCGAGTGCCGTTGAAATGCAGCCGCCGTCAACGCGCGAACCGTCTGCGTAGAGAACCTCGCCAGTGGCGTGAACGATCATCGGGGTCGGCGTAGGCGTCGCCGGGGGCTTCGCGGTGGCCGTGGGCTTGGCGGTCGCCGTGGGCTTGGGCGTGGGTGTCGCCGGCTTCGGCGTCGCGGGCTTCGGCGTGGCGATCACCGGCGGGCGCGGCGTGGCCGTCGGAACCGGCGTGGGCGACTCGGTCGCCGCCGCGGGCGCCTCGGGGGTCTGTGTCGGCGCGGGCAGCGTGATCGCCGTGCTCACCGATGGCTCGGGCGACGGATCCGGCTGGGGCGAGATCTGATGCAGGAGACGGAGGGCCTCGGTCTTCGCGTCGTGTGCGCGTGAGGCGGCGAGCGCGTTGCCGGTCGCCTCGAAGTGCGCCGCTTCCTCGAGCCGCTCCTCGTAGAGCTGGCTCAGGTAGCCGACCGGGTCGGACTGGAACGCGACGAGCGAATCCTCGACCGCGACACGCGCGCCGTACAGCGGGCTGTCGGCGGCCGCGCGCATCGTGCTGAACGCTGCGAAGACGACGAGCGTCGCGACCACGAATGTGCGAGCGAACCAGGGAACGACGAAGCGCGGCCGGCGTCGGGTCGCGCGCTCGGCCCAGGCCTGCTCGAGGCGCCTGCGCACCTCGTCCGCCGCTACGTCGTCCATGCGCGCACCTTTGAGCGTGCCGAGTGCGCGGGCGAGGGAGTCCTGCATCATTCGGCCGCGTCCGCGCCCGACCAGCGTTCAAAGAGAGAAAGGTCGCCCATCCGCTCGAGCTCCTTGCGAAGGCGATCGAGCGCACGGTGCTGCAGCGTGCGCACCGCACCTTCGCTGCGACCGGTCATGCGCCCCACATCCGCCGCGCCATATCCCTCGACAAAACGCAGGAGGAGGACTTCGCGATAGTCGGGCTTCAGCTTTGACATCGCACCGTAGAGGGCGTCCCGCTCGATCGAGCGAATGGCCTCGGCCTCGACGTTCTGACCCGACTCGGGATGATTCACGAGCTCGTCGATCGACATGTCCGGTCGGGTGCGCCGGCTCTTGTCGATCGCGGCGTTGCGCGCGATCCGGAAGAGGAACGCGACGAACGGAAGGCCACGGTCCTCGTACCTGTCGAGCGCTTGCATCGCGCGGATGAATACGTCGGCTACCAGGTCCTCCGCCTCGTGTTTCGCGCCGGTCCTCGACAAGCAGTACCGAAAGACCGGGTCGCGATAGCGTTCGTAGAGCTGGCCGAACGCTGAGGCATCTCCGGCCTGGGCGGCTTTGACGAGCGCAGCGTCGATACCGCGCTGCTGCGTGCCTCTTGCCGTCTCACCGGTGATGCCGGCGTCCTGGACGATCTACGGGCTCCGGGGCATCTGGATTGAGAACGACGCTAGTCAGATTTCAATACACCCCCGTGTGGGCGAGGTCTCAGCCCCTACCCCTGGACGCAGAATCAGCGGAATGTCGGTGGAAGCGGCAATCCTCGTCTGGCTCGCTATCGGTGCGGGCATCGCGGCTGGTGTATTTGTGGTCGCGCGGTCCGCAATTCAGATAGGAAGCGTCGCGTACCGCGTGATGGAAAAACAGCTCTCTGGCGGGGCCGCGACGCGGCAGACGATCTTGCTCAGCGCCGCGATGGTCGGTGGGATCTTCGTGACCGCGCTCATCGCGGGCTACGCGATCTTCGCGATCTTCAGCCAGCTCCTCGACACGACCGGATCGATCAACACACTCAACAACGGCTCCTGAGAAAACGAAGAGCGCCGGTTAAAGCCGGCGCTCTCACGTCTTCACGTGCTATTCAGTTGTCGCGAGGACTAGGCCGGAGGCTGCCTGACGTCGCCGCCCTTGTCGGGTACATCAGTGGGCCCTTCGATGCTCGGGTTATCGAGCGGAGCTCCACCCTTGTTGCCAACGTCGTCCGGTCCGTATTCACCCGGACGCTTGGGCAGATCCTTCGACTGCACTAGAGCTTCTTCTCGGTGCCCGGAGGCGAGACCTTGTCGCCGCCGACGTCACCGCTGCCGCCCTTCTTGCCGATGTCGCCCTCGCCGCCTTGCTTACCGGCCTCGTCACCTGGCCGCCACGGCTTCTTCTCGCCCATGTCGCCCTGACCCGGCTGGTCCTTCTTCTCCTGCATTTCCAATTCGCCTCCGTTGAGTTGTCGCCTCGGTAGAGGTGCACCCAAAGGAGCGAGCATTAGCCGTGCCGATCACTCAGAAAGACCTTAAATAAGCTCGTCGCCTCAGATGTAACGACTTGAGCTTCGCTGAAAGTCATCCGAGCCGTATCGCCAGCGAGCGCACCCTTTTCTGAATCCCGTCGCGCACCGTTCGGAACGCCGCGAGGCGCTCGTCGTCATCGCCACCGGCGAGAGCGGGGTCGGGAAACGACCACCGAAGCTTCAGGCCGGATCGCGGGGGAATCGGACAGTTGGCGTCACACACCGTGACCACGACGTCCCACCCTTCGCCAACCTCTTCGACGGACTTGCTCCGCTGACCTGAGATGTCGATCCCCACTTCGCGCATCGCACGGACGGCGAGGGGATGGAGTTCGGTCGACTTCGTTCCCGCGCTCTGCACCGAGAAGCGATCGCCCGCGTATGTGCGCAGGAAGCCTTCGGCCATCTGAGAGCGCGCGGCGTTATGGGAGCAGAGGAACAGAACGCGCTTCACGCGCTAAGCATGGCGATGGCGCCGAGCTCACGCCCGGCGCCACCCCCAGTCATGGTGTGTGTGCGATCAACCGATGGACAGGATGTCTAAGAAGGACTTCGTGTTCGTACCCGAGTTAAAGATCTGGGGACCGGCGTAGAAGATGAGAACAAGAACGATGAGGATGAGCAGGATGATCCCGATGATCATTCCGGCACCAAAACCACCGTCGCTCGTCCCGCCACCCGGGTTTACGTTGACCTGGCCCATTTAGGAACCTCCTCGCGCTAAGTCGGTCGTAGTCCTCGCAAGCAGCGTGCCGCGACCCCGCGCTCGTTCGTATGCTCGCTCAGCATGCGGCTCGGCCCGCTCCGTCACAAGTGGTTTGCAGCCTTTTCCGGGTCCGTCGGCCTCGGCGGACTCGGCGATGAAGTCGCGCGCCTGGCGTTACCGCTCCTCATCCTGGACCTGACGCACTCGATCGCCGCCGCGGCTGCCCTGCGGCTCGTCCAGGCGCTCCCGTACGTGTTCTTCGGCGGCATCCTCGGCGTCCTCATCGATCGCGCGGACAAGCGGAAGCTCCTCATCGGGTGCGACGCATTGAGCATCGCGTTGACCCTCGCGATCCCGCTCTCATTCGCGGCGGGGGTGTTCTCGCTCGACCTGCTCTACGTGATCGGGTTTCTCCTCGGCACGGTCGAGGTGGCGTGGGGCGTGACCACGGACTTCAGCGTCATCCCCGCTCTCGTCGAGCCCGACGAGCTCACGAGCGCGAACGCGGCGTACTTCGGGATCGACCGGACCGCGCGCATCCTCGGTCCGACGATCGGCGGCCTGGCCATCGCGGCTTTCGGCACGGCCAACGCGATGTACATCGCGGCGCTGGCATTTGTGCCGACGCTCTTCATCTTCTTCCTCATGCCCCCGATCTACGACATGCACCGCCCGACCGCGGCGATCACCGCGCGGAACCTCGCGAATGAGATGGCCGACGGCTTCCGGTTCGTCTTCCGCAACCACATCCTCCGCTGGCTGCTCGTGCTGATGTTCATCGCGAACCTCGGCCAGCAGGGCATCCAGACCCTCGTCCTCTACGTGCTCCGCGAAGAGAACGGCCTCGACGAGGTCACCATCGGCCTCGCGCTGTCGCTCGCCGGCGCCGTCACGGTCCTCGCGAGCTTCATCGCGCCGCGGCTCGCGCGGGGACGTCCGCTCGGCCACACCCTCTTGGGCTCGGCCGCGGCGGCCGGCGTCGTCGTGCTGCTGACGTCCCTGACGCGCGACTGGCGCTACATCGTCGCCGGCTTCGCCGCGCGGGAGGTCGCGTGGATGAGCTTCATCATCTACGCGTTCGTGCCGCGGCAGCGCGAGGTCCCGGCGCAGATCCGTGGGCGGGCGAACGGTGCGTTCCGCACGCTCGTGCTCATCTCGAACAGCGCCTCACCTCCGTTTCTCGCCTTCGTGGTCGCCGTCGCGAGCTCATCGGCGGCGTTCGCCGTCGCGGGTGCGTCAGCGCTCCTCGCCGTCGCGGTCACGTACTTCACGCCCCTGCGCGGCTACAACCTGAACGAACCGCCGGCCGACGAAGTGTTGGAGCAGGCGGCCGAGTGAGGGCGTACATCTGCGCGACCTGCGCGGTGCAGCAGTCGCCGAGCGTCGCGCCACCGAGGCACTGCCCGATCTGCGAGGACGAGCGGCAGTACGTGCGCCAGGGTGGCCAAGCCTGGACCACGCTCGAGGAGCTTCGCCTGATGGGGCACCGCATCGAGCTGCGCGAGCTCGAGACCGGTCTCGTCGGCGTGGGCGTGACGCCCTCGCTCGGCATCGGACAGCGTGCGCTCCTGGTGCGAACGAAGAGCGGGAATGTCCTCTGGGACTGCGTCGGGTACATCGACGATGACGTAGTCGCCGCGATCCGCGCGCGCGGCGGCATCAGCGGCATCGCGTTCTCGCATCCGCACTTCTACGGTGCGGCGGTCGAGTGGAGCCAGGCTTTCGGTGGAGCACCGATCTACATCCCCGTCGCCGATCGCGAGTGGGTCCAGCGCGAAGATGCCGCGATCGTGACGTGGCGCGGCACGCGAGAGCTCGCGCCCGGTGTCACGGTCGTCCAGTGCGGCGGTCACTTCGACGGAAGCGCGGTCCTGCATTGGGCGGACGGCGCGGAGGGCCGCGGTGCGCTTCTAGTCGGCGACACGATCACCGTCGTTCCGGATGTCCGCTTCGTGAGCTTCATGCGCAGCTACCCCAATCTCATTCCACTACCGGCGGACGAGATCCGTCACCTCGTCGAACGGGTGCGGCCCTACAGGTTCGATCGGATCTACGGCGGTTGGTGGGATCGCGTCACGCCCTCAGGCGGGATCGGGGCGATCGAGAGGTCGGCAGAGCGGTACCTGCGCTGGATCGGGTCGGAGAAGCCACTGCGCTAGTGCGCGGAGCCTTTCGGCCGCTAGGCTCGGACGGCGATGCACGCGAGGTTCGAGCACATCCCGCCCGGCCAGACCGATCCCGACCCGCTGCCCGGCGACTTCATCCTCACGCACGGCGGTGAGTTCTTCAGCCGTGTCATCCAGTTCGGGCAGCGCCTTCGCTTCATGGACGACGACCGCGCGTACACGTACTGGAATCACAGCGCGCTGATCGTGTCGGCGGACGGCGCGCTCATCGAGGCGCTCGGGCCCGGCGTGCAACGGAACACGCTCGCGGCTTACGACGGCACGCAGTACACGGTCGTCCATATCGAAGCGTCGGACGAGGACCGCAAGCAGATGGTCGCGTTCGCCGAACACTGGGTGGGCGGCCAGTACGACTGGGCCAAGATCGTGAGCATCACGCTCTCGCTCCTCACCGGCGCGAAGGTCAGCTTCGGATTCGCTGGCCAGCAGATCTGCAGCGGATTAGTCGCTCGCGCGCTCGAGCGGACGACCGCGATCTTCGACGAAGAGCCGTCGCACGTGATGCCGGCTGAGCTCGCGAAGATGTTCGGTGTCGTGCCGCCACCACCCGACACGCCAAAGGGCAAGCCCGCCCGGTGTAGTTAGATCGGTGGGGAGAACGCGCGGTATGCGTAGAGCAATCCATACGCAAGCACGATCACGAGAATGATCACGGCCAGCCAGCCCCAGTAGCCGAGCCCGCGGTTGCGCTTCTGTTCCACGCGCCGAGCTAGCTCTCTTTAGCGAAGTCTTACCCCAAGAGCCTCGCGGCCCCGCCATGATGTGCGCGATGCGATTTGCAGCAGCGACGATCATCTCGGTCCTCATCGCCGGATGCGCGGGCAGCACCGCGGCAGCTCCGACCGCGACGCCGGTCGCGTCATCGACGGTTACGGCGACGAGCGCGCCGACGACCTCGGCGACCGCAACGCAGGCGGCGAGCGCCACGCTCGCATGCACCGCACCGGCAACGCCGCTCGTCCAGCTCACCGAGGGGCCCTACTACACCGCCAACCCACCGCAGAACGCGACGCTGCGCACGGCGGGAGTCGCTGGCACTCCGCTTACCCTCACCGGATACGTCGTCTCCAAGTCATGCCAGCCGATCGCGAACGCGAGGCTCGACTTCTGGCAGGCCGACGGCAACGGGAACTACGACAACTCGGGGTACACCCTGCGCGGATGGCAGCTGACCGACGCGAATGGCGCCTACAAGCTGGAGACCGTGATCCCTGGCCTGTATCCGGGACGCACCGAGCACATCCACTTCAAGGTCACGGTGAACGGTCAGACCTATACATCGCAGCTCTTCTTCCCCGGCGTTTCGCAGAACGAGGCTGACTCCATCTACAGCTCGCAGATGCTCGTGAAGCTGAATACGGCCACGAGCCCGGTCACCGGCACCTTCACGTTCGTCGTCAACGTGGCGTAATACCACCGGCGCAAGCGCGCCTGGGTCGCTTTTCGCGCCGTTTAGAGTCGAAACACTCACTTCCGCGGGTTCGCCATGCCCGACAATTACATCTGTGAAGCGCACCGACATCCGCAACGTCGCGATCATCGCCCACGTCGACCACGGCAAGACCACGCTCGTCGACGGAATGCTCCGTCAGAGCCGGATCTTCCGCGACAACCAGCACGTGGAAGAGCGAATCATGGACTCGAACGCCCTGGAGCGGGAGCGCGGCATCACGATCATGGCCAAGAACACCGCCGTGATGTACCGCGGGGTCAAGATCAACATCGTCGACACGCCGGGGCACGCCGACTTCGGCGGCGAGGTCGAGCGGATCATGAACATGGTCGACGGCGTCCTGCTGCTCGTCGACGCGGTCGACGGCCCCATGCCGCAGACCAAATTCGTCCTCCGTCAGGCGCTTCGCCGCGGGCACAGGGCGATCCTGGTCGTGAACAAGATCGACCGCCCGCAAGCCCGGCCGAACCACGTGCTCAACGAGACGTTCGACCTCTTCCTCGACCTCGGCGCGACCGAGGAGCAGGCCGAATTCCCCACCCTGTACACGAACGCCATCCTCGGGACGGCGAGCGCCGACCACCGTCACGCGGGGACCACGCTCGAGCCACTGTTCGACGCGATCATCGATCGGATTCCCGGACCTGACGTGGATCCCGATGCGCCGTCGCAGCTCCTCGTGACGACCACGACGTATGACGACTACATCGGCCGCATCGCCGTGGGTCGCCTCCAGAGCGGCACGCTCCGCAAAGGCCAGGCGATCGCGCGCATCGACCACGAGGGCGGCCTTACGGCAGCCAAGATCACCCAGCTCTTCACGTTCAACGGCCTCGCGCGCGAGGAGGTCGACGAGGCGGCCGCCGGCGACATCGTCGCGGTCGCCGGTGTCGAGGCGGGGATCGGCGACACCATCGCCGACGCGGCCGACCCGCGGCCGCTTCCACCGATCAAGGTCGAGGAGCCCACGCTCCGCATGACCTTCACCGTGAACAACAGCCCGTTCGCGGGGCGCGAGGGAAAGTTCGTCACAAGCCGCAAGCTCCGCGAGCGTCTCTACGCCGAGCTCGAGCGCGACGTCGCGCTCCGCGTGGCCGACAGCGACTCGGCCGACACGCTCGTCGTGAGCGGCCGCGGCGAGCTGCACCTCGCGATCCTCATCGAGACGATGCGGCGCGAGGGCTACGAGTTCCAGGTCTCGCGGCCCGAGGTGATCCTGAAGGAAGTCGACGGTGAAACGCAGGAGCCCTACGAGCAGCTCGAGATCGAGGTCGCCCAGGAAGAGCTGGGCGCGGTGGTAGAGCTCGCCGGGCGTCGCCGCGGAACGCTCAAGGACATGAAGTACCGCGACGACGGCATGGTCCACGCCGTGTACAAGATCCCGACGCGCGGGTTGCTCGGACTACGGCAGGCGTTCCTGACTGCCACTCGCGGACGGGGCGTCATGAACACGCTGATCGAGGGCTACGGCCCGCTCACCGGCGCCATCGCGACGCGCGAGCTCGGCTCGCTCATCGCCTTCGAAGAGGGAACCACCACGGCGTTCGGGCTCAACGCCGCGCAGGACCGCGGGCAGCTGTTTATCAACCCCGGTGTCGAGGTCTACGAGGGGATGGTCGTCGGCCAGCACATCCGCGAGCGCGACCTCGAGGTCAACGTGGTTCGCAAGAAGCACCTCACGAACATGCGGAGCAGCAACTCCGACATCGCGGCGAAGCTCGACGGCATCCGCGAGCTTTCGCTCGACGACGCGGTCGAGTTCCTCGCCGACGACGAGCTCCTCGAGGTCACGCCGAAGGCTTACCGCATCCGCAAGCGCATTCTCACGAAGCAGGACCGAGACCGCGCGATCGGTCAGATGAAGCGAGCCGCCGGGGTCGCGTCCTAGCCAGGCCGATGGGCACGCGCAAGGTAGAGATTGAGCGGTTCGATCAAGCTCTCGAGAAAATACGGAGCCAATTCCCATCGCTTCGCATGGACGTGCGACGCGAGCACCCCTCTGTTCATGCCATCGCTGACATCCCCGCCCAGCCCGGCCTTGACTTCAACGTAAGCATCAATCTCCAAAACTTGGACGAGCTCCATCTGAACGTGGGCAAGAACTTCTGGGTCGAATGGTTTCCCTGCCGGAAACAGGAAGTCTTCGATGATTGCATCGAAGCGGTTACTGGCGTTATCTCGGGCGAGTACCGGATCGTCGAGCGGTACCTTTTCGGGAAGGCGGACAGCGCGGTACTCGAACGACCGAACGGTCGCGGCGGATGGCAGCGGGTAAGGGCTTGGGGCGCCCTCGGTTGTCTCATTCCCGGCCCCAGAGCGCAAAAGGTCCTCCAGAACAGGAGCGGCGCGATCCTCGGCAATAGCCCAAACTCTTGACGCTTCTCGCGCTCGCGCTCCTTCAGCTCGTTGTGTCCTTCGCGCTCCTTCTAATCGCGAGCACGCGGTCCGATCTCCCGGCCTGGGGCGGCCCGCTCGACGTTGTCATCGCGTTCACCCTCGTTGCCACCGCGTTCCTTATCTGGCGGCGCGCCGGAGACCGCGCCGGGCTACACGAGCTCCGCATCGGTCACGGCGTTGCGGCGATCGTCCCGGCGCTCGTGCTGGTCGCGATCTGGTGGTATCGCGATTCGCTCGACTTCAACATCCTGCTGCCGGGTCTCGCCTGGCGGACGTGGCTCATCCTCTACACGATTCCGTCCGCATTGCCCTTGGTGCTCTCGCGTAGACTCCACACGTGATGGGCGTCGCCACGACACCCGAACCGCCGGTCTCCGCCAAGGTCAGCCGCGTCTGGCGGATCGTCCTGATCGTCGTGGCCGTTCAGGCGGTGCTCGTTCTCCTGGGCACGGTCGCGTTCTCTGCCCTCGGCTTCGCGGACCAGGGCAACGGCTGCGGGGGCGGCTAGCCGAGACAGCGCGACCCAGCTTCGCCTAGATTTGCGGTATCTCCAAGGCGACGACGCTCGAGCGCGGTGACTGGCTAACGCTGGGGGAGGCGAGCCGGATCCTCGGCGTGGATCCCGACACGCTTCGCCGCTGGGCCGATTCCGGAAAGATCGAGGTCTTCACCACGCCCGGCGGGCATCGCCGTTTCATGCGCGCCTCGATCGACGCGATGCTTCCCCGCCCGCGGCAGGCGCGCCGTCAGTCGCTCTCCGCGCTCGGTGAAGCTCCCGATCGCGTCTCCGCAGAGTTCCTCAAGCGCGTCCGCGTCGACCTCGCGACGCAGGACTGGTATGCGCGCTTCGACGAGGACTCGCTCCGCTGGTTCCGCGAGCGCGGCGTGCGGATGAGCGACCTGCTGCTCGGGCACCTCGATACGACACGCGCGGTCGGGCGCGATCAGCTCATCGCGCAGGCCGAGGTGCTCGGCCGCGAGTACGGGGTCGAGGCTCGCCGCCACGGGCTCTCGCTCGGCGAGGGCACGCAGGTCTTCCTCTTCTTCCGCGCGCGCTTCATGTCGGAGATCGCGAACGTCGCACGACGGCGCTCGCTCGGATCGGATCAGGCCGCGCTCCTGTTCGAGGAGGCGGATCGCGCGCTCGACCGCGTGATCCTCGCGCTCATCGCGGGACACCAGACCCGATGAGCGGCCCGAAGGTCCTCGGGCAGCACGCGATCAAGGCCATCGACGAGCGGCGCGACGCGCTCTTCGCGCTCTCGCGCGCGATCCACGCCAAGCCCGAGCTCGCGTACGAGGAGCGCGAGGCCGCGCTGCGCATCACCGAGTTTCTCGAGGGCGCGGGGTTCGCCGTCGAGCGCGGATACAAGGGCATCGAGACCTCATATCGCGGCGATGCGAAAGGTCACGCCCCCGGCCCGACGGTCGCGATCCTCCAGGAATACGACGCCCTCGCGGAGATCGGCCACGCATGCGGCCACAACCTCATCGCGATGATCGGCGTCGCCGCCGCGGTCGGCGTGCGCGCGGTCATGGACCAACTGCCGGGGAACCTCGCGGCCATCGGTACGCCCGCGGAGGAAGGCGGCGGCGGCAAGGTCGCACTTATCCGCAAGGGCGGGTTCGACGACGTGGACGCCGCGATGATGATCCACCCGACCTCGGGACGGTCGCTCGCGGGACGGCACTCGCTCGCGTCGAATCGCGTGATGGTGGAGTTCAAGGGAAAGTCCGCGCACGCGGCGTCCCAACCGGATCTCGGGATCAACGCGCTCGACGGCGTGCTGCAGCTCTTCAACAACGTGAATGCCATGCGACAGCAGCTGCGACCGGACGCGCGAGTGCACGGGATCATCACGAGTGGGGGCAGCGCCGCGAACGTGATCCCCGACTATGCCGCGGCGCGTTTCTCGATCCGCGCGCTCGATCGCCGCTACCAGCAGGAGGTGCTGCGCCGCTTCATCGCGTGCGCCGAAGGTGCCTCAAAAGCCACCGGCACGAAGCTCACCGTCACGGTCAACGAGAACGCGGGGTACGAGAACATGGTCTTCTCCACGCCGCTCGCCGATCGGTGGACGCAGCACATGCGCTCGCTGGGGGTGCAGGTCTTCGAGGCCCGCGACGACGAGCGCGTCGGCTCGACCGACATGGGCAACGTCATGCAGGTTCTCCCAGCGATCCACCCGTACATCGCGATCTCACAGGAGTCGATCCCCGGCCACTCGAATGCGTTCCGCGAGGCCGTCGTCCAGCCCGAGGCGCATCAGAGCGCGCTCATCGCGGCGAAGGCGCTGGCCATGACGGCGATCGACGTCCTCGCCGATCCCGACGTCCTTCGCAAAGCGCGAAGCGAGTTCGATGAACGCCGCGCACGCGGCGTCGTGAAGGGACGCAGCTGAAGCTCTCGCGCGACATCTGGATCCTCACCGGAGCGCAGATCCTCTTCGGGTCCGGGTTCGGGCTTCTGTCAGCGGTATGGCCCCTCTACCTGCGGGACCTCGGCGCGAGCCCGCAGGAGATCGGAATCGTCTTCGGCGCAGGGAACCTCGTCGCGGTCCTGTGCTTCCTGCCGGCCGGCTACCTCGCCGACCGGATCGGCCGCAAGCCGGTGATGATCGCGGCCGCGCTCGTCGCCGCCGTCGGCGTCGCGTCGTTCGTGCCGCTGACGGACTGGCACGGAGCGTTCGTCGGCTCCGCGCTGTACTGGTCCGGCACGGCCGGAGTCCCGCTGATCATCGCCTACGTCACGTCCACGACGCCGCGCGCGGACCTCGGCCGCGCGCTCGGGATCGTCTTCGGCGCCTACTTCGCCGGCAACATCATCGGCGCGCCGTTCGCCGGGCTGATCGCGGCATCGGTCGGGTTCCGCGCCGCGATCGCGATCGCGGCGGCGCTGCTCGCTGGTTCGGGCGCCCTCAGCTTCGGCCTTCGAGCCGTGCCGCCGCACGTCGAGCGCGGCCCCTTTCGGCCGCCGCGGACGTTCTGGGTCCTCCTTGCGATCACGCCGTTCGCGGCGGGGCTTTCGATCGTGTCGCTCGCGTTCCTGCCGGTCTATCTGCGCGAGGTCGCCGCGATCCCGCTCGATCGGCTCGGCATCTATCTCGGGCTGGTCTCCGTCGGCGCGGCGGGTCTTGCGGTGGCGGCCGGCCGGCTCGCGGACGCGATCGGCGCGGTGCCGGCCCTACTCGGCGCGGCGGCGCTGATGACCGCGGCGAGCGTGCTCATGGCGCTCTCCGGACGCGCGGAACCTCTGGTCGGCGCGGCCGCGCTCCTCCTCGGCGCCACGCAGGCCGCAAACCCCGTGGTCGCCTCCGCGGTGGAGCGGATCATCCCGCCCGCGCGCGCGGCGCAGGGTTACGCGACGTACCAGGTCGCGTTCGCGCTCGGTTTTGGAGCGGGAGGCACGATCGCCGGCTTCCTCTACGAGGCGGATCCACTCCTGCCATTCATCGCGACCGCGGCGCTCGCCTTGCCCGTCGCTGCGATCGTGGCTGCGGTCCTGTCGCGTGCCAGCGCTCCGCTAACGATGACCTCGGAGATCAGCTGAAGTCCCTCAACCCCATCTGACCTGCGATCTCGAGTGCACGGTGCTGCGTCTCATCCGCTTCGGAGTTGCGACCGATCGCGCGCAGCACCTGCCCCCGATCACGTAGCGCTCGCGCCAGCGATGGACGGGCCTCCATCGCGTCGAACAGGGCGACCGCTTTGTCGATGTCGCTGAGAGCAGCCGCCCAGTCCGGCGCTCCTTGCCGGACGTACGTTCGCGCACGACCCCAGAGCGTTACCGCCTCACCGAAGCGATCGCTGCCGGCGCGGGCCGCCTCGAGGGCGCCGTTCCAGCCAGCGTCGCCGGCAGGTAGGTCGCCGAGCCGCGCTCTCACCGACCCGAGCATGCCCGTCGCAAGCGTCCGCATCGGCGCCATGTACGTGACGAGCGAGAGCTCGAGGCCGCGCTCGAGCGGCGCGCGCGCACCGACCGCATCTTCGAGGATGAGCCGGCCCTGTCCAAGGAAGACGTTCGAGGCGACCGCGCAGGAAACGGCGCCAAGCGCTTCGGACGTCTCGGCGCACTGCAGCGCGAGCGCCGAGCCCTCGGCGATATCGCCACGCTCCAGGTTAATAGCGCTTCGCGTGATGAGTGTGTCCAGCCTCGCGATCTCATCCCCCTCGGCCGCGAAGCGCTCTGCGCGGCTCAGGGCACGTTCCGCTTCCGCGAACTCGCCGAGGCGCGCGTACGTGATCGCTAGGAACCCAGAAAGGATGGCCGTCGAGACCGCATCGGTCCTGCCCTCGAGCTCATCGAGTGACTCGCTAAGGAGCTGGGCACCTTCACGCAGCTCGCCGTTAAACATCACCCCCACTCCCATAAACGCCTTGGGAATAGCGTGCGCCGCCGGATCCCCAAGCTCGGTGCCGATGGCTTCGGCCTGCTCGAGCGCGTGCTTCAGTGCCGGACTGGAGTCTGGCGACTCGCCGGTCATCCGCCGCAGGAACGCCACCCAGAAGTAGGCGTCGGCGAGCAGCCTGCGATCGGCACGATCGCCAGCGATCGCGATGGCACGCCCGAGCTGCTCGATGGCACCGCCCAGCCCGCTGAACGTCCAACCCGCTCTCGCGGAGCCGATCGCCGCGCGCATGCGCAGGTCGATCCGCGGGTCGTCCGCGGGCAGCAGCTCAGCCGAGCGAGCGAAGAAAGCGACGGCCTCGCGCTGCGCGAACCGCTCGAGAGCGTGCTCGCCCGCGACGATCAGATGCTCGGCGGCGCTGCCTGGCTCGCCCGCCTGCTCGAAGTGCATGGCGATGACGGCCGCGAGCTCGCGACGCCGTTCCGGGTACAACGACAGGAGCGTTTCGGCCGCGAGCTTGTGGAGCGAGCGGCGGTCCTGCTTGAGAAGGGAGCTGTACGCGGCATCCTGAACGAGCGCGTGCCGGAAGAGGTATTCGAGCTCCGGCTGCACGGCCGCGATCTGGATGAGGCCGCTCGCTTCGAGAGTTCCGAGCTCGGCTTTCGCGGTCATGTGGTTCTCCCTTCGAGGAGCCGCTCCAGGATGCTCACACCGAACTGTCGACCGATCACCGAGGCGACACGTAGCGTACGTCTGCTCTCCTGCGGCAGGCGGTCGATCCGCTCGAGCAAAAGCCCTTGAAGGGTGTCGGGTATCTCAACCCCCGTGACGCTCGCGGTGGCGATCCAGCGGTCGCCTTCGCGCTGGATCGCGCCGCGGTCGATCAGCATCCGGATGACCTCCTCGACGAAGAACGGATTGCCCTCGGCCTTGGCGAGGACGAGGTCGCGCGTCTTTTGCGGCAGGGATTCGATCTCGAGCAGACTCGCCACGAGGCTTCGCGTCTCATCGCTCTTGAGTGGATCGAGACGTATCTCGGTGAGCGCGTCACCGAACAGGTCGCGCGCGCCCGAAACAAGACGCCAGCCCTCGGCGTCTCGATCCGTGCGCGAGCTCAAGATCGATAGGACCGGCATCTGTGCCGCGAGAGGCATGAACGCGAGCAGCGCATCCACCGAGGCGGCATCTGCCCAGTGCAGGTCCTCGAACACGAGTACCAGCGGGCCGCGGGTGGAGAGCGCCCGCACCATCTGCATCAGCGACGAGACGTACCGCTTGACGGCCTCCATCTCGCTGGCCGAGACGCGTGCCTGCATTTCTGGCGCGAGCTTCAGCGAGAGCAGATGCCCCAGATACGCGTACGGCTCGGCCCAGTCCTCACCGACGAGCTCACGCAGAGCTCTCTCCAGCGCTTCGCGCACCTCCGGCTCGCCGGCGGATCCGCTCACACCGATCACCGACCGAATCACATCGAGCACCAGGTGATACGGCAGCGTCTGACCATACGAAAGGCAACGGCCTTCGACCCACCGCACCTGACCATCGCTGCCCCCGATCTCCGCGCGCAACTCGGCGAGGAGCCGGCTCTTCCCGATGCCCGGCTCGCCGAGGATGGAAGCGAATCGGCCCTGTCCCGCCCTGGCGATCGCGAACACGTCACGAAGTCGGCGTAGCTGCGCGTCGCGTCCGATCATCGGCGCATGGATGCCAGCGAGGCCGCGCCCCGTAGCCCCCTCCTTCAACCCGGTCACTTCGTAGGCCTGAACGGCGTTGGCTTTCCCCTTGAGGTCGAGCGCGCCAACATCGAGGGACTCGACGAGCGCGACGACGAAGCGGTGGGTGGCGCCGCTCACGAGCACCGTCCCCGGCCGTGCCAGCGCCTGCATCCGCGCGGCGACGTTCACCGCGTCGCCCATCGCGGTGTACTCGCTCGCGGCCTGCGTGCCGACCATACCGACCACGACGGGACCGGTGTTGATCCCGACACGTACTTTGAGATCGATCGGCTCCTTGGCACTCAGCTCCGCGCTGAGCTCGTCGACCGCACGCGCCATATCGAGCCCGCAGCGCACCGCGCGCAGCGGATCATCCTCGTGGGCCACGGGCGCGCCGAAGAACGCGAGCACGCCGTCGCCCATCAGGCGCGCGATCGTCCCGTCGTACCGAGTCACGGTCGCGTTCATTCGCGCGAAGGCCTGGCTCACGATGGCGGTCCAGTCCTCGGGGTCCATGCGCTCGGCGATCGCGGTCGACCCGGCGATATCGGCGAACAGCACGGTGAGGGGGCGGCGCTCGCTGCTTCCTGCGGCTCCTCGTCCCGCGGAGGGCGCCGTCTGATTCATACCCGGGCGGCCGACGTATCGAGGGCGTACGCGATCCCTGCGGCCGCCTCCATCGCTCGGCCACGCTCGAGAGCCGGCTTGAATTCGGGCGCGATGTCGCTCACCTCGGCCCGGCCATCCTGCTTCGAGATCTCGCGTAAGATCCCGGTCCCCGCACGCACCGCCAGCGCGTCCGCGAGTCCTACGAGCACCGCTTGCCTCTCCAGCTGGCCTTGCGCCGCCGCAAGCTCGGCGCAGTCGCTCGCGATGATGACGAGGCCCGAGAGATCGTTGTCACTGGTAAAGATCTGTGCGGCCTCACGGAACGCGGACGCAGCTTCTCCGAACTCTCCGCGCTTGACGTCGATCATGCCGGCCAGGTGGAGGCTCCATGCCAGCTCGAAGCGGTTCGTGCCCCGGCGGTGGATGGCGAGCGCCTCGTGCGCGGCGACACGCGCCTCCTCGAGACGCGATGGTTCGATCTCGCCGCGCTTTCCCAGCTGCAGAAACGTCGCGAGGCCCCACGCGGCGCGCCCGACCCCGACCTCATCGCCGACGCGGGCCCACTTCTCGCGCGCGCTCCGTAGAAGGGCCAGCCCGCGGGAGAGATCCGAGAGCGGCATCCCGTACGCGAACGACAGATTGTATTCGGCATTTGCCTGCGCGGACTCGTCGCCATGCGCGCGCGCAAGCTCCTCGGCCCTCAAGTAATGCTCCGCGGCCAGACCGAAGTCACCGCGCCAGTAGGCAATGCCGCCGGCAGCCTCCCGCGCACCCATCAAAACGAGAGGAGGCACTCCCGCCGTCGGAAGCGCGAGTACTCGTTCGAGCCACCGCGTCCCCTCGACCAGATGACCGCGGACTTGCCAGAAACGCCAGAGAACGAAGACGAGGCGGCATGCGTCCTCGCCACGACCGTCCGCGATCGACGAATCGAGAGCCGCGCGAAGGTTGTCGTGCTCGTCCTCGAGAAGATCGAGCCAGCGCTTTTGCTCGGCGCCTTGAAAATAGGTGCGTGCATGCTCCGCGAGCGCGAGGTACGCGCGGGCATGGCGCACGCGGATGGCGTCCCGCTCGTCGCTCTCATCCAGACGCTCGAGCGCGTACTCCCGGATCGTGACGAGCATGCGGAATCGCGGCTGCCCCGCCATCTCCAGCTGTCGGACCAGGCTGTGCTCGACCAGGCTGCTCAGGACATCGAGCACATCGCCCCCGAGGTCCTTCGCCGGGCCGCAGATCTCCTCGATCTGCGCGAGCATCCCGCCGCTCACGAAGATCGCGAGCCTCGAGAAGAGCTTGCACTCCGCGGGGTTCAGGAGATCCCAGCTCCACGCGATCGCGCCGCGCAACGTCCGCTGGCGCTCGGGAACGTCGCGCGCGGTGGATGCGAGGACGTCGAGGCCCTCTCGCAGCTTCGGGAGCATCGCCTGCGGGGTCAGGACTTTGACGCGGGCCGCGGCGAGCTCGATCGCGAGTGGCAAACCATCGAGGCGGTACACGACCTCGGCAACGGCCGCCGCGTTCTCGGGCGTCACGCGGAAGTCGGGACGCACCGCCATGGCGCGCTCGATAAATAGGCGCACGGCGTCGGATTGCGCGAGCACCTCGAGCGCCGGAAGACGCTGCGGATCGGGCAGCTCCAGAGGCGGGACTGGAAACTCCTGCTCGCCCGCGATGCGGAGTGGCGCACGGCTGGAGGTGATGACTTTGAGGGCTGGGCTCGCGCCAAGCAGCTGCCCGACGACCGATGCTGCGGGAAGGATCTGCTCGAAGTTGTCGAGCACGAGCAGGATGCGCTTGCTCTTCACGAAATCGAGAACTCGCGTGAGCGGCATCTCGGTGCCGCTCACCTGCACGCCGAGACTGTGCGCGATTGTGGAGGGCACAAGCTCCGGATCGCTGATCGGGGCGAGCGGGACGAACCAGGTGCCGTCGGCGAACGCTTCCGCCGACTCTTCCGCGATGCGAAGGGAGAGCCGCGTCTTTCCGGTGCCGCCGGGTCCGGTCAGCGTGACGAGCCGCGAGCGCTCGAGGAGCCGCTGCCCTTCGGCAATCTCGCGGGCGCGGCCGATGAAGGTCGACGGCTGTGACGGCAGGAACGTAGGAGTACGGTCAAGGCTCCGGATTGGCGGAAAGTCGATCGCGCACCCGCTGATCACGAGCTGGTAGATGCGCTCCGGATTCGCGAGGTCCTTCAAACGGAATTCGCCGAGATCGCGAAGCGACACTCCGTTCCCAAGCTCTGGCCGCGCGAGTGTCGCCGTGGCCTCGCTCAGTAGGACCTGGCCACCGTGGCCCGCCGCGGCCACGCGCGCCGCTCGGTTGACATCGATGCCGACGTAATCTGCGCCGGCCTCAGCGGTCGCAGGGCGGCCCTCGCCGGTGTGCATCCCCATCCGTACCCTCACGGTCGCCCCGTGCGGGAACGTGGCCGCCGCGAGCCCGCGCTGCGCCTCTGCGGTCGCGTGGACGGCCCGCGCGGCCACCGGAAAGACGACGAACAGCGCGTCACCCTCGACGCGGACCTCGAAGCCGCCATCTTTGAATGCCTGGCGGAGGATGCGCGTGTGCGTCTCGAGGACATCCTGGTAGCGGTCGGTGCCGAGCTCGGTCTGGAGCTTGGTCGAGCCCTCGATGTCGGTGAAGAGGAACGTGAGGGTGCCGGCCGGCAACCCTCTCCCCGAACTCATCCTCCTTTGATTCTGCGCCTTCTCGCCGTTTGCCAAGGGCGAAGCGAGCCTATAGACCACAGCGATGCGCACAGCCCCCGACGACATCAGCGATACCCTCGCGGGCCTCGCGATCTTCGCCGATCTATCGCGTCCCGAGCTGGAGCGCGTCGCGCACACGCTGGAGGAGCGCTACTTCGCGCAGGACGAACGGGTCCTTCGCGAGGGCCTCTCCGGGTCGGCCTTCTACATCATCCTCGAGGGCGAAGCCGCGGTCATGGCCGGGGGTAAACGCGTCAATACGTTGGGCCGCGGCGACTTCTTCGGCGAGATCTCGGTGCTTCTCGGCGAGGCGCCGGTCGCGGACATCATGGCGGCGCGTCCGCTGCGCTGCCTCGTGCTTCCCGGCGAGCTCCTTCGCGAGTTCCTGCAGAGCAACCCGCGAGTCTGCTACCGGATCCTGGTGGCGGAGGCGCGCAAGCTCGCGAATGCGACGAGAAGGGGCGGTTGACGGACCGACCGCACCCGCCCGGCGACTATCCCGTCGTCCTCGTCGGCAGCGGACCTGGCGGCCTTCAGATCAGCTACTCGCTCTCGCGCCTCGGCGTGAAGCACGCCATGATCTCTGCGGACGAGAACGCCGGCGGCATGTTTCGAAAGTGGCCCTTCTTCCAGCGGCTTCTCTCGTGGACAAAGCCGTACGCACCGTTCGCGCAGGGCACCCGCGAGTACGAGCGCTACGACTGGAACAGCCTCCTTCCCGAAGAGAAGGAGTGTCGCGCGCTGATGTGCTCGATGATGGACGGCACCTCCTACTACCCGTCTCGTCCGGAGATGGAGCGCAACCTCGTCGCGTTCGCGGACCGCACCCACGTCGCGGTTCGATACGGATGCCGGTGGACAGGGACCCGCCGCGACGGCGAGCGGTGGGTGCTCGAGACGAGCGACGGCGAGTACCGCTGCCAGGTGCCGATCTTCGCCGTTGGTGTGGCTGAGCCATGGCGACCGCAAATCCCGGGTATCGAGGACGCGGCGCACTACGCGCAGACCCGACCGGCGGAGACCTACGCGGGACGGCGGGTCTTCATCGTCGGCAAGGAGAACTCCGGCTTCGAGCTCGCGACCGGATTCCTCCAGTGGGCGAAGCAGATCGTCCTCGCCTCACCCTCGCCGACGAAGCTCTCGATCACCACGCGCTCCCTCGTCGGCGTCCGCGCGCGATACGTTCAGCCGTACGAGGATCACGTCCTCGCTGGTGGCGTGCTCGTGCTCGACGCGTCGATCGAGCGCATCGAGCGAACGGGCAAGACCTTCCTCGTGCACACGCGCAGGGCCGAGACCGCCGCCGAGCTCGTCTTCGAAGTCGACGATGTCATCGCCGCCACCGGGTTCACGAGCCCGATCAACGACCTGCCGAAGCTCGGAGTCGCGACGGTGGGACGCAACAAGCTGCCCGCGCAGACTCCGTTCTGGGAGAGCGCGTCGCTACCCGGTGTGTACTTCGGCGGAACGATCCATCAGGCATCGCCCGGCCTCCGCAAGCACGGCATGCCGAGCAACTCCGGCGGCGTGAACGGACACCGCTACAACGGACGGGTCCTCGCGCGCCAGGTAGCGAAGAAGCACTTCGGCATAGATCCGGAACGGCCGGTCGTGCCTCGCGCCGAGCTCGTGTCCTATCTCTTGCACGAGGTGACCAACGCGCCCGAGCTCTGGCACCAGAAGTCCTACCTCGCGCGCGTGCTCGTCCGCGACGAAAAGCGTGGGATCGTCGACGACGGGATTCTCCCGCTCCAGAGCTTTCTGGACTCGGGCCCGGCCGACGCGGTCGCCGCGACCCTTGAAGAGAACACCGACGGAGACATCTACCCGGTCCTGTACACGCGACGCGGCGGCGTCAGTGCCGAGCACGATCTGCCGCCGCATCCACTTCACGACTTCCGCACGCGCGATCACGAGCGCGCGGTCGTCGCCGCGCTCGAGGGCCTCCTCGCCTAGGAGGCGCTAGTTGCCGTCGGTGAGACCGATGACGTTGCCGTCGGGATCGCTGAACAGCGCGATCGTCGTCGTCGGTCCGACCTTCGTCACGGGGAACACGACCTTTCCACCGTTATCGGTGGCCTTCTTCAATGTCGCGTTGAGGTCGCGCACGACGACATAGAACGTGACGAACGGCTTCGGCCCGCGAAGCGGACCGATGCCCCCACCGATTCCTTTGCCGCCGGCATCGGTGTCGACGAACGTGTAGTTGTTCGGGGCCTCCTGCATCTTCCAGCCGAGGACCGTGCTGTAGAACCGCCGTGTCTTTGCGGGATCGGAGCTATTGACCTCGAAATTCGTGACCGGATCGCCCACCGGGACCTCCCTTTGCGCCGTGGCGCCAACTTCCTTACGTTAGTCCGCACTTACCAATGGCGTCAAGTACGCAAGCCGCGCGGGGAGCCTTCCTTCTAATAACGGAGCGAGACCCGCACGCGCTCGGGCAGAAGAGGAGCGGACCCGTCCGCCGCAACGAGATACACGTCGCGCTGGTCTGAACCCCCGACGAACCCAACGCCGACCGCGAAGCGCCGCCCCGCGGGCTCGGCGAGAAAGCCCCCGTACGGTCCGCTCGCGGTCCAGACCTTGCGCCCGGTCTTCCAATCGACGACCGCTGCGGCACCCGGTGTGTTGCCGACAACGAGCGATTTGTCGCCCGAGAAGCCGCGAGCCACGAGGTCATCGATCGTCGCGAGCTGCGCGCCGTCGTCCGCGGAACGGATCGTCGTCTTCCAATTAGTCGCGGCACCGACCGGCGGGACGGACTCGGCAAGCATCGACCCATCCGCGCTGGCTGCGACCCATCCGCCCACGCCGGCGTAGTCCACCGACCGAACCACGGCGCCGCTCGAGAGACGGAACACCCACAGCTTCGAGGCGGTGGTCCCCTGTCCGAACGACGCAACAATCGCGCGGTCCGTGCCCTGGTCGCACGCGAGCACCCGGTACACCGCGTTGTCGCTGTACGTCGTGTAGCCGGTCGCGACCACCTTCGCGGTTTGGCCGATCAGAGCCATCTCCAGGCGCATCTGCGCTCCTGCCGTGGCAGTCCCCGGAACCGCCGCGCAGAGGAACCGTCCGTCGCTCGACCATGTCTTCGATTCCTTCGCGGCCCACGGAATGGTCCCCAGCGATTTGCCGTCGCGGTCGTACACCGTCGTGCCGACGAGATAGGGCGTGCCCTGTAGCGATTGCGACCAGCCCGCGCTTTCTGAGGTCTGGCCGGCCCCGCCACCATCGAGCCGACCGTTCACCTCGCCACCGAACGAGATCCCACGGAGTCGCGTCTCGCTTGGGAGCTGAAATATGACAAAGGCGCCCGGCGCCGCGGGGAATGGAGTCTCTGCAGATTGGATCCGCTTCGGTGCGGGAGACGCGGTGGGCGAGCCGCTCGGAGATGTCGCGGTCGACGCGGCGGGGGTCGGAGCCGAAGCGGTCGGCGCGCAGCTAATCGCGAGAATCCCGATCAGCGCGGCGACCCGGACAAAACTCACCGCGTGAAATTAGCTTGCCGCCGCCTCCCGGGGCTTCCCCGCCTTGAGCGCGACCGCGTCATTGATACCGATGAAGTTCACCAGCGCGCCCGCGGCGCACAGTCCCGCGGAGATCAGGGCCGCGAGATGAAACGCTTCTGTCGATTGGCCGCGCGACGCGATCGCCTTCGGGTCGTTCGTCTTTGGTACGAGGAGCGGCGGATAGTCCTTCCGAAGCTGGGGATCGGACGGGTCCGTTCCCGGTAGACGCGCAGCCATGCCGTTGTAGAAGCTTGCGGTGATGACGACGAAGATCACGGCTCCCGCGAGCTGGGGGCCAACGCGCGAGATCGCATTGTTGATCGCCGACGCGACGCCGGAGTTGCGGACCGGCACGCTCGTCATCAGCGCCGTCGTGAGAGGAGCGACCATCATCGCGAGCCCGAGTCCGAAGACGACCTGCCCCGGCAAGAAGTCGATGAGGTAGTCGTTCGGTGGCACCCATGTCGAAACATCGCCGGGATTGAAGGCCCAGGCCCGGCTCGTTGCGGGCGTGCGCACGAACCACAACATGCCGAGCGCCATCAGCGCCGGACCGACGCTCATGAAGAACCGCGGACCCCGGCGCGCGGCAAGGGCACCGAAACGCGTGGAGAGCGCCGCCAGCAGAACGCCGCCGGGAATGCCCGCGAGGCCCGCGGCCGAAGCGGAGTAGCCGAGCGTTCCCTGGACGAACACACCGAAGTAGTAGAAGAAGACGTACAGCGCTCCGTAGATGAGGAACGTCGAGATGTTCGTCACCGTGAAGTTGCGCGAGCGGAAGAGCTCGAGGGGAACGAGCGGGTCGCGGTTGCGGGCCATGAGGAACGGGAATGCGATCGTCGCAAGAGCGCCGGCCGCAAGCGCGATGTACGCGAGCGGATCGCGCCACTCACGCTGCCCACCGTAGATCGCTCCGAAGCTGAGTCCGCCGACGGCGATGGCAACCACCGCCGCGCCAAGCCAGTCGAACCGCCCGCTCGCGCTCTCGTTGCGGCTCTCGGGCACGTAGCGCACGGTCGCCCAGACCGCGAGCACGACGAGCGGCACGTTCACGAGGAATGCCGCGCGCCACGAAATCGTGTCAACGAACACCCCACCAACGAAGGGGCCAAGGATCGTCGTGGCCGCCGACGCCGCGGCCCACGTTCCGAACGCGCGTCCCTGCGCCTCGCCGGTGAACGTCGCCGTGATGAGGGCGAGCGATCCCGGCACGAGAATCGCGCCCGCCGCACCCTGAAGGACGCGCGACACGACGAGGAATTCCATGTTTGGGGCGAGCCCGCAGAGCACGCTCGTGAGGCCGAAGCCGACGAGCCCGATGAGGAACATCCGGCGCCGGCCGTAGAAGTCGGAAAGCGCGCCCGCGAGGATGAGGAGCGCCGACAGCGTGAGGAGATAGCCGCTGTACACGTAGGACAGGCCCTCGAAGACACCGAGGACCGTCGTCGGGAGCTCCTCGCCGATGCGTGGAAGCGCGACGCCGACGACAGACGAGTCGACGAAGACGATCGCCGAACCGAGGACCGCAGCGATGAGCGTCCACCGCTCGCGACTGCTCACATCCGCTCCCCCGCCTCGATGGCGACCTGGAGCCTATTCCCGGGTGGTGCGAGCGGACAAACCCACTTCGGGTCGTACCGGCACGATGGGTGGTACGCGAAGTTGAAGTCGAGGATCAGCTCGTCGCCGATGGCGCCGAGGTCGGCGCTCTTCGCCGTGTCGAGCAGATAACGCCCGCCGCCGTACGTCGTCGTGCCCGCGGTCGCGTCGCGGAACGGGACGAACACGCCGCCCGAGTACGCATCGAGCCAGAACACCTCGAGCGACCCGACATCGAGGTCGACCGCGCCAAACCGCACGAACGGGATGACTCCGTCGCCGCTCGTGGCCACGTCGTACCGCTCCTCCGGAAGTGGCCGGATCGTCCCGCGCTTGGCGTGGCGCGGGTCGTAGTCGTAGTACGGGAGCCCGCGAAAGCTCGCGCGCTCGGCTTCGGGAATCGGTGACTGCGGGTGCGCGCGAAACAGCTCGTCGCGCGTGACCCGCCAGAGCGCGTGAGCGGCGGGCGCGTCGGTGCGGAGCTTCGCGCGCACAGTCGAGTAGAGGTCGGCGACGCGACGGCGCCAGTCGAGAAGCGTGACGTACTCCTCGCTCACCGCAGCGCCAGGTCGGCCTTCGCGAAGAGCCCGCCCATGACGCGCGTCACCGTGGGGAACGCGTGGATCGTCTGCGCGAGGAGCGAGATCGGCGTTTTGAGCTTGATCGCGAGCACCGCCTCGTGGATCGCCTCCGATGCCGCGGGGCCGCCGATGAACGCGCCGACGAGGACCTTGTTCTTGCGGTCGATCACGATCGAGACGTGCCCCTCCGATTCGCTCACGTAGCCCTTCGCGCTCGTCGCGAGGTTGGCGGTCTCCTCGTACGCGTCGATCCCGCGCTCTTTGGCCTGTTCCAGCAGCATCCCGACCGCGGCCGTTTCCGGGTCCGTGTACACGGCGCGTGGCGTCGCGCTCAAGTCGGCGCGGATGTTGTCGCCGAGCGCGATCTTCACCGCGGTCTCGCCCTCGTAGTACCCGAGGTGCGTGGAGAGCTCGTGACCGATGCAGTCGCCGATCGCGTAGACGTGATCGGCGGCGCGAAGCCTGTCGTCGACCTCCAGGATGTCGCCACCGTCGTAGGCGATGCCGACCGCTTCGAGACCCAACGTGGAGAGCGCGGGCGCGGCCGTGCGGCCGACGTTGAGCTCGATCACCGCGGCCTCGACGGTCGAGCCGTCGGCGAGCTCGACGACGTGGTCTCCGCCCTTTCCGGCGTGCGGCCGGACGCGCTGGGCACGCGCGTTCTCGCGCACATCGACACCCGATGCGCGGAGCGCCTTTGCGAGCAGCGCCGAGCTTCGTGGGTGGTCGGTCGGGTTCACCTGCCGTGGGCTGACGAGGGTCGTGCGCACGCCGAACCGCGCGTAGACCTGCGCGAGCTCGGTGCCGGACGGGCCGGCGCCGAGGATCGCGATGCTCTTCGGAAGCTCGCGCAGGCTGGTTCCCTCTTTGTTCGTCCAGAAGCCGGCCTCCGCGAGACCCTCGATCTTCGGCACCTTCGCCACGGACCCGACCGCGATCACGATGTCGCGCGCCTCGAGCTCGCGCGCGCCGTCACCCGTACGCACGACCACCTTGCCGGATCCGGCGATCTTCGCCGAACCGCGTACGGGGACAGTCCCCGCGGCCTTGTACCCCTTGATGTGTCCCGAGTCATCGGGATAATCGCGGCCCTCGCGGACGATCATGTAGTCGCGTCGCGCCGAGGCCTTCTCCCATGGATAGTCGCCGCCGGAGGCGCGGATCTCGGCCGCGTGGAGGAGCGTCTTCGACGGCATGCATCCCCAGAACGCGCACGTTCCGCCGAAGAGGTCGCGCTCGACAAGAGCCACCGTCGCGCCCCGAGCGCGCGCATGGCTCGCGGCTGCTTCGCCGGACGCGCCGGCGCCGATGACGACGAAGTCGAACCGTTCGGTCACGCGAGATCCGCGTAATGAAGACCGCCGTCCGCGCCCCAGATGAACACGTCGAGCCGCACGCCGCTCCAAGAACACGCCACCGCACGGCCGCCACGGGGCGCGCCTTCGACGTCACGCCACTCGACCCAGCGCTTTCCGTCCCACCAGCGATGGCGAAGCACGCCGTCAGTGCCGATCGCGAATACGTCTATGCGGTCGGCGTCGCGCGCGGCGGCTCCGGGCTGTCCCGTGAATGCGCCGCCGAGTGACTCCCACGCGTGCCAAGTTTTTCCGTCCCAGTAGCGATCCCAGAGCTGGCCGTCGTCATGGACGGCGAAGATCTCGGTCTCGCCGGCATTGCCCCAAGCCGCAGCGGCGGCTCCTGTGCGGAGCGCGCCGCCCAGCGCGGTCCAATGCGTCGTTACTTGATGAGGCCCTGCTTCTTGAGCCACGCGGCCGCGACCACCTTGCTGTCCGCTTTGTCGACGGCCACCTGCTTGTTCATGTCGTTGAGCTCGGCCTGCGTGAGCTTCGCGCTGATCGAGTTCAGCAGTTTGGTGATCGTCCCGTCGTCCTTCGAGAGCAGGTCCTTCCGCACGATCGGGGCGATGTTGTCGGCGAGCTGCAGGTGCTTGTCATCGTCAAGCAGAACGAAGCTCTTCGCGACGATGCTCGGGTCGCTCGTGAAGAGCAGCCCCACATCGATCTGCTTGCCTTCGAGTGCCGTGACCGTGAGCGGGCCACCCGCGTCAAGCGGCTTGAACTCCTTGAAGGTGAGTCCGTACGTGTTCTTCAGTCCGATCAGGCAGAACGGGCGCTGCGGGCATTCGGGCGGGCCACCGAGCACCATCGTGCTCGCGACGGACGCGAGGTCGCTGATCTTCTTCAGATTCTTGGCTGTCGCGGTGTCCTTCGTGACGACGAACCCGTTCTGGTCGGTGGCGTCAGCAGCGTCGAGCACGGTAAGGCCGTCAGCGTCGATGGCCTTCTTCAGGCCGGTCAGGGTCTCGTTCTTATCCGTCGTCGGCTTGGCGATCTTGCCGTCCTTGTCGACGAACGCGAGGAGCGTCGCGAGGTAGTCGGCTTGTATGTCGATCTGGCCGGACTTGAGCGCCGGGTAGACGATCTCGCGGTTCCCCAGGTTGAACTTGGGGGTCACCTTGTACCCGTTCGCCTCGAGGATCTGCTTGTAGAGCTCGCCGAGGGTGAGCTGCTCGTAGAAGTTCGTCGATCCGACGGTGACCGCCGGCCTGGACACGCTTGGTGATGCGCCGCCCGTGCCGGCGCCGCCGCAGGCGGTAACGATCACGGATGCGGCGACGAACGCCGCAAATAGAGCTCGTCGAGGGTTCATGTGGGATCCTCCCCGGCCGTAGCGCTTAGTCTTTCCGGCCACGCGGTTTGAGTATGTGCTTCGAATACCCCGTTACGAGCGCAAACGCTCAGCGGATGGCAGCCATTCCCGGCGACCGCGAGGCGCGCTCCAGAACTGAGAACGTTGCCTCCGTAACAATCGCCAGGAGCGCGACGAGGATGCCGCCTGCGACCAGCTGGTCGAATTCCCGGAGCGCGAACCCGTCGACGATGAACCGGCCCAGCGCCCCGCCTGCAACGACCGCGCCCAGGGTGGCCGTCGCGACCACGTTCACCGCGGCGGTGCGGAGGCCCGCCAGGATCAGCGGTAGACCCAGGGGTATCTCGATCGAGCGCAGGATCTGACCTTCGGCAAGGCCCATCCCTCGCGCGGCGTCGACGACATCGCGATCAACCTCGCGTATGGCGACGAAGGTGTTCGTCACGATCGGCGGTATCGCGAGCGGCACCAGAGCGAACATCGTCGGCCAGAACCCAAGCCCGAGACCCAGTGGGATGGCGATCAGCAGGCCGAATCCGAGCAGCGCGAACGACGGCAGCGCGCGGCCGATGTTCGCAACATTGATCGCGACGAAGCCGCCACGCCCGGTGTGGCCGAGATAAAGCGCGACCGGTAAGGCAATTAGCAGCGCGAGCGCGATCGCGACGCCTGAGTACTCGAGGTGCTCGAGGACGCGCGCGGGTATGCCCTGCGGTCCCTGCCAGTGAGCCGGATCGGCGAACCATCGCGCGACGTCGCCCAGCAAGCTCATCGGACGCGGCTCCACGGCGTGAGCGCGTGCTGCACCAGAACGAGCCCGCCGTCGATGAGGACCGCCAGGAGCACCGAACCGACGGCGCCCACGATGAGCGGGGTGCTGAAGAAGAGCTGGATCCCGAGGAGGATGAAGTAGCCGAGGCCGCCCTCGCCGATGAGCGCCGTCACCGTGACAAGACCGATCGTCGTGATCGTCGCGACGCGGATCCCCGCGAAGATCACGCCGAGCGCGAGCGGCAGCTCTATCCGCCAGAGGATCTGCCGCGTCGTGTAGCCCATGCCGAGCGCGGCCTCCCGTACCTCCGCCGGCACGCCGCGGATCCCACCCACGATGTTGCGAATGAGGATGAGCAGCGTGTAGCTGACGAGCCCGATCTCCGCGGTGAGCACCGACAGGCCGGTGTACGGAACCAGAAACGCGAAGAGCGCAAGGCTCGGGATCGTGTAGAGAATCCCGGTGATACCGGTGATGGGCGGGTACAGGCGGGGGACGCGCAACGCCACGAACGACAGCGCAAAAGCGATCACGAGGCCAACGACGACCGCGATGACCGTCAGTTCGAGGTGCTCGCCGATGCGCTGGCCGATCTCCTCCGCGTGGCTCCCCAGCCAGTCCCAGCGGATCAGCGGCTCGCCCGCGGTCATTTGTGGTCCTCGCTGCGAAGCAGCCTCCCGATGTGCGAGAGGGTCAGCACTCCGAGATACCGGTCGCCGTCGCGCACTATGCCCACTTGCGTTTCGGACGCGAGCATCTCGGCGAGCGCGTCGCGGAGCGTCATCGCCGGCGAGAGGACGGGCGCGCCATCGAGCCGCGACGGATCCACCGGCGGATCGAGCTCGGCCCCACCGACGGTGAGAAGCGCAAGGCGCTTGAGGCCGCGATCGCTTCCCACGAACTGTGCGACGAAGTCGTCGGCGGGATGCGCCAGCAGCTCCGCGGGCGGTGCGAATTGCACGAGCTTCCCTGCACGCATGATCGCGATGCGGTCGCCGAGCTTGATCGCCTCATCGATGTCGTGCGTTACGAAGATGACGGTGATGCCCTGGGCGCGCTGCAGCTGCAGGAATTCGTTCTGCAGGCGCTCGCGGACGATCGGGTCGACCGCGCCGAAGGGCTCGTCCATAAGCATGAGCGGCGGCTCGGCGGCCATCGCGCGCGCGACGCCGACGCGCTGGCGCTCGCCACCCGAAAGCTGGGCTGGATAACGGTGGCGCATGCGCTCGGGGTCGAAGCCGATAAGTGAGAGAAGCTCGTCAACACGCGCGCGTATCCGCGCCTCCGGCCAGCCGAGAAGCTCCGGGACCGTGGCGATGTTCTGGGCGATCGTTCGGTGCGGGAACAGGCCGACCTGCTGAATGACGTAGCCGATGCGCCGCCGGAGTTCGGTCGGATCCTCCTGAAGAACGTTGTGCCCGTCGATGAGGATCTCGCCCGAGGTCGGCTCGATCAGCCGATTCACCATGCGAAGCGACGTGGTCTTTCCGCAGCCTGACGGACCGATCAAGACAGTGATCCGCCCGGCGGGAGCGGTGAAGCTGAGATGGTCGACCGCGACGGTGTCGCCGTAGCGTTTGGTGACCTCGCGCAGTTCGACCATCGCACCAGCGCGCGCGGCCATAGCGCAAGGATAGGGAGCCGCGGGCCGCTAGGTTCGCAGCAAGGAAATAAGCGCGCCGCTAATGTGAGTCGTCTCCATGGCAATCGCCGAAAAGAAGGACCTCTACACCTTCCCTGCCGCGCCCGATGCGACGTCGCCGGAATGGGCAGGCACGCCGATCGGCGCGAAGAACACGATCACGCGCACCAAGGGCCGAACGCTCGTCAGCGACAAGACGGTCGATGCGAAGCCGGGCCTCTTCAAGCGCCTCCTCGCGAACGCATTCGAGCACATCGCGACGGCGAAGGAGACGACGTACTCGCACGACGTGGTGATCCACGGCCTGCGCGTTCGCGCGCTCACCAACAGCGAGCACCTCTACGGGTACTGGAAAGACAACTGGTACGGCGTCGACGAGTGGCAGCGGATCACCGGCCAGAAGCCGGCGGAAACTCCCGACGTTTTGGTCGTGGCTCTTGGCCGCGTGCCGAGCGAGGCCGAGGCCGCGTACTACTCGCGGCAGAACGACACGGTCATCTTCTTCAACACGAGCTACTACGGCCAGCTGAAGTCGTGGGTGCTCGGCGCGGTCGGGCGCAAGCTCGCGGTCGAGTACGGCATCCACTCCATCCACGGCGCCGTCGTGACCAAGGACGGAAAGGGCATCCTCTATATCGCGCCCACCGGCACCGGGAAGTCGACCTCGACATACGGCGTGATGGAGTTCCCCGGCACGCGCTTCCACTCCGACGACTGGGTGTACGTCCGCTACGCCTACCGCGCCAAGGACGGGAAGGTCTTCTCGCCGGCGCGGATCCTCGACGGCGGCGCGGAGGTCGCAAAGGGTTACCAGACGTACCGCTGGCTCGAGGACCATCGGTCGAGCGACGCGACCGTGATAGGTCGAGGACTCGACGACCGCGAGGTCACCGCGAGTGCGCGCGACCTGGACGTGGACCATCCCGAGGCATACGCGTACACGAGCGAGAAGGTCTTCTACCTTCGCTCGAACCTGGTAGAGAACTTCCCGCAGGCGGCCTTCGACATGGTCCGTTCCCGCCTCGAGAACGCGCCCGACGTGACGCCGGAGTTCATGAACGAGAACAAGGCAACGATCGACGCGGTCGCCGCGAAGCTCAAGAGCATGAACAAGCCGCCGTTCGACGCCATGGACGAAAAGACCCTGCGCGACATGGTCGGCCGCTTCTTCGCGTTCGAAAACACGCGCGCGATGCTCGACATCACCACGGTGTTCCCGAAGGAGCGCGTGTTCACGAACCCGATGGAGCCCGCTCGCATCCACGCGGTGCTTCTCATCAAGCGCAACTTCGACGAAGACGTGATCGTCGATCGCCTGAACATCGACGAGTTCATGGCACGCCTCCTCGTCGGGCGAACGCCCGCCGGCACGAAGGAGATCGTCTACAACTCCTACCGCGCCGTCGACGACAAGAAGGAACGCGCGTGGATCGACACGATCGAGGCGAAGGGTGTCGACAAGATGTGGTCCGAATACCAGAGGGCCAAGGACAAACCGGCCACGCTGGACGAAGAGATGGAGATGTTCCGCATGCTCTTCAAGTCGGCCGCCGCGTACGACCTGAACACGGTGTTGCAGAACGACAAGGCCATCGGCTCCAAGATGGAGGCGGTCAGCAAGACGATGCAGCTCATCGTCAAAGCCCTCGACAACACTCGTGAGGACTTCCGCTACACGATCAAGGATTACGGCACCCTCCTCTAGTAAGCGACCAAGCGAGGATTAGCCTCGCTTACCAATGGGGCCGTTCGACCGCTTCAACGACCGCGCCAAGCGCGTCCTGGCGCTCGCCCAGGACGAGGCGATCCGCTTCAACCACAACTACATAGGAGTCGAGCATCTGCTGCTCGGGCTGATCCGCGAAGGCGAAGGGGTCGCCGCGCGGGCGCTGAACTCACTCGACGTCGACCTTTCGAAGGCGCGCACCAACGTCGAGTTCATCATCGGCCGCGGCGACGCGACGACGACGCCGAGCGAGATCATCCTCTCGCCGCGCACAAAGAAGGTCATCGAGCTCGCGATCGACGAAGCGCGCAAACTCGGCCACGGCTGGGTCGGCACCGAACATCTGCTCCTCGGGATCGTCCGCGAAGGCGGGAGCATCGGCGCGGGTGTCCTTCAGTCTCTCGGAGTGGCTCTCGATACGGTGCGCGAGCAGGTCATCGCGACTCTCGCCCAACACCCTGACGCCCGGACCACACCCGCGCGCCCGGAGATCTCCGCGATGGCTTTCCAGTCGATGCCGCACGACCGGCTCGACGGCGGCGCGCGCCGCGCCCGGGCGCGCGCGTATTGGGAAGCAGGCCGCGCGAACGAGGAAGAGATCAAGCCGCACCATCTCCTGCTCGCGCTCGTTGCCAATGAAGAGGTGTGGATCCGCCGCGTGCTCGCAGACGCTGGCGTCGATTTCGCGGATCTCGTGGCAGGCATCGACTCCGCGGCACCCCCGCGACAAGGCCCGAGACCTGCCGGTCTCACAGAGGGCCGCGCTCTCTCCGACGTGATCACACGTGCAGCGTCCTTCGCGGCGGAGCGCAGCTGTGCGTCGATCCGCAACGAGCACCTCCTCCTCGCGATCGCGGCCGGCGAAGGCATCGGCGCTACGGTTCTCACGGCGGTCGGTGCGACCCCGCAACGTATCCGCGAAATTCTCGACAGGATGAGTGAATAGATGAACATCTTCGACAGCGCGATCATCGTCGCGGCGATCGCGGGTGGCATCACCGGTGCGCTCGTCGCGGTGGTGGTCTCTCTAGGCGTGATACGCGCGCAGCGCCATCTCGGCGGAACCACCGTCGGCGCACCCCACCCGACGACGGAGTGGCGCACCCCGACCGGACCCCTCGCCCGGCATCTCGCGCACGCCGAACCTCAACCCCACCCCGAGCAAGAGGACGAGGCAACCCGCCCACCGGAGTAGCTTCGCGTGGACCTCGGAACAGTCGCGGTCGTCGCGGTCGTCGCCGGCCTTGCCGGCGGTGCGGTCGGTGCCGCGCTCGTCGGGACCGTCGAAGGAATGTTGCGGCAGCGGCAGTCCCATAGGGAACGTGGCTCGAGGTACGTCGCCCGGCCCACGCCAGGGGGCACAGCGCAGTTCGACCACTTCACCGTCCGGGCGATAGCCGTCGATCACCTCGACGTCGATACGCAGAAGGTCCTCACGCTCGCGCGGCAGGAAGCGATCCAGAGCGGCCACTCGTATATCGGTAGCGAAAACCTGGCGATGGCGCTCCGGCTCTACTCCACGCCGATGCTCGACAAGATCTGGAGCGAGCTTGGAATCGAGTCTGACGTGCTGCGGCGGCGGATCGAGGCGGCGGTACCACCGATCCTCGGGACCTTCCCGACGGAAGGGACCTGGACCGAGCGCGCTACGAGGATCGTCGCCCTAGCGCGCGCGAGCGCGGAGGAACGCCACCGCGATGAGGTGGCGCCCGAGCACCTGCTGATCGCGGTTGCCGTCGAGGGCGGCGGCGCTGGCGCGGACGTGCTCGCATCTTTGGGCGCGACGCCTCAGCGGATCCGCGAGATCGTTGATGGACCGACGTCGTGACGGTCGAGGTCATCCTTGTCGCGCTCCTCGCCGGGCTCGCCGGCGGCGCGGTTGCCGCGGTCGTGATGGGGGCCATCCAGGCTTGGATGGCTGGCGGCAAAGGATCACGGACTCAGACCTTTATGAGGCACACGCCTGGGTTCGAGCACGCCCCGAGGGCAAACATAAGGATGGGCTCCGCGCAGGCCATGGGCCCGTTCGATCGGTTCAGCGATCGCGGCAAACGGGTGCTCGCGCTGGCGCAGGATGAAGCCATTCGACACAACCACAACTACATCGGCACGGAGCACGTGCTCTGCGCGCTCATCCGGGAAGGCGACACGGTCCCGGCCCGCGCACTCACTTCCGTGGGAATCGATCTGACGAAGATCCGAAGCGCCCTCGACTTCATCGTCGGCCGTGGGGATCAAACGACGTCGCCGAGCGAGATCACGCTGTCGCCGCGCACCAAGAAGGTCATCGAATTCGCGATCGCCGAGGCTGGGCAGATGGGCCAGTCTCACGTCGGCCCGGAGCATTTTCTTCTCGGGCTCGTCGACGAGGGCGAGGGCATCGCCTCGGGCATTCTCGAGTCGCTCGGCGTGCCGCTCGAGACCCTACGCGCCAAGGTGCTCGAGCTGCTCAGCGAATCCGGCACCGCCGCGCCGGCAGGCTACGCACCGCCGTTCCGCCGCCACCACACCGGGCCGTTCGATCGATTCAGCAACCGCGCGAAGCGTGCACTCGCGCTGGCTCAGGACGAGGCCGTCCGCATGGGCCATAACTACATCGGACCCGAGCATCTGCTTCTTGGTCTCGCGCGCCTGACCGGAGTGGGTCAGGCCGACCAGGCGATGAAGCGGATCTTCGACGAGCTCGGTCTCACGGTGGAGTCGCTGCGCGCCGAGCTTGCCGAGATCATCCCTCACGTCGAGCAACGGACGCCCCAATGGGAGGTCGTCCTCAGCCCGGAGACGAAGGAGATCTTCGAGGTGGTCGTCCAGGAATCTGGTCCGGACATCGGCGTCCTCCCCGAGCATCTTCTGCTCGCGATCGTGCGCAACGACGAGAGCTTTGCCGTGCAAATGCTCGCGAGGCTGAACGTTACGGCCGAGCGTGTTCGCACCGCGGTCGGCCATTGATACGCCGCTGTCCTACCGGCTGACCGCCCCGGTTTCCACACTCAACGCGATGTACATGAGGGCGCCGCGCACGGGCTCGCACACCGGCGCGATGGTCTTCGCCGGAGTGTTCGGCCTCGTCCTCATCGCGATCTCCGGTCTCTGCGGCGGCACGCCCGCGCGTTCATCGCAAGGCCCGCAGCCGTCGGCCGCCGCGAGTCCGACGGCCCCGCTGCCAAAGGCGGCCGACCTCGATAGCGCGTGGGTCAGCCAGACCGTGCCGGCGCAGATCGCGGTCGGCGCCGAAACGACCGTGACGTTCAAGTTCAAGAACACCGGCAAGGCCGCGTGGGCGCGCGGCACAGGCTCCGAGGCGAGCCTCGCCTTCGTCGGCACCGCGGCGAAGTTCAATCCCCAGATGGCGGTCAACTGGCCGCTACCGGATCGGCCCGCGGTCCAGGCCGAGGAGGTCGTGGCAGCCGGCGAAGTCGCGACGTTCACCTTCAAGGTCAAGGGCGTTGCCCCGGGCACCTATCGCATCGACGTCCGCCCCACCATCGTGGCGGTCGGCTGGCTGCGCGATCAGGGCGTGTTCACCGAGGTGGTCGTCCGCTAGCGGGGCATCCAGTCCCAGGCCTCAAACGTATGCGGGTGTAAAGTTCGAACGTCTGGCGAGGGTTTTGGGGAGGCGGACATGATCCCGGCATCGTTTGACTACGCGGTCGCGCGCGACGTCGCCCACGCAATCGAGCTCCTGCGAGGCTCGGGCGGCGAGGGAAAGATCCTCGCCGGTGGCCAGAGCCTTATCCCACTAATGAAGTTCCGGCTCGCGCAACCGGCGCTGCTCATTGACATCAACCGCGTCGCCGGACTGTCGGAGATCAAGGAGAACGGCGACCTCCGCATCGGTGCGCTCGTCCGCGAGAACGACCTCGAAGCGAATCCCATCGTCCGGCAGCGGTATCCGATCCTCGTCGACACAGCCGCGGTGGTCGCCGATCCGCTCGTGCGCAACCTCGCGACCATCGGTGGCAACCTCGCGCACGCCGATCCCGCGAACGACCACCCCGCGACGATGCTCGCGGTTCGCGCGTCCGTCGTGGTGCAGGGCCCGAAGGGCGAGCGCGTGATCCCGATCGACGAGCTCTTTGTCGACACGTTCACCACCTCGCTCGCGCCGGACGAGATTCTCATTCAGATCCGCGTCCCAAAGCCGGCTCCCAAGAGCGGCGGCGTGTACCTCAAGTTCGAGCGCAAGGTCGGAGACTTCGCGATCGCGGGCGTCGCCGTCATGCTCACGCTCGACGCAAGCGGAAAGGTCGCCCGGGCGGGCATCGGCCTCACCAATGTGGGGCCGACAGCCATCCGCGCAGGCCGGGCCGAGGACGTGCTCACCGGCCAGACTCCCGACGACAAGACGATCACTGAGGCTGCGTCCAGGGCGGCGGCGGCGGCCCAGCCGGTCTCCGACCTGCGCGGGCCTGCCGAATACAAGAAGGACGTCGTCCGCGTGCTCACGCAGCGGGCGATCGTCAAAGCGGTCGCTCGCGCGAAGGGAGGTGCCTAGTGGCGGTCCAAACGGCGCCGGCCAAGACGTCCGGCACGACGCGCATGAAGGTCCACGTGACCGTGAACGGTGAGGCCCACGACGTTGAGGTCGAGGCCCGCATCCTCCTTGTCCACCTGCTCCGTGAAAACCTCGGCATGACCGGCACGCACATCGGCTGCGACACCACCAACTGCGGCGCATGCACCGTGCTGCTCAACGGGCGGCCGGTGAAATCGTGCACCGTGTTCGCGGTGCAGGCCGATCAGATGAGCGTCGCGACGGTCGAAGGTCTCGAGAAGGAGGGCAAGCTCGACCCGATCCAGGAGGGCTTCCACGAAGAGCACGGCCTCCAGTGCGGGTTCTGCACGCCCGGGATGATGATCACCGCGGCGGCGCTCCTCACCGCGAATCCGGATCCGAGCGAGCTCCAGATTCGCCAGGCCATCTCCGGCAACCTCTGCCGCTGCACCGGCTACGTGAACATCGTGAAGTCGATCCAGTACGCGGCACGGAAGACGCGCGAGACGCGGAAGGAGGCGTAGTTCGGTGGCTACAGAGATCGGCGGCATCGGCGTGAGCGTCAAGCGCAAGGAAGACGCGCGCTTCATCCGCGGCCGCGGCAACTACGTCGACGACGTGAAGCTGCCGGGCATGCTCTACATGGACATCGCCCGCAGCCCCTACGCGCACGCGCGCATCAAGAGCATCGACACCTCGAAGGCGCTCGCCATCCCCGGCGTGCTCGCCGTGATCACCGGCAAGGACCTCGTCCCGCTCAAGCTCGAGTGGATGCCGACGCTGATGTCGGACAAGCAGATGGTCCTGCCGACGGACACCGTGCTCTACCAGGCGCAGGAGGTGGCGGCGGTCGTCGCGACCGAGCGCTACATCGCGGCCGACGGCGTCGCGGCGATCGAGGTCGACTACGAGCCGCTTCCGGTCGTGGTGGACCCGATCAAAGCGCTCCTACCGGGCGCCACGATCGTGCGCGAGGACCGCGCGCAGAAGGACAACCACATCTGGCATTGGGAGGTCGGCGACAAGGCCGGGACCGACAAGGCCTTCGCCGACGCCGAGGTCGTCGTCAAGCAGGACATCTACATCCCGCGAATCCACGTCGCCTCGATCGAGACGTGTGGCATGGTGGCGAGCTTCGACAAGATCAATGGCAAGCTCACCGTCTGGATGACGACGCAGGCGCCCCACGCGATTCGCACGGTCATCGCGCTCGTCGCCGGTCACCTGGGCCTCTCCGAGGAGCGGATCCGCGTCATCTCGCCGGACATCGGCGGTGGCTTCGGCGGCAAGGTGCCGGTCTACCCGGGCTACGTGCTCGCGATCGGCGCGTCGGTCCTCACCGGGCATCCGGTCAAGTGGATCGAAGACCGTTCCGAGAACATCCAGGCCGACTCGTTCGCGCGGGACTACCACATCACCGCCGAGCTCGCCGCGAAGAAGGACGGCACGATGCAGGCCCTCCGCGTGAAGACGATCGCCGATCACGGCGCGTTCGACGCCGCGGCGAACCCGTCCAAGTTCCCGGCGGGGCTCTTCCACGTCGTCACCGGCAGCTACCCGTTCGAGAAGTCGTTCGTCGAGGTCGATGGCGCGTACACGAACAAGCCTCCGGGGGGCATCGCGTACCGCTGCTCGTTCCGCGTCACCGAGGCCGCCTTCACGATCGAGCGGCTCGTCGACGTGCTCGCTCTCGAGCTGAAGAAGGACCCCGCTGAGCTACGGATGCAGAACTTCATTCCGCCCGAAGCATTCCCGTACAAGTCCGTCCTCGGGTGGGAATACGACAGCGGTAACTACGGCCGCGCGCTCAAGCTGGCGATGGACAAGATCGGCTACGCCGAGCTCCGCAAGGAGCAGGCCGCGAAGCGCGCCAAGGGCGAGCTCATGGGCATCGGCATCTCAAGCTTCACGGAGATCGTCGGCGCAGGGCCGTCGAAGCACTTCGACATCCTTGGCATCAAGATGTTCGACTCCGCCGAGATTCGCGTGCACCCGACGGGCAAAGCGATGGTCCGCCTCGGTGTGAAGTCACAGGGTCAGGGTCACGAGACGACGTTCGCGCAGATCGTCGCCGAGGAGCTCGGGCTTCCGGTCGGCGACATCGCGGTCGAGGAGGGCGACACGGACACCGCGCCGTACGGCCTCGGCACCTATGCGAGCCGGAGCACGCCGGTCGCGGGCGCGGCCACAGCGCTGGCGGCGCGGAAGATCCGCGAGAAGGCGAAGCTCATCGCGGCGCATCTCCTCGAAGCGAACCCCGACGACATCGAGTGGAAGGACTACAAGTTCCAGGTCAAGGGCGTCCCGACGAAGTCGAAGACGATGCAGGAGATCGCGTTCGCCGCGTACACGAACCACCCGCAGGGCATGGAGCCGGGGCTTGAGGCGGTGGACTACTACGACCCCCCGAACCTCACCTACCCATTCGGCTCATATATCTGCGTCGTCGACATCGACAAGGGCACCGGCGAGGTGAAGATCCGCCGCTTCGTCGCGGTGGACGACTGCGGGACCATCATCAATCCGATGATCGTCGAGGGTCAGGTCCACGGCGGCCTCACCATGGGCCTCGCGCCCGCGCTTTACGAGCAGATCAACTACGACGACGACGGGAACATACAGGGCGGCAACTTCATGGACTACCTCCTGCCCACGGCGATGGAAACCCCAAACTGGGAGCTGGGCAAAACCGTGACGCCATCGCCGCACCACCCCATCGGCGCGAAGGGCGTCGGCGAGTCAGCGACCGTCGGCGCACCCGCGGCGATCGCGAACGCGGTCGTCGACGCGCTCGCTCATCTCGGCGTTCGGCACATCGACATCCCAATCACACCGTGGAAGGTGCAGAAGATCCTCAAGGAAAACGGCGTGGCGGAGTGACCTAGCCCAAGGGATGCGTTTCGAGGGCACGCTCGACATAGCCGCACCGCGCGATCGGGTGTGGTCCTTCCTGACCGATCCGAAGCAGGTCACGACGTGCGCGCCCGACGTGCAAAGTCTCGACATCACCGACCCGCGCCACTTCAAGGTCGTGGTCCGGGCCGGCGTCGGGCCCATCAAGGGAACCTTCTCGATGAACGTGGAGTTCACGGAGCTCGAGGAGCCCGGTCATGCCTCCGTGCTGGCGCGCGGCCAGGCGCCGGGGAGCGCCGTCGAGATGCGAAGCACGATGGACCTCACCGCGCTCGACGGGACGCGCACCACGATGAAATGGGCGAGCGACGTCTCGGTGTCCGGGATGATCCAGCAAGTCGGCGCCAGGCTCATGCAGGGCGCGGCCGACAAGATCACCCAGCAGATGTTCTCCTGCATCAAGGCGAAGCTCGAGGCCACGTGACTGACGACCGCGTCGCGCGGAACCTCCTGATGCTCCCGCGACTCCTTCGCCGGGCCGGTGTCCACGTCAACGCCGAGCGCTCCCGCGTCTATCTTCAGGCGATCGCCGAGATCGACCTGGAGCGTCCCGACGACGTGCGCGCCGCGAGCCGCACCGCCCTCGTGTCCCGCCAGGCCGACCTCACCGCGTTCGATGTGACGTTCAACATCTTCTGGTCCCTCCTCCGCGGGGGACGTCTCTCGTCGCCGATCCCCAGCGCCCGCCGGCCCGATGTCGAGACCGGCGAGATCGAGGTCCCGCTCGGGCACCTGCCGAGCCGAATGACGTCGCTCATCGAGCGCACCGTCCGAGTGATGGCAAGCCCGACCGAGCTCCTGCGCAGCACCGACTTCTCGGCCATGACCGCCGCCGAGCGCGCCGCGGCCGCGCGCTTCCTCGAGCGTTTGCAGTGGTCGCCGGGCCAGCGCCCGAGCAGGCGCTTCCGTTCCTCGCGAAACGGGTCGCGCCTGGATGCGCGCGCGACCATGAGGAAATCGCTCGCCACGCACGGCGAGCCCGCCGTGCTCATCCGCCGGGCGCGACGCGTGAAGCGGCGCCCGCTCGTCATCCTGTGCGACGTCTCCGGATCGATGGAGGCGTACACCCGCCTCCTCCTGCACATGTCTCACGCACTCGCGCGAGGCTGGGGCCGCGTCGAGACATTCACCTTCGGCACGCGCCTGACCCGCATCACGCGACAGCTGCGCGAGCGCCGTCCCGATGCCGCCCTCGCGCACGTCTCGCGCGCCGTAGCGGACTGGTCCGGCGGGACCCGCATCGGCGAAGCGCTGCACGAGTTCAATCTCCGGTGGTCGCGGCGGGTCTTGGGCCGCGGCGCGATCGTCCTACTCGTCACCGATGGCTGGGAGCGCGGAGATCCCGCGCTGCTCGAGCGCGAAGCGGCCCGCCTGCAGCGCGCGGCCTACCGACTCATCTGGCTCGATCCACTCTCGGGCACGCGCGACTACTCGCCCGACGCGCGCGGCGCGCGCGCTTTGAGTGGTCACGCCGACGACCATCTCGCGGCGAACACGCTCGACGGACTGGCGCGCATCGCGGAGCTTCTCGGACACGTCGGCCGCGGCCGGCCGGTTCGCCGCGCGGAGGCTGCGTGAGCGCGTCGTTCTTCGAGCTCGCCGCCGAGCTCCTCGCGCGACGCGAGCCTTTCGCGACGGCGACCGTCGTTCGCGCCGACAGGCCGACGTCCGCGAAGCCCGGGGCGAAGGCGATCATCACTCCGGACGGCAGGCTCACCGGCTGGATCGGCGGGAGCTGCGCGGCGCCGGTGGTTATCCGCGAGGCCGTCGCGGCGATCGCCGACGGCGAGGCACGGCTGATCGAGATTTCCAAGACCTCCGGAGCGCCGCGACCTGGAGTGCGACACTTTCCTATGACGTGCCACTCAGGCGGCACGCTGGAGATCCATATCGAACCGCTCCTTCCGACCGAGCAGCTCGTCGTCCTGGGAAAGACGCCGGTCGCGCGCGCGCTGGCGGCGCTCGGATCGGCGCTCGGCCGATACGTGGTCGTCGCGGAACCGAACGTCAACGCCGTCGACTTTCCCACCGCCGACCGCATCACGACCGAGCTCGCGGACGTCAACGTCGACGCGCGCACGTCGATCGTCATCGCCATGCGCGGCGACGCGGACGAGGACCCGGCCGAGGAGGCGCTCCGGACTCCGGCGAGCTACATCGGCCTCGTCGCAAGCCAGACCAGGGGCGACGTGATTCGCGACACGCTGATGCGGCGCGGATTGACCGAGGCGCAGGTCACGCGGCTCGTCTATCCCGCCGGGCTCGACATGGGTCACGCCAGCGACGAGGAGATCGCGCTTTCGATCCTCGCGCAGATCCTGATGCACCGGCACGCGCGAGAGAGCGTCGCCGCATCTCTGCCCGAGACCCACCGTAACTTCCAGCCGATGGCCAAACCGGCCGAGGCGGTCGACCCGATCTGCGACATGGTCGTCGCGATCACGCCGACCGCGCTCCGCGCCGACTACGACGGCACCACCTATTACTTCTGCGGCGAGGGGTGCCGCCGCCGATTCCTGAAGGACCCCGCCGCCGCGCTCGCGGCCACGCGATGAAAGAGGTCGCGGCCGAGCTCGAGCAGTGGCTCGCCACGGGCGAGCCGGTGGCGATCGCGACCGTCGTGCGCATCGCGGGATCAGCTCCACGGCAGCTCGGCGCCACGCTCATCGCGCGCGCCGGCGACCGGCTCGCGGGCTCAGTCAGCAACGGGTGCGTCGAGTCCGCGGTGTACGAGGAAGCCATGGCCGTGTTGAAGGATGGCCACCCGCGGGTCGTGACCTATGGGATCAGCGACGAGTTCGCCTTCACGGTAGGTCTCTCGTGTGGGGGTGAGATCGACGTGCTCATTGAGCCGGTCGGCGCGCTGCACCGCGCGGCGCTCGAAGCCGTGCGCGCTGAGCGCGCAGCCGTGCTCCTGCGGGTCGTCGCACCTCCCGACCGCGCTGGCACAGTCGCGATCCTGCGGGAGGATCGCGTCGACCGGTGGCCTCCAGAGCTCGAGGCGAGCAAGGTCCAGGCGGTCGCCGCACTGGCCGAGGGAAGACCTCGCTCTGTTCCCGCGACACTCGGCGGACGCGAGGCCACGATCTTCCTCGAGGCGCTCGGGACCCCGCCGCTCCTCGCGATCGTCGGGGCGACGCACACAGCCCAGGCGCTGGCGTCGCTCGCGAAAGCAGTCGGCTATCGCGTGGTCGTCGCCGATCCACGCGAGGCGCTGGCGAACCGCGAGCGCTTTCCTCTCGCTGACGAGCTCCTGCTCGCATGGCCCGACGTCGCGCTCGCGAAGCTGACCTTCGGCGCGAGTTCGGCCATCGTGGTCCTCACGCACGATCCAAAGTTCGACCACCCCGCGCTCGTTGCGGCACTACGAACCGAGTCCGGATATATCGGCGCGATCGGAAGCCGAACAACCAATGAGGAACGTTTCGCGTGGCTGCGCGACCAGGGCTTCGGAGAGGTCGACCTCGCGCGCGTCCACGCGCCCATTGGTCTCGACATCGGCGCCGGTACCGCCGAGGAGATCGCGCTCGCGATCCTCGCCGAGATCGTCGCGGTTCGCCGTCATCGCGGCGGTCGGAGCCTCTCCGCCGAGCCGGTTGCAGCCGCGCGCTGAGGCCGACCCGCCGCAGATCGGCGGAGTGATCCTCGCGGCGGGAGAAGCGCGCCGCTTCGGCGCCCAGAAGCTGCTCGCGCCACTCGGTGGTCGACCGCTGCTGCAACACGTGATCGACGCAGCGAACGCATCGTGCCTCGAGGACATCGTGTTGGTCGTCGGCCCGAGCGGGGACGATCTCCTGGCTCAGCTGGACGCGGGTCGAGCGCGCGTCGTGCACAACCCGGACCCCGCGCGGGGCCTCGCGAGCTCGCTCCAGATCGGCCTGCGCGGCCTCGACTCAAACCTGCACGCCGCGCTCGTGCTCCTCGGCGACGTTCCCGGTGTGACTACGGCGCTGATCGACGAGCTCGTCTTCCGTGGCCGGGAGACCCGCGCGTCAGCGGTTGTCTCGGTCTGGCGCGGTCGTCGTTCGCCGCCGGTGGTCCTTCACAAGAGCCTTTGGCCCGCCGCGTTCGCTCTTCACAAAGATGTCGGTATGCGTGAGGTGCTCAAGGATCAAGACGTCGTCGAATTCGCCGTCACGGAGGCGCTGGGTTCGCTGGACGACATCGACACACCAGAGGATCACGCCCGCGTTTCGCGGACCGCTGGCTCCTAGGGTGCCTCGTGCACGCGGAGCTCGATCAACGCGATCATCCCCGTGGTCCCGGTTGCCGTCATCGAGAGCGCGGAGCTCGTTGTATCGAGACGCTCTTCGGTCACCTCGATCATCGGCTTTCCGTCCATGAACACCACGTAGCCGGGCGTGCGCACAAGGACTGCGAACTCCATCGGGGTCGAGAGGTCCCGTAGCGGTATGGCATTGCCGAGCACTTCCGTGACGCCGCTGGTCTCGTCGTGGTAGACGAGATCGGCCGAGTGGCTGGACACGTTGACCCGCAGCGCCACGCTCCTCTCGCCGACCGCGCGCACTCGCCACAGGAGCGTTCCATCCGACTCCGGCGTGCTGGAGATCACCGCGATCGCCATGAACGGTGCCGCAAACTCGGGAAACGTGACGGTCGCCTGGCCTGATTCCTTGAAATTGAAGGTGAGAGCGCCTTCCCTGCGGATGTAGGCACCGCCGCTGGTCTCCGTCGCGAAGGGATCCTGAGTCACGGTCGCGACCCAAATCGGTCGACCCGCGGGCAGGGCTTGAGGCCCAGGGGCAGGAGCGCCGCCCTGCGACGATAAGAACGGGCCCAGCGCGAACGTCGAAACAACGAAGAGAAGGAGAAGGATGCCTAAGAGCGTCCCGGCGATGGCGACGATGCTCGGGCCGCCGTCCCCTTCGCCGGACGCCGCGTCCGCAGGGGTCACCTGCGCTTCCGGGAGCGCGGCCGCGAGGCGCGCTCGGGCCTCGGCGGCGGTCGGTGCGGGCACGCGCACGACGTAGGTGAAGACCGAGGGCGCGGCTTCGATGGCCGGGGCGGCTGCGGTCACGACCCGATCGGCGCGGATCACGCGCCAGTGGAACGCGAACACCGTACCTGCGACCGCGGCGTCCACGGTGAAGTGCCAGATGTCGTGCCAGGTCGAGAGCGGGAAGTCGGCTGCGAGGGCGGCGTTGAGGAGCCGGTACAGCGCGGCCGAGCCGAACACCAGCAACCCGATCGCGCCACCGAGAACCGCGAGGTAGAGATAACCGCGACGCTGCGTCGCGCGCCGCTCGGCCTCGTCGAGCCGCCGCTGCGCCTGCAACCAGTGAAAGCCCCACGCTGGGAGACCGACGAGAACGAGAGAAAGGTACGTCGCGGTCTCCCCGTTCTGATGGGTGTTCATCCCCATGAGCTGGCTGCCGAAGACGCCGATCGTTCCCGCCGCGCCGATCGCGGCCATCGCGAGGCCGAACGCTGCGACGACGTACGTGTACAGGCGTCGGATGGCTGCGGCCCGGCCGAGTTCGGTCTCGCGCGCGGCTTCGGCTTCGACGACGCGACGGTGGAATAGCCAGAGCGGCGCGAAGATGATCGTGAAGGCGACCGGGAATCCGAGGTCGTGCACGACGCTCGTGAACTGCTCCTGGAACGGATCGCCGAGCAGACGGCGGATGACCGCCGCCAAACCGAACGTCGTCGAGATCAGGACCACGATGGCCGAAAGCCCGACGATGAGATAGATCGCGAGCTTGCGAATGACGGATCGACGCTCGATCTCGCCGTCCGCGTTCGGTCGGCGCAGCCCGCGCTGCAGCGGGAGCCACGTGCCGAGCCACAGCGCGAGGCCCGCGAGGATCGGGGGGATCTGATTTACGAGCTGAATGCGCAGCATCTCGTCGCGGGTCGGCGCCTGGAAGTCCGGCGGTCCGAAGTCGGGACGGTTCAACGTGACGAGCGAATCAGCGACCACACGGTCCCAGAGCCCTTGCAGCGTGAACGCCGTCGAGAAGGCCGCGAAGAAGAGGCCGATGACCGCGAGACCGTAGAGGGCGAGGTGCCGGACCTCGGCGGCTCGTCCCCCGATCACCGTGGCGCGGCGATCCGACTCCGAGAGGCGGACGTGGTACGCAAGGGCGCCCGCAGCGGTAAGGACCATCGCGCCTGCACCCGCCGCGCGCGCGGCCCACGCGGGTTCGAGGAAGAGCCCGGGGAGCGCGCCGGCGAACGTTCCCTGAAGGACCAGACCGAGCGTTCGCTGCCCGTAGCCGAACACGAGCAGCGCGGTGACGAAGATGACCAGGTGCACGTAGAAGCTGCGGATCGCCGAGGCGCGGGCCGCGACGTCGCGGCGGGCGGCGTTGTCGGCGGCGCGGAAGGACAGCCACCACGCGGGTCCGCCGACGGCGAGGAGCGCGATCGCGAGGCTGGCCTGCTCGCGGTAGAGCTCGCTCGGGCGGTTGAAGTCGTTGAACACGAAGGGGAGTCCGGTGAAACCACCGGATGGCGCGCTCACGGCGATCTCCGCTCCGACCCGCAGGAGGTTCGCGACCGCGAGGACGACCATGTGGATTCCGACGAGCGCGACGATGTAGAGGTATGCGCGTTGGACCGCTGGGAGGGTGCGCCCTTCGTTCATGAAGCTCTGATGATGCGCCTCGGTTGAGCGCGAAACGTGAGGTTGCCGACATTCCGGATGAGTCCCGTTGCCGGGACGGCCTGATAGGGCCAACCTAGGGTCGCCACCCTCAATGAAACGCAGGATCCTCGCCGTCGCCCTTCTCGCCGGTGTGGTCGGCTACCTCTCGGTGTCTTATGTCGTCGCCGACCGCCTCACCCACGCCGAGCGGCACCCGATCGGCCGGGCGCCGCAAGTGGCCGCCCCGACGTACGAGGACGTCGTCCTTCGGACGAGCGACGGCCTCACCCTCCGGGGCTGGTTCTTCCCCGTTCGCGGTGACCGCGCCGCTATCCTGATCCACGGCCGGCACGCGAATCGCGCCGAGTACCAGGGTCGGCTCGAGCACATCGCCGATTTCCTCATCGCCCAGGGTTTTAGCGTTCTCCTGTTCGATCTTCGGGGCCACGGCGACAGCGATGGCGATCGTTTCTCGCTTGGCCAGCTCGAGCGCCTCGATGTCGCGTCGGCCATCGACTTCGTAGCGAGCCGCGGCTTCGAGGAAAAGCGAATCGCGCTCCTCGGCATCTCGCTCGGCGCAGGCACCGCGATACAGGAGCTGCTCCTGCATCCGAAGGTCGGCGCGGTCATTGCCGACTCTTCGTACATGGACGCCTTCACGGAAGTTCAGGAGGTGCTCCCTCGCGAGGGCGGCGTGCCGGGCTGGTTCACGCCTGGCGTCTTCTTGATGACCCGGATCGCTTTTGGCCTCGACGGTGACCAGGTCCGCCCGATCGAAGTTGTGCGCGCGCATCCCGAGCGGGCGATCCTCTTCATCCACTGCGACACCGACCCGCTCATCCAGGTTCATCACGCTCAGGACCTGCGCGCGGCCAGCGCGAATTCGGCGAGCGCTCTCTGGATCGCGCACGGGTGCGATCACGCCGCGGCGATGGACATCTATCCCGCTGAGTACCGCACCCACGTGCTCGCATTTCTCGAGGCGCAGATCCCGGTTTCGGTCGTCCGTTGAAACGCCGCCTCCTCGCGGTCGCCTTGTTCGCTGGCGTGGTGGGCTACCTCTCCGTCTCGTACGTCGTGGCGGAACGCTTCACGCACGCCGTCCGCTACCGCGTGCCTCGGGCGCCGCTCGTCGTGGCTCCCGCGTACGAAGACGTGAGCTTTCGAACGAACGACGGCCTCACGCTCCGAGGCTGGTACTTCCGGACCGGCGGCGATCGCGCCGCGATCGTGGTCCACGGGAAGGACAGCAACCGCGTCGCGGGAGAGAACAGGACCGCGGAGAAGATCGCCGACTTCCTCGTTGCCGACGGCTACGACGTGTTGCTCTTCGATCTCCGCGGTCACGGCGATAGCGACGGCGAACGGTTCTCGCTCGGCTACCTCGAGCGCCGCGACGTCGCCGCCGCGATCGACTACGTGACCGGTCGCGGTGTGCCCGAGAGCCGGATCGCGCTCATCGGCATCTCGATGGGTGCCGGAACGGTGCTGCAGGCGCTACTGCTTCACCCGAATGTCGGAGCGGTCGTGGCCGACTCCTCGTATACCGATGCCCGGACCATCGTCGGCGAGGACCTCGAGGTGGTAGCCGGGGTTCCCGGCTGGTTCACGCCCGGGGTCCTGTTTTTCTCGAACGTCGTCTTCGGCCTCGATGGAGATCAGGTGCGCCCGATCGACGTCGTCCGCGCCCACCCCGAGCGTGCGATCCTCTTCATCCACTGCGACGCGGACGAGCTCATCGCCCTTCATCACCCGCGCGAGCTTCTTGCCGCGAGCAAGGCGTCCGAGCTTTGGATCGCCACGGGTTGCCAGCACTCCTGGGCGTTCAACCGCTACCCGCTCGAGTACCAGGCCCGCCTCAGCGCGTTCCTCGACTCGCAGATTCCCGCGGTCGCGGCCGGCGCGAGATGAAGGCGGCTACGATCCGCTTCTAGCGACTCACCAGACGCCCGCGTTCGCGGAGCGCGGCCTCGGCGTCCGCCGCGAGACGCTCGACGAGCGCGCCTGCGGGCTCGATTGAATCGATGAGTCCGGCGTCCTGACCCAGCAGCAGGGTGCCGCGCTTCGCGTCGCCGGCAGCGCGCGCGGCCTGCAATGACTGCCGTACCTCGGCGAGATGTCGTCGAAGCTCGCCCTCGCGGCCGATCCACTCTTCGATGAACGCATTGCGGAGAACGCGGGCGTACGCGCCAGGCCAGACCTGCCCAGCCGCGATGTCCGGAATCTCGCTGATAAGCGTGTCGTGCCCGTCGCTCTCGACGATCGCGCGCTTGTACCCGTCGGGGAACGGCGCCTCATCGGTCGCCAGGAATCGCGTTCCGAGCAGAACACCGTCGCCACCGAGGACGAGCGCCGCCGCGATCCCGGCACCGTCCGCGATGCCACCCGCGACCAGGACCGGAATGTCCGGAAGCGCGCGAATGACCATCCGCGCGAGCGGCAGTGTCGCCATGACACCGACGTGTCCCCCGCCCTCGGTCCCCTGCGCCACGACGACATCCGCGCCGGCCTCGGCGGCGCGCTTCGCCTCGTCGAGCGTGTCGGCCTGATGCATGTGCAGGGCGCCGATCTCGTGAGCGCGCTTTGTGACCGCGCCCAGGTCCTGCTCGGGACGCCGCCACGCCGTCGCGATCACGCGCGGGCGGCAGGCGAAGGTCGCGTCGAGCTGCTCCGGCGATACCAGAAAGAGCAGCGCGTTCAATCCGAAGGGGGCGCTCGTGAGCGAACGGATGCGTTCGCAGCTCGCGCGGATGTCCTCCGGCGTCATCGACGAGATGCCCAGAGTCCCGAGGCCACCGGCATTGCTCACCGCAGCGACCACGTCCGCCGCGGTCGCGCGCGACATGCCGCCGAGAACGATCGGATGACGGATGCCGAGCAGTTCAGTTAGTCGTGTCTTGATCACCGGCGCTCCCCACGCCGGAACGGTAGTCGCGATTCACGCTCTGCGCGAGCAGCCCTGCTACTTGAGGTCGCAAATTGCGACTTCAGGTATCAGCGCGTGCGACCGCATCGAGGCGGCACTTTCGAGACAGACCACGACCGAGCCGTGCGGGCTGGGGAATGGCGAAGTACGATGCCAGCGTCGTAATCGCCAAGGGGAGGGCGTTTCACTGACCCACAGAATCACGCTGATCCCGGGCGACGGCACGGGCCCGGAGATCGTCGAGGCCACCCGCCGTGCAATCGAGGCTACCGGTGTGAAGATCCAGTGGGACGTGCACGACATCGGCACGCCGGCGATGGCAAAGCACGGCACCCCGTTCCCGAAGGACGCGATCGAGTCCGTCCGCCGCAACCGCATCGCGCTCAAGGGCCCGCTCACGACCGAGCTGGGCACGGGCTTTCGCTCCGTGAACGTCGCGCTCCGCAGGGAGTTCGACCTCTACGCGAACCTGCGGCCCGCGAAGACCTATCCCGGCGTTCCCGCGCCGCGCGGCGACGTCGACCTGGTCGTCGTGCGCGAGAACATCGAGGACCTCTACGCGGGGATCGAGTTCGACGTCGACTCCCCCGAGGAGCGCGAGGTCCAGGAGGTCATCGAGCGCGTCTCGAAGATGAAGATCCGGGAGCACTCGGCGCTCGCGATCAAAGCGATCAGCGACTTCGGTTCGCGGCGCATCGTGAAGTTCGCCTTCGACTACGCGCGGGACAACGGCCGCAAGAAAGTCACGGCCGTACACAAGGCGAACATCATGAAATACGCCGACGGGCTCTTCCTCCGCGTCGCGCGAGAGGTCGCGAACGACTACCCCGAGATCGAGTTCGAGGACCGCATCGTCGACAACATGTGCATGCAGCTCGTCGTGAAGCCCGACCTGTACGACGTCCTCGTACTTCCCAACCTCTACGGCGACATCGTGAGCGACCTGGTCGCCGGTCTCGTCGGTGGGCTCGGGGTCGCGCCGGGCGCGAACATCGGTGAGGGCGGCATCGCCATGTTCGAGGCGATCCACGGATCCGCGCCGAAGTACGCGGGACTCAACAAAGTGAACCCGATGGCGTTAATGCTTGCGGGGGCTCTCATGCTTCGCCACATAGGTGAGCGCGAAGCCGGCGACCGGCTCGAGAAGGCTATCGCTTCGGTCGTAGCCGAGGGCAAGGAAGTCACGTATGACCTCAAAGCGGACCGCGACGATCCATCCGCGGTCGGAACAAAGGAATTCGCCGACGCGGTGATCAGAAGGATGCGCAACTGATGCCCACAGTCGACAAGAACAACTCAAAGCGGTTCACGTACACGACCGGGAGTCGCGGGGAGTTCCAGTTCGGGTTCTCGCGGGCAGTCCGGCACGGCAACAAGGTGCGCGTCGCCGGAACCGCCGGGATCGGCGAGGACGGAAGCGTGGTGTCTGATGACGTCGTCGAGCAGATGCGCGCCGCGATCGGGACGGTGAAGGAGTCGCTGGAGGACCTGGGCTGCACGCTCGCCGACGTGATCATGACGCGGGTTTACGTGCGGAACGCTGCCGACATCCAGAATGTGGCCGTCGTCCACGGCGAGGTGTTCCGCGACATCCGGCCCGCAATGACGATCGTGAAGGTGGACTTCATCGACGCGCACATCCTGGTCGAGATCGAAGCCGAGGCGGTCTTCGGCGGAGCCGACGAACTCCCCGACGGAAAGTCGAACGTGAAGAAATGAGCACCGTGAACGTCGTCGTCACCGGAGCAACCGGCCAGGTCGCCTATGCGCTCCTGCCGCGGATCGCCGCGGGTGAGATGTTCGGGCCCGACACGGAGGTCGACCTTCGTCTGTCGGACATCCCGCCGATGATCGACAAGGCCAAGGGCGTCCTTATGGAGCTAGAGGACTGCGCGTTTCCGCTGCTCTCGCGCGTCAGCGCGAGCTCCGACCGCGCGGAAAGTCATCACCGCGCGGACTGGGTGCTTCTCGTGGGATCGGTGCCGCGGGGCCCGGGCATGGAGCGCGGCGACCTCATTCGGAAGAACGGGCCGATCTTCGTCGAGGAAGGCAAGGCGATCCAGCGGTACGCGTCATCGTCGGTGCGCGTCGTCGTGGTCGGGAACCCATGCAACACGAACTGCCTCATCGCCCGCGCGAACGCGCACACGATCCCCGACGACCGGTGGAGCGCGATGACCCGGCTCGACCAGAACCGCGCGCGGTCGTTGCTCGCAGCGAAGGCCGGCGCACGGGTTCGCGACTTGAAGAAGCTCGCGATCTGGGGAAATCACTCGGCGACGCTCTACCCCGACTTCACGAACGCCGAGGTGAACGGCAAGCCCGCGGACCAGGTCGTCGACCGCAAATGGCTCGAGACCGAGTTCATTCCGCAGGTGCAGCAGCGCGGCGCGGCCGTGATCGCAGCGCGCGGCGCGTCGAGCGCGTTCTCGGCGGCGCAGGCGCTCATCGATCACGTGCGATCGCTGGTCACGCCAACGCCAAAGGGCGACTGCTTCTCGGCCGCGATCGTGAGCGACGGGAGCTACGGCGTGCCGAAGGGTCTGGTCAGCTCGTTCCCGCTGCACTCAAAGGGTGACGGCGCATTCCAGATCGTCCCGAACGTCCCGCTCGACGAGTTCGCGAAGGGAAAAATTGCCGCGACGATCGCTGAGCTCGAGAAGGAACGCGACCTCGTGAAGGACCTGCTCGCGCCTTAGGGGACGAGCATCTCGAACATCACCATGCCGACAAACGTGACTGCCTCGCTCACAACCTCGTCCTGGACCTCCTCGCGAGCGATCGCGGCGCGAACCCGCGAGGCGAGGGCCATGCGCGTGATCGGTCCATAGGTGCCTGTGGCGTAGACGCCGTTGTCGTGCTGGAACGTGGTCATCGCGTCGGTCGTGATGTCGCCGTAGTAGCCCGTGACCATGTCCATGTAGCCAAGCTCTTGGAGCGCCGTCTGGAGCACCCCAACGTCGTCGGACTCGTCGCCCGAGTTGAGATCTTTGGCCGGCACGCCCGCCGGATCGGCGAGGATCGACTCCACGAGCGCCGCGGCGGTCTGCTCGCCGTATGAGCCGGTCGTCTCGACACCCTTCGCCTCCTGGAATGCTTTCACCGCGACCTCCGTGAGCGGCCCGAACCGGCTGCCGCCCCCGGCGACCTCGTCCGCATCCATGAAGCCGAGGTACACGAGGTCCCATTGAAGAAGCGCGACCTCGTCGCTGACGTTGTCGAACTCGAGACCCGGCGTGGGGACGTAGCCGTGGTTGGCGACCGTCCGTAGGGCGGCGCGCGCGACCGGCTGCACACGCTGCCAGGAGCACGCGTTGACGAGCGACATGTAGTAGCTCCAGTTCCAGGTCGGACCCGGATCGGCGTGATCGGCGCCGGGGAGCTCCCTGTGCCCGACGATGTGTGCGCGATCGGTCGGAATCCCGTAGCGGCGGGCGATCGCGCACGCCAGGAGCGCTGCGCTCCGGTACTGCGCGTCGGTGTGCCAGATGGCCTGCCGCGGGTTGTACTCGGTCTCGATGCCGATCGTGTAGGGGTTCGCGTTGCGCGCGTGGTACGCGGTGTCGCTTTCGGCGACGAACTGAGTGATGCCACCGCCCCAGGCGCGGACCAGGTAATGCGCGCTCACGCGCGAGCGCGGGTTCATGAACCAGTTGGCCGCTGAGATGTACGACCCGTCGGTCTCGTGGATGACGATCACCCTGATCGCGGCGGTGCGCCCAACGTCGTAGTTGCTGCGCGCCGCGGGGATCCAGTCGAGGGGCGGGTAGTAGGACGGGGGCGCGGCAAGCGCAGGCGCAGGCGCCAAGAGCGCGAAGGCGAGAACCATCGGAATAACAGCGGCCCAACGCATCTGCAGGAGACTGCAAGTTAGTTAGCGGCCACTGGTTGCGACAAGGTCCCAGGTACTGATGTCCTATCCGCGTTACGCAGTTCTGAAAGAGGAGCGCGAACTCGTGAAGCGCGCGCGTGATCCGAGCGGCAAACCGCTACCGTCGCGCGACCTTGGGACGTTGAGATCGCACGCGAAATCCTGTACGGGAAGTCCGATCTAGACTCGCGCCGCCGTGCTGCCAGATCGGAACTGGGTGCTGGTCCTCGGTTCTGCGGGTGCGATTCTCGCCGCCGTGCATGCCTATACATTCCGCGTGATCATCGACGCGAGCGGCAACCCCGAGGACATGCGGGCGCGTCTCACGTACTTCGCGGCGAACCAGTCACTCTTCATCGCGTGGCTCTTCGCCGCGATCGCCATGTGGATCGTCCTCGTCGCCCTGCTGCCAGCCATCTGGCGCGCGATCGGCCGGGGCTGGGCCGCGACGGTGGTCGTCGTCCTGCTTTTTGCCGGAGCCGCCATAAACCTCGCGGGCGACGGAGCGCAGTTTTCGACGCTCTTCCTGAGCAGGAGCTACGCGGGCGGAGCCGAGTCGCTACGGCCAGGCCTTGAGGCGGCCGCAAGCGAAGTAAGCAGCGCGGCGAGCACGCTCTTGATGCCCGGCATCATCCCGTTCTTCCTCGGTTCTTTGGCAGCCGCGGTCGTCGCCGCGATCCGTAGGCCCCCGGCGGGGCGCTGGTACGGGCTCCTCTTCCTTCTCTTCGCCCTTTCGAATGTCCCGGTTGGACCACCCCTGATAGGGGCGGTCCTCAACCTCTTGTTCTTCGGCGCGATCGCCTATCTCACCGCGCGCGGTCTGGCCCGTGAAGGAAGGCCCGCTGTCGCCTAACTAACGAGCGGCTTCCTCGATCTCCCGCTGCTCGCCGGCCGCGAGCCGGAGCGCACGCGTCTCCACGGTACGGATCGGCTGCAGGTGGATTGCGCGAGACCGATCGAAGCTCGCGATCCAGTTCCAGAGCACGCGGCCGGGATACATGACCGCGTCGATCAGCCGCTGCAATACAAGCTCGAGCGCGTCCGCGACCTTCGCGATCAGGCGGAACACGTAAACGATCGCCTCGGCGACCAGCCAGGCCGCAGTCCAGAGCAGGAGTCCGGCGAACGCTCCGAGGAACACGACGCCGACCGCGACAACGCTGAGCACGAAGTACACACCCGTCGCGAACGCGATCACTCCTATTAATAGGACGATCCCGACGATCCCAAGGACGCGCAGGAGTCCTCCGAGCAGTACCGCGAGCGGCGGGAGCGCGCGACTCACGGCGCGGAGAACGAGGGCCACGATCAGCATGATGATCGCGAGCGCGCCGACGACCAGGATCCAGGCAAGCCACGGCATCGCGATCGCGCCCCACGCGATGAGCCCTGTGGCGACGAGCATGAGCGGGATCGGGAATGTCAGCGCGAGGCCCTCGAACTTGTTCGCGACGTCCGCAGGGATGAAGTCCGGCACGACGACAGAGGACCGCCAGAGCGCGAGGAACAGCGACAGGAGCAGGAAGCCCACGGCGAGACCAAGCGCGAGACGCGTGAGCCACTTCCGCGGCGTGGGCGCGAGGTCGTCCCACGGCCCGAGGTGCGTCATCCCGATGAGGTCGAAGAACACGAGTCCGAGCATCAGCGCGCCAACGAACGAGGCGATCGCGTACGCGACCGTGATCTCCCGGAACCAGTCCGGCAGGAACGTGACCGTCGCGCCGATCGCCTTCTCGTGGCTCGCGATGGAGAGCGCGGCATCGGCGTAGAGGAAGAGCAGCAGCCCGCCGAAGAACAGGAACCCGCCGATCACGCGCCATCCGGCCCATTGCCCGGAGTCGCCGCGGAGCGCGCCCGCGGCGGAGCGCGACTGGGCGCCGAGACGATCGCTTCCGTTCTCGGCGTGCGTCGCGGCCTGGTCCACGAGCGGGCTGATGAGCCCGACGACCGCGCCGGTGATCGCGGCGACCGGCCAGTTCGCGGCGTCGCGGGCGGTGAAGAAGAGCCCAGCGGCCGCGCCCGCAAGAGCGCGCGCGGGACGATCGAGCACCGGGCGGAAGTAATCACGGAGGTTACGGAGCAGCCGGTACGGCGCGGTCGGCGTCGCGCGGTGCAGCGGCGGATCGATCTCCGCTCGCGTGAAGTTCGCGGGCACACGCAGAAGCGCCGCGACCGAGCTCACCAACCAACGGGCCGGAATGCCGAGGAGCGTCACGAGAACGACCGCGAAGAGCAGCAGGTACCAGCGCTCGAGGATCGGCCGCAGCGACTCGAGGAGAGCGACGACCTCGTTCATCGGCCGGTCGCCTTCAGCTGCTCGACGATCTTGTCAGTCGTCGTCGCGGCCCACGGGAGGAACACGGGCACGCGCGCGTTCAGAGTCTTGAACGTCGTCTCCCAATCGCGCTGGCCCTTGCCCTGATCGCTCGGGTCGTCGCGGTGATAGAGCCCGATGACGATGTCGCTCTGCACGAGATCTGGTCGCACCGGGTTACCGACTGTGTCGGTCATGTCCGAGAAGAGCACGAGCTTGTGCTTGCCCGGGTTCGCGCCGAACACGCCGCCAGCGACCGCGAGGCCGCCGTAGATGTCGGTGCCGACCGTATCCTGCACCGGCGAGACCGCCTGAATCGAGGCCTGCGTGCGCTCGATGAATGTGGTGACCGCGCGCGCATCGTCAGCCGCGGCGCGTTGTGCGATGTCGTTCACCTTCACCTGCCACTCCTTCGCCGCGGTGTTGTACGCGCGAACCTTCGTCGCGTAGTCGTTGCAGTCGAGCTGATTGACCGGCGCCTTTGGCTCAGCGGGCGGTGCCGGATATTCGGTCGCGGAAGATTTCGGCACCTGGCTGAGCGGCAGGAAGATCTCGCGCGTGTCGTTCGAGTTGTGGCTGATCCAGGTCCCGAAGACCGAATCGCCCGGGCGCAGGTCGAGCTTCACGAGGGCACCGGCGACGGTGTTCAGCGCGGTCGTCGGGAGCTGCGGCCAGGGATAGGAAGGAGAGCGCTTGGCGTCGCCGGTGTACGCCCGGTCGATGAGGAAGCCGTAGGTGACGGACGCGCCGGCGGTCGCCGGCATGGTCACCGCCTCGAGCGCGGGCGCGGGGCAGACAGCGCCACCGGACGAGCCGAGACCGCCGCAGCCCGTGACGACAAGCGCCGCGACGAGCGCAAGCGCGAAACTGAGCCGTACGCGCATTCCCTTCGGCACTTCTCCTTCGCAAAGTAGCCCACGACCATAAGAAAGGTGCTCGCTCGCCTGCCTAGACGACGTGCAAACGCTGGGCCACCCAAGCCTGGGCTCTCTTTGAAGGGCTCCGGGCTGGTGTACGTCGCGACGACAGGCGCCGATATCCGCGGCCCCTCTCGCCGTGGCGCAGGGGTATACGCCTGGGACACCCGCCACCTTTCAACGTACGAGGTCCGCCCGCGCAGGGGCCGCCTGCGCCTCATTTCGGCCGAGGTGTTGCCGGACGGGGCGCTCCTGATGTATCGGCTCGGCGCGCTGCGGGTCGGACGCCGCATCCGCGTCGACAACGCGATCGCCGACCAGTGGTCGATCGAGAACCCCGGACCGGGCACCGCCACGTTCGAAGCCGACGTCACTGTCGATGCGGACTTCCGCGATCTTTTCGAGGTGCGACGAATCAAGCGCACCACCAAGGGGCGCCGCGAGCCGACAGCCGCGAACGGCCATCGCCTCCTCTTTCAGTACACCGCGGTCGACGGCGTGAAGCAGTCGACGGAGGTCCTGGCGCCGGTCGACGCATGGCAAACCGGGGACGGGCCCGCTCGTGGGCGAGTTGGCGTAACGGTTTCGCCTGGCGACCGACGCTCGATCGAGCTCGACATCCGCGTGCGATCGACGCTCCCCTCCCCCGTCGTCGCCGATCGGGACTGGGACGCGTGGCAGCGGACCTCGACGCGCTTCGCCAGCGACTCGCCGGATCTCGACGCGTGGATCGCGCGCAGCTCGCTCGATCTCTTCCTGCTCTCGGACCAGACCACCGACGGCTACTTCCCCGCCGCGGGCATCCCGTGGTTCGTTGCCGCGTTCGGCCGCGACTCGATCACGACCGCGCTCATGACGTTGCCGCTGCGCCGCGATCTCGCCCCCGCGGTGCTGCGCCTGCTCGCGGATAAGCAGGGCACGCGCGACGTCCCCGAGCGCGACGAGGAGCCCGGCCGCATCGCCCATGAAATCCGGCAGGGCGAGATCGTGCGCACCGGCGGCGCATTCGGCTCGCCGTACTACGGATCGGTCGACGCGACGCCGCTCTTCGTGTGGCTCGCGGCCGAGGCGGCGCGCTGGATCCCGGAGCGCGATCTCATCGGCGAGTTCGAGCCGAACATCCGCAGGGCGCTCGAGTGGATGGAGACGCGCGGTGATCTCGACGGGGACCAGTTCATCGAGTTCGAACGCAAACGTCCGAGCGGGATCCTCAATCAGGTCTGGAAGGACTCGGGCGACAGCTACCTCGCTTCGAAAGGGCAGCGGCCGCCGGGACCGATCGCGGCGGTCGAGGTGCAGGCGTATGCGTATGCCGCGCTGCGATCGCTCGCCGAAGTCGTCGCCAAGCGTGATCCGACGTGGGCCGCCAAGCTCACGCATCGCGCGCACACGCTTCGTCAGAAATTCGAGCGTGCGTTCTGGATGCCGGAGCGCTCGTTCTACTCGCAGGCGCTCGACGGCCTCAAGCGTCAGATGACGGACATCGTGTCGAACCCGGGGCACGTGATCTGGGCCGGCGCCGCGACTCCAGCGCACGGCCGCGCCACGGCGCTGCGCCTGCGCAAACCCGATCTCGCGAGCGGCTGGGGCATCCGCACGCGGAGCTCACGCTCGAAGCATTACGACCCGGTCAGTTATCAGAACGGCGCGGTGTGGCCGCACGACACCGCGATCGCGGCCGCGGGCATGGCCCGTTACGGTGACAAGGCGGGCGCGGCGAGGACGATCGCCGAGATGATCGCGACGGCGAAGGCGTTCCCCGACTGGCGCATCCCCGAGCTGTTCGGCGGCCAACCCAAACGACGCGGGGTGTCGCCCACGAGCTATCCGGTCGCTTGCGTACCGCAAGCGTGGTCGGCGGCGGCGACCTTTCTTTGCATCCGGACGATGCTCGGACTCGTGGTCGCCCCGGACGGTCTCGGGGTCACGCTCGATCCACTACTTCCCGACGGGATAAACCGCTTCGAAGCAAGTGACCTCCGGGTTGGCGCCGGCACGATCGCTGTCCGACTTGAGCGCAAACGCGGCCGCGCGCGCGTGACTGACGTGCGGGCAACCGGTGTATCAGTCAGCGCTAGCTGACTATTTGACAACCCTTTACCAGTGGAGCAGAAACGATCCCTAGACCGCAGGTGCGGAGAAATCCGGCCGCCGTTTGCGCGACGCAAGGGGGGAATGCGGTGAGAGAGGTGGCGACGATGGTCGCATCACGACTTGTGCTCGCGTTCGGTCTCATTGCGGCGCTGATCCTGGCGGCCTGCTCCGCCGGTGGCGGAGGCGCTGGAACCAGCGCGACTAACGAGCAGGACATCACTGGCGATCTCCGCGCCGCGAACTGGGGCGGCAACCCGACGGAGAACAACCTCGTCAAGAAGTACATCGATGACTTCATGAAGAAGTACCCGAAGATCAAGGTCACGCAGGAGCAGATTCCTGACGCGTTCGAGGACAAGATCAAGACGCAGATGACGGCCGGCAGCGAGCCGGACGCCATGTATGTCAGCACGAAGCTCATGAACTTCGCGGCTCCCGCAGGTCGGCTCCTCGATCTGGGCCCGCTCATGAGCAAGTGGGGCGTCTCGAGGGACGAGTTCGTGCCGAGCCTGCTCAGCCCCTGGGAGTACAACGGCAAGCTCTACGGCCTGCCGAAGGACTTCGGCGATCTGGTCATTTTCTACAACAAGAAGATGTTCACGGCGGCTGGTCTGCAACCGCCGAAGACCTGGGACGAGGTCCGTTCGTCCGCAAAGACGCTCACCAAGGGCGACGCGAAAGGCATCAGCCTGCCCGACGACAGCGCCCGCTGGAACGCACTCCTGTTCGGCTGGGGCGGCAACGTCCTGAGCCCGGACGGCAAGACGGCGGTCTTCAACGACAAGGCCGCTATCGATTCCGCGACCTTCTACGCGTCCTTCCAGCTCACGGACAAGTCGTCGGACCTGCCATCCAACCTCGGTGCCACCTGGGCCGGCGATGCGTTCGGCAAGCAGAAGGCGGCGATGGTCATCGAGGGCGGCTGGCTCATTCCGTACATGAAGGACACCTATCCCGCGGTCGAGTACGGCACGATCGCTCTCCCGGCCGGTCCCTCAAAGCAAGCGACGCTCCTCTTCACGAACGCGTGGGGCTGCGCCGCGAAGACGAAGAGCCCGGATGCCTGCTTCCTCTTCGTCAAGTACATGACCAGCAAGGAAGTCCAGAAGCAAGTCCTTGAAAGCGGCTTCGCGTTGCCGGCCCGCAAGGACCTGGCGAACGATCCGTTCTTCTCGACGCACCCGAACGAGAAGACCCTCTTCGACAGCGCGCAATTCGCGGTGCCTTGGACCTTCGGGCCGCACGAGGCCAAGATCCAGGAAGCGATGAGCAATGCGCTGGGCGCGATCCTCTTGGGCAAGTCAACGCCGAAGGAGGCGCTCGACAAGGCAGTCGCCGACGCGAATACGGCGCTGAAGCAGTAACGCAGAGCGTCTAGAGCGGACGGGGAGGCGAGACGATGGCCGTCACCGCGGTAGCGCGGCGCGGGAGAAGCGGATTCCACGCTTCTCAAGTGCGGGCCGGCCTCGTCTTCGTCCTCCCCTACGTCATCTTTTTCCTCGTTATGCAGGCCGGTGCGCTGGCCTTCGCGTTCTGGTTCAGCCTGCACCGCTACGACCTGCTGGCGCTCGAGAACCCGTTCCGCGGGCTGTCCAACTACACGAATCTCGCTGACAACGAGAACTTCAGGATCGCGCTCACTAACACCACGTACTACGCCGTCGTCGTCACGATCTTCCAGACGATCTTCGCGCTCATCATGGCCGTCCTGCTCAATGCGAAGATTCGCGGGAGCGGATTCTTCCGCTCAACCTGGTACACGCCGTCCGTGGCATCCACCGTCGTGATCTCGATGATCTTCCTCTGGATCTACCACCCGACCGGCCTGTTGAACTCGGTCCTCGGCATCTTCGGCTTCACGACACAGCAGAACTGGCTACTGGACACGCGAACGGCGCTGCCCGCCATCATGGGCCTCAACATCTGGACCACCGCGCCCACCTTCATGATCGTGTTCCTCGCGGGACTCCAGGACATCCCTCGATCCATCTACGAGGCGGCCGAGGTGGACGGCGCGGGGCCGCTCCGGCGCTTCTTCAGCATCACCATCCCGCTCCTGCGCCCGATCATCTTCCTCGTCGTCGCCCTCGGGATCATCGGCACGTTCCAGGTCTTCGACCAGATCTCGATCATGACCCAGGGTGGGCCGCTCAAGTCGACGCTCACGGTCGCGTACCTCATCTACCAGAACGTCTTCCGTGACGAGGGTCAGGTCGGCGTCGCGTGCGCCATGGCGTTCACGCTCGGCGTGATCATCTACATCCTCACCATCGTGTCGCGGCGCTACCTCGACGCGAGGATCGACTACTAGCGTGGAGCAGACTCCACAGCCCATCCGCCATACGGCCGACCGAACCCTCTTCCGACCCGCAGCGCGCGACACCACCGAGCGCGTGGAGCGGCTCCAGACGACGTTCCGCTACATCCTCTACATCGTCGTAACGGTGTTCCTGTTCACGCCCTTCGTCATGACCGTGCTCTCGTCGTTCAAGACCTCATCCGAGGTGATCGCATATCCGCCGACGTTCCTGCCGTCCGAGTGGCATCCCGAGAACTACATCCAGGTGTTCATTGCGAACCCGAACTTCTTCCGCCAGGTCGTCAACGGCTTCATCGTCACGCTGCTTCTCGTAGGGTGCAACCTCTTCTTCTGCTCCCTCGTCGCGTACGCGTTCGCGCGCCTCGAGTTCCCAGGCCGCAACCTCCTCTTCGCGATCATGCTCGGCACGATGGTCATTCCGTCCTGGGTGACGCTCGTCCCGAAGTACGTGCTCATCCAGAACCTCGGCCTCGTCAACACCTACGGTGCACTCCTCATCCAGTCCTTCATCACCCCGTTCGGCATCTTCCTCATGACGCAGTTCTTCAGGAGCGTCCCCCGCGAGCTCGAGGAGGCCGCGATCATGGATGGCGTTGGGTGGTTCGGCGCTTTCTGGAAGGTCGTGCTGCCGGTCGCGCGCCCCGCGCTGCTCGCGCTCGGCATCCTTTCGTTCAAGGACCACTGGAACAGCTATTTCGATTGGCTCGTCTACATGCAGACGCCGGACATGTTCAACATCCAGCTCGGCCTCGCCGCCTTCCGCGGCGTCTATCAGAACCAGTGGGATCTCATCATGGCCGGCTCGGTCATCGCGATCCTGCCCATCCTGATCATCTACGTCCTCGGCCAACGCTACTTCGTGCAGGGAGTCGCGACGACCGGACTGAAGTAGCGGTGCCGCCGACCAGGATCGGAGCGGCTCAATGGTTCGCCTCCTCTCACAGATCGGTAGGGCCGATCACGTAACCCAAGCGGCCGGTCGTGCGACGGAGTCTCGCGTCCGCTGTGACCAGACGGCATCCCAGAAGTGAGGCTAGCGCTAGGTATTCGGCGTCGTAAGTCTTCGCCCAGCCGAACTCATCGGCGATCCGCCAAGCCTCAACGCCGAGACGCTTGTGCGACCGCATGCGAATCGGCGACGCGTCGAGCGTGGCGACAGCGCGCCTCGCCTGCTCGTCGGAAACTTCACCGCGCCAACGCGCCTCGTGCAGGGACGAGCGAACCTCCGACCACATGAGTGACGGTGCGAGGAGCTGTTCGCGGCCGAACGGGACGAAGCCATCCGGGGAGGAGCACGCTAGGAATGCCACGCTGGCATCGACGACGAGCATCTATCGGCCTTTACGGCTGCGTTCGATCAGCCTGACCACATTGGGCATCGGCTCGCCGGTCCAGGTGCGGCGCCACTCCGCAGGCACGGGGAGCTGCGCGCCTTTCACCGCAACGACAGCGCGGAGATCGTCCTCTTCGATGATGTGCTGGGTTCCGACCCTGCGCGCGCGCAGCTTGCCGGAGCGGATCCAACGGCGGACGGTCTCCGCGTCCTTACCAACTCGACGCGCCGCCTGTGGAACTGTCAACATATAGTTGGATACTACTACATTCTACGGGACCGACCTGATCCGTCTCTGACCGTACGAACGAATCGGGCCTCGCTCTCGGCCCAGGTCGGGAGCTGGCGTGCGCGGAGGAGGGATCGCCCTGCGAGCAAGCGGCGCGAGCGATCGTTTGTCACGAGTTTCTTCAGCGCCGCCGCGAGTGGCGCCACACGTCCCGGCGGGACGAGGATCGCCGCGCCGCCGGTGACCTCGCGGACCGCGGGGATGTCGCAGCCAACGATCGGGAGACCATACGTGAGGGCTTCGACGTACACGAGCGGGTACCCCTCGCGGATCGTCGGCAACGCGAATACGGACGCGGCCGCATAGCGGCGCGCCAATGCGGTCCGGCCTAGCGAGCCGTACACGCGAACGCGTGACCGGAGGCCGCGGGACGCGATGAGGCGTCGCACGCGAGCGGCGTATTCCGCATCGGGCACGTCACCGACGAGGTCCAGAGAAACCTCGGGCACCCGCGCTGCGGCTGCGACGAGCGTGTGGATGCCTTTTCCGGGCGTCCAGTTCGCGACGCAGAGGACACTTCCTGCGCGTTTCGCCGGCGACCCGACGGCGAGCTCGTCACGGCCGGGCGAGATGACGATGATCCGCCGCCGGTCGATTCCGCCGGCGACGAGCTCGTCCGCAAGCGCGTGACTCACCGCGATAACCCGATCCGCCCGACGAGCGAGGGTCATCGCGCCCTGCCGCATGAGCGCGATCGCCACGATCTCCGATCCGCGCGCGCGAAGGCGCGCGAGGTGCGGCGCAGCCTGTGAGGCGGCGATCGTGTCCACCAGCACGACCCCTGGACGGAGATCGTCGAGCCGCGCCGCGTCACGACCGTCGCCGAGTACGAGTGTCGTGACACGGACGCCGGCGCGTCGGAGCGCCGCGAGCATGTGCAGGTCGTAGAGGTTGCCTCCGGTGCGCCGCGCAGGATCGCCCGCAGTCACGAGCGCGACGTCAGGCGTAGTCGAGCACCACCTGGACCGTCTCGACGGACCCGCCGTCGAGGAGCGCGTACGCTTCGGCCGCGCGCGCGAACGGGACGCGATGCGTGATGAGCTCGGCGAGCATCAGCTCTCCGAGGAGATCCGTCGCCAGCGCGAGCCGCCGCTCGCGATTCCAGCGCGGCGCGAGGGACGGATCGATCCGCCCGACCTGGGAGCTGACCAGGCGCACGCGGCCGCGGTGGAACTGGCCGCCGAGGTCGAGCGGCACCGGCTTCTCGCCGTACCACGAGCAGACGACCACCGTGCCTTCCGGCGCGACGCAGTCGATCGCCTCCTGGAGAGCGGAGGGATTGCCGCTTGCGTCGATCGCGATGTCAGCGCCGCGCCCACCGGTGAGCGAGCGCAGAAGGGCGGTGTCGCCCGGCGCGATCGCGGCCTCCGCGCCGCAGCGTTCAGCGAACGAGCGCCGCAGCGCCGACGGCTCGACCGCGACGACGCGCGCCCCCGAGCGACGCAGAAGCTGCGTCACGAGAAGTCCGACGACCCCCTGCCCGAACACGGCGACGACCTCACCGAGGCGGGGCTTGGCATCGAGCACGACGTTGATCGCGGTCTCGAGATTGGCGACGAACACACCCTGCTCGGGCGCGGTTCGGTCCGGCAAGCGCCGCACGAGCGACTCCGCGACGACGTATTCGTCCTGATGCGGGTGCAGCGCGAAGACGAGATCGCCCTCACGCACGCCGCGCACGTCGAGCCCAACCGCGACCGCACGGCCGACGCTCGCGTACCCGTACTTGAGCGGAAAGCCGTAGCCTCCGACGAGCGTCGGCAGATCGAGCGTGAGGTCGGCATCGACTTCGCCGCGGTACACGAGCATCTCGGTGCCCTGCGAGATCGCGGACAGCGCTGCGCGCACACGGACCTCGACCGTGCCAGTCTCGCTCAGGTCCTCGGTCCGCAGCTCGACGGACCGCGCGCGCGGGAACCAGACCGCCGCGGCCACGCCTACGCCCGAACCGCGGGCTCGCCGTAGAAGACGACGTCGCCGCCGAAGGAGGTGAACCCCGAGCGCTCGAAGGTCATCGCGTCGCACAACTTGTCGATGTGCAGATCGCCGACCGCCGCGATCCCCTCCCCGATGACCTTCGGAGCGATGCAGACCGTGAGTCGATCGACGACACGCTCGCGCAACGCCGCCGTGATCATGCCGCGTCCGCCCTCGATAAGCAGGCTGCGGATGCCATCGGCGCGCAGGCGGGCGAGCAGATCGCGCAGGTCCACGTGGCCGTCGGCGTCCGCATTCACGCGGAGCACGTCGGCGCCGCGAGCGCGGATCGCGGCGGCGCGCTCCTCGGACGCGACTGGTGCCGTGGCGACGATCGTGCGCGCTACGGAGGTATCGAGGACGTTCGCATCGAGCGGAATGCGCAGCCGGCTGTCGACGACGACACGCACCGGCGATTCGCCCGGAACGAGACGCACCGTGAGCTTCGGGTCGTCGGTGAGGACCGTGCCGATCCCGACGAGCACCGCATCGTGCGCGGCGCGCAGCTCGTGCGCGAGCCTGAGCGATCCTTCCCCGCTCACCCAACGCGAGTCGCCGGTGCGCGACGCGATGCGCCCATCGATCGTCTGCGCGTAATGCACCGTCACGAGAGGGCGGTCGGCCGGGATCGTCGTCGCGTCCACGTGACGCGGATCAGGCAGGTCCTCGAGGAGGTGACCCATGCGCGAGGCCTTTGCTCGAAGGTACGGCGCGTTCACCTCGTTGGGGATCGTTTCGATCGGGATGCGCTCGACCACGTCGATGCCATGCATCTCGAGTCCCAGGATCTTGGCGGGATTGTTTGTCATGAGGCGCACCGACTGGATGCCCAGCTCGCGGAGCACCGACGCGGCGGCGGAGTAGTCGCGCGCGTCGATCGGGAGGCCGAGCTCGACGTTCGCGTCGACGGTGTCGAGCCCGCCGTCCTGAAGGCCATACGCGCGCACTTTGTCGAAGAGCCCGATGCCGCGCCCCTCGTGGTCGAGATAGAGAAGGACACCGCGCTCGGCGCTTCCGATCATCGCGAGGGCGGCACGCAGCTGGTCGCCGCAGTCGCACCGCAGCGAGCCGAGCACGTCCCCGGTAAGGCACTCGGAGTGAAGGCGGACGAGGACGGGCTCCGGGCCGTCGAGCTCGCCGCGCGCGAGCGCGACGACTTCGGTGCCATCGAACCGGAAGACGCTGATGCGGAAGTCGCCCCAGCGCGTCGGCAGCGACGCGTCGGCTCGGGAGACATCGGCGGGAGAGGTGATCAGCACGTTATCTATCCAACAGATACGGTGCCATTTGTATGCCACTGCCCAGTCGGATCCTCATCCGGGGCCTGCGGTGTCGCGGCCGGCAGGGCCCGACGCCCGCCGATCAGCAGCAAGCGCACGACTACCTGGTCGACGTCGCTCTTTCGGTCGACATCGGGGTCGCGGTCGACAAAGACGACCTCGCGGCCGCCCTCGACATCTCCGAGGTCGCCGCCTGCGTGCGCGACGAGGTCGCGCGCCGCCCACGGGTGCTCCTCGAACGAATGACGGCCGACGTCGCGCGCGCCCTCCTCGCGCGGTTCGAACGCGTTAGCGAGGTCCAGGTGAAGGTCGAGAAGCCCGAACCGGAGGGCCTCGGTGCGGCCAGCGAAGCGATCGAGCTCACGCTCTCGCGCCGGCGATCCGCACGAGCAGCGTCACCACGATCGCCGCGGCGACGGCATGCATGACCATGAGCGAAGCCACCGCGGGCACGTTCGCCCCCGGCTCGTTGATGAAGACGCACGAATCGCCGCAGCACCGCATAGACGACGCCCGCGAGGATCACCCCGCCGGCGGTGTACGGCGCGACGGACCCCTGAAACGGTGGGAAGTCCTGCGACACCGCGAACGCCTGCCGAGCGAACGCTTCGATCGCGAGGTCCAGAGGTACCGCGATGACCAGCGCGATCGCAGTCGCGAGGACGATCCTCATGGCGCGCCGATGAGCGCGCGCATCGCGTCCATGACCGCCGTGTGCAGATCGCGCGAACCGGATGCGATCGGCACGCCGAAGCTGACGCTCACTCGACTCGGCCGAAATCGCGGAAGCGCGACCTGCAGCAGCGTGGCCATGCGCTGACGCTCCTTGAGCACGCCCCGCCGCCTGGCCAGCCGATGGTCGAACGCGGACCGCGAGACGACGCCACTGATGGCGGCGGGCACCACGAGCGTGTCGGGAACCAACCGCGCGAGAAGCTCGATGCTGCGGGACCACGTCGCGAGCGACGCGAGGGCCGCATCGCGCGACAGGGCGGGATCGAGCTCGAGGCCTCCGGCGGGAAAGACGAGGACCGTCTCGCCGCAGCGGAGCCGCGACACGATGCTACGAAAGGCCGACAGGCGATCGGCACGGTCCTCCGACACGAACAGGAACCGGCGACTTGCGAGACGCAACGCGCGGAGAAACGGATAGTTCGCGGTGACGATCCAGGCGTCGTCGCGTTCGAGCGCCGCGAGCACGGCCACCGCATCAGAGAGACCCGGATGGTTCGCCACCACAAGAAGCGGCCCTTGCGCCGGCACGCGCTCGCGCCCCTCGACTGCGAGCCCGCCGGTCGCGTCGTCGACGACCCATGCTGAGCCGTGACGCATTCCGGCTTCGCCGAGCGCACGGTCGTAGGTTACGAAGCGGCGGGCAACGTGACTCGCGACGGGTCCGATGAGGCGCCGCACCACTTCGACGCGGAGTCCCGCGGGGCGGCCGACAAGGGTCTCGGCGCTCTCGCGCGCGACGATCCGCGCGATCTGATGGCGCTGGGTGACCGCCGGAGAGAGTTGCGTGTCCGTGTGTGTAATGCGTTCGAGCACGGACCGCAGATCAGTCGAAGTGACCCGCGCTATCTACATCCAAAGGGGAGTGAGGTCTTCACATTCGTCCAGCCGGGTCGCTAGGCCGAGGTCAGCGGACGGGCGAGGACCACTCCACGACCGCCGCGCCCCAAGTCATACCACCGCCGAACGCCGCGAACACGAGCGTGTCGCCCTGTCGCACGCGCCCCTGCGCTACCGCATCGCAGAGCGCGATAGGAATCGAGGCCGCCGAGGTGTTGCCGAACCGGTCGATGTCCATGAAGACCTTCGAACGATCGAGTCCGAGCCGCTTCGCGACGGCTTCGATGATGCGGGCGTTCGCCTGGTGCGGGACGAAGAGGTCAACGTCCGCGAGGCGCAGCCCTGCCTGCGCGAGCGCCTCCTTTGCCGCATCGGCCATAGCCGGCACGGCGAGCTTGAACACCTGGGACCCATCCATCTGGATGTAATCGGAAACGCGGTCGCTCCCCCGCCGCGCCGCCGGGTGTAATGCGCCACCGCCCTCCAGGCGCAGGTGCTTCTTCTCGCGCCCATCGCCGTGGAGCGCCGTGCTTCGGATCCCGGAGCCGGCCGTGGATGCTTCGATGACCACGGCGCCCGCGCCGTCCCCGAAGAGCACGCATGTCGAGCGATCGGTCCAATCGATAAATCGGGAGATCGTCTCGGCGCCGACGAGCAGGATCTTCCGAGCCGTCCCCGACATCACGAGCCCGCGCGCGACGGCGAGCCCGTAAACAAAGCCGGCACACGCGGCCCCGAGGTCGAACACCGCCGCCTTGCGCGCGCCGAGGCTCTCTTGTACGAGACAGGCCGCCGTCGGCAGGAAGTAATCAGGCGAAGTGGTCGCGATGATGATCGCGTCGAGGTCTTCGGCGCGCACCTTCGCCCGCGCAAGGGCCTCTTTCGCGGCCTTCGTGGCCATCCCGGAGGTGACCTCGTCGCCCTCGACGATGTGCCGTTCGCGGATCCCGGTGCGCTCATAGATCCAGGCATCGCTCGTGTTGACCATCGCTTCGAGATCCGCGTTCGTGAGCACCTTCGGCGGGACGTAGTACCCCCACCCGGTGATGAGCGCGTTCATGGCCATCGCGCAGGGAGTCTAGGAGGCGAGGCTGAGCGGTCGCGTTCGAGGTAACGTTCGCCGAGGACATGGGAGCGGCGTCGACGATCCGTGAGCGTCTTGGATGGGAGATCACGCCGGAGCTCTACGCGCGAATCCGGCACCTCTGGATCGATCACTCGAAGGCGGAGGATGGCCGCGACCTCGACGGTCTCATCGCCACGCTATCCGAGGACTGCGTCTACGAGATCGTCCCCACGGGCGAGCGCTGGGAAGGGCACGCCGGCGCGCGCTCCTTCTATATGAGCTTCCTCGGCGCCTTCCCGGACGTTCGGTTCGACCTAAAGGACATCGTCATCGGCCCGCAGGGCGTCATCGAGATCGCAACCATGCGCGGCACCCAGCGCGGAGCGTGGCAGGGTCAGGCCGCGACTGGCAGGACGGCCGAGCTCGACATTGTCATCCACTTCCCCTGGGATCCGCGTGCCGACCGGTTCGCTGGCGAGCGCATCTACTACGACTCTGGCGCTCTCACCCGCCAGCTCGCCGGCGGAGGCGAGCCGCCTCCTCATCGATAGTCGCCCGCGGGCCAACGAGCAGGACATCAAGACGACTCCGCGACCAGCGGTAGATGACGCGGTGGCGACCGACCTTGGCGGACCAGAAGCCGGCGAGTTCGTGTCGCAGCGCCTTGCCCAAGTCGGGTCGCTCGCCGAGGGCGTCAATCATCGCCCGGATCTTCCGTCGCTGGTCGGGATGGGTGCCTCGAATAGCGGCCGCGGCCGGGAGGCTCAGTACTACTTTGAGCGGCGCGCCGATCGTTTCTTCCTGAGTGGCCTTGCCCCGAAGACCTCCTCGTAAGTCACGAACCGGCCCGCCTCCATCTGCCGGACCGCGCGCCGGAGTTCCGCCATGAGCGCTCGATCGGACGTGATCTCGAGCGTCTCGAGCCAGCTGTCGAGGTCGTCCTGGCTCACGAGAACGGCCGCCGGCCGTCCCTTCCGCGTGATGACGATGCGCTCGTCGCGGCTCTCGACCTCGTCGACGAGCTCGCTGAGCTTCGCCTTCACCTCGGTGAGCGACAGGGTCTTCATACGGCGGGCCTCCTGACCAGATTTCTGGTCAGATCATAGCTCCTCGCCAATGAGGGCGAAGGAGCGTCCTCCGCCCTCAACCGCTGCGCGTTTACGGGCAGTACTTGTAGTCCTTCGCGAGCTTGGAATCGACGTCTGCGACGGTCGCGAGCGCGATGGGTTGCGTCGTGTCGATCTTCCAGATCGTCGATCCGGTCACGCCGACCTTCTCCTGGCAGGTCGCGCCGTAGCTGAGCGCCTTGCGCAGGCCGCCTGTGTCGACGCTCTTGAGGTTCGCGAACGCGTTCGCGATTCCTTCGCGCGAGAGGTCGCGCATCTCGACGGCTTTCTCGAGGATCGCGTGGATGGACATGGCCTGGACATACCCGAACGAGAAGTAGTAGTCCGGGGCCTGGTCCTTGGCGTACTTCGCCAGGTTGTCCTGCATGAGCTTCGACCCTTCGCAGCCGGCTCCGACGTCGGCCCAGCCGCACCCCTGGTCCGTCACGACCCATAGGTTCGCCGTCATGTAGGGCACGAGCGGCGACGGCGTCGCCTTCGTTCCGACGAGCGCCCCGATCCATGCGGGCGAGTTCCCGATCCAGCGCGGCGCGTACTGGAGCGCCGCGGCCGCGCCGAGGATCCGGCCGGTCGGCGTCGGCGTCGTGGTGATGACGACGTGGTCCGCGCCGGCCTGCTTCATGGTGTTCACCTGCGCCGTGAACTCGGTGTCCGTCGGCTTGTAGCTCGCCCTCGCGACGACGGTGAACCCGAGGGCCTTCGCGGCATAGTCGATCCCGGAGACGCCTTCGGCGCCGTAGTCATCGTCCTGATAGATGAGCCCGAGCTTCGGCGTGACGCCCTTGTCTTTCAGGTACTGCATCGCGTTCGCGACCTGGGCGATGTAGGGCGCGCCGTTTGCGACGACGTACTTTTCCTTGAACCAGTCCGCGGAGAGCGATGCGGCACCGGTGACGATCTTGTCGTCGCGGATCTGCTGCAGGATCGCCTTCGTCTGCGGCGTTCCCAGCGACTGCGCGATGACCGCGACCTTCTCCTTGACCGCGTTGTACTGCTGCACGTGGACGTCGGGCAGGTACTGCGTGTCGAGGGTGACGAGCTCAACCTTGTACCGCTGCTCCTTCGGCAGGTTCTTGCCCACGCCGCCGAGGACGTCGTTCACGTACTGGAAGTACACCTCGTGCCCGCGAGTGAGCGGCTTCCCGATGAGGGCGACCGAGCCGGTGAGCGGCGTGAGCTCGGCAACCTTGATGGTCAGGCCTTCTATCCCGATGCCGGTCTTGATTGGACCCTGTGTCGCCGCTGGAGTGTTGTCTCCGGCGCGGCATCCGGCGGCGGTCAGTAGCGCGACGATCAGTAACGCGACGAACGGTTTTGCGCGCATGCCTTGTCCTCCCCCATTAATACGAGAAGGGCCATGTCTTCACGTAGGTGCGCAGTCTGCTCCAAATCCCGGAGAGGCCGCTCGGCTCGAACACCAGGAAGAGCACGATTAGGAAGCCGAAGATCAGCTGGTTCAGCACGAAAACGCTCAGGCCCTCGCCCGCAGCGCTGCGAGAGACGAACGGGATCGCCGGGCTGAGCGCCTCCACGACCCGGGGGATGAGCACGAGGAAGAAAGCCCCGGCGATCGAGCCGTACACGGTGCCGATGCCGCCCACGATGATCATCGCGACGAACTGGATCGACGGACCAAGGTCGAACTGGCCCGGCGTGATGTACCGGAGATACGAGCCGTACAGCGCGCCGGCCGCGGCCGCGTAGAAGGACGAGACCGCGAACGCGCCGACCTTCCAGCGCGCTCGGTCGACGCCGATGATCGCGGCCGCGATCTCGCGGTCGCGGATGGCCTGGAACGCGCGCCCTGGTCGCGACCGCACGATGTTCTTCGCCGCGAGCGCGGCGAGCGCCAGGAGCGGCACGACGAAGAGAAAAAAGGACTGCTCGCGTGTGAGCGGCAGGCCCAGGCTCGTCCCGAGGTCGGCGAAGTTCAGCCCGCCGATCATCGGCGACGGCACGACGCGCCCTTGCGGACCGCCGGTGATCTGCCGGAGGTTCAGGAAGATGTGCTCGCCGACGAAGACCAGGCCGAGCGTCACGATCGCGAGGTAGAGGCCCCGCAGACGCAGCGCGAATGGACCGACGAGGAGCCCGACCAGCGCGCCAATGATCCCGGCGGCCGGGAGCCAGACCAGGACCGGCAGCTTGAGATCGCCGCCGAGGTAGCCCGCGGTGTACGCGCCGAGGCCGAGGAAGAACGCGTGGCCCAGCGAGACCTGCCCGGTGAAGCCGGTGAGGAGGTTGAGGCCGATCGCCGCGATGGCAGCGATAGCCGTGAAGTTCAGGACCGAGAGCCAAAAATCGTCGATGACGAGAGGCGTCGCAACGTAGATCGCGGCGAGCCCGACCAGCACGCCCCAGCCCCCCACTCCGCGGAAGAGCGCGAGCTCGTCGGCGTAGGAGGTGCGGAGTCCGTCGATCCTCTTCAAAACTGGGACCGAGGCGAGCGGGCTGGGGGCGCGGCTCATACGCGCTCCACCACGCGCGTGCCGAAGAGCCCGTACGGCCGGACCACCAGGACGACGATCATCAAGAGGTACGCGGCCGCGACGTGGAAGTTGTTGCCGAGCCAGGGCGCGAGCTGCGGCTGATACCCCTGCACGAGCACCTCGACGAGCCCCACCAGGATCCCGCCGACCACCGCGCCGCCCACAGAGTCGAGCCCACCGACGATCGCCGCGGGGAACGCGCGCAGCGCGGTGAAGCCGACAGCCGGGTGGAGCGTCGCCGGGAACGCGACAAGGAGGACGCCCGCGATCGCCGCGGTCGCGCCGGCGATCATCCACGCCTGCGCGAACACACCTCGCACGGGGATCC
>JBBPIP010000009.1:0-111631 GCA_038040265.1 Chloroflexota bacterium | reverse complement strand
TGGTCGCCGCGAGCCTCGCGCCGTATGCCGCGGCGAATAGCTTCCGCCTCGGGCAGGTCGCGTTCGACTCGCGCTCGCGCGAGCGGTTCGTAGGCCGCGACTTTCCGCGGTTCGGACGATTCGTCCTGACGGCACCGGAGCTCGCGGCGCTGTGGCATCTACCAAGCGAAGGGCCGCCGCAGCTCAGGATCGCCCGGTCGCCCGCGTTGCCCCCGCCGCAGGGCATCGAGCGGGGGGTGCGTGCGCTCGGCCTCTCCACCTGGAGCAACGGAGCACGACCGGTAGGTCTTTCAATTCCCGATTCGAGATCTCACTTGCATCTCCTCGGATCCACCGGCACAGGTAAGACCACCACGATGCTCAACCTCGCCGCGCAGGACATCGCCGCAGGGCGCGGCGTCGGTGTGCTTGATCCGAAAGGGGATCTCGTCCGTGGTCTCCTCGGTCGGATCCCGCCCGAGCGGATCTCCGATGTGGTGCTGATCTCGCCCGACGACACCGGGCGCAGCGTGGGCATCAACCCGCTGGAGCTGTGGCCCGGTGAAGACCGCTATCTGGTCGCCGACAACGTCCTCGCGATCTTCCGGCGCATTTATGAGCGTTTCTGGGGGCCGCGAACCGATGACGTCTTGAAGTGCGCTCTGCTCACGCTGCTCGCGCGGCCGAATTGCACGCTCGCGCAGGTCCCGCTGCTGCTCAGCGATGAGGCTTTCCGTCGCCAAGCACTGGAGGGCCTGTCTGACCGGATCGGACTCGACCCCTTCTGGGACGAGTACGAGCGGCTCACGGCTTCGCAGCGCGCTGAGATGGTCGGACCTGTTCTGAACAAACTCCGCGACTTTCTCGTGCGCCCGCGCCTGCGTCGAATCTTGTGCCAGGCACGTTCCACCGTCGACCTCCGAGAGGTCTTGGACTCGGGAAAGATCGTCCTCGCCGATCTGTCAGTCGGGCGCTGGGGCGACATGACCGCCTCGCTCGTCGGCTCGTTCCTTGTCGCGCGAATCTGGCAGGCAGTCCTCGCGCGCTCCGCCCGAGAGGAAGAATCGCGGCCAGACTTCTTCCTGTTCGTCGACGAGTTCCAGCATTTCCTCGGCAGCGCCAGTTCTTTCAGCAGCGTGCTCGCCGAAGCCCGCAGTCTGCGTCTCTCGCTCACTGTCGCCAACCAGCATCTGGGGCAGCTGACGCGCGACCTCCGTGAGGGGATCGCCTCCAACGCGCGGAGCCGCCTCGTCTTCCAGTGCGGGCAGGACGATGCCGCGTACCTCGCGCACGAGATGGCCCCGCTCGATGCCACGGCGCTCATGTCGCTCGAGCGGTTCGAGGCCGCGGCGCGCCTCTCGATCGATGGTCACCGCTCCGAGCCGTTCACGGTCAGGACGCTGCCGTCGCTCGGGGAAGCGAACGCTGCTCGCGCACTTGAAACTGCCTCCGCATCGGCAGATCGCTACGCGCGGCCGATCGAGCTGATCGACGCGGAGCTCGAGGCGACGGCGGGCCCCCCTCCGGCCGAGTCCGAGGACGCTCGGCGGCGCAAAACCGCACCGCCCTCGGCACTCGCGCCTTCGGCGCGTGCCCTTCCCGCGACGTTCCGATCGGGGAATGAGAAATCGCGCGGAACCCGCGAGAAAACGGCCGAAGCTGACCGTGACTACTCATGACTCTCACCGCTGCCCGCGAACAAGTTGTCCTGCTTCGGCTCGCCTCCAGCCGCAGTCTCAACACATCGCAGATCGAACGCTTCCTCCTGAGTGGTTCCGCCCTCACCGCCGAGTCGCGACGCGTGGTGACCAAGCAGATCATGGGATCGCTCCGGCGCCGTGCTCTGGTCGCCGCGAGCGCGCACCTCGTCGGCGGTCCCGGCGGCGGATCGGGACAGCTCGTCTACCACCTGACAGACGCCGGCCGTCGCGCCGCCAGGGGGCTCGATCCGACGCTCCATCTCGACCGAGCGGGGGGGCGAAGCAACCTTTTCGTCGAGCACTCACTGATCACCGCGGAGGTGGCCCTCGCCTTCCTCGAGGCCGCGCGCTCGCAGCCCGGGCACGACCTGACCGAGTGGGCCGCAGATTGGCAGATCGCTGACCGCTTGGGACGCTCGCGCGTGGTGCCCGACGCTCTCTTGACGTACTCGACTCGGAACTGGGAGTTCGACGCGTTCCTCGAGGTTGACCTCGGCTCGGAACGGCCCAGCCGGTTCTCGGAGAAGATCGCGGCGTATCTCGACCTGTACCGGCGGGGCGAATGGCGGCGGAGGCTTCGGGCGTGGCCGCTCGTCCTCACCGTCACGCTGGACGGGCCCCGTGCAACCGTGCTCAAACGCACCACGGAGGACGCGATCCGGCGACAGCGCGACGCCGCGCGGCTTTCTCGGCTCGAATTCGACTTCGCCGAGCTCTCCTCTCTGCGCGGCCCGCAGGGTCCGCTCGGCTCGATCTGGCAGGTCGCCGGACGTGAGGGACTCCAGAGGTTGATCCCCGGGGACATCGCAGAAGCCCCGAGCGACGGTCTAGCGGGCGCCCATGGCGTCGCAGGCTGATGGGCGCGGTGCAGCACCGTACCGAGATGGCCTCGGTTCAAATGAAGGAAGGGATCGAGCAGCGGATCCATGTCGTTCACGGCGAGCGGGTGATGTTCGATGCCGACCTCGCCGCGCTGTATGGAGTAACCACGGGGCGATTGAACGAGGCTGTGCGGCGAAATCGCGGTCGCTTCCCCGGGGATTTCATGTTCCGGCTGACGTCGGAGGAGGCCCGCGCTTTGAGATCGCAATTTGCGATCTCAAACGCGTCGGGCCGTGGCGGCCGCCGATACCTGCCTTACGCGTTCACGGAGCAAGGGGTGGCGATGCTCTCGAGCGTGCTCAATAGCAGGCGGGCCGTGGCCGCAAACATCCTGATCATGCGCGCCTTTGTGCACCTCCGACGCGCCCAAGGGCAATACGCTGAGCTACGCCAACAGATTCTGGAGCTCGCCCAGAAGGTCGAGGGCCACGACGAGCTCCTCGGTGAGATTCTCGGCGCGCTCGAAGCGCTTGCCCGGCCTGCGCCGACGTCTTCGCGGCCGATGGGCTTCCGAGCCCGTGCCAACGGCCGAGGCGCCGAGTGAACCGGAGTCCGACCTTCCTTGAGACCGGGGCCATGCACTCGCATTGGTCCGCCCGGTCAGATCTACTCTTGGCTGCGCTCGTCAAATCGGAATGTTGCCCGGACGATCTGCGGCGACTGAAAGCTCTCGTACGTGGCAGCAGATAGCCCCGATCTCGGACGACGGCCGACCGAGGCACGTGACGAGACGTTGCGCTCGATAGCACGAGTCCTAGCCGCGCGCGAACCCATTGATCCGTCGATCGATCGTGCTAACAAAGGCACGCGACGTGCCCACGTTGCCGCCTCCGTACATGAGGCGCAGGGGTCAGCTCTCGCGGCAGAGCAACAGATGCTCTCGCTCGGGCCGGTCGGAATGGCGAACCCCAAAGAGAAGGGCCGACGAGCGCGCCGCGAACGCGGCGGGCTACCGCGACAACAAACGCTCCTGCCAACGGAAGGCAAATAAGGAAAAGGGAAACGGCGGGGAGGGGTTCTCGCCGTCTTCGGCCGTCTTCGGCTCCAGGCCTTCGCCGTACTTAATTCGCATCAGAGGATGCGCTAGTCACGCCAGAGGACAGTGATTCGCCTTTCGTCGAATCGATTGAGCCCTCTGATCGCGGGGCCTACGCGAACCTCAGACATAACTGCCTCAGCAATTGCGCGCCGGTCCGCTAGGTCGAGCGAGCTCCATTGACGTCGCAGTACTCCGCTGCTCCGCGCAAACTGAATGACGATCGCTCGGCTAGGCTGACCGTTGACCTGGGACTGGCGCGCTGCGTCGAGTCTCTTCTTCAGGACAGTGCGAGCGCGAATCCACTCGCCCTTGGTTAGGCGTCCCGCGGCGTAGTCCTCCGCCAAATCCTCGAGTTGCTTCGCGAGCACGAACGCCTCGTCCGGCCTCTGCGTTCTCTCATTTCGCTGAAGCGCCGCCTGTTCCTCCGCCACGAGTTGCGCCAGCCGGGGCGTGTCGACAAAGTCAAAGAGTTGTGACGCGACGTGCTCCTCGAACGGATCGGCGAGCACACGGATCTTCCCACATCCCCTACCCCCCGTTGCCTGGCTTGCGCAGACCATAGCTCTGCGGCCATCGCCACGCGGCCGGGCAACGAGCTTCGCGCCGCAGACTCCACAGGTCGCCATACCAGTCAGCAGATACTTCCGGCCATTCCCTTTTGACTTGCGACGAGATGGGTCCCTGAGGAGAGCTCGGAGTCGAGTCGAGTCCGTCGCAGAGATGATTGCTGGCCAAACGGCCTTCCCCACGATCTCATCCTCGTGCTCACGCATCCCGCCGATACGCGCGCTCATCAGGACCCGTCGAACCGCTGACGGATACCAGGATCGCCCTGCGACAGTCTTGGAGCCTGCGGCGTTCCAAGCCTTGACTACGGACATCAGGGAGTGACCCCGGAGGAGCCTCTTCGCGCCGTCGCGAATGACCTTGGCCTCGTCAGCGCGAATGGCGACGTGATCAGATTCATATCCGAAAGGCCGGGTTCCGCCATTCGGCTTACCAGCCAAGGCAAGCTCCGCGTGCTTTGACTTGATGCGGCGCGACTTGTCATCCGATTCCTTGCGCGCGACCGCACCAAGGATCCGCGCGTGGAATCGTCCATCGTCTTTGCTCAAGTCGATGTCGCCGGTCACGGTCGCGAGGAAGCGAACTCGAGCGCGATCACAGACCTCGAAGAACTCCTCAAGCTCTTTCGGGTGGCGGTGGAGGCGATCAAGGTGGTAGGAGACGAGCCCATCGACGACTCCCGCGCCTAAGTCAGCGAGCATCTGGCGATACCGCGGCCGAGGCTTTCCTCGATATGCTGAGACGTCGTTGTCCGTATAGACCCGAATCACCTTCCAGCCCTTCCGCCGTGCTAGCTCTCGGCATTCGCGCTCCTGGCGCTTCACGCCCAGCTCCGTGTGATCCACATCGGAACTGATCCGGGTGTAGATCGCGACCGCGCGGGGAGCATCGACTGTTTTTGCCATTCGGGCCTACCTTTGTTCCAACGTCAAGGAACATTCATATTCTATGCCGTGCGCGAGGCTCACTTCACCAGGCCGGGGCGGCGATCCGCCGCCGACAAGCGAGAGATGCGACGCGGTGTGATGCGGCGCGCGAAACGGCCGCGTCGTGAGGACAGGGTGGCGCGGGTCGGTGAGACCCGCAACGCTGTGCACCGCGCTCGCGGCGATCGCCTCGGTGTCGTCGAGCGGCGGCAGGATCGATTCGAGCGCTCGCGCGAGCATCGTCTTGCCCGTACCTGGCGGGCCGACGAAGAGCAGGTTGTGGCCTCCCGCTGCCGCGATCTCGAGCGCGCGCTTGGGGGTCTCCTGCCCGGCGATGTGCTCGAGATCCACCGCATGCCGCACCGGATCGGCACGCGGCGGGACCGGCGTGGGGGCAACGCGCGCCCGACCCTCGAGATGCTCGACGACGTCGCGAAGCGTCGCGAAGCCGAACGCGTCGACACCGCAGGCGGCCGCCTCTCCCGCGTTCGCGGTCGCGACGAGCACTTCGCCGATGCCACGCTGCGCGGCGTGTCGGACGCGAGGCATCGTGCCTCTCACCGGACGCAGCGCGCCATCGAGCGCGAGCTCGCCAAGGCAAAGAGGGGTGACGTCCGTCCGCAGCTGCCCGCTGGCGCGAAGGATCCCAAGAGCGATCGCGAGCTCGAACCCGGTGCCTTCTTTTCGACGTTCTGCCGGCGCCAGGTTCACCGTGACGCGACGCAGCGGGAACTCGAAGCCGGAATTGCGGATCGCGGCGCGCACGCGCTCGCGCGCCTCCTGCACGGCGGCGTCAGGCAGGCCCACCACGACGAGGTTAGGCAGGCCGTTCGCGACGTCGACCTCGACGGTTACGAGGGCGGTCTCGAGTCCCCAGAGCGCGCAGGCGGTGACGCGCGCGACCGAGCGCGCGGTCGCTGGCCGTCCCGGCACCGTGATCGCGATGGCGATGGACGCTGGGCGCGTGCGGGCATCAAAGGGATGGGACCTTCGGCCAGTACCGCTGTCCTATCGGCTCGGGCAGACTAGGTGGTCTTGAGCTGGCGTGTGGCCCTCGCGCTCTTCGGGCTCGCGCTCCTCACCCGCCTCCCGTTCGCGACGACCAATCTCTACGCCCCGGACTCGGTCCTTTACGCGCGCGGGATGGAGCGGTTCGACCCGTTCGATCACCGCCCGCAGCCGCCCGGATATCTCTGGTACATCCTCGTGTTGCGCGCGATCGACCTCGCGACGAACGACCCGAATCGCGCGATGATCATCGTGAGCGCGCTCGCCGGCGCCGCGACCGTCGCTCTCGTGTATCTCCTCGCGGCCCGCCTCTACGACGAGCGGACGGCTCGCGTCTCGGCCCTCTTCGTGCTCACAGCGGTCACGTTCTGGGCATATGGCGGCGTCGCGTACCCGTACACGCTCCTCGCCGCGCTCACGACGCTCTGCGCGCTGCTCTTCTGGCGCGCGCTCGACCCGGACGCATCACGACAGACAAATCGGCTCCCGCTGTTCGTCGCCTCCGCCGTATGGGGCATCGCCATCGGGTTTCGGTCCGACCTGGCGATCTTCCTGGCGCCACTCTGGATCTTCGCGGCCACCCGGACGACCATCGCGGTCGCGGGCGCATCCGCGGCGGTCGTCGCGGCGCTGGTCGGCGTGTGGGTGTTCGCGAGCGCGGCGGCCGATGGCGGCCTCGCGCGCTTCCTCGATGCGGTCCGCATTCAGAGCCAGTTCGTGGACGACCGCTACAGCGTCATCGGGAACGGGCCGATCGCGATCTACCGCAATGGGTACGAACTCGCGCGCTTCCTGGGCCGGGGACTCTACTTCCTCATTCCGCTCGTCGCGGTGACGCTCATCTCCGCTGAGGCTCGTCGCGTGGAGCTTCGCAATCGCTCACGGACGCTCTTCATGATCCTGTGGACGTTTGCGCCGCTGCCGTTCTACCTCCTCATCCATGTCGGCGAGTACGGGTACATCTTCAGCATGCTGCCGGGCCTCGTCATTCTGTCGGCGCGCGGTGCGATCGCCCTCGCGAAGGGCCTACGTATGCCGCGCACCTTTAAGTGGATCGTGGCGGTGGCTGTGCTCGGCAACGCCGCGATTTTCCTGCTGACGAACACGCCGATCTCAGCGCAGGACATCGCGCGCCTCGATCGGGGGATCGACGAGAAGGCCGCGTACATCCACGCACACTTCGCCCCGGCGACGACCTCTGTCGTCACCGTCTACGACAAGATGCTGGTCGACCAATACCTCGCTGGCGAATACCCGCTCATCGCGTACGACCCTGTGGTCAGTCCGGCGTTCGCTCGATCACTACGGTGTTCGCGCCAAGAGCCATGTGAAGGCGCTGATGTGGATGTCGTTCTGTGGGACGACCTTCTGCGCGCCGAAGGCGCTGGCTGGCAGGAGGTACGTATGCCGCACGGTGGCAGGCTGCGCGTCGCGCACACGTCGAGGTCGGCGTCGCTACGAGCGAACGAGGGCCTCGGGATTTCGATCGTCCCCTAAGAGCGCGCCGACGCGCCGGCCGAGGAGCCAGCTCGCGGCCGCAAGCGGCGTACCCAGGACCACTGCTGCGACCGGCCAGAGGGACAACCACGGCCGCGCGACGGCCTGCGCGTAGTACTGGTAGTAGAGCGCCGTGGCGCGCGGGTCGGTGCCACCGCCAGTCCCGCTCGGCGGCGTCGCGGGAAAGATGGTCATCCGAAGGAACTCCGCGACCACGAACGCGGCCATGAACACGGCACCGAGCACCAGCGGGTTCGCGTGGCGCCCACCGCGCGCGCGAGTGAGGTCGACCGCGATCGCGCCGGCAACGAAGAGCGGAGGGAACGCCGGCGCGAGCCAACCGCCTCCGGCCAGGATCGCGTACGTCACGAACGCCGCGCCGGTGTACGTGACCGCCGTGATCGTCGCACCGAAGCGGCCGCCCATGAGCGAGGCGCCGAGGGCGAGCCCGGCCGGGATGGTGAGTGCGATGACCAGCGGATAGACGAACCCTTCGCGTGTGACGGACATGATGTAGTAGAAGTTCGTCCCGAAAACGAACACCGCGCAGACGTTTGCGAGCATGAGCGCGCGCAGGAACCGGCGCAGGCCCTCGGGAATGGCGAAGACGCCCGGCGCGAACGCAACGGACCAGCCGACGAACGCGAGAGCGGACCCCGCGACCCCCGCGAGGTGCGGCGGGCTCCAGATATCGACGTCGCGCCCGAACATCCGGTGCCACGCCTCGTCGAATGGCGCTGAGCCGATCACCATCGCCGCGGCGATGCCGACCAGCGCGAGGCCGAGCTCCGCGCGGACGGGACCGAGCCGCAGCTCGCGTCCACGCACCGGCCGACCGCGCGTGGCGGTGATCGTGGCGACCAGGGACGCGAGTCCCCACAGCGAAATGCCGCCGTAGAGGAAGAGATGCGGCGCGCTCCAGAAGGTGTCGCGCCCGATGAGGCGATGCCAGGAGACATCCCACGCCGCGCCGAACCAGGTGAGCGCCACGCCGAGGAGCCCGAGGACCAGCGGGATCGTCGTCCCCGCGATCGCGACCTGCCGAGCGCGGAGCGGAAGCGCGATCGTCGCCATGGCCCTTGATTCTATGAAGCCTCGATGAGCTCCACTCGGGTCCCGTCGATTCCTACCGTGAGCGCTGCGATGACGACGCGCCACCGCGCGTCGCGCTCGCCACGCATCGCGAGCCAGCCGGCGGCGAGGCGGGCGAGACGCCCGAGCTTGCGCCGGTCGACCGCCTCGGCCGCTGCGACGAACGATCCGGCGCGCCGCGTCTTCACCTCGACGAAGACGTAACCGTCTCGGTCGCGACAGACCAGGTCGATCTCACCGAAGCGCGTGCGCTGGTTCCGAGCGACGACGTGCAGGCCCGAGCGCTCGAGCTCGGCCTCAGCCGCGCGTTCGCCCGCGAGCCCGAGGGCGCGCCGATCCACGCGTTGAAGATCGGCTCGTCATTGCGTCGGGGTGATGCGGATGACGCGGTCGTTGGCATCGTTGCTCGTCGTGAGGTAGAGCGACCCGTCGGGTCCCTGCCGGACGGTGCGGATGCGCCCGTACGTCTGGTTGAAGAAGACGTCCCGCTGCGTGGCGACCGCCCCGCTGAGGGTGAACCGCCGGAGGTCGCTCTCCTTAAGCTGGGCGACGAAGAGCGACCCGTCGTACGCGCCCCACTGGACACCACGCGCGAAGTCGGCGCCGCTCGTCGCGAGCGTGACGTTTCCTGACGTCCACGCGGGGTCGACGAAGCGCGGGTCGCCGCACGGGCCGCGGCACGTCGGATACCCGTAGTTCGCGCCCGCGCGGAGGATGTTGATCTCGTCGTGCGTGTCGTCGCCGTGCTCCACCTCGATCGGGCGACCGGTGCCCGGCTCGAAGGTGAGGCCCTGCGGGTTGCGGTTGCCCATCGTGTACACCGCGGTGCGCGCTGCGGCGCCGGGCATGATCGGGTTGTCCGCGGGAATAGTCCCGTCACCGTTCACGCGCAGCACCTTGCCGTTCAGGACGTTCGGGTTCTGGGCGTTCGCGAGGTTGCCGGCGTCGCCCATGGTGACCCAGAGCTTGCCATCGGGACCGAAGCGGATCCGGCAACCGTCGTGGTTGCTGTTAGCGCGCATACCGGAGCGGATCACGTATCCGTCGAAGATCGGGGTGTTGCCGTTCATCCGGTAGCGCAGGACCTGGTTCAGCCACTGGCCGGCGTCGTTCACGGAAGCGCAGACGTAGAGGAGGTTGTTGGATGCGAAGTTCGGATCGAGCTCGATGCCCATGAGCCCTGCTTCGCCCGAGGCGTTGATGTTGGCGACCGGAAACACGTTCGCGAGCTGCGGCGCGCCCGGCGCGGCACTCGCGTAGATGAGGATGTTGCCGACACGCTCGGTTACGAACATGCGGCCGTCCGGCGCGAATGCGAGATCCCATGGAATCAGGAGCCCCGAGCGAACGACGGTCGCAACGAGGCGCGGGACGCTCCCGGCCGGCAGAGGGACGGTGATGATGAGGAAGACGCCCTGGTCCTCCATCCAGGCCGTGCCGTCGATCACCGGTCGAAGGTGGAGCGAGTAGGTGCCGGCGGTCTGCGGCGCGCGTACCTGGAACGTGAAGGTCGCGGTCGCGCCCGGCGGAACGCTCGCCTCGGTCTGCGCAGCGACGCGATTGGCGGACATCCAGTTCACGCCGAGCGGCGCCCACTGGGCGTCGTCCTGGTTGATCGCGAGCCTCGCTTCCTGACCGAGCACGCCTTTCGTCCACGTCGCGGTCCCGGTGTTGCGGAACACGATGCTGAGCGGCGCGCTGACCTGACCCGGCTGCAATGTCGGGTACGGCGACTGGCTCACCCACGCGCTGTGCAGGCCGGGGTCGCTGACGACGAGGACGAAGACGCCCTCATCCTCGAGGTGCTGGATGCCGTCGATCACCGGATGCAGCGGCAGGCGGTACGTGCCCGGAGTCGATGGCGCCCGCAGCGTGAACGTGAACGTCGCGATCGCGTTCGGCGGGACGCTGATCTCGGTCGTCGTGGCGACGCGATTGGCGCTCAGCCATCCGACCGCCATCCCAGCATCCGCCAACGCGGTGGAGTCGCCGGTGACCGCGAGGTTCACCTGACGGAAGGCACTACCGCGGTTCCACGTCGTGTCTCCGGTGTTCCGGAAGTGGATCGTGTACGAGACGGTCGCGCCGGGGCGCAGCGTCGGCCATGGCGACTGATCGACCCACGCGGCGTGGAAGCCTGGTGCGGCCAGGGCAGGCTGCGCCAGGAACGAGGCGAGAACGAGCGATGCGAGCAGCGCCACGCGCAAGAATGGCTTCATCGCTGAGTTAACGCGCTAAAGGTCCTTCTCGTACGAGACCCACGCCGGCTGCTTGGCGAAGCCCATGGCCTCATTGATGGAGAGCATCGGCTTGTTGTGGACGTCGTTCCAGGTCTTGATGTGCTCGATGCCCTTGTCGATCGTGTACTGGACCGTCCGCAGCTTGAGCGCCATGGCGATGCCCCTCCCGCGCGCGTCGCGGCGGACACCAGTGATCCCCTGCCAGATGAACGTCGGGTCATCGAGCGAGCGGAACAAGTTGGAGACCCCGAGGTATCGGCCATCCTTGTCGATCGCGATGTAGAAGGCATCGAGCAGCGCATTGGGCGCATCGATATCGTCGCGGCGGAACTCGTCGAAGGTGTGCCGGGTCGGCGGGTCGACACTCGGGATGTCCATTCGGCATTCCTCGTTGAGCTCGAAGGCCTTGTGGAGGGCTCCCGGATCACGCTGCATCTCGTCGGCGAGGGTCGTGATGCGGATGCCCTGCTTGGCGACGCGATCGTCGGCCGTGCCGAAGAAATCGAAGTCGAATCCCTTCACGAAAAGGCGGGACTCCCAGTCACGCTTGACCTCGCGAAAGCCGCGCTTCGTCAGGAACCGGACGCCATCGGCCATCGACTCCTTTGCCTCCGCGGCAACGGCCTTCCCATCCCTCGTGCGGACCTTGTCGAGGAGCGCGTCGTACAGAGCCGTTCCGTAACCGCGCCCTCGGTGCTCCGGGTGCACGGTCACGTCGATCCGGTACTTGGTCGCAACGTAAGCCCACCGCATGTGGTTGACGAGGCCGAATCCCACCACTCGTCCGCCGTCCTCGGCGACCACACGGGACTTGAAGTACTTCTCGTAGTCCCAGGTCTCGTCCCAGTGACGCCACTCCTCTTCGGTCTCGCCGTAGTCGGGATAGGACGCCTTGTTGAGGGCGACCAGCACCGGATAGTCGGCGGACGTGGCGGGGCGCACGAGTGTCCTTGGGGAGGTCTTCACGGCTCGCGAAATCTAGCCGAGGCGCTCTACGGGGAGAACGTCAACTCGGTGACACTCCGGCCGGCTCGAGCTCCAGCGCCATCTGGTTCTCGGTGGACAGCATCATGCGAACCGTGCCGAAGTCCTGACGGTGGAACGGTGTGATGCCGAGCTCACGCAAAGCCTTGCGGTGATCGATGGTCGGGTAGCCGCAGTTGTGCTCCCAGCCGTAGCCGGGGTACTTCGTGGCGAGCTTCTCCATGAGGCGGTCCCGGGTGACCTTCGCGACGATCGACGCCGCGGCGATCGAGAACGACTTCGCATCGCCCTTGACGATCTCGGTGTGCCTACCGGGCGCGAACGCGGGATCGAGGATCCGCCGCCCATCGACGAGGACCCAGTCGTACTCGCCGATCTGGCGCAAGGCTCGCATCATCGCGACGTGACTCGCGTGATAGATGTTCAGACGATGGATCTCGGCCAGCGAAGCCGCGCCGATGCCGATCTTCACGACGCGGCCCTTGATCGAATCGAGGAGTCCCTCGCGCTGGAGACGCGTCAGTACCTTGGAGTCGTTGACCTTGCGGATGAGCCTCGTGTCCGGCGTGACCAGGCAGGCCGCCGCGACCACGGGACCAGCGAGAGCCGCCATGCCGACCTCGTCGACGCCGACCACACGCAGGAGCCCTTGCGCCCAAAGGCGCTTCTCGTTATTTAGCGAAGGCATGGAACTCTAGTTTGAGCGACGAGCGCTTCATGCGCGAGGAGCGAATCCGTCAGCTTGAGCGTGTCTCCTGCCGAAGGCAGAGATTGATCAGGACCGGCTATGCGCCGGTCAAGTCATCGGCGCTTTTCGCGGAGAGTTGCGGCCTTGCCCACTCGGTCGCGGAGGAAGTAGAGAGCCGCGCGGCGTGCATGTCCGTGCCGAATGAGCTCGATCTTCTCGACGCGCGGGGAGTGGACCATGAACGTGCGCTCGACGCCGATGCCGCTTGCGATCCGGCGCACGGTGATTTGCTTGTCGACGCCGCCGTTACGCACGCGAAGCACGGTGCCCTCGTAGTTCTGAAGACGCTCGCGGTTGCCTTCGACGACGCGCACGCTCACGCGCACGGTGTCGCCAGGCCGGATCTCGGGCAGATCGGCCTTCAGCTGCTCCCGGGCAAGCGTGTTCAAGAGGTCATTCATAGGAATGGTTAGGGCACTCACGAAGTAAAGGGATTCTAGCAGCAACTAGCGCTTCGCCTTCTTCAGGCGATCCAGGATCGTCACATGTGACACGCCAAAGTGCCGCGCGAGCTCGCGAACGGTGAGCCCCGCGCCGCGCATCTTCGAGACTTCCGCGACGGTCGGCCCGCGCTGCCCGCTACGCGGAGGCCGCAGCCGGACGCCCGCCGCCCGCAGCCGGGACCGCACCGTTGCCGGCGAGATCCCGAACCGAGCGGCGATTCGGTACGAGCCGACGCCAGAGCCATACGCCGCCTTGAGGTCCGCGTCGGAGACCCTCTCGCGGGCGGGTGGTCGCGGCAGCCGCGCTCGCTCGGCCGGGGTAAGCCCCGCGGAATCAAGCAGGTCGGGGCGCCGCTCGGCGGTGCGCCGGACGGCCTCCGCGCGACGCCAGCGTGCGATCGCGGCGTGATCGCCCGACAGGAGCACCGCGGGTACGCGGCGACCTTCGTGTTCGACGGGCCTGGTGTAGTGAGGACCTTCGAGGAGTCCCTCCGTGTGCGACTCGTTCGCGAGCGACTCCGCCTCGATCACGTCGGGGATGAGGCGCGTGACCGCATCGACCACGACCATCGCCGCGAGCTCCCCGCCGGTCAGCACGAAGTCGCCGATCGAGAGCTCCTCGTCGACGTCGCCTTCGATGACGCGTTCATCGACGCCTTCGTAATGCCCGCACACGATCACCAGATGCGGGAGCTGCGCGAGGCGGCGCGCCGCCGCCTGGTCGAAGAGCGGGCCTTGCGCGCTCATCAGGACCACGTGACCGCTCTCGCCCTTGGCCGCCCGTATCGCTCGGGTCAGCGGCTCGGGCTTGAGGACCATCCCCGCACCGCCGCCGTAGGGCGCGTCGTCCACGACGTGGTGACGGTCGGTCGCCCACTGGCGGATGTCCTGGATCGCGAGCTCGATCTGACCGGCCGCTCGCGCGCGCGCGACGATGCTTTCGGCGAACGGGCTCTCGAACATTTTCGGAAACAGCGTGAGCACGTCGATGCGCGGCGTCACTCGAGGGTCTCCTGCGGCATGACGACGATCCGGCCACCGGCGATGTCGACTTCGCGCACCACCGACGCGATCGCCGGAAAGAGATGCTCCTCGCGCGAGCCCTCAGCCCGGACGACGAGCACGTCGGTCTCTCCCGCCCTGATGACCTCGCTCACCAGCCCGAGCGTTGTTCCGTCGGCGGTCTCGGCCCGCAGGCCGAGGAGATCGGCCCAGAGGTAGCCGCCCTTCGCGGCTCGGCGAGCCTCGGCGCGCGGCACGCGCAAGTTCCGTCCGCGAACCCGCTCCGCATCGGTGCGCGTTGCGTGACCCTCGAAGCGAACGATCGGAACATCCGCGGCTCCGCGCACCGAAGCGACGACGAGCTCGCCCACTCCATCGCAGAGAAGGCGCGAGCCCTTGCGGAATCGATCGACCACATCGGTCCGGGGATGCACCTTCACCTCGCCACGCACGCCGTGCGGCGCGCCCACGACACCGACGATGGGGTCGTCGGTACTAATCGATTTCGAGGTTGACCTTGGTCCCATCGCGGGTCGCCATCACCTTGAGGAGCGCGCGGATGGCCTTCGCGATCCGTCCTCCGCGGCCGATCACCTTTCCGACGTCCGGCTCGGCCACCTGCAGGTGGAGCTTGGTGAAGTCGCCATCGAGCTCCTCGGTGACCACGACCGCCGCGGGATCATCGACAAGCGCCTGAGCGACGTGCTCGAGGAGCACACGCATCCGTCCCGGCTGCGCCCCCGCGCTCGTCATCTGGTGGAGGCCGGAACCTCTCCCTCGGGAATGCCGCTCCGGATGAGCAGCGAGCGGGTGGTCGACGTGGGCCGGGCGCCGACCTTGAACCAGTGCCGGGCGCGCTCCGCATTGACGACGAGGCGGGCGGGCTCGGAGAGGGGGTCGTAGTGGCCGATGGTTTCGATGAACTTGCCGTTTCGGGGCGCGCGCGAGTCCGCGATGACGACGCGGTACGTCGGCGCTTTCGTCTTACCTACACGGCGCAGGCGGATGTGAACTGCCAACTCTGTCGGGATCCTCCTCGCGAATGTGCCGTCCGTGGGGCCCCAGCTCCTGGGCGCGAACACATCAATGATATGGCATCACATCCGTGGAAGTCCGGGCATGCCGGGCAGGCGCGGCAAGTGCCCGCCTTTGGCCATCGATCCCATCTGCTTCATGAGCTTCTTCATCTCGGCGAATTGCTTCACGAGCTGGTTCACCTCCGACACGGTCCTTCCAGACCCGGCTGCGATCCGCCGCCGCCGGGAGCCGTTGATCAGCGTCGGGTCAGCACGCTCCGCCTTCGTCATCGAGGAGATGATCGCCTCGATCTGCTTCATCTGGCGCTCGGCCTCCGGGCCTTCCGGGAGCTGCTTCGCGATGCCACCCATCCCCGGGATCATCTTCATGAGATCTCCGAGCGGGCCCATCTTCTTCACCTGCTGCAGCTGCGCATAAAAGTCATCGAGCGTGAACTGCGCATCCAGAAACTTCCTCGCCTGCGCTTCGGCGGTCTTCTGGTCCACATGCTCCTGGGCGCGCTCGACGAGCGTGAGGATGTCGCCCATCCCGAGGATCCGCTGCGCGAGCCGATCGGGATGGAACACCTCGATCGCGTCGAGCTTCTCCCCCGTGCCGATAAATTTGACCGGGACTCCGGTCACCGCCCGCACCGAGAGCGACGCGCCGCCGCGGGCGTCCCCGTCCGCTTTCGCGAGGACGAGTCCGGTGAGCGGCAGCCGCGCGTGGAAGGCCGTCGCGCTCTCGACCGCGTTTTGCCCGGCCATCGCGTCGACCACGAGGAGCACTTCGTTCGGCTTCGCCGCCGCGACGACCTCCGCGATCTCGGTCATCATCGCCTCGTCGATGTGAAGGCGGCCGGCGGTGTCCACGATCACCGTGTCGCGTCCTTCGGCCGAGGCCCCGCCGGCGAACGCGGCGACGTCGGAGGCGACGCGCTTGGGATCGACCGCACGCACGGGGATGCCGAGCTGCTTGCCGAGAGCGACGAGCTGATCGATCGCGGCCGGCCGGTGCACATCCGCCGCGACGAGCAATGGATGCCGGCCCTGCTTCCGGAGGAGGTTCGCCAGCTTCGCCGCGGTCGTGGTCTTTCCGGAACCCTGGAGCCCGGCGAGGACGATGACCGTCGGCGGGCGATCCGCGCGTGCGAGCGGGGTCGCCTCGCCGCCGAGCATCTCGACGATCGCGTCGTGGACGATCTTCACGACCTGCTGGGCGCCGGTAATCGACTCCAGCACGCGTTCGCCGATCGCGCGCTCGCGAACCGTAGCCACGAGCTGGCGGACCACTTTGAGATTCACGTCCGCCTCGAGGAGGGCGACGCGAACATCGCGCAGTGCCTCGTCGAGATCCGCCTCGTTCACACGCGCGCGGCCGCGAAGCCGCTCGAACGTGTTGGTCAGACGGTCAGAGAGCTGCTCGAACACCACGCACGACTCTAGAGCGTCGGCGCGGAGCTCCTAGTGCATGCTGAGGCGAGCCGCCTCCACCGCCCGATCGCGAATGTGCGTGTGCTCGGCCCCGTCGTGGGCGTGGGCACCATCGGCCGCCCCGATCTCGATCTGGCGAATGAACGCCTCGACGACGATCGGATTCAGCTGCGAGCCCGCGACCCGTCGGAGTTCGGCCACGGCCTCGTTGTGTCCGAGCGCGGACCGGTATGGGCGCGTCGAGGTGATGGCCTCGTATGTGTCGGCGACCGAGATGATCTGCGCGGCCAGCGGGATCTCGTCGCCTTTGAGCCCGTTCGGGTAGCCCGAGCCGTCGTAATGCTCGTGGTGCGCGAGCACGATCGGCCGGATCTTCTCGAGATTCGGCACTTCGCCGATCAGGTTCGCGCCGATGACCGGGTGCGTCTTCATCTCGGCCCACTCCTCGTCGGTGAGCGGCGAGGGCTTCAGAAGAATGTGCTCGGGGATGCCGATCTTTCCGATGTCATGGAAGAGCGCGCCTAGGTTTACCGCGGCGACCTCGTCCGGCCCGAGTCCGAGCGATTTCGCGACCGCGAGCGCGTGCTGCATCGTCGCGGCAGAGTGGCCCGGAGTGGAGCGTTCCTTCGCGGCGAGCGACCCGAGGAGAGCCGCGATGACCGACACGTGGGAAGACTCCAGCCGGTCGGACGTCCGCTGAAGGCTTTCATTCATCGTGACGAGCTCGCGGTTCCTGTCGCGAAGCTGCGTCGATTTCATCATGTAGAGCTTGAATGAGTACCACGCGACTCCGAGAGGCAGGACGAACACGATCACGCCGATGAGGCCAAGTGACTGATAAGCGAGCGCGAGCGCCGCGCCGTTCACGGCGGTGGCGAGATAGTTCACCGGCATCCACGCGAAGTTCTGCACCCACACATCGACGAAGCGCGCGCTTGAAGTGAGCGTGATCACCGCCGCGGTCAGGAGGCTGTTCACGGCGAAGTAGACGGCCGCCGAAACCGCCACCGCGAGCATGGTCGGAACGAACGCGCCGGGCGGCACCATCCCGCCGACGAGCTGGTATGTGGTCGACGCGAGGTATGTCGAGAGCATCATCCCGCCGAGGTTGAAGAGCACCTTGCGCGCTGGCTTCGGCTTCGGCGTGTACGCGTTCACGGCGACCACGACGACCGTCGCCCAGAGAGCGACCGGAGTCCCAAAGAGGACGTAGGCGGCGATCTTCACAGCGAAAGCCACGGAGATCGCGCTCGACCGGAACAGCATGACCGGGTTCCGCTGCGCGAGTCCGACAAGAACGAGGATGAACAGGAACATCACCGGGTCGATCGAGCTCGTGCGCGCTTGCATCGAGCTCGTGACGAGGACGATGACGCCGAGCGCCGCGAGGATCGCGATGTAGGCGTTCGCGACGTTCTGCTTCATCACTCGAGCGCTCCCCAGAGGTGACGGACCTTGCGTCCGTTGACCTTGATCTTGGCTTTGTCTTTCGCGGTCGTCATTTCCCAACTGATGCCTTCCCAGGTAATGCCTTCCCAGGAGATGTCCTCCCAGTTGACGACGGACCAGTTGAAGGCCTCCCAGCTGACGTTCTCCCAGGTGATCGGGTCCCAGGCGATGTTGGTCCACGAAACATCCGTCCAGGCGACACCCGTGGAGTCGACGCCGCCGTTGAACGCGAGGTCACGCCAGCTGAGCGGCTGCCCGTAGACGAACGGGTACATCTCACTCGCGAATCCGGCGGACACGGGCGTTGTCGCGTCGGCGTTCTGATCGGTCGCCATAACCGCTGCGACGGCGCTGACGAGTCCGCTGCCCGTCGTGTCCGGTGACCCGTACGGGAGCGCGGTCGCCGTGCTCTTGAGGCGATCCTTGACCTGCGCCGGACTCAGCGCTGGGCTGCGCTCGAGCATGAGCGCGACGACTCCGGTCACAATCGGGGCCGCCATGGAAGTGCCCGACAGGCGGAAATACGCCGGTGCGAGCGGATCCAGACCAGCGACGAGGCGATCCGGGAGCTCCAGGTCTAGGGTGCTGCCGGGCGAGCGCAGGCTCACGATCTTCCGGCCGGGCGCGACGAGGTCCGGCTTCGCCAGGCCGTCGATAGGGGTCGGGCCCTGCGACGACCACGACGCGAGCGCGTCGTCGTCGGTGGCCGCCGTGCCGCTGTCGTCGATGGCGCCGACTGTGATCACGAATGGGTCGCTGCCCGGCGATGTGATGGTCGACTCCTTCGGGCCGTGGTTGCCGGCGGACACGACGACGGCGATGCCCGCGAAGATGAGGACCTCGGCAGCCGTCGCGAGGGGATCTTCCCGGTAGCTCACGGTGACGGGCCCGCCCGCGGAGAGGTTGACGACGCGGATGTTGTATGCGACTCGGTGCGCGAGGACCCACTGCATTCCCGCGATGAGGGTCGAGACCGTCGTCGACCCGGACGCGCTGATGACCCGGACGTCGATCAGGTTCGCGCCCGGCGCGACGCCCGGATACGCGCCGCCCGACGCGGCGCCGTCCCCAGCGACGAGGCCCGCCACATGCGTGCCGTGCCCGCCCGGATCGGCTGGCAGCACGAGACCTCCGCCGTTCCTTCCGTTCGTGAAGTCGACGGAGGCGACGATCCGTCCAGCGAGATCCGGATGCGGCGCGATACCACTGTCGAGGATCGCGACACCGACGCCCTTGCCGGTCACACCAAGCTGCCCCCAGACGTCGGGAGCGCCGACTTCGAGGATTCCCGGGTTCGCCGCGAGTGCGGCGGCCGCTTCGGGATCGAAGGTCAGCGTGATGACATCGTCGGACGAGACGTACTGAACATCAGCGTCGTCCGCGAGCGCGAGGAGCTCCGCGCCGGTCAGGATCGCGGACGCCCCGCCGACGATGGAGAGCGCACGTCCCGCTTTGCCGTGAGCGCGGACCACGGCCGCGGCGGCACGCTCGGCGCGGTGACCGTTGCCCTGCTTCACGCTGGCCCGGACGATCACGGCGAAGGTGTCGTTCGGGTGCGATTGCGCGAGCGCGAACAGTGGGGGGCTGATCTTCGCTTCTCCGTGGGTCTTCGCTCCCGCCGGGGTCGCCTGCGCCACCGTCACGATGACGGCCGCCAGACACAGCCCCGCCCAGCGCATGACCACCCGCCCCCATCTGCTCACGCGATCCCCCTACGCGACCTTCGCCGCGTCCCACCCCGTTGGGGGATAGGAAGCACGTTTGCGCGCGCGACTTCAATAGATGCGACGCGTGTTGAATCCCCTCATACACACGATTGGTACATCGCGTGTCGCGTTATGGCGCGCATGCTCGCGCTTATGACGCTGCAAGCTTTCATCGCGAGCGCCGACCTTGCGATCGCGATCTCGATCGCGGCGCTAAGCATCTCGGCGCTTCGCAGCGGACGCCGTCCCCGGCGCATGCGCTCGTGGCTTTTCTTTGCGCTCGGATCGATGACGCTCGTGGTGCACAGCGGATACGGCACCCTCGGCGCGGGTCAAGCCGAGACAGCGGCGCTGTTCGAGCTGCTCACGCTCGCGCTCTTCGCGATCGGCTTCGTGCTCCTCTATGGTTCCGACCGCGAACAGTTGCGCAACATCGAGACACGGGCCGAGCTCGATCCAACGACAGGCCTGCTAAACCGCGAGGCCTTCCGCGAACTCGTCGGCGCGCACCTACGCCGCCCACGGCACGGGCCCTCGGCGGTCGCGATCGTGGACCTCGACGGATTCAAGGCCGTCAACGACTCGCGCGGCCATCCGGCGGGTGACGAGATCCTCAGCCTCGTGGCGACCGCGATCCGGGCCAACCTGCGGGCGCAGGACCTCGCGTCGCGCTACGGCGGCGACGAATTCGTCGTTTTCCTGGCCGATTGTCCGGTGGAGAGCGCACTTCGCATCATGGAACGCATCCGGGCCGTCGTGGCGGGAGTCACCGCGGCGTCCGGCTCGACGGTGACGGCGTCGGTCGGCCTCGCCCTTTCAGCGGAGGGGCCAGTCGACCTGGACGATCTGGTGCGGACGGCGGACCGGGCGCTGCTGACCGTGAAGCGTTCCGGCAAGAACAAGCTCCTCGTCGCGGAGAACGTCTAGGGCTGCGACCCGCCCCGTCGGGTGAAGATCGTGCGCAGCTCCGCCGGCGCGACCTCGGGACCGTACAGATAGCCCTGCACGATCTCGACGCCGAGTGCCTGGAGCGCGCGCTCCTGCTCGATCGACTCGACGGAATCGGCCACGACCCGAGCGCCGATCTTCAGAGCCTCCCCGACGACCGCGCGGATGGCCTCCGCATTCGCATCGTGGTCCCGCGAGATCGGGTACGGGATCTTCAGCGTGTCGAAGCTGACTATCCAGCGCGGTCGTGCGCCAGTCGCGTATTCCTCCGACGCGAGGCGCACGCCGAGCGCGTTGAGTGAGACGAGGGCTTTGGTCACCGCGGGGTCGACGGTCGATCCGCGCGGGCACTCGATCTCGATGGTCTTCGGGTCGACCCCCGTTTCGGCGAGCGCGTCGATGAGCCTGAGCGCGTCCGGCCGCCGGAGCGTCTCAGCCCACACGTTCGCGGCGACGATCGGTACATCGACGCCCTCCGCTCGCCACTTCTTCGCTTGCCGGCAGATCGCGCCGAAGACCCAACGATCGAACTCGACGTGGAGACTGGCCTGCTCGACGAGCGGGATGATGTCGCCGGGACCGATCATGCCGTGGATCGGATGCGGCCAGCGCACGAAGGCTTCGACGCCGGCGAGCTTGCCGGTCTTGATCTGCACTTGCGGCTGGTAGTGAAGTGAGAGCGCGCCGGTATCGAGAGCCTGCTTCAGATCCCCGGGACGCAGACGAGCGATCGCCAACTCCGGCCGAGTATGACCTTCAGGATGCGAGAGGCAGAAGCGCGTTCACGAATGCGGTTGGATCCATCGGCACCAGATCGTCCGCCTTCTCACCCACCCCGAGCAGCTTGACCGGGAGCTTGAGCTCCTGCGCGATGGCGAAGACCGCGCCACCCTTAGCGGTGCCGTCGAGCTTCGTAACCACCAGGCCGGTGACCGCGGCGGTCGTCGTGAACTGACGCGCCTGCTGGATCGCGTTCTGGCCCGCGGTGCCATCGAGGACGAGTAAGACCTCGTCCGGGGCGCCCTCGCGTGCGCGGCCCGTCACCTTGACGATCTTCGCGAGCTCCTCCATTAGATGACCCTTCGTGTGCAGCCGGCCCGCCGTGTCGGCGATGACCGTCGTGTTTCCGCGCGCGACCGCCGCGTTCACCGCGTCGAAGACGACCGCCGCGGGGTCCCCGTCCGGTTTTCCGGAGACGATCGGTACACCGACGCGCTCGGCCCAGCGCTCTAGCTGCTCGATGGCCGCGGCGCGGAACGTATCGGCGGCCGCGAGGAGCGGACGTTCTCCGGAGTCCTTGAGCCGTTTGGCGAGCTTGGCCGCCGTCGTGGTTTTCCCGCTTCCGTTCACGCCAACGACGAGGATCACGCGCGGCTTCTGGCCCTCGCCGCGGAGACGAACGTCACCCACCACCGCCGCGACGAGCGTCTCGCGAACAGCGGTAAGCGCTTTCGGGATCGTCTTCATCTCGCCCGTTGCGAAGAGATCGCGCAGCTGTGCCATGAGGGGATCGACGAGCGACACCGAGAGATCCGAACGGAGGAGAGCTTCCTCCAGCTCGTCGAGCCACTCCGCCGTGAGCGGCTGCTCGCCGCGGCCGAATAGACGCGAGAGGAGCCCGCCGCGCGTTTTGGCCAGGCCCTGTTCGATGCTCACAGCTCGCAGGCTACCCGGCTAGCCCGCCCGTTCGCGCTCCGCGTCGAGATCCGCGAGCCGCAGCGAGATCACCTTCGAGACGCCGCCATCGTCCATCGACACGCCATAGAGCATGTCGGCGGCTTCGATCGTTCCGCGGTTGTGCGTGATCACGACGAATTGCGTGCGATCCGTGAGCTCGCGGAGCGCTTGCGTGAAGCGACCGACGTTGCGTTCGTCCAGCGCCGCGTCGACCTCATCGAGCACGCAAAAAGGCGCGGGCCTTACGCGCAGGATCGCAAGGAGCAGCGCCGTCGCGGTCAGGGCGCGCTCTCCGCCGGAAAGCTGCGCCAGACTGCCGATCCGTTTGCCCGGTGGGCGCGCGTAGATGTCGATGCCGGGCTCCTCCGGATCCTCGCTCGTGCGAAGCGAGGCCTGCCCGCCGTCGAAGAGGCGTTGGAAGAACACGCCGAACTCGCGGTCGACCGCCTGCAACGTGGTGCTGAACTGTTCGGCGATCGTCCTCGCGAGATCGTCGGCGAGCGTGCGCAGGTCGGCCATCGCACGCTCGAGATCCGCCTTCTGCGTCGATAAGAACTCGTGGCGCTGGCCGATCTCCGCGAGCTCCGTCGCAGCGAGGGGGTTCACCGGCTCCAGCGTGATCAGGCGCCGGCGAAGCCGCTGCAAAGCCGCGACCGTGCTCGTCTTCTCCTTCTCATCGGGCTCGTCGTCGAGCGCGATGCTCGCGGGATCGGGAAGCGGCTCGTCCTCCGGTAGGCTGAGCTCCGCGCGCACCTGCTCCTCGAGGAGTCGCAGGGCTCCCGACGCGCGCTCCTCTTCGACGGCGAGCTTGCCGCGTTCGCCGCGAAGCTCGGCGAGTCGCTCGCGCGCCTTCGCGAGCCGCTGCTCGGACTCACGGCGCGACCCCTCCGCGGCGAGCGCGCGCGAGCGAGCGAGCTCCGCCGAACGCGCTGCTTCCTTCGCGTCCGCGGTGGCCTTACCGAGCTCGTGTTGCGCCGTCTCGAGGCGTCCGCGCGAATCTCGCTCCTGAGCGACAAGCGCGCGCAGTCGCTCGTCCTCATCCGCGATCCGCCGCTCGGTGGCGCTGACCTGCTCGCTGAGCGCGTCGCGCACCCGAACCGACGCGCTTCGTCGCTCTTCGAGCGTCGCCGACTGAAGCCGAGCCTCCTCCGCGCGCTTCGAAGCTGCGTTGTGCGCCTCGACGGCGATCTGCTCCTCGCGTTCCGACGCGGCGAAGACGTCCGCAGCCGTGCTCCGCGCCTTCCCTGCCACCTCGCTGTCCCGCGCCAGCTTTTCCCGGCGCGTGAGGAGCTCGGCACGTTCGCGTTCGATCGCGGCCGCATTCGCCTCTTGCGTGCGCACCAGATCGCGGACGTCCGCTTCGGTGGTTGCGAGCGCATCGGCGGCGACCTCGGCCTCGCCCCGCGCGCGCTGGGCAGCGGCAAGCCGCTCGTCGGCCGCTTCCCGACGACGTTCGGCTTCGGCGCGCTGCGAGAGCACATCACGTTGCGCGCGTTCCGCGGTGATGAGCTCCTCGTGCAGCCGCGCGGCCATAGCTGCGAGCTGCGTGGTGGCATCGCGCTCGGTCCGCCGCCGCGGGTCGACGATGCGAGCGAGCCCAGGCAGAACGAGCAGGCCGCTGGGTGCGATAACGGCGCCAGCCCGGAGCGTCGTCGCCGAAGCGATCGCGGTCGCGTCGTCCGGCGCGACGAAGATGGCGATCCCGTCGGCGACGCGCCGGCAACCCTTCGGGGCGGGGGTATCGCCTGCGGCCGAACCGCTCGCGATCGCGACCGCAGGGCCGAGAGCGGTGCGGACCGCATCGGGAGACGCAATGCGTTCGTGCAGCCACGCGAATCCCTTTGGAAGCGGGGGAAGCGCCTGCGCGTCCTCGCGTGCCGCGATCTCGGCGTCCACGCGCTCGACCGCCTCGCGGAGCGCTGCCGTCTGGCCACGCACGAGCGCGAGATCGCCATCGATCCGCTGAAGCTCGTTGCGGGCCGCCCCGGCGCGTTCTGCCGCACCCTCCGCAACGCGCGCGGCTTCCGCGACCTTCTCGCGCGCTCGCCCGAGCTCCGCCGCTATGCGGCTTCGTTCGCGTTCGCGTTCGCTTCGTTCCTTCGCGAGACTCGCGGCGGTCGCGCTGAGCTCCTCCTCGCGCGCAAGGAGCGACCGCTCCTCGTCGCCGAGACGCAGTTCATCGCTCTCCCGCACAAGATGCGCGCGCTCTGTCTCCACGCGGGCGGCCCGAGCTTCGGCGAGGGCGACGCGAGTGCGCGACGCCTCCTCCTCCGCGGTGCGCGCGCTGTCGGCGGACTCGCGCGCGCTGCGTGCGGCGCCGCTCGCCTCTTCGTCCACGCGCGTGCGCCGCTCGCGAAGGCTGGCCAGCTCTCCAGGCAGGGCGGCGAGGGCCGCGCCGGTTCGCCCGCGCTCGGCCTCGATCGCGGCGAGGGTCGCCTCGAGTCCGGCGACGCGCTCGCGGGCGGAGGCTTCGACGGATGCCGCATCCGCCGCGCCGATCCGGCGGAGCTCTTCCTCCTGCCGCGCCCCGCGCAGATCCTCGTCCGTTCCGGCGGTGGTCGACTCGCCCTCGGAGACGTAGTCGGTCAGCCGCTCGATCTCTTTGTCGACGCCAGTGATCTTCGTCGCGAGATCGGCGCGCTGATCAGCCGTCGTCCCGAACGACGCCTTGTACCAGCGCAGCGCGCGGCGGCGGAGCTCGTTGCGGATCGTCTCGTACTCGTTCCACTTGGCGGCCTGGTCGCGCAGCGCTTCGACCCGCGGACCGATCTCGCGAAGGATGTCGTTCACGCGAACGAGCTCGGTCTCGGCGGACCGCAGGCGGTTCAGCGCCTCCTCGCGGCGGAGCTGCAGCCGCCTCGTACCGGCGGCCTCTTCGATCACGGTGCGGCGGTCGGATGGACGGAGCGCGAGTATTTGGTCCACGAGGCCCTGGCCGATCACAACGAACGGGTTATCGGCCAGGTTCGCGCCTGCCAGCAGGTCCTGAAGGTCGCGAAGTCGCACGCGCGAGCGGTTCACAAGGTATTCGGCCTCGCCGTTGCGGAAGAGACGCCGGCCGACCTCGATCTCGGTGAAGTCGATCGGCAGCCGACGCGATGAGTTGTCGAGTTGCAGCAACGCTTCGGCGTGGCTCAGTGCCTTGCGCGTCTCGCTCCCGCCGAAGATCAGCTCTTCGTTCTTCTTCGCGCGCAGGACGCGCGCGTTGTTCTCGCCGAGCGCCCAGCGAATCGCGTCCGCGAAGTTCGATTTGCCAGATCCGTTTGGACCAATGATTGCGGTGATCCCCGGGGCGAATTCGAGGTGCGTGGTGTGTACGAAACTTTTGAACCCTGTCACGGTGAGCGACTTCAACACGGCGTTCGTCACGCCGCCCTCGATGACCTTCAGCTCGTCGCTCATCGCGTCACCAGCTCCATGAGCTTCGCGGCCGCCGCCTCTTCCGCGGCGCGCTTCGACGCGCCGGTGCCCTGCGCGACCGAGCCGGCGACTTCGACCTCGACGACGAACCCGCGCTTGTGCTCCGGACCGCTCACGTCGAGGGTCCGATAGAGCGGCAGCGGGTGATGCGCACCCTGCGCCCACTCCTGGAGAAGCGTCTTGGGTGACTTGCGTGGCGAGCTGAGCGTCGCCGCGATAGCTTCGCCCATGGTCTCGTGGACCATCGCGCTCGCCGCCTCCAGCCCGCCCTCGATGTAGCACGCGCCCACGACCGACTCGTACAAGCTCGCGGAGAGCCCGGCGCGCCCGCGGCCGCCGGTCTCTTCCTCACCGCGTCCGAGCCGCGCGCTGTCCGGGAGACCGAGCTGTCGGCCGACCTCCGCGAGCGCCGCAGATGAAACGAGCGCAGCCCGAAGCGCGGTGAGCTCGCCCTCGGTCGCGTCGGGGAAACGCCGATAGAGCTCCTCACCGACGACGAGGTCGACGACCGCATCGCCGAGAAACTCGAGACGCTCGAAGTCGTGCGCGTTCTCTTCCGGATGCTCGTGGAGATACGAGCTGTGCGTCAGCGCGTTCTCGAGCAGCGCCTGATCCTTGAAGCGATATCCGCCGATCTCGATGTCGGTCATTTCCTCCATAAGCGCAGAAAAGGCAGGGGCTCCGATGCCCCTGCCTCCCCTCCGCGATACGTCCGATGTGATTGTGCGCGCTAAGCGACGTGCTCCTCGATGTATTCCTGCGCGTCGCCCACGGTCTTGATTCTTTCCGCCTCTTCGTCCGAGATTTCCATCCCGAACTCTTCCTCAAGACTCATGATGAGCTCGACCAAGTCGAGCGAGTCAGCGTTGAGATCGTCCACGAACGAGGCCTCAGGCTTTACGTCAACCTCGTCGACGCCCAGTTGCTCGACGATGATCTTCTTGAGGCGATCGTAGGTGTTACCCGCAGCCAACAATTTCCTCCTCCGGGTCGAGTGCGACCAATCCCCCGCCCGCCCGCAGCGGCAGGTCCGCGCAAGTGTCACGGCCACCTATCTGACCTGTCAATCGGCTGGCACTAAAGAAAGCGGGTTCGGCAGGCCTCTCTATGGTGAAAGCCGATGACAGACCGCTGGCGCGAGGTCTACGAACGCGAATATCCCCGCCTGGTGCGGGCGCTCCTTGCGATCGGCCGGGACCCCGCGGCAGCCGAGGATGCGGCGCAGGAGGCCTTCGTGAAGGCCCACCGAATCGGCCTCGACAACATCGAAAAGCTCTCCGGCTGGCTGCTCGTGGTGGGCACCCGCGAGGTCTTCCGGAAGGCCAAGCGGTCTCGTCGCGAGGACGAGGTTTGGGCGTCTTTACCGCCCCGTGACGACGGCTTCGACACGACGGCGGACCGGATCGATCTTCTTGCGGCGCTCGGCGAGCTGCCGGAGCGGCAACGGGCGGTCGTCGTCGCTCGCTATTACTACGGCCTTTCCTACGACGAGATCGCCGACCACTTCGACATCAAAAGCGGGACCGTCGGCGCGACGCTGCATCAGGCGATCGAACGCCTTCGCCAGATCCAGCTCGCCGGCCGCCTCGCGCGAGGAGCCATGCGATGACTGACGAACGACGGGACGACGAGATCATCGGCCGCGCGCTCTCGCGCGCGATCGAGACGATCGATGTGAACCAGACGCCGTACGAGCGGTCGCGGATCGCGACCGCGCCGGCGCGGAGATCGATCTTTGGCGTGTGGCAGATTGCGGGCGGCATCGTCGCGATCGTCCTCGCGATCGCGATCGGCTCCTGGTTCACGAGGCCGACGGATGGGCAGCCAGGGGTGGCGGCGTCACCGTCGGCATCGGCCGGCGCGACACCCGCCCCAACGACGACGCCCGCGCCTGACGCGACCGCGACGGTCGCCCCCATGCCGGATCACCAACGGGTGTATTTCGCCCGCGACGGATTGCCCCCGATCGGCGTACACGTCCAGATGGCGCAACTGCCGACCGTCGACGAGCGCGTCGGCCTACGTTTGGGATATCTCCTAGTGGAGTCGCCTCCGGCGGGTGCCTTTAGCGCCGTGCCGGGACGGCCCGATGCGCATGTATTCACCCCAGTGCCGGTGCTCGGCACGGTCCGAGTCAATGGCGACCTTGCCACCGTCGACTTCTCTGTGGATGGTGGCGATTGGAAGTTGCGCGGGAGCGCGGCGACCCTGGCGTTGCTCCAACAGCTCGTGTACACCGCAACGGAAGAGCCAGGCATCCGCCGCGTGCTTATCACTACGAATGGCAAAGCGACGCAGCTCGACCAGCTCGTCATCGACAAGCCGCTGAGCCGCGAGGACGTGTTTGGCTATGGGCTCGTCGGGAGTCAGGACTCCATAGCAGGCGGTGAAGGAAACGACGGCCAGGTGCCGGCTCTCACGACCCAGTGGTCGGTGGACAGCGTCGCTCCTGGGCTAGCGCGGTTCGTCATCCAAGTCGCCGCAGCGCCCGGAGCTACCGCTGCACTTCCGCTCTTTCGCGTCGACGTGACCGCCAACGACGAGGCGAACAAGCCAGAAGGCGGCAAATGGCGGTATTCCGTCACGGTGACGAATGGCGCCGATCAAACGACGCATGCCATCGTGGACCGGTCCCCACTCCGGGCGGTCGGAGCGTATCCCGGCAAGGGCGATGGCAAGAGCACGATTTATGAACTCGGTCTTGATGACTTGCGGCCCTGGCGCGTGTTCACCCTCTCCAATCCGACCCGCATTGTGTTGGACATCGGCGGAACGCCACAATCCGTCGGCGACCGGATTGCGGTCTACCAACCCCGTCCCGGCGCGACTGTCACGCGCGACCTTCAGCTCACGGGGGCCGCGCGCGCATTCGAAGCCTCCGTGTCGTGGCGCCTCAACGACTCGAGCGGCCGTGAGGTGGCGAGCGGCCACTTCCTCGCGAGCCTTGGGTCCAGCGCGGTCTGGGGAACGTTCGACACTCGAATCACCATCCCGGCAAGCGTGAGCGGCAACGTAACCCTCGAGCTGTTCGAAGCGAGCGCTAAGGATGGGAGCCCGCAGGGCGTCGTCCAGATTCCATTGGCGGTGCGCTAGCCGGAACGCTCCTTCGGACCGCCGACCGCGGTCGCGAGGACACCGTTGACGAACTTCGGCGAGGCCTCGGAGCCAAACATCTTCGCAAGCTCCACGGCCTCGTCGATCACTACCCCGGCCGGCGCGTCGCCCGAGACGCGAAGCTCGTACAGCGCAATCCGCAGAACGTTGCGGTCGATGCGCGCCATCTGATCGATCGGGAACTCCGGCGCGAGCTGGGCGATCTCGGTGTCCAGCTCCTTGCGGTGAGCGAGGACTCCCTGGACGAGATCCCACGCGAACGCGGATGACTCTTCCGTCAGGCCGGCCCTGAACGCGCCGCGTTGCCAGGTCTCCTGTGGATCCGCGCGATTGAAGTCGATCTCGAAGAGGGTCTGAAGCGCGAGCCGCCGTGCGGGATGGCGTCCGCCGCGCGGTGGCCTCTCCTTCACGCTGCTGATGCGACGCCCTCGCCGAGCGCGTCGAGGAGCCGGGTTGAGACGGCGCGCTCAGCGACTTCGATCGCGCGGCGCATCATGTTCGCTCGCGCACGGCCATGCGTGACCACGGAGATGCCTGCAACGCCAAGGAGCGGCGCCGAAACGTACGGGTCGTAGTCCATGCGGCTGCGGAACTTCGCGAGCCCGCGCAGCGCGAAGAGCCCCGCGACCTTCCCGAGCGGTCCGCCGAAGATGTCGTGGCGGATGCCGTCCACGAAAACGTCGACGACACCCTCCATGCCCTTCGCGAGGACGTTGCCGGTGAAGCCGTCGGTGACGCAGATGTCGGTGATGCCGCGCATGACATCGCGACCCTCGATATTGCCGTAGAAGTTCAGGTCCTCGGCACCCTCGAGAAGCGCATGTGCGGCGAGCTGGATGCGGCCCCCCTTCTCGGGCTCCTCACCGACGTTGATGAGTCCGACCAAGGGTCGACCGACACCGTGGACCTTCTCCATGAAGCGCGAGGCCATCCGCGCGAACTGGAGGATGTTGTTCTCGTCGGCGTCCATCGTGGCGCCCGCATCGAGGAGACAGGCGGGCTTCCCCTTCGTCGTCGGCAACATCCCGCAAAGCGCTGGACGGTCGATGCCGCGTATGCGACCGAGCACGAGAAGCGCCGCGGCCATCGTGGCGCCGGTATTGCCCGCCGAGACGACCGCGTCGGCCTCGCCGTGCTTGACCATCGCGGTCGCGACGCCGATCGACGTGTCCGAGCGGCGGCGCAGCGCCGTCGCGGGATGCTCGTCCATGCCAACCACATCCTTGGCGTCGCGGATCGTGATGCCCGGCGGGATCTCTGCGCCGACGAGCTTGCGAAGAGCGTCCTCACGGCCGACGAGCACGAGGTCGGAGGCACCGCCCTTTTCCCTGTACAACAGCGCGCCCCGGACTATCTCGTCCGGGGCGTGGTCGCCGCCCATCGCGTCGACGGCGATCTTCACTCGGGCCCCGCTCTGATTAGGCGGGCGTCCGCTTCGCCTTGATCTGTATGACCTGGCGGCCACGGAAGGTCCCGCAGCGCGGGCACGCTTGGTGCGGCGGCTTCGGGTTCTTGCACTGAGGACACGGAACGAGAGTCTGCGCGCGGAGCGCGAGGTGGCTCCGGCGCTCGCCCTGCGCCGCTCGCGGTATGCGTTTCTTGGGTTGGCCTGCCAAAGCGTTCTCCTAGAGGGGTTTCGATGATTCTAGTGGGGCGAGCCGAATGGTCAGCGCTCGGGATGAAACTCCTTGAGCTTGCTGAGCGTGCTCCAGCGCTCGTCGACGGGTGCCTCGTGGTCGTGCGGCTCTTCGTTCAGGTCATGCCCGCACACCAGGCACAGCCCTTTGCAGTCCGGTTTGCAGAGCGGCGCCAAGGGCGTCGCGAGGAAGAGCTCCTCGCGAAGAAGCGGCGTCACGTCGATCTTGAAGTCGCTCCCGATGCGCTTCGTATCGGGAGGCGGAGCGTCCTTCGGATCGCCGCTGACAACCTCGATCGTCGAGTAGTACTGCTCGGCGAAGTGCGTCTCTACCGGCGTTTCGATCGACTTGAGGCACCGGCTGCACTGCTCCGCGATGGTCGCCCTCGCGTCGCCCTCGAGATACGCGCCGGGGTTGGTGTGCGTCGCGACGATCTGGGCGTCGATGCTCGTCGCGCCGGCCTCGGTGAGGCCGGCGTTCTCACCGCGGGGGTCGATCGGGGACTCTGTGACCTCGTATTCCGCCTGCGCGCCGACCGGCTCTCTGAGCAGCGGCGCGACGTTGATCTTCACTTTTCATTTGCCCTCTTAGGCCCCTAGCGGACCAGGTTCTCCTGCCCCTGAGGCTGTGCCCGTCGCTCCTCTAATACTTCGAGGCTTTTCTTGATCACCGAGAGGGTCTTCACCAGGTCGCTCTCCAGTCGCACGAGGACGTCGGCGGCGTACTGGTCGGCGCCGTGCATCGTTTCTTCCGCCTTCGACTGCGCTCTGTCGAGCACGTCCTGGGAGCGCGTTTCGGCCTCCCGCAGGATCGACTGATCCTGTAGCAGGAGGGCTGCTTGCTCCTGGGCGGCGCCGATGATCTGCTCGGCTTCCTCGCGCGCCTTGGAGAGCACGCGATCGCTCTCCTGGTTGATGCGCCGCGCCTGCTTGACCTCTTCGGGGATAGCGACACGGAGCTGGTCGATGAGGTCGAGGACCGCGGCCTGCTCGAGGATGACCTGACTGGTCATCGGGACTTTTCTTCCGTTGACGATCAGGGCCTCGAGGCGCTCGACCAGGAACTGTATGTCCACGTCACCCTCCCGCAGCTTGGCCAATGTACCGCAGGAATAGGAGCTTCTCCTCACCGATCTCCTTGACCCGCACGACGTGCGCCGACGCAGGTATCGCCGGCAAATGTTTCCCGTGGGCGCGGGCGACGACGAGCCCACCCGGAGCGACCGCGGATCGCAAACCGTCATGACCCAGGGTCGCCGCGGCTATGGCGACGTCGGCGAAAGGCGGGTCGCAAAACACGATGTCGAACGGTCCGGCCGGCCGAGAGTCGAGGTACGCGATGACATTCGCGGATACGACGTCCGCGCGTGAGATGAAATTGGTGGTCGCGAGATTGCGACGGAGCGCTTTCACCGCCTCGCCGCCGCGCTCCACGAAGGTCGCACGCGCGGCTCCTCGCGAAAGCGCCTCGATCCCGAGGGTGCCTACCCCCGCGAACAGGTCGAGGACGCGGGCTCCTTCGAGCTCGGGCTCGACGATCGCGAAAAGGGTTTCGCGGATCCGATCGGTCGCGGACCGGGTGCCCCCTCCGCGTGGCACGACGAGCGTTCGCCCTTTTGCCTCCCCCGCGATCACTCGCATCAGGCCAGGGCGTAGCGGCGCCAGAGCTGATCGACGGCCCGCAGAAGCTCAGCGTGTTCCGGCCGCGCAAGCCCCGGATCGCCGGCCAGGGTCCGATCGGCCTCCTCCGCGGTCTCGCTGATGAGCTCCGGATCGACATCCGCCAGGTCGACGATGCGCAGCTCAGGGACGCCCGACTGGCGCACGCCGAGGAATTCACCCGCGCCGCGGATCGCGAGATCGCGCTTTGCGAGGTCGAACCCGTCGAGCGGCACCTCGCGGCCGTCCTCGTTGCGCTTCTTGGCCGTCATCGCGGCGAGCCGCTCGGAGTCCGATGCCTCGGAGACGAGGACGCAGTACGAGCGCTCCGATCCGCGCCCGATCCGCCCGCGCAGCTGGTGCAGCTGCGCGAGTCCGAACCGCTCCGCGCCGAGCACGACCATGACCGTAGCGTTCGGTATATCGATGCCCACCTCGATCACCGTGGTGGCCACGAGCACGTCGATCTCGCGACTGGCGAATTGACGCATCACCGTATCGCGCTCTTTGGCGGGCATGCGGCCGTGCATGAGCGCGAGACGAAGCCCGCGGAGCTCTTCCAGGCGGAGCTCCTTCTCGGTCGCGATGGCGCTGGGCACGTCGTCGCCGCCTTCCTCGGCGGGATCGATCCGGGGCGTCACGACGAACGTCTGCTGGCCTTTCTTGACCGCGAGCCGCACACCTTCCCAAACCGTGGCGAGCTGCTCCGGTGTCCGAAGGTGCGTGATGATCTCTTTCCGCCCGAGGGGTAGCTCGTCGATCACCGAGATGTCGAGGTCGCGGTAGATCGTCTGGTTCAGGGTTTGCGGGATCGGCGTCGCCGTCGTGAGAAGAAGGTGTGGGTCGGTGCCGGTCCCCTTCTCGCGGAAGGTCGCACGCTGGCGAACGCCGAACCGGTGCTGCTCGTCGACGACCGCGAGACCGAGCCGTTTGAACGCGACGTGCTCCTCGACGAGGGCGTGCGTACCGACGGCGACGTCGATCGACCCGTCGGCGAGCCCGGCGAGTATTTCCCGCCGCCGCTCGCCGGTGACGCTCGAGGTCAGGAGCGCGTGCGTCGGGCCGCCGTTTGCGAAGAGCGTCGCGAGCGACCGCGCGTGCTGCTCGGCGAGAAGCTCGGTCGGTGCCATGAGGGCGGTCTGCGCGCCCGATGCGGCCGCGATGCGCGCGGCGAGCGCGGCGACGACCGTTTTCCCGGAGCCGACGTCGCCCTCGAGGAGCCGCGACATCGGGATGCGCTTCGCGAGGTCTGCGCGGATTTGCTCGAACGACTTCTGCTGCGCCCCGGTGAGGGAAAAGGGCAGCTCCGCGATCCACCGCGAAAGCTCCGCGTCGGCGACCGAGAGCGGCAGCGCCGACGCTTGGGCCTTCCAGCGGGCGCGCCGCTGCTCCAGCGCGAGCTGCAGCACGAGGAGCTCGTCGAAGGCGAGCCGGCGCCTCGCTTTGAATAGCCGCTCGACGTCGTCGGGGAAATGCACCTGCCGGAGCGCCGATGCGATGTCCGGGAGGTGGTGGCGCTCGCGGATCGCCGCCGGGAGCGGCTCGGGGACCTCGCTCACCACACCCGTCCGCGTCGTGCCCCCCTCGATCGCGTTATGCAGCCAGCGGCGCATCTGGCCGGGCTTTATCCCATCGGTCAGGGGGTAAATCGGGACGAGCCGGCCGGTGTGGATGGCTTCCGCGTCGGCGCGTTCGAGCGTGGGCTGGCTGAATTGAAGGGTGCGCCCGAAGAATCTGACCTTCCCCGAGACTCGCACCTTCTCGCCTTCGCGATGTGTCTCCTTCACGAATGCCCGTCCGAACCAGGTGGCGCGCACGTCCGTGGGCGTGCCGTCCTCCTCGGCGAGCTCGGCCTCGGTCATGAGCTTTCCGGTCGCGGTCCGTCGCTGCGAAATGCGTCCGAGCGTGGCGACGGCCGTTTGGCTCGCGTTCGGCACGAGGCGGCGCAGCGATACGAACTTGGAGAAATCATCGAAGCGCGACGGCAGATGCCAGAGAAGGTCGCCGATCGAGTGAATGCTCATTCGCTCGAGAAGCTTCGCGGACTCCGTGCCTATCCCGGGGATGCGTGTGACCGGGAGATCGAGCGAGGTCGCGGGTGGCGCCTTGATGTGCGTATCCGATGCGGTCGTCACTTGAGTGACATGGTGCTCCCGCGCGATCAGCGAAGCAGTTGGACTACCGCGGTGCCCGTGAGCCAGAGACCGAATGCGAGCGGCACTCCGAGTGCGGCGTAGGACAGGAGCGACAGGCCGCCGCGGCGCGTCGCCAGCCCGATCGCCGCGCTCGCCACCATGAGCGTCACGACGACCCCGCCCAAGGAGGTCCCCTGCCCAGTGAGCCATGACCATATCGTCGCTGTCGCGATCGCCAGGACCAGCCCGGCACCGAGTACCCCGAAGAGGAACCCGAGCGCCACGAGAGCCCACCGGCCGGTGGACAGACGGGCGAGGGTCCATTCGGCCACCGGCACGAGTGCGACGCCAACAGCCAGGAAGAGCGCGGCGAACATGGCTACGTTCAGCGGGGCCGGGCCGAATCGGCTGAAGTCGGAGTTCGCCGAGTCCAAGCCGACCGGGCCCGCCAGCGCGAGTAGATACAAGCCGAAGGCGAGACCGCGCCATCGTCCAAGAGAACGGAACCACGGCCTGACCGCGACGTAGAGAATCGCGCCGGCTCCCACGGGCGCGAGCCCGGCGAAGATCACGAGCGCGAGGGTTCCGTCCGCCGTAAGAGCTCCGACAACGTTGCCGTTCTCGGTGTGGACTCCCTGACCGCTGGGGCCCGCTGCGACCGCGCTGACCTTCATGACGAGGCGCGCCAGGAGGCCCGCGGGGACCCCAACGAGAACACCGGCGAGGCCGGCGGCCGCCAGCATGCGAGTGACCTCCTCGAGGTCATCGCGAACCCGTGCGAGCGCACCGACGCGGGCCGACATCGAGCTACTCCGCTGCGACGATGAAGGGGTAGTGCGGCTGGCCACCGCGGGCCACCTCCACCGATACGCGCGGACACGCCGCGCGTAGACGTTGCGCGGCGTGCTCCACTCGAGCGTCGTCGACGTTCTCGCCGCTGTACAGCGTGAAGATCTCCGAGTCCGTCAACCGCTTTGCGGCATCGCACAGGACGGTCACCTCGTCTTCCCCATGGGCGACGACGCGCCCGTCGAGAAGCGCCATGGCCTCGCCCTTTCTCAAAACTTCGCCGTCGATGGTCGCGTCGCGCACGGCACGCGTGACCTCGATGCCGTGAGCCCGATCGGCGACCTCGGCCATGACCTTCGCGTTTTCAGCAGGCTCTTTTGATGGGTCGAACGCCACAAGAGCTGCCATGCCCTGCGCGACGTTTCGTGTGGGGACGACGTGCACGGTGACACTTGAGACCTTCGCAGCCTGCTGTGCCGCGAGGATCACGTTCTTGTCGTTCGGCAGAACGATTACGGTCTTCGCGTTTGCGGCGTTGATCGCGGCGAGGAGCTCTTCCGTCGAGGGGTTCATCGTCGGACCGCCACGGAGCGGCGAGGCGCCGAGCGATCGCGCGACGTCGGCGAAGCCCTCGCCGGGGACCACCGCGACGACACCGACCGCTGCGGTCGGCGCGCGGGGCGCCGACTCGACGATGATGCCGGTCGCGCGCTCGTGTTCGGCGGTCATTGCGTCCAGATCCTCAACGACGACGTCGCCGATGCGTCCCGCGCTCAAGCCGATCCGGATGATCTGGTCGGGCTCGAGCGTATGGACGTGGACCTTGAGGAGCTGCTCGTCGCCGACCACGAGGACGCAGTCCGCGCCGAACTTGAGCATCTCCTCGCGGACTGCCGTGACCGGCCGCGACGGATTTTCCACCAGGAACTGCACGTCGTACGCACCCTCCCACGATGGCGCTTCGGACGTCGATGGCATTGCCCCCATCGGAGGCTGCGCCGGGGCCATGCGGTCGAGAGGGATCTCCTTGCCGGTGAAGCTCGAGAGCACGCCCTCGAGGATCAGCTGCAATCCTCGCGCGCCGGCATCGACCACGCCGGCCGCGCGGTTGGTCGGGTTTTCTTCACGCGTGCGCTTCACGGTCGTTTGAGCGTCGGACGCGATCTTCTTGAACATGTCGATGACGTCGTCAGCCTCGGCCGCGGCCGACTTCTCGAATGACGCGGTGAGACTGAGGATGGTGCCCGGCGCCGGGTTGCTCACCGCTTCGTACGCGTACTTCCGAGCGAGCTCGGCTGCGCGACGAACGTCGGCGACGCCGGCGGTCTCCTTGCCGGCGAAGGCCTCCTTCAATCCGCGGATGACCTGCGAGAGGATGACGCCGCTGTTACCGCGCGCGCCCATGAGTGCGCCGTATGCGGCCGCGGCGCTGACCTTATCGATCGTCGGCTCCGCCCCGCGCGCGTGTTTCACCGCCGCACGCATCGTGTGGAGCATGTTCGTGCCGGTGTCGCCGTCGGGAACTGGATAGACATTGAGTGCGTTGACCTCGTCCGCCCCCGCCTCAAGACGCGCCGTCGCGGCCTCAAGCGCGCGCAGAAGCGCAGCGCCATCGAATTGCCTAACGATGGGCGCGACTGTAACATTTGACGTCAGTCCCCCTAAGGAGTTCGCCGCGATGCCACGCGCCTGCGCGATCTGCGGCAAGACCGCCGCCTACGGATACAACGTGAGCCACTCGAAGGTGCACACGCACCGTCGTTTCGACGCGAACCTTCATACCGCCGTCATTGACGGCGCGAAGCTCCTTGTCTGCACGCGCTGCCGCCGGACACAGACGAAGGATGCGCGGATGGCGAAGAAGCGGGAGCGCGCTCGCCGCTAGAACGACCCCTCGCCCGACGGTAGGCTCCCCTCGCCATGTCGACCGAGTCTCTGTGGCAACACCAGGATTTCCTCAAGCTCTGGGTCGGTCAGACCGTGTCCGAGCTGGGTACGGTAGTTACGAGGACCGCGGTGCCGCTCGTCGCGCTGCTGGTACTCGGCGCCGGTCCATGGGAGCTGGCGGTGCTCGTGATCGTGACGAGCGCCGGAGTGTTGCTGGTCGGCCTGTTCGCAGGTGCCTGGGTGGACCGGCTGCGGCGACGTCCGTTGCTCATCTGGGATGACTTCATCCGCGCTGCGTTGCTCCTGTCGATCCCTATCGCGTACGCGTTCGGCGCGCTCCGGATCGAACAGCTCTACGTCGTCATGTTTCTCGAATCGTGCCTCGGCGCGCTCTTTGACGCTGCCTATCCCGCGTACGTCCCAACACTGATCGGCCGCGATCGTCTGGTCGAAGGCAACAGCAGGCTCGCGACGAGCTCGTCGATCGCGGAGATCGGCGGTCCGGGCTTCGCGGGCGCACTCGTCCAGATCGTGAGCGCGCCGTTCGCGATCCTTGTCGACGCGGTGTCGTTCGTCGTATCGGCGGTGTCCCTCCTGCTGATCCACACCCCGGAGCCACCACCACCACCGCGCGAAACGACGACGCGAATCGTGCACGAGATTGTCGAGGGACTGCGCATCGTGCGCCGTCACGCGATCGTCTTCCCGCTGGCCGCGCGCTCGGTGCCAGCCCACGTCTTCGGCGCGTTCTACGCCGTCCTCTATTCGATCTACCTGCTCCGCGAATTGCACCTCGATCCATTCCTCCTCGGAATCGTCATCTCGGCGGGCGGGGTCGGCTCTCTGGTCGGGTCGCTATTCGCGTCGCGCGTCGTGAATCGGTTCGGGATCGGCCGCGCGCTCGTTGGCACGGCCATCGCCGCCTCGATACTCGGCGTGCTGACTCCGCTGGCCCAGGGGCCGGTTGCGCTGGCGGCGCTCATGGTCTTCCTGCCGCAGCTCATCGGCGACGGCCTACAGACCATCGAAGGTGTTGCCGAGCTATCGCTGATCCAGGGGGTCGTTCCTGACCGTGCCCTCGGTCGCGTGAACGCGACGCTCGACGTGGTCTCGCATGGACTCGGCTACCCGGTCGGGGCCCTGATCGCCGCGTTCGTCGCCGAGCAGATCGGTGTCCGCGGCGCGATCGCGATCGGATGGGCCGGCATGGCGCTCTCGATCGTTTTTGTCGTCTTCTCTCCGGTACCGAGGTTGCGCGCGGCTTCGGACTTTGTCGCTTCCGACGCGGCGACGCCGTAGACGGCGCGCCTGTTCAGGACACGGCCGGAGACCTCTCGCCTATCGCGGCCCCACGGAGACGGAGCCTCTGTACGCGGCTGGCCAGCACCGGCACGAGGTAGCACGCGGCGGCGACGATGCCGACGGCCGTGAATCCGGCGTTGAGGGTCAGCGCGACCGCGAGGATCGAGCCGATGACCGACGCGGCGCCATTGATCGCCCACGCCCAACTCACCAGGCGCGGATCCGCCGCGCCCGCGTGGGCGACGATCTTCGGGAAGACCGCGCCGAGCGGAATGCCGAGCCCCGCGGACGCGATGACCGCGACCGCTCCGCGCGCCGGGAGTGGCCACGCAAGCGTGGCCTCCGCGACCGTCGTCAGCACGACGAGCAGGACGGGCACTGCCACGGCGCACACCGCCGAGGCCTGATCGGGGTCCTGAGGGAATTTCGACGACCAGCTCGATCCGATGGCCGCCCCGATCAGGAGCGCGGCAAGACCGAGCGACAACGCGAACGCCGGCTGGCCGAGATAGAGCGTGAGCCGCTGCAGCAGAACGATCTCCGCTCCGATGAAACCGAGGCCCACCGCGAGAGACCGGAGCGTCGTGGCCAAGCCGATCCCGGTGCCGAGCGCCGGACCGATCGCGCGGCGCAGCGGCCGGATCAGCAGCAGGTACGAGAGAAGGACGGCCGGGACCAGGGCGACGAAGAGGATGGCGTAGGCGGCTGGCACGCGGCCATCGCCGAGGTCGGCGGCGAAGAAGAAGGGACGGTCGTCGGTGGCCGGGACGCTCCGCTCATCCAGCGTGGCCGCGAGGAATGGACCGGCCGGGGCGAGCGGGTCGTACTCCATGGCGAAGTTGTGCGCGCTTGCGAAGTCCCGGATCGTCGCGATGGAAGCCGCATCGAAGCCGGTCGGCTGGACGATGATCAGACCGAACTTGAGGTAGCGAAGGACGACGATCCGGTCGGACACGTTGGCGACGCCTTCCGACCGCAGCGCGGTGGCCGCGAGCTGCGCCGTGTGCAGCATCTCGACCGGCGGATCCCGGTACCACCGGCCGACCGCGAGCGCACCACCGTCGCTCAGGTGCCCGAGGTAATCCTCGAACGCCTCGGACGTGTACAGGTAGCTCTCGGTCAGCGCGTACGAACCGCTCGCGAGCGCCGCCCAGCTGTCGACGACGGTCATCACGATCAGGTCGTAGCGATCGCTTGAGCGGCGGATGTAGCTTCGCGCCTCGTCCTCGACGACACGAACGCGCGGCTGCGTGTACAGATGACCGCTGTAGTCGGCGAACTCTCCGCGCATGAGTCCCGCAACCGCCCGATTTACCTCGATCGCATCTACCGAACGGGCGCCGTGGACCAGGGCATTCTGGATATCGACTCCGCCGCCCGGTCCGATCACAAGCACCGCAGGATCGCGGACGAGCTCGTAGGGCGCGGCGATGATCGTCTGGCGGAGGACGCCCATGTCGCCGCGGCCGTCCAGGATCGGCGTCGCGGCGGAGAGGTCGAGAGACATGAGATGCGCATCGGGCAGCGGGCCCGCGTAGGCCGGATCGACGAAGTGAAGGTACTGATAGCCGGTCGGCTGATCCTGGTACTGAACGACGTCGACCCGTGACATCGGATCCCACCGGGTCGCGAGATGGTCGATGCCCGCTCCGTAGACCGCGCTCTTCTCGGGCCCGGCCTGCGGCGGAGCGAGGACGTCGCCCCAACCCGCGAGCACGGTCGTGAGTGCGACGCACGCCGCGACCGGAAGAACGCGCGGTAGTCCGCGGAAGGAGAGCGAAGCGCTCACGGCCGCGAGCAGCGCGGCGAGGCCGTAGAGACCGGGTGCTCCGAGTGCGGGCAGCGCGACGAGGGCGAGAATGCTTCCGGTGCTTGCGCCGGCGAGGTCCGCAGCATAGAGCTTTCCGGCTTGCGCGGACCGCTCGCGCAGGCTGCGGACGACGATCCAGCTCACGAATGCGAACGGCGGGAATCCCAGGAGGTACGCGGCGCCCACGGCGAGGCCAAGGTTGGACATCGGATCGATGTGGGTCTCGACGAGGAGCGCGAGGACGATGCTCGCCGCGGCGGCCAGGGCGAGCTGCCCGACGGACGGCCTCCGCGGCCGCGTGTCGAAGATGGCGCTCAGAGTCGCGCCCCATCCGACGCCGAGCAACGAGACGCTGATGACGAGATACGTGAGGTGGTAGCCGAACGCCGCGCTGAACAGCCGCGTCTGCGCGACCTGGAAGAGAAGTGCGCCGGCCGAGACGAAGAAGATCACGACCATTTGCGCGGTCAGCCCGGGCTTCGCCGCATCCGGAGACATTCGCGGAACGCTATCGCCTCGTTTTCAGGCGACCGCTATCAGATCGGAGACAACGCGGCTTTTCCTTCCGCCACCTTCAGTTGACCGCACCCGGCGGCGATGTCCTGTCCTTTACTGATACGCAGCGTGGCGGCGATCCCCTGCTCCTGCAGCACCGCCGCAAAGGCCTCCATGCGCTCGACGGACGGCCGCCGAAAGCCGCCGGCGCCGGGGTTGTACGGGATCAGATTCACGTGGGCGTCCTTGGTCGGCCCGTGGCGCGTGATCGCCGCGGCGAGCGAGCGCGCGGTCTCCACAGAGTCGTTCACCCCAGCGAGAAGCACGTACTCGAACGTCACGCGGCGCTTCGTGCGCTTCACGTACCGCGCGGCGGCGGCAAGGACCTCTTCGACGCCCCACTTGCGATTGATCGGCATGATCCGCGCGCGCGTCGGATCGTCCGGCGCATGGAGCGACACCGCGAGATTGATCGGCAGCCCCTCGCCGCCGAGCGCGTCGATCCCCGGGACGACTCCGCACGTCGAGATGGTCAAACGCCGGGGGCTGATGCCGAACTCCTCCGGGTCGACGAGCGAGCGCACCGATGCGAGCGTCGCGTCGTAGTTGTTGAACGGCTCCCCCATACCCATGTACACGACATGCGACACGCGCTCGCCGCTTTGAGCGAGCTCGCGCTGCCAGTGCCGGATCTGGTCGACGATCTCACCGGAGCTCAGATTGCGGACAAGGCCCATCTCGCCGGTCGCGCAGAACGCACACGCCATCGGGCAGCCAGCCTGTGTCGAGACGCACACCACATTGCGCGCGCCGTGATGCGGCATCAGGACACTCTCGATGTGATGGCCGTCGCGCAGTTCGAGAAGCGCCTTACGCGTTTCGCGGTCGGCGCTGGCCTCTTCACGGACGGGCTCGACGGATGACCAGCGAAAGGACTTCGTAAGCGCGTCGCGCAGCGATGTCGGCAGGTCGGTGAGCTCGCCGAACCCGCCCGCGGTCCCGTGCGTCGCGTGTCGGCGGATCTGCTTAGCGCGATACGGCGGCTCGCCATGCTTGGAGAGCCACGCGACGAGCTGCTCTTTGCTGAGCTCGCTGATCGCGGGCCTCGGATTCATACCTGCGACCGTACGCTTTGCGGCCGGGCAAGAGCGTGCGCGACATGCACGGCCGCGATTCCCCCGGCGGCCGCCGACATAAGGATGTGCTGCAACGTGCCGTTCCCACCGGGTGTGATCCCGCCGGGCTGAAGGAACACGTCGAGAAATTCGGTGGCGGAGGCACCCTTGTAGGGCACGTTCACGATCGCGCTCAGGATCAGCGGCGTGAAAACGACGATCGCGAGGATCGTCACGGCGGAGAGCGGTCGCGGTCGTGCCGATCTGACAACACGCCAGGACGCGAAGACCAGCAGCGCCATCCACGCCTGGCCAAGCAGGTAGGTCGTGAGTCCCCAGCCGCTACGCGCAAAGAACCCTGCCGGATCGCCAAGACCGTGATCGCCAGAGCCCGCGGCCAGCCAGGCACTCAGATGGAACGCGACGATCGCAGCCGAGAGCAAGGCGTATGCGGCGACTGCGGCTGTCGTCACGAGGGCACCCGCTCCTCGGCCCGGAGGTCGCGCAGTCCACGCGCCCAATCCGCTCCGCTCATCGCGCGTTTTCCCGCCGGCTTCACCTCTTCGAGCCGCAGCCATCCGGCACCGGCCGCGACATGCGGCGTTCCACTGCGGATCTCGACGACACCGTGATCGGTCCCGCGACCGCCGGCCACCTCCGCTTTGAGCACACCGATGCGTTGGCCGCGAAATGTCACGAAGGCGCCCGGATCCGGCGTGTAAGCCCGAACCCGGCGCGCGAGCTCCTCCGCGGGACGCGAGAGGTCGAGCTCGCCAAGATGCGGGTCGAGCTTCGGAGCGAGAGTCATCTGCCGCACATCCTGCGGACGCCGGACGAGCTTGCCGGTGAGGTACCGCGGCATCTCGCGCTCGAGAAGCTCGCCACCGAGCTTCGCGAGGCGCTCCTCGAGCTCGCCCTTGGTCTCGTCGCCAATCTTCGTTCGCGTCTGGGCCAGGATCGGCCCGGCGTCGAGCTCGGCCGTGCCCTCCATCAGCGTGACTCCGGTCTGGGGATCGCCGGCGAGTATCGCGTGCGCGATCGGCGCAGCACCACGCCACCGAGGCAGGAGCGACGCGTGAACGTTGAGCGCGCGTCCGCTCACCGCCGCGAGAAGCGCCTTCGGGATCTTGTTGCCATACGCCGACCAGACCAGGAGCTCCGGCCGCAGCGCGAGGATCGCTGCGAGCTCCTTCTCATCCAAGCGCGCCGGTTGCAGGACGGGGAGTCCAATCGCGCGCGCGGCCACCTTCACGGCGGGCTCGCGCATCACGCCCCGAGATGCCGGACGATCGGGCTGGGTCACCACCCCGACGATCTGGATGACGCCGCTCTCGCGAAGACGGTCGAGTGCTTCGAGCGACCGAACCGCGAACTCAGGGGTGCCGAGGAACAGAGCGCGCTGTGCTAGGCGGAAACCCGTTCCTCCTCATCCGGCTCGACCGTGTGGAGATCCTCACGAGACTTGAGCAGATCGACGTAGAGAGTGCCGCTCAGGTGGTCGGTCTCGTGAAGCATGCACTGCGCCCCGAACTCATCACCGATGAGCGTGAAGCGCTTTCCGGTGATGTCGTTCGCGACGAGCCGCGCGGCGACCGGGCGCTCGAGCATTCCGTACAAGCCCCGCACGGAGAGGCAGCCTTCGCTGGTCTCCTCCTTCTCTTCGCTCGTCCAATCGATCGTCGGCTCGAGGGCGACGATGCCGGCCTCGTCGACGTCCATGATCGCGACGCGCAGCGGCACGCCGATCTGCGGCGCGGCGATGCCGATGCCATGGGCGACGACCATCGACGCGAACATGCGAGCGACGAGCGCTTCGAGCTCGGGCCGCCCGAGCCGCGGCTTTTTCGATGGCGCGTGCAGCACGGGGTCGCCGATCTGCCTCACGTCAACCGCGTTCGCCGACAGGAACTCGGGCGAGGACCACTTCGCGCGGCGGCCGGCGTCGATGCGCCACGGCGTTCCCTTCGTGACACGTAGCCGCGGCGGCTCCGGCTCCTTGTGTTCCTTGGTCTCATCGCTCATCCGAGAAGTGTCACCGGGTCCACGTCGACCGTCCACTCATTACTCGGCGTCACGCGACCCAGCACTTTGTCGGGATCGCCGCGGAGAACGATCTGCGCGCGATAGCTCCCGGCGCGTTTCGCCGCGAACGCCGGCGCGGGTCCGAGCACCTCGGCGTCGTCGCCGGCGGCCTCGCGAAGCCACGCGGCGAGCTCGCGCGAGCGTTTCTCGACGGTCTCGATCTTCTTGGCTTGCGTCGAGAGCATCGCCAATCGACCGAACGGCGGATAACCGAAGCGGCGACGCCCCTCTAGCTCTGCCTCCGCGAACGTGACGTAATCGTGCGCGGCGGCCGCGCGGATCGCGTAGTGCTCCGGTAGATAGGTCTGGACGATCCCCCGCCCGCCCGCCTCACCGCGGCCGGAGCGCCCGAGCACCTGGGTCAGCAATTGGAACGTGCGCTCTGCTGCGGTGAAGTCCGGCAGGTTGAGGATGGTGTCGGCGTTGATGACGCCAACAAGCGTCACACGCGGGAGGTCGAATCCCTTCGCGAGCATCTGCGTCCCGACGATGACCTGCGCGTCGCCCGAACGCATGCGCTCGTACGCCGCGGCGTGTGCGCCCTTCGCGCGGACGGCATCGCGGTCCAGACGGATCACCTTCGCGCGCGGAACCGCGGCCCGCACCTCTTCCTCGACGCGCTGGGTCCCGACGCCGAGCTGTTTGATGCGCGCGCTGCTGCAGGCCGGGCAGCGTTCCGGCGCCCGCGGTTCGCGCCGCCCGCACCGGTGGCACACGAGCGCGCCCTCGACGTGGTACGCGTACGGGATCTCGCATGCCGGGCACTTCGCGACGTACCCGCAGTCGCGGCAGAGCACCACCGTCGCGAAGCCGCGGCGATTCAAATAGAGGATGGCCTGGCCGCCCGCGGCGACCGTCCTCTGGAGCGCCTCGCGCAAAGCCTGCGAGAGCGTGCCGCGATTCCCGGTGCGGAGCTCGAGGCGCAGATCCACGATCGTGGTGGGAGGCAACGACAGCTCTCCGACCCGCTCCGGAAGCGCCAGCGGTGTGAGCTCGCCCTTGCGCGCGGCCTCATACGTGACCACACGTGGGGTCGCGCTCCCCAGCACGACGGCGGCTCCGGTGATGCGACCGAGCTCGAGGGCTGTATCGACCGCGTGATAGCGCGGGTCGCTCTCCTGTTTATAGGAAGGCTCCTGCTCCTCGTCGACCACGATGAGGCCGACGCGCTCGAGCGGCGCGAAGAGTGCCGACCGCGACCCCACGACGACATCGGCGACCCCGTCGAGCACGCGTCGCCACTCATCGAAGCGCTCGCCCGCGGAGAGGGCGCTGTGCAGGAGCGCGACGCGGTCCCCGAAACGCGCGATGAACCGCGCGACGACCTGCGCCGTGAGGATGATCTCCGGCACGAGCACGATCACGCCGTCGCCGCGGGCAAGCGCCGCGGTCGCGGCGCGCAGGTACACCTCCGTCTTGCCGCTCGCGGTCACGCCGTGGAGAAGGAAGCCGCGGCCCGATCCAATGGCCTCGGTGATGGCGCCGATCGCGACGGCCTGAGGGCCGGTCGCCGCAAAGTCGCGCGCGCGGTCTTCTTCAGGGAACGCGAACTCAGCTGGCACCCGTCGCACCGCACGCGCCCCCGCAAGCACGAGCCCGCGCCGCGCGAGCGCGCGGGCGGCCACCGCCGACCCGCCGGCCTCGGCGAGGTCGCGTGACGTCACAGCGCCGGCGGCGAGAGCCCGGAGCGTCGCGAGCTGCCGCGCACCGAGACGCGTTGCCGGCGTTAGCGCGTCTCTCCCGGCTGGTTCGAGAGTGAAGACCGCCTCGGTGCGTTCGCCTCGCGCGGCCGAAAGGTGCGGCGACCGCGCGCGTGAGGCGAGCGCCGGCGGGACCATCGCCCGCACCGCGTCGGCAAGTCCGCAGCGGTATCGCTGGGCGATCCAGCCCGCGAGCGCCATCTGGTGCGGTCGGAGGAGCGGAAGCGGATGCACGAGCGCATCGACCGGCTTGAGCTCGCGCCCGGCCGCCGCGCCGTCGAGCGACATGACGACGCCGGGGACCGCACGCTTACCGAGTCCGACGCGAACGAGGTGTCCCGGAAGGAGGTCGAGGCCGTCGGGAACGAGGTAACTGAACGTCTGCGCGGGACCGCGCACGCCCGCGAAGACGGCCACCTCCGCGGTCCGTACGGTCACAAGTCGTAGTGTCGCGGTTTGGTCGTCTCCTTTCGGATGATCTCGGCGATCTCCCTCACGGTCTTGTCGATCTTGCCATCCTCGTTTACGACGACGTAGTCGTACTCCGGCGTCGCGGCCATCTCGATCTCGGCATTCCGCATGCGCAGCTCGCGCTGCTCGTCGGTCTCGGTGCCGCGATCGACAAGGCGCTTGCGGAGCGAGTCCAGGGACGGAGGCATGATGAACACGGTCAGCGCCTCCGGCAGCTTCGCTTTGATCTTCCGCATTCCTTGCGGCTCGGGCTTGACGATGACGATCCGGTGGTCGCGGAGCGTGTCGGCGAGCGCGTCCTTGCGAACGCCCTTGAAGTCCCCGTGGACCATCGACCACTCGAGGAAGTTCCCGGCTTCGATCTCCGCGCGGAATTTCTCCGGCTCGTAGAAGTAGTAGTCGACGCCGTCTTGCTCGCCCGGGCGCGGCTTTCGGCTCGTTGCGGTGACATAGACCACCGCGTCGTCGAGCTCTTTGACAAGCCGATGGATCACTGTGTCCTTCCCCCCGCCGGACGGCGCCGAGATGATGACCAGCAGGCCCCTACCGTCGATGCTCAGCGAATCTCCTCCAGCAGCTTGGTCGCGGTGACCGGCGTGCCGAGCCGGTCCAGATACTCGGCGAGCTCGCGCGCAAGCGGCGCGGTGAAAGTCCGTTCGCCGCCGTGCGGCAAGCGGACCGTGAGACGCCAGGCGTGCAGGAACTGCCGCTCGAGATCGCTCTGGTCGCCGCGCTTTCCATACACCGGGTCACCAACGATAGGCAGTCGCGCGTAAGCGAGGTGTGCGCGTATTTGGTGTGTGCGCCCGGTCACGGGTCGGACGTGTAGCAGGGCCCGCCGCTCGGCGCCGGACGCCCACGCGGCGATGCGCTCGAACCGCGTCGTCGCCTCACGGCCACCGGCACGGACGACCATCCGCCGGCGGTCGCCCGGATCGCGCAGCAGCGGCGCCTCGACGATCGCCGGGGTGGTTCCGGGATCGCCCCAGACGAGCGCCAGGTATTCCTTCCCGAACTTCTGTGACTGGATCTGCCGGGAAAGACTGAGGTGAGCGGTGTCGTTCTTGGCGACGATGAGCACGCCGCTTGTGTCCTTGTCGAGCCGGTGCACGATGCCGGGACGCGAGGCGGCGCGGCCCGTGTCGGCCGTGATCTTTCCCACGACCGCGTTCACCAGAGTTCCGGTGGCGTGGCCGTATGCCGGATGCACCACCAGACCGGCCGGCTTGTTCACGACGATGACGTCCTCGTCCTCGTAGATGACGTCGATCGGGATGTTCTCCGCGGCGAGCGAAAGCGCCGGCTCAGCGTCCGGTACGTCGACGACGAGCTCCTGACCGAGGCGCACCTTGTACGAGGGCTCGACCGCGGCACCGTCAGCGAGCACATGGCCATCCTTCGCGAGCCGAGCGATGGCGCTCCGTGAGAGAAGGCTGTGCGCTGCGAGAAAGCGGTCCACCCGCTGCCCGCCTTCATCGACGCGCAGCGCGATCCGCTCTCCCATTAAGCCGGCTTCGGCTTTGCCGCGCGGTGCTCCTCGTACCACAGCGCGGCCGTGACGAGGATGATGCCGACGACGATCGACGAGTCCGCGACATTGAACGCCCAGAAGCGGATGTCGCCGACGCCGACGTCGACGAAATCGACCACGTATCCCTGGGTCACGCGATCGAGCAGATTGCCGAACGCGCCGCCAAGCTGCATCCCAAGCGTTGCTGAGACGAGCGAAGAGTTGCTCGCGATTTGCCGGTAGTAGTAGACGATCGCGAGGACCGCGACGACGGAGAGGACCGACAGCAGTGTCGTGCGCTCGGGCAGCAGACCGAAGGCGGCGCCGGTGTTCTGCGCGTGAACGATCCGCACGTAATCGCCGACGATGGGGCGCGCGGTTCCGAGCGGGATGTTTTCGGTGACCCATGCCTTCGTGATGCGATCGAGGACGAAAACAGCGACGGCGACGCCCGCGACGAGAAGGATCCGCGCGGGTCGCATCCTTAGGCCGTCACCATGCCGCCGTCGACGACCAGCACCTGCCCGGTGATGTAGCTGGCCTCATCTGAGACGAGGAACGCGATCGCGTTCGCCACGTCCTCCGTCGTTCCGAAGCGGCCGAGGGGGATCTGCTTGAGGATGGTCTCCTCCATCTGCTTGAGCAAGGCGTTCGTCAGGTCGGTCGGAACGAACCCTGGCGCGACCGCGTTGCAGGTGATGTTGCGCACCGCCATTTCGCGCGCGACCGTCTTCGTGAGTCCGATCAGCCCGGCCTTGGCCGACGCGTAGTTGGCTTGACCCGCGTTACCGGCAACGCCGGCGACCGAAGAGACGTTCACGATCCGTCCGGAGCGCTGCTTCATCATCGGACGCATCGCGGCCTTGGTCACGAGGAAGGCACCGCGAAGGTTCAGGTCTACGACCGCGTCCCAGTCCTCGACGCTCATCCGCACCAGTAGGTTGTCGCGGGTGATGCCCGCGTTGTTCACGAGGATGTCGAGGCGTCCCCCACCGAACGCGACCGCGGCCTTCACCACGGCCTCGGCCTGATCGTCGGCGGAGACGTCGCCCTGGATGAGCGTCGCCTTTCCGCCGCCCTTCTCCACAAGGCTCTTCGCCTCCTCGGCGGCTTCAGCGTTTCCCTTGAAGTTGATCGCGATCTGGGCGCCCTCGCGTGCGAGGCGGATCGCGGTGGCACGCCCGATCCCGCGACCTCCACCGGTGATAAGCGCGGTACGCCCTTCGAGACTCATGGAGCGCCGAAACTAACAGGCCGCGATCTAGAAGGGCGGCTCCGTCGGCGAACGCCGCGCCATCTGCTTGATAAGGAGCTCCCCGATGCGGCGCGCTCCCTCCTCTTTTGTGAGGTGAGGTTGGAAATCGCCGCCTTCCTCCTCGGCAAGCTCCTTCAGATAGGCGGACTGCGCCTCGCTCATCCCGCCCTCCACCGTCGGGCGCGATGCGGGGGCCTTCTTCGGACGGCGGCCCGGAGTCGAGCGGGCTTCGCCCTTTTTGCCCTTTCCCTTACTCAGAAGCTCGTCGATCCGGCGAGACGCGGCGGCCTTGCTGAGGCTCGGATCGAACTCCACCCCGGCGTCCGTGGAAAGGCGCTTGAGGAACGACGCCTGGGACTCGGTCATCGGCTCGCCGGCGCTTTTCCATTCCTCAGGAGGACGCTCAAGCGGCATATCCGAACCTGCGTGCAGCCGGGGTGCCAGCTACGCCGCGCGGAAGATCAGCGAAGCGTTATGCCCGCCGAAGCCCATCGAGTTGGAGAGCGAGGTCTTGATCGGCCGAGCGCGGGCCTCGTTCGGCACGTAGTCGAGATCGAGCGCCGGATCGGGCGTCTCGTAATTGATCGTCGGCGGGACGCACCCGTCGCGCATCGCGAGCACGCAGGCCATCGCCTCGAGGGCGCCCGCGGCGCCGAGCAGGTGACCGGTCATCGACTTCGTGGACGAGACCATCAGCTTCTTCGCGTGGTCGCCGAAGACGCGCTTGATCGCCGCGGTCTCCTCGCGGTCGTTCGGCTGCGTCGATGTGCCGTGCGCGTTGATGTATTCGATGTCCGACGGCTTCATGCCGGCCTGGTCGAGCGCCATCTGCATCGCGCGCGCGTTGCCTTCGCCGTCAGGCGACGGGGACGTGATGTGGTAGGCGTCGGCCGTCGCGCCGTAGCCGACGAGCTCGCCGTAGATCCTGGCGCCGCGCTTCAGCGCGCGCTCGCGCTCTTCGAGGATCAGGACGGCCGACCCTTCTGAGAGGACGAACCCATCGCGGTCCTTGTCGAACGGACGCGACGCCTTCTCGGGGGCGTCGTTGCGGCGGCTCATGGCGTGCATCGTCGCGAACGCGCCGATCGGGAGTGGGAGCACCGCGGCTTCCGCGCCTCCGCTCACCATGACATCGGCCTGCCCTCGCTTGATGATCTCGGCGCATTCGCCGAGGGAGTGCGCGCTCGAGGCGCACGCCGATACATGAGTGAGGCTCGGCCCGCGGACGTCGAACTGCATCGAGATCTGCGCCGATCCGGCGTTCGCCATCAGCATCGGCACGAGGAAGGGCGAGAGGCGTGACGGGCCGCGGTCCTTCATAAGGAGTACCTGGTCGATGAGCGTTTCGATGCCGCCGACCCCGGTGGCGATGGCCACTCCAATGCGGTCGCGGTCAGGGCCGCCGCCTTTCAGGCCCGCGTCCTCGAGAGCTTGCGCCGCGGCGGCGACGGCGTACTGGGTGAAGCGGTCGGTACGCCGGATCTCCTTGCGGTCCATGTACTTCGCGGGCTCGAACCCCTTGACCTCACCGGCGATCTGTGTCTCATACGGCGATGGATCGAAACGGCTGATCCGGCCGATGCCGCTCCGCCCGTGAACCAGCGCGTCCCAGGTGCTCGGCACATCAAGGCCGAGCGGCGTCACGGCGCCGAGGCCCGTGACGACGACGCGGCGGGTCACCGTGGCGCGGCGGCGGCGCGCTCGCGCAAGGCCGACAGCACTCCGGTGATGGACGGCGGATCCGACATATTAAGGAGCTTCACATCCGCGATGCGCTTGACCAGACCGTTTACGACCTGGCCGGCGCCGATCTCGACGAACGTCGATGCGCCGCGCTCCGCCATGTAGCGGACGGAGCGGAGCCACTCGACACGGTTCGAGAGATGCCGGACGAGCGCGTCCGGGATCGCCGACGCCGACGGATGCGGCATCGCGCTTACGTTCGCGACGATCGGGACCACAGGCTCGTGGAAGTGCAGCGTTCGCATGAACGCGGCGAGATCCGGGCCGATCCGTCCCATGTCCGGGAAGTGGAAGGGCGCCGAAATGCGGAGAGGCACCACCTTGCGCGCGCCGCGCTTGGTCAGTGCCTCGCTGACCTTGGCGACGCTTTCGCTGTCTCCGGCGATGGTGACCTGCGCGGGACCGTTGTCGTTGGCGACGACGGCGGTGCCGTGCGGCAGCGTCTCCTTGATCACGCGCTCGACCTCTTCCGCGGGAAGGCCGACGATCGCGGCCATCGCCCCCTTGGCTCCGCGCGTGGCGGCGAGGCGCCCGCGCTCGGTCACGAGACGGAGAGCTTCCTGGAACGTCAGGACGCCAGCGGCGACGAGGGCGGTGAATTCGCCGAGAGAGTGCCCGGCGACGAAGCGCGGGCGGAAAGACGTCGGAAGTGCGGCCACGCCGCGCGGCTCGCCGCCGTCGCTGATGCGCCGGCCAAGTTTCTCGTTCACCGATTCGATGAAGGCCTCGAGGATTGCGACGCTCGTGGTGAGGATCGCGGGCTGGGCAACGGTCGTGTCGTCGAGCTGGCCCGGCGGGCCCTCGAAGCAGACCTTCGAAAGCTCATATCCGACGGTGCGATCGGCTTCCTCGAACGTCTCGCGCGCGCGGGCGGACTGCTCGTAGACCGCCCGGCCCATGCCGACGATCTGCGAGCCCTGCCCCGGAAAGACGAATGCGAGATTCCCCACTGGAGGTGCAACGATAGCGCATCGGATAGAGGGCACCGACGATTCCGATACACTCCGTCTGTAGCGAATCGCCGATACGTACAACGCGAACGAGCGCGCACGACCGCCCGAACCTCGACCGCGATCGAGTCGGCGGCACTGCGCGAGGTGGCGCGCCGCGGGTATGCGAACCTCCGGGTGAGCGAAGTGGCGCGACGCGCCCACGTCAGTCCGCGCACGGTCTACCTCCACGCGCCGACGAAGGAGCGACTCGTGGACGCCGCGCTGCGGGGAAGAGCCGAAGGTTTGATCGGCCGGATCGAGCGATGGCGACCCCGCGGCGAAAGCGCGGATGCGGTCCTGGGCGAGCTCATCGCCATGCACGAGCGTGAGTACCGCGCCGAATCCGTTCTGCTCGAGACGCTCGTGGACGGGGCGCTCCCGCGCGAGATCGCCGCGCTCCTCCGCGAGCTCGACGGCGTGCGGCTCGGGATCATCACCCGCACGATCAACGACCTCGCCCGACGCGGCGGAATCCGGGTGCGTCCGAGCGACGCGATCGCGCTCGCGCACGCTCTCCTCTCTTACCCGACCTGGCGGACGGCGCTCACCGGCCCCGGCCGCCGCCGCGCGCCGCGTCTCATCTCCTCCGCGCTGCGGAGCGCCCTGCTCTAGCACCAAGCGCGTAGGCTTTTGCCGTGTCCGCGGCGGCCGCGTCCGGATTGATCCGAGCTTCGACTTCAGGTTCGCGGGCGCGCTGGCTGGCGTGGTCCAGCGTCGTCCTCTATGCCGCACTCGCCGTCGCGAGCCTCGCATTCGAAGCGCGATTCGTCGGCAGAGTCAACCTGATCGACATCTGGAGTGTCCTCGCCCTCCTGGGCTGCGGGGCGATCGGCGCCCTGATCGTGAGCACACACAACGCGCATCCGATCGGCTGGATGTTCTGCGGCGCCGCAGTGAGCTTTGGCTTTTCGTTCTTCGCGCGCGAGTACGCGATCCAGGCTCTCGTAGTCGCACCTGGGTCGCTCCCATTCGGGCAGGCGATGGCCTGGTTCGGGTTCTGGGCGGACATGCCCGGGATCGCTGTTGTCGCCCTGTTCCTTCCGCTGCTCTTCCCGGATGGCCACCTTCCGTCGCCACGCTGGAGGCCGGCCGCGTACTTCGCCGCCGCGAATGTGGTCCTCGCCGTCGTGCTGACGATGTTCGCGCCGGACACCTATGCGGCCGCGGGATACCCATCGATTCGCAATCCGATCGGACTCGATCAATACGCCTCGTGGTTCGACACCATCGCAGTCGTCCTCCAGCCGCTCCTGCTCGTGCTCGTCATCATCAGCGCGCTAGCGCTGTTCGACCGAACGCGGCGCGCCGGCAAGGATGAGCGTCAGCAACTCAAGTGGTTCGCCTTCGCTGGCGGCTTGCTGCTCCTCTCTTTCCTCGCCGAAGCAGCGAGTCGATTCGCTCCGGAACTCAGAGGAGCGACCGACGTTGCCGCCACGCTCGCACTCACCGCAATCCCGCTCGCCGTCGGGATCGCCATCCTCCGCTACCGCCTCTACGACATCGACCTGATCATCAATCGGACCATCGTCTACGTGCTGCTCACCGCGATCCTCGCCGGCGTCTACACCGCGGTGGTCGCTTTCTTTGAGCGGCTCTTCGTGGCGATGATCGGCGAGAATTCCGATCTCGCGACCGTGATGACGCTCTTCGTGCTCGCCACGGTCTTCACGCCGATCAAGAACACGCTGCAGGGAGCAGTCGACCGGCGCATCAAGCCGACGACTCAGCCTCCGGCCGCGCACTCGACGAGCATCGACGACCTCTTGATGCTCTCAGAGCTGCACGATCGCGGTGTGCTCACGGACGAAGAGTTCGCTGCGAAAAAGAAGCAGGTGCTCGGAATCTAGCGGCCCTCTCAGGCCTTTTCGATCTCGAGCTGGCCGGCCACACCGTTCAGCTCGCCCTCCCACTTGTGGCCGCGCGCGTGGAGTCCTTCGCTGAAGCTCGTAGCCAGCGCCTCCTGCTTTATGAAGTCACCGTAGCGCTCGAAGACGCGCCCGATCGGGCCCGCGTAGCGGAGCGCGATGCGATCGGAGAGATCGAGGCCTGCCTCCTTGCGCATGTTGTTCAGGTGGTGCGCGAGCTCTCGCGCGAGGCCTTCGAGCTCGAGCTCCGGGGTGAGCTTGGTTTCGAGCGCGACGGTCGCACCGGCATCGCGTCCGACCGCATGTCCGGGCGCGCCTTCGTGTGAGATGAGGACCTCGGTGTCGGAGAGCTCGAACCCCTCGACTTGGATCGTCCCGTCGCGCCTCTCGTAGCGACCCTCGGCAAGCGCCTGACGCACACGCGGCAGATCCTTCCCGAGCTTCGGCCCCAGGACCTTGAGATCTGGCTTCACCGTCTCCTTGACGAGGCCCTCGGCCTCGTCGCGGATCTCTATCGCCTTCACGTTGAGCTCGTCCTTGACGATGTCCGCAAGCTCCGATCGGCTGTCGAGCGCACCGTGGTCGCGGTCGTTGGCGTCGAACACGACGATCAGCTTGGATAGAGGCGTCCGCGTCTTCACGCCGGCTGCCGACCGGGCGGCGCGGCCAAGCTCGACGACGCGACGCGCCGCACGCATCCGGCGCTCGAGGTCGTCGTCGATGAGCGACGCGTCGAAGGACGGGTATTCCGCGTGATGCACGGACGCCGGCGCGCCCGGCGTCGCGCGGCGCACGAGGTTCTGGAACATCTCCTCGGCGACGAACGGCATGACCGGCGCGAACAAGCGGATGAGAGTCGTGAGGGCCTCGTACAGCGTCTGGTAGGCGGCGAGCGAGTCGCGCTCGGAGCGTGCCTTCCAGAAACGGGAACGGTTCCGGCGTACGTACCACGTCGACAGGTCGTCCCAGAACGCCTCCATCTTCAAGCAGGCGGTCTGCGAGTCGTATGCATCGAGTGCTCCGCGCACGTCGCGCACCAAGCGATTCAGGCTCGAGAGGAGCCAACGGTCGATGAGCGGGCGTTCGCGAGCCGGCACCGCCGCGACGGTCGGGTCGAACTGGTCGAGGTTCGCGTAGGTCACGAAGAACGCATACGTGTTCCAGAGGATCAGCAGCTTGCGCTTGACGTCGGAAAGCACGTTGTATCCGAACAGCACCTTGTCGGCGGGATTCAGGCGCATGTAGAACCAGCGGACGATGTCGGAGCCCGCGCGCTCCGCGGCCTGCGGGAAGTCGATGAAGTTCTCGCCGCTCTTGTGGAACTCCTCGCCGTTCTCGTCGTAGACGAACTCGTGCGAGAGCACCGTCTCGTACGGCGCGCCACCGGTCAGGACGACGCTGAAGAAGAGCTGTGAGTAAAACCAGAGGCGGATCTGCTCGACGTTCTCGGTGATGAACTCGGCCGGGAACCATTTCCTCCAGTAGTCACGGTCGGTGAGCCAGTTCAGCGTGGAGAAAGGCACGATGCCAGCGTCGAGCCATACGTCACCGGTCTCGCGCACGCGCGTGCTCTCCGCCTTGCACGTGGGACATGCGACGATGACGTTGTCGATCCACGGGCGGTGGAGCTCCTGGAGTTGCTCGAGACCGCGCACTGCGCGCTCGCGGAGCTCGTCCTGGCTTCCAATGATGAAGAAGTGTCCGTTCCCGCATGTGTAGAACGGCATCGGCAGGCCCCAGTAGCGCTTTCGACTGATGTTCCAGTCGCCCATGTTGTCGAGCCAGTTCTGCATCCGATCGCCCGTGTGCGGCGGAAGCCAGCGCACCTTCGCCGCGGCCTCCTTGAGCTTCGGCCGAAGCTCGTCCATCGAGATGAACCACTCGTCGCCGACGCGGAAGACGATCTCCTCCTTGCAGCGCCAGCAGATCGGATAGCTGTGCGTGTACGCGAGCTCGCGGAAGAGCCGACCGCGCTTGCGCAGGTCATCGGCGATCTCGTGCGCGACGTCGCGCGCGTCTCTGCCCTGGAGCCAGCCGAAGCCGGAGACGAAGTGCGCGTTCTCGTCGATAGGCACGATGACCGGCGCCTTCTCGCGCTTGCCAAGAGCGAAGTCCTCGGCCCCGCAGCCGGGGGCGATGTGGACGATCCCGGTGCCCTCAGCCTCGCCGACCTCATCCCACTCGATGACCTTGTGCGCCGGTGCCGCCTCCGTGCCGGCGGGGAGCTCGTCGAACGGGCCGGCGTAGCGCACGCCGACCAGGTCGCGGCCCTTCACGGTCTCGACAACCTCAGCCTTGTGCCACTTCGACTGTGCGAAGACCTTCGCGCCGAGGATCAGCAGCTCCGGCTCGGTCGCGCCGTCGGCGAGCACGCGCACCTTTACGTAGTCGAGGTCCGGATGGACGGCGAGCATGACGTTGGCGGGCAGCGTCCAGGGCGTCGTCGTCCAGGCGAGGAACGACGCGCGCTGCTTCGCCAGCTCGGAACCGCGACCCTCGGCGAGCACGGGGAAACGCACGTATAGCGAGTCGTGCGTCATCTCCTTGTACGAGCCGGTCATCTCGTGCTCGGCGAGGGCGGTGCCGCAACGCGCACACCACGGCATGGCGCGATGACCCTTGTACAGCCAGCCCTTCTCGTGAACGAGCTTCAGCACGTTCCAGATGTGTGAGATGTTGTTGTCGCTGTACGTGTAATAGGAGTTGGCCCAGTCCATCCACTGACCGAGCCGGATCGACTGCTTGGTGATCGCGGCCGCGCTGCGGTCGACGCGGGCCCGGCACGCGCGCGAGAACTTGTCGATGCCGTAGGTCTCGATGTCGCGCTTGCTGTTCAGGTTGAGCTCGCGCTCGACCTGCACCTCGACCCATAGACCCTGGCAGTCGAAGCCGTTCTGCCAGCGCTGGTCGAAGCCCTGCATCGCCTTGTACCGCTGGTAGAGGTCTTTATAGGTGCGTCCCCAGGCGTGATGGACGCCCATCGCCTCGATGTTCGCGGTGATCGGTCCGTCGATGAACGAGTAACGCGGCCCGCCGGCATTCTTTCGGCGGAGCATGTCGAAGCTCTTCTCGCGCTCCCACAGGTCGAGCACGCCGTGCTCAAGCTCGGGTAGGTCGAACCCCGAGCCAACCGGTGCGAATCGCGTCTTCTGCTCCGTCGCCATCTTCGCTCCTTGTCGCGCAAAAGAAAACGCCGTCCCCATCTCGGGACGGCGTATGCCGTGGTACCACCCGAGTTGACGCCGCTTGCGTCCACTCGCTGCGCCTTTAACGGTGCGCGGCCCGGCCGGTTCTACTCGTCTTCTTCCGGCAGCTCGGGGTTGATGGCCCCTCGAACGCTTGTCCGACGAGTGTACGTGCCGCCCTGGCCGGCGAGAAGGCTCCTTTCGCCGGATCAGTCGGCCGTCCCGGTCTTGACGTATATCGGTTATACATATATATCCGCTGGGTACGTGCTGGAGGTGTGCCAATGCCCCGAACAGGACAATTAAAGGCCGGTTGCCTTAGCGGACCAGCCTTCAGCGGTGCGCTGACGGCGATCTGGAAGGACTCCCGCGAGCGGCCCGAGCAGCAGGTCACCTTGCTGCTCCTCGACATCGACAACCTGCACCAGCTCAACACGGTGCACGGCCGCGAGGCTGGCGACCGGGCGATCAGCGCCGCGGTCGCGGAGCTGTCTCGCGCCGCCAAGCGCGAAGGGTGGACCCTTGGTCGGATCGGCGGCGACGAATTCGCGCTCGTCGCACCCGGGCTCACCGTCGAGAGCGCGTTTCTTCGCGCCGACGGTCTGCGCCGTGACATCGACGCCGCCTTCGCCAAGGTGCTGGCGAAGGGCCAGCGCTGTGCCGTGAGCATCGGCGTCGCCAACATTCCGCGCGACGCGAAGAATCCGGAAGAGCTCATGCGCAAGGCAGACCTCGCGCTCTACGCCGCGAAGGAGCAGGGGGGCGACACCGTTGGACTCACCCCGGCCGACGACATGGTCTTGAAGTCGTCCTATTACAGCGCCGCGCAGCTCGCGCGCCTGAAGGCGCTCGCCGAACGAAAGAAGACCAAGGAGGCGGTCCTGCTGCGCGAGGGGCTCGAGGACGTGCTGCGCAAGTACGACCGCGAGTGAATCTGTCCGACGCCCAGGTTCGCGAAATCGACGAGCTGGCGGCGCGCTTCGGTAACCCGCGCCGGGTCGAGGTCGTCATCCGTCCGTTCTTCGACCCGGTTCAGAGGCCCGATCGATTCGCCGAGGTGTGCATGGTCATCCGGCGCCGTAACGGCAAGGTGCCTCTCGGGATCAAGACCTTCTATCCGCGTGGAGCGCATCGGCTCCCGACCGGAGGCATCCACCACGAGGAGCCGATCCTGGACGCGCTCCGTCGAGAGACAGAGGAAGAGACTGGTCTAGAGACCGAGGTCAAACGGTTTCTTGCCTGGATCTCCTATCGCTCCGTGTCGGCTCCCCAGGGGCCACCACTCTTCCACACGTTCGCCTTTCTTCTCGACGAAGTGGGCGGGACCTTTGAGACGAGCGACCTCGAGGAGCAGATCGAGGAGTGGATCGAGGTCGATCCCCCAGCGCTTGGCGGGGTCGCCGACCGGCTCGAACGGATCGCGAGCGCGCCCTCGGACGAGATCGGCGGCGACTGGGCGGACTGGGGCCGCTTTCGCGCGGTCGTCCATCGCGTCGTGCACGGCGAGCTAAGCCGCTAAAACTTCTCGAAGCGGAACAGGCGGACCGCGAGGATGAAGCCCAGAGCCGTCCAGATGAGCAGACCCAGGATCTGCGTCCGCACATCCCAGAGCGAGGCGCCCTGGACGCTGATCTCGCGTAGCGCGTCATTCAGGAGCGTGAGCGGCAGGACGTTTGTGACCGGCCGGATCAACTCGGGTGCCGCGTTCTTCGAGAAGAAGACGCCCGAGAAGAAGAACTGCGGCAACGTGATCAGCTGCGCGATCGCGGGCACCTGGTTCTCGGTCGTAGCCCAGCCGGCGAGCGCGAAGCCGATCGTGAGGAACAGGATCGTCCCGAGGAGCGCCACGACGACAAGCGGCGCGAGCCCGCCGACGATCGTCACGTTGAAGAGGACGAGCGCCACGAGCAGCAGCACCGCCACCTGGCCGGCCGCGATCACGAGCCGCGTGAGGACATGCGCTGTAAGCAGGCTTGTCACGCGGACCGGCGTTGCCATGATCCGACGCAGCACGCCGCGCTGTTTGTCCGCGACGAGTGCGAACGCCACCGAGAAGATCGCGAGCTGCATGATGTTCACGCCGAGGATCCCTGGAACGAGGAAGTCGACGTATCGAAGACGCACCCCCTGGACGGTCTCCTCCTTCACCGCGACGACCGGGGCAGTCTGCGTCACCGCGAAAGACAGCCGGTCGATGATCTGCGAAACGATCTGCCGGCCCACCGCGACCTGTTGTGGCCGCGCGTCGTCCCCGTACACGACGATCTGCGGCACCGTCTGTCCCGGTCGCGCGAGGGCGATGACGAAGTCGCTCGGGATGACGACGAGCATGTCGAGCTCTGTCCTTCGGAGCTTCGTCAGCGCCTGATCCGTCGGCACCTCGGATACTTGCAGCGTTTCCACACCCCTGAGGATCTGCAGGAACTGCGCGCTCGACGCGTTCTTCGCTTGATCGTCAACGGCCACGGTGACCTTTCCGAAGTCGCCAAGGTTCAGGTAGCCGAAGATGACCATCAGCATCAACGGGACGACGAGGCTGAAAAACAGGGCGGTCCGGTCGCGAACGTATCCGCGAAGCAGTAACGCGAACAGACGAAGGGTCTGCCTCATACCTCGTGCAGCTCGTGCCCGGTGAGGTCGAGGAAGACGTCTTCGAGATTCGCTTTCTGCTGCAGAACCGGCTTGGTGAATCCGCGCGCCAGGAGGTCGTCGATCAGCTTCCTCGGCGGGTCCAGCGCCACAATATCGCCCTCTTCCATGATCGCGACGCGGTCGCAGAGGATCTCGGCCTCGTCGAGGTAGTGGGTGGTCAGGAACACGGTCGTGCCGCGCGCCCGGATGCTCCGGATCAGCTCCCACAGGTTGCGCCGCGCCTGCGGATCGAGGCCGGTGGTCGGCTCGTCGAGGAACAGGATCTGCGGCTGATTCACGAGCGCGGTCGCGATCGAGAGCCGCTGCCGTTGTCCACCCGACAGCTTCGACTGTGACTGCCCGGCGCGCTCTTCGAGCTCGACCTGACGCAGGAGTGCCAGCTCGTCGACCTCGACGTCGTAGCAGGCCGCGAAGAAGCGCACCGTCTCGCGCGCCGTGAGGTTGTCGGGAAACGCGCTCGATTGGAGCTGCACACCGATGCGGCGCTTCACGCCGGCTGGATCGGCGAAGACATCGACGCCGGCCACCGTCGCATGGCCTCCGTCAGCTTTTCGAAGTCCTTCGAGGATCTCAACGGTGGTGGTCTTTCCCGCACCGTTCGGGCCGAGCAGACCGAAGACCTCGCCGGGCTCGACGAAGAAGCTGATTCCGCGAACCGCTTCGATATCGCCGTAGCGCTTTCGCAGGTCAGTGACTTGCACGATCGGCGTCATGACTCGGACGCTAACGGCTCGGGACGAAAGCGGCGTAGGCGAGATCGTGAACGTAGAACGCGAATGGAAGGAGCACCACCGCCGCGACGACGATGCGTACGACGATCGGGTTTGGGCGACGGAGACGCGTGTACGTGATCTCGAGCGTCGCCGTGATCGCGGCGAGGATCGGGACCTGCGCGACCCAGTGGAGCGGATCGGCGCGGTCAACCACGAGCGCGTAGATGACGGCGCCCCCGAGAAGTCCGGTCGCGAGTCCGACCACCGCGAATACACCCGCGTTGCGCACCGGATCGCGGAGCGCGAGCAGAAGGCCGAGGCCGAACGCGAGAAGGACTGCCGCGATCATCCGTTCGTAGATCCGGTTGTACGGCTGGAACAGGAACGCCGACGGAAATGCGATCGACAGGATCACCGGAAGGATGAAGAGCGTCGCGCAAACGATCCCGACGGCGCGAGCGCCGCGCAGAGTGTCAGAGTCAGCCGGCAGCGGGCGCTCCATCTAAGGGAAGCGGAGTCTCGTACGCTTAGGGTTCGGTGTCGAATCGGGGAGCAGCTTCCGCGACCCTGCCGCACGTCCGCGCCTTTTCGGCGCCCACGATGAGCGGATCTCCGGGCTTCGCTGCGGTCCTGTCCTTCCTGCTGCCGGGCCTCGGCCAGATGTATCTCGGACGATGGGTGCGCGGGTCTTTGATGATCCTCGTGCCGATCTTCACGGTGCTCCTCGTTGGCGCGTTCGTCGCCATCGCGGATCCCGTCACTGCGTTCGTGCTCCGCAATGCTCCGTCGGTCACGTTCCTCGTCGCGTGCACGTTCTTCCTCTACCACCTTGTCGTAGTGGCCGATGCGTTCGCGGGAAAGCTGCGCGGGATGGGCTCGCTCAGCGGTCGGCGGGTCGTCGACTACCTCGCTCTCGGCGTGGTGTGCGTCGCGCTCGTCGCGTTCTACGCGGCGGCGTATCGCGGATCGGCGCCGTGGGCCGGACTCGCGTCGAAGGTATTTGCGCCGCTCGCCAACGCGCCCGTTGTGAGCGGCACGACAGCAGGGCAGGACCCGCCCGTTCCTGCATGGACGGGAACGGAGCGCCTCAATGTCCTTCTGCTCGGGATCGACTCGCGCGGCGGGGCTTCCGCGACCAAGAACACCGACACGATGATCGTGTTGAGCCTCGACCCCGTGAACAAGACAGCGGCGATGCTCTCGATCCCGCGCGATGTGTACATCGACCGACCCGGCGTGTTCCAGGACAAGATCAACGCCGCGTATGCCTTCGGGGGTTACGACCTCGCGCGACGGGTCGTCGAGGATCTCCTCGGCATCCGGCTCAACGCGTACGCGTTGGTCGACTTCGATGCGTTCACCCAGATCGTCGACGCGGTCGGCGGTGTGGTGATCGATGTGAAGCGGCCGGTCCGCGATGAGTCCTACCCCACTCCGGACTACGGCATCGAGCGGCTCGACATCACGGCGGGCCCGCAGCTCATGGACGGCGCCACCGCACTTCGGTTCGCCAGGTCGCGGCACGACACCAACGACTACAGCCGCGCGCAACGCCAGCAGCTCGTTCTCTCGGCGCTGCGGACTCGCCTCGCAGATGGCGATTTTCTCCGCGGTCTCCCCGCGCTCGTCGATCGTGTCGGCAGCGCTGTCCAGACCAACTTCGATCCCGCCAACGTGCTGCCGCTCGCGCAGTTCGGCTCGGGCATCGACGGCGGAGCGATCCGGAGCGAGGTCCTCTACCCGTGCGGTGGCGCCTATCCGCACTGCGAGCTCCAGTCATCGACAAGTGCGGACCACGGCTTCATCCTCGTGCCCGACCGCGCGAAGATCCGCGACCTTGCGGCAGCCCTCTTCTATGACCCCCAGGTGAAATCGGAAGGGGCAACGGTTGAGGTGCGAAGCGCCGGAGCTCGCAACGGTCTTGCGCAGACGATCGCCGACCGTCTGACGGAGCGGGCGTTCACCGTTTCGACGGTGAGCAATGGCGCTACGGGACGCTCCGCAGTGCTCGTCCGGAACGGCGCAAAGCGCTACACGGCAACCGCCCTGGCACAGCAACTGGGAGGACTCCCGGTCGACACATTCCCCTCGAGCGAGACGACCGGAGCGGACATTGTGGTGAGAGTGGGAACCGATTTCAGAGGGCTCGCGACGGATCTAGCCCGCTAGCTCTTCTTCTTGGATTTTTGGATTTCCGCGCGGTCGGCGAGCGCGTGCTTCACGGTCGTGAACTTCGAGAGCGTCTCGCGGCGGTCCGACTGCACGCCCTTGCGGAAGGCGGGATCGTTGGCGTTGCGCCGCGCGAGATCTGCATCGCGGCCGGCGGCGTCGATGGCGCGCACGATGCGCCCCAGCGCGCTCGGCTTCTTGTCTTTCTTCTTCTTCTTCGCGGTCAACGTTTGTACACGGGCGTGATCCAGCTGCGGTACTGGGGGGCCTTGCCCCGAACGGCGTCGAAGTAGATCTGGCTCACCTTCGTAGTGATCGGTCCGCGCTCGCCCTTCCCAATCGTGCGGTGGTCGATGCTGGTGACCGGCGAGATCTGCGCGCCTGTCCCGCACAGGAAGATCTCGTCGGCGACGTACAGCTCCGTCCGGTCGACCTGCCGGGTCACCGTAGGGATGCCGTTGTCAGCCGCGATCTTGAGAACACACGTCCGCGTGATCCCCTCGAGGATGTTGTCGGTCCCGGGTGGCGTGATCAGAGTTCCATCGCGGACGAGGAACAGGTTTTCGGCGCTCCCCTCGCTCACGTGGCCGTCCTGCGTCAGCACGATGGCTTCGTCGAAGCCCGCCTCCTGCGCCTCCGTCTTCGCGAGAGCCGCGTTCACATATGCGCCGGTGATCTTCGCGCGCGCAGGGATCGCGTTGTCATCGGTACGCCGCCAGCTCGACACGGCGCACGAGATCCCGCGGTCGATATCGATGTAGGTGCCGAACGGGATCGCGAAGACGGTGAAGCTGTCCTCGAGGTCGTGCAGTCGAACGCCAATGAGCGGGCTCGACTTGTACGCGATCGGTCGGAGGTAGGCATCCTCGCGGTAGTTGCACTTCCGAAGGAGCTCGAGCGTGATGCCGACGAGGTCATCGGCGGTGTACGGGAGCCCGATCCGCATGATCCGGCAGGAGCGATGGAGCCGGAGGTAGTGCTCCTTGAGGTGGAGGGCGTAGAGCTGTTCCTCTTCCGCGTTCCAGTACGCGCGGATGCCCTCGAAGACTCCCGTCCCGTAGTTGAAGGCGTGGGTCATGACGCTGACCTTGGCGTCTTTTACCGGGATGAACTCGCCGTCCAGGAAGGCAAAAGCGGTATCCGGGGCGGCGCCCTTTCGCAGCGACGTCGGTCTGGTCAGCTCCTGCACCATGCCCACACTCCTTGCCCGGCCGTACGGCCGAACGAGCTCTGGACCGGCCTAGCGCACGCCCCGTGCCGACCCGCTTCCGCCATTGTGACAGGATTACCTGCGGTCAGACCGCCGGTGTGACCTCTTAGACACCCCGGTGCGTACCTGCATAGATGGAGGTGTGTGTCATGTCGAGGTCCGCGATACGGATAGCGGCCATCCTGACGGCCGCGCTCGTCACCCTCACGGCATGCGCCACGGCGAATGCCCCCTCGGCCACCCCGACCAGTTCGGGATCGGGCTCGGCAGCCGTGGCAGTCCAGCCGACCCGCCCGGTCGAGTTTGTCATCAGCACTGCGCCTGGCGGAGGCTCTGACCTCTACGCACGCGCGATGGCGACCATCATCGAGACCAAGAAGTTTTCATCGCAGCCCGTGACACCATTCAACAAGGAGGGCGCCTCCGGCGCCGTCGCATTCACGTACGTGTACGAGAAGACCGGAGACATGCACTACGTGATGATCACGCTCAATAGCTTCTTCACGACCCTCATCACGCAGAAGCTGCCGTACAAAGCGACGGACTTCACGCCGATCGCCAACCTCGCGCTCGACCCGTTCTTCCTGTGGGTCAACGAGGACAGTCCGTTTAAGACGGCGCAGGACTTCATCAACGCCGCGAAGGAGACCTCCCTCACCGTGGCCGGCACTGGCGCGAAGCAAGAGGATGAAGCCCTCTTCCGCCGGATCGAAGACACGATGAAGACGAAGCCCTTCACGTACATCACCCAAACATCAGGCGCGACCGCAGCGGCGGCGCTTGCCGGACATCAAGGCGGCGTCGTGGCCACCGTGAACAACCCGAGCGAGGGACTAGCGCTCTATCAGGCCAGCCCCAAGAAGCTTCGGCCGCTCTGCGCGTTCACGAAGGCGAGCCCGACGGCCGCCGTATATTCGACTCTCCCAACCTGCACTTCGCAGGGGCTCGCGATCGACGACTACTTCATCATGCGCGCGATCATGGCGCCCCCAGGGCTGTCGCAAGCACAACAGCAGTTCTGGATCGACGTCTTCAAGAAGGTGTTCGACTCAGACGAGTGGAAGAAATTCATGACCGACAACGCGCTCCAGCCAGAGTTCAAGTCGGGGCTCGAGTTCCGCCAGTTCATCCTGCAATACCAGCAGCTCCATCTCGACATCGCGACGAAGTTCAAGTGGGTCCCCTGATCACAGCCACGTGAGGCCGTACCAGGTAGTGACGGCGGCGGCGATCATCCTGATCGCCGCCGTCGCCATGTTCGACTCCCGTGCGGCGTTCAGTCCGTCAGCGGGGACGGCCATCGGCGACGTCGGCGCGCGCTGGTACCCGTTCTGGGCAGCCACGATCATGGGGATCGCCTCGGTCGTCGTCGCCCACCGCGCAATGACCACGCCCCAGCCGGCTGAGGGCGCTTTCGATGGATCGCGGGGCGTGTTCGCGGTTCTCAAGCTCGCGGTACCCATGCTCGGGTATGCGTTCCTCATCGGCGGGATCGGCTTTAAGACGACGGATTTCACCTACACGATCGTCCCGCCCTTCGGCTTCTACCTGGCCACCGCCCTGTATATGGGGCTCTTCGCATGGTGGCTCGGCCGCTACAAGATCTGGTGGGTCGCGGCGATCACGGTGGCGTTCCCGATCGTCATCTTCCTGATATTCGAGATCGGTTTTCGCGTGTCGCTGCCCAAGAGCTTCCTCTATACGTCCGGCGTACTGCCTTTCTAGATGGAGGTATTCGGGCAGCTCGCAGGCGGCTTCGCGACGGCGCTACAGCCGATCAACATGATCATGCTCTTTGTCGCCGTCGTTCTCGGCCTCGTCATTGGCGTTCTCCCTGGACTCGGCGGGACGAGCGGGGTCGCAATCCTGCTCCCGATCACCGTATTTATCGCGCACGGGTCGCTGCCGGGTTCGAACGCGACGACGGCGATCATTTTCCTCGCGGGCATCTACTGGGGAGCTCTCTTCGGAGGTGTCATCACCTCGATCCTCTTCAACATCCCAGGCGAGCCGTGGGCGGTCGTGCTGCTCTTCGACGGTTTTCCCCTCGCGAAGAAGCTCGGCAAACCGGGCCTCGCTTTGGCGAGCTCGTTCGTCTCGTCATTCCTGGGCGCGCTCGTGTCGACCATCCTCTTCACGTTCTTCGCACTGCCGATCGCGCTGAAGGCGCTGGAGTTCGGGCCGGCCGAGCTGTTCGCGGTCTTCGTGCTCTCGTTCGCGACGCTGATCGGGCTCGGAGCCGAAGCGCCGATGAAGAGCCTCGCCATGCTCGCGCTCGGCCTGCTCCTCGCGGCCGTTGGATTCGACACCATCACCGGCGAGCAGCGACTCAACTTCGGCCAGATCTCTCTTCTTTCGGGGATCAGCTTCGTGCCGGTGACAATCGGCCTCTTCGGCATCGGAGAGATCCTCGCCTCCGCCGAGGAGCAGGGCATCGGATACGTCGAGAATATCTCCGCGAAGCTCGGCCTGAAGGACGTCTTCGAGGCGTTCCGCGAGCTTCGCAAGCGTCTGAAACTGGTGCTCTCGAACGCAATCATCGGATTCTTCTTCGGCGTTCTTCCCGGCCACGGCGCCACCGCTGCCTCGTTCCTCGGCTACGGCCTCGCTCGGCAGTACTCGAAGAACAAGGAGAATTTCGGGAAGGGAGAGATCTCCGGGATCATGGGCCCACAGGCCGCTGCGGACTCGGCCGGCGTGGCCTCGCTCGTTCCGATGATCACCCTCGGCATCCCGGGTTCGCCGACGTCCGCCGTGATCATGGCCGGCCTCTTCATTTGGGGCCTGCAGCCCGGCCCGGTCCTCTTCATCCAGCATCCCGACTTCGTCTGGGGCCTCATCGCGAGCATCTACCTCGGACACCTCTTGACGTTCATCCTCTGCCTGCTCGCGGTCCCGCTCCTGGCGATGATCATGCGTGTCCCCTACGCGATCATCACGCCGTTCATCGTCGTGATCTCGATCATCGGCTCGTATTCACTCAACAACAGCATGCTGGACGTGTTCATCACCGTGGTCTTCGGCCTGATCGGCTACTGGTTGCGGAAGATGAAGTACCCACTCGCACCGCTCGTCGTCGCGCTCGTCCTCGGTGATTCGACCGAGCGTGAGCTTCGCAAGGCGCTCATCGCCGGTCATGGCAGCCCGCTGTACTTCTTCAACAGCGCAATGTCGACCGTGATCATCATCCTCGCCGTCGTACTGGTCCTTATCCCGCTCGTGCGGACGATTCGGCGCCGCCGCGCGGCCGGTGGCAGCACGGCGACCTCGTGACGCTTCTCCTCGACCTCGTGCTGCTGGCGGTCTCGTTCGTCGTCATCCTCGCCGGAGCCGAGCTGTTCACGAACGGCATCGAGTGGCTCGGTAAGAAGATGGGCCTCAGCGAGGGGATGGTGGGGAGCGTCCTCGCCGCGGTCGGGACCGCGATGCCCGAGACGATGATCCCGATCATCGCGATCATCTTCGTCGGCACCGCGGAGTCCGAGGAGATCGGCATCGGCGCGATCCTGGGCGCGCCATTCCTCCTCTCGACGGCGGCGATGTTCGTGACCGGAGTCGCAGTGCTTGTGTTCCACCGGAGCGGCCGGCGAAAGAAGGTGCTGGACATCAACCAGGTGATCGTCCGTCGCGATCTGCGGTTCTTTCTCGGCATGTACATCGTCGCGATCGGGCTCGGTCTCCCGTTGTTCGACAAACCGCTCTGGCTTCGAGTCGTCGCCGGAGTCCTACTCGTCGGCGCTTACGTCCTCTACGTCCGTCAGACCGCGAGCGACCCGAAGTCGCAGACGAACGCCGACGCGGACGCCCTGGCGCCGCTCCACTTCCAGCGGCGGCTCGACACACCGAAGACCCGGGCGGTGCTTCTGCAGGTGTTCGTCGCGCTGGCGGCGATCATCTTCGGTGCCAACCTGTTCGTGACCGAGATCGAAGACCTCGCATCGATGTTCGGCATCGCGCCGCTCATCCTCTCGCTCATCATCGCGCCGCTGGCGACAGAACTCCCCGAGAAATTTAACAGCGTCATCTGGATCAGGCAGCGGAAGGACACGCTCGCGATGGGGAACATCAGCGGCGCGATGGTTTTCCAATCGTGCATTCCGGTGGCGGTCGGCCTCTGGTTCACGCCGTGGGTGTTGAACGAATTCGCGATCGTATCCGCGGTCATCGCCATTGCCGCCGGCGTCCTGATGCAGCTTTACCTTCGCTCGGACAACACCATTTCAGGAGCGGAGCTCACCAGCCTTGGGATCCTCTACGCCGTGTTCCTTATATATGTGTTCGCTTTCCCACATACGGGGCTTGCGCCCACGGCCCTGCTGTCGCACTGAGCCTAGAATCGCCGCGTCGCGCTTGAACGTCGCTTCTTGCCGTTCGCGCGACGGATTGAGGGGAGGTCTAAGAAGTACATGAAGCGTCTTCTTGCAATCGGTCTCGTCTTCGGGCTCCTCGTTGCAGGCTGCGGCGGCGGGGCCAGTCCAGGTGCCAGCCCGAGCGGCGTCGCCCTGAAGATCGGGATGGTCACCGACATCGGCCAGCTCGAAGACAAGTCATTCAACGAGTTCTCGTGGAAGGGTGTTCAGGACGGCGCCGCCGCGGTCGGCGGCACCGCGAAGAACATCGTCACGAAGGACGTCGCGGACTACAAACAGAACATCCAGAGCTTCGTCGACCAGAAGTACGACATTATCGTCACGGTCGGATTCCTCATCGGGACCGAAACGCTGGCGGCGGCGAAGGCCAATCCGACCATTCAGTTCTTCGGTGTCGACCAGTTCGTTGCCCCGCCGGAACCGCCGAACTACCAGGGACTTCTCTTCAATGAGGCGCAGGCCGGATATCTCGCGGGCATCGTCGCCGGAACCCTCACGAAGACCAACAAGATCGGCGCGGTCGGCGGACGGGAGGACGTGCCGCCGGTCGTCAACTACATCAAGGGCTACGAGAACGCCGCGAAGGCCACCAAGCCGGGCGTGCAGGTCCTCATCAACTACGTCGGCGACTTCAACGCTCCCGACAAAGGGCAGGCCTCCGCGCAGACCATGATCGGCCAGGGCGCCGACGTCATCTTCCAGGTCGCCGGCCTCACCGGGGCGGGCGCGCTCCGCGCCGCCTGCAGCGCGAAGATCTACGGCATCGGCGTCGACGTCGACCAGTACCAGTCCTTGCCCGACTCGAAAGCCTGCATCGTCACGAGCGCCGAGAAGCGATTGCAGACCGCGGTTCGCGACGGCATCAAGCGCTTCAAGGACAAGGGCAAGCAGAGCGCGAACTTCTTCAACGACGCGACGAACGACGGCATCGGCTACTCGCCGCTGCGCAACCTCGACCCCGTACCTGCGGGCCTCGAGGACAAGCTGAAGAAAGCCCTCGCGGACATGAAGGCCGGGACGCTAAAGCCGGTTCCCTAGCGGGTGTAAGCAGCGAATCGAGATGAGCGGGCCGACGGTGTCGGCCCGCTCGTCGCGTGAGGAGCCCATGAGCGACCAACCGCCGGTCCTGGAGATGCGGGGGATCACCAAGAGGTTTCCGACTGGCACGCTCGCGAACGAGGCGATCGACTTAGAGCTGCGCAAGGGCGAGATACACGCGCTCCTCGGCGAGAACGGCGCCGGCAAGTCCACCCTCATGAACATCCTCTACGGCCTCGTCACGCCGGACGCAGGCGAGATTCGCATCGACGGACAGCCGGTCGTCATTCGCGATCCAGCGGACGCGATCTCGCGCGGGATCGGCATGGTGCACCAGCACTTCATGCTCATACCCGTCCTCTCGGTGGCGGAAAACGTCGTGCTGGGTCAGGAGATCGTCCGCGCGGGCGAAATCCTGGACCTCGGAGAGGCGGCGACGCGGATCAGTTTGCTCGCGAAGAAGCTCGGCTTCGACATCGACCCATCGAGCAAGATCGAGCAGCTCTCCGTCGGTCAGCAGCAGCGGGTGGAGATCCTGAAGGCGATCTACCGAAATGCGCGGATCCTCGTCCTCGACGAGCCGACCGCGGTCCTGACGCCTCAGGAGACCCGCGAGATCTTCGAGGTGCTACGGCGGCTCCGGGCCGAGGGCGCCAGCATCATCTTCATCAGTCACAAGCTCGACGAGGTCCTCGAGATCGCCGACCGGATCACCGTCATACGCCGCGGAAAGGTCGTCGGTAGCCGCACGCCTACCGACTGCACCGAGAACGAGCTCGCCGAGCTCATGGTCGGCCGCGCGGTGAGCCTGCGGGTCGATCGTGGCCGTTCGCACCCGGGCGACGTGATGGTCGAGGTCTCGGAGCTGCGCGCGAAGAACGACCGCGGGCACGAGGCCCTGCAGGGAGTCGACCTTTCCGTGCGCGCCGGCGAGATTGTCGGGATCGCGGGTGTCGCCGGAAACGGCCAGGAGGAGCTCGTCGAGGCGCTCATCGGTCTCCGCCGGCCGACGGCCGGAAGGATCCGCCTCGCCGGCCAGGATCTGACGCGTGCGTCGGTCGAGACGCGCAGGGACCGCGGCATCGCATTCGTTCCGGCCGACCGGCACCGCTTTGGACTCGTCCTCACCTATCCGCTCGACGACAACCTCGCGCTCACGCGGTATGCGGAGCACCCGTTCGCAGGCGGCTTCGCGGGCATCGTGCGCAACTTCCGCGCGATCACCGAGAACGCGATCCGCCTGATCAAAGAGTTCGACATTCGCGCTCCGGGCCCCAAGGTCCCGGCGAGCTCGCTCTCCGGAGGGAACCAGCAGAAGGTCGTCGTCGCCCGCGAGTTCCGCCACGACCTCAAGCTTCTCGTCCTCGATCAACCGACCCGCGGTCTCGACGTCGGCAGCATCGAGTTCATTCACAAGCAGGTCATCGCGCGGCGGGACGATGGGGTCGCGATCGTGCTCGTCTCGGCGGAGCTCGACGAGGTGCTCGACCTCGCGGATCGCGTGCTCGTCATGTTCCGCGGCCGCGTCGTCGGCGTCTTCCCGGCCGAGGAAGCGCAGCGAGAGAAGGTCGGCCTTCTGATGGCAACGGGCGGCGACCGCTCGTGAGACGGATCTGGCGGGTCGCCTCGATCCCCCTACTCGCGATCGTCCTCGCGTTCATCGTCGCTGCCGTCATCATCGTCATCTCGAGCATCGTCACGCCGACGGGCTTCGACCTCTTCCTACCCCTCGGTGCATACGGGAGCCTCTTCGCGGGGGCGTTCGGAAGCGGCACCGGCATCGTAAACACGCTCGTCGCGGCAGCGCCGCTCATCCTTGGCGGGCTCGCGGTCGGCCTCGGTTTCAAGGCCGGTCTCTTCAACATCGGCGTCGCCGGCCAATTCCTCGTCGGGGCATTCGCCGCCGCGGTCGCCGGAGCGAATCTCGCCGGCGCCCCCACCGTTCTCGCGCTGCCGGTCGCAATGGTCGCGGGTGCCTTAGGGGGCGCCGCATTCGGGTTCATTCCCGGCTTTCTCAAGGCGCGGACCGGCGCGCACGAGGTCGTCACGACGATCATGCTCAACAACGCCGCGGTCCTCCTCCTCACATGGGCTGTGAACGATCTGGTTCGCGCGCCGGGCTTCTCGTTCCCCCGCACGGGCGAGATCGGGAACAGCGCCCTCCCAGTCCTCCTCGGCCGCAACCTTCATCTCGGCATCCCGCTCGCGGTGCTCACCGTCTTTGCCGTGCGGTGGCTGCTCGATCGGACGACGATCGGCTTCGAGATCCGCACCGTCGGGCAGAACCCGAACGCCGCGCGCTACTCCGGCATGCGGCCGATCTTCATCACGGCGCTGACGATGACCCTCTCCGGGATGCTCGCGGGCATCGCGGGCTCGATCCAGATGCTCGGCGTGATCGGTTTCTACGCGCCGGGAATCACGGGATCCGTCGGGTTCGACTCGATCGCGGTCGCCCTCCTCGGCAGGTCCGATCCCATCGGGATCCTGTTCGCCGCGATCCTGTTCGGTGCGTTCCGCGCGGGCGCGCCTCTCATGCAGATCGAGACGAGCGTGCCGATCGAGATCATCGACATCATCCAGGCGCTCGTCATCCTGTTCCTCGCCGCCGACCTGATCGTGAAGCGCGTCTTCCGGGTCCGCGCGGACAAGCCGGTCATCTCGGAGCTCGCGACGGTGGCGCGGACGTGGGCAGGCGGCTCACCACCTGGCGGATCCACCTGATGGAGCTCATCGGCACGGTCCTTCGGCTGATCTGGGAGCTCGCCGTCTATCTCTTCACGGTCGTGCCCGATCTTCTGCCGATCATCCTCGCCCTCGCGACGCCCCTCGCGCTCGGCGCTCTCTGCGGGGTACTGAACGAGCGGTCGGGCATCGTGAACATCGGGATCGAGGGCATCATGCTGGTGGCCGCGTTCTTCGGCTATCTCACCGGGTTTGCGTTCCACGACGCGATCGGAAGCGGGCCCTCGATCGCACTGGGAATCCTCGTCGCGGTCTTAGTCGGCGCGCTTCTGGGCCTGCTGCATGCGTGGCTCACCATCTCGGTGCGAGCCGATCAGATCATCGCGGGGACGATGATGAATATCGCCGCGTTCGGCATGACCGGCTACCTGAACCGTCTCATCATCACGCCCTCCGGCCTTGGCGGCGCGGGCGTGATCGCTCCATTCCATCTGCCGGACGCGATCGCCAACCTGCCGGTCGTCGGACCGATCCTCGTGATGTTCTTGGAGCAGGGACCGATCGCGATGAGCGTCCTCTTCATCGTCCTCGGACTCCAGTTCGCGCTGTTTCGCACGAGATGGGGACTCCGCACGCGCGCCGTCGGCGAGCACCCCAAAGCCGCGGACACGGTCGGGATCGACGTGTACCGCCAGCGCTATCTCAACGTGATCCTCGGCTGCGCTCTCGCCGGCCTCGCCGGCGCGTATCTCACGCTCGAGTCGACCGGCTCATTTCAGAACGGGATGACGAACGGTCGCGGGTTCATCGCGCTCGCCGCAATGATCTTCGGGCGCTGGACGCCAATCGGCGCGTTCGGCGGGGCGCTGCTGTTCGGGACCGCAACGGCGCTCGGTGTCGTCGTGAGCATTCGCGTGCCTGCGGGAGACCTGGGCACGCTGATGCAGTCAATTCCGAACGAGTGGTACCAGGCTCTCCCCTACCTCATCACGATCGTGATCCTCGCGGGCGTGGTGGGCCGCTCGACACCACCGGCCGCTGACGGCGTGCCCTACGTGAAGGAGGGCAAGGGCTAGACGATTCCGAGCTCGTCCAGCGACCGATGCAGATCCGCTGCATCTCGGTAGACGCGGAACGCGCCCACGGACGTCAGCTCGTCCCAACCGTAGCCGCCTGACAGCAGTCCCACGCTCAACATTCCGGCGCGCCGCGCGGCGAGCAGATCCCACACCGCGTCGCCGATGACGTAGCAGTCGGCGATGGCAACGCCCAGCTTCTCCTGGCATTTCAAGAACAGGTCCGGCTCGGGCTTCGCGCGAAGTACATCGCCGCGATCAATGACGACCATGTCCGGCGGCACGCCGAGCGCCGCAAGCGAGCTGTCGATCTCGGGGCGCCGTCCGGACGTCGCGATCCCGTGCGGGACCTTCTCCTCGCGGAGATAGCGCAGAAGCTCGATCGCACCGGGTAGCGGACGGCGCTCCGGCAGGAGCTCGCGAAAGAGCTCGCCGTGGCGGCCCTGGATGCGCGCGGCCTCAGCGTCGCCTAACGGCTTGCCGATCTCGCGTGCGACGGCGCGGGTGAAGAGACCCCCGCTCATCCCGATCCGCCGGTGGATCTTCCACCCATCGATCGCGAGCCCGGACTCCGCCAGGGCGCGTTGCCACGCGAAAACGTGAGCGTAAACCGTGTCGATGAGGGTCCCATCGAGGTCGAAGATGAGGGCGCGCATCCGCCGGGCGAGCCTACGCCGAGCCGAGGAGTTGACGGCCGTGGCGGGTCGCCGTAGGCTGCCCTTCCATCTGGTCTGACCACCTGACCAGAAGCCTTTTCGGGGGGTTTGAGGCCTGACCGTCATCGAGCCGATCCGTCGCAGCCGCCTTTATCAAGGCATCGTCCAGCAGATCGAGGGACTCCTCGAGAGGGGCGACCTCCGCCCGGGCGACCAGCTTCCGCCCGAACGACAGCTCGCGGAGCAGTTCCAGGTGTCGCGCGCTTCCGTTCGCGAAGCGCTGCGAACGCTGGAGCTTCTCGGAATCGTCGAGACCCGTGCCGGCGGCGGCACGTTCGTTCGTCAGACCTCGCCGGACGACCTGGCGCGTCCTCTGACGAGCCTCATGTCGCGCGGGCACTCGCTCGCGGACGTCATCGAATTCCGCGGTCTCATCGAGCCCGCGATCGCGGCGCTCGCCGCGGAGCGCATCACTCAGGGACAGCTCGACGAGCTGGCGGACATCTTCGCGGCCCAGGAGCGAAAGGTGGCCGGAGGCGAGCCGTACGCGGAGGAGGACACCCGGTTCCACGAGCTCATCGGCGAGGCATCGCGGAACGAGCTCCTCACGACGATGCTCGGCGTCATCTGGGACGTCATGCGTGAATCGCGAGAGCAGTGGCTTCAGACCAACCAGCGCGCGCACTCGTCGCTCGACGCGCATCGCCGGATCCTCGCCGCACTCAACGCGCACGACGGCGACACCGCGCGCCGCGCCGCGGCGGACCATATCAAGGCGGTCGGCGAAGGGATCCTTCGCTTGATCGGAGGGAGCAAAGCATGAGCGACCCGACAGAGACTTCCGTCACGGTCGAAGTCGTCTATCGCGGCATCTTCCAGAAGACGCTCGCGCAGCGGATCTGCCGCTCGATCGTCCTCGCCGGCCGCAAGCGCGGCCACACCGGCACGGCGTTCGCGCGGTACGGCGACTCGCCCGAGCGCAACGGTGTGCCCGCGAAGCAGTTCGCGGTGGTGGCAATCAACGATCTCGAGCTCGAGGCCTCGATGGCGAAGTACGAGCCCGCGGTCGTCGACGTCTCCATCGCGGTCGACGACACCCTGGTGAAGGGTGTGGAGTCGTGGGCCTGGTACGGCCGCCAGCCGATCTGGAAGCCGGTCCGCAAGGATGGGTTCCTGCTCGTGACGAGCGAGAACACACCGGAGGCGGTCCTCGCGCAGACCGACACGGCCGAGCGCCCGTACACCCTCGTCATCGTTCCCGGCGGCGCTTCGTTCGCCGGGCTCTGGGTATTCAAGGACGATCACACCGACTACCGCGTGCTTGGCGCGCTTGCCAAAGTCCTGCCCGATTGGGTCCGCCTGGACGACGTCAAGGCGCTCATCCAGGAACAGACGAAGGACGCGGGCGCGGTGCAGTCCGCGCAGCGCGGCTTCGACGGCGCGACGCAGCGCGCGGTCAACGTCGGCGAGGGGACGAGCGGGCACGAGGTGCTGCAGTTCGAGAAGCCAGGGTGGACGACGATGCGTCCGGGCATCGTCATCGATGCGCGCAAGCCTGGGGAGCGCAACCCTCAGTACAAGAAGTACGGCGCGCGCACGCTCCGCCCGGTCGTCAACTTCGACACGTGCATCAAGTGCACGATGTGTTGGCTCGACTGCCCGGACGAGTGCTTCGAGGTCACGCCCGAGGGCCACTACGAGGTCGTCTACGAGGCCTGCATCGGGTGCGGCATCTGCGCGCAGGTCTGCCCGGTGAAGGACTGCATCGTCATGGTCGACGAGCTCCGCTTCGAAGACAACGAGGACAAGTGGCAGTTCTGGAAGAAGGACCACGACGGGTACAACAAGTGGTTCGAGACGAAGAGCGGTGTCTCGGCAGACCCTCAAGTGCGGACGCCCGCCGCCCGCCAGGAGGGCTCGGGCAACGCGAACCCGTCGGCTAACCCAACCTCAGCATCCGGAGGTGACGACTGATGGCTGTCCAGGTCAAGGAGCGCGAGCACCAGGACGTCGAAACCGAACAGCTCATGAGCGGCTGCGAGGCGATCGCCGAAGCGATCCGCCTCGCTGACGTCGACGTCATGGCGGCGTATCCGATCCGCCCGTACGACGGCGTGATGCAGGCCGCCGCGAAGCTCATTGCGAACGGCAAGATGGACGTCGAATACATCGTCGCCGACGGCGAGCACAGCCAGTTCGAGATCGTGAAGCACGCCTGCGCCGTCGGGGCACGCGTCTTCGTCGGGAGCTCGGGTGTGGGCTGGTTCTACGCCTTCGAGGCGATCGCGGTGACCGCGGGGCTTCGCCTACCGGTCGTCGCCATCTGCGGCAACCGCGCCCTCGACGACCCGGGCGCTTTCGGCACCGAGCACAACGACTCGCTCGCCGTGCGCGACCTTGGCTGGCTCCTCCCCTGGGCGGAGACGGCACAGGAGGCCATGGACCTCGCGCTCATGGCCTGGCGCGTCGGCGAGGACAAGCGCGTGTCGCTTCCCGTCGCGATCGGACTCGACGGTGCGTTCCTCACCCACTCCCAGGCGATCGTGAAGATCCCGACGCAGGCCGCGGTCGACAAGTTCCTTCCGAAGTTCGACCTGGGCGACCGGCTTCTTCATCCGGACAACCCGATCACCATCGCGCCGCAGGTCGACCAGGACTGGCTGATGGAGATCCGCATGCAGAACGACCAGGCCATGCGGAAGGCGCACGACGTCATCAGCGAGGCGCACGCGGACTTCAAGAAGCTCTTCGGCCGCGGGGGCGACAGCCCCTTCCTCGACGAGTACATGACCGACGACGCCGAGGTCGTCGTCTTCGGGCAGGGCACGCTCGCCCTGCCGATGAAGGTCGCGATCCGGCGCCTCCGCAAGGAGGGCCACAAGGTGGGGCTCGTGCGTCTCAAGTGGTTCCGCCCGTTCCCGACACAGGAGATCGTGAAGAGCCTCTCGCGCTTCAAGGCCGTGGGCGTGATCGACCGCGACTACAGCTTCGGCTCGCCCTACTACGGAGGGGTCCTCTACAACGAGGTTCGCTCGGCGCTGTACTCGCTCGACAAGCGTCCGACGATCGTCGGCTTCATCGCCGGCCTCGGAGGCCGCGAGATCGAGCAGGCCATGGCGACCGACATCTTCGAAAAGACGAAGGCCGCCGCGGACAACATCAAGTCCGGTGACATGTGTCACTGGATCGGCGTAAGGAGCTAGAGATGGCAGTAGAAACGCACGGCACCGGGACTCTCCCGCAGATCAAGGGCGTCAAGGACGTCCCGTACGAGGAGCTGTTCGTCTCCGGCCACCGGACCTGTCAGGGCTGCGAGTCCGCGCTGGTGATGCGACACATGGTCAAAGCATCAGGCCCGCGCACGATCGTGCTTGGCTCGACCGGCTGCATGTACGTCGCGAATACGACCTACTACACGACGCCGTGGGTCGTGCCGTGGATGCACACGCAGCTCGGCGCGTCGGGCTCCGCCGCGCTCGGCACCGCGGCCGGGCTCAAGGTCCTCATGCGCAAGGGCAAGATCAAAGACGAGAAGATCAACGTCATCGCTTTCTGCGGTGACGGCGGCGGCGCGGACATGGGCCTCGGTGCCATTTCCGCGACGCTCACGCACAAGGACTACAACTGCCTCGTCCTCCTCTACGACAACGAGAGCTACGCGAACACCGACATCCAGCTCTCGAGCCAGACGCCGTACGGCGCGGTGACGACGTTCTCCCCGAGCGGCACCAAGAAACGCCTCATGCACACGCGCTGGAAGAAGAACGTGCCGGGCATGCTCGCGGCGGGGCACCCTGAGTCGCGTTACATCGCGGCGGGATGCGCGGCGTACGCGGTGGATCTCATGAACAAGATCCGCAAGGCGCTCGAGCTCGGCGGGCCGACGTTCGTCCACACCCTCGACCCGTGCCCCAAGGGCTGGGACTACCACCCGCAGTACTCGCAGGAGCTCGGTCACCTCGCGGTCGAGACGGGCATCTGGCCCCTCTATGAGGTCATGGACGGCGTGTGCAACCTCACCGGCCCCACGCGGCAGATCGCCGAAGGCCGCAAGAAGCGCAAGCCGGTGTACGAGTACCTGAAGCGCCAGGGCCGCTTCGCGCATTTCCTCGACGAGGACGTCGAGCACTTCCAGGCGCAGGTCGACAAGATGTGGACCGAGTGGCTTATCCCGGGCGTGATCCCCTTCACGATCGCGGCGAAGGACCAGACCATTCTCAAGATCGACAAGAAGGCGCTGCACGAACAGAAGACCGCTTAAGACCGGTCGCAATCTCGGAACACATGAAGGCCCGGTCACGATCGACCGGGCCTTCGCTCGTTATCGCCACGTATGCTCCCCAAGATGTTTTGGCGCGTTGCCCTCGTCGTTCTCGCCTCGGTAGCGATCGCGTGCGGCCAGGCCGCCACGCTTGCCGAGCCATCCCCGACCGAGCTCCTGCAGAAGGCGAGCGCGAACCTCAAGAACGCCAAGACCGCTCATATCGACGGGACCGGAAGCTTCGCGATCAGCAGCGGCCTCAGCATCTCCTTCGACTTCAAAATGACGGGCGACGCCGAGATGCCAGACAAGGCCCGGCTCACGACGCAGATGTCCCTGCTCGGCCAATCGCTCTCCGTGGACACGGTCACGATCGGCGGTCGGACGTTCAGCAAGGGCCTCGCGGGGGACGACTGGACCGAGACGCCGGCCGGCGACCCGCAGGGCGCGATCCTCGACCCGCTCGGGCAGACTGACCTCTCGGCCGTCGTCACGGTCACCGAGGTGGATCGCCCGGAGATCGATGGCCGCAAGACGCGGCACCTTTCGTACGCCATCGACCAGGGCAAGCTCCTCGAGAAGATGAAGGACTCGCAATCGGGCTCTACCCCGGGCCTCAACGTCGCGACGGCGGCCGGCAAAGGCGAGGTCTGGATCCGCACCGACGACAACCAGATCGTGCGTCAGCTCGTGAAGCTGTCGATGGAGATGGACGGCGACCTCGGGATCCCCGGGGCGTCACCGGCCACGGGCAAGAGCACCTTCGATATCTCGTTCGACCTGAAGTTCACCCAAATCGGCGAGCCCATCTCTCCCGCGATCACGGCCCCGCCGACGCGCTAGCGCGGGCCGCCGCGTATCGCCCGATACATCCCCACCGGATAGAAGCCAACGACCGCCCCGTCAAATGGGCGGTCGTTCCGTGTCTGGCCCGCCCGTACGGTGACGTCAACCACTAAGGAGGGTCAGACATGAAGAAGCTCGTTCTCGCCATCGGTTTCGGTGCATACATCGTGTTCGGGACCCAGGGCAGCTCGCTCGCCGCCTACCGCGACGACAGCACGGCCAGCCGCAACGCGGTCCGTGACAGCAGGATCGCGTACTCGGAGACGGGAACGAACCCGCACCTGCTCTTCGTGAACGAACAGCTCTACCCCGACACCGCCGTCGTCTGGGACACCGACAACACGTTCTGCGTCGCCGGGAACTGCATCCCGCGCTAAGCGAAAAGGCCCGTACCACCCCAGCTCAGCCGAAGGCCGGTGACCAGGTGGCTCACCGGCCTTCCGGGTTTCCGTAGGATTCCGCGCATGGGCTTTCTCGCCGGACTCATCTGGGGCATCTTGATCGCCGCCGCGACCGTCGCGCTCGAGCACTACGGGCCATCGAGCGAGCCTCTACACATCAGCCTCAGCGGCAACGGCGCGATCGCCGCTCCCGTGCTGCTCGTGCCGCTCGCGATCTTCTGGGGCTGGTCTTGGCTCGCAAACGCGTACTCCGGGCGAAGCACACTGCCGATCGCCGCCTACACGCTGGCGCTCTTCCTGGGCGTGAGCCTCATTGGTCCAGCCGATGCGTACTTCTTTCCCCAAAACGGAGCCGAGCTCACGGTCGACGACTTCCTCGGAGGTCTCTTTCAGGGCGCTCTGTTCGTGGGCTTCGTGGCCGTCGTCGCGGCGCCGATCTACTGGGTCCTGAGGTCGCGGATCGGGCAGAGCCGCGTTCTCATCTGGTTGCTCTACCTCGTGAGCCTCGCGATCGCCGCCTTCGTTCCGGGCCTCGGGACGATCGCTGCCGGCGGCCTCGTCGCCGGCGTGGCCAGCGGCCATGCCTGGCAGCGCCAGGGCGGGCGCACGTTTATCGCGATCGTCGTGATCGTGATCATGGCCATCGCGGTATTCGTCATCCCGTACGTGCTCGCGAACGGCCTCACGGCCCCGCGCTTCTAGCTGCTCGCGGGCTCGCTTGGCGCGGGTGCAGGCGCCGGTGCCTGTGCAGGAGGCGGGGGCGGAGCGTCACGACGCGGGAACGGCGCACCTGCCGGACGAAACTCACCGGACGGACGGTACGGGGGACGCTCGGGCTTCGGCGGCGGTGGACCGCCCGCCATCGCGCGCGCCTGCGGCGACATCAGCCCACGAACGTGGTCGGCGGTGTACGGCAGCATCGCCATCAGGCGAGCTCTCTTCAGCGCGGTAGTCAGCATGCGCTGGTGCTTCGCGCAGTTGCCGCTCTTGCGGCGCGGATCGATCTTGCCGCGGTCGCTGATGAAGCGGCGGATCCGGCCAACGTCCTTGTAGTCGATCTTCTGGACCTTATCCACGCAGAACGTGCAGACCTTGCGTCGGGGTCGACGGAGGCCCGGAGGTCCGCCGTACCGACCGCCCGATCCACCCGCGCCGCCTGATGGTCCGTCGCGCCGCGGCCCGCGTGGGGGCCCCGAGCGCGGACCGCTGTCGGAAGTCTCTTGGGTCATCGTCCGCTCCCTAGAAAGGAATCTCGTCGGGATCGAAGCTCTTCTCGCCCTCAGGCCCGCGCGCGGGCACGGCGTTGTCGCCGCCCATGCCGGCCTCGCGGTCACGGCGGGGGTCGAGCATCTGGAAGTCGCTCGCGCTGATGTCGAGGCTGAGGCGCTCTTTGCCCTCACGGTCCGTGTACGTCCGGGGCGTGAAACGCCCCTCCACGTAGACGAGGCGGCCCTTGGTGATCATCTGTTGCGCGCGCTCAGCGAGGGTCGACCAGCAGCTCACCCGGTACCAGTCGGTCTGTTCCTGCCGGTCCTCGGCCTTGCCCGTGACGCGGTTCACCGCGACGCTGAACTCGCACACCGGTCGCCCGTTGGGGGTCATACGAAGCTCCGGGTCGCGTCCGACGTTGCCAATGATCACGATCTTGCTTACTGAAGCCACGATGTCACTCGTCCCTTCTCACTACGAGGTGGCGGAGGATGTCTTCCGTGAGCCCTAGGGTGCGCTCGAACTCGCGCGCCTGATTCGTCGGCAGCGAGAATTCGACGACGCCGTACTGGCCGTCACGGTGGTGGGCGACCTCGTAGGCGAGCCGTCGTTTTGCGATCGGAACGACCTTGTCGACCTTGCCGCCGAGGCTGGCGATGGTCTGCTGGATGCGCTCGCTCACAGCGCCGATGCGCTCTTCGTCGATTGTGGGAGGGCAGAGGTACATAAGCTCGTACGGTCGCATTAGATGACAGTTCTTCCTTTCCTTGGGCTTGCCGCGGACCTTTGGCCCGGGGCGAAAAGGCGCCGCGCCCAAAGAGCGCGGCGGTGAAGACCAGTGTATGGGACGGGGCAGCAGAATGCATCGTCTCAAGGAGATCGGCCGAGGCTTGACGGACCTTCTACCCGACGGCACCAGGGAATGCGAACGATGCGGCCTGCCGATGATGCCGGTGGCCGAGAGCGAGGGCGTGGTCACTCTCGAATGCGCCAACCGCCATCGTTACCGCGTCCCGTCACCCTCTGACCTCGCGGCGCGCGAACGGGTCCGGAGCTGGATCATGCGGCGCGGCGCGCAGTTGCACGTCCAGCACGAGCGCTGGGAAGCTGAAGAGGAGTACCGGACCGAGATGGAAAAGAAGCAGCCAAGGTTGATCCGGCCCTCCGATCGCCATCAGCAGACGGGACAGACCGCGGGAATGATCCGCGAGGAGGCCGTGCACACCGACGGAATGTGGGCGGGACTCGTGCGGACTGAGGCTGGCCGTTACTCGAGCTGGCACCACCACGGCGCGTACGAATCGGTGATCTACGTCATTACTGGTCAGGTACAGCTCGAATGCGGACCTCGGGGAACGACGAAATTGCACGCCCGCGAAGGGGACTCGATCTACCTGCCACCGGGAGAGATCCATCGCGAGGGCAACGACGGGCTCGAGGAATCGGAGATCGTCGTCGTGCGCTCTGGAAGTGGCGAGCTCGTGGTCAACGTGGCGGGACCCGCGGCCTAGGTTTGCTGTGCCGGCGGCGGGATTCGAACCCGCACTGGACTCCTCTTAAGGGAGTTGTCTCCTGCCAAATTGGACTACACCGGCCTCTCTAAGGATAAGGAACGGTCAGCGTCGTTCGTCGATTGCTGCCGCCAGTCTCTTGGGCGCCACGGCAAGATAGGCGTCCCGTATCACGCGCTCGACGTCGTCCCAGGCCGGGTCGCGATCCAAGCGCATGCCGATCCACCCGCGGAAGCCGACGTACGGCGGCACGAAGTACTGCTCCGGATCAGCTTTGACGAGGCCATCCCGCATGCCCGGAGGGCACGCGCACCACAGGCGAGGCGGCTGTCGTCGTGGTGGTTATCCACGTAGTTCACGAAGCAGACTTTCTCGCGGACGAAGAAGCTCGGCGCGCTCCTGCGGACGCGGGCGAGCGGCGAAGACGCGGCGCGCGGCATTCGGCGAGACTAAACCGACAATCAGAACGAGGAGACGCACCTGAGTACTCATCCCACCCGCTTCGTCATCATCGGCAACGGCGCGGCCGGGACGTACGCCGCCGAGCAGCTCCGCAAGCTCGACGCGGCGGCCGAGATCGTGATGATCGACGATGAGCCCTACACCCTCTACAACCGCGTGTCGCTCCCGCGCTACCTGCGCGGCGTGCTGCTCGAGCAGCGCGTGTACGTGCGTGACATGGAATGGCACACCAAGAACCGGATCGACCTGCGCCTCGAAACGAAGGTCGACCAGGTGAACTTCGACGAGAAGACCATCCATATGGAGCCAGGCGGAGAAATCCCGTACGACCGCCTCCTCATCGCGACCGGCGGCCGCCCGAATCCGCTTCGCGCGCCCGGCGCCGAAGGCGCCCCTTATATCTTTAACTTCCAGTATTTCGACGACGCCAAGGGTATGGTCGCGCGAATCCCGGAGTCCAAGGTCGCGGTCGTGCTCGGCGGGTCGTTCATCGGATATGAGCTGACCGAAGCGTTCGCGCATCGGGCGCTCGAGACGCACTGGCTGATGCGCGGACCGTGGTTCCTCCGGCGCGCGCTCGACGAGGAGGGCGGCAAGGTCATCACGCTCCTCGCGCAGGACGCCGGCGTCCATCTCCACTACGACGAGGCGATCGACAAGCTGGAGCGCTCGAACGGGCAGCTCAAGGTCACCGGCACGAAGGGCTTCACGGCGACAGCCGACATGGTCGGCGTCGGCCTCGGCCTCACGATGAACATCGACATCTTCGAGGAGACCGGTCTCGAGACGAACGTCGGCGTCAAGACGAACGAGTTTCTGGAAACGAACATGCCCGACGTGTGGGCCGCCGGCGACGTGGCGGAGTTTTACGACGTCGTCTCCCAACGTCATCACCGCATGGGCACCTGGGACAACTCGCTAAACCATGGACGCCACGTCGCCAAGAACATGCTCGGCGCGAGGGAGCCGTACGTCGAAGTGCCGACGTACGCGTCCGGGATGTTCAACTCGAACATCTCGGTCATGGGCGTCACGACCGAGGAGGAGCCCGAGGCTGAGGCGGTTGTCGAGGTCGACTACGAGCCTCGCAACTACAAGCGTCTCTTCTTCCTCGGCGACAAGCTCGTCGGCGCGATCCTCGTCGGAAAGATGAAGGGTCGAAAGAAAGTCCTAGAGCTGATCAGCTCGCGTACCCCGATCGAGGATCGGAAGAAGGTGTTCGAGCTCCTGGCCGTGCCCGAAGTTCCGGTGAAGGCAGCCGCGACCACCGAGGAGTGATGGCGCTCTAGTGCCACCGCAGCGCGTCGGAATCCGCGTCGAGAGCACCGAGCTCGACGGAGTACTTCATCTCCCGGACACGAGCGCGATCGGTGGCGCCGCGGTCCTGCATGGATTCGGCGGCCATCCGGATCAGCCGCACATCGTCGCGACGTGCGAAGCGCTGGCGAAGGCCGGGGTGGCCGCGCTGCGGTTCGCGTTCCGCGACCATCAGCCTCCGCGGATGACGCTGGCGTCGGCGCTCGCGGACGCGGCGGGCGCGATCCGCGTACTGAAGGCGCATCCGGACGTTCCCGAGCGCCTCGGCGTGGTCGGATTCTCCTTCGGTGGCAGCGTCGCCGCGCTCGTCGCCGGGCGCGATTCGCGGATCCGCGCCGCCGTCCTGGCGGCCGCGCCAGCGCAGTTCGGCGACGACCCGAAGTGGAAGCCCGTGGCCGAGCTATCGCGGACGCGCGCTCGTGTACTGCTCGTCTGGGGCTCGCGCGACAGCCAGGTGGCCTTCGAGAACGCGGAGCGTTACGCGGCCGTGCTGTCCCAGGCGCGTGTCCCTAACAGGATCGTCACGATCGAGGGCGCCGACCACGACTTCGCGCCGGCGGGTCCACGCGCCAAGATGACCGAAACCATCGCGGAGTGGATGCGCGAGAGCCTCGCCTAGCGCTCGCACTCGCTAGCCCGCTAGCGCCTCTTCGGTCTCGCGAACGAGGTCGCTGACGATCGCCCGTGCCGGCTTGACGTCGTTCACCTGCTCGACAGACAGTCCGGCCCACATCACATCCTCGGGATCGCCCTCGAATGTGGGAACCAGCATCGTGGCGTCGTAGCGGTACGCGTCGACCTCCGCCCACGGCATCCGCATCACCCCGATCTTGTCTCCGGCACCGGGTCGTGCCCCCGACGGCGGGCGTCCCGCGGCGACCCACCTCTGATAGGTCTTGTTCTTCAGGAAGCGGTGCGGCGCGCGAGGCCATCCCCCATCGAAGAGGTCCTCGCTGTAGTCCGTGTCGGCGGCGGTCGCCTCGACGATGCGGCGCTTGTAGTGCGGGTGGATCCACGCTTCTTCGCACGCGACGAAGCGGGTCCCGAGCGAGACTCCCTGCGCACCAGCCTTCATCGCGCGTGCGATCGCGCGACCGTCCGCGATTCCGCCCGACGCGACCACCGGCGTCGTCCCGAGCGCCTTCACCGTCGCGGGCAGCGTCTCCCAGATCGAGCGCTTCGCCTTCACATGGCCACCAGCCTCTGCACCCTGGAGGATCACAGCGTCGACGCCCGCTTTCTTTGCCGAGACCGCCTCCTCCGACGACCCCACCTGCACGAGGATCCGCAGTCCCGCGTCATGCGCCGGTCCGACGAACGGGGCGGGGTCGCCCCAGAAGAGGATGAGGACAGGAACGCGTTCGCCGATCGCGAGGTCGACCATCTGCCGACGCGCCTCGCGCTGCTGTCCGGTGGCCTCAGGCATCGCGAAGGCCGCGATGATGATGTTGCCGCCGAACGCCCGCTGGGTGAGATCGCGCGTGCGCGCGATCCGGTCGCGCGCAGCATCCGCCGGGATCCCGAGGCCGAGGACGCCGAGACCACCCGCGTTGGACACCGCTGCGGCGAGCTCCGGCGTCGCAGAAGCGCCGAAGCCGACGCTCAAGATGGGAACCTCGACCCCGAGCAGGTCGCAGAGGGGAGTTCGTAAGCCCACGCCGCGCAGTGTGCCGCGCGCGGGAATCCGCAGCGAATTGGGTTCGTTACCGTGAGGAGATGTTCGAACGACTGGCAGACGAGGACTTCGCCTACCTCACGACGACGGGCCGCCGCACGGGCAAAGATCACACGATCGAGATCTGGTTCAGCCTCCACGACGGGCGGATTTACATGCTCTCGGGCGGAGGTGACCGCGCCGACTGGGTCCGCAATTTGAAGAAGACGCCAGCGGTGCGTATACGAGTCGGGACGCAGTCCACACGCGCGACGGCGCGCGTCCTGCGCGCGGGAACAAAAGAGGACGAGCTGGCTCGTCAGCTCCTCGATGGGAAGTACCAGGACTGGCGCGAAGGAAAACGCCTATCGGGCTGGGCGAGAAGCGCGCTTCCGGTCGCGATCGAGCTCCCCTAGCTCACCGCACGAGCGGCCAGTACACCTCGGTCCGCAGGTGCTTCTCCGGCGTCTTCGTCTCGTCGTCGAGGTATGACTCCCACGGACCCTCGGCCGCGCGAAGCCCCTCCTCGGCGAGCCACTTCTCCATCCGCCGGTACTCCTGCGACAACGTGTAGTAGGGGCCGATGTGCAGCGTCTTCGCCGCACGACCCGTCGGCAGCTTCGTCAGGCGGATCTCGTCGCCGGTGAGCATGAACGAGCCCGTGAACGGGATGCCCGCCTCTGTGTCGAACGCCGCGGGGTCGCCGTTGTAGTAGCGCGCGAACCTGGGACCGGCCGGCGTCGCGCCCTGCGCGCGGATGGCGCCTCGAAGCTTCGGGAAGATCTCCATGAAGAAAGCGCCAAGACCGGCTTGCGGGATGGTCCGGCGTATCACGACGGCGCGCTGAGGGGCGAGCTGAACGATCTCGATCGGTTGTGTGCTCATGCGACCGAAGGAAAGTCTCCGTGCTCGCGCAGGTACGCGACCACGCCGCCCGCCGCGAGGATCTCCTGCGCGAATGGCGCGAGCGGTCGCAGTCGCGCGTCACCTGCCGGCGCGCGCAGGAGCCCGCTTGCGAGATCGAGCGTCACGTCGTCGCCATCCTGCACCACCGCGAGAGCGTCCGCTGATTCGAGGACGGAAATGCCGAGGTTGATGCAATTGCGAAAGAAGATCCGCGCAAAGCTCTTCGCCACGATCCCGCCGATACCGTGCTTCGCGAGGGCGGCGACCGCGTACTCGCGCGAGCTGCCGCACCCGAAGTTCTCGCCACCTACCAGGATGTCGCCCGGCCGGACTTCCTTCGCGAAGGCGGGCCGCGCGTCGCAGAACGCGTACATGTGGAACTTGTCCTGGCCGACCATGAACGGCGCGTAGCGACCGGGCACGATCTGATCCGTGTCGAGGTCATCGCCGAAGACCCAGGCTCTCGCCATCAGTCGTCGATCTCCGCGGCGACGCCGATTCGCGCGGCCGAGACCATGAGCTCGCGCGACCGGTCGCCCGATCGCACGGAGGCCGTGCCGCGACCGGCCCGCTCTGAACGCCGCCGTGCGACGAGCTCGTCGAATGCGTCGTCGCTCGCTTCGAGATATGGACGCGGATCGTCGATGACCCCGGTCAGCGCCGCCACCGCCGCCACGTACGGCGACCCGATGAAGATCGACGCGTCGGGCGAGCCCATCCGACCCCGGTAGTTCCGATTCGCGGTCGAGAGGCAGATCTCCTGCCCGGCGAGCACGCCGCCGGTCCGCCCCAGGCACGGCCCGCATCCGGAGCTGCCGATGACCGCGCCGGCCGCGGAGAGCGCCAGGAGCGTGCCGTCGGCCATGGCGTCCTCGAACTGCCGCCGCGATGAGGGGACCACCTCGAGACGCACCTCGGGCGAGATCCGGCGGCCGCGCAGCACCGTCGCCGCCTGCCGCATGTCGACGAGCCGGCCGTTCGTGCACGACCCGAGGAAGACGACGTCGACCGGCTGACCAAGGGCTTCAGAAACGTCGACGACCTGGTCCACGCGCGGCGGCACCGCGATCTGCGGCTCGAGCGTCGACAAATCGACGGTCACCTCATTCGCGTACGCGGCACCGCGGTCGGGGAAGAGCCAGTCGGGCGCCTCCGGGGTCGCGACGACTATCCCGGCCTTCGCGCCCATCTCCGTGGTCATCCCCGCGAGCGTGATGCGGTCACCCTGCGGCAGCGATCCCGCGCCGTGGAACTCGACGCACGCGTAGCGCGCGCCATCGGTCCCGATCTCGCGAACGACCCGCATGATCGCGTCCTTCATCGTGACGCCTTTGCGCGGACGTCCTTTGAACGTGACCTTGATCGACTCCGGCACGCGCAGCCATGTGCGGCCGAGGGCGAGCGCCACGGCAATGTCAGTGGCGCCCATGCCGGCGCCGAACGCGCCGACGGCGCCGTAGGAGTTCGAGTGCGAGTCGCTGCCCACGATCACGGTGCCGGGCTCGCAGTAGCCCTCTTCGACCATGATCTGGTGGCACACGCCTTCGCCCGCGTCGTAGAAGGTCGATATGCCTTGCGTCCTCACCCACTCGCGGAGGACGCGATGGGAATCGGCGACGACCGGCGTGGGCGCCGGCGCGGCGTGGTCGACGAATACGGCGACCTTCGTCGTGTCCCAGACGCGTTCCTTTCCGAGATCGCGCAGCCCGGCGATGACCGCGTCGATAACCGAGTCGTGGACCATGACGCGGGACACCGGCGCAATGACGAGGTCGCCGACCTTCGCGTCGCGCTCGGCGACGCGCGAGAGGATCTTCTCGGCGACGGTCTTAGGCAACGACCCACTCCCGCAGCAGCGAATCGAGCTGGTCCATCGAGAGCGGACCGGAGTCGGCGAGGGTCTTGATCTTCCTCGTGATCAGCTTCAACTCGTCCTCGCCGAACTCGAGACCGAGCTCCCTCGCGCGGTGGTCGATCGCGTGCTTCCCGGTGAGACGATGCGCGACGTTGATCGTTCGCGCGAGGCCGAAGTCGGCCGGATCCAGGATCTCGTAGCTGTTGGGATTGAGGTAGATGGCCTTCGTGTGCATCCCGGCCTTGTGGTGGAACGCGTACTTGCCGGTCACGAAATTGTTGTACGGGATCTCGATCCCGACGAGCGACGCCACGAGCTCGTCCAGGTCGCGCAGCTTCGGCAGGTCGTATTTCTTGCGCATCGCGGCCGGGTCGTCCGCGTACATCCGCGCGACGAAGCCGCCGAGCGATGTGATGCCGTTCCTTTCGCCGATGCCGAGCACGCTCGTGTCGATATGCGTGGCCCCGCCCTCGAGGATCGCGTAGCTGTTGGCGATGGCGCAGCCGGTGTCGTTGTGCCCGTGGAACTCGATGTCGCACTGCACGTGGTGGCGCAGCTCTACGGCGAGCGCATAGCACTGGCGCGGGGTCGCGATGCCGACGGTGTCGGCCACGCCGACCCGGTTCACGCCCATCCGATCGACGGCCGTGTAGACCTTTAGGAGATCGCCCTCGGTCGAACGGAAGGTGTCCTCGCTCGAGAAGCGCACCTCCTTGCCGTGGTCGCGGATGAACGAGATCACCTCGCCGGCGTCTTCGATGATCTCGTCAACGCTCTTGCCATGGCTGAACTCACGCAGGATCGACGACGTCCCGAAGAGGATGTCGATCCCGTCGACGCAGGTCTGGACCGCGACCCTCGCGTCATCCATGTGACAGCGCACGTGAGTCAGCACCTTGGCTCGGAGCGGGAGCGCGGCGATGGTGCGGCAGTCCTCGAAAGACTGGGGAGACGCGACCGGAGAGGTCAGCTCGATGTACTCGACCCCGAACGCGTCGAGCAGCTTCGCGATGGCGATCTTGTCCGCCGTCGTGAAGTGCGCGTTCGAGAACTGCTCCCCCTCGCGGAGCGTGGAGTCGATGATGGCGAATCGCTCGACCGGCACCGTTCCTCCTCAGCCACACGCGAGGACGGCCACCGGGCCTTTCAAATAGAAAAGCCCGGTGCGCGAACGTGCCACCGAGCCTCTCCCCAGAGCTTGGTCACACGGCAGCGCTTCGCGGCGGGGTTTCCCCCGTCACGACAGTCCGTCTCCTTCCGGAAGGCGGACCAGCCCGAGGTCCCGAGACGGACCCCTGACTTCGGCAGTCCCACCGTTCGCACCGCATCTGGCGGAAGCTCGTTCCTCCGCGGTACTACTGCTTGGAACCGCACCTCTGGCCGGCAACGCGTATGAAGTTGTTGCGAATGAGTTTAGGTCGGGGCCTCGAGGGCTGTAAAGCAGCGTTCGCCTTCGTTAGGCTCGCAGCGCTGCGAGGTGCGGGTGACGGACATTTTGGTAGCCGACGATCAACGGTTCATACGAGACATGGTGCGGATCACCCTGTCCACACAGGGCTGGACGATCGCCGAGGCGGCGACGCCCGATCAGACCGTCGATCTCGCGCATCGCGATCCGCCCCGGGCGGTGCTCCTCGACGTGAACTTCGACGAGGAGGACGGGCCGACCGGCTTCGACGTCTGCAAGATCCTCAAGGAGGACCCGGCGACGAAGCTGATCCCCGTGGTGATGCTGACCGCGCGCGACAGCTCCGCCGATCGCAAGGCGGGCCTCGCCGCGGGAGCGTCGCACTATCTCATCAAGCCGTTCGGCCCGATCGATCTCATCAACACGCTGCGGGGCATCCTGGGTGAGCCGCCCGCGGTGCAGACGCTCGGCCAGTACCTCATCGACGAGGGCATCCTCACGCACGAGCAGCTAGCCGAAGCGCTCGAGCGGCAGCGGTTCTACGAAGCGCGCGGTCACCCGCGCCGGCTTGGCGAAGTCCTCGCGATCATGCGCGCGATCAGCCCGGAGGAGCTCGAGAAAGCGCTCGAGCGGCAGAAGAAGGACACGAAGTCCTAGTCTCTTAGCCTTGCGCATCGGAGTTCTCACCGGCGGCGGCGACGCCCCCGGGCTGAATGCGGCGATTCGCGCGGTCGTCCTTCGAGCCACCGCGCTCGGTCACGAGGTGTTCGGGATCGCCGACGGCTGGGCGGGCCTGCTCGGTGAAGCCGAGCCCAGACCACTTGCGGCGCGGGACGTCGCGGGCATCCTCGGCGACGGCGGGACGATGCTCGGCACATCGCGCACCGATCCGCGTAAGGACGAGAAGTCGCGTCGCGCGGTGGTCGAGAGCATCCGCCGCTGGCGGCTCGACGCGCTGGTCACAATCGGAGGGAACGACACGCTCGGCGTCGCGCAATGGCTGCACGAGCAAGGCGTGCGGGTCGTCGGGGTCCCCAAGACGGTCGACAACGATCTGTCGGAGACCGAGTTCTGCATCGGCTTCGACACGGCGGTCACTGTCGTCGCCGATGCGCTGGATCGTCTCCGCACGACGGCGAGCGCGCACCACCGGGTGGTCGTGGTCGAGGCGATGGGCCGCGACACCGGTTGGGTCGCTGCGTTTGGCGGCCTCGCGGGCGGTGCGGACCTCATCATCATTCCGGAGATCCCTGTCACGAGCGAAGAGATCATCCGGACGATGAAACGGCGCCGGGCGACCGGCGATCCCGACATCCTCGTGGTCGTTTCCGAAGCGGTCGAGATCGAGGGGCTCGAGGCACAGACGGCCCTGGACCGCGATGCGTTCGGACACGTTCGGCTCGACCAGCGCGCGATCGGCGCGGTCCTGGCCCGGTCCATCGAACAGCGGACGGGCATCGAGGCGCGGCAGGTCGTGCTCGGTCACCTGCAGCGCGGCGGGTCGCCCACCGCGATCGACCGCTTGCGCGCCACACGCTTCGGCAATGCCGCCGTCGACCTCGTTGAGGCCGGCAAATCGGGAGTCCTGCCGGTCCAGCGAGCGGGTCGCACCGAGGTGGCCACGCTGGCCGACGCGGTTCGCGAGGTGCGTCGCCTCTCCGACGACTATGTCGAGCTCGTCCGGCGGTTCGCGGGGGTCGTCGACTAGCGATGGCCGCGCGCGCGGCGGGGTATCCCGACCGGCTCGTCGCGACACCCTGGATAGCGTTTCTCGGCTTTCTCGCGCTCAGTCAGACGGCGCACCTCCTCGAGCACATCGCGCAGATGGTCCAGATCCACGTTCTGCACCTTTCCGGCGCAGGCGCTCAGGGGATCGTCGGCCAGCTCAACATCGAGTGGGTCCATTTCATCTGGAACGCGGTGGTCCTCGTCTCGCTCGTGGTGCTTTTGCCTCGGTTCCGGACGAATCCGTGGCTCATCGCGGTCACGCCGCTCGCGGCATGGCACTTCGTGGAGCACTCGCTGATGATCGCCACGTACTTGCAGACCGGCGTCTCAGGGAGCCCGGGCCTCCTCTCGTCCGGCGGCCTGCTCTTCGGTGGTCTCCCGATAGCGCGGCCCGACCTGCACTTCCTCTACAACTTTGTCGAAACGATCCCGCTGCTCCTCGCCTGGGTCGCGGAGCTCCGTAGCGCCTAGCGGCGCCGGCCCCCGCGCGAGAGGAAGAGCGAGAGAAGAACGAGGAAGCCGATGGCGATGAGCATCGCGTAGAGCAGCACGTTCGTCCCGCTGTCCGATGCGGTCGGCGGCGGGCTCACCGCGGCGACGGGCGAACGGCTCGCCGTTGCCGGTGCGGTCGACGCGCTCGGCGTCGGCGACGCCGCAGCCACGGTCTGACTCGGGGTGAGTGACCGTGTCGCCGTGGGCGACGGTGTTGCGGACGGCGATGCCGCTGTGGCCGTCGGGCTCGGGCTCGACGCAGCTGCCGCGGTCGCGCTCGGCAGCGGCGAGGCGCCGCCCAGGGTTGCGCAGGCGTTCGTGTCCCCCGACTCGACGGAGAGGCAGACCGAGCGTGCACCGGGTAGCCACGCGGTCCCGTCCGACGCGGTTCGCGAGACCGCCACGAGGATGAATGGGTAGTGGGCGTTGCTCGGCGCCCCACAGGTGCCGGCCTGCCACTGGGCGGTCGCGGAGAGGGTGTCGCCTGTGAAGTTGGCGGCGATCTGCGTGCCGATGCAGCGCCCGCCGGTGTCGTTGCCGCGGGTGTAGAGCGCGAGGATGTCTTTGTCGAACGTCATGAAGAGCCCGCTGGCCGCCGGGAACACGTTCGCGTCGCCCAGGCTGTTGCGATAGGTGTCGTACTCCGCCTGAGTCACAAAGACGCGCATCGTCGGCCGCTCGCCGAGCTCGGGCAGGTGCCCCCGGAGCTGGTATCTCGCAGGCACTGGCCCAGCGGCGCCGGCCGAACCACCCAGGACCGCTACCGAAATAGCGATCAGTCCAAGGATCGCGAGCGCTCTTTTCATCGGTAGTGCGCAGGATATGCGGGCCGGACCCATTGCGAAGCCCCAAATTTGTCGTTAGATAGCGTCGTGAGACACGCGCTGCTGCGCATCGGCGCGGTCGCAGCGGCGAGCGGAATTACCGCCATAGCGCTCTTCGGCATCGGACGGGTCATCCTCGTCGGGGATCTCGGGATCGCCATGCCTTCGTTCGAGCAGCCCCCCGCCCAGGTGACACCGACGCCGAGCCTCACTCCCTCACCCGCGGTACTCAGTGAGACCGCGACCCCCAACCCATCGCCGACTCCGACTCCGACACCCGAGCCTTCGCCGACAGAGACGGCAGCCCCGACGCCATCGCCGCTCGCGCTCACGGCCTTCCGCTTCGGCGGCCGGAGCTACGTGGGAGTCGTCGTGTCCGACGCCGATCGCATCTTCGTTGCGCCGTTCGCGGGAAGGGTGGAGGTTCAGACGTATCAGTTCATCGAGGGCGAGGTGAGGGTCGGCTCGAATGTCGCAGGGCTCGCCTTCTATCCATACATCTCGGTCGTTGCCCCGGACCAGAAGATCACCTATCGCCCGGGGACGCTCGGGTCCGTCACCGAACTCCTCGCTCGCGATGGAACGACCGTCGCCGCCGGAGACCCGCTGTTTCGTTTGATCACGCTGGCGCGTTCATCGTGGACGACCTTCTACAACTCGAGCGCTCCCTACCAGGTCGTGGTGTCGCTCCAAAGCTTGCCGAGCGGCCGCGACCTCGACGCGACCGTGTACCTCGGGGGCTAGCTCGACTCGCCGCTGAATCGACGTTCAGCGGCACCGGGATCGCGAATGCCGAGCTGACTGGGTCTCTAGCGCGTTCCAGAGTCGTCGCGAGCACGCCTGCCCGGCCCGATAGACGGGTCCAGTGACGAGACCGTCATGACCCGCGGGAGGATGGGACGCAGCGTATCGGTGTGGAAACAGCCGAGCCGCAGACTGATCAGCTCCGCGGCGTGACCTCGAACCGAGCGACCCGCGCAGCCTCGCTGGGCGTGGCCGGAGTTGTCGTCTGTCTCGCGGCGTTCTCGATCTTCGCGTCGTATGCGACCCAAACGCAGGTCGACCGAGCGCGCCTTTCGGCATCTCTGCTCCGCAACTATGAGCACGCGACCATGGCGATCCGTGCGGCGGAAGCGTCTGAGCTGGAATATCTCATCGAACCCTCCCCCGAGCACCGTGTCGAGCTGAGCGAGTCAAACCAGGCAATCAACGCAGCCGTCAGTGAAGTCGCGGCACGAGGCGGCAAGGACGATGCCCGACTCGCGACGGACATCCTTGCGCTTCACGACCAGTATCTCGTGGCCTCCGCGCGATTGGTAGCTGCGATGGCCGCCGGCGACGAGGTGGAGGCACGTCGGATCGACGAGGACGAAGGGGACCCGTTCGTCCACGCCATGGACGACCAAATCACGGCGGCTACGAATGGGCGCGCTGCCGATGCCGAGGCCGCCTTCGTGGCACTGCAGAACACCGCGCGATGGATCCTGATCGAATCACCGGTCGTCTTCGCGATTGGGTTCGGGCTTCTGTTTGGACTCTGGCGAATTCTCGAACAATCACACCGCGCCGCGCGCGAGACCTATCGCGAGATCGAGCAGCTCAGCAGGCTGCGCAGCGAGTTCGTCTCGATCGTCAGCCACGAGTTCCGGACGCCGCTCACCGGGATCCAAGGATTCAGCGAGATGATGCGCGACGAAGACATGACGATGCCGCAGGTGCGGGAGTACGCCGGAGACATCAACAAGGATGCGCGGCGGCTCGCTCGGCTCATCACCGACATGCTCGACCTCGACCGCATGGAGTCGGGCCGGATGACCCTGAACTCGGAGCCTGTGGACTTGAATCTCATCGTCGCCGAGACGGCGGCACAGTTCCGACTGAGTGCCGCCGATCACCCCATCGAGCTGGAACTCGACTCACGCCTGCCGATGCTCATGGGTGACTCCGATCGGCTCACCCAGGTCGTCACGAACCTCGTAAGCAACGCGATCAAGTACTCGCCCAGCGGAGGTGCGGTCGAGCTGCGGACCAAACGCACCGAGCGGACCGTAACCCTGACCGTCCGCGACCACGGCATGGGAATCGAGCCGGACCAGCTGGAAAAGATCTTCGAGCGCTACTCACGTGTGCAGACGACTGAGACTCGCGCCATCTCGGGCACCGGCCTCGGGCTCCCGATCGTGCGCCTCATCGTGCAGCTGTGTGACGGAAAGGTTTGGGCCACCAGCGAAGCCGGCCAGGGATCCGTCCTCCACGTGCAGCTCCCGCTGCGGGAAGCGGCCGTCGCCGCCCCGCTCGCGGCATAGACCGGTGGCACGCATCGTCTTCTGCGAGGACGAGGAGCAGATCAGGAACCTGATCGAAGTCGCGATGCGGTCCACCGCGCACACGATCGAGATGACCGAGAACGGGCGTGAGGCCCTCGTCGCGATCGAGCGCCTCGCACCCGACATCATCGTGACGGACGTGGCCATGCCCGAAATGGGCGGATTCGCGCTCGCCGATGCGGTTCACGCCAAGCCTTCGTTACAGGGCATTCCGATCATGTTCGTCACCGCCTCGGTTCAGCGCGGTGACGTCGCGAAGTTCACCGAGCACGGGGCCGCGGGTTACCTTGCCAAACCATTCAGCCCGAAGGCGCTGCGGGAGAAGATCGACGAGCTGATCGCCGGGTTATGACGGGAGCGTCATGCTCCCCTACATCCCGATCGGGTGCCAGACCGTCTTGAGCTCGAGAAAAGCTGCGATGTCGTACGGGCTCTGGGCGTCGGCCCGGCCGCGCACGATGCGTTTCACGTTCTCGGCCCCGAGCTTCTCCAGCTCCGCGGCGTCGCCGTCGGCGCCCGTGATATCGAGCGCGGACACGTCCATGTGCGAGGCCAGAACCGGCGCGAGCTCGCGACGCAGGCCGGTGATGATGTTCACGACGCCGGGCGGAACGTCCGCTGTCGCGAGACACTCGGCGAGCTCGATGGACACAAGCGGATGCGCTTCCGACGCGATGACCACCGCCGTGTTGCCGCCAACGATCACCGGCGAGAGTCGGGAGAGGAGGCCCAGGAGCGGCGGCTCGGGCGCGAGGATCCCCGTCACCCCGGTCGGCTCAGGCACCGTGAAGTTGAAATAGGGCCCGGCGACGGAGTTCGCGGAGCCGATCACCTGCGCGAGCTTGTCGGCCCACCCCGAGTACCAGACGACGCGGTCGATGGCCGCGACCACCTCATCCACTCCGGTGCAGAGGGCCGCGAGCTCTGCCTCACGTGTCTCCATCATCTCGGCGATGCGGTAGAGGACCTGCCCACGGTTGTACGCGGTCATGCCGGACCAGCCGGCGCCTGCCTGCCGCGCGATGCGCACGGCGTCGCGCAGGTCCTTCCGCGACCCGCGCGCGACGTTGGCGCCTTCCGCCAGATACGTGCGCCCCGACTCGGAGCGCGGGAAGGCTCCGCCGATGAAGAGCTTGTAGGTCTTCTGGACCGGCAGGCGTTTTGTCATGCGTCGTCCAGCACGACGTAGGGCTCGAGCCCGTGCTTTCCGCCCTCGCGGCCGAAGCCCGACTCCTTGTAGCCGCCGAACGGTGATGCAGGATCGAAGCGGTTGTACGTGTTCGCCCAGACCACGCCGGCCTTCAGGCGGCTGGCCATCGCGAGGATCCGCGAGCCCTTTTCCGTCCACACGCCCGCGGAGAGGCCGTACGGAGTGTTGTTTGCCTTCTCGACCGCCTCGTCGGGCGTGCGGAAGGTCAGCACAGACAGGACCGGACCGAAGATCTCCTCCTGCGCGATGCGGTACGACTGCGCGACGTTCGTGAAGACCGTCGGCACGAACCAGTACCCGCGCTCGGGCAGCTTGCACGGCGGCTGGTAGATCTCCGCACCCTCCTCGACGCCTGACTGCACGAGGGCGGAGATCTTCTCGAGCTGCTGCTTGGAGTTGATGGCCCCGACGTCGGTGTTCTTGTCGAGCGGGTCGCCGACGCGGAGCGTCGCCATCCGCCGCTTGAGCTTGGCGATGACGGCCTCGTAGATCGACTCCTGCACGAGGAGACGCGAGCCCGCGCAACACACGTGGCCCTGGTTGAAGTAGATGCCGTTGATGATCCCCTCGACCGCCTGGTCCAGCGGGGCATCGTCAAAGATGATGTTCGCGGCCTTCCCACCGAGCTCGAGCGTGAGGCGTTTGCCACTGCCGGCGAGCGTCCGCTGGATGGCCTTCCCCACCTCGGTCGAGCCGGTGAACGCGATCTTGTCGACGCCGGGATGGGACACGAGCTCCGCGCCGGTGCGGCCATCGCCGGTGATGATGTTCACGACTCCGGGCGGGAGCTCGGCCTGGCGCAGGACGTCGCAGAAGAGGAGCGCCGATAGCGGCGTCGTCTCGGCCGGCTTGAGCACGACGGTGTTCCCCGCCGCGAGCGCCGGCGCGATCTTCCAGGCGAGCATCAGCAGCGGGAAGTTCCACGGGATGATCTGCCCCGCGACGCCGACGGGCCGCGGCTTGCGGTTCGGGAACGCGTACTCGAGCTTGTCCGCCCAGCCCGCGTAGTAGAAGAAGTGCGCGGCCGCGAGGGGCACGTCCACGTCCCGAGACTCGCGGATGGGCTTGCCGCCGTTCAGCGATTCGAGGACGGCGAATTCACGCGACCGCTCCTGCAGCAGCCGGGCGATGCGGAACATGTACTTCGCGCGCTCGCTCGGGCGAAGCGCCGACCAGCCGTTCTCAAAGGCCTCGCGCGCCGCGCGGACGGCGCGGTCCACGTCGGCCTTGCCCGCCTGCGCCACTTCGGCGAGCGGCTCCTCGCGCGCGGGATCGATGGTCGTGTAGTGCTCGCCCGACTTCGGCTCGACGAATTTGCCTCGGATGAAGAGCCCGTACCGCTCCTGGATCTTGACGATGTCGCGCGCTTCGGGCGCGGGCGCGTAGTCCCACGCGGTCGCCATCGGGGCCTTCTCTTGGCGTCGCGCGACCTCCCGCTTGTCCTTAGTCAATGGTGAAGTAGTCCGGATTCTGGTAGCGGCCGGTGCGCTCCTTGCGGATCTGCATGAGGACGTCGTTGAGCAGAGTGGATGCGCCGATCCGGTAGCGGTCGGGCGTGAGCCACGCGAGTCCCAGCGTCTCGTGCACCTGCACCAGGAACTGCACCGCCTGCTTCGACTGGCGGATGCCGCCCGCGACCTTCATGCCGACGGCGCGGCCGGTCTCCTCGTGCACGTCTCGGATGACTTCGAGCATGCAGAGGGCGACGGGCAGCGTCGCGTTCGTCGCCGCCTTGCCGGTCGACGTCTTGATGAAGTCCGCGCCGCCGGCGATCGCCAGCAGAGAGGCGCGGCGCACGTTGTCGTAGGTGCCGAGCTCGCCGGTCTCGATGATGACCTTGAGATGCGCGCGACCGGCGCAGATCTCCTTCACACGGACGATCTCGTCGTACACCTTGGCGTAGCGCCCGGAGAGGAACGCGCCGCGGTCGATGACCATGTCGACCTCGTGGACGCCGGCCTCGACGACCTCACGCACCTCGGCCAGCTTTATCTCGAGCGACGACTGACCCGAGGGGAACGCGGTCGCCACGGAGGCGACCTTCACGTTGGTGCCGCGGGTGCGCTCGAGCGCGTACGGAACGAGGTTGGGGTAGATACAGATGGCGGCGACCGAGGGGATGTTGGGATCGGACGGGTCGGGGCGGATCCCCTTCGAGGAGAGCGCCGCGACCTTGCCGGGCGTGTCGGCGCCTTCGAGCGTTGTGAGATCCATCATCCGGATCGCGAGATCGAGCGCGAAGAGCTTCGCCTCGCGCTTGATCGAGCGCGTCGCGAGCGTCGCGGCGCGCGCCTCGAGCGCTACGGCGTCGACGGATCCAAGACGCGGCAGACGGGGCTCGAGCGGAAGCTCGAATCCGCCCGGGAGCACGGGGGCGGTGGCCATGAACTGAGTTTAGGAGCGCAACACGCGACGGCAGAGACTTCGACGCGACCCCATGGCTCCACGGATCGACTCGCAGACGACGCGTGCGTTGGATACGTCGGCGCAAGGGAGTCGGCGCAGCGACGCCGCCAGGACGGTCCACCGAAAGCGCCAGTTGCCACTGATCGACGCTGACGTCAGCTCTAAGCAACCGTCTTGAGAGCGCTCTCAGCCAGACCGTTGAACGACAACGCCGACAGGACCGGCTTACGGCCATCGACGGCTATTGACAGGGCGCACGCCACGCCATATGGTGCGCCAGATCGTGAGAGCGCTCTCACGACTGGGGGGAGTGAGAGTTGCGAGCCGAGGATGCAAGGCGGTCGGGAGACCCGAAGACGCTCGAGGCCGTCGCGCTGGCGGCAGGTGTTTCTCGCGCGACCGTCTCGCGCGTCGTAAACGGCAGCCCCCGAGTAAAGCCGGCGACGCGGACCGTAGTCGAGCGGGCGATCCACCGGCTCGGGTACACGCCCAATCGGGCAGCACGCAGCCTGGTGACGAAGCGCACCGATTCGGTCGGTCTCGTGATCCCCGAGCCCACGAGCAAGCTATTTGGTGACCCGTTCTTTCCACGACTCATCCGAGGGATCAACTCGGTGCTCGGGGAGGCCGACCAGCTTCTCGTCCTGCTCACGCCACAGTCCGCTCACGACGAGGAGCAGCTCGGCAATTACCTGGTATCCGGCCACCTCGACGGCGCGATGCTCGTATCGCTCCACGGCACCGACCCCCTTCCGTCCTTCCTAGCTGAGCGCGGCATCCCGGTCGTCGTAGGGGGTCGGCCCACGCCAGGCGCCTCGGTCGACTTCGTCGACGTGGACAACGTGAAGGGGGCGCTGCAGGCCGTTCGGCACCTGATCGCGCTCGGTCGCCGGCGCATCCTTACAGTGACCGGCCCGCTGGATATGGCAGCCGCTCAGGACCGCCTGACCGGCTACCGCTTTGCGATCAGCGAAGCCCGCATCGACCAGGACCCGTCGCTCGAGCTCTCCGGCGACTTCGATCAGGCCGCCGCGCGCGAGGCGGTCGAACGGTTCATCGCCGCGGGAGGCAGGTTCGATGCGGTCTTCGCGGCGTCCGACGCGATGGCGCTCGGGGCTCTCGCGGCGATCGGTCGCTCGGGCCGGCGCGTCCCAGAGGACGTCGCCGTCGTCGGCTACGACGACTCCGCGCTCGCGATCTCCTCGGATCTCTCGAGCGTGCGACAGCCGATCGAGGAGATGGGACGTGAGATGGCTCGCGCCCTGTTGGCCCAACTCGACAAGTCGCGACAAGTGCCGCGAAGCATCGTGCTCGGGACCGAGCTCGTCGTGCGCGGTTCGACTGGGGGTGATGCCTCTGTACGCGGCGGATGATCACGCGGGGCTTCACACGATTGGGAGGAGGAAGACTATGAAACGCAGCGACTGGCCAACACGGATCGCGCTCGGCATCGCAGCCCTGCTCGTCGCGGGAGCGTGCACGCAGCAGGCGGCGGCGCCTTCGCCGTCCGGATCGACCCCCCGGCCGACCGGGGCGCTCGTGACGGCGCAGCCGTCGAGCGCGGGCGGACTGACCTCGGACGGCAAGATCCTCGTCCGCTGGTTCGTCGGTCTCGGCACCGGTGGAAACCCCGAGCAGCTCGGCGCGGAGAGCGCCGCGGTGGCGAAGTGCAATGCGGCAGACGGCCCGTGCACAAAAGCCAACATCAAGCTCGCGCTCGAGGTCTATCAGAACGACGTCGCCTACGACACGCTCGCGACGCAGATCGCCACGCGCAACGCGCCGGACATCATCGGACCGATCGGCGTCCGCGCGTTGAACGGGTTCGGGGATCAGCTTCTTGATCTCTCGAAATACGTTCAGGCGAAGACCCTCGACACAGCGGGGATCGAGAAGAACCTCGTCGACACCTACATCGTGAACGGCAAGCAGATCGGGATCCCGTACGCGGTGTACCCCTCGTACATGTACTACAACAAGGCCCTCTTCAAAGAGGCTGGCCTCAAAGAGCCGCCGCACAAGGTCGGCGACAAGTACACGATGCCGAACGGCAGCCAGGTCGACTGGAACTGGGACACCGTCGCACAAGTCGCGAAGATCCTGACGGTCGACAGCAAGGGCAACGACGCCACCAAGGCGGGCTTCGACGCGAAGAACATCACGCAGTTCGGCTTCGACTTCCAGTGGACGGACCCGCGCGGATGGGCCACCGTCATCGGTGGCTCTGGCTCGGCCGTCGCGGCTGACGGCAAGACCGCGCAGTGGCCGGACAACTGGAAGAAGGCAATGCAGTGGTACTACGACCGGCTCTGGAAGGACCACACCGCACCGACGCAGGACTACATCACGGCGCTCGCCGGCGGCAACACATTCCAGTCCGGCAAGGTCGCGATGGACTTCGTCCACACGTGGTACACGTGCTGCGTCTACCCCGGCGACAACACCAGCCCCGTGAAGGACTGGGACATCGCCGTCGCGCCGATCTCACTCGACGGTAAGATCACTGCGAAGCTGCACGCGGACACGATGGGGATCCTGTCGTCGACGCTGCACGCGGATGCGGCCGTCCTGGCGATGAACTTCGTCATGACCCAACCGGAAATCGTCGTAACGTACGGCGCGATGCCGGCGAAGGCCGCCGACCGCAAGGCGTTCTTCAGCGCGCTCGACAAGAAGTTCGAGAAGCTGAATCCGACGAAGATCGACTGGCAGGTCGCCTCGTCGATGCTCAGCTACACGGAGTCAGTCAACCACGAAGCCAACCTACCCAACTTTCTCAAGTCGGACGCGGCGATCAAGCAGCTGCAATCCGACATGCTCACGAACGCGACTCTCAACATCGACACCCGAGTGGGCGACCTCGTGAAGTCGCTTCAGGGGACATTCGGCGGGAACTAGTTCGTCGTATGGTGGCGCCCGGTGCGCGCTGCGGCCGGGCGCCACTCGCGTCTCGAGGAACGGTGCGGATATGAAAGGGTCTCGCTGATGATGCTCACGCTCGCCCGTCGCGAATCGCTCTGGGGCTTGGCCTTCATCTCACCGTGGATCCTCGGCGCCCTGGTCTTCACGCTTCTCCCGATGGGCGCGTCCTTCGTCATCTCGCTCACGAACTTCGATCCTCGCTACCCTGACGCGGTCCAATCCGTTGGTCTCGCCAACTACCAACGACTCCTCACGGACCCGCTCGTGCTTCAGTCGCTCGGGGTCACGGTCAAGTTCGCGGCCCTGATGCTGCCCCTCACGCTCGGGGTCTCCCTCGGCCTGGCGATGCTCGTGAACAACCGACGGCTCCTCGGTCGCAACGTTTTCCGCACCCTCTTCTACATGCCGACGCAGATCCCGCTTGTCGCGACGACGCTTATCTGGCAGGGCGTCCTCAACCTGCACACCGGCTGGCTCAACTCCGTGCTCGGCCTTTTCGGAGTCGGCGGCCCTGACTGGCTCAACAGCACAGTCTGGGTCTATCCAGGCCTCTCGCTGATCTCGCTCTGGGGCACGGGGACGATGATGCTCATCGCTCTCGCCGGGTTACAGAGTGTCCCGACCGAGCTCTATGAAGCGGCGCGGATCGACGGCGCCGGCAAGTGGGCGCAGTTCCGTAACGTCACGCTCCCGATGGTGTCTCCGGTGCTCTTCTACAACCTCATCATCGCCCTCATCGGGACGTTCCAGTACTTCACGCAGGCGTACGTACTTACCAACGGCCGCGGCGATCCGGACAACGCCACCCTCTTCTTCAACCTCAACCTCTACCGCGAGGGCTGGCGCTACTACGACATGGGTTACGCCGCGACACTCGCGTGGCTGCTCTTTGTCATCGTGCTGGCGCTCACGGTGGTCCTGTTCCGCACGCGGAGCCGGTGGGTCTACGAGGGTGCGGCCCGATGACCCTCGCCGCCGCGCGGCCCCTTCCACGCGTCGGCCTGCGCGGCCTCTTCGGCCGGCGCCTGCGCAACTGGACCGCGATCTCGAGCGTCACGCTGTTCGGCCTGGTTGTCGTGGGCGCGTATCTGATGCCGCTCGGCTACATGGCCGCGACGTCACTGAAGGACGCCGCCCAGATGTCCGAAGCGGGCGCGCCCCTCTACCCCGCAAAACCCTCGACGTTCGTGTGGCAGGGGCAGGAGTACCCGGTCTACAACGTTCCGACCGCCGACGGCGTGCATCAATGGGCGCTCGTCGATCCGCGTCGTGAGGATGCCTCGTTCGTGGACCCGGCGCATCCCGAGAACGGCACGATCGAGTGGCAGGGGCGCTGGCGCACGCTCGAGCAGGCCTGGCAGGTCGGTCTCGAGCTCGAGAACTTCGTCACCGTCTGGAACCAGATCAACTTCGGCCGGCTTCTCTTCAACACCTTCGCGATCGCGATGATCAGCACGGTGGGAACGCTTCTGTCGTCGACCGCCGTCGCGTACGGTTTCAGTCGGTTCCGCTTTCCGGGGAAGAACGGGCTCTTCCTGCTGCTTCTGGCCACGATCATCCTCCCACTCCAGATCACGCTCATCCCCACGTTCGCCGTCTTCCTCGCCCTCGGGTGGACCGGGACCTGGCTGCCGCTGCTCGTACCGCATTTCTTCGCGAACGCCTACAACGTCTTCCTGCTCCGCCAGTACTTCGTGACGATCCCACGCGAGCTGGACGAGGCCGCGATGATGGACGGGGCCAGCCCGCTTCGCGTCCTCCTCTCGGTGATCGTCCCGCAGTCCATCCCGGTGCTCACCGCAGTGGGCCTCTTTCACTTCTTCTTCGCGTGGAACGACTTCTTCCAGCCACTTATCTATCTCCAGGGGAACGTCGATGCACAACCGCTCTCGGTGGGCATCGCGGTCTTCAACGCGCTCTACTCGCAAAAGCCCACGCTCATCCAGGCTGCGGCGGTCATGTCGATCGTCGTGCCGATAGCGATCTTCTTCTTCGCGCAGCGCGCCTTCATGCGTGGTGTCGTCATCACCGGCGTCGAGAAGTGACGGCTCGTGGAGCGGTCAGGGAGGTGACAGTGAGCGCACGCGCGGACGACCCGGTCGTCGCGGGACGCGGGTTCCCGCGCAGCTTCGTCTTCGGCGTCGCGACGAGCGCGTACCAGATCGAGGGAGCGCACGACGCCGACGGTAAGGAGCCGTCTATCTGGGACGTCTTCTGCCGCCGGGCCGGCGCGATCGACGACGGCTCGAACGGCGACGTCGCCTGCGACCACTACCACCGCTACCGCGACGACGTCGCGCACATGGCCGCGCTCGGCGTGGACGCCTATCGCTTCTCCATCTCGTGGCCCCGCGTCATGAGAAACGGCTCCGGCCCGAACGCTGCCGGCCTCGACTTCTACGACCGCCTGGTCGATGCCCTCCTCGAGCGGGGCATCCGCCCCTTCGCGACGCTCTATCACTGGGACCTCCCGCAGTCGCTGCAAGACGCCGGCGGGTGGACATCCGCGGACACGGTCGAGCGGTTCACCGAGTTCGCCCACGTCATGGGAGCACGGTTAGGCGACCGCGTACGCGATTGGATCACGATCAACGAGCCGGAGGTCGTCGCGTTCGTGGGACACGCGCACGGTCGTCACGCCCCGGGACTGCGCGACCCGCGGCTGGCCCTGCGCGTCGCGCATCAGGTGCTTCTCGCGCACCGCTCGGCCTCGGCGGCGATCCGAGCCGAGGTCCGGCAGGCGCGCGTCGGTATTTCCCTGAACCTCGCTCCCGTGCATCCGGCGAGCGGCGCCGAGGAGGATGTCGCGGCGGCGCTCCGCGTCGATGGGTACTTGAACCGCTGGTACCTCGACGCGCTCAGCGGGCGGGGGTACCCGAGCGACATGGTCGACTGGTACGGCGAGCTATTGGATCCAGAAGCGGTCGACGAGATCCGAGGGTACCGGGGCGACCTCGACTTCCTCGGCATCAACTACTACTCGCGCCAGCTCGTACGTGCCGCTCCGGCGGAGCTCCTCGCCAGCCAGCAGGTGCCTGTCCGCGGCGCGACGTACACGACCATGGGCTGGGAGGTCTACCCGCAGGGGCTCTCGGAGATCTTGCAACGCGTGGTGCGCGACTATCAGGTCCCGGCGATCTACGTCACCGAAAACGGGGCGGCCTTCGATGACTACCCGCGGAACGGCGCCGTTCCCGATCCAGCCCGGACTCGTTACCTGGCGGCGCACTTCGCCGAGGCCGCGCGCGCGATCGAGGCCGGTGTCCCGCTCGAGGGCTACTTCATCTGGTCCTTAATGGACAACTTCGAGTGGTCCCACGGGTACACGAAGCGCTTCGGGATCGTCTATGTCGACTTCCCCACGCAGCAGCGGATCGACAAGGAAAGCGCGCGCTGGTATCGCGAATTCATCGCCGCGCGATAAGCGCCGCCCGCCGCGCTCTTCTAGCGCCGATCACTCTCGGCCAGTTTTCGTGGCCTCTCCCCCTGCAGTGACTCGGTATTTGAGGCCGCTGCCGGTATTGAACACGACCACCATATCTTCCGGGCTGATTGCCGCATCGAGCCATGGACGCAATACGAGAAAGTCACCCAGAGCCTTCGGAACTCGAGGCAGTCCGACCGTCCGGCGAGAGATCGCCGGACACCCGCGCCTCAAAACGCCAGCGAACCACTGATGGATCGACGAACGGAGACGGACCGGGCCAAACTCGGTCGTCGTAGCGGATCTCGAGCAGCGCCGGCCGCGCGAGCGCCCTCGCACGCTCACCGATCTCCGCGCCGCTCTGCGCAATCCCAGCGTCGATGCCAAGCGCCTTTGCAACGTCCGCGAATATCGGCGGGACGCCGAGAGGCTGCCCGCCGGTGATCGTGTAGAAGCCATCTGTAAGCACCACCACAAGGAGATTGCGCGGGCGGATTCCCGCAAGCGACCAGAGCGATCCGGCACCCATGAGGAGCTCTCCGTCGCCGACGATCGCGACGACAGGGCGATCCGGTCGCTTCTCCGCGACCCCGAGGGCCGCGGCGAGGGCGGAGCCCATCGAGCCGCCCATATAGAGGTGTGGCCCGTCCTCGCTGGCCGCGCGAAGGGCGGAGGTCGCCGTACCCAGGGACGCGACGAATAGCGCATTCGGCTCCGCGTTCAGGACCGCACGCACCGCCTCGGTCGCGTTCATGACTTTCCCAGCTGGCCGTCGAGCGTGATCGCCGCGACCTGACGGGCTCCGCGGGCGAGGGCCACCGCTCCGGCCACGACGGCCGAGATGTCCTCGGGGTCACGAACGTTGAGAGCCTGGATGCCGAGGAGCTCCAGCATGCGGGCCGTGGTTCGGCCGAGGGGGACCTGTGAAGGATTCTCCTCGCCGAGTGTCCCCCGCATCGAGATCACCAGAGGAAACCCGAGACCATACGGAACGGCGAGCGAGCCAAGCGCATTGAGCGAGTTGCCCAGCCCCGAGGATTGGAACATCACGAGAGGGAATCCGCCGGCGGCACGAAAGCCGGCCGCGTAGCCGACGCACTCCTCCTCACGGGTAAGGGTGCGCATCCGCAGTCCGCCGCCCGCAAGTGCGTCGGCGATCGGCGCGAGCCGTTTGTCCGGTACCCACACCGCGATCTCGATCCGCGCCGCGATGAGTGCCTGGGCGAGCTGGGCCTGCCATGTCGGCCCCAGATCAGCCAAGCTTGAATGGATCGCGGGTCGCTCCCGTGAGCTCGACCCACACCGCCTTCACCTGTGTGTATTCCTTGATTGCTTCGAGCCCATTCTCCCGCCCCACGCCGCTCATCTTGTATCCACCGAATGGGACGGCCTGACCGAGGATGCGGTATGCGTTGATCCAAATGGTGCCGGCACGGATGCGTGCCGCCATACGGTGGGCTCGCCCAATGTCCCGCGTCCAGATGCCTGCGGCTAGCCCGAAATCCGTGGTGTTGGCGATCGACACGGCTTCGTCTTCCGTGTCAAATGGAATGACGCACGCCACCGGCCCAAAGATCTCCTCGCGCGCGACGCGCATGTCGTTGCGGACGCCGGTGAGGATCGTGGGCTCGACAAAGAGGCCAGCGGCCCCTTCCGGCTGGCCGCCGCCGGCGACGACGGTGGCGCCCTCGCTCTCCGCAATGCGGATGTAGCCGAGGATCGAGTCGCGCTGCTCGCTAAATGCCACAGGCCCCATCTCCGTCTCCGGTGACAGCGGATCCCCCAGTTTGATCGTGCGCGCGCGTGCGGAGAGCAGCTTTATGAACTCGTCGTGAACGGGTCGTTCGACCAGAATTCGCGATCCGGCAAGACACGTCTGCCCGCTCGCGGCGAAGATTCCGGCAACCGCGCCGTTCACTGCCGCAGTGAGGTCCGCGTCAGCGAAGACGATGTTCGGCGACTTTCCTCCCAGCTCCAACGAAACTCGGGCGACGTGAGATGCCGCATCCTGCGCGACCTCGATCCCCGAGGCCGTCGAGCCGGTGAAAGCCACCTTGTCGACGCCACGGTGCCGCACCAGCGCCTTGCCCACCGTTGCGCCGCTTCCCGTGATCACGTTGAAGACACCCTTGGGAAAACCGGCCTCCTCGACGAGCTTCGCGAACTCCAGCGTCGACGCCGGTGTGACGGAGGCCGGCTTCGCGATGAACGTGCATCCCGCCGCGAGCGCAGGCGCGAGCTTGAAGCTGAGGAGCAGCAGCGGTGAGTTCCACGGGCAGATCGCTGCCACGACGCCAACGGGCTCGCGGAGCGTGTACGCAAGGAAGTTGGCCTTATCCGTTGGTATGACCGAGCCTTCGATCTTGTCGGCCGCACCCGCAAAGTAGTCATACCAGTCCGGGAGCATCTGCATCTGCCCAGACGTCTCGCGAAGGAGTTTGCCGTTGTCCTTCGTCTCGGTGCGGGCGAGATGATCGGCGTTCTCACGGATGAGGTCGGCAAGCTTGCGGAGAAGCCGACTGCGATCCTTGCCCGACAAACGCGGCCAGGCGCCCTCGTCGAACGCATCGCGCGCGGCGCCGACGACCGAGTCGACGTCCTCACGTCCGGCCTCCGGAACGGTCGCCCACGCGTCCCCCGAGTAGGGGTTCACGGTCTGACGGACCGCTCCGGAGAGCGCGTCCACCCACGCGCCTCCGACGAACATGCGGTAACGGATAAGGTCCGTTGGCGGCCGCGCCGTTGCTGTACTCACGGTCAACTCCTAGATGACGCCGAGTGCAAGGTCGGGTGCCTTGCGACCGACAGATGGGGGCGAGGTCACGAATCTATCGCGCCCTGAGCTCGCAAGTCGGCGATCTCGGGAGCCGTCAGGTCCAGCCAGGAAGCCAACACGTCGACGGTATGTTCGCCCATTGTCGGGGCCGGCCGCGGGGGGAGACGTTCGGCTCCCGCGAACACCAACGGAGAGCCGGTGGCCAGCAACCCTCCGAGCCCCGGCTGAGTGATCGGACCCACTAGCGGATTCCGCAGAGAAGCACGTTCGTCTGAGACGAGAAGCTCCTGAAAGGTCTGGTACGGACCCCACAGAACTCCGTGCGGATCAAGAAGCGGGCGAAGCTCATCGAGGGTCCTCTTCGCAAACCATGGCTCGAGCAGCTCGCAGATCTCGCGGCGGGCCCCGAACCGGTCCCCCTCCTTCTGAAAATCCATACGCAAGCGCTTCTCGAGCTCCGCCAGGTGCTCCCGCAGTTCGGTCGCGCTCACCAAGCTGTTCCATTGACGCGCAGTGAGCGCCACGACGATGACTCTCCGGCCATCGGCAGTGGCGAAGTCGCGTGCGAAAGACCCGTAGAGGTCATTGCCGTAGCGGCGTCTGGGCTCGCTCACGAGCTGCGCCTCGGCGAGATACCCCAGGTGCCCCGAGACCGAGAGGGCCACGTCCGCCAGGCTGATCGTCAGGTGATCGCCGTGCCCGGTGCGAACGCGACGCAGCTCCGCCGCGATGAGACCGGCGGCGACGAGGTACCCGGTGAGGGTGTCCCAAGCCGGGAGCACGTGATTCACCGGACCCGCCGACTCAACCGGGCCGGTGATCCACGGAAATCCGATCGCGGCGTTGATCGTGTAGTCGACGGCCACCGACCCGTCCGGGTTGCCGGTGATGACGGCGAGGATGATGTCCGGTCGTACGGCGGCTAGCCGCTCATAGGACATCCAGTCCGGCAGCGGCAGGTTGGTAAGGCACATACCGGCGTGGCAAACGAGATCCCTGACTAGACGCCGACCTGCTTCGGTCTTCGCGTTAATCGTCACCGAGCGCTTCCCCTGGTTGAGGCCAGCCCAATAGAGACTGCGGTCGTTGTGCACCGGCCAACGGTGTGCATCGATCCCGCCGCCGATCGGATCGATGCGGACGACGTCCGCACCCATTGCCGCGAGCGTCGCGCCGCCAATGGGAGCCGCCACGAACGCGGAGATCTCGACGATGCGGAATCCTTCAAGGACCGGGCGTGCGGTTGATGTGCTCACGCCGACCTGGTAACGGCGCGTTCCGCGTTTCGTGGAACGGGCCGATCGCAGTGGTCAATCACCGGGCGAGTGACCCCGCAATGCATCAACAAGAACGTCGATCGCGGTCCTGGTAGCCGGCGCGCTCGTCAAGGTTCTCGAGTCTATTGCGGTCAGCGCGCGATGAATCCCGCGAGAAGAACTCCCGTCCGCACCAAGTGGGAGCCAAGCCGTACCGTGGGGTCGTGCCGATCGGACCGCTGACCGGAATCAGAGTTGTGGAGCTGGCGGGAATCGGACCAGGACCGTTCTGCGCGATGCTTCTGTCGGACCTCGGGGCGAACGTGCTGCGCATCGAGCGTCCCGAGGCGGTCGACCTGGGCCTCCCCACCCCACGTCAGTTCGATCTTCTCGCACGTGGTCGGCACTCGGTCGCGGTCGATCTCAAGAGCGCCGCGGGCGTCGCCGCGCTCAAGGCGCTCGTTCGGCGCGCGGATGTGCTGATAGAAGGCTTTCGACCTGGCGTCACCGAGCGCCTCGGCCTGGGACCCGACGAGTGCCTCGCGATCAACCCTCGCCTCGTCTACGGTCGCGTCACCGGGTGGGGTCAAGAGGGTCCGCTCGCGAGCGCGGCCGGTCACGACATCGACTACATCGCGCTCACCGGAGTGCTGCACTCCATTGGGCCGAAGGATGGTCCACCGGTCCCACCGCTGAACCTCATCGGCGATTTCGCGGGGGGCGCGCTCTACCTCGCGTTCGGCGTCGTCTCGGCTTTGCTCGAGCGGGGCCACTCCGGGAAGGGGCAGGTGGTGGACGCCGCGATGGTCGATGGCGCGGCGTCACTCCTGACGAGCGTCTACGGCCGGAAGGCCGCAGGGAAATGGGCCGACGCACGTGGCGAGAACGACCTCGACGGCGGCGCGCCCTGGTACTCGGTCTATGAGACGGCCGATGCGAGATTCGTGTGCGTCGGCGCGATCGAGGAGCGTTTCTATCGCGAGCTCCTCCGCCGGCTGGGTCTCGATGCTGAGGACCTACCCGACCGCCACGACCGCGCGGGATGGCCGCGGCTCCGCGAGCGCTTCGCCGCGGTCTTCCGTTCCAGGACTCGGGACGAGTGGAGTCAGGTCATGGAAGGAAGCGATGCGTGCTTCGCTCCGGTCCTCTCGTTGAGCGAAGCGCCCGAGCACGCGCACAACAGAGCCCGGGCGACGTTCATCAAGGTCGACGGCGTCGTGCAGCCCGCGCCCGCGCCGCGCTTCAGCCGCACGCCAGGACGGATCCAGCACGGTCCGGCGAAGCCCGGGCCGAGCCCCACCGAGGCCCTTCGCGACTGGGGCCTCTCCGCCGACGAGATCGCCGACCTTAGAAAGTCAGGCGCGCTCCCGGATCACTGACCCTTCGGTGCCGGCTCGTCGAGGAACGGGATGACGGTGGCAGCCAGCGCCGGAGCGTTGAAGATCGTGTAGTGCGTGAGCCCCGGCAGGATGGCGAGCCTTGCATTGGATCGTCCCGAACCATCCCAGCCGCCGTCGCGCTTGCCGCCACCGAGTAGTCCAAAGAACTCGACCGCGTGCGAAGGCGGGAAGATGTCGGCATCCCCCGCGACGATCATCGTCGGAGCCTTGATTTGTGCGATCTCCTTTGAGAAATCGAAGTCGTCCTTCATCGCGTCGCCGATCTTGCTCAAAAGGCGCGGCCAGTCTTCGACCCTCGGCGCGATGCTCGCGTAGAGCTGATACATCGGCGTCTGTTTCATCGCCTCCGCCGCCTCGGCGCCGACCTGACCCTGCTGGGCGAGGATGTCCCGGTAGTACGCATTACGTCTGAAGTTGGTCGAGACGATCACCAGCTTGCCGACGAGCTCCGGATGGCGGATGGCCGTATGCATCGCGACGCCGCCACCCAGCGAGTAGCCCATGAGGTCGGGCCGATCGAGCTTCAGATACTTGATGAGCGCCGCGATGTCGTCGGCCATCAGCTGCGGGCTGATCGGCCGGTCGATGTCGGCCGTCCGACCGTGCCCCTGCAGATCGACGGCGATAACCTGATGGCCCTTCGCGAGCGCCGGGAGATTCGGGCCGAACATCGAGGTCGCGCCGAGTCCGCCATGCAGCAGGATGACCGGCCGACCCGTCCCGTGGATTTCGTAGTAGAGGTTGATTCCGTTGACGTCCGCGTATTTGCCTACGCCCTGCGTCTTGCCGCCCCACTCGCCTTGCGCGTCGCGCTCGGTTTCTTCTTCGGGAGCGGTGGCTCCTCTTGATGTGGAAGTCATAGTTGATGTCTCCTCTCCGATTGCTGGCAGCAGCCCGGGTCCGGGCGGAAGCGATCGAGATCGATTCCGAACCGCGCCGGGGAGCCGTCAAAGTCGCTAGAGCAAGCTCACCTTTCCTGACAGAAGCGATAGCACGACCGTGACTGTGATGATGCTTGCGAGGGTGCTTGCTATGACGACGTCGCTCACCAGTCTCGGTCGAGCGTTGAACTGTGTGGCCATCACGATGGTGAACACCGCGCTCGGCATCGCCGCCCCGACGATCATCACGTCACGCGTGACCCCGGTGAGGCCGAGGAGCATCGCGAGAGCCACTCCGATGATCGGTCCGAGAACCAACCGAGTGAAGACTGCGGCGCCGACCAGCCGAGGCGCCTCGATGCCCCGGGTGCCGGCGAGCTGCATGCCGAGGATGATGACCATCAACGGGATCGCGGCCTGCGACGGAATCGCCAGAGCGGCCAGAAGGAAATTCGGCACTTGAATCTGGGCAAGATTCACGACAAGCGCGGCCAAGACCGCGTAGATCGTAGGCTGACGAAGCACCTCTTTAAGAGCACCGACCAATGACATGCTGCCGCTCGAGGCGATGAAGATCGACAGGGTCGTGCCGTAGAGGGACTGCAGAGCGATGAGGACCAACGCGATCGCGAGCCCACTCTCGCCGTACGCCAGGAACACGACGGGTAGCCCGTAGTTGCCGAGATTCGGAAAGGCGACAGTCAACATGAAGGCGCTCGTGGTGACCCGATCCAGTCTCGCGGCGCGTCCTACCACGACCGCGAGGCCCAGCATCGCGGCCGTGAGCAGCAGCGTGAAGGCGAGGATCCGGATGGGTTCCTCACTACGGAAGTCGACTTTCAGCAGCGAGGTGAACAAAAGGCTCGGGAGCGTGATGTACAGCGCCGTCTGATTCAGCGCGGGAATCGACGGATGGAACCTTCTCTGTACCGCGAAGCCCATGCCGGCGACGATGAAGACCGGCAGTACGACGTTGACGAAGACGCTCAGCACATGGGTCTCAAGAAGAGCGAAGCCGAACTGCGGTCCGTGACGTGCCGCGACTCCGATGTCTGCTGTTCGATTCAGCCGACGGTAGCGCTTC
>JBBPIP010000008.1:0-119054 GCA_038040265.1 Chloroflexota bacterium | reverse complement strand
TCATCGATGACCTCTTCGACGCGAAGGAGTCCAAGCGTCACGCCGGAGCGATCGGGCTGCTCACCGACGGCGCGGTCTCACGCACCGATGCGTTCGCCGACCATGTCGCCATGGCCTGCGCGCCGTTCCTTCATCCCGAGCTGTATTAACTAGCCCGGTCCGAACCGCCGAATCCGAACGCCGGCGAGCTCCGGCGGTGCCGGTGGATCAGTCGGCGGCACAGCGCTCTCGTCCACGAACTTTCGCGTGTAGAGGCGGTGGTAGAGGCCGCTCTTCCCGAGGAGCTCGGCGTGCGTGCCTTCCTCGACGATGCGACCTTTGTCCAGGACGAGGATCCGGTCCGCACGCTCGACCGTCGACAGCCGGTGCGCGATGACGATCGTGGTGCGCCCGCGCATGAGGCGGTCGAGCGCCTGCTGCACCAGGAATTCGCTCTCGTTGTCGAGCGAGCTCGTGGCCTCGTCGAGGAGAAGGATTCGCGCGTCGCGGAGGATCGCTCTCGCGATCGCGATGCGCTGCCGCTGCCCGACCGAGAGCCGGACGCCGCGCTCGCCGACGATCGTCTCGAGACCCTTCGGCATGCGCGCGATGAACTCCGTCGCGTTCGCGGCTTTCGCCGCGTCCTCGATCTCCGCCTGCGTCGCGTCGAGCCGGCCGTAGCGGATGTTCTCGCGGATCGTGTCGCCGAAGAGGATCGGCTCCTGCGGCACGACCGCAATCTGCTCGCGCAGCGAGCGCAGCGTGACCTCGCGGATGTCCCGCCCGTCGACGCGCACCTGTCCGGCGACCGGGTCGTAAAAGCGGCCGACGAGATTCACGAGCGTCGTCTTCCCTGCGCCCGACGGACCGACCAGCGCGGTCGTCGCGCCTTCCGGGAACGTGGTCGACAGCGATTCGAAGATGTACGGACCCTCGCCGTACTTGAAGGACACGTTGTCGAACTCGATCTCGCCGCGGACCGGGCCGATCGGCGCGGCGCCCGGGAGGTCGCGGACGTCGGGCTCGGTGTCGAGGAGCGCGAAGATCCGGTCGGCGGCGCCGAACGCCTGCTGTATGCCGGTCCACTGGCTGGCGAGACCGCCCACCGGCCCCGCGACCATCCCCATATAGAGGAGGAAGGCCACGAGCTGCCCGGCGGTGAGCTCGCCCGTCGCGACCTGGTGGCCGCCGTACCAGAGCACCACGATCGACGATGCAAAGCCGAGGAAGCCGATGGCCGGGAACATGATCGCGCCGATGCGCGAGCGGTCGATGCTCTTCTGGAACATGACGAGGAGCTTCTCGTGGAACCGCTTCGCCTCGTAGTCCTCGCGCGTGAACGCCTGGACCACGCGCACCTCTGCGAGCGCCTCCTGCAAAACGCCGACTGCCTCGCCCTGCGCGTCCTGCGCGGCGCGCGAGATGTCGCGGATGCGGCGGCCGAGGTACTGCCCGATGATGCCGATCGGCGGCGCGACGACGAGCGTGAGCAGCGCGAGCCGCCAGTTCATGAGAAAGATGATCGTGATGCCGCCGACGAGCGTGAGGACCTGCCCGAGCACCTGGATGATCGTCTGCGTCACGACGCCATGCACCAGGGTCGCGTCGCTCGTGACGTGTGACATGAGATCGCCCGTCTTACGGACGTTGAAGAAGGACAGCGACATCGACTGAAGGTGATTCACGATCGCCATCCGCAGGTCGAAGATGACCTTCTCACCGGTCCACGCCATGACGAACTGGCGCACGCCGTCGACGACCGCTCGGACGAGCAGGACCACGATCAGGACGACGACAAGCTGATCCAGCAACCCCGGCTCCTTGAGGCCGAGGTCCAGCACGCGCTGCACGATCTGTGGCCACACCAGGCCGAGCGCGGTTGAGACCAGGAGCAGCACCGCCGCGAGCGCGAGGTTCCGCCGGTACGGACCGACAAATCGCAGAAGCCGCCGGTACATGGCGATCGTGGGTCGCTTCTTCGCGGCATCGCCGCGCTGGCCCCACATGAACATGTGCGCGCCGCCGCCGCCCATTGGAATCATCACTTCAGTTACACGCTAACCGACGACGTCAGGGGCGAAGCCACACTGTGCCGAAATATTCGATTCCCGCTGGCCCTGTGAGGCGCGCGGTCGCGGCGTTGGGCCGGTCCGCGAAGAGAAGTGGGACGCGCAGCGCTTCGGTCCGCGCGATCTTGGAGACCTGCTTGTAGAGCTCGGCTCGTTTGCTGGGATCGGCTTCGGCACGAGCCTTCCGCACCAGCCCCACGATCAGCGTGGCGGAGGGGTCATCGGTGCCGTACAGCGGCCAGAAGACGTCGTCGGGATCGAGGCCGATCGCCGTTGTGTCCAGCGTGAAGACCGCCTTGGCTGCGGCGAGGGCCGTCGGATCGACGGCGCGAAGACGAGCGACGATGCCGATCTTGCCGAGGTCGGCCGCGATCGACTGCGCGATGCGCTGCGGATCCGGATATGCGGCTGTCGGAAGGCTTGGGTACGCGAGGTCGATCGAGATGGGCGTCACCACGTGGGCATCGGCGAGGGCCTTGCGCGCAGCGTCGGGGTCGAGCACGGCGAACTCGACGACGCTCTCGTCGTAGCCGAGCGACCCTGGCGGCACGGCCTGCGTCGCCGGCCGCGAGGTTCCGGCGTAGACCGCCGCGAGAGCGCTCCGATTGACGACCATCGCAACGGCGCGCCTGACCTCCGCGCGATCGAACGGCGGGGTCGTGGCGTCGATCCCGAGCGAGGCGAGTGCCGCGTCCTTGCTCGGGCTCACGACGAGGCTCGGGTCGCTCCGGGCGCTAGACGCCTGCGCGATCGGAAGATCGAGGGCGACGTCGACGCGCCCAGCACGCAGCTCGGCGAGTCGCGAGGTCGCGTCGCGCACCGGACGAAGCACGAGGCCGTCGAGATACGGCAGCTGCTTGCCGGAGGCGTCGCGCCGCCAGTACGAGTCGTTGCGACGGAGCGTGAGTGTCCCGTCGGGGGCGAGCGCCGACGCCGACGCTTGGAAAGGACCGGTCCCCGCACCGCTCGATTGCGCGATCGCGGCCTGCGGCGAGGCGAGGTGCGCGAGGAAGGGACCGAACGGAGCGCGCAGGTCGAAGCGCACCGTGCGCAGGTCGACGGCCCGAACGTTCGTGATCACGGACGGTTCGTCGAACAACGAGTGATACGCGCGCGTCGTCTTTCCTCGCGCGAAGCTCGCGGCGACCGCCGCCGCGTCGAGCGCCGAGCCATCGTGGAAGCGGACACCGGCGCGCAGCGTGAAGGTCCAGCTCGCGCCGTCGTTCGCGAGCTGCCACGACGTAGCGAGCGCGGGCACGACGGCACCGGTCAGAGGATCGATGGCGACAAGCGTCTCGAAGACCTGCCGCGTGGCCACCGGCGAGGACCCATCGGCCCATGGGTCAAGTGAAGCGACTTCAGATGGGATCGCGACGCGCATCGTTCCGCCGGACCGCGCGCCGGTCGGGGCTGGCGTCGCGGTGAGGGGAATGGATTGACAACCGGCAACGAAGATAAGAAGGAGCAAGGCAAGGCGAGTTACCGCGTGATCCACCACTTTTCGATGTTCCATGTTCCGCTCGGGCTGTAGGTGCCCGGATCGATTCCGCGGATACGTTTGTCGGCGAAGAGAATGCGGTTCTGCGAGAACCCGAAGTTGTAAGGCTGTTCCTCGTTCAGCAGGCGGTTCGCTTGCGCGTAGATGTTCCTTCGCACGTCACGACCGCAGTTGGGCCCCTGGCCCCTTTCAATGAGGTCGTCGAGTTCCCGATTACCAAAGCCTACGAAGTTGCTGCCAGGCCGCGTAGAGCCGGGAATGCTCGCCGAGTGCCAAATCCTGTACATGTCTGGATCCGGGCCGAGCCCCCATCCGACGAGCACCGCCTCGATCTCATCGGCGCCGGTCGCCAGCTTAGGAGCCAGCGTTTCCAGTGATTCGAGCTTCAGAGTGATTTTCACTCCGATCGTCTTGTATTGCTGTGCTGCGTAATTGAGAAAAGTCTCGCGAACGGGGTTCCCTTCGTTTGTGACGATCGTCAGGCTCAGCGTTCTGTCGTCCTTCTGATAGAAACCGTCCGCTCCCTTCGTGTAACCCGCGTCCTCGATAAGCTGCTCCGCCCTGGCGGGATCGTATTTGTAGTCGTTGAGACCGCCCGTCGTTGCCGCCCACGAGGCGGTCGGATGGTGCGAGACCTGCTTCTGCCCATGCCCAAAGAGGATGGACTGAACCGCCTGGGCGGTGTCGAGGCCATAGGCAAGCGCCTGGCGGATGCGTTTGTCTTGGAGGAAGGGCACCCGGGAGCTGTTAACACGCCAACCGATGAAGTCGTAGCCGTTGCTTTGCCACTCGTAAGCCCTAAGGTTCGGTTGCCTCGACAAATCGTCGAACTGCGCGGGCGGCTGGACGCCGAGTGTGATCGTTCCAGATTTGAGTTCAGCGGCCTGAGCGGCCGAGTTCGCGACCACCTTCAACACGAAGTCGTCGAGGTGGGGAGCCCCCCGCCAGTAGGTTTCGTTTCTGACCAGAACGACCTGGTCGCCCGCTCGCCAATCCTTGAATTTGAAGGGTCCGCTGAATACTTTCGGAGCGCGGTTTTCAGGTGCGGCATCCAAATTTCTGCTGGGCTCATTGTCCACGGTGTATTTGCCGAAGACGTGTGTGGGGATTGGCGCGGCTCCGAAGAGGCCGAGGAGTGCAGGGCAGAATGATCGGACTAGCTTCACTGTGAACTTCTTTGGGTTAACCGGATCCACGGCGATGCCACTGATGACAGTTGTCTTGCCATCGGCGTAGTCGCTGAAGCCTTCGATCTCAGCGAACGTGCTCTTCGCAGTAGTCAGCCTGCTCCGAGCCGTAGCCTTTGCGCGAGTGATCCAGTCCTCGGCGAGGATCGGTCTGCCGTCAGACCAATCCGCTTTCGCGTCGATCTCCCATTCATAGGTCAGATCGTTCGGGCCAGTGGTCCACTTCCCCATCCAGGGCATCGCCTCGCCCGTCTTTGGGTTTGCCCTCACAAGTGAGTCGTACAGGAGGCCGGTGACGCTCGCAGAGGTCGCATCGTTGGAAATCACGGGATTGAGCCCTTCGATGTCGCTGAGCGAACCGTAGATGACCCGACCGCCGAGCACTGGCTGCTCGTCCTGTGATGGTCCGGAGTCGCGGTCCGTCGTGGTCGGCGTGCACCCAGCCGCCAGAAGCGCCACCGTAGCCACGACCGCAACGGTTTGCCGCCATCGCGTCATCGCCGGACCGCCCGCTGCGGGCCCAAGTTGACCCGAGCTCGGTAAGAACACATCTGCCCGCCTACCGTACTCTGGGATGGGTACCGGCTAGGTGTCTCCAGCGTTCACGCGCCAGGGAAGTGGCAGGCGGCCCAGTGACGCGGCTGGTGCTCGATAAACTCCGGATCGACTTCAGAGCAGATCTGCTGCGCTTTCCAGCAACGAGTGTGGAAGCGGCAGCCTGAAGGCGGATTCACGGGTGACGGCACGTCACCGGTCAGGATGATCCGCTTGCGCTTCGACTCGATGGCCGGGTCGGGGATGGGAACGGCCGAAAGTAGCGCCTGGCTATACGGGTGCAGCGGATGCTCGTAGAGGTCGGCGCGGTCCGCGAGCTCGACGATCTTGCCGAGGTACATGACCGCCACGCGGTCGCTGATGTGCCGCACCACCGAGAGGTCGTGTGCGATGAACAGATACGTGAGCTTGAAGCGGTCCTGAAGCTCCTCGAGCAGGTTGATGACCTGCGCCTGAATGGACACGTCGAGCGCTGAGATCGGCTCGTCGCACACGATGAACTCCGGCTCGACGGCGAGCGCGCGCGCGATCCCGATGCGCTGGCGCTGGCCACCCGAGAACTCGTGCGGATAGCGGTTGGTGAAGTACGGGTTCAGGCCGACGACACGCAGCAGCTCCTGCACGCGCGCGGTCTTCTCCTTGCCCTTGGCGAGGTTATGGACCTCGAGCGGCTCGCCGATGATGTTGCCCACCGTCATGCGGGGGTTCAGCGACGCGTACGGGTCCTGGAAGATCATCTGCATGCGGCGGCGCATCTTCCGCATCTGCTCGCCGCCCAGGGTGGTGAGCTCCACCCCGTCGAACTTCACCTCGCCGGCGGTCGGCTTGTAGAGCTGGAGGATCGCGCGTCCCGTCGTCGACTTTCCGCAACCTGACTCGCCGACGAGGCCGAGCGTCTCGCTCTTCTCGACGAAGAAGTCGAGCCCGTCGACCGCGCGGACCGCACCGACCTGGCGCTGGAAGATGATTCCCTGCGTCAGCGGGAAGTGCATCTTCAGCGCTTTGACATCGAGAAGGTTCTTGCCGCTGTCGACCGTCGCCGTGCTGCGGACGCGGACGTAGTCCGGATCGTTCGGCTTCGTCGGTGTCGTTACTGCCATCTCTGCACCTCTAAATCGCGGCCGGCGGAGGCGGCACGTCGCCAGGCTTCGGCTCGGGCGGCAGCTGCGCGACTTCCTGCTTGATCACCTCGAGGACCGCCATGTCGCCGATCTCTTTGCGCCAGTCCGTGTCGACGAGCCAGCCGCCCTCCTGAGTGCCCCAGCAACGGGCCTCGTGGTCTGGTTTGGAGTTCGGGATGTGCTCGAGCGGGGGCTCCTTCTCATGGCAGATGTCGCGCCGGTATTGGCAGCGCGGCTCGAACCTGCAGCCCGGCGGCGGCGCGATGAGGTCCGGTGGAAGGCCCTCGATCGGCACGAGCTTCGCCTTGCGCTTCTCGTCGAGGCGGGGGATGGACCGCAGGAGACCCCACGTGTAGGGCATCTTCGGGTTGGCGAAGAGCTCCGCGGTGTCCGCCTTCTCGACGATCTTGCCGCCGTACATGACGTGGATGCGCTGGGTCATGCCCGCGACGACGCCGAGGTCGTGCGTAATGAGGATGAACGCGGTGCGGAATTCTCGCGCGAGGTTCTTCAGGAGGTCGAGGATCTGCGCCTGGATGGTGACGTCCAGAGCCGTCGTGGGCTCATCCGCGAGGATGAGCTTGGGGTTGCACGAAAGCGCCATCGCGATCATCACGCGCTGACGCATGCCTCCGGAGAACTGGTGGGGGTAATCATCCGCGCGCTTCTTCGCGCTGGGGATGCCGACGAGATCGAGGAGCTCGATGGTCCGCTTGCGCGCCTCGCTCTTGTCCATCTTCAAATGGAGCTCGAGGGCCTCGGAGATCTGCCGGCTAATGGTCAGCACGGGGTTGAGGCTCGTCATGGGGTCCTGGAAGATCATCGCGATGTTGTTGCCGCGGATTCCGCGCACCTCGTCGTCGTCCATCTTCAGGACGTCCGCGCCGTCGAACATGATCGATCCCTTAACGATCTTGCCCGGCGGCTGCGGGATGAGACGCATGAGCGAAAGAGCGGTCACGGACTTGCCGCAGCCGGACTCGCCGACGATTCCGAGCGTTTCGCCCGCCTCGACATGGAACGACACACCGTCGACCGCGCGGACAACGCCGTCCCGCGTGAAGAACTGCGTGTAGAGGTCCTGGACCTCCAGAAGGTTCTGAGCCACCCGGTCTCCCCCTAGTCTCGCTTGAGTTCCGCGGAGTCTATCAACGGTCGACCCTAGAGCTTCATACGAGGGTCAAGCGCGTCCCGCAGCCCGTCGCCGATGAACGTGAAGGCCAGCATGATGATCGAGATACAGAAGGAAGGCAGCAGCACCGGCCAGGGCGTGGTCGAAAACACCAGGAAACCCTCGTTCAGCATCGAGCCCCAGGTCGGGATCGGTGGCCGGATGCCGACACCCAGGAACGAAAGACCGGCCTCGTAGAGGATGTACGTGGGTACCGCGAACGCCGTCTGAACGATCAGCGGGGCCAGGGCGTTGGGAAACAGATGCTTCGTCATGATCCGGGCGGGCGTGGCACCTGTGGCGCGGGCCGCTTCGACGAACTCGCGCTCCTTGAGGGAAAGGACCTGTCCACGCGTGAGCCGGGCGACACCGATCCAGTTGACCACGGCGATCGCCAGGAACATGAGAAGGAGCCCGCCCACGAGTTGACCGATCCCGGTCTCGCGGAGCGAGGTCATGATGATGATGAGAAAGAGTAGGTCGGGGAACGCATAGATCGCGTCGGTGAATCGCATCAGGATGTTGTCGGTCCTGCCGCCGGCGTAGCCGGCGATCATGCCGATGGTCACGCCGATCAGGAACACCACGCCGGCCGGGACGAAGCCGATGAGGATGCTGATCCGCGACGAGTAGATGAGCCGGCTCAGGATGTCGCGACCGAGGGTATCCGTGCCAAATGGATGGGCTGGGTCGACGTACTGCTGATTGCCCCAGATCGGCTCGCGCAGATTGTTACTCGGAGTCTGGTCGAAGGGATCGTAAGGTGCGATCCATTGCGCCGTCGCGGCGATCAGGCATGCCAGGGCCACGATCACCAGGCCGACCATCGCGGCCTTGTTCCGTCGCAGGCGATTCCAGGCGTCGACCCAGAGCGAGCGCTGCTTTGCGCGGAGGACGTTGAGATCCGCGGAACGCTGCTGCGTGCCGACGGGTGTGGTGACAGTCGCCACTAGCGGCCCGTGCTCACTTGCCGACCTTGATGCGCGGATCGACGAGGCCGTAGGCGACGTCCACCAACAGATTGGCGCCCGCGATGAAGAACGCGTAGAGGAGCGTGGTCCCCATGATGACCGGATAGTCGCGCGAGTTGATCGCGCGGATGTACTCGCGGCCCGAGCCGGGGATGCTGAAGATGTACTCGATAAAGAAGGTCCCGACGATGAGACCTGCGGTCGCCGGGCCGATGATCGTCACCACCGGGATGAGCGCATTGCGTAGCGCGTGCCCGACGATTACCGCACCCTCGCCGAGCCCCTTGGAGCGTGCCGTACGCACGAAATCCTGACGGATCGCCTCGAGCATGCTCGCGCGGGTAATGCGCGTGAGATAGCCGGCCGGCGCGAGCGCCAGGATGAACGTGGGCAGGATCATCTTGCGAATCTCGCATGAGGGGATCGGGCCGCAGCTCTCTCCCCAGCCGACGAAGGGCAGCCAGTGCAGGGATACGCCGAATATGTAAATCAGCAGGATCCCGATGACGAACGAGGGGATCGTGGTGCCAATGGTCGCGACCCCGACGCTGATGTAGTCAATGATCGAGTTCTGCTTCAACGCGCTGACGATGCCGAGCGGTAGGGCGATCAGGAGACCGACCAACATCGCTTGGACACCGAGCTGCGCGCTCTTCGGCAGACCGTCGCCGATGATCTCCACCACCGGCCGGTGCCGCACGATGCTGACGCCGAAGTCGAGCTTCGCGGCGTTGGCGATGTAGATCGCGAACTGCTCGTAGATCGGCTTGTTGAGGCCGTAGATCTCATTGAGCCGGGCCTGGTCCTCCTCGCTGAGCGGCTTGTCCGGGTTCTTGTCGAAAGGCGATCCCGGCGCCGATAACGCGAGGACGAAGGTGATCAGCGCGACGAGAAGAAGCGTCGGAATGAGCAGGAGGACGCGTCGAATAACGTACTGGCCCACTGTTCGGGAGTGTATCGCCGGATACACCCGGACGCCGGAGAAGGAGAGGGCCGGCCCGATGGCCGGCCCTCTCGAGACACCTGGTCGCGAACGCCGCGTTAGGTCCTCTTCGTCACGTAGATCTCGTGCTGCTTGAACTGACCCATGATCGAGTCGACCGAGCTGTCCACGACGCCTTTGATCCAGGGCTTGCGGAGGAACTTGCTCGCGGAGTAGTTGAGCCACGCGGCCGGAGCGTCCTGGCTCAGGAGCTTGCCGGCCTCAAGGTACGCGGCGTCGCGCTTGGCTTTGTCCAACTCTTTGTCCGCGGTGCGGACAAGAGTGTCGAACTTCGTGTTGCTAAAGCCGGTACGGCGCGAAGACACGCCGTCCTTGCTGATCCAAACGACGGTGTGGAAGTTCTGCTGGTCTGGGTAGTCCGCGATCCAGCCCAGGGTGAACACCTGCGGCGATAGGCCCGAGGCTCCACCCTTGAAGAGGCCGGAGAAGGCACTGGGGTCGACGGGATCGAGTGCGATCTTCACGCCGGGGAGGTTCTTCTCCCACTGCTGCTGGATCCACTCGGCACGGGTCTTCCCGCGCGCGGTCGAGGAATAGGTGAACTTGATGCTCGTGAGCGCCGCCTTGGCCTCAGGCGAGGCCTTGTCGAGGAGGGTCTTGGCGGCTGCGACGTCGAACTTCTGGATGGTGTCGCTCTCGTCGAACCCGGGGATGCCCGGCGGGATGAACCCGTTGTTCGCGGACTTCCCGACGCCACCGAGGACATCCTTCGTGTAGCCCTCGCGATCGAAGCCCTTCGCGAAGGCGAGTCTGACGTTCGGGTCGTTGAAGGGCGCCCGGGTCACGTTGAACCCGTAGTAGTTGGTGATCGCCGCAACGCGGTCGACGACCTGCTTGGTCAGGTCCGCGTCGGCGTTGATCGCCCGCAGGTCCTCAGCCTGGACAGCGAACTCGTCGAGCTCGTTGTTGCGGTACGCGGCGAATGCGACTGCGCCGTCAGCGATCATGACGCGCGTCCACTTCGCGAGCTTGGGCTTTCCCTGACGGTAGTTGGGGTTCGGCTCGTAAACGAACCGCTCGTTGTGCTTCCACTCTTTCAGGATCCAAGGACCGTTCCCGATGTAGGTCGCGGGCTCGGTCCACCGCTCGCCACCCTTTGTGACATCGGACTCACGGACCGGCATACCGACCCACATGTACAGGACCGAGGCGAAGTAGGCGGCCGGCTCAGTGAGCGAGAAGACGATCTCCTTGTCGCCGTTGGCCGTGATGCCGATCTTGTCCCACGCGGCCTTGAGCTCGGCTGGGGTCGCCTTCTTGTGGTCCATGGCGCCGAGGTCATCGCAGCCCTTGACCACTGTGAGGACAAAGCCGTAATCGATGTCGATGTCGCAGGTACGTTTGAAGCCGTACACGTAGTTCGCGGCGGTCAGCGGGGTGCCGTCGGAGTACTTGAGGCCGTCGCGGAGCGTGACCTTCCACGTGAGGCCGTCCGCGCTGACCTCGGGGTCCTTCACGGCCGCACCCGGGATCGGCTTCAGAGTCTTCGCGTCGAGGGTCATGAGGCCCTCAAAGACGCTCATGATCTGCTCGATCTCGGTGCTGAATGACGCAAGGTTCGGGTCGATCGTGTTCGGCTCGGTGCCCGTGTTCGTGGTGAGCACTCCGTTGGGGTCCGGCGCGTCCGCCCCCGTGGACGGTCCGGTGCTGGGCTGCCCGGTGCAAGCGGTGACGAGCATCGCGAGGCCGAGGGCAAACCCGAGGTATTTGCGAATGCTGGGCTCGGTCAAATGTGTCCTCCTTGCTGGTTTTGGATCTTTTCCAATCGTCCCTGCGCGTAGCCGGCAGCTGACCTCATGGCGCGCCGACGAATTAGACCAATAGTGCGCTCGGACGATAGTGAGCGTCAATTTCCAAACGTTGTTCTCGTCGATGTTTTCCCGGCAACTTCCGCAGTTGAACCATCCCGGTCCCGCGCGTGTATTAGAAAGACAGCCTCTAGCGTCAGCGGACCACGAAGCTCCATTGCCAGACGTTCCAAGAGAGCGCCGCGCCAGAAGGAGGCGGCTGCACTTCGGCCAGCGCCTGTGGCGCCACATCGACCCGAAGCTCCTGATAGAGAGGCAGTGCCGGGAGCGCCGATGCCCAGATCCGTTGCATCTCGCCGTAGACCGCGCGCTTTTCGGTCCGGTCGGGCGCCCGTGCGGCGAGCTCCGCGAGAGCATCGAACCAGGGATCGACCAGGCCCCTCCACTTTTCCGACGTGAGCTGCGGGTCAGCCCCTTCCTCGGACGTGACTGCGAGGTCGAAGCGTCCCGCGGACACGTCCGCCATGAGATCGGCGAGGGGACGCTCGCGCACGTCGGCGGCGATGCCGATGGCCGCCAGATCGCCGGCGACGCGCCTCGCCACGTCAGCGCGGGCTGACGAGCCCGCGGCCACGCCTATCGTCACCGTGAGGCGCTCGCCGCCACGTTCGACGATCCCGAATTGCCCCTTGTTGAACCCGGCGCTCGCGAGAAGGGCGCGGGCGCGCTCACGGTCGGGCCGCCCGGGTGGGACGTCCTCGGCGGCTGCCCATTGCGGCGGCACGATGTACGTGCGCGGCACCCGAGCGCGACCGACGAACACGTCGTCGACGATGGACTGGCGATCGATCGACAGCTCGATCGCCTCGCGCACCTGGGGATCTCCGAATCGCTTGGGATCCGGTCCGAAGCGCAGGAGGGTCAGCGCCTCCGTGGGCACGTAATGCGCGAGCAGATGCGTGCCGTCGGCGAAACGATCGAGCGTTCTCGAGAGATCCGCCTCGAGGACCGGCGATGGCGCGATGTCGATGTCGCCGCGCACGAGCGCTTGCAGGGCGGCGTTGCGAGTCGGGAAGAAGTGGATCTCGAGCCGGCCAAGCCTCGGAGCACCGAGGACGTAGTCCTTGAACGCGGAGAGCGTGATGCTGCCGGGAAGCCACGCGGCGATCGCGAACGCTCCGGCATGTACCGGTTCGCGTGCGTAAGCGGACCGCTGCTCGGTCGTGGCCTGAGCCAGTCGACGGCTGGGCATCACGTGCGGCCCGAGCGCGTAGTCGTCCCATCGCTCCCCGTTCCGGTAGATGACGCGCAGATCGCGCTGGCTCATCACCTGCACGTCTGTGATCCGATCCGCTGTCCAGCGCGCGCTCGTGCCGAGCGGTGCTGTGGCGTCCTGCTGCCAGGCGAAGCGCACGTCGGCGGCCGTGATCGGTTCACCGTCCTGCCACCGCGCATCGCGCAGACGGAACGTGGCAACGAGGCGTCCTCCCGGTGCATCGGGATCATCGGTGACAACCCGTAACCCCGCGTTCTCAAGCGTCGGCACGGATTCGGCCAACCGCGCGACGAGCTCGTCGTGCGCATCACGGCGGACCAGGGTCTCAGTCACCGCGGACGCGATAAAGCGCGCGGATGGGTCGTCATCGAAGACCGTGCGCGGCTCCCCGACGAGTCCGACCACGACATCGCGTCGCGTCGGGGGAGCTGCCGAACACGCCGTGGCGAAGGCGAGGACGACGAGCCCGAGCGATATCGCGCGGCGGCGGGTCAGGTCAGAACGGTGCGGTCCGCTCCTTGACGATCTCGACCTGATCGCCGTCGAAGCGCCCACCCGCCGGAAGATGCACTGAATCGGAGACGGTCGGGGAAACATCGGTCTTCACGAGTCTGAGCCAGCGGAAGTAATTGAGTTCATCGATGGGAGGCTGCGCGCGGAAATAGTCCTGCACCACGGAGTGCGTCGGCGTCATCGGTGGTGCTTGGACGGTCGAGGATTCGAGCGAGCTCCCGACAGCGAACAGTGTCACGCTCACCATGACCGAAGCCTCGATAAGGCGACTGAAGATCCGGGGGACGCGAAGCCACGGGCTCACGGGCAGGCTTCTCGGGGCGACCGCAAGACGGACGCGGCCGGGCGCGATGATCGTCCGCCGCTCGCGCAGTGGCGCGAACGCGCTGCGCAGCGCCGCGTCGACAGGGCGCCCGTTGCGCAAGGCGTCGGCGCATTCGACACATGTCATGGCGTGCGCCTCGAGCGCGGCGCGGTCTCGCGCGCCGAGCCGGTCGGCCCCGGCCAGGTACGCCGCTTCACGAGATTCGCAGCCGCCCCAGATGAGCTTCATTCGCCCTCGATCGGCACAGGTGCCGTGACTGGCTTTCGTGCCCTTAGAGGAGTAGCGATGAGCGGCCGGCGCGGTTCGATGCCGAGCTCCGGATGTGCCGCAAGATGCGTTCGGAGGCGGCGCAACGCGTAGTGCAGGCGCGACTTCACCGTCCCGACGGGGCAATCCATCACTTCAGCGATCTCCGCGAGGTTCAGGCCGTTCAAGTAGTGCAGCACGACCACGAGCCGGTGCTTGGGTCCGAGCTCCTCGACCGCGCCCAGCACGAGCCGTCGGAGCTCCGCCTGCTCGGCCTGGTAGGAGGGCGAGCCGTCCTCGTTCGCGAGCGCCTCGTCGACCGCGTCGTCGAGCGACGAGAGGACGACGCCCTTACGCGGTCGCCGGTTGTACGAGAGGTTGACCGCAACCCGGTACAGCCACGGACGGAGCGACGAGTCCGGTTCGAGACGGGCGAGCGCACGATGGGCGCGCGCGAAGGTGTCGACCACGATCTCTTCCGCGGACGAGGGATCCTTCGTGATCGCGAGCCCGAGGCGGAAGATCCCATCGCGGTATTTGTAGAAAAGGGCGTCAAAGGCCGCCGTCTCGCCGTCGCGCGCCGCGTAGACGAGCTCGTGATCGGTGCGCGTGTCCGCACCGGCCGCGTCGCGTTTGATCTTCATCTGGGGGAAACGTCCGGAAGGTATCGGCGGATCCCGCGGAGGTTGCGATCGCCGCCAAGCCGACTGTGCTCGACGACGCCACCGTTCATGGGCGCGTGGACGAATTCGGTCTCGCTCGTGGCGAGGGCGACATGGGTAACCGTGTCCGCTCCGAAGAACATGAGGTCGCCTGCTCGAGCCTTTTCCACCATTCGGCCGAGCATGGACTGTTGATCCGCGTCCCGCGGCAGGGCCACCCCGTTCAAACGGTACACCTGCTGAACGAATCCAGAACAGTCCAAACCCAGTGCGGTCGTACCACCCCATAGGTACGGAACACCGATGAACGATTCCGCGGTTTTCAGGTAGTCAACCGCTGTCGCGTACCGGCTCGCGACCTCGCCGTCGCGTGTGGTGTCGGCTACGGCGAGAAAACCGGACCGCGGGCCTCGCGTCCGATCGCCGCGCAGCGGCACCTCGGCCCACTCCGAAAGCTCGTTCGCTCCGTCGAGGCCTACCCCTTTGAACATCAGCGGCGGTCGCGTCCCGACGGGAAGCCTCTCGACGACCGCGGACGCGCGCGACTCGCGTTCGTGGACGTCCGCGATAAGCACAGCGACGATCCCGGCACTGTTCGATCCCGGGACCTCGAAGACCTGGTCCGCGCGGATCCATGCGAAGTATTGATCCGGCCCCTGCACGTAGCGCCAGTCGTTCCGCTCGCCAAGCACCGTGACCATCTCGGTGAGGTGAGCTTGATCGACGAGCTCGGAAGTCTCGGCCGGCTCCGCTCTTAGATCCGCGATCCCGACCGTGATGAGCGCCCTCGGCGGCGCGACCATCGCCACTCGCGTGGATGTCCGGACTAGGTCGGTCGCTGCCACTTGAGCGTCGGGTTACGCGCCGCGTGGACCTCGTCGAGTCGGGCGAGCGGCGCGTTCTTCGGTGCGGCCTTCACCGATGCGGGATCCGTCTTGGCGCGCTCGGCGATCCGAATCATCGCGGCGGCGAACGCATCGAGCGTCTCGCGCGGTTCGGTTTCTGTCGGCTCGATCATGAGCGCCTCGGGAACGACGAGCGGGAAGTACACCGTGGGCGGGTGGAACCCCTCGTCGATGAGCGCCTTCCCCACGTCGAGCGCGGACACGCCGAGCTTCTTTTGGCGCGTCGCCGAAAGCACGAACTCGTGCATGCACGGGCGATCGAACGCGACGTCGTACGAATCGCGCAGCTGCGCGAGGAGATAGTTCGCGGCAAGGATCGCGTCGTTCGACGCCTCGACGAGACCTTCCTCGCCTAGCGTTCGCATGTATGTGTACGCGCGGACCAGGACGCCGAAGTTCCCGAGGAACGTCCGGACGCGGCCGATCGAATCGCCGAGCCCGGCGGGCGGCTGATCGTCGCGCGCAGTGTCGAGGTGAAAGCGGCCCTGGTCATCCCGAACGATCCACGGCTTGGGGAGGAACGCTCGCAGCGGCTCCTTCACGCAGAGCGGACCCGCTCCAGGTCCACCCGCGCCATGCGGCGTGGAAAAGGTCTTGTGGACGTTGATGTGGATGCAGTCGAAGCCAAGGTCGCCCGGACGTGCGACGCCGAGCAGCGCGTTCATGTTCGCGCCGTCGCCGTAGACGAGCCCGCCGACGGCGTGAACGGCGTCGCATACCTCGCGCAAGCGTTCCTCGAAGAGGCCGAGCGTGTTCGGGTTCGTGAGCATGAGACCGACCACGTCGTCGCGGAGCGCGGCCTTGAGCGATGCGAGATCGATGTTGCCGTGCGCGTCGCTCTTGACGGTCGTGACCTCGAAGCCGCACATCGCGGCCGACGCCGGGTTCGTGCCGTGGGCCGTGTCAGGGACGATCACGCGACGGCGCTTCGCACCCTCGCCGCGCTTCTGGTGGTAGGCCTTGAACATCAGGATCGCGGTGAACTCGGCCTGAGCGCCGGCAGCAGGCTGCAGCGTGACCGCGTCCATTCCGGTCAGCTTCGCCAGCATCACCTCAAGGTCAGCGAGCAACGTGAGCGCTCCCTGGACGGTGCTCTGCGGCTGAGTCGGATGCAGGTCCGCGAAGAGAGAGGCGACGCGGTCGTTGATCTTCGGGCTGTACTTCATGGTGCACGACCCGAGCGGATACATGCCTGTGTCCACCGAGTAATTCAACTGAGCCAGATGCGTGAAGTGGCGCACCACCTGCGGCTCGGTGAGCTCCGGCAGGCCGAGAGGCGCTTTTCTCCGGAATGCGGCGGGGATCTGCGCGTCGGCCTCCTCACCGCCGCGGACGTGGCGACCGGCACGGCCTTCCTCGTGGATCTCGACGAGGAGCGGTTCGAGCGCGGGCACGGACGTCTTCACGCCCGAATCAGGTATGACCTGCGTGCGGATGGTCATCGGGCCGTCGACACCGTTTCGCGCGCGCTCGCGGCGATGCTCTCGATCGCGGCGACGAGCGCGTCCATCTCCGCGTCAGCTGTCATTTCGGTGCATTGGATGATCAGGTCGTCGCGATCGCCGTAGTGCGCCGCCGTCGCTTCGACGAGGACGTCGCCGACGAGAAGCGCGTTGCGGAGGGCGAATCCGCTGCCCTCGCGGCCGGCGGCGAGCCTCGGAACGCGCAGCGCGAAGCGATCGAAGAAATCACCCTCGGTCGAGACCGAGCACCCGGGCAGCGCGGCGAGACGATGGGCGAGTGCGTGCGCCTTCGCGACGCCGAGACGTGCGGCCGCGCCCAAGCCCTGTGGCCCCATGAGCGCGAGGTACACCGCCGCGGTGATAGCCGCGATCGCCTCGTTCGTGCAGATGTTGCTCGTCGCCTTCTCGCGGCGGATGTGCTGCTCGCGCGTCTGCAGCGTGTTCACGAAGCCGCGCATCCCGCGCGCGTCGTGCGTCTCACCTACCACGCGACCGGGCATCTGGCGGACCAGCGCGGTGCGGCACGCGAGGATGCCCAGGTACGGGCCGCCAAAGCTCATCGGGATCCCGAGCGGCTGGCCCTCCCCCACCGCGATGTCGACACCGAGCGCTCCGGGCGGCTCGAGCAGCGCGTTCGCGTGCGGTTCGGTCACCTGGATGCAGAGCGCGCCCGCGGCATGCGCGGCGTCGGCGATCCGGCGCACGTCGACGAGACCTCCGAACGCGTCGGGATGCTGCACGATGAGGCACGCCGCGCCCTCCGCGGCCGACGCGAGCTCGCGCGCCGGGACCTCCACGATCTCGAGGTCGGGGCCTTTCGCGTACGTGTGCACCGTGCGGCGGAACTCGAAGTACACCTCGCTCGCCATGACGACCTTCTTCCGCCCGGTCGAGCGGACCGCCATGAACGCGGCTTCCGCGACCGCGGAGCCGCCCTCGTACATCGACGAGTTCGCGACGTCCATCGCGAGCAGCTCGGCGATGAGCGACTGATATTCGAAGATCGACTGCAACGTCCCCTGGCTGACCTCGGGCTGGTAGGGCGTGTACGCGGTCAGGAACTCGCCGCGGAGCGCGAGGACCGGGACCGCCGCCGGTATGTAGCGGCGCTGCACCGGACCACCGAGGAAGAACGGCCCTGCGCCGGCGGTTCGGTTCTTTGCCGCGAGCGACTCGAGGTGCGCCTGGATCTCGAGCTCGGACATTCCGGTGGGCAGACCGAGCTTCGGGCGGAGTGCATCCTTTGGGATCGCGGTGAGGAGATCGTCGACGCTCTTGATGCCGACGCGTTCGAGCATCGCCGCGCGGTCGGCATCGGTATGCGAGGAGTAGGGGTTCTTGTTCAAATCTATCGGCGATTAGTCCCCGCCGGCGCCGGCGGTCTCGCCGATGTGCGATCGGTAGTCAGCCGGCGAGAGGAGCTGCGCGAGCTCGCCTTTGTCGGCGAGACGGACCTTGATCAACCAGCCATCGCCGTAGGGCGCGCTGTTGACGAGCTCGGGCTTCTCGATGACCTTCACGTTGCGTTCCACGACCTCGCCGGAGATCGGCGCGTAGATGTCGGACGCCGCCTTCACCGACTCGACGACGCCGAGGCTCGAGAATTGCCGAACTGTCGCGCCCTTCTCCGGAAGCTCGACGAACACGACGTCCCCGAGCTGCTCCTGCGCGAAGTGCGTGATGCCGATCGTGACCACGCCGCTGTCGGAGCGCACCCACTCGTGCTCCTTGGAGTACTTGAGATCGTCGGGAACGCTGCTCACTCGGGCCTCCGGTAAAAGGGTGTTTTCACTACCGTAGCGGGAACGTCCTTGCCGCGGATGCGGATGGCGAGGACCGTTCCGGCCTTCGAAAGTGGCGTCGGGACGTAGGCCAGCGCGATGTTCTTCTCGACCGTTGGCCCATAGGTGCCGCTCGTCACCTGGCCGACGACCTCGCCGGCGGCGGTCACCTCGTGGCCGTGCCGCGCTACACCGCCGTCCACGACGAGCCCGACGATCTTTCGCTTCGGCCCGGCGGCCTTCTTCGCGGCGATCACGTCGCGGCCGGTGAACTCCTTGTCGAGCTTGCAGGTCCAGCCCAGGCCCGCTTCGATCGGGTTCGTCGTCTCGTCGATGTCGTTGCCATACAGGGAAAAGCGCGCTTCGAGACGCAATGTGTCGCGCGCGCCCAGGCCGATCGGCTTGATCCCGGCATCGCGGCCCGCGCCGAGCAGCGCGTCCCATACCTTCGCCGCGTCGGCGTTCGCCACGAACACCTCGAAGCCGTCTTCACCGGTGTACCCGGTGCGCGCGAGGGTCGCCCGGGCACCCGCCACCCGGCCCTGCGTGACGCCAAACGACGGAAGCGACGTCACGTCGGCGCTGGTCTGCGACGCGAGGATCTCCGGGGCGCGCGGTCCCTGGATCGCGACGAGAGCCGTGCCGAACGAGCGATCGTCGAACGCGACGTCCTGGCCGAGGTGCGCGAGGACGTGCGCGCGGTCCTTCGCGATGTTTGCGGCGTTCACGACGACCATGTACTCGTCGTCGCTGATCCGATAGACGATGACGTCGTCGACGATCGTCCCGCGCTCGTTGGTGAGGAGCCCGTACCGCGCCTCGCCCACCGCGAGACCGGCGATGTCGCTCGAGACGAGGCGGTCGAGCATGGCGCCGGCGGTACGACCCTTGAAGAAGAACTCGCCCATGTGCGAGAGATCGAAGAGGCCGGCCCGGCCGCGCACCGCGCGATGCTCGGCCACGATGCCCTCGTACTGAATTGGCATCTCGTACCCCGCGAACGGCACGATCTTCGCGCCGAGCGCCTCGTGCTTCTCGAACAGCGGGGTGCGCCGCAGCGTTGGAGTTTCGGTCGCCATCACGCCGCCTCGCCGGCCGCCGCGAGCGCGCGATCGAGGATCTCGCGGTAGGTGTCGAACGACAGCAGGCGTCGCGCTTCGTCCGCCGGGACCCAACGCACCTCGTCGTACTCGTGATCGTGCGCGGAGGTGTCCCCGCCGGTGGGCTCCATCAGAAAGAAGTGCACGAATTTGTGGACGCGCTCGCCCGGCGCCGCGAACCAGTAATCGGTTGTGCCGATGTCACGGATGATCCGAACCTTAAGGCCCGTCTCCTCCTCGACCTCACGCAGCGCCGTGTCCTCGATCTCCTCGCCATGGTCGGGCGTGCCCTTGGGAAAGACCCACGTGCCATCGGCGTATCGGCCAGTGAGGACGACCTCGCGCTTACCGTCTCGGTCGCGAAGGACAACGCCGCCTGCGGCTATCGCATCGCGGACGCGTGAAGGCCGGCGGGTACGGATCGTAGGCATGGGGCGGATCCTCCCGGAACGTGGGAAGGCGAGTCTAGCCAAACAGAGTGAGCGACGACGGGTTCACCCCGGAGGAGCGAATCCGCCAGCCTTGAGCCTGTGGCGAGTCGTGGAGGCGAAGCCGACAGGACGAGCTGCTTGTTCAGGACGAGCTGCTAGATCAAAGGAGGCGAGTCTTGTTGATGACGAGGGCGAAGCTGCAATGCAGGAACTCGGCGGCGCGCCGCGACAGCATCATGCGGGGCAGGAAAATCTCAAAGTACTCCATGATCGGAGAGACCTCGGTGTCGACCGAGAGCTCGAGGGTGATGAGCTTTTCCTTGCGGCTGACCTTGATCTCTGAGGCCGTGACCGCGTAGTTCACACGGTCGTGGATGTCGAACGATGTCGACTTCGGGTTTCGCACGCGGCTGCGATGCACGTCGCTCTTATCCGCGATGATGACCGCGGCCGACACCGCGCTCACCGGCAGACCGCCTTCGTCCTCCTCGTGATTGGCGACGGCGCCCATCATCGTCGCGACCTCTTCGAGCGGGAAGCCGAGGTCGATCAGGATGTCTTTCGCGAGCAAGGCGCCCGTTTGCGCGTGCTTCTCTCTCGTTACGACGTTACCCATGTCGTGCAGGTAGGCCGCCACGGCGGCGATCTCGCAGCGTCGCGCGTCGTGGCCGAGCGACTTGAGGATGAACCGGGCTCCGTCCGCGGACGTGTTGGCGTGCCGCTCGCCGTGCTCGGTGTAGCCGATCGCGCCGGTCTGCTGGTTGGCCGAGCGGATGAACACCTTTACGCGCTCGTCGGCCTTCACGACGTCGAGCGTCGGACCCTCCCGCTTCGCCTCGACGGCGGTTCTGGTCTTGGTCTCGGAGCGGTGGGCTTTCTTCTGCTCGTCCGGGGCGTTGGTGTCGTCGGGCCGGGGGGACTGCACGGCGTCGGTCATGGCGAAACTCTAAACCGGGCTCATTCCGAGTAGGCCTTTTGGAGCCGCTCCGCCACCTGCTGGAGCCACCGAAGCTCAAGGAGCCCTGCGCGGCACACGACCATTCCGCGCGTGAAGGCAAGCCACGGCTTGAGCGTCCCGCCAAGGAGCCCGAGCCAGGTGAGGCTCGTCGCGTCGACCTTCGGTCCGGGTCCTTTGATATCGGCGATCTCGGCATGGAGCTCGCCCGCGCCGGCCTTGAACTCGATCGCCCGCCCGATGTCGGTGAAACGGAGGAGCGCCCGACCGGCCTTCACGTCCTTCAATGAGTCGCGCACCGTGTCGGTGCCGCTCGCCGCGGTCAGGATGCGCAGCACCAGCTCGGGCACGTCGTTCCCAGCGCCGTTCGTCTTCGCGCGCGTCTGCGCCTCGGCGAGCGCGGCGGAGAGCTCCTCCTTGGTCACCTCAGGCGAGCTTCAGATCGCTGCGCGCCGAGACGGGGATCTCGGTCCCGCGATGTCGCAGGACGTAGAAGGCGGCCGCGCCGATCATCGCGCCGTTATCGGTGCACAGACCCGGGCGCGGCACGCGGAGCGGATGGCCGATGCGGCGCGCGATCGCTTCGCGGAGCGCGAGGTTCGCGGCGACGCCGCCACCGAGGAGCACCGTCTCCACCGCATGCTCCGCAGCGGCGCGCGCCGTCTTCTCGGCGAGCATCTCGGTGATCGCCTTCTGGAACGACGCAGCGACGTCGGCGACCGGGACGTCGCCTTTCTTCTCCAGATCGCGCACGAGGCGCAGCACCGCGGTCTTGAGGCCGCTGAACGAGAAGTCGAAGCGATCCGCGGGAAGAGCGCGCGGCAGCGGAAACGCGTTCGGGTCGCCCTCCTTCGCGATGCGCTCGATCACGGGGCCGCCCGGAAAACCGAGATGGAGAAGCCGCGCAACTTTGTCGAATGCCTCACCCGCCGCATCGTCGATCGTCCGTCCGAGCGGCCGGAAGCGCCGGTGCGCCTCCATCAGCACGAGGTCGCTGTGCGCGCCGCTCACGACGAGCACCACCGCAGGGAGCTCGGGCTCCGGCGGGATCCGCTCTATGCCCTCGCCTTCGGCGAGCTCGTACAGCCAGTTCGCGTACACGTGTCCCTCGAGGTGATTCACGCCGACGAACGGAAGCCCTGCCGCGAGCGCTAGTCCGCGCGCGTAGTTCGTCCCGACGAGAAGGCAACCGATGAGCCCGGGCCCGACCGTCGCGGCGACCGCGTCGATCTCGGAGAGCTGCCTTCCCGCGTCGCGCAGCGCCTTCTCGGTGATGACGTCGAGCGTGCGGAGGTGCTCCCGCGCCGCGACCTCGGGGACGATCCCTCCGGTGTCCTGATGGACGAGCTGCGACGCGACGATGTTGGAACGGATCCGCCGCCCATCCTCCACGATCGCGACGCCGGTCTCATCGCACGACGTCTCGATCGCGAGGATCCTCAACCGGTCTCCTGCAGCTCTGCCTTGAGCTTCGCGAGGCGGTCGCGCACTGGCTTCTCGCGAAGACGCTCCGTCCACATGATGAGCGCGTCCTCGTTGTTGTCCGAGTAGTAGCGCCGGCGCACCCCCGCGCGGCGGAAGCCGTACTTCTCATAGAGCTTCTGCGCCGCGAGATTCGACGCGCGAACCTCGAGGGTCAACCACTCGGCGTTCAGCGCGGAAGCCATCTCGAAGACGCGCACGAGGAGCCGCTCGCCGATCCGCCGACGCCGGTGGTCGGGATGCACCGCGAACGTGGTGATGTGCGCTTCGTCGACCATGAGCCAGAGGCCCGCGTAGCCCACGAGGCGGCCGCCATCACGCGCTACGAGGTAGCGCGCGTTCTTGTTCTGCGTGAGCTCGTGGCGGAACGCGTTCGCCGGCCACGGGACCGGGAAGGACGCACGCTCGACGTCCTGCACGCCGTCGATGTCGTCGAGGGTCATGCCCTCGATGACGATCGGAAATGTCGCGACCATCCCTTTGAAGGTACCTCAGGAGCGCTTTGGGAGACCGAGCGCGCGCTCGTCGGACGGCGGCGAGGCGAAGGGTTGCTCGAACGACCCGCGGATCGACGGCTGCCGCACGTACAGCGGCTCGATCTCGCTGATCTTCACCTGGGTGCGCGTCTCGAGCTCGCGCCAGCCGAGCTCAGCTAGGAAACCGGCCCGGCGCACCCGCGATGCGGGTGAGGCGAAGAGCGCTTTCGGGCCGAGCAGGTCGCGGAGCGCCGCCTCGGTCTCGGCGTCGATCTCGCCGACGAACAGCGTGTGCGTGCCGATCTGCCGGCAGATCTCGTCGAGGCTCGCCACCAGATAAGGAGAGCGGCGCATCCACTTGCGGTTCCGCTCCTGGTAGAAGGCGGCATAGAACACGTCCCGCCCGGCGCGCAGTAAGGGGCAGGTCCGCTGCTTCGATGGCGCGTGCGGATACGCCAGCACGTCAAGCGTCGAGATGCCCACGAGCGCCGCGCCATTGCCCCGGGCGATTCCCTGCCCCGCCGCGATCGCCACGCGCAGGCCGGTGAACGATCCGGGTCCAACAGCGACGGCCACCCGGTCGACGGAGGAGAGCGAGGTCCGCGTCGAGAGCAGAGCGCGCTCGATCGCTGGAAAGAGCTCATCGCCCTGCCGCCGCTGCGCGCGCCAGGTCTCCTCGGCGATCACATCGCGACCGTCGAACAGCGCGACCGACGCCCAGTCCGTCGACGTGTCAAGCGCTAATAACACTTGCTCGCAGCTCCTCGACGAACTCGGCGGACCGCGGTCCCGTCGCGGCGACGACGATGCGCCGCTTCGTATCGGCGATGTGTTCGAGCGTCACCTCGAGGCGATCGTCGGGCAACAGCGGACCCGCGCGGTCGGGCCACTCGATCACGGTCACTCCGCCTGCGTCGAGACATTCTTCCCATCCGGTGTTTGCGAGGTCGACGCCCTCGAGGCGGTACAGGTCGATGTGAAAGAACGGCAGCCGCCCGCCTCGGTGCTCGCGAAGGATGATGAAGGTCGGACTCGAGATATCCGACGCGTCGATCCCGAGGCCGATCGCAACGCCGCGCGCGAGGACGGTCTTTCCGGTCCCGAGCTCGCCGGCGAGGGTGAAGACGTCGTTCGGCCGCGCCGCACGCCCCAGACGCTCGCCGAGCCGTTCGGTATGGAGCGACGAGTGGCTCACGAGGTCGAGCGCGGCTATCTGGCGCTGTCGTTCACCCACCCGCGGCTCCGCGAAGGAACTTGCGGCGCGCGAGGAAGAGTCGGATGGTGATGCCAAGAAAGGATCCGAACAGGGCGGCCCAGATCGCGAGCCACCATTCCTGCGGAACCTGACAGAGAAGCGGCACTGCGCCAACGCTGCAGCCGAGGGCGCCCACCAGCGGGATGAATCCGAGCGCACCGATGAATGTGCGGCGCCGGCGGAGGGATTTCTGGTCGGCCTCGAACGCCTCCGCGCGGCGCTTGTCCTCGGTCCGCTTTTCACGCCTCTCGGGCTGCGCCGGACGATGCTCGGTCGCGTCGCGCCGTTCGCGGCGCCGTCTACGTCGTGCCACGAGCGGAGGCTAGCGCTCGGCTGGACTAGGGTCGTTCGAGCTCGGGGAAAGCTCCTCGTCGCTCTGCACCGGCTCCTCGCGATCGGCCTCGCCTTCGTCGGCGTCGGCGTCCGCACGGTCCACGGGCGCGTACGCCGCGGGCCCTTCACCCTTCGCGGCGACATCGGGTGAGGGCGTCTCGATCCGACCGATGTCGGCGGTGCTGAACACGAAGAGCCGCGCCGAACCGGTGTGGATCGCGGCACGTGCGCCGGCGAGCGCGGCGAACGGCTGGTACACGGCGGCCGGGAGACTCACCGAACCGAAGCCCATCAGGCAGAGGACGGTCGGCCGGTCGTCACGGCTGGGCGATCCCGACGCGGTCACCGCGTCGCCGTAGACGACGCGAAGGCCGGCGGGGGGAACGCCACCCGCGACGAGTCCGGCGATGCCGCACGCATGCGCTCGCGTTATGGCCTCGGCCGACACGCGCGCTCCGCCGACGATGATCCGGCCGGAGAGGCGGACGTCGATGCGCGTCGGAGCGAGATCCGCGTTGGGCCCATCGACGCCGAGGGTGAGCTCGCCGATCGCGTCAGGACCGTATGCCGCCGCACCCTGAAAACACCAGGCTTCGCCTTCGATCTCAACGATCGCGTCGTCGGAGCGCGAGACGACGCCGTCAAGGGTCGCTCGTACGGTCCAACGATCGACGATGGGGGCGATGTAGAGATCCCCATCCACGGTGACATGCAGAAGGCGTCCATCGATCGGCGCGGTAACGCTGCGCGCGAAGCGACGCCCGACCCGTGCGAGCACCGTTCCGGTGACCACGTCGCTGCCGACTCGCACGCGGAGCTCGCGATCGAAATCGGAGGGCGAAAGGCCGAGACGTCGCGCTCCGGGCACGCGGAGCGCGGCCGCGAGAGTGGCCCCGGCCGCGATGATGTCGCCGGCACGGACAAGCTCGCCGACCGCCGCGCGTTTGGTCACTCCGATGGGCAGCGAGTGGTCGGCACTCCATTGCTCGCGACGCCAGGTCACGTTGGGCTTCCGTCGTCGGCGATCGCTTGCAGCGCCGCGTGCCATCGCGCGACCGTTGGAATGCGCTCGCCGTCGCGCTCCGGAAGCCAGAGCGGCCGTCCACGTGCGTCGATGAGCACGCCGAGCTCCCCCGACCGTCCGTGACCTCGTATGCCCGCACCGTTGACCGCGACGTCGACATCGTCGCCGATCGATACGAGGCCGAATGTTCCGGGGTCCACCCGTGCCACGCTCCGGCCGGACGCGCGAACGATCTTGATCTTCGCGGACTTGCGCGGCGTCACCGGGACGACCATGCCGATGCGCTCCGCCCGTCCCTCGTCGGGCTCGCGGAAGACCGTCGAGACCGCGCTCGGCTCAAGCCCATCCACCAAAACGAGCAAGCTCTGTCCCGCCTTGGGGAGCGACGCCACTCGGCCCGTGATGAGGATGGCCGGCGAGGAACGCATGGCCGCGACGTCGAGTCCGGCGTCGGCCGCATCGCGCAGCGCATGCGCGATCGCCTCACGGGCGAGGGCCATCTCGAGCAGGACGGCGGCCTCGGTCGTCGCCACGTCTCCAGGCCGGCGTGGGCGATTGAAGACGCGCTCGAGCAGCGCGGGGGCATCGATCGGCCAGGGGAGCCAACGGCGGACGTTATCGAGGCTGGCGCGTACGACGACGTGATCGGCGCCCATACCGAGTCCGAGGGGGACGAAGTGTGCGGCTTCGACGCGACCGTCCGCGCGGGCGAGGACGAGAGACGTCGAACGCTCTGTCACGTCGACGGCGAGGGCGGTGGTCCCGTTCGTCGTCGCGAGGGCCCGCGCGCCGTCCTCGATGACGGTGTCCCGCAGCTCGGTCTCCTCAGTGCCGGCGCGACGTACGGCGCGGATGGCCTCGATCAGCTCGGAGGCCGCCGCAAACCGCTCGAACTCAAATGGGTCGGCGTGCAGGCGCAGCGCGTGAGCGACGCCGGTATCGACGAGTCCGAAAATGCGAGGCAGCGGCTGCTGCGCTCCGCAGCCGAGACGCAGCGCCTCGAGAACCTCGGCGAGGGCATCCTGGTCCTTGGGTCCACCCTGTATTACGACGACGTCGGGTCTGGCGTCGCGGAGCGCCTGCGCGGCCTCGACGAACGACCGTGGATCCGTCGCTCGAATGCGTGCCACGACCTCCGCGCCGGAAGCGAGCGCGAGCTGACCGGCGGCGCGACGCGATGCCTCTTCGCGGCCGTGAAGAAGCGCTAGGCGAAGCGATCGACCGAGCCCGACGAGGGTCTGCTCGACGGGGACCCCTATCCCGTCAGGGGCCCCTACCCCTCGGGCTTCGGTCCCGGTCGAGACGGTCATCGTGACGTCGTCGTGGTGCGCGCAGCCTCCTGGACGAAGGCGTCGAAGACGCCTTCCACCCCCGGAGACATTCCCTGGTCTTTCCCGATCCGCTCGGGGTGCCATTGCACGCCCACCACCCATCGATGCTTGTCGGACTCGAACGCTTCTATGAGCTCGCCGACCGACGCCGTCGCGCGGAGGGAGGGAGCGAGCTCCTTGGACGTCACCGCTTGATGGTGTCGTGAATTGACGTCCAGCGGGGTGCTGCCCGACGCGGCCGCGAGCTTCGATCTCGGATCGATGACCAGGTCGTGGTGGAGTCGCACCGAGTCGGGATTCTCGGGCTCGTGATGATCGACGTGAAGGACCAGCGCGCCGCCGAGGGCAACATTGATGAGCTGGAACCCGCGACAAATACCCAGCACCGGTATGTCACGGCGCAAGGCGGCGTCGATCGCTTCGAACTCCAGCTCGTCCCGCTCGAGGTCCGGCTCATGCGCCAGATGCTTCGGGTCGGATTCGCCGTAGCGCGCCGGCGCGATGTCGGGCCCGCCGGCCAGTAAGAGTCCGTCGACATCCGAAGGAATCCGCTCACCCGGCTCCACCACGATGACCTCCGCCCGCGCGCGTTCCAGCGCGGTGACGTAGTTACCGCGGGCCGCTAACGCGCGCGCCGAGGTCGGTTTGCCGATCGTGAGGGCGATTCGCGCTCGTCGTTGCACGTCGGTCATGGTATGGAATCACGAAGGCTGGCGCGGTCGATGAGCTCGATGAGAACGCCGCCCGAGGCCTTCGGATGGATGAACGCGACCATGCCCTCGGCCCCGCGCCGCGGCGCCCGGTCGATCAGCTCGACGCCGTCGTGCTCGAGCCGCCCGAGCGTGCCCGCGAGGTCGTCCACGACGTAACACACGTGGTGCAGCGTCGGCTTGGGGTGCTCGGCGACGAATTTCGCTACACCGGACTCCCGGTCCATCGGCTCGAGGAGCTCGACCCGTTGCTCGTGATCACCAAGGAACACCACACGAACATGCTGGTCGGCGATCTCGCGGACCCGTTCGGCCGCAAGGCCGAGCGTGTCGCGAAAGAAGGGGAGCGCCTCATCGATACGCGGGACCGCGATGGCGATGTGATGCAGCGGACCGAGCTTCACAGACGCGGCGGGGCATAGGTGCCGAATACCTCGCGGAGGTCGGCACAGATCTCACCGAGCGTCACGTCGGCCTCGACCGCGGCGATGATCGGCGGCACCAGATTCGCGGTACCGCGGGCCGCGGTCACCAGATCCGCGCGGGCCCTGGTCGCGCGGGCCGTGTCGCGGCGCCCTCGCAGCTCGGCGAGGCGCGAGCGCTGGCGCTCGACCACGGCCTGGTCGACCCGCGTGATCGGGACCTTCGGCTCGTCGCCTTCGGCGCGATACGCGTTCACGCCGACGATGACCTTCTCCTTGCTCTCGATGGCGCGCTGCTGCTTGTAGGCGGAATCCTCGATGGCGCGCTGCTGGTATCCCTGCTCGATGCCCGCGAGAGCGCCGCCGAGGCCGTCGATCTTCTTGATCTCTTCGAGCGCGCGGCGCTCGATGTCGCTCGTGAGCGCTTCGATGGCGTGAGCGCCTGCCAACGGATCAATGGTTTCGGCGACGCCGGACTCCTCGGCGATGATCTGTTGCGTCCGTAACGCGACGCGCACCGACTCCTCGGTGGGCAGCCCGAGTGCCTCGTCGTATGCGTTCGTGTGGAGCGACTGCGTCCCACCGAGCACCGCGGCGAGCGCCTCGATCGCCGTGCGCACGATGTTGTTCTGCGGCTGCTGTGCGGTGAGGGTCGAGCCCATGGTCTGGGTGTGAAAGCGGAGGGCGAGCGAAGCCGGCGCCTTCGCGCCGTAGCGATCGCGCATGACCGCGGCCCAGACCCGTCTCGCGGCGCGGAACTTCGCCACCTCCTCGAGCAGCGTCGAGTGCGCCGCGAAGAAGAAGGACAGCTGCGGCGCGAACCGGTCGACGTCGAGGCCGCGCTCCACCACGGCGTCCACGTACGCGATGGCGTCGGCGAAAGTGAACGCGAGCTCCTGCACCGCGTCGGCCCCGGCCTCGCGGATGTGATAGCCGCTGATCGAGATTGCGTTCCACCGCGGGTGCCGCTCCGAGCAGTAGGCGATGAGGTCGGTCGCGAGCCGCATGGATGGTCGCGGCGGAAAGATGTAGGTCCCCCGCGCGATGTACTCCTTCAAGATGTCGTTCTGCGTCGTTCCGGCGACGCGGTCGGCTGCGACGCCCTGGCGCTTCGCGATGGCGGCGTACATCGCGAGCAGGATCGCGGCCGTCGCGTTGATCGTCATCGAGGTCGTCACGTCGCCCATCGGGATGCCTTCGAAGAGGCGCGCGAAATCCTCGAGCGAGCTGATCGAAACGCCGACCTTCCCCACTTCGCCGGCGACGCGCGGGTCGTCCGCGTCGTAGCCCATCTGTGTGGGGAGGTCGAAGGCGACGGAGAGACCGGTCTGTCCCTGCTCGAGCAGGTAGCGGTATCGCGCGTTCGACTCTTCGGCGGTGCCGAAGCCCGCGTACTGACGCATCGTCCAGAGGCGTCCGCGGTACATCGTCGGCTGGATCCCCCGCGTGTACGGCGGCTCCCCGGGTAAGCCTGGGTCAGCGCCCGCGGCGTCGAAGATCGGCGGCAGTGGCGCGCCGTAGGTCGTCTCGAACTTCGCGCGCTCGGGCACCCGCTTGGTGGCTTCCGCGTACTTGGTTCGTTCCCACTCGGCGCGGTCGCGACTCTTCTTCGGCACGCGCCGATGGTACTGACCTATCGGGGCCTGAACACCAGCATTGCGTCGATGTGACCGAGGCGTTCCTTCGAGAAGCGCATGGGCTTGTAGTCCCCGCGATCCCAGAGCGGCGCCTGGTCGCCCCAGTAGCGCGACCCCGGCTGACCGGATTGGCCCACGGGCGTGATGGACAGTGAGTTATCGAGGTCGGAGAGGTCGGCGATCATCCGCTCGGACGCGAGCGTCGTCTGCTTGTACGGCTTGGCCGGGTCGTACGCTCCGTTGTTCACCGAGAAGCCGTCGCCCGCGCGCGGCAGCGGCCCGATGTTCAACAGGAGACCGAGCGGACCGATCGCAAGGGGATGCGCGAAGGTGATCGTGTGGAGATCGCCCCAGCGCCACTTCGCCGTGTCCGTCCCGAACCGCGCCACGAGCTCGCGCGTCGCGTCGTCGAGCGCGGCGGTCGATGCCCCGTCGCGTCCCCGGACCGAAGGGTCGCCGGCGTCGTTGAACCACGGGTCATCGGGGTGCGCCACAAGTTCATGCAGCGCGAACACCGCGCGCCCGTGCTCGAGATATTGCGTATAGAGCTCATCTCCGAGCTTCTGCTGGAAGGTCTGAGCGAGCATTCGCACGAGCCACACCTCGGTAACCGCGGCGCCGCCCGACTGCGCCGCTAGCGTCCCGTCCCACTCACGCACGAGTGCCTGCGCGCGGCGCTGCAGATCCGTTTTCGGCGCGGCTGCGAGGATGGACGCGCGCCAGCGCGCGACCGGGACGGATGCGTAGTCGGTCTGGATCGCGCGCATCGCGGCGAGGTCCGCTTTTGCGAGGCTCCCGAGACGCTGGGCGATGTACGACGCGCGGAATCCGGGATCCCACTCTCCGACGTAGCCGGCGCTCCGCGGATCCTGCGTCGGCCGGTCGTTCGCGTTGACGATCATTCCGACCGAGGGATCGAGGATCGAGGGATTCGCATCGGCGGGCAGAACGCCGCTCCAGTCGTACTCGCCGGTCCACCCGGGTACCGGCATCTGGCCATCGCCCTTGCGCGCCGGCAGCTGTCCGATGAGCTGGTAGCCGATGTGACCGTCGACATCCGCGTAGCACGCGGAGACGGCCGCGCCGCTGAAGTCCGCGGCGGCCGCGCGAAAGTCCTGCCAGCTCCCCGCGCGCGCGAGCTCGAACACGAAGTCCACGAGGCGACCCGGATCGAGCGCCGTCCAGCGCAGCGCGAGAGGCGCGGTCTGGCCTTCGAGGATCGAGGTGATGATCGGTCCGTGTCGCGTGATCGCCACGTCGACGATCACTGGGTCGGCCTGGCCTTTCACGTCGATCGATTCGCGGACGAACCTCGCGGGCTCGTACTGCCCCTTGTACTCGTAGCGCCGCGGATCGGAAGGGTCCTGATGCTCGACGAAGAGGTCCTGCGTATCGGAGTACGCGTACGTGAAGCTCCAGGCGATGCGGTCGTTGTGCCCGATGACGATGCCGGGGATCCCAGCGAAGGAAAAGCCGACGAGCTTGTAGCCTGCCCCCTCGAGCCCGATCTCGTACCAGATCGACGGATTGCGGACCGCAAGGTGTGGGTCGCCCGCGAGGATCGGTTTGCCAGTTGCCGTCCTCGACCCGGCCAGCGCCCAGCAGTTCGAACCAATGCCCTCACCCGCGCCCGGCAGAACTCTCGAGAGAGCGACCGCGCCTGGGAGCGCCGTATCCGCGGAAAGGTAGGGCGCGACCGCCGCCCAGGCACGCTCGTCGACGGATGCGGAGCGACCCGAGGGATCGGGCATCAGCGTCGCGAGCACGCCCGTTCCGAACCGTGTGGCGAGGCCCGCGCGCAAAAGCTCCTGGTTGATGTTGTTCGCCGCGTCGTACGCCTGAAGCTTGGCGACGACGAGCGAATCCAAGGCCGACCATCGCTCGGCGCGGTAGCCGAGGATGACGAACTCGAGAGGCAGCGAATCGAGGTGCTGCTCGAGAAACTTGTTCACGCCGTCGGCGTAGGCGAGCAGGTTCGCGCGGGTGTCGTCACGGAGCAGCGCGAGCTCCTGCGCGGCGACGCGCGCCAGTCCAAAGGTGCGGAACTGCTTGTCGGAATCGAGCGCCGGTTCGCCGAGGACCTCCGCGAGCCGACCTGCACCCGCGCGCCGGTAGAGGTCCATCTGGAACAAGCGGTCTTGAGCGGTCACGTAGCCCTGGAGGAAGAAGAGGTCGTACGCGCTCTGGGCGTAGATGTGCGGGACCCCGTATGTGTCTCGAAGAACCTCGGCGCGCTTCTGCAATCCGAGGAGGCGGTACTCGCCGTCTATGGTCGGGAGTGGCCGGTAGATAAGGAGCAGCCCAGTCACGACCAGGCTCGCGACCACGAGAACCGCGAGGGTTCCCGCGACGATCCCACCCTTGCGCCGTCGGCTAGTCACTTGCGATCACGATGAGGACCGCTCCTGCGTCCACCTTTGCGCCGGCCGCGGCGGCAACCTTTGCGATGCGGCCGCTCGAGGGTGCGCGCAGCTCGTTCTCCATCTTCATGGCCTCGAGCGTCGCGAGCGGAGCCTGAGCCTCGACCCGGTCACCCTCCTTGACGTGCACCGCTTTCAGGAGGCCCGGCATCGGTGCCCGCAGCTCGACCCGGCCCGCCCGAAGTCCGGCGGTGCCGCGACCGGCGCGAAGCGCGCGCTCGTCGACGACCGCCGCGCGAACGTCGCGACCGTCGACGTCGAGACGGAGGGGGTCGTGCGTGATGACCGTGATCTCATGGCTCTCGCCTTCGAGCGTGATCGACCACTGCCGTCCGCGCACGGTCTCGCGAACGTCGGCAGCGACGACGCGATCGTCGACCGAGAACCGTCCGCGATCGCCGATCTCGATGCGCACGAGGCGATCGTCGAGGGTGACCTCGTAGCGCATCAGCGCAGCGCGTCCTCGCGCGCCGCTCGGGCCCACGCGGGGTCGGTGACCGGCAGGGCACGACGTTCGCTACGAGCGCGCATGGCGAGCACGGCCGCGAGCGCCGCGACCGAGGCCGCACCCGCGGAGAGCTCCGGCGCGGCGCGCCCTTCCCACTGTGCGACGAACGTCGTGTCGTAGCGGCCGGCGCTGAAGCTCTCGTCGGAGAGGGCGAAGCGGTGGAAGGGAAGAGAGGTGGGAATCCCCGACACGCGCATCTCCGCCAGAGCGCGGCGCATCCGGGCGACTGCCTCCGCGCGATCGCGACCGTGCGCGATCACCTTCGCGAGGAGCGGGTCGTACTCGTTCGGAACGGTCATGCCCGGATAGAGCGCGGAGTCCACGCGGATGCCAGGTCCCGCCGGCTCGCGCACCAGCGCGATGACGCCGCTCCCCGGGAGAAAGCCGGCGTAAGGATCCTCTGCCGTGATACGGCACTCGATCGCCGCACCCGACCGCACGACATCCCCTTGCGCGAAGGGAAGCCGCTCTCCGGCTGCGATCCGGAGCTGCAGGGCGACGAGGTCGAGGCCGGTGACCATCTCGGTCAGCGGATGCTCGACCTGGAGCCGCGTGTTCACTTCGAGGAAGTAGACATTCCCGCGCGCATCCACGAGAAACTCAACAGTGCCCGCGTTCTCGTAGTGCGCGGCTTTTGCGATACGCACCGCCGCGACGCCCAGCCGCTCGCGGAGCTCGTCGTCGACCGAAGGCCCGGGAGTCTCCTCGATCAGCTTCTGGTGCCGGCGCTGGACCGAGCAATCGCGTTCACCGAGCCAGACCACGTTGCCGCTCTGGTCCGCCAGGATCTGCATCTCGACGTGCCGCGCGTTCTCGATCGCGCGCTCGAGATACAGGGCCGGCTGTCCGAATGCGGTCGTGGCCTCGCCTGTCGCGGCGCGCCACGCGGTGTCGAACTCCTCCTCCTTGGCGACCTTCCGCATGCCTTTTCCACCCCCGCCTCCGGCGGGCTTCAGCAGAACCGGGTACCCGATCCGCTTCGCGGCGGCCTTCGCCGCGGCCACGTCGGTGAGCGGCTCGGTTCCCTCCGCGATCGGGACGTCGGCTTCGCGCGCGAGGCGGCGCGCCGCGGTCTTCTCGCCGAGAAGGCGCTGGACGGCGGCGGGCGGACCGACGAAGACGAGCCCCGCGTCAGCGACCGCCTGCGCGAAGTCGGCGTTCTCGGAGAGGAATCCATACCCCGGGTGGATCGCGCTCGCGCCGGACCGCCGAGCGACCTCGATGATCCGCGCTCCGTTGAGATAGCTCTCGCGCGGCGCGGCCGCACCGATCGGATACGCCGCGTCGGCGGCGCGCACGTGGAGTGCATCGCGATCGACGTCGCTGTAGACCGCGATCGCGCGGACCCCAAGATCGTGGCAGGCGCGGATGATCCGCAGCGCGATCTCGCCGCGGTTGGCGACGAGCACGGAGGTAAGGGCCGCGGTCAGCGAGCGATCCCCTCTAGAGCGGGATGTTGCCATGCTTGCGGCGTGGGTTCGTCTCCCGCTTGTTCGCCAGGGACCGCAGAGCCGCGATCAGGCGTCGCCGGGTCTCTCGCGGCTCGATCACGTCGTCGAGGTATCCGCGCGCGGCGGCGACGTACGGATTCGCGAATCGCTCGACGTACTCGGCCACGAGCTGCGCACGCCGGGCGTCGGGGTCCTTCGCCTTCGCGAGCTCCTCGCGATAGATGACGTTCACCGCTCCTTCCGGACCCATGACCGCGATCTCCGCGCTCGGCCACGCGACGTTGTAGTCGCCGCGAAGGTGCTTGCTCGACATAACGTCGTACGCCCCGCCATAGGCCTTTCGCGTGATGACCGTGAGCTTCGGCACCGTCGCTTCGGCGTACGCATACAGGAGCTTCGCGCCGTTGCGGATGATGCCGGCGTGTTCTTGCACCGTGCCGGGCAGAAAACCCGGGACGTCGACGAACGTGACGAGCGGGATGTTGAAGGCATCGCAGAAACGGACGAAGCGCGCCGCTTTGACCGATGCGTCGATGTCGAGGACGCCGGCGAGAACCATCGGCTGCTGCGCGACGACGCCGACGGATCGACCGTCGAGGCGCGCGAAGGCACAAATGATGTTCTGGGCCCAACTTTCGTGCACCTCGAGCACGTCCTCGTCGTCGACGACGCGGCGGATGACGTCCTTCATGTCGTACGGCTTGTTCGAGGCATCGGGAACGATGTCGTCGAGGGACGGATCCTCACGATCGGGAGGGTCATCGGTCGCAACCACCGGGGCGGGGTCGAGGTTGTTCGACGGTAAGAACGCGACGAGCCGGCGCAGGAGGGCCGCGCAGCCGACCTCGTCGTCCGCCTCGAAGTGCGCGACCCCAGACCTATGCGCATGCACGTCCGCGCCCCCGAGCTCGTCGAAGGTCACGTCTTCGTGCGTCACCGTCTTCACCACGTTCGGTCCCGTGACGAACATGTAGCTCGTGTCGCGCACCATCGCGACGAAATCGGTGATCGCGGGCGAGTAGACGGCGCCGCCCGCGCACGGGCCCATGATCGCGGAGATCTGCGGTACGACTCCCGAGGCCAGGACGTTGCGCAGAAAGATGTCGGCGTACCCGCCGAGCGAGACGACGCCCTCCTGGATGCGCGCGCCGCCCGAGTCGTTGAGGCCGATGATGGGCGCTCCGGTCTTCACCGCGAGGTCCATGACCTTGCAGATCTTCTCGGCGTGCGCCTCGGCGAGCGAGCCGCCGAACACGGTGAAGTCTTGCGAGAAGATGTAGACCGTCCGGCCGTCGATCCTCCCGAATCCCGTCACGACGCCATCGCCCATGACCCGCTCGTCGTCTGGAATCAGCTCCGTCGGACGCGCGAGCACAAACGCATCCAATTCTGTGAATGAGCCCTCGTCGAGCACCAGATCGACTCGCTCGCGTGCCGTGAGCTTTCCCTTCGCATGCTGCTGGGCGATCCGCTGCTCGCCGCCGCCGATCGCGGCCTTCGCTCGCATCTCGGCAAGCCTGTCGGTCGTCTTCATGCCGCCGAGGATATGCGGGCTGGTCGTAGGCGCCGCTCGGCCGACCGAAACCCTCTTTTCGGGCCGGGGTCCTCCCGGCCTCGGACGCCTCGGCCGGGCTCCCTGGGGGCAGGGGCCCCCAGGCGCGAAGCGAACGCGCGGGGGCCCTCGGTCGGCCGAGCCACGCGAGCTGGCACGCCATTCGCTCTAAGACTGGTATGCAAGAAATGCAGGCGAGCGAAAACGCGAGTCAGTTCGTCGAAGGCCTCGACTACCCGATTGCGAAGGCAGAGATCCTGAGTGTGGCGCGCGCGACGAGCGTCGGTCCGACGATCCAGGACACCCTCAACAAGATCGCTGACCGCCAGTACGCCGACGCCGAAGACCTCACGAAAGAGATGACGCGAGCCAGCTAGACCGTCGCGACCCTCGTCTGGCAGTACGCGTAGAGCGCATCGAGGATCGGGCGGGACGCCTCGCGCTGCTTCTGGTCATGCGGCTGATGCACGAGTCGCACTCCCTCGAGCAGCGCCTCGATCCCGACTGACTCCGGCGTGATGGTCTTGTCGGCCGTGTCGGCACCGCGGATGACCTTCGCCATGTAGACCATCGCAGGGTCCTTTTCGAGACCGTACTTCCGCACGAACGCGTCGAAGCTGCATTCCGGGCCACGATGGCCGAGCTCGACATCCTTGACGTCGTACGGGGTCGCGTTCTGCGTTCGCGCCTCAGCCATCACTCGATCGGCCGGCACGTAAATTAACTCGGCGTCCTTGTCGACGAACTTTTCGATGAGCCACGGACAGGCCACGCGGTCCACACGCGGATGCTCGCGCGTGATCCACTTCACGAGCGGGGATGATGGCGCTTCGCGGGTCGTCACGCTCGGAGTGCGCGCGTGCTCGGCGGGCAATCCGCGTTCCATGGCGAGCGCGCCCGCGACGGCGACGAGGCATAGGCCCGCCGATGCGACCGGGAGCGCGACCGGGCCAACGGTGAGGAGCGTCGCGCCGATCGCCGGTCCGATCATGAATCCGGCCTGCCAGCTGAAACCCATGATCGCGAGGTACCGGCCTCGGAGCTGGTCGGGCGCTATCGCGGCGACCGTCGGCACGACGATCGCGCTGTACAGGCACTCGCCCAGGCCGTAGATCACCACTGCCGCGGCAACGAGCACGACCGCCCAGGCGTGCAAGGCGACCGCCCCGATCACCATCACGATCCATGCGACGATCCAAAGAGAGGCCCCGAGTGCGAGCAGGGGCATCCGTCGCCGACCTTCGGCAAACCGCGTGATCGGGATCTGGGCGACGAGGACCGTCAACGTGTTAGCCGCGTAGATCAAGCCGATGGCGCCCTCGCCGACATCGCCGTGCAGCTTCGCGTATGCAGGCATCAGCACGAGCATCGGCGCGATGCCGGCGCTCACGAGAGCCAGGTTCACCAGACACAGTCGGACAAGGCTGCGATCGCGCAGCGCGATCCGGTAACCGCCGGACGGGGCGTTGCCCCGGCCTCCGCGGCGGGCGACCGGAATCCGCGAGAGCACGGCGGCGAACACCAGGAAGGTGACGACGTCGAGCGTCAGAAGGGTCTCGTAGTCCGAGGGCCGCTCGCCGGCCGCGATGAAGCCGCCGACGATGCCACCCATGCCCAGGCCGACGAGCGCGAACATCCGGTTCTGTGTGAACACACGGTGGCGCTGGTCCGGGCGGACGAGGATCGCGACCAGGCTCTGCTGACTCGGTCCGTACGCGCCCGTCCCCACGCCCACGAGCGCGGCCACCGCGAAGGCGTGCCACGGTTCGGTGACTCTCAGATAGAGCGCGTACGCGATCGCGTTGGAGAGCATCGCGCCGACGACCGTGAACTTCGGACCGAACCGGTCCGCGCTCCAGCCCGCGAGGAACCCCGAGGCGATCGCGGTAATGCCGCCCGTTGCGATGGCGGCGCCGGCGACGGCGATCGGCAGGCCGCGGCCGAAGTGGAGGTACAGGACGAGGAACGGCGCGACCAGGCCGTTGCCGAAGAAGTTGACGAGCATGCCCAACTGAAGGACCCACACGGCGCCCGGTTGCTCTCGTGCGAACGCCATGGCTCGTGCTTGCGCGGACACCGCAGTTCGACTGTAACATACGTTTCAGATGAATAACCCGGCGCCGAAATGGGTGGTCCTCACCTGGCGACTTCCCTCCGGATCGAGCACGCCTCGCGTAACGACGTGGCGCATGCTTCAGCGGATGGGCGCCGCGCTGCTCACGCCGGGTGCCGCGGCGGTCCCGTACACCGAGGACCTGCTCGAGCAGACCGAGTGGCTCGCTCAACGGATCGTCGAGAGCGGCGGCGAGGCCTGGGTGCTACCGGTGTCGGACCTGAGAGAGCGCGACGAGGCCGAGATCCGCGCACGGGTTCGGTCGGCTCGAGATGTGGAATACGAGACGCTGCGCGCGAAAGCCGGGCGCAGCCTTTCTCATCGCGGGGTGCTCGCGCTCGAGCACGGGTATCGCTCGGTCGTCTCGCGGGACCATTTCCGCGCCGCCGGGCGCGGTCGCGCGCGCCGCGCCATCGATAGAGCCCGCGCCCAAAAGACCGTTTAACCGATGCGGTTCGTCACCCGCGAGCGGCTGCACGTCGATCGGATCGCCACCGCCTGGGCCATCAGGCGATTCGTCGACCCCGATGCAAGCTTCGCGTTCGTCCCACGGACCAAGGACGTCGCGACCATCGATGGAACCGCGTTCGACATCCGCGGAGTCGAGCTGAGCCACCGCGGAGCACGCTGCACGTTCGAAGTACTCCTGGAGCGCCACGGCCTCTCGGACGCCTCTCTCGCGCGCATGGGTCTCATCGTCCGCGGAGCGGACCTCCCACACGAGGACGCAGCCCCGCCCGAATCAAGCGGCGTTCGGGCGGTCTTCGATGGGCTGCGGGATTCGGATCTCTCCGACGAGGAGCGCCTGCGCATTGGCTCCGTCTTCTGCGAGGCGCTCTACGCGTTCTGCTCGGTTGGCTAGGTCTGCGCGCTGAAGATCACGAGGGCGCGGAGCGCGAGCACGCCGAGGAGCGCGAGGATCGGTGCCGCCACCGGCGGCCAGCGGCGCGCGGCGTCCCACCTCAGCATCGCGATCGGCGCGGCCAACCCGATGACCACGACGAGCCAGAGGACGATCCACACGCCGAGGACCTTACCGATCGTGCCCGCGATAGCGAGCGTGATGAGGAATACGACTATGAGGATCGTCTCGAGGATGACGAAGTAGCGGTCCGCCGTCTCGAGGCGAACCGCGGTGTCGGGATCTACGTCGCGGCGCGAGCGAGCCAGGAGAAGCAGCAACGCGGCCGACCCCGCGAGCGCCGACGCCAGGAACATGCCGCCGAGCGCCCAGCCGGCGTCGCTCCACACGGCCTGATTCGAGACTGCGAGGAGGACCCCGGTGTACCCACAGATGAAGAACCCGAGCCCGGTGCCGATCACGCCCCAGATCGTGGCGGGCAGCCCCTGCATCGCGCGCGCGAGCGGCGCGAGCGCGCGGACCGTGCCGCCCTCGGCGAGGGCGCCCAGGAACGACCCGAACGAGAAGACACCGAAGCCCAGGAGCGCCCACGATCCGAGGCTCATCGGCGAGTCCGGTATGAAGGCGAGCCCGCCACCCGGGCTCGCGTCGACGAGCATGTGGATAAAGCGGAGCGGCTGGCCGAGGTCGGCGATCAGGAAGACTGGGCACGGGAGAAGCGCGACGAAGCTCGCGATGTATGCGAGCTGCGAGGCAGAACGGTCCCGTGGATCGCCGGCGAGGCGCAGCAGCGTGCCGAGCGCGTAGCTGCCGCCGGAGATGCCCCCAAAGAAGAAGTACCCCAGGATCCACCACTCCCATTGCGGGGCCGCGGCGAAGTGCTCAGCTGGCGGCATCAGGACGACGGCGGCTGCGTGTTGTGGTTGTTGTTCGCGTTCATCCGGCCGCTGCGGAACGCGAGGAGTCCGGCGATGAGCCCGACGACCGCGGTCGCGACGCCGCCGACGTAGCCCGGCAGGTTGTTGCGGCTCGGAAGGGTCGCGTTCTCCGCGTTGGGCAGCTTGTAGACCTCGGGCTTGTCCATCAAAAGGAAGAACGCGTTGAGCCCGCCGTAGACCTTGTCGTCGCGGCCGTAGAGCTGCGCCTTGGCGTAGCCCTGCTTCTGCAAGTTGGCGAGCCGATCGTCGGCGACCTTGTGCAGGTCCTCGATGTAGCCGAACTTGATCGATTCCGTCGGGCATGCCTTCGCGCACGCCGGCTGGAGGCCGCCCTGCAACCGGTCGTAGCAGAGGGTGCATTTTTGCGCGACGCCCTGCTCCTCGTTGAAACCGATGACGCCGTACGGGCACGCCGAGATGCAGTTCCGGCAACCGTTGCAGACGTCCTTCTGCAGATAAACGGTGTCGTATTCCGTGCGCATGAGGGCGTTCGTCGGACACACCTCCATGCAGCTCGCGTTCTTACAGTGCTTGCAGACGTCGCTCATCATCAGCCACGCTTGCCCGCCCGCGATCGGGGTCGGGTTGAAGACCACGCCGTTGTTGTCCGGCACGGTTTCGATGAACTGCACATGCCGCCAGTTCTGGGCGTCGAGCTGCCCGGTGTTGTCGTACGAGTCGGCGGTGAGCGTTGGCGGGTTCCCCTCGAGCTGATTCCACTCCTTGCAGGCGACCTCGCAGGCCTTGCAGCCGATGCAGATCGACGTGTCGGTGAAGAACCCCATGGGCTTTTCTAAGAAGGCCATCTAAAACCCCATCAGATTGCGCGCGATCTTGGTGTAGCCGCGCTCGGCGGCGACCAGATCGAGCGGCAGCGCGGCGAGCTCGTCGACGACCGGAACGGCGCGCGAATCTTTGCGCAGATCGACGGTGATGAGATAACGCCGGCAGATCTCGCATGCGTCGACTCTTAAATGAGGGAAGGAATCGACGTCGGACAGGATCGGCATCTTCGCGCCCGAGGTCTCACCGCACGACACGCACGTCATGCGGCTCATCACCCACTCGTTCGCGCAGCGCGAGCAGACGAGCGTGCGCTGCGCCGTGAGGAGTGCCTCGCCTGTCTCCGGGAACACAGCGAGCTGGGGAAGGCCGCCGCACCTCGGGCAGCGTCGCTCATCCGCATCCGTCGGACGGAGCTGGGCGGCAAGGTCGGGAAGCGCCTCGAGCACCGGCTGGCTGCTCGCGCGGGCGAGGAAGGTATCCGTGGCAGAAGTCTCGTCGCCCTCGAGCCATGCCTCGATCAGGCCCTCGAGATCGGCCTCGTGGAAACGCAAAAGCGTCGCCTCCCGCAACGTCTCAGTGCCGGCGGCGACGGCCGCCTCCATCACGCCGGGGAGCGCCACGCGCACGACGTACGCAGCAAGGTCGCCCAGGCTCGGTCGGTCCCGTTGCGCGCGGTCGAATACGCGCTCCTGCGCATCCACGACGGCGAGATAGAGCGCGAGCGGCTGCTGCGCGAAGTCGAAGCGCGCGCCGAGCTCGCGAGCGCGCTCACGGCGCTGCGCGTAGGTCGTCGTCGGTTCGGCAACAAGCGTCATCAGAGCTTCTCGATGTTCACGAGGAACGCCTTGAACTCGGGCGTCCGCGCACCCACGTCGCCGACCATCGGCGTCAGGGCGTTTGCGAGCCAATACTTCGAGTGATCGGGGTTCTGCTCCGCGGATATGCCGACGAAGCCCCAGTGGATCGGGATGCCGATGTGGTAAACCTTCTTATTCCCGGCGAGCGTCACCGGGCCGAGCCGTTTGGTGACGAGCGCGGCGACCTCGAGCTTTCCTCTCCCGCTGGACACGCGGACACGATCGCCGTTCTTGATGCCCTTCTCGTCGGCGAGCTCCTGCGGCACCTCAACGAACGCTTGCGGCTGCAGGCCCACCAGCAGCGGCACGTGCTGGGTCACGTAGTGCTCGTGCTCCGTGAGCCGGTAGCTCGTCGCGACGTACGGGAACTTGTCGACTTTGCCGAAGCGGCTCGGGCGCCCGGCGGCCTGGTCGTACAAGAACGCGACGGGATCCTCCGATTGATTCGGGTGCAGCGGGTTGGGGATCGGCGCCTCATACGGCTCGTAGTGCTCGGGGAACGGACCGTCGAGCATCGAGCTCGAAAAGAGCCGGCCGACGCCTTCGCCGTTCATGATGAATGGCAGCCACGCCGCGGGGTCCTTGGGATTCATCGTCGCCGGGTAGTCGGGCACGTCGCCCGTCCATGTCGTCCCGTTCCACTGGATGCCCGGGCGCTTGGGGTCCCACGGCTTGCCCTCGAGATCCGCCGACGCGCGGTTGTAGAGGACGCGGCGGTTGAGCGGCCAGCTCCAGGCCCAGTTGGGGTAGAAGCCCATACCCGTTGGATCGTTCAGCTGCGGATTCGAGATCCCGTTGCGCCGCTTCGAGAGGTTGCCCGCGTCGGGGTAGCTGCCGGTGTAGATCCAGTCACCCGCGGTCGTCGATCCGTCGTCTTTCAGGAGGGCGAAGCTCGCCATCTGCCCACCGGTCGCGAGGTTCTTTCCGTTGATCTCTTTCGCGAGCTCGTCAAGCTCGGGCTTCTTCGGATCCTTGTAGTCGAGCGTGAGCGCCATGATCGGATCGGGGAACTTCCCGCTCTGCTGCCTGTAGAGCGTCTTCACGCGATCGTAGAGCTCGGCCATGATCCAGTGATCGTGGCGCGCCTCGCCCTCGGGCGGGATGACCTGGTCCTTCCATTGCGACCACCGCCCGCTGTTCACGAACGACCCATCCTTCTCGATCCAGTGTGTGGTCGGCAGCATGAAGACCTCGGTCTGGATCGTCGTCGGATCGACGTTGGGCGCGTGCCAGAACTCAGAGCTGGTCGTCGGCAGCGGGTCCATGACCACGAGCCACTTCAGCTTCCCGAGGGCTTCCATCACCTGGTTCGAATCCGGGCCGATGGAGGTGGCCGTCATGCCCGAGAGCATCACGCCCTCCATCTTTCCTTTGAGCGCCTGGTCGAAGATGGACATCCACGACGAGTTCACCGCGGGCTTCGGGATGTAGTCGAACGCGAACTCATTGTCCTTCGTGGCCTTTGCGCCGTACCAGCCTTTCAGGAGGCTGACCATGAAGTTGCGGTAGTTCGTGCCGAAGAAGTTCCACGAGTTCGGGTCGCTCTTCTTCGGCGCGTTGACGTTGACGTAGTCCGTCAGGTTCTTCTGCCCTGGACCGGGGATGCGCAGGTAGCCCGGGAGAATCTCCCAGCTGATCGCGTGGTCGGTGTTGCCCTGGATGTTGGCGTGACCGCGCTCGGCGTTCATCCCACCGCCCGGGCGACCCATGTTGCCGAGGATGAGCTGCAGGAGAGCGCCCGATCGGATGAGCTGGCCGCCAGTCGTGTGGTGGGTAAGGCCGACTGCGTACACGATGGTCATGACCTTGTCCGGCTTTCCCATCTCGCCGACGAGCTTCGCGACCTGGAGGTACTGGTCGACGGGAATGCCGGTGATGCTCGACACCATCTCGGGCGTGTAGCGCGAGTAGTGCTTGATGAGGAGCTGCCACACGGAACGGGGATCCTGCAATGTCATGTCGCGTCTCGCGAAGCCCGACTGGCTGGTCGGCGGGCCCTCGGTCGCTCCCGCACCCGCGCCAGCCCCTGCCGCGCCCGCCTGCGGCGGCGGCGGCGTCGTTTGCTCATACGCCCACGTCGAGATGTCGTACGAGCGTGTCGACGGGTTGAATCCCGAGAACAGCCCGTCCTTGAAGTCGAAGCCCTCCTTCACCATGAAGGAGGCGTTCGTGTAGTTCTTGACGTATTCCTCGTGATAGAGCTTGTTCTGGATGACGTAGTTGATGAGCCCGCCGAAGTAGGCGACGTCGGTGCCGGTCCGGATACGCAGGTAGATGTCGGCGAGCGCAGAGGTCCGCGTGAACCGGGGATCGGCGTGGATGATCTTCGCCCCGCCGCCGGAGCCCGGACCCTTAGTCGGATCGAGCTTCGCCTTGACGAACCATTGGAACCCGACGGGGTGCGCCTCCGCGGGGTTGGCCCCGTTGATCAGGATGAGGTCGGCGTGCTTGATGTCACGCCAGTGGTTCGTCATCGCTCCCCGTCCGAATGAGGCGGCCAAACTGACCACCGTTGGGCCGTGTCAGACCCGGGCTTGCTGCTCCAGATGTACGACGCCCAAGCTCCGCATGAGCTTCGTGGCGAAGTACCCCTCCTCGGACGAGAACGCGGCGCCCCCGGCGAACGCGATTCCCTCGGTGCGGTTGACGACGTTACCGTTCGCGTCCTGCGCGACGAAACTGTTGTCGCGCGACGCCTTGATGTTTTGCGCGAGCTTGTCGAGCATGAAGTCCCAGCTCTTCGCTTCCCAGCTGGTGCTGCCCGGCGCCCGGTACATCGGCTTTTCGACGCGACGCGCGCTCGTGGCGAGCTGCATCGCGGCCGCGCCCTTCGGGCAGAGACGGCCCTCGTTCACCGGGCTATCAGGGTCTCCCTCGATCTGAAGCAGCTGGGTCTTTCCGTTGACTTCTTTCGTGTAGGCGATGAGCGAGCAGCCGACCGCGCAGTAGGGGCACAACGAGTGGACTTCCTTGGCGCCCGATATGCGAAGGTCAAGCGCGCGCTTTTTCGCCGCGGCGACATCGAAACCTAGGGGATTTGCAAGGGGAACCAGCGCCATGCCGGCGGTGCCGGCGGCTCCGAGCTTCAGGAACTCACGACGAGTGATTTCCGTCATCGGAATCGGAACCCGTTCTACTCCGGCATTTCCCCACACGCAAGCGCGGCGCTAAGGTTCTCGCCTGATGAACGAGTTCTTCGAGTCGCTCGGCAAGCGCTGGCAGAAGGCCGCGGAACGGCACGGCGTGAAAATCGAGGAGCCGAGACTCGATCCGAAAGTCGCCGAGGAGCTCCTGGACCTCGCCCGAGTCGTCTCGCACACGAAGGAACGCCGCTTTGCGCCCCTCGCCGCGTATACGGCCGGCGTCGCGGTCGAGCGTTTGCGAGAAGCGAAACCGGAGGACGCAGCGGCGATCGCGGCGTTTATCCGAGAGGTGCGTGCGGAGCTGGAGCAGGAGCCGCCCGCGTAGCTTCGGACGCGTCTAGCCGAGCGCCTCTCGCAGTGCGGATCCGGCATCCTCGAACGCCTGCGCCGCTTCTGGCAGCACTCCGGGGAAGCTCATGAAGCCGTGAAACATGCCCGGGTAGCGCTTGTAGCTGGCGCGAATGCCTAGCTTCCGCAGCTTATCGGCGTATGCCTCTCCGTCATCACGCAGTGGGTCGCATTCCGCGGTGATCACGAAGGCCGGCGGCAGCCCGTGCAAGCCCGCGCGGAGCACGGACGCTTGCGGGTCGTCCGCGTCCGCCGCAGTCCGAACGTAGTGCCTCCCGAACCACTCCATGTCGGCGGCGCTCAACCCGTAGCCGACCGCGAACTCACGGTGCGACTCTGCCCGCGAGCTGAGCTCGGTCACCGGCACGGTGAGCAGCTGCAACGCGATCTTCGGGCCGCCCCGATCGCGGGCGACGAGCGCTGCCGCGGCGGCGAGGTTCCCGCCGGCGCTCGCACCGCCGACCGCAATCTTCGTGGGATCGATTCGCAGCTCCGCCGCCTGGTCGGCGCTGGATGCCCATAGGACCGCGGCGTAGGCGTCTTCGACCGGCCCCGGGAACTTCGTCTCCGGCGCGAGCCGGTAGTCGATCGAGATCACGACACAGCGAGAGCGATTCGCGAGAACGCGGCACGACGCATCCGCGCTCTCGAGCGATCCGAGGACCCAGCCGCCACCGTGGAAGTACACGAGCGCACTGCGGAGCGCGTCCTTCGGGCGGTAGATGCGGACGGCCATAGGGCCGCCGGGGCCCGGGATCGTCCGCGCGGTCACCGTCCCGACCGCCTCGGGCGCCGCCTCGAGCGGCACGGGACGGCCGCGTGCCTCGACAGGGGTGAGCTTCGGGAGCTGAGGAAGCGCCGCTATCTGATCGACGATCGCGCGCGCTTTCGGGTGGAGCTTGTCCCCAGCGATCCGGGCCATGTCTACCTCCCGATACGTTCCGGCGCCGTGTACACATTGAAGCGATCGTCCCGAAGGAACCCCACGAGCGTCATCCCGAAGCGTTCGGCGGTCGCGACCGCGAGGCTCGACGGCGCGCCGACCGCCGCGAGGATCGGGATTCCCGCCGCGACCGCCTTTTGCACCACCTCGTAGCCGGCTCGCCCGCTCACTGCGAGGACGGCGCGCGCGAGCGGCAGCCGGCCGTCGAGCAAAGCGCGCCCGACGATCTTGTCGACTGCGTTGTGACGGCCGATGTCCTCGCGGAGCAGCTCGAGCTCGCCGTGCTCGTCAAAGAGTCCCGCCGCATGAAGGCCGCCCGTCGACTCGAAAATGCGCTGCTGCTCGCGAAGGCGATCGGAGAGCCCAGGTAGCATCGCCGGGCTGACCGTCGGACCGGGTGGAAGACGCGGGAAGTCGAGGGCAAGCGACTCGACCGTCGTCGCGCCGCAGACCCCGCACGCGGACGTCGCGAGGAACGAGCGCTCCGGGCGACGACCACCGCTCGCGCGGAGATAGACGTCGACGTGGTTCGATTCGACCAGATCGTTCGCGAGCGAGACCGCCGGGTCGTTCTCCTGGGCCTCGGCGCTGATGCGGACGCGAGCGATGTCGTCGAGCGAACGGATGACCCGCTCCGCCCACAGGAGACCGAGCGCCAGCTCGAGGTCGTTTCCGGGCGTCCGCATGACGATCGAGAGCGGCTTGCCATCGAGTAAGAGTTGGAGCGGTTCCTCCGCGGCGACCTGATCGCGATCGTCGCGCCAGTCGCCTGCGCGCCAGCGCGCGACCTGTACGGGCGGAGCCTGCGGACGCGGCATCGCTCGATGCTAGGGGGTCGTTAGGATCGCCTTGCCATGAAGATCGGGGCCGAGTTGCGGCTCGGAGGCGACGTGGGCGAGCTGTTCGCAGATGCTCGCGCTCTCGAGGCGGCGGGGGCCGACTCCCTCTGGGTGCTCGCGCGAGACGATCAGGATCCCTGGATCCTCGCCGCCGCGCTCGCCGCGACCACGTGGCGCGCGCGTCTGGTCGTGGTCGGCGCGATCGACCGCGCGGAGACCCGCGCCACCCTCGACCGCCTTTCGCGCGGACGCCTCGTGATCGCGGAACCGAGCGCAGGCGCCACGATCGTTCCCGACGCGGAGGGGGTCGCGGAGCGCTGGTCAATCTGCGCGTTGCCGGCAAGCCGCGCCGAGTGGAAAACGCTTCGGGCGGAGCGCGAAGCACAGGGGTTCGCCGGCATCGTTCTCCCGAACGATCCACGGCTCCTCGACCTGGTGCGCAATCCAGACGTCGAGGACGACCGCGAGGATCTGAAGCTCGCCTTCGGTTAGCTCACGCCGCGTTCCGCAGGGCCCGCTGCACGCGCCACGAGTTCGCGTCCGGCGCGATGAAGAGCGTGAGCATGATCCCGTAATACGGCAGATGCCCGATGAACTCGGGCAGTCCGAAGACGATGAGCGTCACGGTGAACAGCGCAAACCCGATCGCCATCACCGGACGCGTGATCTGGCCGGAGAGGATCACGACGCCGATCGCGAGCTCGGTCAGGCCGGCAATCCAGATGAAGGAGGGGTCGCTCAATCCGAGCGGCCGGAGCAGGTTGAGGAACGGGCTCTGATCGAGCAGGGCCTGGGCGAGGGGCGGGTTGAGCAGCTTCTCGGTGAGCGCGCCGTAGGCGATGCCGAAGCCCATCGCGATGCGCAAGAGGTTGATCGCGGCGGCGGGCGCCTTGCGATGTTCGAGCGAGTGGTCGGCGTCGCGCCGAGCGTCGAGTGACACCTGCCCGGGTCCCGCGATAAAGAGGTAGACCGCGATCCCGAGGATATGCACCTGCTCGAGGATGCTCTCGACACTGAACGGCACCATCGCCACGACCCCGAGGACCGCGAGGACGAGCGCCGCGTAGCGAGTGAAGAGCCCGGCGAACAGGAGGAGGCCGCAGAGCGCCTCGACTGCCCGAAGCGCGAGCCCCGAGGGGTCGTTGCCGAGAACGAGCGACGGAACGAAGAGCCAGTCCGCCGCGGCGGCCGCGAGCAGCGCGACCCCGAGCGCGATGCGAAGCGCGAGCGGCCCGGTCTTGGCATATCGCTCGAGCGAGCTGATCGCCTTCGGCTCCGGCACGCGGTACTGGATCAGGTATGCGACGCCCGCGGCCGCGAACGCGATCGCGAACGCGCCGATCACCGGCCAGCTCAGAAGCAGGTCGTACTGGGTTGGATGCGGACGCGGGTCGGTGAACCACTTGACGTGGGCAAGGACGCCGACGACGAACGGCGTCACCGGTACGTCTCGGGCGCGTGCCGCCAGCCTGGCCAGCTCGCGGCGTCGTGGCTCGTGAAGACGCGATCGAGGTCGTCGTTGACGAGAGATCGAATCAAAGCGAGCGAGTCCTTCGCCGCCGCTTCATCGGGCGCGCGGATCTCGCCACGCTCGAGGTTTTCCCGCGTGAACGCCGCGTCACCGCACAACACGACGCGCCCGGTCTCAGGCAGATCGACGACGAGCGACTGATGACCCGGCGCGTGTCCCGGCGTCGGCACGACCTCGAGGCCGCGCGCGACGCGGGTTCGGCCGGCGACCGGCATGTAGGTGAGCTCGGGGATGTCCCAGTAGACGCCTGGGAAGTTCGGCTTTCCCTTCGCGAACGCGAGGTGGTCGCCCTGGACGATGAACGTCGCCTTCGGGAACGCGCCGTTGTTGCCGGCGTGATCGAAATGCAGATGGCTGTTGACGACGATGGCGACGTCGTCCGGGCGAACACCGAGCGAAGCGAGCCGCGCGACCACCGCGTCCTCCTTCGCCATGACCACCTTGAGGCTACCCGGGCCGAAGGTCGCGTCAGGCCTCTCGACATGCACGGGGTGAAGCCCGGTGTCGAAGAGAACGTTGCCCTCCGGGGTTCGCAGCAGGGCGGACCACACGGGAACGAATGTCTTGTCCTCGGTTGCGCCCGGCATGAACGCGGATCCGCCGATCTCGACCCCGCCGGTGCGGAAGATCGTGAGCTCGATCAACCGCGCAGGAGCTCCTCGACCGCGGCGTATGGGTCGAGCGAGCGTTCCGCCACGCGAGCCACCGCGGCATCGACGCGCGACTCGCCGACGCGGCCCTCGAGCTCGCGGAGAAGCGCCTCGCGCAGGAGCGCTTCGACCTCGGCGCGCGCGGCGCCACGGCGGCGCTCGAGATATTCGCCGGACTCGCGCGACCACGCACGGTGCTTGTCGATCGCCTCGACGAGCTGCGGCAATCCGTCGCCGGTCTGCGCCGATGTACGAAGGATCGGGGTCTTCCACGGGCGGTCCTTGGCGAGGGAGAGCATCTGCGCCAGATCGCGCGCGGTCTCGTCCGCGCCGGGCCGGTCAGACTTGTTCACGACGAGCACGTCGGCGATCTCCAGAACCCCGGCCTTGATCGCCTGGATGTCGTCGCCGAGGCCCGGCACCGTCACGAGGCAGACCGTGTCGACGACGCGAATGACGTCGACCTCCTCCTGACCGACACCGACGGTTTCGACGATCACGACGTCGGTACCGAGCGCGTCGAGCACGTTCACCACACGCGAGGTCGCTCGCGCGAGGCCTCCGGCGTGCCCGCGACTGGCCATCGAGCGGATGAAGATGCCGTCGTCGAGGAATCGCTCGCGCATGCGAATGCGGTCGCCGAGGATCGCGCCGCCGCTGAACGGACTCGAAGGATCGACCGCGACGATCGCGACACGCGCGGCGCGCTCGCGGTACGCGCCGGCAAGGCGGTTCACGAGCGTGGATTTGCCCCCGCCCGGCGGGCCGGTGATCCCGAGGATCTGGGCGCGACCGGTCTCCGGGTAGAGCGCGCGCATCGCCTCGGCGGCACCCGGCTCGTCGTTCTCGACCACCGATACGAGCCGTGCGATGGATCGCTTGTCGCCCGAGCGCGCGCGAGCGAGCAGATCGCTGGTCGCGGTCCTCCATGCCGGCATCAGTCCACGCGAAGGAGCTCGCGCGAGATGACGATCCGTTGGATCTCGCTGGTGCCCTCGCCGATCTCCATCAGGCGCACGTCGCGCAGATGCCGCTCGATCGGGAAGTCCTGTAAGTATCCGTAGCCGCCAAGCACCTGCAGCGAGTTATCGGCGGCGCGCGTCGCAGCCTCGGACGCGTAGAGCTTGGCCTTCGCCGCTGCGTCCGTGAACCGCAGCCCGGCGTCGGCGAGGGTCGCGGCGCGATGCACCAGCAAACGAGCGGCGTCGAGCTCGGTACGGGCACGCGCGAGACGCCACTGGATCATCTCGAACTCCGCGATCGGTTTGCCGAACTGCTTGCGCTCCTTGGCGTAGCCGATCGCGACCTCGAGCGAGGCGCGGCCGAGCCCGATCGCGAGCGCGCCGATGCCGATGCGTCCCTTGTCCAGGACCCGCTTGACATCATTGAAGGCTTCGCCGTCGCGGCCGATCCGGTCGGCGGCCGGAACGCGGCAGTCCTCGAGTACGAGCTGCGCGGTGTCCGACGCATGCAGCCCCATCTTCTCTTCGCGACGGCCGACGCGAAGACCGGGAGCGTCGCGCGGCATGCCGAAGGCCGAGAGTTTCCGCTCCCCGGCGCCGGCCATCACCACGGCGAAGCCGGCGATGGACCCGTTGGTGATGAATTGCTTCGTCCCGGTGAGGACGTAGTCGTCGCCGTCGCGCGTGGCTCGGCTCTGAACGCTGATCGCGTCGGAACCTGACGAGGGTTCCGTGAGCGCCCAGCAACCGAGGTACTCGCCGCGCGCCAAAGGAGGCAGCCAGCGCGACTTCTGCTCGTCGCTCGCGCCGACCAATAGGTGGCCGATGCAGAGAGAGTTATGTGCGGCCAAGGTGAGCGCCACAGAGCCGTCGCCTGCGCCAAGCTCCTCCATCACCATCGCGATGGAGAGCGTGTCGAGCTCGGCGCCTCCGTACTCATGCGGTACGGCCAACCCGGTCAGGCCGAGCGCGGCCAGCTCCGGGAGAAGCTCCAGCGGGAACTCGCCCTTCTCGTTCCATGCGGCCGCGTTCGGAACGATCCGCGACCGCACGAAGTCGCGGACCGTGTCGCGGACGAGGAGCTGGTCTTCCCGGTACGAGAAGTTCAAACGGCGCTCAACGCGCCGCCGTCGGGTAGCCCTTTGCCTCGGGGAGGGTCGGCAGGATCTCGTCGACCATTTTCTGGTCTTCCTCGAGGACGCCGCGGTCGACGTCGTATGCCGCCTTGCGCGTCATCGTGATCCGCTCCTGCTGCTCGCCGGGCAGCTGAGCGAAGGCCTTCATCCGCGCCGTGGTGAGCCGCTTGCGCTCCTCGCGATTCTCGATGCGCACAAGCTCGCGGAGCTGAGGCGTGAGCGCGCCGACCCGCGCCGTGTCCATCGGTATCGCCGCGATCAGCCCGAACCGTGTCTTCCAGAAGTCGATGAGCTCCTGCTCGCTCTTGCCGACTAGCGCCGCCAGCCCTGCATCGATCGGTCTGTCGTCCTTCTTCGCCATGTCTATCCCCCTTCTGCTATTTGGTCAGCGGCAATGCCGCCGCGTTTCCGTGGGACGGCCTCGCGCACGTATTTGGTGATCTCCTCGAGCGATGCCCCGGGTGGAAAGACCTTCTCCACGCCGACCTTCGAGAGCGCGGGCCAGTCCGCCTCTGGGATGATGCCCCCGCCGAAGAGGAGCACGTCATCGAGCCCCTTTTCCTTCATGAGCTCGCTGATCCGCGGAAAGATGTAGTTGTGCGCGCCGGAGAGCAGCGAAAGGCCGATGGCGTCGGCGTCCTCCTGCAACGCGGTCTCGACGACCTGCTCCGGGGTCTGGTGCACGCCCGTGTAGATCACTTCCATCCCGGCATCGCGCAACGCGCGTGCCACGACCTTCGCGCCTCGATCGTGACCGTCGAGACCGGCCTTGGCGACGACGACGCGGATGGGTCGCTTCACAGAGGAACGCCGAGCTCCGCGAAATGCTCCTCCCAGTGGAGGTACGTGTAGTAGGGCATCGTGCCGGCGATGCGCTCGTCGACGGCGCCATCACCCAGCCCGCGCAGGGTCTCCACGAGCCGGTCATGCAGCGTGTCCAGCTCGTCGATCATCGCTTCGGGTCCGACGAGCTCATGCGTCCGTACGGAGCGGTCATTGAATTCCTGGATCGTCTCCTTGGTCCAGCCCGTCGGGAATTCCATCGTCTGCATCTCGCGCACGGTTTGCGCCATCCACCCGGCTGCGTGCGCTACGAGATCCTTGTACGTCCATCCGCTCGATGTGCGCTCGCCCAGACCCGCCCGACCGCGGTCGCGGATCGCGGCGCGGAACGGCTTCCAGACCTTCTCGATGCGGTCGACATACGCGGCCGCGGTCCGTGGCAGTGCGGCCTCGAGCTCACCGCGATGCTCGGCGAAGTGGTCGTACGTCTCGCCGACGACGAGGCGCACCGCGAGGAAGTTGATGTCGCGGTCCGCAGGAAGAGCCGCCACAAGGTCAACAACGTCCTTGTATGCGTTAAGCACGCGCTCGACGGCGTCGTGCGCAGATACCGACCTCCCAGCCTCGGCCTCGCGCGCGTTTTCGGCATCGACGTCGGGGAAGGGGCCGCGGCGGCCCTCGAGACGGTTCGGCAGCTCCGCTGCCAGCTTCTCCATCCAGTGAGCGACATGGCCGAGCATTCCCTTGTAGGTCCAGCCGGTCGGCGTTGTCTCCGACAACGTGGAGAGGCCGATGCGGTTCAGCGAGCGCCGGAAGGGCCGCCAGCCTTCGCGCATCTTGTCGAGGAGTTCCGCCGGACGCTTCGGCACCGCGGCGAAGACCTCGTCGAGGTGCTCGGCATAGTGGCCGTACGTGTTCCCCGCGACGACCGCGATGACCCAATCGTCGTTCGCGTGGATCTCTTTCGGCGTCAGCTTCCCGATCTCGTCGACGATCCGCGCGTGGGCGGCGTCGAGCTCGCGGACGACCTCGCCGGCGCCGCGGCCGCGGGTACGCTCGACCACCGCGGCGTTGAACGCGTCGGTGTCGTCGACGCCTGGGTACGTCTTTGACCCGCTCTCGCGGAACGTTCGGAGGCGCGTCGCCGTCCGGTCCTCCCAAGCTGCGGCGTGCGCGGCGAGGTCCTTATATGTCCAACCGGTGGATGTCTCGCGCTCGAGGCCGGGGAGGCCGATGGAGCCGATCGCCAGGCGGAAATTGGTCCACGACGTCTGCACCAGCGCGAGGACGTCGTCCTTGTCCTTGATCGCGGCGGCGAGGTCTGCGTAGTGGTCCGGGTAATGACCGTAGCTCTCGCCCTCGAACTTCTTCATGAACGTGTCGTCCGCCAGCTCGGTGTCGGTCAGGCCCCGCGCGACCTCGAGCATCTCGGCATGCGAGTCGTCCCAGCGACGCAGCACCTCGTCCCGTGAGAGGCCGCGCGCCTCGGCCGCCGCGCGCGCGTTCTGCTCGTCGACGTCGGCGTCGCCGTCGCGCGGCGTCCTGGTGCGAAGCGAATCGACGAACGCGGGAATCGTGCTTTCCCAGTACGCCAGATGGCCGACCATCTCTTTCAGCGTCCAGCCCGCTGGAAGCTTCTCGCCCCAGCGCGGCGCCGGCAGAGCCCCGATCGCCTCCCGCATCGAACGGTGCGCCCCAGATATCTTCGCGACGAGAGCGCTCTGCGCCCAGGGGCCCCTACCCCTGTCCCTAGAAGTACCCCGGATCGTGGTATTCACCGAACACCTCCTTCAGGACAAGTACCTGCTCGCCGACGCTTGCGTTTGCTCTCGCGGCCTCCAGGAACCTGGGCATGAGCTCGTCTCCGCTCTTGGCGGCCTGCCGGAGTGCGTCAATTGATTCTTTCCAGCGGCCCGGGTCGCGCGTCTTCCGCGTCTCGGCGAGACGCTCGTTTTGCTTTCGCTCGACGTCGGGGTCGATCGCGAGCGTCGGGATCGGTGCCTCTTCGCTCGTGGCGTACTTGTTGATCCCGACGACGACCTTCTCCCCTTCCTCGACCTGCTGCTGGAAGTGGAACGAGGCCTCGGTGATCTCCCGCTGCGGATACCCCCGCTCGACCGCCTCGACCATGCCGCCCATCTTCTCGATCTCGCTGAGGTACCGGTCGAAGCCGTCCTCCATGCGCTGCGTGAGCGACTCGAGGTAGTACGACCCCGCGAGCGGGTCGATCGTGTCGGCGACGCCGGACTCGTGGGCGATCACCTGCTGCGTCCGGAGCGCGAGGGTCACCGCCTCCTGCGTCGGGAGGGCGTAGGTCTCGTCGAGCGAGTTCGTGTGGAGCGACTGCGTCCCGCCGAGTACCGCGGCGAGCGCCTGCAGCGTCACGCGGACGACGTTGTTGTACGGCTGCTGTGCGGTCAGCGATACGCCGGCGGTCTGCGCGTGAGTGCGCATGAGGAGAGCGCGCTCGTTCGTCGGGTGGTAGCGGCGTTCGATCTCGCGCGCCCAGATGCGGCGGGCCGCGCGGAACTTCGCGATCTCCTCAAAGAAGTCGTTGTGGACATCGAAGAAGAACGAGAGGTGCGGCACGAAGTCGTTCACGTCGAGCCCGGCTTCGACGCCCCACTTCACGTACTCGAGGCCATCGATGAGCGTGAACGCGAGCTCCTGCAGCGCAGTCGCGCCCGCTTCGCGGATGTGATAGCCGGAGATCGAGATCGTGTTCCATCGCGGTACGTCGCGCGAGCCGTAGCGGAACGTGTCGACCACGAGATTCATGGCGGGCTTCACCGGAACGATCCACTCGCGCTGCGCGATGTACTCCTTGAGGGCGTCGTTCTGGATCGTCCCGCCGAGCCGATCGAGCGGGATGCCGCGTTTCTCCGCCGCGGCGAGGTACATGGCCCAGACGATGGAGGCGGGACCGTTGATGGTCATCGACGTGGTGACCCGGTCGAGCGGGATGCGGTCGAAGAGGATCTCCATGTCGCGCAGGGTGTCGACGGCGACGCCCTCGCGTCCGACCTCGCCGCGCGAGAGCGGATCGTCGGAGTCGCGTCCCATGAGCGTCGGCATATCGAACGCGACCGAAAGGCCGTCGACGCCGTGCTTCAGGAGGTAGTGGAAGCGCTCGTTCGTGTCTTCCGCGGAGCCGAATCCCGCGAACTGACGCATCGTCCAGAGCCGGCCGCGATACATCGAGGGCTGCACCCCGCGCGTGTACGGGAACTCCCCGGGGAAGCCGAGATCGCGGTCGGGGTCGAACCCCTCGAGGTCCTCCGCCGTGTAGAGCGGCCCGATCACCTCGTCCGAGAGCGTCGAGAAGCGCCCCTTGCGCTCGGGGTGCTTCTTCACCGCCGGGCCGTACAGCTCCTCGAGCCAGCGCTGCTTCTTGGTCTTCGTCTTTTCTATGGTCATGCCGCGATGAGCGATCGCGCGATCACGATGCGCTGTATCTCGCTCGTCCCTTCGTAGATCGTCGTGGCGCGGCCGTCGCGCGCGTACCGCTCGACGGCGTAGTCCCGCATGTAGCCGTTGCCGCCAAGTATTTGCACCGCCGCGTGCGTCGCGCGTTGCGCCATCTCGCTCGCGTAGAGCTTGGCCATGGCAGCTTCGCGCGTGAACGGCTTGCCGCGGTCGCGAAGCCAGGCTGCGCGGAGCGCAAGCAGGCGCGCTGCGGCCACATCGCCGTCGGCCTTGGCGATCCTGAAACGCAATCCTTCGAAATCCGCGATCGGACGGCCGAACTGCCTTCGCTCGAGCGAGTACGCGCGCGCGATCTCGAGCGCCCGCCGCGCGATGCCCACGGACTGCGCGGCGATGCCGATGCGCCCGCCGTCGAGCCCCGACATCGCGATGGCGAAACCCTTTCCGACCTCGCCGAGGATGGCATCCTCGCCGACGCGGGCGTCGTCAAGGATCAGCGCGCTCGTGTCGGACGCTTGAAGCCCGAGCTTGCGCTCGGAGGGCCCGATCGAAACGCCGGGAGCGTCGAGCGGGACGACAAACGCGGTGATCCCTGCGCTCGATCGTTTGGGATCGAATTCGCCGACCCGCGCGAGCACGATCGCGAACGGGGCGTAGCGCGCGTTGGTGATGAACTGCTTTCGCCCGTCGATCCGCCACGCGCTTCCCTCTCGTCGCGCCGTCATGCGGAGCGACGCGGCGTCGCTCCCCGAGGTCGGCTCCGTCAGGGCGAACGCACCGAGCCCGGTCCCGTCCATGAGCCTCGGCAGCCAGCGCTTGCGCTGTTCCGGCGTGCCGTAGCGCACGACGGACCCGGCGACGATCCCGCTGTTGACGGCGACCCCGACGGCAAGCGAAGGCCACGCCGCCGAGAGCTCCTCGAGGACCAGCGCGAACGCGACCGCCGATGCACCGAGTCCGCCGTCGGCCTCGGGAATGGTCATGCCGAGCACGCCGAGGCGCCCGAGCTCGGCGATCAGGTCGCGGGGCAGCGCCCCTTCCTTCTCGGCGGCAGGGATGCGCGGGGTCAACGTCGAGGACCACTCCGCGACGGCCCGGGCGAGATCGCGCTCGGTCGCGCCGACGAACGGATTCACGAGGCCCGCGCTTTCTTGACCGCTTCGGTGAACGCTGGGACGAACTCGAACACGTCCGCGACGACACCGTAGTCGGCGATTTTGAAGATGTCGGCGTCGGGATCCTTGTTCACCGCGACGATCACCTTGCTCGACGTCATGCCCGCGAGGTGCTGGATCGCGCCGGAGATGCCCAGGGCGATGTAGAGATCCGGCGTGACCGTCTTTCCGGTTTGCCCGACCTGCTCCTCGTTCGGCCGCCATCCGGCGTCCGTCACCGCACGCGATGCACCGACCGCGCCGCCGAGGGCGTCGGCGAGCTCCTCGACGAGATGCCAGTTCTCGGGTCCCTTGAGCCCGCGTCCGCCGGACACGATCACGCGCGCGTCCGAGAGCGAGACGCGCTTCGCGGCGGTGGCCGTGCCCTCGAGCTTCACGAAGGTGAGCTTCTCGGCCGATGTGTCGGCCTCGATGTTCTCCACCTGCGGTGGCGCGTCCGCGGCGCCCTTCAGCGTGAGCGCTCCCGGTCGGACCGAGACGACGGCCGGAAGGTCGACGCGCAGCTTCGCGCGCACCTTGCCCGCGTACATCGGCTTGTCGACCTCGACGGCGTTCCCCTCGGCGCGGAGACCGGTCACGTCGGCCGCGTACGCGCGGCCGAGCCGCGCCGCGAGCCGCGCGCCCAGATCGCGCCCGTTCAGCGTCGCGCCGAGTAGCACCAGGTCCGGCTTTTCCGACTCGACCTTCTTCGCGAGCGCGGACACGAACGGCATCGGCGAGTAGCGCTCGCCAGCGATCTCCACGATCGTGGCTTCCCCGAGCTCGCGCGCCTTCGCGGCAAGCTCGAGCGTGACTCGCCGGAGCTCGCTGCCCTTGCGCTCCGCGACGACGAGCGTCTTCACAGGACCTTCGCCTCATCGCGCAATGCGGTCGCCAGCTGCTCCGCGATCTGCTTGGCGTCGCCGTCCTTGAGGATCTTGCCTCCCCCGCGCGTCGGCGGCGGCTCCATCGAGAGGACCGTCCACGTCGGGCCGGAACCGTCGACACCGAGCGCGCTGATGGGGCGCTCGGGGATCTCCTTCTTTTTCGCCTTCATGATCCCGGGCAGCGAGGGATACCGAGGCTCCTTCTCGCTTTTGTGCACCGTCGCCAGCGCCGGGAGCGGCGCCTTCCAGACCTCGTGACCGCCCTCGACCTCACGCCAGAGCTCGACGCCGCCATCGGTCGGGGCGACCTTCGTGATCGTCGCGACGTGCGGCCAGCCGAGGAGCTCGGCGAGGGCCGGTCCTACGAAGCCCTGATCGTCGTCGGAGGCCTGCTTGCCGCAGAGGACGAGGTCGGGCTTCGCTTCCTCCACGACCTTCGCCAGGGCGCGCGCCACGGCGAGCGGCGCGGCGGCATCGGCGATGACGAGCGAGGCCTCGTCGCAGCCCATCGCGAGCGCCTGCCGCAGTGCGTCACGCGAACGCGCCGGGCCAACCGCGACAACGGCGACGACCGTGGAGGGATCCGCGTCCTTGCGCTCGAGCGCCATCTCGATCGCGTACTCGTCATACGGCGAGATCGACCAGGTGATGCCTTCGGTGGCGACGGACTTACCGTCGGGCGCGACCTTCACTCGGACGGTCGAGTCCGGCACCTGCTTCAGCGGAATGAGGATCTTCAAGGCCTTCTCAATCTCTCGGCTGCGCCTCGAGACACGTTCAAGACTGGTGGTCTTGCTCCTCGCGGATGAACCGCTCGTCGCTCGATTTTCATATCTCCTGTTGGTCCCCCGAGTACCAGAGCGCGAAGGCCACGACCGCGAACGCGACGACAAGCATCACGAAGGTGAACGCGATCGCGAAGATCGTCTGACCGTCTGTGAGATCCATCTAGCTTTCGATCCTCCCCGCGACGAGCTCGAGGACGTCCACGGGCCGGATCTGCTCCTGCACGCCCTTTGCCCCGACGCCCTCCTCGAGCATGATCAAGCAGAACGGGCACCCGCTCGCGACCTTCGTCGCGCCGCTGTTGAGCGCGAGGAGCTGCTCGACCCGGCGGTGGTTCACCCGCTGGCCCACCTTCTCTTCCATCCACATGCGCCCCCCGCCGGCGCCGCAGCAGAACCCGCGTTCCCGGTTATGCGGCTCGATCTCGACGCGCTGGACCCCGGGGAGCGCGTCCATGACGGCGCGGGGCTCGTCGTAGATGTCGTTGTGCCGCCCGAGGTAGCAAGGGTCGTGATAGGCGACGGCCTCCGACATTCCCCGACCGACTTTGAGCTTGCCGTCGGCGATGAGCCGATCGACGAGCTGGAGCGCGTGGATGACCTCGTAGTTTCCGCCGAGCTGCGGGTACTCGTTGGCGATCGTGTTGAAGCAGTGCGGGCAGCTCGCGATGACCTTCCGCACGCCGTACTTCTTGAAGGTGTCGATGTTCTGCTGCGCCTGCGTCTGCCAGAGGTACTCGTTGCCGATGCGCCGCGCCGGGTCGCCGTTGCACGTCTCCTCGGACGCGAGGATCGCGAACGACACGTCGGCCGCGCGCAGCACCTGCACCAGAGCCCGCGCAACCTTCTGGTTCCGACGGTCGACCGACGCGGCGCATCCGACGAAGTAGAGGTACTCCGCGTCCGGCTTCTCGGCGAAGGTCGGCACGTTCAGGTCCTTTGCCCAGTCCCCACGCGTCTCGCGCGGCTCGCCCCACGGGTTCCCCGCGCGCTCGATGTTCGTCATGGCGCGCTGCGCCTCGGGCGGAGCCGATCCTTCCATGAGCGTCAGATGGCGGCGCATGTCGACGATCTTGTCGATGTGCTCGATCGTGACCGGGCACGCTTCGACGCACGCCGCGCACGTCGTGCACGCCCAGAGCTCCTCCGGCTTGGTCTCGACGTAATGAGCGGGCGGGGTCGTCTCCGCCTTCTGATCGGCGAGAAGCTTCGGGCCGTCGCGCAGGAGCTGATCGCGGATGTCGAGGACGATCTTCTGCGGGTCGAGGAGCTTCCCCGTGGCGAGCGCCGGGCAGTTGTCGGAGCATCGGCCGCACTCGGTGCAGGTGTACCCGTCGAGGAGCTGCTTCCACGAGAGGTCGCGGATCGAGGCAGCGCCGAAGGTCTCCTTGTTCTCGATGTCCTCGATCAGCGAGAGAGCGCCACGGGGAGTCTGCTTGCGGAAGAAGACGTTGGGAAGGGTCGTGACGATGTGGAGGTGCTTCGACTGCGGGAGGTATGCGGCGAAAGCGAGGACGGTCACGACGTGCATCCACCACGCGACCGGGAACACGACGCCCGCGACGTTCTTCGCGAAGATCGACTTGAGGATCGCGTTCGCGATCGGCGGCGCGGTGTAGCCCTTCTCCAGCAGACCGGCCGACAAGCCCGCGCCCTCGAAGACGAGAAGCGTCAGCATGAGCACCGCGATCATCCCGAGGATCACGTACCCGTCGAGCGCCACATGCATGCGCGGGGGCGGGAAGAACAGACGACGGACCAGGGCGATCGCGATCGAGGCGAGCACCAGGATCGCGAAGATGTCGATGGTCCACGCGAAGAGCCCGCTTCCCGTTCCGGGAACGTGAAAACCGAGGATCCCGCTGACCAGCAGATCCACCGTCCCGATCGTGATGACGATGAATCCCCAGAAGATGAACGCGTGCGCGAGGCCGCGCACGTAATACGGCCGCTTCAGGAGCTTGCGCTGACCGAGATACACGACGAGCTCGTCGCGCAGGCGCCGCCAGGGGTGATCGATGCGCGCCTCGTCGCGGCCTAGTCGCATGTATTGGTAGAGGCGCCACGAGCGCCAGGTGAACGCGCCGAACCCGAGCGCGGCGAGCACCAGCAGGATCGCACCGCCAATGACGAACCCGCCGGTCGGCGCGATCACTCTTTGATCAATCTCGCGGCTGACGCCGCGGAGACACGCTCACGGCTGCTGGGCTCACTCGTCGTCGGCAGGGGCAGGGGCCCCTGAGCGCGAAGCGCGCCGCTCCTCGCTCGCCTCATTCCTTCAAGATCTCTTCCGCGATGACGAGCTTCATGATCTCGCTAGTCCCTTCGTAGATCTCGGTGATCTTCGCGTCGCGATAATGGCGCTCGGCGGGGAAGTCTCTCAGGTAGCCGTACCCGCCGAAGATCTGGACGCAGTCGCGCGATGCCTTGACCGCCACGTCGCTCGCGAAGAGCTTCGCCTGCGCGGCAGCCAGGACGTGGTCTTCCCCCGCGTCCTTGAGCGCCGCGGCCCGCCAGGTCAGGAGGCGCGCGGCGTCGATCTCGGTGGCCATGTCCGCAAGCATCCACTGGATCGCCTGGAAGTCCGCGACCTTCTTGCCGAACGCCTCCCTCTGCTTGGCGTACGCGAGCGAGTCTTCGAGACAGGCGCGCGCGATCCCGACGGCCTGCGCGGCTATCGAGATGCGCCCACCGTCCAGCGTCGAGAGCGCGATCTTGAATCCCTGTCCCACCTCGCCGAGTAGGTTCGCGGCAGGGACGCGCGCGTCCTGAAAGATCAGCTGCGCGGTGTCCGATCCACAGATCCCTAGCTTTTTCTCGAGCTTTCCAACCGAGAACCCGGGCGTGCCCTTCTCGACGATGAACGCGGCGATGCCCTTGTGCTTCTGCGCTGGGTCTGTTTGCGCGAACACGATCGCGACGTTGGCGATCGATCCGTTGGTGATGAAGTTCTTGGTGCCGTTCAGGATCCAGGAGTCGCCGTCGCGCCGCGCGGTCGTGCGCATCGCGGCGGCATCGCTGCCCGCCGCCGGCTCTGACAGCGCGAAGCAGCCGATCCACTCGCCGCGAGCGAGCTTCGGAACGTACTTCTCTTTCTGCGCCTCGTTTCCGTGACGCAGGATGGGGTCGACGGCAAGCGATATGTGCGTGCAGAGCGCCACGCCGGTGGACGCGCACGCGCGATTAATCTCCTCGATGATCAGAACGTTGGAGACGATGTCGAGGCCGGAGCCGCCGTACCGCTCAGGCACGTAAGTCCCCATGAAACCGAGCGCTCCCATCTCGCGGAGAAGCTCGGGCGGGATCTTGGCCTGCTCGTCGATCTCGGCTGCGCGCGGAAGGACCTTTTCGGTGGCGAAATCACGCGCGGTCCGCTGGGCCAGCTCCTGCTCCTCGGTAAGCGTGAGGTCGAAGCCGGTCTCCGCCGTGGTCGTCGCCATTACGTGAGCTCGACCGCGAGCGCGACCGCCTCGCCACCGCCGAGGCAGAGCGACGCGACACCGCGCTTCTTGGAGCGCGCGCGCAGCGCATAGAGAAGCGTCACCAGAAGACGCGCGCCGGACGCGCCGATCGGATGACCAAGAGCCACGGCCCCGCCGTTCACGTTGAACTTCTCTTCGGGGATGTCGAGCTCGCGGCGCACGCACTCGATTCCGCTGAACGCCTCGTTGACCTCGAAGAGATCCACATCTGCGATCGACCAGCCGGCCTTCTTCAGGCAGCGCTCGATCGCGCCTTTGGGCGCCGCGAGGAAGAGGTCGGGCTCGTGCGCGAACTGTGCCTGGGCGACGATCCGCGCGATTGGCTTTGCGCCGAGCTCCCGCGCGCGCTCCTCCGATGCGACGATGACCGCGGCGCCGCCGTCGTTGAGTTTCGAGGCGTTGCCCGCCGTGATCGTCCCGCCGGCCTTGAACGCGGGCTGGAGCTTCGCGAGCGACTCGAGGCTCGTCTCGCGCGGTGTCTCATCCTTGTTGACGAGGGTCACCACACCTTTGCGGCCTGGGACTTCGACCGGGACGATCTCCGCGTCGAACGCGCCCTCGCCCTGCGCGCGGAGCGCCTTCTCGTAGGACCCGAGGGCAAAGCGGTCCTGATCCTCGCGGCCGAGCCCGCACTGCTCGGCCACGATCTCGCCGCCGAGACCCATGTGCCCGTGACCGTACGCGTCCATGAGACCGTCGGTGAGGTTCGCGTCTTCAAGCTTGTGCTCGCCCAGGGGGAGGCCGGCGCGCAGTCCGCGCGCGAGATACGGCGCGTTGGACATCGACTCCATCCCACCGGCGACGATGAGTCGAGCCTCGCCGGCCGCGATCTGCGTCGCGGCGAGCATCACCGACTTCAAACCGGACCCGCAGACCTTGTTGATCGTCGTGCAGGGGACCGAGTTCGGGATTCCCGCGCCGAGCGCCGCCTGTCGTGCCGGTGCCTGGCCGACACCCGCCTGCACGACGTTCCCCATGAACACCTCGTCGACCTGGTCGGCGCCTACGCCGGCTCGTTCGAGAGCGCACTTGATGGCGATCGCGCCGAGCTTCGGTGCGGACAGCGGCGCGAGGCCACCGAGAAACGCACCGATCGGAGTACGAGCCGCGCCCAGGATGACGGCGCTCATTTGGCTTCTTGCCCAATCTCGCGGCTTCGCCGCGAAGACGCGCCTCCGGCAGGTGGGATTCGCTCGTCGCAGCAAAGCTGCTCCTCGCTCATTTTGCTTCTTCCAACCGCTTCGTCACGTGCTGGCGGTACGAGCGGATCTCATCGCGGAGCGCGGCGAGCTCGCGCAGACGCTCGCTCACGGTGGTGAGGTGGGCGTCGAGCAGCTCGATCAGGCGCGGCAGCACTTTGTCATTGGTGTGATGCCGACCGTAGAGCGTTTCGAGCTCCTGCATCTCGGCGAGCGAGAGACCGAGCACCTTCAGCTTCTGGATGAACTTGAGCCTGCGAACGTCATCGTCGGTGTACACGCGTTGCCCGCCGTCGAGTCGTTTCACCGACTCAAGGAGGCCGCGTTCCTCGTAGTAGCGGATCGTCCGCTCGGTCAACCCGACCTTCGCGGCCAACTCCCCGATCCGGTACGAAGAGCTCGGCGCCGCCGTCGCCATCGCCCGCCAGTTTACGTCAACTGGCGAAGGGGCCGCTCGATCAGGAAAGTCGCTTGCGGAGCCGGGCGGCGATGTCGTCGAGCGCCTTGCGCTCGGCCGCCGCGCCGTAGTGGGGCGGGAACTTGATTCCAAAACCATCGCCCTCGAAGCGCGGGATCACGTGCAGGTGCGAGTGAAAGACTTCCTGACCGGCCACGGCGCCGTCCGCCAGAAAGAGGTTGATGGCCTCGCAGCGCAGACCGGAGACGCGCAGCCCCGCGGCGATGCGCCGGGCGAGCGACCACATCGCGACTGCCGCGACCTCGTCCACCTCGCTGATCGAGGCTGCGTGCTTCCGCGGAACGACGAGCGTGTGGCCCTCGTTGATCGGATGCAGATCGAGGAAGGCGACCGCGTCGGTTCCCTGGGCGACGAAGCTCGCCTTCTCGTGACCGGCGAGGATGCGGCAAAAGACGCACGCCGCGTTTTCGCTCATGTCGCAAGCTCCTTTATCGCTATCGCGAGCGCGTGTGCTCCGAGCGCGGAGTCCTCATTGGACGCGAATTCACGTGGCGTGTGCGAGCCGCCGGTCGAGCGCACGAAGATCATGCCGGTGGGCACTCCTGAAAGCGCGGGGTTCTGCGCGTCGTGCCCGGCGCCGCTGACGAGCTCGGGCGCGTCGACGCCGACGCTCTTCGTCGCTCGCTTCAGGACATCGCGGATCCCGTGATCGAGGGGGGTGACCGGAACGCGCGCGAGATCGTCGACCGACGCTTCGACGCCGCGCGCGCTCGCGATACGCATCAGCGCGGCGAGCACCTCCTGGACGAGGCCATCGTGATCCCGCGCGGAGCGCAGGTCGAGCGAGAAGACGCACTCGCCAGGCACGACGTTCTTCGCGCCTGGACGCACCGCGATCTCCCCCACCGTTCCGACCGAATCGGGTCGCTCCCGAGCGATCCGCTCGACCGCGAGGACGATCTCGGAAGCGGCCGCGAGCGCATCCGCCCGCGCGGTCATCACGGTCGCGCCGGCGTGATCGGCCCGGCCGCGGATCGCGACGCGAGCGTGGTAGATGCCAACGATGTCGCTCACGATCCCGAGCGGCACGCCGGCGGTCTCGAGGCGCGGTCCTTGCTCGATATGGAGCTCGAGGTACGCGGCGAGAGACTTTGGATCGCGCCGCGCCGCCGCGGGGTCGCCTCGCTCGCCAAGCGCGCGCAACGCGTCGGCGATGGAAATTCCATTCCGGTCCTTGCGGTCACCAACTCCGCGCGCGAGGCGCCCGAACGCCGCCGTGGATCCGAAGAGGCCGACGCCGAAGCGCGCGCCCTCCTCGTCGGCCCAGGCGACGATCTCGACCGGGCGACGCAGCTCCACCTTCGCCTCGAGTAAGGACTCGACCGCTTCGACCGCGCAGAGGACGCCGAGCGCACCATCGAATCGGCCGCCCTCGGGCACCGAGTCGAGGTGCGACCCCACGAGGACTGCTTCGCCCTCGCCGCCGAATCTCGCGAAGAGGTTCGCGGCCGGATCGCGCCGGACCTGCGCGCCTTTGGCGGCGAGCCAGCCCGCGACGAGATCCCGGGCGTGCTGCTCATCCGCCGAGAGCCCGAGGCGCGATACCGACGTGCCGCTGCCCGCGATCTGCGCGAGCTCGGTGCTGCGACGCTCGAGGCGGCCCGGATCGATCACCGCACCTTCTCCGCCAGTTCGTCGGGCGCGAACGATACGTCGGAGAACACCTCCCGCTCGATGGCCTGGGCGAGTGGGATCGCCCGCTCGATCTCCGTCGCGTACTTCGGGTTGCGCCTCGCCGTGTCCCGAGCGCGCTCCTCAAGCTTCTCGACGGCCTGGCCGCCGCGACGGTCCGCGACGTAAACGAGCTTCTCTTCGGCGGTGCGGGGCGCGAGCTCGGGATCGAGCAGGGTGTAGATCGCGTGCCGCCGTGCGGGCTCCACGCACGCGTCGAGGCCTTCGGCCGCGAGCACGAGGCCGGAAAGGATGTTGTGGTCTCGTGGATCGCCGGCGAGGAGAGGGCTTCGCCCGATGTCGTGAAGATATGCCGCGAGAACCGCCGCTTCCGCGTCGATCCGCGGCGCGCCTCGTCGCCGCGCCCCGACCAGCGCTTCGGCAATGGCACCCACGACCTTGCTGTGCGCCTCGAGCCAGTCGGGGTATCGGTACCGCCGATAGAGAGATTCGGCTTTCGTGGACAACTTTGTCAATCTTCTATTGACACCGAATCTGCCCCTGATTACCGTCCGCGCCGCAGGGGAGGTGGGCATGGCCGAATCGGCTGGTCCTGTCGGAGATGACCGCATCATCGCGCACTCAGCGGAGGGCCGACCACCCCGCCGCGAGGAGACCGAGCCGCACGATCGCGATCAAGGGCGGGAAGGGAACAGCAAACCCGACCCAGAACGCGACCTCGATGGGCAAGAGCACAAGCGTGATCCGCGCGCCGAGCGGCTCGCCGTTCCAGAGAAGCCATCCGGCGTACGCCTCGAGTGCGCAGAGAGCGGTGAACAGTCCAAGGAGTACGGCGAAGACCTCGGGCGAAAAGCGGTCGAAAGGACCACCGCCATACATGGGAAAGAGGCCCATGAAGATCGGGGGCGTGCGCTCGCGCAAGTAGTAAGACGCCACGAACGGTGCCGGGATCCCAAAGCCGGCGGCGACCAACCACATCAGGACCGCCGAGGCTTGGAGCGCGATCACCAGCTCGGAAGGTTAGCGCGGTGGTAGCGTCGCCCGAGCCGAACACCGTCGAGGCGCGCATCGTCGAGCACCTTTCATACGCACGCGCGGTAGCGTCGCGCGCGATCGACCCGCGCTGCCGCGGTGCGGACCGCGAGGATCTCGTCGCTTGGGGAATCGTCGGGTTAGTGCAGGCGGCAAGCAGATATCGGGGTGACCGTGGCGCATCGTTCGGCGCATACGCCGCGCAACGTGTGCGTGGTCAGATCCTGGACGCCCTCCGCGAACGCGACCCGCTCACGCGTAGTGCGCGGCGCGCCTTCCGGGCGGCGCAGCAGGCCGGCGACGATCGCGGCGCAAGTCCCCCGTACGTCGAAGTCTCGCTCGATCGGATCGGCGACGTGCCTGAAGTGCAGCGCGCACCCGATCGACAGAACGAGCGCTGGCCGCAGGTAGCGAGCGCGCTTCGCGACCTGGATCCCCTCGAGCGTCGCGTGCTCGTGCTCTCGTACGGGCGAGGGTTGACCCTCCGCGAGATCGGCGGCGAGGTGGGCCTCTCGGAATCCGGCGTGTGCCGCCTGCGAGCGCGCGCGCTCGCGCGCGTGAGATCGGCCTGCGCCGCTTGAGGCTTAGAGTCGGAACGTGTCGGATCTGCGCCGCGCGCGCTTCGCGCGCCTCGTGCGTAACGCATTAGACGAGCTTCCGGCCGAGTTCCACGAGCGCATCCGGAACTTGCAGATCGTGATCGAGGACGAGCCGTCGCCGGAGCAGCTTCCCAAAGACGGGACCCTCCTCGGGATCTACGAGGGAACCCCACTCACCGCGCGCGGCGCGCAGGAGCCGTACCTTCCCGACCGCATCTGCATCTTTCGCGGACCGATCGAGCGCATCACAGCGTCGCCGCGGCGTCAGGCAGAGATCGTGCGCGACACGGTCATGCACGAGATCGCGCACCACTTCGGGATCAGCGACGCGCGCCTTGGGGAGCTCGGCCTAGGCGACGCCGACTAAACTAACTAGGCGACGCGGCCGCCGCCAGGCAGCTCCCGTCTGATGTCGAGGACCGTTCGGCGCAGGAGATCCACCTCAGCCCAGAGCTCGTCGGCCGAAAAATCGGACACATCCGCCTTCCGTATTTCAGCTTCGATGATGCGGTAGCCGATCGCGACCGTGCCGAGGAGCACGACGGGCGGAATGTCCCCAGCCGCGGCATCGGTCTCGATGAGCCGGCGGACGGCCTCGCGGCGTTCGCTGTTATCCGCCGCAAGCGCGTCGACCCACGGCGGGATGCGCCGCTCGAGGAACGCCGTGAGGCGCCGCTGCAGGTCGAGGGTGTCCCTTTCGGAAGCATCGCCGGCAGCGGCCTCCGCGACGACGCGCGGCAGGATCAAGGGTGCGCGCTCTCGAAGCAGCGCGGCCGCAGCCGCGCGGGGCGTCCTTCGCATCCAGCTACACATGAACGCACGAATCCGACGGCGCTGCCGAATCTCGCCTCACCTAACGTCGTATCGCCTGCTTGAACTTCCGGAGCGCCGCAACAGGACCGTCCGGATCCTCGAAGACTGCGGAGCCGGCGACGAGCACCGTCGCGCCCGCAGCGACGACGCGGGCGGCATTGTCCGGCTTGATCCCGCCGTCGACCTCGATCTCTGCTGTCAGATTGCGGGCGTCCAGCGCCGCGCGGATCGTTCGGACCTTGTCGAGCGCGGCCTCGATGAACTTCTGCCCGCCAAAACCGGGATGGACGCTCATCACGAGCGCTAGGTCGAACGAGTCCAAATACGGCAGCACGGCGTCGACGGGGGTCTCCGGGTTGAGGGTCAGCCCCGGCCGGACGCCGCGCGCCCGGATCGCCTCGAGCGTCCCCGCTACGTCCTGACAGGCTTCGACATGGACCGTGAGATAAGTGGCGCCCGCGTCGGCGTACCGATCCACCCAGTCCTCGGGCCGCTCGATCATGAGGTGAACGTCGAGGGGCAGCCGGGTCGCCGTCCGCAGATCCGCGACCATCTTTGGCCCAAATGTGAGGTTCGGGACGAAATGACCGTCCATCACGTCGACGTGGATCCAGTCCGCGCCGGCTCGCTCGACCGCGAGCACTGCCTCGGCGAGTCGCGCGAAGTCCGCGGAAAGGATGGACGGAGCGAACTTCGGTTCAGCCACGTCTGACTTTCGCCTTGTGGCCGCGATGAGCGGCTGGCATCATCAACACCGGGAGGGCGCTCAATGTACCGTCCGCAGAACCTCCGCATTCCTGGTCCCACGTTCGTTCCTCAGGCGGTGCTCGCCGCGTCGGCGAGACCTCTGATAAATCACCGCGGCCCCGAGTTCGCAGCGTTGCTCGCGGCCCTGACCCGCGCGCTCCAGGACTTCCTGCGCACCGAGCACGACGTCCTGCTCCTCACCGCGTCCGGCTCCGGCGGCCTGGAAGCGGCGATCGCGAACACGCTCTCGTCGGGCGACAAGGTCCTCGTATTCAGCTGCGGCGCGTTCGGTGAGCGCTTCGCCGCGATCTGCAAGTCCTACGGCGTCGACGCGCGGCGCATCGATGTTCCGTACGGCCGCGCGGTCGAGCCCGACCTGGTGCGCGACGAGCTCGCCAAGGAGAAGGGCAAGGACGCCGCGAAGGCCGTTCTCATCACGCACAACGAGACATCGACCGGTGTTCTGAACCCGATCAAGGACATCGCCGCCGTTGTGCGCGATTCCGGCAAGCTCTTCCTCGTGGACAGCGTTTCGGGCGCGGGATGCACCGAGCTCGAGGTCGACGAGTGGGGCATCGACGTCGCGATCACCGCCTCGCAGAAGGCGTGGGGTGCACCTCCGGGCGTGGCGATGGTCACGATGAGCCCGCGAGCCTGGAAGGCGTACGAGAAGTCGAACCTGCCGAAGTCGTACTTCGATCTCGCCGCGTACAAAGCCTCGCTCGAGAAGGCCCAGACCCCGGCGACGCCCGCGGTGACCGTGTTCATCGCGCTGCAGGAGTCCCTCCGCCTCATGGCAGAGGAAGGTCTCGAGTCGATAATTCGCCGTCACCGCGATCTAGCTCGCGCCACGCGACGCGGCCTGCAGGCCGTGAACCTCCAGCTCTTCGCCGACGAGCGCTACGCGTCTCCAGCGGTGACGGCGTTCCGGCCGCCCGCACGCGTCGACGCGCGGAATCTCATCCGCGTACTGCGCGATGACCACGACACGATCGTCGCCGGCGGCCAGGGAAAGATGGAGGGCCAGCTCGTTCGCGTCGCCCACCTTGGCTTCGTGACGCTGCAGGACATCGTCGCTTTCTTCAGCGCACTCGAGCTCACGCTGCGTGACCTCAACCAACCCGTCGAGCCGGGCGTGGCAATGACCGCGGCGTTGCGCGCGTACGCGGAGAGCCAGCAGCAGCCGACGTCACGTCCCGCAGCCCGCGCCTCGTCGACCACACGGCCGGCGAACGACGCGGTCGCGACTCGTCGCTAGCCGCCGCAACATCGTTCACGTCGCGGACCCTCTTGCCGAAGAGGGTCTCGCGCTGCTCCGCGCGCGCTGCGAGGTCCGCCAGACAACCGGTCTGAAAGAAGCGGAGCTCGCAGCGCGCGTTGCTGACGTTGACGCGCTCATCGTGCGCAGCGAGACGAAGGTCACCGCGAAAATTCTCGACGCGGCCGACCACCTCGTCGTCGTCGGTCGCGCGGGCGTCGGCGTCGACAACATCGACGTTCCGGCCGCGACGGCGCGAGGCGTGTACGTGGTCAACGCGCCGCTCGGCAACATCGTCGCCGCCGCCGAGCACACCCTCGCGCTCGCGCTCGCGCTCCTCCGCCGCGTCGTCGACGCCGACCGAAGCGTTCGCGCCGGCGAATGGACGCGCTCGAAGTTCATCGGCCGTGAGCTACGCGGAAAAACATTGGGCCTGGTCGGAGTGGGGCGCGTGGGCGGCGAGGTCGCGCGCCGGGCCAGCGGCTTTGGGATGACCGTCGTCGCGCACGATCCCTTCGCGACCGAGGCGTCCGCGCGCGCCGCCGGTGCGCGGCTCGTCGAGCTCGACGAGCTCCTGCGAACGGCGGACGTCATCTCGCTTCACGTGCCGCTCACCGAGAAGACGCGCGGGCTCATCGGTACGGAGGCGCTCGGCCGGATGAAGCCGACCGCGGTGGTCGTCAACGCGGCACGTGGCGAGATCGTGGACCTCGATGCGCTCGCGGTCGCGCTGGAGAAGGGAACGATCGGCGGCGCGGCGATCGACGTGTTCGCGACGGAGCCGCTTCCCGCCGACGCCGCGATCCGGAAAGCGCCCCGTACGGTGCTCACGCCGCACATCGCGGGATCGACCACCGAGGCGCAGACCAATGTCGCGGTCGACGTGGTCGAGCAGATCCTCGACGTCCTCGACGGGAAGCCCGCGCGCAACGCCGTCAACGCCCCGCGCCCGCCCGCCGAGGAAGCCGGTGGCATGGCGTGGCTCCGCCTCGCGGAGCGCCTCGGGTCCCTCGCCGCGCAGCTCCTCGACGACCGGCCCGCGCAGCTCGCGCTCGCGTACGGCGGAGCCGTCCTCGAGCTCGACGCCGAGCCGCTCCGAGCGGCCGCGGTGAAGGGCGTGCTCGAGACGTTCAGCGAGCAGCGCGTCAATCTCGTGAATGCCCTCGACCTCGCGCGGTCGCGCGGCCTCGCCATCGCCGAGCGTCGCGAGACCGAGCCGGCGCGCTACGCATCGCTCCTCTCGGTGAAGGTCGGATCGACCGAGGTCGCCGGAACGCTCGTGCAAGGAGACCCGCGGATCGTGTTCATCGACGGCTTCTGGGTCGACGTGCCGGTGGAGGGTCACCTTCTTCTCACCAAGCATCAGGACAAGCCCGGCCTGGTCGGACGCGTGGGCACGCTTCTCGGCGAGCACAACGTGAACATCTCATCGATGCAGGTCGGTCGCCTTCACCCGCGCGGCGAGGCGCTCATGATCCTCACGCTCGACGACGCGGTCCCCGACGAGGTGCGCGCGCGCATCAGCGCGTTCGAAGACATCAACGCGGTGCGCACGGCGCGGCTCGGGGTCTAGAGGTACCCTCAGCCGGCCAGTGGAATCCTCACGCTTCGAACGAACCGTCCGCACCGAATCGAGCGAGATCTTCGCGATCTACGGCGGCGCGCGCCGCATCGGTCGCATTGATCTGCACTACGGCCGCTTCGAGGTGCACGGGACACTCCTTCTGGAGGTCGATCTCACGGACGACGAGCTGCAGCAGGTGATCGATCAGGTCGACGAGGAGCTCGTGCAGACGCACGATCCCGAGCGCGAGGATTTTCTGGTCACGGTATTCAAGTCAGAGGAGCTGGGTTTCTATTCGGATGAGTTCGAAGCGGACGACGCCGTCGACGACGAGGACGAGGAAGAGCGCTAGCGCAGGGGTAGGGGCCCCGGGGGTAGGGGCCCCCGACGGGGTAGGGGCCCCCGACGGGGTAGGGGCCCCGGGGGCGGGGGCCCCACGGGCGACGCGCCCGCAGATGCCGAAGGGCTACGGCGTGCCCAAGACCGAGCGCGGCATGCTGCCCTGGTCCGCGACGCGAAAGCTACTCGAGGGCGCGCGGGCGTACTGGCTCGTGACCATCGATCCCGACGGCAAGCCGCACCTCGTCGGCCAGTGGGGCGCGTGGATCGACGACCGCTGGTACTTCGAGGGCGGCGACGACACGAAGTGGGCCCGCAACGTCGCGCGGGAGCCGCGCATCGCCATGAGCGCCGAGTCCGGGACGAGCGCGGTCATGGTCGAAGGGCGCGCGACCCGCGTGCCATCGGTGGAACGTCCGACGGCCGAGCGCATCACGAAGCAGTACCGCGCGAAATATGGGCGCCTGTACAAGTACCGGCCGAAGCCGGAGCAGTGGGACAAGGGCGGGTACGTGCTCACGCCGACGAAGGTCCTGGCGTGGGACGTGCGCGGCTTTCCGCGCACCACCACCCGGTACCTCTTCGGCCGCTAGCTCGGCACCGCTCACTCCATCCCGGGGATAGCCGCGATCGCGGCAGAACGCCCGGCGGAGAGCCGCATGAGGTCGCCGACCGCGATCTCGAAGACCGCATCCGGCAGACCAGCCGCGGCCCAGACCGTCTCGAAGCGCTCGAGCGTTTGGTCCGCGATCACGTCGAGGGCCTGCGCGTGCGCGAACGGTGGCACGCCGCCGATGGGAAACCCGGTGTGAGCCTTCGCCTCGTCCGCCGTGGCTCGGCGGACGGATCTCGCGCGGCGAACGTCCTCGAGGCGTTTGACGCTCACGCGATTGTCGCCACAGCAGAGCACAACGAGAGGCCGTCCGTCAGCGATGAACACGAGCGACTTCACGATGCGGCGCACGACCGTGCCGATCTCACGTGCGGCGTCCTCGGCCGTGCGCGTCGTGGACGCGAATCGCCGCACCACGAGCTCGACGCCGCGCTCCTGCGCGTAAGCGCGGACGCGCGCGACGTTGGGGTGGTCCGCGGTCACCGCCACAGGTGCGTGATGAAGCGGAGAACGCGCCCCGGCAGCAGCGTGAGCATCGCCGACGCGGCCCGATGCCACGCCGTGACGGCGGCCTCCCGCGCGTCGTCGTCCGCACCCTGCGGCGAGTAGCGCTCGAGGACGCGGGCCTTCGCCAGGCTCTGCACCGAATCCTGCGTGTCGGGTATCGCTGCGCCGAGCGAGCTCGCGTATTCGTACGTGGTCTGCGACGGATGCGGCGGATACCCTACGTAGCTCGCGAGAAGGCGGGTCTTCCCCCACGCGGACTCGATCGGGCCGTACCGGCGGAAGCGCCAGTTGAATCGCGCGACCGCGAGTGCGAGCAGCACGAGGAGGAAGGCGAGGAAACCGAGCGCCGGCCGCGGGTCGATAGCGCGAACGGCGGCGACGACGGTGTCGCCGCTGAACCCACCGCTCCCGTCGTCCGCGTTGAGCTCATCCTCGGCGCGGTTCGGCCGGTCGGGATCGCTCCCATCGCCGCTGATGTCTCCGCCAGCCGGGCCGGTGGACCCGTCGCTGTTCGGCACCGCTGCGTCCGGGCGCGGGAAGGGCGGCTGCGACGGGGTCGGCTCGAACTCGATCCACCCGTACTGCGGGAAGTAGACCTCGACCCACGCGTGCGCGTCCTGCTCGCGGACCACGTACGCGTTGGCCGCCGAGTCGTACGTGCCGGTCGTGAATCCTTCGACGAGCCGCGCGGGTACGCCGACCTCGCGGAGCATGACGACCATCGCCGATGCGAAGTACTCGCAGAAGTCCTGTTTGAGATCGAACAGGAAGTAATCCACGGGATCCTTGCCCGGGGGCGTCGCCTTCACCTGTGCCGAGTACGAATACGGCGGGCTTCGCAGGAACGTCTCGAGGGCCTCGGCGCGGTCATAGGCGCTCGGGATGTTGTCCAACACCTGGTGCGCCAAGGTCTTCACGCGCTGCGGCAGGGTCGACGGCAGCTGCAGGTATTTCGACTTCACGTAGTCGCTGTACGGACCGGTGACTCTGCGGAGCGTTTGCTTGTCCGCGACGGACACGAGGCTCGTCACCGTGTACGTGCCCGCGGCCTGAGACCGGTTGAGCGCGTGCAGTGACGTCGAATAGGTCTTGTCCGCACCTGTGTAGAACTGGTAGGGCACGTCCACTTTTTGCGGCTCGTTCGCCGCGAAGATGATGTTCGAGTGCGGGACGATGATGTCGAACCGCGCCTCGAACTTCTCGCGGTCTGTCGTGGGAAGCGCGATCTTGTCGGCCTTGTCGCTCTCGGTCGTGCGCCAGCCGGCACCCGTGTAGAAGTCGTACGTCACTGCACGCCAGAAATGCCCGGACGGCGCGTCGACGGTCATGATCACGCGATCGCCGAGGTTGGGAGCTTGACCGAGGCGGATGGAATCCGAGAACGAAACGCCGCGAAGCCGGCTCGGCCCCGAGACGCCCGCGAAGAACCGCTGCCACTCGGCTTCGACGCTGTGGTACGGACCCTCGAACGTGCTCCATGCGCCGTTCAGCACCTCCGCGGCGCCGACGCGCGGCGTGACGAGAGCCATGATGACGAGCACCGTCGTCCAGGTGAGCCCGCCGCGAAGGAGACGCCAGTCCATCTCGCCTGACGGGACGATGTTCTGCTTGGTCCAGCGCTCCTGCAGATTCACGATGTGGATCCGCACGAGCAGCACGAGTACGGCGAGCGTGAAGACGATGAGGTCGGGGTAGAGGTTCGTCAGCGCGACGGACACGTTGATCACGAGACACGCGCCGTTGAAGATCACGGCGTCCCACACGCGGCCGTTCCGCGCCAGGACGAAGGAGCCGACGAACGTGGCGCACCAGACCGACGCGCCTAGGAAGAGAACGAACACCGTCGGGTCGCTCGCGGCCTCGCCGGCGAGCACCTGCGTGATCCAGTTGTTCACCAGGATGGCGAGGTGCGTGATTTTGTCGCGGAACGTCGCGCCACCGGTCGACGCGAACGTCGTCGAGAGAACGACCGCGAGCATCCCGACCGACGAGCCCGCGAGGATCGCGCGCGGGAGTCGCATCCGGCCGTTCCCCATGAGCGTGCCGACGAGCACGCCCGTCAGCGCGATCCACCAGAACTGCTCGCTGATCTCGACCCAGTCGGCGTGCTGGACCGATAGCGGATACATCGAGATGACCACGAGGTAGATCGGTAGCGCGAACCATCCGCCGCGGAAGCGCAGCTTCTTGCGGTCGATGGGCGGGAAGAGAACTCGGAGGATCGAGCGAAGGCGGGCTCCGCCCGACTGAGCGAGTCGGTCAGTCATGAACGCGTCTCCTCGGCGACGCCGAGAGATTGATCAAGGGCCCGCAGGGCCACGCGGACGCGTCCTTTCATGCGATCGCCGCCGACGTTTCGTGGAAGAGCTCTTCGATGGGGGCGCCCGCCGCGAGGTGCGCCGCGGGCACCCCGGCGACGGCAAGCTCGCCGAGGATCGCCCGCCGACGTGCGCGGTCTCGCTCGTCCAGATCGAACGGCGGGCTGACGAGAACGGCCTGCGTCGCGATCGCGGTCTCACGGAGCGTGCTCGCCGGCCGGACCCAGCCACGATCGAGCGAGGGTGTGATCAGAAGGCACGAAGCGCCTCGCCGCAGACGCGGGAGCGTCTCGACGAGAGTCTCCTGAAGCGTGCGCGTTCCACCGGCGTGCACTTCCGCGAGGTACTGCATGAGCTTTCCGAATTGCTTTGTGCCCCGGTCCGGGTGCAGCACTTCCGCGCGGTGGCCGTTCGTGACGAGGCCAACGTTGCGGTGCCCGTCGAGCGCCTTGCGCACGACCGACGCCGCCACGGTGACCGCCCGCTCCTCGGTGGAATCCTCGCCGTCGCCGTGATGCCAGCGGCCATCGAGGTCGAGGTAGATCCAGAGGTCCGCGGTGCGGTCGAGCTCGAATTCCTTCACATGCAGCCGCCGGTGGCGCACCGACGACGGCCAATGAATCCGGTTCATGGCATCGCCCGGCTGGTACTCGCGGATGCCCATGACCATGGACGTCGACTGCAACGACCTCTGCCCTGTGAGCACGTTGCCCTCGAGCAGCGATCCCGGAAGCGCCCAGAACGGCAACTGGACGACACGCGGATAGACGAGAAGGAGCGCCTCCGATGGAACGCGGGCCTCCGTCGCGAATAGTCCGAATGGATCGCCGCTCCGGAGCACGATCGGCCCGAGGCGGAAGCGCCCGCGACGCTGTGCCTTTGCGAGCACCTTCCATTTGCGCGTCTTGTGGCCACCGATGCCGAGCACCCGACCCGGAAGAGGCTCAGGCCAGTTCGACTTCTCGAAGACCTCGAGCCAGAGCTTGCCGAGGGAGTGATCGTTGGTGAGCTCGTAGTCGAGCTCGATGGTGTCGCCGAGATGGGCATACGACTGCCCCAGCGATCGCTTCACTGAGAGTCCTTCGAGGGTCAGACGCGCAAGGACTGACATCGCGATCGCCACGAACAGCACGAGGTACGAGAGGTACGAGAGGAGCTCGACCCCTGTCGAAACGGCGACGACGAAGAGGACGAGCCACAGGACCGCGAAGCGCCAGGGCTTCAAGGGCTTAAGCCCGCAGCGCTTGAGCGGAGACCGACTCGACCGGAACGCTGGCCAGGATTTCGGCGATGACGGTCGTTGCGGCCAGGTCCTTGAGCCGCGCCTGGGGCTGAAGGATGAGGCGGTGCGCGAGCGTCGGCGCGGCGAGCGCCTTCACGTCGTCCGGCACCACGTAGTCGCGACCATTTATCGAGGCGAACGCCTGTGCCGCCCGCGACAGAGCGAGGGATCCGCGCGGCGAGGCGCCGAGATAGACGTCGGGGTGCGACCGGGTCGCCGTGACGACGTCGACCACGTACTTCTTCACCGCCTCGGCGAGGTGGATCTCGCGAGAGGCCGACTGCGCGCGGAGGAGCTCATCGGAGGTCAGCACCTGATCGATCGTCTCGAGCGGGTGGATGATCCGCTGGGCGTCCAGGATCGCGATCTCTTCCTTCGCCTTGGGGTAGCCGAGCTGGATCCGCATGAAGAACCGGTCGAGCTGGGCCTCGGGGAGCGGGAAGGTGCCCTCGTACTCGATCGGGTTCTGGGTCGCAAGGACGAGGAACGGCTCCGGCAGCTGATAGGTCGTTCCGTCGACCGTCACCTGGTGCTCGTCCATCGACTCCAGGAGCGCCGACTGCGTCTTCGGCGTCGCGCGGTTGATCTCGTCCGCGAGGACGACCTGGCTCATCACCGGTCCCGGGCGGAACTCGAACGTGTTCGTCCGCTGGTTGAAGATCGAGACGCCGGTGACGTCGGACGGCAGAAGGTCCGGCGTGAACTGGATGCGACGGAAGGTGCAGCCGAGCGACCGGGCCAGGGCCTTCGCAAGCACGGTCTTCCCGGTACCCGGGACGTCTTCCACGAGGATGTGGCCGCGACAGAGGAGCGCGACCAGCGCGAGCTCAATCTCGTGGTGCTTGCCGAAGATGACCCGCTCGACGTTCTCGACAACGCCGTTGACCTTCGCCGCGAGAGCTTTCTCCACCGTGCTACTTACCCCTCTTCGCTGAGTTTCCGCGGCTGCTGCAAGAAGTATCAGGGCTTCTTAGGAAACAACGTAGGAAGACCCTAAGTTCATATACGGCTGCGCTACCTGGTTAGTTCCATGCCGCCCGCGGGTGGCACGGCGCAGCGGGTCTCTCACGAAGCGCGGGTGCCCCGGGGACCCGCCCGCAGCGAACGAAGTGAGCTGCAGGGCGGGGAGGGTGCGCTGAGGGAGAGACCCGCGTAGCCGGGACAGGACCCGCGGGCTGGCGTGTGCTACTTGCCTAGCGCGGCCCTCATCACTTGGCCTCCAAGTGGCGCCGCTGTTACTCCGCCTTCGGCCGTGTTCTCAACGATGACGACAACGACCACGGTTGGATTCTGAGCCGGCGCGAAGCCAACAAACCAGCCGTGGGGGGCCTCGCCAGGTCGATTTTCGGCTGTGCCCGTTTTTCCAGCGACATCCACCCCAGGGATCCTTGCTCCGAACGCAAATGCCCCGGGGCCGGAGACCGCCCCCACCAGCATGGTCGTCAGCGTCCTCGCGGTATTCGGAGAGATCACCTGTCCCACGGGGCCGGGCGCGATCTGACGCACGACGTGGCCCTCGCCATCGCGGACCTCGGTGGCGTAGTGGGCCGTCGGCATCACGCCGCCGTTCGCGATGGCGGCGTAGACGAGTGCCATCTGGAGCGGCGAGACGAGGAGCTCGCCCTGGCCGTAGGACGTGTCGGCGAGGAGTGTCGGCCGGTCGATCGAGCCCGAGTCGGAGAGCTGGCCTTTCGCGGCGGGGAGATCGAGCGTCGGCGTCGACCCGATCCCGAAGCGCCGCGCGTAATCGGTCAGCTTCGGGGCTCCGATCTGGAGTGCGACCTGCGCGAAGTAGATGTTCTCCGAGAGACGGAAGCCGTCGGCCATGTCGAAGAGGCCGTGCGCCTTGGAGGCCGAACGGACGAAGTAGTCGCCCCACGACTTATCGGCCTGATAGGGATCGTCGACACGCAGCTTCTTCGTGGCGTCGAACCCGGCCTCGAGCGCAGCCGCGCCGGTGATGACCTTGAACACGGATCCCGGCGGATAGAGGCCCTGGGTGGCGCGGTTCAGCAGCGGACGACCCGCGTCCTGATTCAGCTGAGCGAACGCGGCGTCCTGCTTTGACCGATCGACGACCTGGTTGGCGTCATAGCTCGGGACGCTGACCGACGCGAGGATCGCGCCGGTCCGCGGATCGAGAGCCACGATCGCGCCCTTGCGGCCGCCGAGCGCGTCGGCCGCGGCCTTCTGGATCTTCAGGTCGAGCCCGAGCACGACCTCTCCGGCGGGGCCGCGATCTCCGAGGTACCGCGCCCTCCAGATGGACACCGGGTCCGCCGGATCCTGGCCGATGAGCGACTCCGCGTAGGCCGCTTCGATGCCGGAGAGACCGAACCTGGTGGACGCGTAACCGATCACCTGGGCCAGCGAGTGTTCCTTGTACGAACGCGTGAATCCGGGGTCGGTCTTGTCGCTGGTCGCGAGCGGCGCGCCGTTGCGATCGACGATCGCCCCGCGCGGCCGGCCGTTCATCGCGGCGATGAGGCGCGGGTTGAACGGGTCGTTCGCGAGCTGATCCGACGCGAGGATCGTCCAGTACGCCGCGCCGATCGACGTCACGAGGAACGCGAGCGCAAGCGTGAGCGTCAGGGCCCGGATGTTCGTGCTGATCGGCGACATCACCAGGGTCCCCCACCACGCATGCGGCTCGAGACCTGTGAGACGCGCATGAGAATCCCCACGAGCATCCAGTTCGTGACGAGCGACGAGCCGCCATACGCGACGAACGGAAGGGTGATGCCGGTCAGCGGTATGAGTCGGAGATTTCCGCCGACGATGACCAGGGTCTGCAGCGCGACGATGAAGGAGAGGCCCGCCGCAAGCAGCTGAAGGAACGGCGTGGGCGCGCGGAGCGCGATCTGCATCCCGCGGTACAGGAAGACGAGATAAAGAGCGAGGAGCGCTAGCGCGCCCGCAAGGCCCGCCTCCTCGGCGAACGCGTCGAAGACGAAGTCGCTCCACACGACCGGGATCCGGTCGGGCATTCCGTTGCCGAGACCAGCCCCGAGCAGTCCGCCGTTCGCGAGCGCGTAGAGGCCCTGCACGAGCTGGAATCCCTGATTGAACCGGAGGTCTTCGTCGAACGGACGGAGCCACGTGTCGACGCGGACCTGAACGTGTCCGAAAACCTGGTACGCGACGAGACCGCCGAGGATGAGCAGGCCGACTCCGATGATCGCGTAGAACGCCTCGCCCGTTGCGAGGAAGAGCATCGCGAGGAAGATCCCGAAGAAGAGCACGGTCGCACCCATGTCCTTCTCGAAGACCATCACCAGCATCGCGATCCCCCACATGGCCACGATGGGGACGAGATACGGCACCGGCGGGACGGGGAACGGCCCGATCCGGCGCTGCGAGTGCGAAAGGATCTCGCGGTATTCCTCGAGGTATGCCGCGAAGAAGATCACGAGCAGGATCTTCACGGCCTCCCAGGGCTCGATGCTCCCGGGTCCGATCTTGACCCAGATCCGAGCGCCGTTGACCTCGCGGCCGATGACCGGTAGGAGCGGCGCCATGAGGAGCAGCAGCCCGAGGATCGCCCACGTCCACTTGAACCGGGCGAGCGCTGTCAGGTCGCGTGGCACGAGGATCGTCGCCGCGAAAGCGCCGGCGGCGATGATCGACCACGACAACTGCTGCAGCAGGAGGTCGGACGCGAGGCGCTGCACGAGGATCAGTCCGATCGCGGTGAGGCCGGCGGCGAGCGGCATGAGGATCTGGTCGCCTCGGAACCTGATGGCGACGAGGAACACGTGCAGCGCGAGCATCAGCAGAAGGAACACCGCGGGCACGACGACGGCCGTCGGACTGAATGACGCCGTTTCCGTAGCGAGGACGGCTACAAACCCGGTGATCGCGAACGTCGCGACCCAGACCAGGAGCGAGAGCTCGGTGAAGCGCGCGCGGCCGATGGGCATGGCCGCCTCGGCTCGCATCACTGCTCGAGCCTAAGGGCGACGCGACCGATCGCGAGCTCGTCTCCGTAGTGCAGGCGTTCGCGCGATCGCACGACCTCACCGTTCACGATGGTGCCGTTCGTGCTGCCCGCGTCCTCGACCCACCACTCGCCTTCGGCGAACTCCACGAGCGCGTGCTTGGCCGACGCGGCCTCGTCGTTGATGACGATGTCGTTCCCCGCGTCGCGGCCCAGCGCGTTGACCGCGCGAAGCGGGAGCCGATCCCCGACGCGGGGCGCGCCGCGGACGGTGCGCTGGACGACGAGGTGCGCCAGACCCGTCGGCCGGGCCGACACCACGCTCTCGGTGGCGAGCGAGCGTTGCAGCGAGGTGAAGACACGGATGAGGAACAGATAGAGAAGGACGAGGAACGCGATCCGGACGGCCCAGAGGAGAACAGCGAACGTGATCTCCACTTGCTAGTCGCTGGCGCGGAATTGGAGCTCGACGCCGCCGATGGAGAGACGGTCTCCGTCGCCGAGCACGACCTCCGCGACGCGGCGGCCGTTCACGTACGTCCCGTTCGTGCTCTGCAGGTCGTACAGCGTGTAGCGCCCGAGGCGAAGACGGATCTCGGCGTGCTTCCGCGAAACCCTTCGGTCGTCGAGCGTGATGTCGTTCTGCGGATCGCGGCCGATCGCGAGCGGCTCGATGCCGAGGACGATGTCGCGACGGTCGTCACCGTCGCGCACGGTGATGGCGGCCTTCGGGGCACGCGGTTTTTCGCGGAGGAGCTTCTCCCGGTCGAGGACCATCGTGTGTCCGGATTCGACCGCACCGAGCGCCCTGGGGTCCGGCGAGACCTCGTCGCCGGAGGCGTCGACGAGCGCGCAGGAGACGCGCATGTCGCCGGGCGGCAGGTCCTCGTCGCGCTCGATCTCGACCGTCGGGTACGCGAGGAGCGTGTAGTTCCGGTCACGCGCGGCTCCCAGGACGGCCTCGGACAGGTCCTGCTCCAGGCTCCTGCGGTACTGCTCGAACCCTTCGAAGTCCGACGGCGAGAGCGAGACCACGTACGAGTTCGGGACGAAGGTCTTGCTCAGCGAGATCGTCTGGTGCGATTCCATCGCGCGAATCACGCGTTTGGCGATCTGCACCGGCTGGAGCTTTGCCCCGAACAGCCGGGCGCTCCATCCCTCGATGAAGCGGCTCGCGAACGCTTCAAGCCGTTCCACGCGTCTTCATGACCTCCGCACCGACCAAGATGATGACCGCTGTGACGTAGATCCAGGTAAGAAGCCCCGCCGCGAAGGCGAGCGGCCCGTATGCGGTGAAAATCGCGAGCGCTCGCGTGAAGTAGCCGAACGCCAGCTTGGCCACCTCCCACAGCACGGCCGATACCAGCGCGGCCTCGGCGGCTGCTCGCGCAGGAGGCGGGCGCCGCGGGATCACGCGGTACACAGCGAAGAAGAAAACGAAGCCGACGGCCAGACCCACGAGCGGCGAGAAAATTTGAAGAGCGACCGCGACCACCCCGCCGAAGCCCGCCGCGACCAGGGCGTCGGAGGTTGCCGCGGTGCCGAACGACACCCCGAACGAGGCGATCGCGAGAGCCACGAGCACCGCCACGAACCCCGCGGCCTCGAGGTGTCCCCGAATGAACGTCCGGCGGCCCTCGCGACCGAGGATCAGCGCGAGCGCGCGCTCAAGCGAACCGTGGATCGCCATCGTCGAGAAGAGCGTTCCAATGACTCCGATCGACAGCGAGAGACCTCGACCCTGCACCAGGTCGTGGGCGATGCGCGTTTCCTGCGACGTCGCCGACGGGTAGACCTCGCGAAGGATCTCGACCAGATCGCGCTCAGCCCGATCAGGCCCGTAGACGAACGCGAGAATTCCGACGAGCAGCGCAAGGAGCGGGATCAGCGCGAAGAAGATCTGGTACGCGATCGCGCCGGCGAGGAAGCCGCACTCGTCCTCGCCGAAGCTCACGATGGCGGCCCGCGCGCGGCTAGCGGCGCGGGCTAGGATGACGCCTCACTCTTCGGCGCGCTCTTGTCGGCCGGCTTTGCCTTCGTGTCGGACTTCGTCTCGGACTTCGTCTCCGCCTTCGTCTCGGACTTCGTCTCCGCCTTCGTCTCGGACTTCGTTTCCGACTTGCTCTCAGACTTCGTCTCGCTCTTCTCCGGGGCGCGGCTATCCGTCTTGTACCAGCCCGAGCCCTTGAAAACGACCGCGGATGGTGAGATCAGCCGCCGCGGTTTCTTCCCACAGTTCGGGCACTTCTCGACCGGCTGGTCCTTGTAGGACTGAACCTGGGAGAAGGAATGCCCGCAGTGATCGCAGTGGTAGTCGTAGATGGGCATCGCTCGCTTATCATCGCAGCCGGTGGCGGCCGAGGTCATTCCCGCAAGCGTCCGCGCGTCGCCGCGCCGCCGTCTTCCGGTCGAATCCATCCAGGCGTGGCTCTTCCTCCTACCGGCCGTGATCGTCCTCGGCGTCTTCCAGATCTTTCCGGCGATCGCCGCCTTCTACATGTCGCTCTTCAAGTGGGATGTCGTCCAGGGGGCGTTCCGCGGGTTCGGCAACTACACCGACTGGCTTTACGACAACTCGATCCGCAGCCCCGACTTCTGGCGGGCGCTCTCCACCACGTTCACGTACGTCATCGTGACGGTCCCGCTCGAGATCGCGCTCGCTCTCGTGCTCGCGTACCTGCTGTTCCAGAAGATGCGCGGCCGCGGCATCTACCGGACCGTCTACTACCTGCCGTACGTCACGTCGTTCGTCGCCGCCGCGGCGGTCTTCTTCTGGGTCTTCCACCCGCAATACGGCCTTGTGAACGATGTCATCGGCATCTTCGGGATCGGTCCGCAGAAGTGGCTCGACGAGCCGAGGGGGCTCTTCGAGCTCGCCGCGTCGGGGTTCGGTGTGACGCTGCCGGAATGGCTCGCCGGGCCGAGCCTCGCGCTCGTAGTGATCTCGCTCGTCACGGTCTGGCACTACCTCGGCTACCAGATCGTGATCTTCCTCGCCGGGCTCTCGAACATTTCGCAGGAGTTCTACGAGGCAGCGCGCCTGGACGGCGCGAACGAGCGGCAGATCTTCACCAAGATCACGTTGCCACTTCTCTCGCCGACGACGTTCTTCGTGTTCACCGTCGCGTCGATCGGTGTGCTGCGCTCGTTCGACTCGGTCTACGTGCTCACGAACGGCTTCGGCGGGCCGCTCGACACGACGCGCACGGTGACTCTGCTCGTGTTCAAGACGGCGTTCCAGCAGGCGCAGTTCGGCCTCGGCGCCGCGCTCGCGTTCATCCTCACGACGATCATCCTGCTGTTCACGCTCATTCAGTTCCGCGTGCTCGGACGGCGCGTGCACTATGACTGAGGCGATTCCGATCGAGCGCGGTCTTCCACGTGTGACGATGCGCCCCCGGATCGGATCGATCGTCAAGCACATCGTTCTGATCGTCGTCGCGCTGATCGTCGCGTACCCGTTTTATTTCATGGTGACGAGCTCGTTCAAGGACACGCTCGAGGCCATCCGCACACCGCCGACGATCTTCCCGAACGAGCTGCACCCAGAGAACTACACCGACGCGTGGAGCCGCGCGCCCTGGGGTCGCTATTTCATCAATACGATCTTCGTCTCCATCGCGGTCACGATCCTCGAGGTCATCACGGCCTGCCTGGCGGCTTACGCGTTCGCGCGAATGAAGTTCCGCGGCAAAGGCATCCTCTTCACGGTGTTCCTGGCCACGCTCATGATCCCGGGCGAGGCCACCCTCATCCCCAAGTACGTGCTTATGAGCCCGAGCCGCGTGGCCTGCGCGGGTCTCCCCTGCCTCGGCTGGTTCGACACGTACCAGGTGCAGATCGTGCCCTTCATCGCCAGCGCCTTTTCGATCTTCCTCATGCGCCAGTTCTTCCTGTCGATCCCGAACGAGCTTGCGGATGCCGCCCGGATGGACGGCGCGGGGCACCTGCGGTTCCTCTGGAGCATCGTCCTGCCTCTCTCCGTTCCGGCCCTGATCACGGTCGGCCTGATCACGTTCCTGGGTTCATGGAACGCCTTCCAGTGGCCGCTGATCGTCACCTCCAAACCCGACTTCCGACCCGTTCAGGTAGGCCTGTCGCAGTTCCGGCAGGAAGCGGGGGCGAGCTACCATCTGCTCATGGCGGCGTCCACATTCGTGGTCGCTCCAATCGTGCTTCTCTTCCTGGTTGCTCAGCGCTACCTCGTGCAGGGCATCGCACGGACGGGCATCCGGGGTTGAGGCGGGCGCGTACTACGTAGCGAACGGGCCGGTGGAGGTCAGGAGGGAAGAGCTATGCGTATGAAGGCAGCGATCCTCGCGGCGGTCATGCTGGTGTCGGCGGCCTGCAGCGGTGCACCTCCGGCGGCGCAGCAATCGACGGAAGCGGACATCACGCTCTCGGGTCCGGTCGCCATCACGCTGTGGCACGCGCTCACCGGGCCGCAGCAGATCGCGCTGGACGCGATGGTGAAGAAGTTCAACGACACCAACGGCAAGGGCGTCACCGTCACCGCCCTCAACCAGGGCACCTACACCCAGCTCTACCAGAAGACTCTCGGCGCGATCCAGGCCGGGGCGCTCCCGGAGCTGGCCCACGCCTACGAGAGCTTCGTCGCCGACTACATGAAGGCGGACGTGGTCGTCGACCTCGGCTCGTACAAGGACAGCAAGACGAACGGCCTCACGAAGGAGAGCCAGGACGACATCTACAAGGGCTACTACGACACGAACACGTTCCCGCAGTACGGCAACCGGCTTCTCTCGTGGCCGTTCACCAAGTCGCTCGCGGTCATGTACGTGAACAACGACATCCTCAAGGAGCTCGGCAAGCCGATCCCGAAGACGTGGGATGAGTTCGAGGCCACGGCGCTCGCGGCGACCAAGAAGGACGCCTCGGGCAAGGTGACCCGCATGGGCTTCGCGTTCAACACCGACGCGTCGTACTTCAACGCCCAGGTCTATGCCCGCGGCGGAACCCTCATGGCCGCGGACAACAAGACGGTCGCGTGGAACGGCAAGGAAGGCCTCGCCGTCCTCCAGATGTACGACCGGATGAACAAGAACGGCTCGGGCTACAGCCCGAAGAGCTTCGACTTCCAGAGCGACCTCGCGACCGGGAAGCTCGCGTTCTTCTTCTCATCGACGTCGACGGTTCCGTTCATGAAGGATCTCGCCGACAAGGCGTCGTTCAGCTGGAGCATCGCGAACCTGCCGCAGGCCGCGACCGACCCGGCGAAGGCCAAGACCGTGCAGTTCGGCGCGAACGTCGCCGTCTTCAAGAGCACGCCGGATAAGCAGCTCGCGTCCTGGATGTTCATCAAGTGGATGAGCGAGACCGACCAGTCCGCGCAGTTCGCGTCGACCTCGTACTACATGCCGGTCCGCGCGACGGCCGCGAACTCGCAGACGCTCAAGGATTACTGGGCGAAGGTCCCGCAGGGGAAGCAAGGCTTCGACCTAATCCAGTACAGCTCCCCAGAGCCGAACATCCGCGGGCAGCAGGACATCCGCGACGTCATCTTCAACATGATCACCGAGGTCATCACCGCCAAGTCCACGCCGGACGCCGCGATGGCGACCGCGACCACGAAAGCAAACCAGATCGTCAAAGACGCGCAATAACTCCTCGATCACGTAACTGAAGAAGCGCCGGGGCCGTGAGGGCTCCGGCGCTTTTCGTTGCGACATGGCGGGGCGGGTCCTGTCCCGGTTGACGCGGGTCCTGTCCCGGGGACCGGGATTGCTCACTCGCTACCGGTCGGCTCCGCGCGTGTTTCGCCCCGTCCTCCATGACGCCGCCGGATGGACGCTCGCGAGCAACCCCCGGTCCCCGTGCCACCCGCTCCGAATCTCTCTGATTCGACTCGCCGTTAGCTCCGGCGCCTCTTCAGTTCGGCTTCGAGGAGCTTCAGGCGCTCCTCGCGCTCTTTGAGTCTTGCTTTCTCTTTCGCGACGACTTCGGCGGGCGCCTTGTCGGCGAAGCCGGGTTTCGCAAGAAGGTCGCGCGACCGCTGCAGCATCTGTCGCGCTTCATCGAGGTCTCGCTCGAGCCTCTCCTTCTCCTCCGCCTCGTCTCGCTCGACCACGAGCCGGATCTCGATCGCACGCACCACTGTCGCGGTGCCCTCGCCTTTGCCGATCGTCACCTCGCTGTGGGTCAGCTCTCCGATCTGCTTCAGGAGATCGCGCACGGCCGCGGTCTCGCCGGCAAGCGAGACATTCGCGCGCGCGGATGGATCGATCCCGCCTTCCTGTCGCGTGTTGCGGATCGCCCGGACCACGTCGATGAACGCGCCGAACCGCTCCTCCAGCACGGGGTCGCGCTGCCCGGCTTTCGGCCACTCCGAAACGACGAGCGACGGCGCCTCATCGGATTTGCCGGCGCGCTGCCAGACCTGCAACGCGACCGTCTCGGTGATGAACGGCATGGATGGGTGCAGGAGTCGAAGCACCCGGTCGAGGACGTATGCGAGCGTGCGCACCGCCTCCGCGGCATCGGCACCCCGGAGCGAGGGCTTCGCCAGCTCGACGTAGAAGTCGGCGAACTCACTCCAGATGAAGCTCTCGAGCGCCACGAGGTACTCGCCGAAGAGGTACCCATCGATGAGTCGCGTGGCCTCGGCGATCGCCGCGTCGGTGCGGGAGAGGATCCAGCGCGCGGCCTCACCCTCCGGCTTCGGCCGCCGATCGGCGGTGTGTCCTTTGAACGCCTCCGGATGCTCGTCCATCGCCTTCAGCACGAAGCGGCTGATGTTCCAGAGCTTGTTCGCGAAGTTGCGCGCATGGTCGAGCTTGTTCTGCGAGAGCTGCGAATCTGCGCCCGCAGCGATCCCGTGCACTAGCGCGTAGCGCAACGCGTCGGCTCCGTATTCGTTGATGAATTCGACCGGGCTCACCACATTGCCCAGCGACTTGCTCATCTTGACCGTGCCTACACGGACGAGACCGTGCAGGTACACGGTTTCGAATGGGATCTCTCCCATGTGCTCGAGGCCGAGCATGATCATGCGGGCCACCCAGAAGAACAGGATGTCGTAGCCGGTCTCGAGCACGGATCCGGGGTAGTACCGCTTGAGGTCGGACGTCTTGTCCGGCCATCCGAGCGTGCTGAACGGCCACAGCCCTGACGAGAACCACGTGTCGAGCACGTCCGGGTCCTGATAGATGTCGTCGCTGCGGCAGCGCGTGCAGCGCGCCGGGTCCGGCGCTTCCTCGTCGGGGACGATCACGTTGTCGCAATCGCGGCAGTACCACGCCGGGATGGAGTGGCCCCACCAGATCTGCCGCGACACCGGCCAGTCGCGGATGTTCTCCATCCAGTTGAAATAGACCTTCTCCTGGTACTTCGGCACGATGGTGATACGGCCACTTCGAACGGCCAGGGTCGCCGGCGGCGCGAGCCGGTCCATCCGCACCCACCACTGCTTCAGCACGAGCGGCTCATCCACGGTGCCGCAGCGGTCATGCACCGCGACCGCGTGGGTGATCGGCTCTTCTTTCACGAGCAGCCCGGAAGCGCGCAGCTTCTCGACCATCATCTTGCGGCCGGCCTCGCGGTCCGGACCGGCGAGTGGGCCCGCGGCCGGCGTCATCATCCCGCGCTTATCGATGACGGAAAGCACAGGCAGGCCATGGCGCTGCCCGATCTCGAAGTCGGTCTGATCGTGGCCAGGGGTGATCTTGAGCGCGCCCGTTCCAAAGTTCGGGTCAACCGCCTCGTCGGCGATGATCTTCACCCTCCGCTCGACAGCGGGGACCAACACCTCTTTTCCGACATGTGCCTTCCACCGCTCGTCGTCCGGATGCACCGCGACCGCGACGTCGGCCACGATCGTTTCCGGACGGGTCGTCGCGACGATCACGTCCGGGGTTCCCGGCGGCATCGGCTCCGCCCACGGATAGCGGACGTAATAGAGCGTGTCGGTCCGTGTGATGTGGTTCACCTCGAGATCGGAGTACGTCGTCTGATCTTTCAGGCACCAGTGCACGATCCGATCGGCGCGGTAGAGATGACCCTTCTTGTGCAGGCGGATGAAGTGCGTACGGACCGCTCGCTGCTTCGAGGGCTCCATCGTGAAATTCGGGCGCGACCAGTCGAGAGAACATCCGAGCATGCGTAGCTGCTTCTCGATGCGCGGGCGGTAGTGGTCCATCCACTTCCACATCTCTTCGAGGAACTTCTCGCGGCCCAGCTGCTGCCTGGTGATGCCCTCCTTCGCGAGCTCCTTCTCGACCACGACCTGCGCGATGATCCCCGCGTGGTCGGTGCCAGGCATATAGAGCGTCGGCTCGCCGCGCATGCGGTGGTAACGGGCCATGAGGTCTTCGTATCCGCCGAACCCGAGCGCGTGCCCGAGGTGCAGATCGCCGGTGATGTTTGGGAGCGGCAGCATCATGACGAAGGGCTTCGTCTTGCTTCCTTCGTCGGGCGTGAAGAAGCCGCTCCGCTCCCACCAGCCGTAGAGGTCGGCCTCGACGGCGGCCGGGCGGAAGTTCCTTTCCGCGAGATCGAGCGCGGACTGGGGTGGGCTTTCGATCGTCTTCGCCATCAGGTCATACCTCCTTCTTGCCAAACAAAAACGCCGCCTCGTCCAAGGACGAGCGGCGTCGTGGTACCACCCTGGCTTCGCACGGAACTGCTCCGTGCCTCATACCCGCTCTAACGGGCGGACCCGATCCGGCTCGCGGGCGACCTTCCGAACCTCTCGCGCGGCACCCTTTCACCAGTTGGGCGCCTTCTCTATCGGTGTGAGGCCCGTACTCCTCCCGGTCGCGGCCAGTAGCTGAACAGGATAACGAAGATCGCGAGCAGTACGACGGTCGTCGCGAGCGCGATCAGGGTTGCGGCCTGCTCAGTCGACGCGGTCGACGCGCTCGGCGCGGCAACGCGGTCAGCCGACAGTGGTGCGGCCTGATATCCCGCGACCACCGGCGCCACCGAGACGGCCGGAGCGGCCGCGGTCTCGTCGACGCGACCGAAGCTGTTCGGCGCGGTGAAGGTCAGTCCGATCGCCACAAAGACGATCGATAGGGCCAAACCAACGCGCAACAAGATATTGCGGCTCCCCACTGCATCCCATGATGGGTGCAGGACCGATGCCGTGCAGGAAACGGGCGGGCGAGCGCTAGGCCGGGGTTCGTCTGCGCGTGAGCTGCTTCTGCCGATACATGGCCCGATCCGCCGCCTCGACCAGGGCATCCACGGTCGCCTCGCCGGTCGCGTCGGCCACCCCCCAGGCGATCGTGGGCATGCGGTGGCCCACCCCGAGGGTGCTGTGCTCCACCCGCTCGGCGAGGCGCCGGACGATCCGCTCGGCCGTCAGGATGGGCGTGCCCGCGAACAGGACCGCGAACTCGTCCCCGCCGATGCGGGCCACGAGGTCGCCCTCCCGGACTCCCGCCTGCAGGATCGAGCCGACCCGCACGAGCGCCTCGTCGCCCGCCGCGTGGCCGAAGCCGTCGTTCAGAGCCTTGAGCCCGTTCGCGTCGACGATCGCGACCGAAAGCGCTGCGCCGTCGCGTGCCGCCAGCTCGCGGTCGAGACGCTCGAAGAAGCTCCGCCGGTTCGGAAGGCCGGTCAGCGGGTCCGTGGCCGCGGCGACCTTCGCCGCCTGGTGCAGCTTCGCCACTCGCACCGCCGCGGCGACCTGGTGCGATACCGCGGTGAGAAGCTCCTCATCCTCCCGGCCGAACGCTGCGACGCGGGGGCTTTCGACGCCGAGCGCACCGATGCGCTCGTCGCCAAGCTGCAGGGGGACGCTGAGGACGGAGCGGATCTCGCCGGGGCCATAGAAGCGAGAATCCAGGCGCCCATCGGCGACGTTCTGCAGCTCGCCGTGCTCGACGACCCACCAGCTGATCCCCTGACCTCGAGGTAGGCGCTGGCCGACGTACGACCTCGACGGGCCGACCGCCGCTCGGATCACGAGGTGGTCGCCGGCGTCGTCGAGCGTGAGCAGGAACCCGTTCTCGTAGTCCATGGCGTCGCAGATGATCCGAAGGAGCCGCTCGGCGAGCTCGTCGATGTCCAGAACGGCGCTGATCTCCGACGCGAGTCGCTGGAGGATCGCCAGCTGACGGCCGTGGGTCTGTGCGCTGGCCGCGAATTGCTCCAGCAGAACGCCCGGCCCCGGCACGTCCTCGATGTCTTCCTGGAGGATCCCAGCGATGCGGCGGAGCTGCGTCGCGCCCTGGGCACGATCGCGCTCGATGAGCCGCAGGAACGAGTCGACTACCGCAGGGTGGAACTGCGTCCCACGACACCGGAGCAGCTCGGCACAGGCGTGCTCGACGGTCTGCGCAGGTTTGTAGGCACGACGGCTGACGATGACCTCGAAGGCGTCCGCGGCCGCCACCACGTAGGCCTCGATGGGGACGAGGTCGCCACCGAGCGCATCGGGGTACCCGGCTCCGTCGTAGCGCTCGTGGTGCATTCGCACGATCGGCACGAGGTCGCGCAGCGGCTCGACGGCGTTCACGATCGACGCGCCGAGCATCGAGTGGCTGCGCATGATCACCCACTCGTCGGGCGAGAGCGCTCCGGGTTTGTTGAGGATCGCGTCCGGCACGCCGATCTTGCCGATGTCGTGGAGGAGCGCGCCGAGCTGGACGCGACGCACCTGGTCGGCACTGAGCTGCATCTCCTCGGCGATCACACGCGCGAGGGCCGCGACGCGCGCGGAGTGGCTGCGCGTGTAGGGGTCTCGCGCGTCGACGGCGGCAGCGAGCGCGCGTACCGAGGCGAGGTAGAGCTCGCGCATCCGAGCGAGGGCGCCGGCGTTCTCGAAGGCGGTCGCGACCAGGTTCGCGAGCGTCTGCAGCACGGCGACGTCCTCGTCGTCGAGCACACCCGGCGCATCGGTCCCGCAGGCCAGCACTCCGACGAGCTGACCGCGGCTCTTCATCGGAAGATGCACCGCAATCGGAGTGCGGTACGGCTCGCCGGAGAGCACGACCTCGCTCGTCGGGCCGGATCCGAGCGGGAGTTGCGTCTCCCCCGCCGCGGCTTCGCCGCCGCGCCCCTCCAAGACGAACTCGAGCTCGTTGGTGCGTTCGTCATAGCGCGCGATCGAGAAGAGATCGCGTCGCACCAGCGTCGCGGCGGCGTCGAACGCCAGCTTGGCGATCGCGAACGGCTCGTATACCGCCGCGAGCTCCCACGCGAGGACGTTCAGCGCCGAGAGCCGCCCGATCCGTCGCTCCCGCTCGCTGCGCTCGTTCGCCGCGCGGAGCGCGCTCGCGGCGAGATCCGCAAAGGCGAGCAGCTCCTGGCGCTCGATCGCGTCGAACGATCGATAAGGATCGGTCGTGCCGACGGTGAGCGCTGCACGGATCTCGCCTTCGAAGATGACCGGGGCGACCATCATGGCGTGCACGCCCAGGTCGCGGGCGAGCATGCTGATCGGCCGCTTGGGCTCGATGCCGTGATCGCTCTCGTAGTCGCGGAGAAGGACGAGCTCGCGCGCGGCGACCACCTGGCGCAGAAGTGGGCCGAGTGGCATCCAGCCGTGGTCGCGCGCCGGAGCGGCCTTGCCGAGCGCGGCGAGCGGCCTGCCGAGGTCGCCCTTGAGCTCCGTGATGACGACCCATTCGAGGTCGAAGACCGCCCGCATCGCCTGGGCGATCCGATCGATGACGTCCTCCGGCATGGCTCCAGAGAGCTCACGCGAGAGCGTTTCCAGACGGCGGCCCTGCTCGATGATCCGCGCGTTGCGAAGCGCGATCGAAGCGTGGGAGGCGAGTCCCTCGAGAGCGGCGCGATCCTCGGCGTCGAAGGGACGCAGATCGAGTCGGCCAACGGTGATTGTCGCCGCGAACTCGCCGTGGAGAAAGATGGGGACGCCGATGAGCGCTCGGATGCCGATGTCGCGGACCGCCGGGACCGCCGTCGCGTCGGCCGCGTAGTCGTCGACGACGACGGTCGCGCGGGTCCGCAGCACGGCGCCGACGATGCCCATCTCGGCGGGGGCGTGGACGCCGACGACCCGCTCGCCCGTGCCCGAGCCTGCCGCGATGTAGAACTCCTCTCCGCGACGGACGTTGATGGTGGCGTGGTGCGCGTTCGCAAGAAGCAGGGCGCTCCGAGCGATCGTTCGGAAGAGCGCCATCGGCTCCGTCTCTGATGCGATCTCGGTGGCAAGGCGCTCGAGGGTCTTTCCCCTGCGGAGCGCGTTCTCGGCCCTGGTCTGCTCCGCCCGGTAGCTGTCGACCGTCGCCGAGAGGATCAGCACCGCGATCCCGACAATGAAAGCCTCGGCGACGAGCTGTGGTGTGGGCGTGGGTTCGCCCATCGTCATCCGCAGCGCCTCCATGAAGAGCCGCGCGGAGAGGTAGGTCGTCATGGCGGCGATGAGTCCCGCGCGTCCGAGCCGGTACATCGCGAACGCTCCGACTGCCAGAACGATGACGAATGCGATGCTCCGCAGATTCGTCGCGCTGGCGACCATCCATACGCCGGCGGTGACGAGGTCGGCGATGACCACGTACGTCGGGACCTCGTTCAGAGGCAGGGCCTGACCGCGTCGCCGATCGAGCGACCAGACCCGAGCGGATGTGGCGAGGAGAAGGAGGAGCGCGGCGGCGGCGAGTGGGACGATTCCCTGCCCACCGAGCCAGAGCCAGGCGACCGCTCCGAGGCATGCACCCAAACGGCCCAGGAGCAGCGGATCGCGCGGAAATACTCCCCGCATCGGGCGCGAACGATAGGTAGGCCGCTTGCCTGGGAAGTATCAGAGCCGGTCGCAATCGGGCGTCGCCGGGGGTTAGGGCCTGGCGGCTCCGTCAGAACCGGGCTTCGGAAGGTCGGTGCGGGCCGGCGCGAAAACCTGTACGACCTGGGTGACTTCCTCGAACACGCGAGCGCCGTGCGCCGTGCCGGCGGGGATGCGGAACGTGTCGCCGACCATGAGGATCCGCTGCTCGCCGGCGATGACCATCGCGAGCGATCCCTTCACGACGACGCCGAACTGCTCGACGTCGTGCTTGTGGGTCGCGACGACCGTTCGCGGCGTGTAGTCGTACACGATCATCGTGGCGTGCTGCGCGTGTACGACTCGTCCCTTCACCCCTGGATGGGGCTCGATAACGGGAAGGTCGCGCGGCGATGCGTAGTAGAGCTTAGGCATGAGTGACGAGGCGCTTCGCGGGCAGGGGCCCCTACCCGCTAGGACGCGGTGGCCTCGTCTCCCTCGAGCGAGATCTGCTCGTTCTTCGAGAGAAGGAGCGGCTTCATACGACCCTCGATGGAATCGCCGGTGACGACGACCTTCCGGATGTTCGTGCTCGACGGGATCTCGTACATCACATCGAGCAGGACCTCTTCGATGATCGACCGCAGGCCACGTGCGCCGGTCTTCCGCTTCGCCGCGCCCTTTGCCGCCGCCTGAAGCGCATCGGGTGTGAGCTGGAGCTCGACCTTGTCGAGCGCGAGGAACTTTTGGTACTGCTTCACGATCGCGTTCTTCGGCTCGGTGAGGATCCGCATGAGGTCGTCCTCGTCGAGCGCCTGCAAGGGCACGACGACCGGAAGGCGGCCGACGAACTCGGGAATGAGGCCGTACTTCAGGAGATCGTCGGGCATGACCTGCTCGAGGATCGCCGACGTCTCCTTCGTGTTGTCGCGGAGCGTCGCACCAAAGCCCATCGTCTTCTTGCCGACGCGCGCCTCGACGATCTTCTCGAGGCCCTCGAACGCGCCGCCGCAGACGAAGAGGATGTTTGTCGTGTCGATCTGAATGAAGTCCTGGTGGGGATGCTTCCGGCCGCCCTGCGGCGGAACGTTGGCGACGGTTCCCTCGAGGATCTTCAGGAGCGCCTGCTGGACTCCCTCGCCAGAGACGTCGCGAGTGATCGAGGGGTTGTCGCCCTTCCGCGCGATCTTGTCGATCTCGTCGATATAGATGATCCCGCGCTGCGCGCGGTTGAGGTCGAAGTCAGCGGCCTGGATGAGGCGAAGGAGGATGTTCTCGACATCCTCTCCGACGTAGCCCGCCTCGGTGAGGCTGGTCGCGTCGGCGATCGAGAAAGGCACGTCGAGGATGCGCGCGAGCGTCTGCGCGAGAAGCGTCTTGCCACATCCGGTCGGCCCGATGAGCAACACGTTCGACTTCCCGAGCTCGACGTCGTCCACGCGGTGGCCCGCGCCGACACGCTTGTAGTGGTTGTACACGGCGACGGAGAGCACGCGCTTCGCCTTGTCCTGGCCGATGACGTACTGGTCGAGGATCTCATTGATGCGGCGAGGGCTCGGGACCTTCGCGCCGAGAGTTCTGGCCTTCGGCGTCTCCATGAACTCTTCGTCGACGATCTCGCGACACAGCGTGATGCACTCGTCGCAGATGTAGACGCCCTGGCCGGCGATGAGCTTGCGGACCTGGTCCTGGCTCTTGCCGCAGAAGGAGCAGCGGTAGGGCTTGCCGCCCTTTGCGGTCGTTGTCATCGCCTAGCGGGCCGCCACCGGCTCTCGAGGTGCAGGCTCGCGCGTCACTTCGTCGGTCGACTTGGCGATCGAGATAAGCGACTCCTTGCCAACGAAGATCTCGTCGATGAGTCCGTACTCCTTCGCCTCTTCGGCGCTCATGAAGCGGTCTCGATCGACGTCGCGTCGGACCTTGTCCGCCGGCTGGCCGGTGTGGTGCGCCAGGATCCGCATGAGCTTCTCGACGAGGGTCTCGAGCTCCTTCACCTGGATGAGCACGTCGGGGGTGTTCCCGCGGAACCCGCCCGAACCCTGGTGGATCATGATCCGGGAGTTCGGGAGCGCGTAGCGCTTTCCCTTCGCGCCGGCCGCAAGGAGCACCGCGCCCATCGAGGCTGCCTGGCCGATGCAGATCGTGTTCACGGGCGCCTTGAGGTACTGCATGGTGTCGTAGATGGCGAGCCCCGCCGTGACGACCCCACCGGGCGAGTTGATATAGAGGTAGATGTCCCGCTCGGGGTCCTCGGACTCGAGGAAGAGGAGCTGGGCGATGATCAGGTTGGCCATGGTGTCCTCGACCGCGTCGCCGATGAAGATGATCCGTTCCTTGAGCAGGCGCGAGAAGATGTCGTAGGCGCGCTCGCCGCGACCGGACTGCTCGATGACCATCGGCACAAAGTTCCGTGGAGTCAAGAGCCGCACCCTCCTCGCGAGCCTTCTGGCGTTTTCAAGTGTACGGCAGAGCCTTGACGGCAACGACGGTATTTTTGAGGTCACGTTGCCATTCGGGATCAGGCTCCCGGCAATGTCCGCCTGGCAGGCGAGCCAGTACGATGCGAGCCGACGACAGGAGAGAATGCGTAAGCTCCCGCGCTCGCTGCGCTTTTACGTCGCGGCGTCGACCCTCTACGCCGCCCTCGTCTTCTTCGCGGTTCAGTTCATTTACGCGCTCGAGCTTGCCCAGAGTGGAATCGTGGTCGCGCGACGCGACAACGGGGACCTGCTCTCGTCGATCCAGCTCGTGTCCTTCATCGTCTGGCTGGGCATCAGCCTCATCGCCGCCGTGATCATGCATCGCCTGGCGACCGCACTCGCAGGGGCGGAGTCCGCCGAAGCGAACGCGAAGACGTCCGAGGGGCAGAAGGACCAGGAGCTCGGCTCCATCTTCGGCCTCTCGTCGGCCCTCGCCGGACCGCTGGACCTCGACCAGATCGGGGGATATTTCGTTGCGGCCGTCCGCGGCGCCGTCCCGGCGGACATGACCCTGGCGCTCATCGTGTACGACGATGTCCTCGAGGCATTTCGCACGATCGCGGCGGATGGCCCTCGCGCTCCGGCGCTCAAGGATCAGAGCTACTCGACGGTGGCGCTGCCTTCGATCGTGCGGATCCGCGTCATCGATCACCGTCAATCACTCGTGCTCCCCGACACTTCGGCGGACCCGGCGCTGTGGGCGAAGGTCTCGGAAGAGATGCCGGTCCTCTCGAGTGTGCGTTCGTTCGGCGCGCTTCCGCTCGTTTCCCGGGAGCGCCTCGTGGGCGCGCTCCTCCTTCTCGGCGAGCGCGCGGGCGACCTGACTCCGGACAAAGCGCAGATGCCGGTGATCATGGGCCAGTACGTCGCCGGATCGATCCACAGCGCGCTCTCTGTGCTGGAGGCGGACGCTCGCGCCGATCGCGAGGCACTCGTGAACCGCATCGCGCAGCGGGCGCGGGCGAGCCTCGCTCCTGACGAGATCCTTCGCGGGACGGTCGATGAGCTGGCGAAAGTTCTTGGCGTGACGCGCGCCGTCATCGCGGTCGGCGATTCCGAGGCGAGGCTCGACGTGCTTTACGAGTGGACGGCGGATGGCGTCACTCCCCTCGGTACGGCCCCGCGGGACCTTCCGGTGTCGCGCATGGCGGCCCGGCTTGGCCGAACGATCTTCGCGAGCGACGTCCGCGACGACCGTCGGTTCACCGAGCCCACGATCGCGAGCGCCCTCGCCAAGATCGGAGTCATCGCCATTGCCGCGACGCCGATCCGCTTCGGAGGGCAGTTCGCGGGTTCCCTGGCCTTCGTCCACACCGATCGCCCGCGCGAGTGGAGCGCCGACGACGTGCGCCTCATCGAGTCGGTCGGGCAGGAGCTGCGCGGCGCGATCGCCGCGGCCGAGGCATTCCAACAGCAGCGAGCCGCGGTCGTCGAGCTCGAGCGTCTGAACCGCGCGAAGAGCGACTTCGTCTCGATCGTCAGTCACGAGTTCCGTACACCGCTCACGGGGATCCAGGGCTTTTCCGAAATGATGCAGAGCGAGGATCTGACGCTCGACGAGATGCGCGAGTACGCGGGCGACATCAACAAAGATGCGCACCGGCTCAATCGGATGATCACTGAGATGCTGGACCTCGACAAGATGGAGTCGGGGCGCATGGAGCTTCATCGCGAGCCCGTCGATCTGAACGCCGTGGTGAGCGAAGTCGTCGAACACGTCCGCCCGACGGCACCGCAGCATCCGGTGTCGCTGCGCCTGGATCCTGGGGTCGGCGAGATCAGCGGGGATCGCGACAAGCTGACGCAGGTGCTGGCGAACCTGATGAACAACGCGGTGAAGTACTCACCGGACGGTGGGGAGATCGTCGTCAGCACTCGCGTGGAGGGCGCCACGGCGCATGTCGTGGTGCGCGACCACGGCATGGGCATCCCCAACGAGGCGCTCAAGTCGATCTTCGAGCGGTACGGGCGGGTCGAGTCCGTGGCGACGCGCCACATCCAGGGCACGGGTCTGGGGCTCCCGATCGTCCGTCAGATCATGCAGCTCCACGGCGGCACGGTGTGGGCGGAGAGCACCGTCGGCGAGGGCTCGGTGTTCCATCTCACGTTGCCGCGGGGTATTGCCGCCAGCTCGGCCGGCGTGGAGGCAGCATCGTGAACCGGGTCGTCTTCTGTGAGGACGATCCGAGTATCCGAAAGCTCGTACAGGCGGCGCTGCGGTCCACGAGCCACGAGGTGCACATCGCGGAGGACGGGAAGCGCGGCCTGAGCCTCATAGAGCGAGTCCGTCCTGACGTAGTCTTCTCCGACGTGTCGATGCCCGAAATGGATGGCTTCGAGCTGGCGGACGCGATGCACGCGAGGCCGGACCTCGCGCACATCCCGATCGTGTTCATGACGGCCTCGGTCCAGCGCGAGCAGATCGACGAGTGCTTCCGCCACGGAGCCGCGGGCCACATGGCCAAGCCCTTCACGATGGCCGAATTGCGCGCTCGCGTCGGGCAGTTCTCGAAAAGTTAGTGGCCGGCGAGCGCATCCTTTTCGTCGACGACGAAGCGCAGATTCGGAAGCTCCTGTCGACGTGGCTGACTCGGCACGGGTACGAGGTCAGCGTCGCCAACGACGGGTGGGAAGCGCTGAAGTCCATTCGCACCAACGCGCCGGCCCTCGTGATTACCGACGTGAACATGCCGAACATGAACGGCCTCGAGCTCACCCGTCGGTTGCGCGCAGACCATCGCACGGCGCGGATCCCGGTGATCATGCTCTCCGCCCGAAAGCAGGCGGACGACGTCCTCACGGGATACGCGGAGGGCGCGGACGAGTACGTGCCCAAGCCGGTCGAGATGGCGGTCCTCGAGGCGAAGATCGAGGTCCTGATCAGACGGTTCCGCACCACCGGCGGCGACGCCGCGGTGAAACGTGGCGGCAACGTCATCCTGTTCGTGCACGGTAAGGGCGGCGTCGGCTGCACGACGCTCGCCGTGAATGCGGCCGTCGCGCTCGCCGCGACCACGATGTACCGCGTCACGCTCCTCGACCTCAACCTCGAATTCGGGACCGCTCCAATGCTGATGAATCTGACCTCCACTCGCACGCTCGCTGACCTCGCGGAAGAAGCGCACGAGCAGCTCGATGAGACGACGTTCGGGACCTACCTCGAGCAGGACCGAAGCGGCGTTCGAGTGCTCTCGGGATGCGACGTACCCGAGCGCGCCGAGCTCGTTACCGTTCCCGCCGTGCAGCAGGCCATCGACCATCTGCGAAAGCAGTCCGACTACGTCGTGATCGACGCGCCGGCGAGCTTCTCGCAGCAGGTGCTCGCAGCACTGGACGTCGCCGACGGGGTCGTGATCGTGACCGCTGCGCATCTACCGTCGCTCAAAGCGACGAAACAGGCGCTCGAGGTCCTTCAGAAGCTCTCGTTCCCGCAGGAGCGGACCGTTCTCGTGGTCAACCGCACGAGCGCCTCCGGCGTCGAGATGGACCACGTCGCGCGCTTCTTCAACCGCAAGCCCGACATCGTCGTGCCGTACACCGAGGCATGCGACGATGCGGCGGACCGCGGCCGGCCGCTCGCCGTATTGCATCCTGAAAGTGCGGCGGCCAAGGTGATCCGCGATCTCGCGGCGCGGATCGCGGTCGCGGCGCCCGCGGGCAGGTAAGCGCGCGGCCCTGAACCAGAGACCCGCCTCGCGCGTAGACATATATGTAGCTCGGGGAGGCGGGGGCAGGGGCCCCCGGACGCGAAGCGAAAACCGACGAAGGAGGTTCCAAATGGAAGGCCTGAACGACACGCAGCGCTATTTCGTAGAGGAGCACATCGAGGACTTCCGCGACGGAATCATCGGGCGGCGGGAGCTGATCCGGAAGGTAGCCATCGTCGTGGGCTCAGCCGCCGCCGCGACAACGCTTCTGGCGGCGTGCGATCTGAGCCCGCGGGCGGCTCCGACGGCAGCCGTCACAACCGCGACGCCAACCCAGGGCCTGGTCGCGCAACCGTTCGCGACACCGCCACCCGCAGCGACCACCGACGGCATCACCGTAAAAGAGAACGACCCGCGCATCACCGTATCGAGGCCAGAGATCAAAGGCACAGACGGTGCCTCGCTCATGGCGTACGTGGCCAAGCCGAACGTCAGCGGGCGCGTGCCCGGCGTCATGGTCATCCACGAGAACCGCGGACAGACCGAGCACATCCGCGACGTCGTTCGCCGCGCCGCCACCGCGGGCTTCGTCGCGGTGAACATCGACCTCACCGCGCGGCAGGGCGGCGGCGAGAAGCTCGGCGACGCGGTTACCGGCGCGATCGGCAACCTCGCTCTGGCGCAAAAGCTCGGCGATCACAACGCAGCGATCGCGTACCTCAAGGACAACACGTCGGGCGCGGTCGGTGCGGTCGGCTTCTGCTTCGGCGGCGGCGAAGTGTGGAACCTGCTCGCGGCCGGCGCGGACGTGAAGGCCGGTGCCCCCTATTACGGGCCGCAGCCCTCCAACTACGCGGACATCGGCACCAAGGCGAAGGCGGCGACCCTCGCCGTGTACGCGGAGCAGGACACGCGCATCACCTCAACGGGTCCGCAGATGGAAGAGCAGCTGAAGAAGGCCGGCGTGCAAAACCAGATCTTGGTGTTCCCGGGCGTGAACCACGCGTTCCACAACGACACCGGGACGCGCTACGCGCCGGACGCCGCGCAGAAGGCCTGGGTCGCGACGATCGAGTGGTTCCGGAAGTACCTCGTGTAACGGCAGCGCGCGTTACTTCTTGTCGAGCATCGCGCGAAGAGCTTCGCGTCCCTCCGGTGTGGCGTCTGACTTTTCGGGCACGATGATCTTCGGCGCCGCAAGTGCGGGCGCATCTCCGTGGAAGTCGAAGTCGTCGCCTCCCGCTTTCTTGATCGCCTCGCGCTCCGCGTCCGGCGAGTCCAGCCCGACCAGCTTGTCGACCGTCTTGCGGTTGCGGATCGATCGTGCGAGGGACGCGAGCACCGCCGGCGAGCGAAGGGCCTGAGGATCGACCTGCGCGAGCGGTGACATCGCGGCCTGCGCGGCGAGCTCGTCGCCGGAGACCGTGATGCCCTCCTTGCGCGCGATCGCGTCGAGCACCAGGAGAGACTTCGCACGCCGCTCGGCGACCGGACGCCACTCCTTGCGGATGTCGTCCTCGGTCTTTCTCGCCTGCAGCAGGAACTTCTCCCAGGTCACGCCCTCCTGCTTGATGCGCGCCTTCAGGTCGTTCACGAGATGCTCGAGCTCGTCCTCGACGAGGAGCTCCGGGACCTCGACGGTCGACGTCTGCATCGCGTGCTCGACCGCCTTGTCGGCCGCGTCATCCCGGGCCTCGTGGAAGGCGGCATGGGCGAGCTCGTTGCGTACCGCTTTTGTCAGGGCCGTAAGGTCCGCGACGCCGACGGTCTTCGCGAAGCCGTCGTTGAGCGCCGGAAGGATCTTTTCGGCGACCTGCGACGGCCGGATGCTGAACGTCCCGGTCTTTCCGGCGAGCTCGCTTTCGCTCGCGTCGTTCGGAAATGCGAGGTCGACCTTCTTGTCGTCGCCCACCTTCATGCCGACAAGCGCCTCGCCGAGCCCGGCGATGCCGAGATCCTTTCCCGCCTCGATGTGCGCGTTGCGCGCGAAGGGCGGAATCGTCTTGCCGGGCACGGTCGCGTCGATATCGACGGTGAGGATGTCGCCCGCCTTCGCCTCGCGGTCCACCGGCCGCAGCTGAGCGTGGCTCTCGCGCATCGACGCGATCGTCCGATCGATGTCCGCATCGATGGGCGGGGCGGCATCGATCGTCGCGCCGTGCGCCGCGTAGTCGCCGAGCGTGACATCGGGACGCACCACGACGGTCGCGGTGTACCGGAGGGGCTCGCCCTCCTTCAGCTGGGTCAGCTTCGCGTCGGGCCGGTCGATCGGCTCGATGCCCTCCGCGTCGACGATCTCGCGGTACGTCTGATCCATCAGGTCGTCGGCAGCGTCCTCCCAGAGATGCTCTTTGCCGTAGGTCCGCTCGTACATTCCGCGCGGCGCCTTACCGGGTCGGAACCCGGGTATCTTCGCGCGCTGCACGTGCCGCTCGAACGCGGCATCGGCCGCTCGCGACAGTCGGTCGGCGGCCACCTCGACGTCGAGCGTCACCTTCGATCCCGGTTCTCGGCGAACGGTGTGCTTGACGGATGGCGGCACGGTTTTCGGGGAGTCCTGCATGGAGATGCGGCAATGGTAATCGGGTACGCTCGTTCCCCGCAGGTGTTCTTCTACGAGATCCATGAAGGCGACGAGGACATCGGCAGCGCCGTGCTCCTCGCCCACGAGCGCCACTTCGAGCCGCTCGAATTTTTCGCGCTCGTGAAGAAGGCTCGCGCTCTGCTCGTCGACTCCTACGAGGAAGACTTGCTCGCCGAGGCCATCGCCAACGAGCTCGCGCGGACCGCCGGTTTCATACACGTGACCGACGATCTTCTCGTCGCCTCGGTGAACGTTGACGCGACCGAGGAAGGAACTTTCCTGGTCACCGAGGGGGCCGGCGACCGCAGCGTGTTCCTTTCGCGCGACGACGACATCGAGAACTGATCCGCCTCGATATGGAGCGCGTCGGTTTCGTCGGGCTCGGGATCATGGGCACACCGATGGCCCGCAACGCGATCAAGGCCGGCTTCCCGGTCACGGTGACGAACCGCACTCCGGATCGCGCCAAGCCACTCGCCGAGGCGGGCGCGAGCGTCGTGGGGACGCCGCGAGAGGTCGCCGAGCGCTCGGATCTTGTCGTGACCATGGTGACGAGCTCGCCGGATGTGGAGGCCGTGACCTTTGGCCCAGACGGCATCGCCGCGGGCGCCCACCCCGGCCTTCTCGTCATAGACATGAGCACGATCAGTCCGACCGCCTCCCGCGAGATCGCCAAGCGCGCCGCCGCCAATCGGCCGCCGTTCAAGACACTCGATGCGCCGGTCTCCGGTGGCGAGGTCGGTGCGATCGAAGCGCGGCTCGCGATCATGGTCGGTGGCGAGGAAGCAGATGTGAAGCGCGCGATGCCGCTGTTCGAAGCGCTCGGCAAGACGATCGTGCACATCGGCGATCACGGCGCGGGACAGGCCTGCAAGCTCGCGAATCAGATCGCCGTCGCGATCAACAATCTCGGGGTCTCCGAGGCGCTCGTCTTCGCGAAGGCGCAGGGCATCGATCTGGAGCGCACGCGGCAGGTGATCGCGGGTGGCGCCGGCTCTTCGTGGGCGATGCAGAACTACGCGCCGAAGATGCTCGCCGGCGATTTTCGTCCCGGGTTCATGGTCGACCTCCAGCAGAAAGATCTGCGGCTCGTCCTCGACAACGCGTACGCCGATCACGTCTCCCTCCCCGGTACGGCGCTCGTCCACGCGCTCTACACGGCGCTCCAGAAAGATGGCGGCGGACGCGAAGGGAACCACGCGCTCCTCAAAGTCATCGAACGGCTCGCGGGGGTCGAAGCGCGACAAGGGCACTGACCGCACGTTGACCTAGCGACCGGCAAAGCAACCTGATCCGGTACGCCTGTCCTATTGAGGGTGACCGTCCGGCCCCCCGACTCTCTTTGTATGGCTGCACGCGTCCTGGTCGTGGAGGACGACGACGCGACGCGAGGCGCGCTGCATGCGCTCCTCGCCGACGCCGGCTACGTCTGCGACGAAGCGTCCGACGGAGAGGGCGCGGTGGCCGCCATGAGCGGCGGGCGGTTCGACCTGGTGCTGCTCGATCTCGGCCTTCCCGGGATATCCGGCGCGGACGTTCACCGCCAGCTTCGTCGCGATCCGCGCACTCGCTTCCTGCCGATCGTCTTCCTCACCGCGCACTCGGACCGCCAGGTCAAGCTCGCCGAGCTCGAGGCCGGCGCCGAGGACTTCATCACGAAGCCGTACGACGCCGAGGAGCTGCTTGCGCGTGTCGGCGCGGCGGTGCGCCGCTGGAGCGGGATGCGTGCGGTCAATCCGCTGTCCGGTCTTCCCGGCAACTCAACGATCACCGAGGAGATCGAGACCCGCCTCGCGCGCGCCGAGGACTTCGCGCTTCTCTACGTCGACATCGACCACTTCAAGGAGTTCAACGACCACTACGGGTTCACGCGAGGCGACTCCGTGATCACGATGCTGGCCGAGGTGCTCACCGAGGTCGCAGGTGTCCACGACCGCTTCGTCGGACACATCGGCGGGGACGACATGGTTCTCCTGGCGCCGGCCGACGAAGCCGAAGGGCTGGCCGGCCAGGTCACGCGGAGATTCGACGAAGCGATCCGCGCGTTCTACGACCCCGAGGACCGCGCGCGGGGATGGATCCAGGCGCGCGACCGTCGCGGGCGGCTGCGGCAGATCCCCTTGGCGACGGTCTCGATCGGGATCGTGAACGTGCCGCCCGGCCGCTTCACCGGCGCGATCGCCGCCGCGCGCGCGGCCGCCGAAGTGAAGGAAGTCGCCAAGCGCCGGCCGGGATCGGCGTGGGCTGTCGACCGCCGCGAGAGCTGAGCCGCCCGGTAGGCTAGCCGCGGGCGAGTGATGGAACGGAAGACATGCGAGTTTTAGGAGCTCGTGCTCGAAAGAGCGTGAGGGTTCGAGTCCCTCCTCGCCCACTCGCGGACCTCGGCTGACGATTCCGCATAGTCTGGTCTCGGAGGGTGTGCCCATGCCTGACAAGCCAGCATCCGAGAGCGCGAGGACGGTCACCGTTCGGCTCGGTCCGACCCAAACCGAGGCGCTCGAGTACGTCAAGGGACGACTCGCCGAGGAGAGCAGCGAGGACTACACCGACGAGCAGGCGATGCGGATCGCACTCATGGCCGCCGAAACGATGGCGAACACCGAAAAGTTCGCTGAGGTAGTCCGCGAGGCGCTCGCGACGCCAGGGACTCTCGCTCAGAAGTAACACGCGCGAGACGGGTGTGGCCCCTGGGTTCTAGGCAAAAACTCCGGCGACATAGTCGGCGAGCGTCTGGATCAGGTAGTCGTCCGTCTCGTGGAACTAAACGGTCCCGCGTACGGCGTCGGCGATCGGGAGTCGTTCACGGCGGTCGTCAGTGTGGATCTTCATCTGGCAGACACTTCATCGATACAAGCGACGGTCCGTCATCCGCGGCACTGAGCGAGCCCTGAACTCCGCCGAGCTTGTCCTAGAAACCACGACGCCGCCGGCGGGATGGAGTCCCTAGCCGGCGGCGCGTGCGCATTGGGGGAGGTGGGGTGGACTTTTTGAAGCGTCGTTTCGTACAACGTCACTAAATGCGACATGCGGCGGTTCATGTGTCGCAGCGACGTGTCAGTTAACGGCTGAGGTGAATTCGACCGCGCCGGTATACCGGCCGCGCTCACAACTTTGGGCGCACGCGCCAATAACGCTACCGAGCAAGCAAGCCCGCGGGGTGGTCCGTTACGCGATCAGCGTTGCGCCTTCGCGAGCGACTTCACGACCGAGCGCGTGACCAGAAGCGCGACGATGGCGACGATCTGCCCGACGAGGATCGTGCGGTTGAGGTCGAACGCCGGCCGCCACCGGGCCTCGCCGTCCTTGATCACCCACGCGCCGGCCGGCTTGGCGCGCACGCCAAAACCGACGCCGCCGTTGCCATCCGTATCGCCGCCGCCTCCCCCGCCGCCCATGACGTTGGCTGCGGGGATGATCGTCAGGCCATCTTCCTGAATGGGATCGCCGTACACCCGGCGGACCGTGATCACGTCCTTCGCCTGATTGACCGCGTCCAGTGCGTTCATCGGAAACCTCCCCTGCGCCGTGGATCCGACGATACGCTCCGTCCCATCCTTACAAGAGCTCCGCTAGATCGCGAGCTCCATGCCTTCGCGCGCTACTACGACCTCGACGCCCTTGGCCTTCTGGTTCATCTGCTTCTGCGCGTCCTGTGCGATCCGATCGAGCGCGTCGTCGCTCCGGTCGGGATCGTGGTGGTAGAGCACGAGGCGTTTGACCTTCGCTTGGACGGCCACGTCGATCGCGCTCGTGATCGTGGAGTGGCCCCACGTCGGCTTGAAGTCGGTCTCGACGAACTGGGCGTCGTGGATCAGCGTGTCCGCGCCGGCCGCGAGCGCGACCACCGGATTGGCTTTCCCCGAGAAGGGATCCTCCGTGTCGGTGGCGTAGACGAGCGCGTGATCGTCGGCCTCGATGCGGAACGCGAGCGCCGGCGCCGGATGGAAGATGCTCGCCGCGCGTACCCGGAAGCGTCCGATCTGCTCGTCGCTTCCATCCTGCAGCTCGCCGACCGACAGCTGCGCGGGCAGATCGTCGATGTCCACGGGAAAGAACGGGTCGTCCATTCCCAGACCGAGGAGCTCGCGCATCGTGCGCGACTGCTTCGGTCCGCGTATGCGGAGCGAGGACTTGGGGTCGTACGCGGGTCGAAAGAAGGGAATGCCCTGGATGTGATCCCAGTGGAGGTGCGAGAGCAGGAGGTCGACCGAGAAGGGACGGGTGCCGCCGCCGTTCATGAGGGCTGTGCCGAGCTCGCGCAGCCCCGTACCGGCGTCGAGGATGAGAAGCGATCCGGTGCTGTCCCGAACCTCCACGCACGCGGTGTTCCCCCCGTAGCGCACCGTCAGCGGTCCGGGTGTCGGGATGGACCCGCGCGTACCCCAGAAACGGATCTTCACGCGACCCTCATGAATCGGCCGACTTGTCGCGCTCCGATAGCCCCGCCTCAGGCGCCGCGGCCATCCCTTCGTCGTCGGGCTTGGGCCACGTGTGCTTCATCGAATCGAGCGTCCATTCGAGGTCCTGGACATTCCGGCGTACGGCCGCGACGACGGCCGGATCGAGATGATCACCGGCCATGCCGTCCATGATCTCGAGCGTCTTCTCGAGCGTGTACGCGGGCTTGTAGTAGCGAGGTGCGGTGAGCGCATCGAACACGTCGGCCGCGGCGACGATCCGCGCGCCGAGGAGGATCCGCTCCGCCGGCAGGCCGCGCGGATACCCCTTTCCGTCCATGCGCTCGTGGTGCTGCGCCGCGATCACCGGCACCTCGCGCATGTCATGCGGGAACACCAGGTGCGCGAGGAACTCCCCGGTCTTCTCGGCATGGGCTTTCATGTACTCGAACTCGGCCTCGTCGAGCTTGCCGGGCTTCAAGAGAAACTGGTCGCGCACCGCGATCTTGCCGTAGTCATGGAGCAGCGCCGCTGCGCGGATCTTCTCGAGCTCGATGCCCTCGAGCCCGAGCGCCCGACCGATCACCTCCGCGTATCGCGTAACCCGCTGACTGTGCCCCGCGGTCTGCTGGTCGCGCGCGTCGATCGTCACAGCCAGAGTCTCGATGAGCGTCGTCCACAAGCGCCGCTGCTCGGCGACGAGCTGCGCATTCTCGACCGCGACGGCCGCAGACGCCCCGAGTGAGCTGAGCGTGTCCTCGTCGTCCGCCGTGAACGCGCCGCCGTTCTTGTTAACGACCTGGAAGACGCCGATGACGCGCCCGTTCTGTCCGGTCATCGGGAAGGTCAGCAGGCTTTTCGTGCGGTAGCCGCTGCGCTGATCGGGTTCGGGATTGAAGCGAGGATCGTCGTATGCGTCCGCGATGTTCACCGTCTCTCCGGTCGCGGCGACCATCCCCGCGATCCCCACTCCGATCGCCTGCCGGATCTCCCCGGCCCCCGTCCCGAGGGCGACCCTCGACCAGATCTCGCCCCGCTCGCGGTCCACGATGAAGATCGTGGCGCGATCCGCGTCGAGAAGCTGTGTCGTGACGGTCGCCATGTCGCGAAGCAGGGCGTCCAGGTCGGTGATCGACATGAGCCGGCGAGTGACGTCGAGAATGAGATCGAGCCTCGATCCCGCGGTCACTTTGCGATCGATCTTGCGGCGCGGCTGGCGGCGGCGATCGCCCTTACTTCGGCGCTCGTCCGTCATCAGTTGTCGATGGGGATGTGTTCGAGCACCGGCCCGACGGTCTCCGCGATCTGCTCGAGCAGCATCTGGTCGCGCCGTTCGAACGCGCCGTTCCGCTTGTTCAGCGCCTGGATGACACCGACAACGCTCTGGCCGTCGCTCCCCCAGACCGGAACGACGAGCATGTTGAGAGTCCGGAATCCGGTGCGCAGGTCGACGTTGCGGTCGAAGCGCGCGTCCGCGTACGCGTCGGGAACGTTGATCGTCTCGCCGGTGAGCGCCGACTGTCCCGCGAGGCCCTGCCCAAGCGGCAGCCGGATCTCGGTCGCGGTGCGCTGGGCCACGCGCGCCCAGAGCTCGTGCTTCTTGCCGTTGACGATGTACACGGTGCAGCGCTCGGCGTCGACCGCTTGCGAGCAGAGATCCACGAGTCCGCGCAGGTATGCCTCGCGGTCCTTCTGGACGGCGAGATGGCCGAGCTTGACGAGGACGAGCGCGACCTTGTCGTCGAGCATGCCTAGTGATACCCCGCGACGGCCGCGCGACCAATGGGCGTCTCCGGAGCGGGCGCCGGCTTCGGTGTGGCGACCTGCCCGACGCGGTTGATCTGCCAGCACGGCACGGGCTCGGCACGCCCCTTCACGAGCACGACGCCGAGGTCGATCGCCTCGACGTCATCGCCAAGCTCGCGAAGCGTCTCCCCGGTGACTGCCACCTGGTCGCGCCGCGCGATGTCGGCCGAGGTGAGGCGCGAGGCGACGTTAGCCGTATCGCCGATGACCGTGTACTCCATGCGCCCTTTCGCGCCGAGGAAGCCCGCGACGACCGGGCCGGTGTTGATGCCGAACCCGAAGGACACGTCCGGACCGCCCCTCTCGCGCTCTGCCACTATCCAGCGCTGCATCTCGAGCGCGCACTCGACTGCCTTGCGGGCCTGGTCCTTCACCTCGAGCGGCGCACCCCAGAGAACCATGATGTTGTCGCCGTTGTACTTGTTCACGGTGCCTTCGTAGCGATTCACGATGTCCACCATACCGTCGAAGTAGCGGTTGAGGTGGCCCAGAAGGATCCCCGGCGTCAATCCCTCGGAGATCGTCGTGAATCCGCGGATGTCTCCGAACAGCACCGTGATGCGTTTCTCCTCCCCGCCGAGCGCGAGCTTTCCGGCCTCCTCGCGATCGATGATCGTTCGTGCGACCGACGGCGTGACGAAACGGCCGAAGGTGTTCCGCGTCCGCTCCACGGTGATCTGCTCCTCGGCGAGCAGATAGCCGAGCAGGATGATCCACCAAAAGACCGCCGGGACGACGTAGGCGATGGACGGCACCTCGGTCGGGCCATCGCCGACGAGCTCCAGGGTCTGGATCGAGAAGACGACGTAGGCGCCGGTGACGTACGCGACCAGGAGCCCGAGCGCGGCGACGAAGCCGTACAACCGCCAACGGAGAACGAGGAGAAGCCCGGCCAGGGTCAGCACGAAGAGCTGCACCAGCGTCACGGGGTCGCTCTGCTTCAGGACGGGATACCGGTTGGTGAGGATCGACACGGACGCGTTTGCCCAGATCTCGACCCCGAACATCTTGTCGCCGCTCGAGTTCGGCACGGGGTAGCTGTCCGGCACGGCCGAGAGGGAATGCGCTCCGATGAAGATCGCGCGCCCGCTGAGGAGATCGCGCGGGATCGTGCCGTTGATGACGTCCTTCATCGACACGACGCAGAAATAGTCCGCGTTCTTGCAGGGGTAATCACCCGCGGCGGTCGGATTCGTTTGCTCTGGATGGGCCGCGTAATAGATGGACATGCCACCCCGCCGGTCGATCGGCATCACGCGGTCGCCGAGCGGCGCGGGGACCGTGAAGATGTCGCCCGTGCGCCGCGTGCTTGTAAGGTCCGCCCGGACCTTTCTGGCGGCGGTGACGAGCGGCAGTGAGTAATAGGTGGTGCCGTCCGGCCCCTCGATGAGGAGCTGCGTGTAGCGAACTCGTCCATCTGGATCGGGGTGGATGTTCACCGCGGCGACGCCGGCGGCGGCGTCGCGCAGCACCGGGATCGGGAGCTGGATGATCGGGTAACGCTCGATGTGATCGCCGAGCGTTGCGGTGCCCGCGCCCTGCATGGCAAGGAGGACGTTGCCTGCGTCCCGGATGGCGGCGGCGAGAGCCCGGTCTTCTTCGGGGTTTTGCGCGGGGTCGTAGAAGGCGACGTCGAACGCGATCACGCTGGCGCTCATCGGTTTGAGCGCCCGCATGAGATCCGTGTAGGCCTGGTGCGGAAGGGGATAGTGGCCGTACTGGCTCACGGTCTGGTCGTCGAGGGCGACGATCGTCACCTGATTTCGGAGGGTCGTGTTCCCGATATCGATCGCCTTGTCGTAGACGACCGACTGAAGAGTCGTGTCGAAGAACTCCACTCGAAGGAGGAGCGCGCCGACCGCGAGCGCGATCAAGGCCAGGCCGGCGACGACGAGCCGTTGGCGCGTGTGGCGCTTCGAAAACACCCAGCGCGCCTCCTTATGCCAGTCGGCGTCAGATTATGCGGTCGCTCGCTCGGCTGAGCACCCCCTGAAGGACCGTTATTGACCGTGCGAAGTCCACGATCGACAGCCTTTCGATGGGTGTGTGGTCGTAGCGGCTGTCGCCAGGACCGTACGCGACCATCGGACAGCCCCACGCGGGAAAGAGGATGTTCATGTCGCTCGTCCCGCTCTTTTCCTTGAACGTGGTCTGACCGCCGGCGGCGACGATCGCACGAACGAACGCGCGCGCGAGCGGACTCGTTCGCGGTGTTCGTACCGGCTCTTCCCTGCCCTGCGTCGTTACGACGACGCGCGTGTCGCTGTCGCTCGTCGCGAGGCTCGTCGCGGCTCGAGCGAGCTCACCCGGGTCGGTACCGGGGGGCACGCGATAGCCGATGCGCAGCTGCGCCCGCTCGACGAGGCCATCGCCGACTCCCGCGTCAATGCCTTCGAGCCGGCAGTCGAGCCGCTCGAACGAGCGAGTCAGGTCGGTGCGGCCGTTCGCCGGACGCAGTCGTTCCCACAGCGCGAGCGCTTCCTCCGCGATCGTCGGACCCGGCGATGCTCCGTGGCGCGCCTCTCGCGACAGCTCGATCGCGACGGTGAGCCGACCCTTGTAGGCGACGGTCACGGCGTCCCATCCGGAGGGCTCGCCGATCACGCACCAATCCGGCGCGCTCTGCGTCGCGCGATAGCGGGCGCCCTTGCTCGTCGGGGACTCCTCCTCGACAGCGCCCACCACCGTGACACGAACACCGGGCACGGGCTGCGAGGCCCCTGCGACGAACGCGGCGAGCGGACCCTTCGCGTCGACGGCGCCACGCCCGACGAGCTCGTCGCCCTCGATACGCACCGGAATCTCGCCGGGGACGGTGTCGATGTGGCCGAGCAGGACGACGTGAACCGGACCGTCGCCTATCTCGCCGACGGCATTCCCCGCGTCGTCGACGGTTGCGCGAAAACCGCGCTCTGCCATCCGACCGACGAGCCACTCGACCGCGTCGCCTTCGCGCCGAGAGACGCTTGGGATCTCGACGAGGCCGCGAAGAAGTGAGAGGTCTGCTTCGCTCGGCTTCACGCGAGCGCTTTTGCCGCCGCGGCGAGGACCCGGTCGATCTCGTCCTTCGTGATGACGAGCGGAGGCAGGAAGCGCACGACGGTCGGGCCGGCGCCAAGCGCGAGGACGCCCTCCTCCTGAAGCGCGCGGATCGCGCTCGCCGCGTTCTCCTTGAGCTCGACGCCGACCAGGAGGCCGAGCCCGCGCACCTCGCGGACACGGTCGCTGCGAATCGCGCGCAGACCCTCCTGAAGCTGCGCGCCACGCTCGCGGGCGTTGCGAACGAGATCCTGGCGGCGGATCTCGCCGATCGCCGCAATCGCGGCAGCGCACGCCAGAGGGTTTCCACCGAACGTCGTCGAGTGCGATCGCTTCGCAAGGTCGCCCACTTTTCGCGAGAAGGCGATCGCGCCCATGGGCATGCCGCCGGCGATCGATTTCGCCAGGCACAGGATGTCCGGCACGATCCCGTACTCCTCGATGGCGAAGAAGGTGCCGGTCCGTCCGAATCCGGTCTGCACCTCGTCGACGATGAGGAGCGTGCCGCGCTCGGCGCAGAGCCGGGCCGCTTCCTCCGCGAACTCGCGGCTTGCCGGACGGACGCCGCCCTCGCCCTGGACGAGCTCGAAGATGAAGGCGGCAGTGTCGGTTGTGATCGCTGCGTCGAGCGCCTCGGGCTTGTTGAAAGGAACGTGCGAGAACCCCGGGACAAGGGGGCCGAAGAGTTCCCGGTATTCGGGACCCCACGTCGCCGAGAGCGCGCCCATCGTCTTGCCATGAAAGCCCCGCATCGTCGCGACGACGCCGGTCCGCTTCGTCGCGGCGCGCGCGAACTTGAGCGCGCCTTCGACGGCTTCGGTCCCGCTGTTGCAGAGAAACACCCGATCGAGCGTGGCCGGCAGGATCCCGGCGAGGACGTCGTAGAGCTCGGCGCGGCGATCGTTGTAGAAGAGCTCGGTGCACGACGCGAGCGTGCGCGCCTGTTGCGCGATCGCGTCGGCGACCGCGGTGTTGCCGTGGCCGAGGTTCGCGATGCCCTGGCCGCCCACGCAGTCGATGTAGGCGCGTCCGTCGCTGTCGATGACGGTGGCCCCTTCGCCGCGGACGAGGACGACGGCGCGCTTGGTGTAGAGCCCGGAGGTGTGCGCGTCCTCCGCGGCGATCAGATCGGCGGTCGAGCGCAAGGTCGTGGTCACGACCGGATCACCGTGCGCACGCTGGGGTCGCCGCTCGCCGATCGGATCACGACCTCGTCCACGCCCCCTTCGATTGCCTCGCGGGCCGCGAGGATCTTCACCTTCATGCGCCCTTCAGCGAGCGACTCCGCCTCGGCGATCGTCGTCTCCGCGACGAGCGTCCGCGGATCGTCCTTGTCGCGAAGGAGGCCGGGGACACTGGTGAGGATGATGAGGGCATCGGCGTCGATGGCGACGGCGATGGCGGCCGCGACTCGATCGCCGTCGACGTTTAGGGCCTGCTGCTCCGTCGAGAGCGCAAGGGGAGCGATGACCGGCACGCGCCCGGCCCCGATGAACTGCGTGAGCAGCGGAAGGTTCACCGCCTCGACCTTTCCGGTGTAGTCGTCGCGAAGGAGGATGGTCTTCCCGTCGCGCACCGAGCGCACGTCCTTCTTCCGCGCCACGAGGAGCCGACCCGACAAGCCCGAGAGCCCGACCGCGTCGATCCCGCGCTGCTGGAGTTTCTCGACGTAGATGAAGTTCTCCACTCCTAGGGCGGCCATCGCGAAGATCTCGAGCGTGCGGCGATCGGTGCGTCGGCTTTCGTGCCCCGAGGGCGAGACCACGGTCTCCTGCGGATGACCGAGCGCAGCCGCGAGCTTGTTCGTCTCGCCGGAGGCCCCGTGCACGAGGACGATCTCGTCCGAGCGCGCAACGTCAGCCACGAGATCGGCGACAGCGTCGCGGTCGACGCCCACGCTTCCGCCGGCCTTGATGACCGCGCGGAGCCTCACGGGTGCAAACCCACGAAGGAAAGGCCGGCCTGCTCGTCGAGGCCGAGGGCCACGTTCATCGCCTGCACGGCGTTGCCGGCGGCACCCTTCACGAGGTTATCGATCGCGCAGATCGCGACGACGCGCTCTCCGCGTGGGTCGAGCGCGAATCCGACGTCCGCGAAGTTCGTTCCCGCGAGCAGCTTCGGCTCGGGGTAACGCCAGATGCCGGTGCGCTCCTTCACGATGCGGACGAACGGCTCGGCCGCGTACGTGTCGCGGTAGATCTTCCAGAGCGCCTTGTCGTCGAGCGCGGAGGTCGTGTAGACGTGGGCCGTCGCGAGCACGCCGCGCACGAGCTCGACCGAGGTCACGGACAGGTCGATGCGCGGGCTGTCTCCGCCCAGGCGCAGCTCCTGCTCGATCTCCGCGGTGTGACGGTGCCCGACCGGCCGGAACGAGCGCACGACGCCCGAACGCTCGGGGTGGTGGCTGTCCTCGCTCGGCGCGCGCCCGCCCTCGCTCGATCCGACCTTGCACTCGATGACAACGGGACGAGTGCGGTCGACCACCCCGGCCCGGAACAACGGGAGCAGCGCGAGGATCGACGCGGTCGCGTTGCAGCCGGCGCCGGTAATACGTGTCGCCTTACGGATCTCATTTCGGTGGAGCTCCGGAATGCCATACGTCCAGCGCTCGAGCAGGGTCGGTCTCGGATGTGGCGAGCCGTACCAGAGGTCATACGCCGCCGGATCGCGGAGACGATGGTCGCTCGACAGGTCGATCAGGATCGTCGCGCGGTCCTCGAACTCATGCGCGCGATGCGCGTCGTTCGGCAGCGAGAGAAAGAGGACGTCGCACCTGCCCACGTCCTCGTGGTGCACGAACGAGAGGCTCGTCCGCTTTCGTAGGTTTGGATGCGCCGCGCTGACGGGCTTACCGGCGAGCGACTCGCTGCCGGCTACGATCTCGTCGACCTGCGGATGGCCCAGGAGGAGCCGCAGGAGCTCGCCGCCCGCGTACCCGGCGGCGCCGATAACCCCAACCTTCACCTGTTCAATCTCGCGGCAGGGGGCAGGGGCCCCCGAGCGCGGAGCGAACCGCGGAGACCAGCCTCAAGGCTGAAGGTCTCGCTCACGGCAAAGCCGCTCGTCGCTCGTCTTCTCACCGAGCGGCTCTCGCCACCTCGAGCACGTAGTCGACGACCTTCGCGGGGATGTTGACCCCGGTCGTGTCGATGGAATTGCGGAACTCCATCGTGTAGTTCACCTCGTTGACAAGCAGCCCTTCGGGCGCTTCGAGAAGGTCGACCGCCACGACGCCCCCTCCCACCGCACGAGCCGCGCGCACGCAAAGCGCGTTGAGCTCGGGCGTGACCGGGCAGTTCGAGGCCTGGCCGCCGCGCGCGGTGTTGGTGATCCAGTGGTCGCTCGCGCGGTAGATCGCGGCGATCGTCTCGCTTCCGACGACGAACGCGCGGATGTCTCGGCCGGGCTTTTGGATGTACTCCTGGATGTAGTAGATCGAGTGCAGATAGTTTCCGAGGACGTCCTTGTGCTCCACGATCGCCTCGGCCGCCTCGCGATCGTTCACTTTCGAGATGAGCCGGCCCCATGATCCGATGAGCGGCTTGAGCACGACGGGATAGCCGAGCTCCTCGATCGCGACCAGGGCCGACTCGGGTGTGAAGGCGACGCGCGTTCTGGGGCTCGGCACGCCGTCGCGGATGAGCCGCATGGTCGTAAGCAGCTTGTTGCCGCAGATCTCGGCGACCTCGTAGCGGTTCACGGTCGGTACGCCCCAGGCGTCGAGGACGGCGAGCGCGTAGAGCGCGGTCCCGTGCTGGATGCAGCGTTCGAGGATCACGTCGACGCCGAGGTCGGGCCGCTGTTCGACCGTCAGGACGAGATCGCGGTCGTCGATGACCTTCGTCTCGACCCCACGCGACTCGAGCTCCGCAAGGAGGAGCTTCTCCTCGACCCGCACGCGCGACAGGAGCACGCCGACGCGCGGCTTGCTATTCACCCCAGTCCTCTTCGGCCTTGGGAGCGAGGGCGAGCGTGAGCGGGGCTGTCTCCTTGACCTCGAGCTCGGCACCGCAATCAGGGCAGGAGACGATCTCGCCTTTCACGGCGTCAGAGCCGACGGTGACCTCGGCATCGCATTCGGGGCACTTCGCCACGTTCCCGTCCTCCCAGAGCTTGTGAGGGGAAGCCTAGCGAATCAGTCGCCGTCCGCGGCCACCGCGAGGCGCGACCGGCGCGCCCCCGCTTTGTCCTCGTACATCCGCGCGTCGGCGGTGCTGATGAGCGCATCGGCATCGCGTCCGTCGACGGGGAACCATGCGATGCCGAACGACGCGCGCGGCAGCTCGTTGGCCCGGCCAGCCCACATGTAGCGCTCTTCGCGCAGTCGCGCCGCGATGCGGCCGACGATGGCCTGCGCGGGGAGCGGACCGGTCCGAGGAAGGAGCACCACGAACTCGTCGCCACCGAAGCGCGCGACCACGTCTTCCGCGCGCGTCGCCTGGCGCATCGCACGCGCGAGCGTCCGGAGCACTTCGTTGCCGACGAGGTGGCCGGCCGTGTCGTTCACGGCCTTGAGCCCGTCCACGTCGCACAGCACCACACCGAAGGTCTCGCCGTGTCGGGTCGCCTCGGCGATCTGGACCTCGAGTCGCTCGAGCAGGCTGCGGCGGTTGAGGACACCGGTGAGGTCATCGTCGCGTGCGAGGCGCCGCGTCTCGGCGAGGAGAGCCGCGTTCGCGATCGCGATCGCCGCCTGCGCCGCGTAGAGCCGGACGAGCCGCCGCGTCTCCTCCGAGAAAACGCGCCGGCGGGAAACGTACGCCGTGAGCGTCCCCACGATCTCGCCGTGGGCGATGAGCGGCGCGGCGATCGCGGACCCGATGAGGCCGTGGAGCGCCGGGTTGCTGTCGGGGTGGTCGCGGTAGTCGCTCGCGACGACGACATCGCGCGTGCGCAGGCTCTCGACGGCGATGCCACGCAGGTCCTCGCCCACAGAGGAGCGCAGCCCGAGCACGGGCGCGTTGTGGACGGCGCGAACGATGAACCCCTGATCCTTCTCCGCGAGGGCGACCATGCCGCCGTCCGTCCCGGTGAGTGCGGTCGCCTCGCGCGCGATGAGATTCGCGAGCTCGTCGAGCGATAGCTCCCCAGCGGTCGCAAGGCCGATGTCGTACAGGACGGCGAGCTGCTCGGCGCGGCGCCGCTCGCGCTCGCCGAGCTGCCAGTTCGCGTACAGGGCGAGCCCGGCGCGCGTCGCCAGGACGAGCACCGTGAGCGCGACCGCGGCGTCGATCTGGTCGGCGATCTGTCCCGGCACCCTGCGGAGGTCGGTAAAGACAAGGAGGAACGAGGACGCCGCGGCGACGAGGCCGGGCAGGACCATGCGCGAGAGGTGGATGCCCGCGCCCGAAAGGCGGCTGTTGCGGCCATCCTCGCGATCCTCGACCCACTGCGCCCCGGCGATGCCGATGGCGCCGATCCCCACGATCCAGAGCGCATCGAGCGGCGTTCCGGCTTTGAACGTGCCCGCGATGTTGGCGGGAAGGTAGAGAACGAATGCGAGGGCATTCAGGCCGAGCCCGAGGAAGAGTGAGGTCACCGCCCCGCGCGGTTCGCGCGCCGGCAGCGCCCACACGGCCGACAGCGCGGCTGCGGTCGCGGCCACATACAGAAGCGGGTAGAGCACCGCAACGGCCGTCGCCTGCGGGTCGCGGGCGACATCAGCGGCGAGGGTCGTGCTCAGGAAGAGCGTCACCGTGGCGACGAGCGTCAGTACGACCGCGCCGACGTCGAGTACGAGCGCGTAGAGCGTAAGCCGCTGGCCGTGCTGGCGAAGCATGAGGACGAACGCGATCGTCCAGAGCGGCGCCGCTGTCATGAATCCGAGATCCGCCCCGAGCGCCGACGTCATCGGCGCACCGCCCATGTCCGCGGCGTCTCGGACAAGCTGCCCGGCGAGCCAGGAGACCGAGCCGGCGCAGAAGAGAAGCCATACCAGGCGGTCGCCGCCGCGGGCGGCGTGAACCGCGCGGGCGGTGCCAAAGATCGCGCCGATCGCGGCCGCGGTCCACGCGAAGTCGGCCACGGCGGAGCGGGCGAGCTCGTCTGTGAGCAGCTGCTCCAGTCCGTAGACGAATGCCGCGCCGATGACCGCGGCGGCGTACCGCGGCATCGCGCCACGCGCGTGTGCGGAGAGCAATTTTCGTATCACGCCGAAAACGCTAGGGACACGACGCACCCGCAGGAACGGCTAGAACGTACCGATCGCGGGCTCTGCGGGGGACGCGAACGGGGGAACTTGCCCGGTCACCTCCCCCATCGGTGTGAGTACTACTTCGCTTGGGCTAGCTTCATCCGGTGCCGCCGCTGGTGCTCACGATCTTCGATGCGCTCGTTTTCCTCGCGGTCGTCGTGCCATTCGTCTTACTCGTGCGCCATCGCGACGCGATACCGAAGCTGCCCCGGGTCGCGGCGAGCCTGACGCTGCCACGGCTCTCCGTCGTCATACCGGCGCGTGACGAGGGCGCCGCCGTCGGTCGCGCGGTCGGATCGCTCCTCGCGCAGGACTATCCGGACCTCGAGATCATCGTCGTCGACGACCGTTCGAGCGACGCCACCGGCGAGGTCCTGCGCGACCTCGCGGCCAAGGACCCACGCGTCCTCGTGATTCGCGTCGACGATCTGCCCGCAGGATGGCTCGGGAAGAATCACGCGCTCTGGCGAGGCGCCGAGCGCGCGAGTGGAGAGTGGCACCTCTTCACCGATGCGGACATCGTGTTCCGGCCGGACGCGCTCCGGCGAGCTGTCGGCTACGCCGCCGCGGAAGGGCTCGACCACCTCACCCTCGCGCCGCGCCTGATCGCGCGGGGGATTCTGCTCCGCGCGTTCGTCGCGTTCTTCGCGTACGCGTTCGTCGCGCTCTGGGGCGCGTACCTGGCGAACGATCCGAAGAGCAAGCGCGGCGTGGGCATCGGCGCGTTCAATCTTGTTCGCAGATCGGCGTACGAACGCATCGGCACGATGCGCGCGCTCTCGCTTCGACCCGACGACGACATTCGTCTGGGCCGGCGTCTTCGCGGGTTCGGGTTCCGGCAGCGCGTCCTCAATGGCAACGAGCTTCTGTCGGTCGAGTGGTATCCCTCGCTCGGCGCCGCGATCTCCGGGCTCGAGAAGAGCATGTACTCGAGCATGGAATACCGCGTCCTCGACGCGACTCTCGTTCTTCTCTATCTGGCTGCGACGACGGTGTGGCCGTTCGTCGGGGTGGTTCTGCTCGGTGGCATCGACCGCGTGCTGCTCGGTGTCGTCGTCGCCTGTCTTGTGGCGGGAATACTTGAGACCTACCGGCAGGCGATCGGGCCGCTCACGCCGGCGGTGCTCGCGGTCGCGGTGCTCCTGCCGTTCTCAGCCATCGGCTTTGGATACGCGATCGCGCGGTCCGCGTATCTCGCCGAGACGCGGGGTGTGCGCTGGCGCGGCACGACGTACCCGCTCTCGCTGCTTCGCGGTCAGTCCGGGCTCGAGGGGATCGCCGCGAACCGCAGCAGATAGACCTCGAGGTCGGCGAGCTCGGCATCGGTGATTATGTCCTTGCCATACGCGGGCATGCCGCGGTCGTCTCCCTCGCGCACGATCTCGGTCTGAATGCGCCCGCGGAGCGAGAGGTCCCCCGGCGCGTCGCCCTCCGGCCCGTGGCAGAGATGGCAACCCAAAGCGAAGTAGATCGCCGCGCCCCGCGTCTGCCGACTGACCGCGGGGTCCGCGGTGGCGAGCTGGGCAAGGCTCGGCTCGGGTATCGCGAGTGCGCTGGCCGTGCCGCGCTGAAGCGCGCGGATATAGGCGACCATCGCCCAGATATCCTCGTCCTTGTACTGGCCGCCGAACGCCGGCATCGCGGTGAAGCCGAGGCCGTTCTTCACGATCCAGAAGAGCTGCGCGTCGGTCTTGCTCTTCGCGCTTTCGCTCGTGAAGTCGGTCGCGTCGGGGTATGTGGTCCGGCCGAAGGCTCCGCGCCCGTCGCCCTTCGCACCGTGACAGACCGCGCACGACCCGGTGTAGGCCGCACGGCCCGTGCTGAGCGTGCGCGCGTCGCCCGCGAGGGGATTGGCAGCGTCGCCGCCCAAGATCCGGCTCACGACGGACACCGCGGCGTCGCCGTAGACGCGTTCGAGCGGCAGGTCCTGCCGATGCGTCAGCGCGAACGGAAGGGCCACCACGAGGATGACAACGAGCGCGATCGCCGCACCAAAGACAACCTGGAGGACGGACCGACGCTTGCTCAACCTGCCAGAAGGTACGCGCGGCGCGGTCTCATGGATGCGCGAGCTTAGCCGGCGCGCTCCAGGAGGACGACCGGTATCTCGCGCGAGGTCTTTTTCTCGTAGTCCTTGAATGCCGGCATGTGCGCTGACTGCAGGTCGTACAGGCGTCGCCGTTCGGCGCCCTTGGCCACGCTTGCGGTCGCCTCGAATCGCTCGGGCCCGACCTCGACGGTGACTTTGGGATTCGCTCGGAGATTCCGGTACCAGTCCGGATGGGTCGGCGCGCCACCCTTCGATGCGATCACAAAGATGCGGTCGCCGTCGCGGGTATACGCGAGCGGGCTCGTGCGCTCGCGATCGGACTTCGCGCCGCGCGTGGTCAGCAGCAGCAGCGAGCGGCCGGTGAACACGCCCTTCGTGATCTGGCCCTTATGCGCGCGGAAATCGTCGATGACCCCTTCATTGAATCCGCCGGACGGCCGGGGCCGACGCTCCTCGCTCATCTAGTGCCGCAACAGTCGGCTTCCGGCGGCTATTCCGTGCCGCCGATGGAGCTGTAGACGCATTCGAATCCGTCAACAGAAGGCGCCATGAGGCGCCAATTCCCTGTCGTTGCGTCCGTAAGACGCAGATCGACGAGGCGTCTTGTTGTCGTGGATCACGTCGAGCTGCGAGAGGATGCGCTCTAGCGCCGAGCACTCCGTGT
>JBBPIP010000007.1:79179-145424 GCA_038040265.1 Chloroflexota bacterium | reverse complement strand
TCGTGGATCACGTCGAGCTGCGAGAGGATGCGCTCTAGCGCCGAGCACTCCGTGTGAGCCAGCAGGGATTCGAACCCTGGACCAAGAGATTAAGAGTCTCCTGCTCTACCGCTGAGCTACTGGCCCCTCGAAATGGTACCGACGGGCCAGCAGCACCATCAACCGAGTTGTCGACCAATGCTAACCGCGCGCGTGGGAACCGCGGCCGCTCGTGGGCTCGCTGATCTCCTTCAGCGTCTCGCCGACGCTGCGATCGTTGCCGGCACGCGCGATCTGCGCGGTCACGATGATCCCGACGAGCTTTCCGCCTTCGACCACCGGCAGCCGACGTATCTGACGATCGCCCATGACTTTCTCGGCCGCGGTGATGTCTTCATCGGGTCCGATCGAAACGGGGTCGGCCGACATGACCTCGCTCACGCGTTGGTTCTTCGGATCCTTTCCGGACGCGACGCCGCGGACCACGATGTCTCGATCGGTCACGATGCCGACGAGACGCCCGCCTTCGACCACCGGAATGGAGCCGCAGTCTTCCTGCTTCATCAGCGTGGCCACCTCGCCGAGCTTCGCGTCAGGCTCGACGGTCGTCGGCTGTTTTGTCATGAGCTCGCGAACCTTCATGGGCGCACCTCCAGGCCGACGTCCGGCACGACGCGTAGCGCGCTTAGGTCGAGGCGCCGATCTTGAAGATCTTGGTCCCGCAGACGGGGCAGGTTCCCTGGGTGGCGGGTCGCCCGTTCTTCATCGTGATCTGCTGCGCGTCCTTTATCTCGCGTGACGCCTTGCACTTGACGCAATAGCCGCTGGCCAACGCAGCACCTCCGAGTCGCTCTGTCGCCGCAGCGTACCCTAGCCCCCTGGCTCGGCCGCGCGGCCCCATAGAGCCACAAAACCCCGACCTTGCGGCCAGGGTTCGTGGTGAGGAAGGGAAGGGTTGGGATTTCTTGTTGTTGTCTCAAAAGGCAGCAAGTGCCATGCCAACCCAATCGGCAAGCAAGCGTCGGCCAGGCAATTTCGGGCATGAAGGCTGAGCTTTTATCGATCGGGACGGAGCTCTTGCTCGGCCAGATCGTCGACACGAACGCCAACTACTTAGCCGGCCGGCTCGCCCTTCTGGGCATCGATTGCCTTCACATGCAGACGGTCGGCGACAACCTCGGACGGGCCAAGCAAGCGTTTGAGCGAGCGCTCTCGCGGAGCGACCTGGTGGTGGCGACGGGAGGTCTCGGGCCGACCGAGGACGACCTCACCCGCGAGGCCATCGCGGCCGCCCTCGGCGAGACGCCGACCGTCGACCCCGGCCTCGCGGCCGACCTGGTCGCATGGTTCTCCGGACGGGGCATGGCCATGCCCGACCGAAACCGCAAGCAGGCCTGGCTCATCCCTTCGGCGCGCGCGCTCCCCAATCCGAACGGCACCGCGCCGGGCTGGGACGTTCAGAAGAACGGGAAGCGGATCATCGCGATGCCGGGCGTGCCCCGCGAGATGACGCCAATGTGGGAATCGCTCGAACCGTCTCTCACGAGCGGTGACGCACTTCGGTGGCGCACGCTGAAGCTTCTCGGCATCGGCGAGAGCGCCGTCGAAGAGAAGCTCGGCGAGCTCGTGCGATCGACCAGCCCGACCGTTGCGACGTACGCGAAGAACGACGGTGTGCACGTTCGCGTTGCGGACAAAGCCCAAACGCCGCAGGTCGCCGACGAGCGCGTCGCGGAAATGGAGCGAACGATCCGCGCGCGGCTCGGCGAGTACGTGTGGGGCGCGGACGACGAAACGCTCCCCCAGGTCATCGGCCGCGGCCTTCTCGCCCGAAACTGGCGCCTCGCGGTCGCGGAGTCGCTCTCGTCGGGCGACATCGCGAGAGCGCTGGCCGACGCGCGCGACGCGGAGCGCTGGTTCGCCGGCGCGATCGTCCGTCCAGCGGCCGAGTCCGACACGCTGGAGAGCGAGGGGCAGCGACTCGGCGGCAACGTGTTGCTGGTGACGCCCCACGGCGTCGAGACGAGTCAGCTGCGCGCCATCGCCCCCGGACGAACGCGACGGCTCGATATCCGCTTTCGCTCGCCGGCGGACGGACGGCGGCGGGCGCTCCTAGGCGGACTGGATCTGCTGCGCAGGACGCTCGCGGATTAGGGCGCCGCGTCGGTACGGCCACAGCAACCACGCGATGGCCACGAAGAAAGCGACGGGCACGGCGATGCTGAACGTCTCGTCGTGGCGTGCCACCCCGATCGCGTAGAAGACCGGCGACACCAGGAGAAACGTCAGCGCGGCGCCGATCCCGAGGAGGCGCGCGGCGCGCTCGCGGCCCGCTGCGGCGAGCACACCGCAGGCGATCACGATCGGAACGAACAGCAGCACGTGGTCGTACGACCAGCTGTAGATCGCGCCGGCTCCCGAGAGCGCCAGCCACACGGCGAGCCAGGGGTCTGACCCGGGAACGAACCGCGACGCGAGCACAAGACCCGCGCCGATGACGCCGATGGCGAGCACGCGCCCTGGTGTGCCGAGGAGCTGGCCAAACGCGGAGAGCAGGACCGCCGAGCGGCCGGTCCGGCGCGCGGGGATATCGGCGATCCACGCGCCGAACCACTCGGGGAAGGCGAGCCACGCCGACACGACGAGAGCGCCGGCGAGTACGACCGCGAACGCGACGAACCGCCGGTAGCGCGCATCGAAGAACGCCGGGATCGCGAGTCCAAGTGCGGTCCACACGAAGAGCTGCGGTTTCGCTAGAAGGGCGAGCGCGGCGATCCCCGCGCGACGCGCGTGGCCCATGCGGACCGCCAGAACGATCGCGGCGACGGCCGACATCAGAAGCAGCGCCCACTGACCGAGGACGATCGTGTGAAATCCCGGTTGGCCGGCGAAGAGTGCGAGCGCGAGCGCGCCGTGAACGACGGCGCGCCCCGGCAGGAACTCGCGCAGCAGTGCGCGCAAAGCAACGGCCGCGCAGATCATCGACAACGCCATCCAGATCCACGCTGCGACCTCGAGCGGCAGGAGACCGAGCGGCAGAAGCGCGATGACCGTCCACGGCATGTAGTTGAGAACCGATGCGTCGTCGCGCTGCGTATCAAACCTGATGCGCGCGTCCGGATAGTGAGCGGGGTCCCACGGGCTCACGCCTTCGAGGACCGCGCGAGGCCCGGCCCAAAAACCGGAGAAGTCGTTGATGTGAACGAGCTCGAGGCGCCGCTCGAGGGGGCCGAGGAGGATGACGAAGAGGACACCGATGAGGATCGCCGCGGCGTACGCAAGATCGGCACGACGTTGGGGGGTCACGAGGTGAGGCCGATGCTAGGGCGTTCTTATCGCTGTCGGGGCGCTGGAGTGCGGCGGCTTCCTTCCTTCGCCTTCTTCGCGGCGGCCTTCGCTTCGTCGGCCGCCTTTCGCGATGCCTCGGCCGCGCGCTCTTTCTTGGAGACCTTTTCGCTCGAGACCTTTTCGTTCTGGGCCCCGGCGTTCTCGTTGCGCGCCTCGCCATCGCGGGATGTCGCTTTCTGATCGTCGGAAGAGCGGCTCGCGGCGGCGGACGAGGACGGCGCGGTCGTCGCGCGAGTGGGGACGGCCATGCGCTCCGCGACGGACGCGGCTTCGTCCGCCGTGTCCGCAGCATCCTGCGCGATCGCGGCGGCGGGGCTCAGGTCCGCGGAACGACTGCCACGCGAGGCAAGCACCGCCAGCGCGGCGGACCCAGAAGCTCGTTTGGGGTCTTCGGCGAGCCGCGCAACGACCGCAGCGGCGGTCGCACGGTGCTCGTCGATCCGCTGTTGCAGCTGGAGCACGAGGGTCGCCGTTTCCGGCTGGAGCGCCTCGACCTGGGCGAGCTCGGCGGCCGCGTTCGCCATGTGCTCGCCGTACTCGCTGGTCGCGACGATCGCGTCATCCTCGTTCCCGACGGTCGCGAGCGCGGTCGCCTCGGCCAGGCGGTGCTCGGCGATCGACAGCTGCACCACCGCGCGATCCTCGGGCGACATGGCGAGCGCGAGGCGCATCTGTTCGGACGTGATCTTGACCGAGTACAGAGCATCGTCCGCGACGGTGCCGGCACTCGCGACCGCAGTGCTGGCTCCGATGCCCACGGCGATGAGACCGACCGCCAGTGCACGCATCGCGTAGGGCGTCGGTCTGCCGAGGAGCTCGAAGGCGACGGCGACGCTGTCGGCGAACGTGGCTTCGCGCGGGCGCAACCCGTTTAGGACGCGCGACCGAATTCGGGAGCGGGTCTTTCCGTCCGGTCCGCTGTACGGATCTTTGTGGAGCCGGAGCGCAAGCCGCACCGTTTCGCGAAGCTCAGGGCCCTTGATGTCTTCGAGGAGCCGATCGCCGCGCGCGACCTCTTCGATCAGCTTCGCGGTGTCCTTTGCGCTGCGCTGTCCCACCACTGGCGTCTAACGGCCTGTCTGCTAGGCCGTTATCCGCGGTGCTTTCAGGCGGGTTTCTGGGGTCCGATCAGGGCTTCGCCGGGTCGGGCGGGTCGGGCGTGACGAGCGGGCCGCCCCAAACGGGGGCGTAGTGGCTCGAGAAGAAGTCCTGACGAAGCACCGTGCCGTTCTCGTAGACCGTCCGCGTCTTGAAGACGTCGCGGCCGGCGACGGTGACGCCCTTCGGGAAGTGCGGGTCCGCGGGCTGATCCGCGGCGGGCTGCACGAAGTTCTTCTGTGTCGGGGCGCTGACGACGACCGTGCGACCGGTAGGAATTCCCCAGACGTCGATCGTGATCGATGTCCAGTCGCTCCACGACCAGAGGAACACCGGATTCGCGGTGTCGTTGCGCCACTTGAAGTCGACGCCCGGATCGAACACCGCGGCGTCGTAGCCGATGGGATAGCGGTCGATGTAGTAACCGTGCGCGTGCCGCTCGACGATCTCGTAGCCCTGCGCCGCGACGGCGTTGAAGATCGTCGTCGACACCTGGCACAGGCCGCCGCCGATGACGTTGTCTTCCGATCGGTTGTTGATGATCGCACCCGAGAACGCGTATCCGCGGGCGACGGTCACGGGCCCAAGCAGCTCCCAGAACGAGAACGTCTGGCCCGGCATGATGACCACGCCGTCGAACTGCGCCGCGCCAGTCGAGATGTTCGCGTGTCGGTCCGGGCTGGGCGGGTAGTACGTCGTAAACGTGGACGCTCGCACGAGGTTCGGCAGGAGCGCCTTCGCCTGTTCGGTCGTGAAGGCGGATTTATCGACCGCGGCGGGCGCCGCGAGCTCCCGCGTCGCGCTCGTAGCGGGACGGACGAGCTCGTCGAGGACCATCGCGCGAAGCTTCTCCTGGTCGACCTTGACGCCGCTCTCCGACGGAATGATCGACGGCACACCGTCGGCGTTCACGTTGAACTTCGCGCTCTTGCCGGGATGGTCGAGCACGACGCCGAGCGCCGCGACCCAGCTCGCGACGCGCTCGTTCGCGAGCGAGACCTGGTAGCGGTACCTGGTCGCCGGAGCGATCGCATCCTGCGGGAGCGCCGGAAGCTCACCTGGCTTCGCAGCGGAACGGTCGATCACGAGAAGGCTCGCGAGGTAGGTCGGGTTCTCGGTAAAGGTCCGATCCTCGACGTGCACGCCGACCGGCGTGATGACCGCGGCAGCTCGCGCGTATGCCTCGTCGAACCCGGACGCGTCGACCGCGGGGTATGAGGTGCGAACGCGAAGCGTGACGTCGCGGTCGCCGAGCGAGTCGGCAGAGACAAGTGCCGCGACGGTTCCCACGCGATCGACCTCGCGACCGAGCTCCGGGCGCGTGACCTCGAGACCGGTCGCGCCGACACGGAGCTCACCGGAGACCGACGCGCGGTCTGTGTCACGAGCGGCGGCCGCCACCCATCGATCAAGAGCGTCGCCCTGCGCGCGCATCGCGAACGGAACGTTCGCTTGGCCGCGTGCGGCATCGATCCATGCGCCAAGTCGATCGACGAGGCTGCCCGACTTTCCGTAGGCGAGGGCCGCCGTGACCGCCGCGTCGATGTCCGGAGCGATCCCGAGTTCGGCATTCGTGGCTCGCCACGTTCGCGAACCATCGACAAGCGCGACCGTCGAGCCCGCCCACGGGGCCGCCAGCTCCGACGCAAGACGCTCGCGTAGAGCGCCCGCCTCGAGCGAACCGATCTCGACTCCGCCGACCGTCATCCCGGGGAGAGCGCGTGTCGCATAGGCAGCGTTCACGGCGAAGGCCGCGGCGACGGCAAGGGCGATCGCGGCGATGGGCGTGATAGCAAACATCCAGACGCCGCGTCGCGACGTCCGTGCCTGCTCGCCACTTCGCGCGAATACCGCCATGCCGCTCGCCTCCCCTGCGCCCACCAATTGGCGCGTCGTCTGTTTGAGCAAGCACTGTGCCGCAGAGCGGCCGCACGCTTGCTCGCTAGGAACTCTCTACATACCTAGACGAACGAAGTGTCATGCACGTTCCGGTCGGTCGACAACTGATTTGACACGTTGGCAACTACTACGTCTGTTTCCGAAACGACATATGGGACAGCCCACCTATCGAATTCGGCTTAGTTAGCACAGCGTAAACGCCGACCGAAGCCTTATTCGGAAACGCGGCGGATCGCAGAGGGCGCACCGAGCGGTGTGCGGCCTGGCACCGGGGCCGATCGCATCCGGGTGTGCGGGTGGCACGGCGCAGCGGTCTGCTCGCGACGCGCGGGTGCCCCGGGGACCCGGTGACGCGATCGCGAAGCGGGCGCGGAACACCGGGGAGGGTGCGCGGAGCCGAGCAGACCGCGGAGCCGTGACAGGACCCGCACACCGCGCAGCCCCGTGGCAGGACGAGCACCGCTCGGTGCGTTCCCGCGATAGGCGAAAAAAAGCCCGGGCACCCCAGGGGAGCAGGGAGTGCCCGGGCAGTAGGCAGACTGGCCAACGGGCGGGTCGGCCAGGGCCTGACGGAGGAAGTCAGCTACACCCGGTGGTCTCTCCGCAGTTCTCGCACTTGTGGCAGGTGCCGCTACGAACGGTCAGCCAGCCGCAGCGCGGACAGGGGGGCGCGTCGGGTGTGGAATTGAGTCGTCGGTAAGCGGGGGCTTCGGCGACCGGAGCGGTCGCGTGGCCGTTCCCGTTGGAGATCGGTACTTCGGGCATCGCGAGCTGCACCACGCGGTTCAGAAGCTCGAGCTGCGGCGTCGCGTCCGCGATCTCGGTCGTGCGAACGAGACCGAGCTCTGCCCGCTCCGGCTCCGACAGGAAGCGATATCCCAACCAGCGGAAGACGTAGTCGACGATCGACTTCGCGAAGCCGATCTCCGCATTGCCGGTCCATCCGGCGGGCTCGAAACGCATGTGCCCGAACTTCTCGACAAGGTGCGAGAGCGGAACGCCGTACTGGAAGAGCAGCGAGACGCTCGTCGCGAACGCGTCCATCATCCCGGAGAGGGTCGAGCCCTCCTTCGCCATGGTGACGAACAGCTCGCCGGGCGTGTTGTCCTCGAAGAGCCCGACGGTGATGTATCCCTCGTGTCCTTCGATCTTGAACTTGTGGGTGAGCGACGCCCGCGTGTCGGCGAGGCGGCGGCGCTGCGGTCGCGTGACCTCGACGATCCGCTCGACGACCGTTTCGACCGTCTTGGTGTTGCTCTCCTTGTTGCTCGTGTTGACGGGCTGGACCTTCTTGCTGCCATCGCGGTAGACCGCGATCGCCTTGAGGCCGTGCTTCCACGCCTCGAAGTACGCCTCGCTGACCTCGTCGACGGTCGCCGTTTCCGGAAGGTTCACCGTCTTCGAAATGGCGCCCGAGATGAACGGTTGGACCGACCCCATCATCTTGATGTGGCCCATGTGGTGGATCGTTCGCGTTCCGTTCTCCGGCTTGAACGCGCAGTCAAAGACCGCAAGGTCTTGATCCTTGATGCCGGGCGCGCCCTCGATCGTGCCGAACTGCTCGATGTAGGTGGTGATCGCGCCCGATTCGGTCTCGCTGTAGCCGAGGCGCCGTAGCGCCGAGGGAACGCTGCCGTTGACGAGCTTCAGCATCCCGCCACCGACGAGCTTCTTGTACTTCACGAGCGCGATGTCCGGCTCAACGCCGGTCGTGTCGCAATCCATCATGAAACTGATCGTTCCCGTCGGAGCCAGGACCGACGCCTGCGCGTTGCGATAACCCGCCGGCCGACCGAACTCGACCGCGTCGTCCCAGGCCTGACGTGCCGCCGAGAGGAGGCTCGCCGGAAGTAGCTCGTCGCGGATCCGGTACGCGTGGAGCCGGTGCATCTGGATGACGCGGTCGTGCGGGTCCTTGTTCTTCGCGTATGCGTCGTACGGACCAACCGCCTCGGCGATCTTGCCGGACTGCGCGTACGCGGCACCGGTCATGAGGGCGGTGAGCGCCGCGGCGTAGGCGCGGCCCTCGTTGGAGTCGTATGGGAGCCCGCGCTGCATGAGCAGTGCGCCGAGGTTCGCGTACCCGAGACCGAGCTGGCGGTGGCTGCGCGCGTTCTCGGCGATCTTCGCGGTCGGGTAGTCCGAGTAGCCCACGAGGATCTCCTGCGCGGTGAACACAACTTCGACCGCTGAACGGAACCGATTGACGTCGAACTCACCGTCGCTGTGCACGAAACGGAGCACATTCAGCGAGGCGAGGTTGCAAGCGGAGTCGTCGATGCTCATGTACTCGCTGCACGGATTCGATCCGTTGATCCGTCCGCTTGCCGGTGTCGTGTGCCAGTCGTTGATCGTGGTGTCGAACTGCATGCCTGGATCGCCGCACTGCCACGCGGCTTCGGCGATCTCCCCCAAGAGCGCGCGCGCCTTGACCGTCTCGAGCACCGTGCCACCGACGCGAGCCGTGAGGCCCCAGTCCTCGTCGGTCTGCGACTTCTTCATGAACTCGTCGGTCACGCGGACCGAGTTGTTGGCGTTCTGGAACTGGATGGACCGCCACGCCTCGCCGTTGAGGCTCATGTCGTAACCGGCCTCGCCGAGCGCCCAGGCCTTCTTCTCTTCCTTGGCCTTGCACCAGATGAACTCGTGGACGTCGGGGTGGTCGGAGTCGAGGATGACCATCTTTGCCGCGCGCCGGGTGGTACCGCCGGACTTGATGGATCCGGCGACCGAGTCCGCGCCGCGCATGAACGAGACCGGCCCGGATGCGTAGCCGCCGCCGGAGAGATTCTCCTTCTGAGAACGGATCCGCGAGACGTTCACGCCCGAGCCGGATCCACCTTTGAAGATGATTCCCTCGTCGCGGAACCAGTCGAGGATCGAGTGCATGTCGTCCTCGACCGAGAGGATGAAGCAGGCTGAAGCCTGCTGCGGCACACCCTCCACGCCGATGTTGAACCACACCGGCGAGTTGAATGAGGCGTACTGGTGGACCATCAGGTACTTGAGCTCCTCGGCGAACGCGTCACGGTCGGCCGCGCTCGCGAAGTAGCCGCCCTCGAAGCCGGCGCGAGCGATCGTGTCTACCACCCGGTCGACCATCTGCTTGACGCTCCACTCGCGCACCGGCGACCCGAGCTTGCCGCGGAAGTACTTGGAGGCGACGACGTTCGTCGCCGTCTGAGACCAGAACTTGGGGACCTCGACGCCCTTCTGCTCGAAGACGTTGCCGCTCTCGCCAGGGATCGCCGAATCGCGCAGCTCCCACTCGATCTCGTCGTACGGGTGGACGCCTTCACGAGTGAAGCGGCGCTCGATCCTGAGCGGTTTCGGCTCAGCGCGATGAACGGATACGTCTGCGATGTCGGCGATTGCCATGTGCGCGCCCCCTAGAAAGCCGCGAGGTTGGAGCCGCTCGCCAGAGCCCTTAGAAGAAGGAGAAGGAGCCTCTCGCCAACGGACGCGGAAGCAAACGGCCGACGGGTCATCTGACCCTCCTTCTACCTTTCCCTGAGCTCATCCTTGCCACTACATCTGGGACCAGAGTAACGGTCAGGCCCAACATCTAGCGGCGCAGGGGGCGAACCGTAGACCCGCGAAGTGGGCTATGTCAAGGGCAAGGGCTCATCAACTTGCTGGCACAAATCTGGTATCGGGGCGCCATTCGCAGGCACGTGCACGCGACCGAAAACGGCCGCTCGAGATCAGACGGGCGAAGCCACCTGCGCTGAACGCGCGGCCTCGACGAAGGTACGCATGCCCTTGCGAAGGTCGCTCTCACCGATGTTGAGCGCGGGTATGAAGCGAACGACCTGGTCGTGGAAGCCGCACGTGATGAGGAGCACATCGCGATCGAGCGCGGCGCCGATCGCCGCTTTGGAAACTGACTTGTCGTCGAACTCCGCCGCGACCATCGCGCCGAAACGGCGGATCTCGCGAAGACGTGGGTGCGAACGAAGCGGTGCGAGCTCCTCAACCATGATCTCGCCGAGCGTCTCCGCTCGAGCGACGAGGTTCTCGTCGCGGATGACCTGCAATGTGGCGAGTCCGGACGCGCACGACACGGGGTTTCCGCCGAACGTCGATCCGTGACTGCCGGTGCGCCATTTTTCCATCCGCTCGCGCGTCGAGATCACGGCGCCGAGCGGCATTCCGCCGCCAAGCGCCTTCGCAACGGTCATGACGTCCGGCGTGACACCGAACTTCTGTGCCGCGAACCACGCGCCCGTGCGGCCCATGCCCGTCTGGACCTCGTCGAAGACCAGAAGCGCGCCAATTTTGGTAGCGAGCTCGCGCAGCGAGCGAATGAACGAAGCCGGCGCTGCGACGTAGCCGCCCTCGCCGAGGACGGGCTCGATCACGATGGCCGCGACGTGCTCCGGCGGGACCTCGTGTTCCAGCATCGCTTCGAGCTCGGCGAAGCAGTGCGTCGCGCATGCCTCCGCGTCGTGTGCATCCGGAAGCGCGCAGGCCAGCGCATATGGGAAGGGCGCGACATAGACCTCGGGGAGAAGAGCGCCGTACCCACGGCGGTATTGCGACTTCGAAGTCGTGAGGCTCGCGGCACCGGTGGTCCGGCCGTGGAATCCGCCGCGGAAGACGATGATCGCCTCACGTCCCGTGGTCTGGCGCGAGAGCTTGATGGCCCCTTCGACGGCCTCAGCGCCGCTGTTTCCAAAGAACACCGAGTCGAGGCCGCGGGGCGTGATCGTCGCGAGCTGCTCCGCGAGCGCGACGCTCGATTCGTACTTCGCGACACCGGTGGATATGTGCATGAGGCGTTGCGCCTGGTCGACGACCGCCTTCACGACGCGCGGATGCGAGTGACCGACGTTGGTTACGGCGATGCCGCAGGTCATGTCAAGCACGCGCCGGCCGTCGGTCGTCACGAGCCAGCTCCCTTCCCCGCGCTCGATCGAAAGCCACGTGTAGTGGCCGAGGACGGGGGGAAGAACCTTGCGGGCGCGGGCCTCGAAGTCGCTCATCACGTCCACTCTATCGGCTCGGACCCTCGCGCCGTGGGTCTCAGCCGGGCCGGCGCTCGTCGCCCTCGGATGTGACCAGGATCTGCAACGTGGCGCGGTCCTCGCCGATCACTCGGACGCGATAGCCCGGGACGCCGGCGCGGAGCGCCGCGGCGAGCCGGTCGGTCCCCTGGTAGCTCACTCTCACTTTGAGCACGCCGTGCCGGTAGTACTCGGTCCGAAGCTGCCCCACTCCACGCACCTTGCGGAGCGCGAGCTCGAAGCGATGCCAGTCGTCGGGCGTCGGCAGAGGGGTGACGACGAGATCGACCTCGCCTGGCCCTGGCGCGGCCCGCGGCGACGGGATGGCGGGCTCGGCCTTCTGGCTCTCCTCGATGAGCGCCTTCTGGATCATCGCGCTCTGCGCGCGGTCCTCTTTCGCCGGAACAAGACGCGGCTTCGGTGCCGATGGGATGGGCCCGTCGAGTCGCGTCGGCGGCGGAGGAGGAGCAGAAGGCTCCTGCGCCGGCGCGGGCGGCGGCGGAGGCTCGGGCGCCGATTGACGCGCGCCGATGCGCGCCGCCAGGTCGACGACCTCCTCTTGTCCTTTCTTCTTCTTCTTATCGTCTTTGGCCATACCTACACCCTGACGCGCAGCACGTACCAGAGGATCGCGATCACTATCACCGCCAGCACGAGGACCGCCACGATGATGGCCGCAGACCAGCGTCGTGCCCCCGAGGCGATCGCGCGATCGATCGAAGCGCGGATCTCCTCGGCGGTCGCGTCCTTGCGCAGCCAACCCTGGCCCTGCGCGAAACGGCTCGACAGCCTGCGGCCGTCTTGGGCATTCCCTGAAAGCACGATGGTCGGCATCGGAAGCACCTCTGTCCTGCCCTTCGGCACGAGCACGCCGTCGACGAGCGCGAGATCGGCGACCCAGCCATCCAAGCCGGATACCACCTGTTCTAAAGACTGCGCGCGCCTCACCTCGTATCGATCCTCTATCCGCAGCAGCGCTTCCAGCGCCGCGCCGATACTCGGATGGCCCACGACGAGCAGCACCTTCGGCCGCGTGATGCGCGGATGATGCCTTTCCTTGGCTCAGTCGTATACGCTCTTGCCCACACGCGGGGGAAGTGGGCAGAGAAGCGAGCAACCGGAGGGTGACCGCGTGTCCGAGGAGCCCAAGGGTCTAGGCGCGTCCGGCGACATCATCGGTGCGCTCTCCGACCGCGTCAGCGAACTGACCAAACGAGTCGGCTCGCTCGAGTCAGAGCTTGATTCCGCGCGCAAGCGCGTCGCGGTGTACGAAGAATTCGACGCCACCGTCCGCGACGCCCTGTCCGGCGCGCTCCGGGCGGCCCACGAGATACGGGCTCGAGCCGAAAACGCTGCGCAGCAGATCCTCGAGCAAGCCCGCGAAGAGCGGAAGATCCTGATTAAAGAGATCGAGCGCCTGCGCGGGGAGCGCGACGGGCTCGCCGACGAGATCGCATCGACCAGACGGAGCGGATTCTCCGCGCTTCGCGGTCCGCGTCGCGAGGCAGCTCCCCCTCCCGAACCGATCGCCGAGGAGGCGACACCCGATACGCGCGCGCTCGCGGCGGAAGCGCTTCGCGGTGTGTTCACCGAGCTGCTCGAAGACATCCGGCGCCAGGCCGGGACCGTGGCCGATGCGGCACGCGAAGCGAATGCCGCGGCGGAGCAAGCGAAGGCCGCGCAGGAGCAAGCGCGCGTGGCGCAGGACGAGGCGCGCTCCGCTCAAGAGGAGGCACGACGCGCGCTCGAGGTGCAGCGCGCGGCGGAGACGGAGCGGGCAGCGGAGGCACTTCGCGCCACGGAGCAGGCACAGCGCGCGACCGAAGAGGCCGCGCGGGCTGCCGAAGAGGCGCGCAAAGTCGCCGAGGCGCAGCGCCTCGCGCAGCACCAAGCCGATGCCGATCGTTCGGTCGAGGCCGAACGTGCCGCAGAGGCCGCTCGCGCGGCGCAAGAGGCCATGCGCGCCGCTCAGGAAGCCGCGCGCGCCGCCGAGGCCGAGCGCGCCGGGGAAACGCAGCGTGCGGCCGAAGCAGCACGCGGGGCCGAGGAAGCGATGCGCGCAGCTCAGGAGGCCGCGCGTATGGCGGGGGCGGACCGAGCGGCAGAGAGCCAGCGCGCCGCCGAGGCAGTACGCGCCGCCGAGGAAGCGATGCGCGCAGCTCAAGAGGCCGCGCGAGCAGCCGGTGCCGATCGAGCAGCCGACGCCGAGCGTGCGGCCGCCGACGCCGAGCGCGCGACGGCAGCCGCGCGGGCGGCCGAGGAGGCGCGCCTCGCCGAAGCCGAGCGCCTCGAGCAGCAGCGGCGTGAAGAAGAGGAGCGCCGCGCGGCCAGGTGGCGCGAGGAGGAGCAGCGCCGCGCGACGCAGTGGCGAGAGGAAGAGGAGCGGCGCGATCAGCAGCGCCGTGAGGAAGACGAACGGCTAGCCACGCAGCGCCTGGAAGAAGAGGAGCGCCGCGCCGCTGAGGCGCGCCGCGCCGAGGATCTCCGACGAGCCGCGGCCGCCGAGGCTCTCCGGATCGCCGAGGCGGCGCGGGTGGCCGAGGCCGCCGCGCGAGCCGCGCAGGAGTCGGCGCGCGCTGCCGAGGCGGCTCGAGGGAGTCAGGCGCAGCCGGTGGTGGTGGAGGAAGAGGACGTCTTCGGAAGGCCCGCCGGAGACGCCGCCGAAACCCCTTCGGCCCCCGAACTGACCGTGGTCGAGCGCGAACCGGCCCAAACGGTGGCGGAACCGGAGCAACTCACTCCCGAGAGGGAGGAGCCGGCCGTTCCGACAAGCAACATTGTGCTGATGCTCTCTCCCGTCCCGTCGTTCGCTCGGCTGGTCGACATCGAGCGACGCATTCAGTCGCTGGCGCAGGTCCGCACGCTTTACGTGCGTGACTTCAGGGGAGGCGTCGCGACGCTCGCGGTCGGACTTCGCATTCCCATGTTGGTGGACGAGCTCTGGTCCGCGATCGCGACCCTTGAACAGCCGCGCTTCGCGATGCAGCGAAGCAGCGGCAACTCCCTGGAGCTCCGTATCGAGGGCGAGGCCGGCGCCGGCGTGGCGTAGGGCCTCTCCTTGACGCTTCGCCTCGACGCTGATTTCTGGAACGCGCGCATGGCTTACCTCGCCAAGGTCGCGCGCGCGGACGCGATCGCCGTCATCCTCCAGATGAAAGGCGAGGGCTATGCGACCTACGTCGCCCACAACCTTCCGACCGAGACCAAGTGGAGCGACGGCGTGCCCGCGGTGATGCTCGCGAAGGCGATGACCGAGCGAACGTCGGATCAGGCAACGAGCGGCGTGACGCTCACGCTCTCCGATGGGCGCACGGCCGACACCCTCGCCGTCGTGCCCGTCGTGTGGAAGGAACAGGTCGTCGGCGGCCTCGCTGCGATGCTCGTCGGTCGCGCGTTCCCGGAAGAGGATCTCTCGGGCCTCAGCAGAGTCGGTGACCTCATCGGCCTCGAGCTCGCGGAGGCGAACGCGCTCTGGCGCGCGCAGCGGCAGGGGCAGGACGCCGAGGCAAAGCTCAAGGCATCCCGCGACCTGCACGCGATCATCCGCAAGGAGCGCGACCCCGATCAGCTGCTCGAGCGCGCGACCGCGCAGCTCGCGGACGTCTTCGGAGCCGACGGCGTTTCAATCATGCTCGCGGACGCGCAGGGCGAGCTGTCGGTGCGAACTTCGCGCGGCCTGTCGGACGAGGCGAAGCTCGATCGAAAGCGCATCGGAGAAGGCATCTCGGGAACGGTGGCGCAGACCGGCCGGTCGATGCTGCTCTCCGGACAGGTGCAGGGCGGCTCCGACCCGACCGTGAGCGAATCGATGATCGCGCCGCTCCGGTCCAACGGCAAAACACTCGGCGTCATCAGCGTGAAGCACCGCGCCTCGCAGGAGCGGTACGGACAGGTCCAGGTGGACTCGCTCACGCAGGCGGCATCGGAGATCGCGGCCGCGTACCTCACCGCCGGCGAGTTCCAGCGGGCCGAGGAGGATCGTCGCCAGGCGCTCGTGCTCTACGAGCTCTCTCGTTTCGCGACCCTCGGGAACGATCCGCACAACGACCTCGAGAGCGCGGTCGCGATGCTCGCGGACAACCTGCGGCACGACGCCGTGGGCGTGTGGGCCGCTGAGGAGCATCACCTGCACCTCCGGGCGGCGACCGGGTACGGCGACATCACGCCATCCGACATCTCGACCTCGGGCACCGACACCGTTCTTGCGCAGGTGCTCCGAGAGCGACGGACCGCGACGGCGCAGTACGGGATGGCGGAGGACCGCCCGGACTGGGCCGCGCCCTCGTCCACGCACTTCCTTCTCGCGCCGATCGGCGCCTCGCAGAACGGCGTCGTGCTGGGAGTGCTCGTCCTCGGCCGCGCGACGACGCCGTACACCTCTGCCGAGGCCGACTTCGTCTCCACGCTCGGCGAGTACCTCTCCGGCATGCTCCAGAAGTCCGCGTCCACCGACCTCGTGCAGCGCGCCGCGTCGAACGAGCGGCGCCGCATCTCGCAGGAGCTCCACGACGGCGTCGCGCAGGAGCTCACCGGCGTGGTGCTCGCCCTCGAGGGCTGCCAGCGCGCGCTCGACCGCGACCCGGGCGCGCTCGGGCCGCAGCTCGCGAAGGCCGCGCGCGACGCACGCGCAACGCTCTCGGACGTGCGCCAGTACATGGCGGCGCTCCGGCAGACAGAAGAGTCGGGTGGCTTGAACCTCCCGGTCACCGTCGCGCGCCTGGCGGACGACCTCCGTAGGCAGAGCGGCGTGGCCGTGGACTTCGAGGAGGCCGGCGCCCAGCGCCAGCTCGAGCCATTCGTGGAGCGCGCCGTCATCCGGATCATCGGCGAGGGACTCCGCAACGTCGGACAGCATTCGGGCGCATCGAACGCGAAGGTCATCCTCCGATACGACGACGAGCAGGTCGTCGCGACGATCGAGGACGACGGCAAGGGCTTCGAGTCGAACGAGCTGCAGACCGCGGAAGAGCGCGGGCACTACGGCATCGTCGGTATGCGGGAGCGCGCTGAGGGCGTCGGCGGCCAGCTCGTGGTCCGCAGCGAATCCGGACGCGGGACGATCGTCCGAGCGACGATCCCCTACCGCGTCACCGTCGATGGGGCGCCCACCGGCTGGGCCGATACCGTCGAGGACACCGATCAGCGCGGCGCGATCGAAGATCTCGAGCGCACCGAAAAGGCGAGCTTCTTCGGAAGGCTCTTCGGCCGATGACCGAAGTGCGGAGGATCCGCGTCCTCATCGCCGACGATCACGCGCTCGTCCGAAGTGGGCTGCGCTCGATTCTGGAGACGGAGCCAGAGATCGAGGTCGTGGGTGAGGCCGGCGACGGGCACGAGGCGCTCGCCGTGGCGCAGGAGCTTCTGCCCGACGTGATCCTGATGGACATCAAGATGGGCGACTGGGATGGGGTCACCGCGACGCGGCGCGTTCGCAACTCGGTCCCCTCGTCTCGGGTGATCGTCCTCACGAACTACGACGAGGACGAGCTCGTGTTCAGCTCCATCCGCGCCGGGGCGTCGGGGTACCTCCTGAAGGAGGTCACCGGGAGCCAGCTCACAAACGCCATCCGCACGGTCGCGGACGGGTTCTCGCTGATCTATCCGTCGGTGGCGAAGCGGGTGCTCGACGAGTTCGGACGGCTCCGCTCAGGTGACCGTCCCACCGGGGAGGACGAGGGCTACAGCGACCTGACGGCGCGCGAGCGCGAGGTGCTGAAGCTCGTGGCGAGCGGTCGGGCAAACAAAGAGATCGCGGCGACGCTCGGCATCAGCGAGCGGACCGTGAAGACGCACATCTCCAACATCTTCAGCAAGCTCGAGCTCACCGACCGCACCCAGGCGGCGCTCTACGTACACAACCGCGGTCTCGTGGAGAAGGACCCGATCCGCTAGCGCGCGTTGACGATCTCCGCGCTCGCGTGGAGCGCGCCGCTCGTGGCAGCGATCGTGTAGGCGCCGGCCGGCGCCGTTGACCCGAAGGAACCCCGGAACATCCCCCGCTTGTCGGCCACCACCGTGAAGACGAGGTCGTAGCCGCGGTCTCCAGTTATGCGAACGCGCACCGCGGAGTTCGGGGCGAAGGCGTAGAGGGTCCAGCCGAGGTCGCCTCCCGCGCGGACCGTCTCGGTCACCGCGATCCGGCCGCTCCGGTCTTCGACGTCGTCGAAGCCCGACACGAACGCCGCGAGCGAGCCCGTCCCGAGTTCGGCGTAGGCGTCCTCGAAGCCCGCACCGGCACCGACCGCGACGAGCGCCGTGACCAGACCAGACTGCCCGACCTGCGCCTCCATCGCGCGCACGGCGAGGGCGGCGACGGCGTACTGCGGACGTCCCACCCGCGCGAACGTCCGGTGCCAGTCGGAGAGGGTGTTTAGCTGAGAGAGCGCGACGACGCCATTGGAGTGAAGTGACTCGGCGGCAAGCCTGTCGGTGTCCGCCGCGAGGGCATCCTCGCGCTGGATCACCGTCGCGAGCCCCTCCTCGAACCACGCCGGCAGGCCCGCGTCGCGACCGGTGATGTCCCGGATCATCACGTGAACGAGCTCGTGGGCGAGAAGACCGGAGAGGTCGCCGCCAACGGTGCCGAAGTCGACCGCGATCGTGAGGGTCGCCTGGTCCACGATTCCGCCATACGAGTTCGCAGCGAGAAGGGCCGTTTTCGGTGTGTAGTCGAAGATCTCCTCGGCGCCCTTGGCGAAGCTTGCCGGTGTCGCAAAGAGGAGCACGCGGGGCCGCTCGCTGAACGGACGGCCGAACACCCGCTCCACGCGCTCCGCGGCGGCGTCCAGAGCGGTCGCGACGCGGAGGATCTCGCTCGCCGGGATACCCGCCTCCACACGAAGGTCGGTCCGCATCGTGGCGACGGCGCTCAGCGGAATGGTGGTGTCGCGCCGAACGGCCTCCCCGCTCGGCACGTTGACGCAGAACTGAACCACGAATCCGCTCGTGGGAGCGCAGGTCGCCTCGCTCGATGCAGCGGCGCCCCCGCGCCACACGAACACGAGCGCGCAGACGGCAAGGCCGCCTACCGCGAGCGCTTTCATCCAGGGCGTCATGTGGTCAACTCTGGGCGGCGCGGGACCCCCGGAGAAGGGGCGCGGTGGTCATCGGGACGGCACTGGGGGGCCACTACGTTTGCGGGTGGGTGTCTTTAGAGTGCCGTCGTGGCCGAGCTCGGGACCGTGGCGATGATCTTCCCGCTCTTCAACGAGCGTCATGCGATCGCCGAGCTGGTGCGCCGCGTGCCGCCTGCGATCACGGAGACGATCGTGGTGGACGACGGATCGGACGACGGCGGGCCGGAGCTCGCGCGGCAGGCCGGCGCCCGGGTCATCACGCAGGAGCGCCGCCGCGGGGTCGGGGCTGCGATCAGAACTGGTATCAAGGCCGCCCAGGCGAACGGGCACGGCGCGGTCGTGATCCTCGCGGCGAACGGAAAGGACGATCCGGCAGAGGCGCCGCGACTCATCGAGAAGCTCATCGCCGGATACGACTACGTCCAGGGCTCGCGATATCTGCGGGACGGCGGCTCGAGCGTGAACCTGCCGCTCGGCCGAAATCTCATGATCCGCGGGTACACGTTCCTCTTCCGCGTCCTTTCGGGCTTCGCCGCCACCGACGTGACCAACGGCTTCCGCGCGTACCGGCTCTCGTTGCTCGACGACCCGCGAATACGCATCGACCAGGCATGGCTGGATCGCTATGAGCTCGAGTACTACCTCCAGTGGAAGGCGATCGCGCTCGGGTATCGCGTCATCGAGGTGGGCGTCTCCAAGACCTACCCCAAGGGCGGCGGCAACTACTCCAAGATCCGGCGCGTGCGCGATTGGTGGAGCATCGTCAAGCCGACGATTCTGCTTTGGCTCCGCGTGCGAGATTGAGCCCCGGCTAGCGGCGAGCCGGCGTGAGCTTGCGGAATGGGATACGCCTGCGCCACGAGTACCCAAGGCACGCGACGAGCGTGACAGCCCCCACTCCAAAGAGCGGATCTTTGAGCGGCGCCGATCGGTATTCCGCGGTGATGAAGTGCTGGCCGGCCGTGACGGCGAAGCCGAGGTAGCTCGGAGCGACCATGAAGGTCGGCACCTCACGGCCATCGACCGTGACATGCCAGTTCGGGTGATAGGTCGCCTTGATCACCATCGCCGAGTCCTCGGTGCAGCTCGCCAGCACGTCGAAGCGGCTCGACTGCGCGCGCGCGTAAGAGATCGTTTGGCGCGGGCAGTCGCTGATCGGCACGGGGGCGTCGACCGGGCGAGCCTGCCGGTACACATATCGCGCGAACTCCCAGCTCGTCGCCGCACCACCGCGAAGCCACGCTCGCGCGCGCTCGAAGAGATCGAGCTGGCTCGCGGGCGTCTCGGTTCGTATGACAGCCGCGTACTCCGCATACCCGCCACCCGGCGCGCGATAGAGGACGTACTTCGGCGTGGACGCGATCGGCACGAGGCCCGCGACGAGAGCCGCGGACGGCGGGGCGATGACGTACTGGACGCCGAAGAGACGGTAGTGGGCAGGGTCCTGATCGTTAAAGTCGAAGAGCAGGTCCGAGTTGAGAGAGGCGCCGCGATACGGCGGGGCGAGCGCATCGAGCCGCTCGAAGGTCAGCAGGTTGTACATGCGCACCGAGTTGAACGGGATCCCGAAGTTGAGGCTGCTCCCCCAGTTGCTGCGCAGCCCCGCGTAGGCTCGGCCCGGCGGCTGCGCGGCGAGCGCGTTGAGTACGGTCCGCGCGTCGGTGTCCGCGTCCATGGCGGCCTGACTGATGCGCATCCATGCGGTGTTGTCCGCGTAGTAGGACCAGCGCTCGACGAGAACGGGCGCGAACAGGATCGCGGTCGCTGCCGCCACCGCGGCAAGGCGTCGCGGCGTGAGCTCGGCGCGCGCCAGCTCCCACAGGTACGCGCCGCCCGCACCGATGAGGAGGATCGCGAAGAGATCGACTCCGCCGATGAAGCGGTGGAAGAGCAGCCCCTCGTGCAGCGGCAGGAGGTCCGCGAGCGGACCGAGCGTCGGCCGTCCGAAGTACAGGACGAGCCACAGCGCGAAGAGAGCGAGGGTGAGGACGAGAAGCCGCGTCCGCTTGACGAGGGCGGCAGCGATCCCGACGGCGAGAAGCGCAGTCAGAACCGGAAGGCGTCCGTGGTCGAGCAGGTCCCCCGAGACGAGCCAGCCGAGGATGGTCGGGGCACCGAAGGAGTCGTACTTGGCGCGGTCGAGATAGGGGCTGACGTTCAGGTAACCGGCCTGCGCGAAGAACGGAACCCACATGTACGCGCCGATCACGGCGGCGAGAGCGCCGACCGCGCCGAAGCGCAGAACGCGGCTGAGCGCGTTCGCGCGCGTCAGTCCGAATAGGAGGAGCACGACCGCTGTGATCGCGGTCATGTACGCGTAGATGAGATGCGACAGCGCGAGCGCGGCGCACGCCAGAGCCGCGATGACGACTCCGGTGCCGCGCGTGGCCACGCGGTGCAGCGTCGCGAGCGCGATGAACGAGAGATGCATACCGAAGATCTGCGTGTACACGCCGAGACCGCGCCAGACGTAGCTGTCGTATTCGAAGCCGTAGCGACCGCTCGAAAGCAGCGAGCCCGCGGCCGCTCCGATCGCGGCCGCGACGTCGGAGAACCCGAGGCGCCGCATCGACCAGAACACGGTGAGCGGGAACGCCACTAGGAGGACATACCGGACGACGTCGAACAGCGTGCGGAGCGGAACGAGCCCGAAGGTCAGCTTTCCGAGTGCGACGACGACCAGGTGCGCGAGGTTCTGGTAGTAGAGGAACTGCGGGAAACCAAGCTCGACCTGCGGGACCCAGAAGTCGAGCGGGTCCTCGCCTCGCGCCCACGCATCCGCCGCCTGCTGGATGAAGAGAACGTGCTCCGCGTCGTCGTTCACGTTCGGTAGCGGGTACGCAACCTCGGGAGCGAGCGCGATCGCGTTGAAGAGCATCGGGAGCGCGACGATGAGGATCAGAACGTTGCGGCGGAGACGCGTGAGGTCTATCTGGGACGCGACGTGATCACCTCGTTGGCGAGGGACTCGACTGTCGGTTCGGGCTCGCACTCGGGCTTGGCGCGACCAGCTTCGGGTCGAGCTTCTGCGCCGCCGCGAGCTCGGTCTGCGCATCTGCCGTCTGTCCGAGCTGCCGGTAGAGGAGGCCGAGGTTGAAGTGCGCTGCTGCCGAGTTCGGATTGACGGCGATCGCCTGCTTGTAGAGCGAGACGGCATCGCCCGTGATCCCGAGGTTCGTGCGGACGATCGCGAGATTGAACAGGGCGCTCTCCATCTTCGGATCGAGGTCGAGCGCCAGGCGGTAAAAGCCGTCGGCGGTGACGAGCCGGTTCTGCCGTTGCGCGATCTCGCCCAGGTTGTAGTAGGCGAACTGGTTCTTGGGGTCTTTCGATAGCGTCGTGAAATACGCCGCGACGGCCTCCTCGAGCTTGCCGGCGGCATGGGCCTGGAGCCCGCGGTTGAGCGCGTCGGCGGCGGTCTCAGTCCCCTGCGCGCCCGAGCCGCCACCGCAGGCGGCGACGAGAGCGGCGAGGCCCAAGACGCAGACGATGAAGGGTCGTCTCACTGCGTCGCGATGTTAACGGCGTGTCGTACGCGGAAATCGGTCCATCGGGGGACAAATGAGGCGGTGCCGCCTGGGGAGCCCGCGGCACATAGCGCCGGCGTGGTCGGCCCGTGAATTAGGGGCGCGGACTGGGGGTCGGGGTCGCCTTCGGCTGCGTGAGCTGCTTCGCGGCGGCGTCACCGACCTGTGCGTAGAGCTGCGTCGCACGGGTGACGATCGCGTCGAGATCGGGCGCGAGCAGTACCCCGGGTTCGTTCGCGAAACTCTGACCCTCGAGCAGCGGATCGGTCGCGCGGACGTATGCGTCGGCGTCGGCCGCGGACATACCGACCTGGCTCGCGAGCGCGGCGAGCGCGTTGCGGCGGACCGTGCGCAAGTCCCCGAGCGCCTTCTCCGTGATGGCCTGCGCTTCCGCTTTGCTCACCGGGAGCACGAGGTCGTTCAACTTGCGCAGCTGCTCCACGGCCGCGGTCCACGCTCGCGCAATGTCGTGCTCGGCCGCGATGCGTTGCGCGGTGAGCGCCGCAGGACCGGCGACGGTCGTCCGATTGAGAGATACGTTCGTTGGCGATGCGTGTATGAGCTGGCGTTCGACCTCGATCGCTTGCGCGACCGCGGAGCCGCCGCCGACGCGCTCGACGGCCAAGATGCGGTCCCGGTTGATGCGCATGCCGTCGGCGGGCTCGTGAGCTTCGGTGCCTCGGCGCACAAGGCCGACCGGGACACCGGTCACGCCGCCCTGGCTGTTCTTGAAGTAGTAGACGTCCCGAAGTACCAGCGTGCCACTCTCGCCCGAATCGTCGAGATGGCCGAAGTACGCCTGGCCGTCGGGGAAGAGGACCGCGGAGATGCGCTCGGGCCCGAAGACCGGTAGCGAGCGCAAGTCCACATTCGCCGAGATGAAGACGCCGAGCAGCGCGGGCACGGCGAACCAGACGAGCGACCATCGCAGCCAACGGCCGGCGATGCGCACGCGATCGCGTTCGGGGTCGTACAGACTCATCGGCTGTCCCGTTGCATGAACTGCGCGATCGGCGATGAGTCGGTGAGATCCTCGACGAACAGGATCGTGGACTTCGGGATCAGCATCCGCGCCACGGGCTCATGGAGCTCGAACCCGCGGCGCACGATCCGCGTGGCGGAGGCGGCGTCCGGATCGGTGCCGTTGACCTCCTGAAGGTAGTACACGTCTTCGATCTTCGCGTACGCACCGATCCGGTCGTAGTAACGGCCGAAATAGGTCTGGCCGTTGGCGAGAAACACCGCCTGGTACTGGGCTCGACCGACAGACGGAATCGTGAGGTCCCACCACTGGGTGACGAAAAGGGCTGCCACGAATACGAGAAGCGAGATGCCGAGGTTGCGAATGCGTCGCCGGTTCTCGATAACCCAGCGCACCGTACGCCGATAAGCCAGTCGGACGCGGCTCAGCGTGTCGGACTCGGACTCGGGCTCGCCGTGGACGGCGCAGACGTCCGCGGCGGCGTGGTCGGCGCGGCGGTCGCGGTGGGGAGCTGCCCGGACTTGAACCTCTTGATGAGCGCAACGATGTCGCCGTCATCGCGAAGGTTCTCGATAAAGAGGACCTGATCCTTGGGGATGATCATCGGCTCCTTGGGGCCCTGCGCTTCGGAACCGCGTTTGATGAGCTGAGGTGCGGTCTGGTCACCGGCGGCGAGATAAAAGACGTCAAAGAGCAGGAACCACTCATCGCCCTGCGGCTCGAGCTTGCCGAAGTACGTCGACCCATTCGTCAGGAACACCGCCTGGTAGACAGTCCGGTCGATGACCTCGGCGGCACTCGGCGCGAAGAGCGAGGCGATGCCTGAACGGAAGAGCTGCGTCCGCACCACGAGCACGACGAGGATCAGCGCGATGAGGACAAGGAGCATGACGAAGATCCGCCGGAGCGCGGCGACCGGGATGACGATGGCGTCCTTCAACGCACGCTCACCCTAACGGCTACGAGTCTCGCTGACGACGCTTTTGCGGATCTAGTTGAACTCGGTGATACGGACGACGCCAGCCGCACCGGCGCCGCCGGCGGTGGTACCGCCGCCGTTCACCGTTGCGCCACCCGCGCCGCCGCCGCCGAAAGCGTTGCCTGCCAGGCCGGCTCCCTGCGCGATGCCGCCGCGCGACATCCCACCCAGGACCGTCGCCCCACCGTCGCCCGCGTGGCCGCCGACCGTCCCGCTTGCCTGTCGGATGGAGAAGCCGCCGTCGCCGCCGTCCACCTTGAGGTCGCCGACCCCGGCCGAGGCGAGGCCACCTGCGCCACCCGCGATGGTGAACGCCGTCGCGGCGGCCGCGCTGCCCGTCCCGGCCCCACCGCCGGCGCCGGTGCAGACTGCAGCCACCGTTGTCGCCGTGCCGACGTTGCCGTTGTTGTTGCCGGCGGCGGGAGCCGCACCGCCCGCGCCGATCGTGACCACGTAGGAGGCCGCTGGGGCCGCGACGAACACGGCCGAGTATCCACCGCCGCCACCGCCCGACGCGAACGCGGCGTTTCCGGCCGAGGATGCGGTCCCGCCCCCGGATCCACCGCCGCCGACGCATTCGATGTAGATCGAGATCGTGCCCGCGGTCACGGTGTGGGTCTGACTTGCGGTGTAGGTAAACACCCTCGAGTCGGGCTGAGTGATCCAGGTCGGCGCAGCTCCGGTGTTCGCGCTCAGCAACTGGCCGGTCGTGCCGTTCAGTGAGCTCAGGACCCCGGTCCCGCTGCTGAGGACAACGCCCTGGCCGAGTCCGCTGAAGGTGATCGTGCCCGACGACGTTAGGCCGGTGAGGCTCGTAAGGGTGCCCGCGATCGTGCTGTTGCCGGTGATCGTGATGCCGCCGGCGGTCGTGCTGATGTTTCCGCCTGCCGCGATCGTGCCGACCACCGTCGCGTTTCCGGCGAGAGCCTGGGTCTGACCGCTGCGGCCGATCGTGACCGTGCCGGTGTTCGCGGTGGTACCGATGTTCAGCGCGCCGTTCGCGAAGCCGCCGTCGATGCTGAACGTGCCGCTCGCGGGACCGGTGATCGTCGCGCCGAGCACCGAGAGGGTGCCGCCGACGGTGGTGTTGCCGGTCGCCGCCGCGACGATGAGCTTGTTCGTGTTCACGGTCAGGTCCCCGGTCACACCGAGAGTGCCGGCGACGGTGGTGTTGCCGGTCGCGGCGGTGACGTTGAACTTATTCGTCGCGACCGCGAAGTTCCCGGTCACGCCGAGCGTCCCGCCGACGGTCGCGTTGCCGAGCAGGTTCTGCGCCTGGCCCGAACGCCCGATGTCGATGTTCGTCGCGGTGGCCCCACCGATCGTGATCGGTGCGCCGCTGCCGTTGTCGATGGCGAAGGTGCCGCTCGTCGGCCCGGTGATAGTGCCACCGCGGACGAAGAGGTTGCCAGCGAGGGTCAGCGTGCCGGCCTCGTTCACCGAGAAGCGCGACGCGCCGTTGGCCTGGAGGTCGATGAGGTTGCCGGCGTAGCCCGCGCCCGCGGTGCTCACGTAGATGGGTGTGCCCGCGGTTCCGACCGCGACCGCGACGGCCTTGCCAGCCGCAGCGAGACCGGTCGTAGAGACGTTGACCGCCGTACCGGTGGTGAGACCGTTGCCCTGCACGTTGAGCACGTTGCCTGCGAGCTGATTGCTCGAGAGGTTCGCAAGATTGCCGGTCGAGGACGAGGCGCCCGAGGCCGACACGTTGAACACGTTTCCGGTGAACGACTGCGCGCGCACGTTGACCGCACCGATCGTGTAGCCGCCCACCGCATCGGTCTGACCCGAGTAGAGGGTCCCGAGCGAGACATCGATCGCCTTACCACTGGTCAGGTTCTTGGCGCTGATGCCGAGGACCGTGCCCGCTGTCGTCTGGTCCGCGGTGAGCGCGACGAGCGTCCCGGTGAAATTCCCGGTGCTCAGGAACGTGTTCGCACCGCGGTAGAGGTCGGTCTGGCCCGCACCGCCGTAGAAGAAGCCAGCGCTTGAGCCGGTACCGGTGCTGAAGGTGGAGGTGCCGGTGTTCGAGCTCAGGGCCTGACCGGTGGTGAGGCCGTTGCCGGTGCTGATGCTCGACGCAGTTCCCGTCGTGGTCGCGTTGTTCACGGTCGTCGTCCCGGTGAAGGTGGTGTTGCCGCTCAGAGTCTTGTCCCCGGCGATGGTCTCGTTGCCGGTCGCGTGCACGAAGCCGGATCCGTCCACAACGATCTTTCCTCCGACGTTGGTGACGCCGAAGCCATTCGTGAAGTTGACGGTGCTCTGCGTGCCCTTGGAGACGTCGTCCTGCTGGAAGTCACCTACGGACCCCGTGGCCCCTGTGGACCCTGTGGCCCCCGTCGCGCCTGTGGCACCTGTGGCGCCTGTTGCGCCGTCTGCACCCGTCGCGCCTGTGGCACCGTCCGCGCCAGCGGCACCCGTCGCACCGGCGGCTCCCGTCGCGCCTGTGGCACCGTCCGCGCCGGCAGCACCGGTCGCACCGGCGGCACCCGTCGCACCGGCGGCACCGTCCGCGCCGGCAGCACCGGTTGCACCGGTAGCTCCGGTCGGACCCTGTGGACCTGTCGGACCAACCGCGCCAGCAGGACCGGTCGCACCGGTGGCGCCTGTTGCGCCGTCAGCACCCGTCGCGCCTGTGGCACCGTCCGCGCCAGCAGCGCCCGTTGCGCCGTCGGCGCCATTCGCGCCTGTGGCACCGTCCGCGCCGGCAGCGCCCGTCGCACCGGCGGCACCCGTCGCGCCTGTGGCACCGTCCGCGCCGGCAGCGCCCGTTGCACCGTCGGCGCCATTCGCGCCAGTGGCACCGTCTGCGCCGGCCGCACCCGTTGCACCGGTAGCTCCGGTCGGACCCTGAGGACCTATCGGACCAACCGCGCCAGCAGGACCGGTCGCACCGGTGGCGCCTGTTGCGCCGTCTGCACCCGTCGCGCCTGTGGCACCGTCCGCGCCAGCAGCGCCCGTTGCACCGTCGGCGCCATTCGCGCCAGTGGCACCGGTCGCGCCCGTCGCGCCGGTGGCACCGGTCGGACCTTGAGGACCCGTCGGACCAACCGCACCCACAGCGCCGGTTGCACCAGTTGCACCCGTCGCACCGTCGGCGCCGTTCGCGCCAGCGGCACCAGTCGCACCAGTGGCGCCGGTCGCGCCGTCGGTACCGTTTGCGCCTGCCGCGCCGGTGGCACCCGTCGCGCCGGTCGGACCTTGAGGACCCGTCGGACCAATCGCACCCACAGCGCCGGTCGCGCCAGTGGCCCCAGTCGCGCCGTCGGTACCGTTCGCACCTGCCGCGCCGGTGGCACCCGTCGCGCCGTCAGCGCCATTCGCGCCCGCGGCGCCTGTCGCGCCCGTAGCACCGGTCGGACCTTGAGGACCTGTCGGACCAACGGCACCCACGGCGCCGGTCGCGCCAGTTGCACCGTCAGCGCCGTTCGCGCCAGCGGGACCTGTCGCACCAGTGGCCCCAGTCGCGCCGTCGGTACCGTTCGCACCTGCCGGGCCGGTGGCACCCGTCGCACCGTCAGCGCCATTCGCGCCCGCGGCGCCTGTCGCGCCCGTAGCACCGGTCGGACCTTGAGGACCTGTCGGACCAACCGCACCCACGGCGCCGGTCGCGCCATCAAGTCCGTTCGCGCCCGGGGCGCCCGCGGGACCTGCGGCGCCAGCAGGACCCTGGGCGCCAGCGACGCCCGCGGCACCGTCTGCGCCGGAAAGCCCGTCGGCACCTGTGGGTCCTGTCACACCAGCGGGTCCAACACCCGCTGTTCCGGCAACGCCGGGAGCACCTGAAGGACCTGGATCGCCCGATCCGCCGGTCGCACCGGTCGGACCCGCCGGGCCCGGAGGACCCTGCGGACCTGGGTCGCCGTTCAAGCCGACCGGACCAGCTGGCCCGAGTTCACCTTTCGGACCGTTCGAGATGATCGCAAGCGGATTGAAAGGAGTGGGCGATGGGGGCGGGCTCGCGAAGATCGCGGTCGGCGCCGCCTTCGCGGCGACATCGCTGACGACGATGACCTGCAGGTTGTTGATGACTACGCCGCCGCGCGCGACACCGTTCTCGACGTCGCGCGTCTCCGTCGCTGTCGAGGCGGCAGCCCCGTTGCTGACGAGCTGAGCCGAGATGTTCACTTCGTCTACGTCACCTGCCGGCACGACGACCGAGCTCAAGAGTCCGGTGTCGGTCCCAGGGATCGTCACGGCGATCTGATTGCCGTCCCGCTTGACGGACGAACCGGGGATGAAGCGGACCACGCCGCCGTCCTTGATTCCGGCGACCTGGCCTGTGCCGTTCACGACGAACGCCTGGCGAGCTTCGTCGAAGGTGAAGGTCACGAGCGAGTCGGTCATCGGAACCGCGACCGACGGGCCGCTCTCCGTCACGGTCGTCTGCATCCCCGCGGTGACAAGGACGGGCGGCACGCTCGTGTCTGCACCGAACGTCCGGACCGTTCCGTCGGTCGTGCTGACTGTCGTCGAGGCGAGCGAATCGACACGCACCTCGAACGCGGTGCCATGAACGGTGTTCGTCGAGGTCGGCGTCAACACGGAGAAGCGACCCTCGCTGATCTCGTGCCCGACCACGTTCCACGTCGAACCGCTCGTCTGCCGCAGAACGAGGTCGATCTCGCGACCGCCCGCGATCGTGGCAAGCGTCTGGATCTCGACCTGGGTCGAAGGCTCGAGGACGACGACAGAGTTGTCGACGAACGTGAGTGCGGCGTGAGCTCCGCTTTCCGTCCGGATCACGTCGCCTTGCTGCACGAGCTCGTTGGTCGACGCGATTGCGAACCCGCCCGACGAATGACGGACCTGGACCACACCCTGGAAGACGGTGAGGTTCGCGCGCGCCACGACGACCGCGGTCCGGGTCAGAAGGACGCCGGTCATGGTCGCGACGAGCAGAAGCGCTGCCGCGAGCGCCGCAACGAGCGCGAGCGGCCGACGCGTGCGCTTCTTGGGGAGCGGCGGCACCGCGACCAGCGGCACGAGCGTGGGCGCGTGCGCGTGGTGGATCGCGTCACGAACTTCGGTGAGGGTCGCCGTGACGACCTTGAGCTCGATGCCTCCGAGCATGTCCTTGGCCTCGTGCGCGGTCGCTTCATCGAGCGGATCGGCCATAGCGAGGGTCGCGGTCGCACGTCCAAACTCGACGAGTGCGACGGCGCGGAGCTCGCAGAACCGGCGCGGCAGCTGACGGACGACGGCGGCCTCGGGTGCGACGCGGAGCGAAGTCATGGGGTGACCGCTGACGCGAGCGAGCGCGCTGGCGAGCGCCTCGGGCGCTACGAGGCCCGACCTAAGCGCCGCATTCGACAGGGTCTGCTTGCCCTCACGCGAACCCTCGAGGTCCTGAATTTGCCGCGAAGTCAGGGCCTTCTCTGAAATGAGGATCTCGGCGAGCTTGGCCTGCGCGCCGGCCCGCTGGCCGCTCTTTGCGTTCGGCGCCGCGATGCCCGCGGCGGCCCGAACGACACGCATGATCTCCTGAGGCGGCTGGTCCTTGGAGATGTGCGCGGCCGCGCCCGTTGCGAGGGCGAGGTCCCGGATCCCGGGGTCGAGCGTGAGGAAGACGATCTTCGTCTCAGGAAGGTTGTCTCGGAGCATCCGCGCGACCTCGAGGCCGGTCATGCCGGGCATCGAGTTGTCCAGCAGGATCAAGTCGGGGCGAAGCTCGAGCGCCTTGCGGGCGGCCTCGCTCCCATCCGCCGCCTCGCCGACGACCTTGAAGTCAGGGTCGGGGTCGATGAGCGAGCGGAGGCCCTCGCGTACAGCGAGGTGGTCGTCCGCGATGAGGATGCGTTTTGGCACGAGTGAAAGAGTCGTTTCTTGGCCGTTACAAGTAATCAGACCTTGGGGGGAGGAACGGCGTAGCCCGGATGTAGCGGAACCGGACAACGGTGTATCGTCCGGCCATCGGCCGACCGAGGGTCCTCCTGGTCGTCTCCCACCCGAGCGTCGGGACGGGGATCGAGACCATCCTCCGCCTGGAGCGGCGCTACGAGGTGCGACGCGCGGCGAAGCTCGCCGAGGCGGTCAACATCGCCCGTGGCTGGCCGGCCGACATCGCCCTTGTCGATGCCCTCGTCTTGCGGGGTGGTGCGCGCTCTGAGTTGGGCGTTCCGGCGCTCATCCTCGCGGGCGGCGCTGCCGAAGCCGCCACCGCGGAGCGATCCGTCGACAAGCCTGGCGGATGGGTAACGAAGGACGCGGCCGCAGCCGATCTGGTGAGCGCTGTAGAACGCTTGTTGACACGACCGGCGGAAACTGCGGCAGGTTCGTTGGCTCTGTTCGGTATCGGTGTCCTCCTGGTGGTGCTGGTGGGCCTCCTTCTCTATCTGTTTTGGATCGCGGTCGCGTGATCGACCCCTAGAATCTCGACGATGCCAATACGAGTACTTCTCGTCGACGACCACGAGCTCGTGCGACAGGGTGTCGCATCGATGCTCGCCAAGGCCGAGGACCTCACGGTCGTCGGCGAAGCGAAGACCGGCCGCGAAGCGATCGAGACGGCGCGCAAGGAATTGCCCGACGTCGTCCTCATGGACGTGCGCATGCCGGACATGGACGGCCTCGAGGCCACCCGACGCATCAAGGAAGAGCGCTCGCGCACGGCGGTGATCATGGTCACGATGCACGACAACCCCGCGTACCTGCGGGAGGCCGTGCGTGCGGGAGCGGCCGGCTATCTCCTCAAGGACGTCTCGAAGGACGACCTCATCGACGCGATCCGCCAGGTCGCGACCGGTGGAGCGTTCATCGAATCGCAGATGCTCAAAGGAATGCTTTCCGAGATGAAGCCCGGTGCGACGGCCCCGTCGGCGGCGCGCAACCTCACCAAGCGCGAGCGCGAGATCCTCGCGCTCGTCGCCGAGGGTTTGAGCAACCGCGAGATCGCGGACAAGCTCGTGCTCTCACCCGAGACGGTGAAGAGCCACGTCGCCGCGATCCTCGAGAAGCTGAACGTCTCGGACCGCACTCAGGCCGCGATCTACGCGGTCCGGAACGGCCTGGTCGAGCAGCCCGCGACCTGACACCCTCCACCCTGCTCCGCTCTCTCGAGCGCGCGACGGTGCGCATCGGGAACGCCGCGAGCGCTGATGAGCTCTTCGATCTCGTCCTCGAGGCCGCGCACGAAGCCGTGACCTTCGACTCCGCCTCGCTCATGACCGTCGACGCGGCTGGCGACGCGCTGATCGTCCGCGCGTCACGCCCGGGCCGCCTCGTCGGAACGCGCGTGCCGGTCGGCCCATCGATCTCGTGGCAGGCACTGGAGCGGCGCGAGCCGATCATCATCCAGGGCCCGGCCGCCAAGGAGCTCGGCACCACGTACACCAAGGATGTCCCGTTCGCGATCTGCATCCCGCTGCTCGTCGCCGCCAAGACGCAGGGCGTGATGAGCGTCAACCGGCAGGGACATCCCGGCAACGACGCCATCGCCTTTCTTCGCATCCTCGGCGACCAGGCGGCGTTCGCGATCGAGCGGATGGAACTCTTCGGCGACCTCCAACACTTCACCGGGCAGCTGCTCTCCCAGGAAGAGGAACATCGGCGCCGCCTTGCGCGCGACCTGCATGACGGTCTCGCCCCCATCCTCGTGAGCGCTCACGCGCAGCTCCAGAGCGCCGGGGTGGACAACGTGCAGGTCGGCAAGGCGACCGAGCTGTTGCGACGCGCGATCCGCGAGACGCGCGAGATCCTCGGCACCGTTCGTCCGGCGACGCTCGACGACCTCGGGCTCGTGGCCGCGTTATCCGCCGCCGCGCGCGAGATGGCGGAGGAGGCGGGCTGGACGCTCGAGGAGGCGCTCGACGATCCAGGCCCGCTATCGCGTGAGGCGGAGTCGACGCTCTACCGCGTCGCCGTGGAGGCGCTGAACAACGTGAAGAAGCACGCGGCCGCCCATGAAGTTCGCCTCGCTCTGCTCAAGAACGAAGACACGCTCGAGATCGACGTGGGCGACGACGGGCATGGCTTCGAGACGGAACAGTGGGGTGAAGCGGGCGTGCGCCCGGGACACTTTGGGCTCCTCGGCATGCGCGAGCGGGTCGCATTCCTGGGAGGGCTCTGCAAGGTGCAAAGCAAGGCGGGCGAGGGCACGACCGTCCGCATCGTCGTCCCGCGCGAACGTCTGCGTTAGTCGGGGGGCGGCAGAGCCTCCTCCAGAAGCATCACTGGGATCCCATCCCTGATCGGAAAGCGGCGGCGGCATTCCGTGCAGACCAGGAAGTCCCCTTCTTCTCGTACAGGAGCGTGATGTTTGTCTGGGCAGGCCAGGAGCTCGAGCAAGCCGCGATCGATCGGCACGCAGGCATTGTGAGACTCAGGGCGTGGTTGAGGTCGGATGGACTCCGGCGGTTGCGGGAACCGGCGCCGGCGACGCAGCAAAGGCGCTCGCCCGCTTGAGGCGTTCCGTCTCTGTGCCCACGATGAGCTCGTCGTCGCCGGCCATAGCGAGGAGCGGGATCGACCCGAAGTAGTTCTGGAGCGAACGCCACGCGAGATAGAGCGGAACGAACGGGAAGATCACGGCGCCGATTGGCACGTGGCGCCAGAAGCGCCACAGGACCACCACGAGTGCGACGCAGGAAACCAGGGCCAGGCCGCTGTAAACCGCGCGCGGCAGGAGCGGGAACGCACCATCGATCCCGAGCCGCACGAAGCCGACGCCATACGGGGCGAGAGCGCCGAGCATCGGTGCGCTCACGCCGTCGAAGAAGGCGGCGGGGTTGTCGATCATGAACGGCAGGTTTGGGGCGAGCCCCACGATCATGATGATCGCGGCGCGGCGGGCCGCCTCGGCCCGGCCGTCCCTTTTCCAGATGGCGAGCACATAGAAGGGAGCTGCGAACCAGGCCGGCTGCCGGGAGGCGATCGCGAGGCCCACGGCGATCGGCGAGAGCAATCGGGATTCGACGAAGATCCACGCGATGGTCAACAGCGCCCACCACGTCGGGTCGACGCCCGCGAGGATGTTCTGTCGGATAATCACGACGTTGCCGACCACGCCGGCCAAGACGAGAGGACGCCACGGGATGCGGACTTTCCGTTTCAGGATCAGGAGAAGGGCAACGATCTCGACCAGGTATATCCAGCGGACGTCGGTCGCGCCGAGGGCGATGAACGGTGCCACGAGCAAGAAGTTCAGCGCCGGATAGTTGAGCGAGCGGAGGACGGCCCCGTCCTCGTAGTGCGTGACCAATTCCGGGTCCATCCCGAACTGAGCGAGGGCGGCGGGAAGATCGAAGGTGGTGTACGGGTTGTGGCCGGCGAGAAGCTGTTGGGCCGCCACGTGCGGAACCGTGACCGCATCAACGTGATAACCCTTGCCGAGGATGAGCGCCATCGCCGCGAGCACGAAGGTCCCGAGCGCCAGACCCGTCGCGAGGGCATCCCGTGTCGACGGTCGAAGCCGGACGACCGCGAGGATCGGCAGCGCACCAACCACGATGAGCGCCATGACGTCGTCCGGCGCTATTCCTCGCGACTCGACGACGAGGTGACGCTCGACGACCGTCGCCACCGTCGCAACCGCGAGAAGACCGAGCCCGATGCGGCGGAGCCGCTCATCAGGATCCAGGACGCTCCGATCCAGGAGCGCGGCCACGAGGTTGATCAGCGAGAGGACTGAAGCAAAGGCGAGGACTGGCGGGAACGCCCCGGCGAGCGGATCGGGGCCGAAGAATCTGATCGCCGGAGTCCACAGCGCGAAGGCCGCGACGGTGAGCGGACGGAAGGTCGTCGGCGTCGCCAGGTAACCCAGAAGAGCGACGACGAGATAGAGAAGCACGCCAAGGGTGTTACCCGAGAGCGTCGCGATCGCGACGACGTACGTGATAGCCGCGAACACGAATCCGAGCGCCGGTGCCCAGCGGGGCGGGTTCCGCGGCGTCGCGATCAGAATGAGCGAGAGGTAAAACGCGTACCCGACAGCGAACGCGAGATCAGAACCGCCCTCCTCGAGCGCGTGCCGGATGCTGGCGGCCGAGACGATCCCTGTGGCCGTCAGGGCGAGCGCAGCGCGGAGCAGCGTGCTGGAAGGCATGCGAGCGGAGGGTAGCGGCGTGCCGTGTCAGCGAGGCGTCAACACCACGGCGGTCTGACCGCGTCGTTCGATGAAGAAGGTGGCGGTCGCGACGGCCTGCGTCGCGAGCGCGACGCCGAGAACGATTCGGGCGACCGAAAGGGCGTCGGTCGCGGTGGTCACTAGAAGGACGATCTCCACGACGACGGCGAGCGCCAGGATTAAGCCGACGCGCATCTCCCCGCGCCCGACGAAATAGCTGATCCAGAGATTCAGGATGGCGTTCGAAAGCGCGGCGATACCGTAAACGGGCGCAACCGCGACGGTCGCCGGGTACTGGCTCCCGACGACCAGACCCACGAAGAACGATGGCGCGACGATGTACGCGAGCGTCGCGAGCCCGCTCGTCGCGAGGACCAGTCCGAGAGACAGGAAGAGCGGACGCTCCGTCGGCTCTCCACGCGCGTGCGAGCGGGCGGTGCGCTCGAGGAGGATGAACCCCACGGCGATCGGCGCGAAGAGCACGATCTTGCCGAGGGTCACGGCTCCGGCATAGGTCCCCGCGTCGGCGGGGCTGAGGATCGCGGGCGCGAGGACCGCGTCGATATTGGTGAGCGCCGCGTACGCGAGCAGCACGATGGCGGCGAACACGAAGAACCGGGTCTCCGCGCCACCGAGCTCGACGATCGTCGTCGCCCGGCGCGCAGCGCGGAACAGCGGCGCGAGCGGCACGGCGGCGACGACGACGCTCACTGCGATCGCGGCGGCCGCGCCGACGAACGCCCCGTTCACGCCGAAACCGAGGAGCACGAGCCCGACGCCGAGAGCGAGACGCGCGCCCGCCTGCACGATGAGGATGCTTCCCATCCAGCCGAAGCGCGCGAGACCCTGCAGCAGGCCGAGCGCGAAGGTGAACATGCCCGCGAAGAAAAGGCCCACCCCGAGGACGGTCACCGACACCGCGGGGAGCGCGAGACCACGGGAGATCGGTCCGCCGAGGAGGACGACGGCGACGGCGAGACCCGCCATTGCGATCGCCACGCGAACCGACCAACGTCGCACGAACTGATGCAGTGCGGCTTCGTCACCCTGCGCGCGGTACTGCGCGGTGAGCTTCGCGGTCGCCGACTGGATGACCTGACTCGAGATCGACTCGAGGATCAGGACTCCGAAGAGCGCGATGAGGATCGCGTACTGCTCAGCGGTGAGAAGACGCGCCATGACGAGCTGGTAGCCGAAGGCGAGCACATTCGCGATCGTCGAGGCGGCGAGCAGCCAGAGCGCGCCGGCATTCGCGCGGGCTCTAGCGATCACCGCCGGGAGTATGACGAAGCGATCCCCTTCGGCCAGACCACGTCGCTTGCGCCGGCAAACGCGGCGAGGTCGTCGACGGCATCCTCGATGGCGCGACGTACCGAGCGGTCCCGCGGTGCATCGCGTTCCAGATGGAGCCGTAGCACCTCGAGCCGTCCGCGCTCGCGGTCCACCTTCGGATCGACGGTCCCTATGAGCTGGTCCCGGTGCAGGATCGGCATCGCCCAGAACCCGCGCACGCGCAGATGCTTTGGGACGTAGATCTCCATTCGGTACCGCATCCCGAACAGGAGCTCGGTGCGCTCGCGATCGATGAGCAGGTTGTCGAACGGCGAGAGCAGGGTCGTGCGTTCGGACGGATGAGGCCGCCGGCGCAGACTCGACGTCAGCGCGAAGTGCGGACCGCGAAGACCTTCGATCGCGACGCGCCTCGCCGTCCCGTCGCGCTCGAGGGCAGCCAGCGCGTCGGGCGTCACGAACCACCCGAGCGCACGGAAGTAGCCGAGGTCCCTGAAGGTCGCCACGCCGTATGCCCCAAGCGCGCGCTCGGTAGCCGCGCGCGCGGCGGCCTTTGCCGGCATCGGGCGCGCGCGCGGAAGCCAGCTTTCAGCTCGGGTCCACATCTTCTTACCGCCCGCGCGACCGCCCACCGCGACATGCCCGAGGCGCATGAGAAAGCTGAGCATCTGCGAGACGTTGCGGTCAGCGTTCCAGCCTGACGACGTCCACGAGTCGATCGCACGATCCTCGAACGCCGTGAGCGGAAGCGAGCCGTGCTTCTTGAGCCGTGCAAGCACGTCGCGTCGGAGGCGCTCGTTCTTCTTGACCCACGTGTTGATGCGCGCCACGTAGGGAGGGCCCTCGCCTCGTCGGATCGCGCGAACGCGCACCTCGTGAAGAGGCCGATCTGACGTCGGCAGGATGTACGAGATCGTCTCGTAGAGCGTCTTGTCTTTCCACATGAGCTGGTCGAAGGCCGCACGGTCGAACGCGCCATGCCGCGACCAGAGCACGAGCAGATGGTTGCGCGCGACGACGTTGGTCGGATCGAGCTGCAGGTTGCCGAGGTGCTCGACCGTCTCGAGGAGCGCCCGCGCGCTCCGCCGCTGCGGGCGATCGAGGAGCTGAGCGTGGACCGCGAGGCTGCGCGCCTCGGCGAGCGTGATGCCGACTGGGCGGAGCTCCTTGGTTATGCGACCGGGACCTGCGGGTGCTTCTCCGGGGCGCGCTCGAGGAAGTTCACGATGAGCTCCTCGGACTCAGGAGATTCGTACGACTCGATGAGACCCGCATCGGCGAGCCTCGAGATCTCCGGATCGATCGGAAGCTTCGCGATGAGCGGGGCGTTCGAAACGATGACGAGCTTGAGCCCCTGCGACGGGCCGAACACCTCGATCGTGGAGCCATCGGGGACGCGCACGTAGGACATGTTCTCGACGATCCCGAGGATCTCGCCTCCGAGCTGCTTGACGAGCTTCACCGCTTTCGTCACGACCATCGCGGCGAGGGCCTGCGGCGTGGTCACGAGGACAACGCCGTCGACCGGAAGCGCCTGCATGACCGTGAGCGGCGCGTCGCTCGTGCCGGGTGGAAGGTCGACGATGAGATAGTCGAGCTCGCCCCAGTTCACGTCGCTGAAGAACTGGCGGATCGCGCCGGAGACCATCGGGCCGCGCCAGATCACGGCCTCACCTTCATCGGGCAGGAGCAGGTTCATCGACATGATCGGGATGCCGCCGCGCGAGCGCGGCGGGTTGAGCGTCTTGCCGTCCGAAGAGACCGGCTTCTCGCGAACTCCGAACATGCGCGGGATCGACGGGCCGGTGATGTCGCCATCGAGCACACCGACGCGAAAACCGCGGCGCTTCAGGCCCACGGCGAGCAGACCGGCAACGAGTGACTTCCCCACCCCGCCCTTGCCCGACATCACGGCGATGACGTGCTTGATGCCCTTCTGCTCGGCCATGCCTCGCATCTTCATGCCAGGCGCTCCCGCCGTCGCGTTCGCCGCCGGGAGGTTGTCCGGGAGCTTGCCGCTGTCCGCGTACGCGTTCAGGTCTCGCATGAGGTCCTCAACGTTCACGCGTCCGCCGCCGTGCCCGGTCGCTCCGGCCATGATCGTCTCGCTCTTGGAGATCGAGCACGACGCGCAGGAGAGGCCGTAGCGCGCGAAGATCCGCGCGGCGTCAGGCCAGCGTTCGACGACGCTTGCGATGGTCATGTCATGGCTGATTTGGGCCAAGTGGGGGGCCTCCAAGACGCGAGGACTACGTACATCGATTGTACCGTTGCGTTTCGTGCATCACCGGGGTCGACAGCGCACGCGTCTGCTGATCGCGCTGATCCTCGCCGTCGTCGTCTTCGCCGTGGAAGCGACCGCGTCGATCTTCGCGAACAGCCTGGCCCTGCTGGCGGAGGCGTTCCACGTCCTCATCGACGTGGTCGCACTCGGCATCGCCTTCGTGGCGGTGTGGCTCGGGAGCCGCCCGGTCACGGATCGCCGGACGTTTGGGCTCCTTCGCCTGGAGATCCTCGCGACGGTGCTGAACACGGTGCTCCTCCTCGTCGTCGCCGCAGTCGTGCTCGTGGAGGGAGTGCGACGGTTCAGCGAGCCTTCGACTATTCAGAGCAGCCTCGTCCTTGCGGTCGCGGCGGTCGGCCTGGTCAGCAACGGCGTCTCGATCTGGCTGCTTCGCGATCCGCACGCATCGCTCGCCGTGCGCGCCGCCTACCTCGACGTGCTCGCAGATGTCGCGGCGTCGGTCGCGGTGATGATCTCGGCGCTGGCGAACATCGTCGCCGGCCGCCAGCTCGCCGACACGTTCGCCGCTTTCCTGATCGTCGCGCTGATCGTGCCTCGCTCATTCAGCCTTCTGCGCGAGGCGCTCGACGTGCTGCTCGAAGCGACACCGCGCGACGTGAACGTCGACACGCTGCGCGAGCATGTCCTCGCGTGCAGCGGAGTCGTGGACATCCATGACCTGCACGTGTGGACGATCACGAGCGGCATGAATGTCATCTCCGCGCACGTTGTCATGCAGAGCGGTGCCGACCCGAGCGTGGTGCTCGACGACCTCGAAACGTGCCTTCGCGGAGACTTCGACATCGAGCACTCCACCTTCCAGCTCGAGACCGAGGATCGGAAACGGCTCGAAAGCGGGACGCATCCCTAAGCCCGCGCGGCGAGGGCGCCTAGCGGCGTTTGGTCCGACACCTCGCGCACAGGCCGTAGAAATCGAGCGCCGCGTGGTCGACGGCGAAGTCGTGTCGCCGGCCGACCGACGAGAGCATCGGCGCGACCACGTCTTCGGCGACATCCTCGACCCGCTGGCAGCTCGTGCACACGAGGTGGTGGTGGTGCTCGGCGTCGCAGGCGATGTACGCCGAGACGTGCCCGTCGCGCTCGAAGCGGCTCGCCATGCCATCCTCAACCTGCTGCTCGAGAGCCCTGTAGACGGTGGCACGTCCGATGGTCGGATGTGCGGCGCGGACACGGTCATAGAGCTCCTGCGCGGAGAGAGCGCGCTTCGCCGTCGCGAGCGCCTCCGCGACGATCACCCGTTGCTCGGTGCGACGGCGTCCGCCGGCCGCGAGCCGAGTGGGGATCGAGGTGGTCGCCACGATTCGAGCATAGCGGCCGAACGCCGTATTTGACACTGGATCTCATCTGGCCTAGGTTGAGAACGATTCTCATCTGGAGGCCGTCATCGTGAGGGGCATCGCCATCGCGGGGGGACTGGCTCTTGTCCTCGTCGCGTGCTCCTCACCGTCGTTGCCCGGCGGGCGCGTCTCCCTTGTAGCGACGACGACGGTGCTCGCCGATCTCGCCGCACAGGTTGCGGGCCCCGATGCGGGCGTCGAGGCGCTCGCGCCGGCCGGCGCGTCGATCGAGGACTTCGCTCCCAAGCCCGAGGACGCACGCCGCATCGCCGACGCCCGGGTCATCCTGGTGAACGGGCTCGCGCTCGATCGCTGGGTCGAACCGCTCCTGCGCAATGCCTCCAAGGACGCGCGTGTCGTCACGCTCTCGGATGGCCTCCCGCGGCTCGGTGTCGGCGAGAGCGCCAATCCCGATATCAACGCGAATGGCAACCCCCACTACTGGTTCGACGTGAAGTACGCGAAGGCGTACGTCGAACGGATCCGCGACGCCCTCGTGACGGCCGATCCGTCCCATCGCGACGGTTACCAGAGCCGCGCGTCCAGCTATCTCGGCGAGCTCGACCGCCTCGACGCGGAGATCCGACAGAAGGTCACCCAGATACCGCTAGCTCGACGCAAGCTCGTGACCTCACACGATGCCTTCCCGTATTACGCGAACGCGTACGGCCTCTCGGTCGTCGGGTTCATTCAGCCGGAGGAGGGCAAAGACCCCTCACCCGCTGAGCTCGCCGACCTGGTCGAGCTCGTGAAGAGGGAGCAGGTTCCAGCCATCTTCTCCGAGGCGCAGGTCTCGCCCCGCCTCGCGGAAACGCTCGCGCGCGAGGCCGGCGTTAAGACGATCGTGACGGACCTGCCGACGGACAGCCTTGGCCCCGCACCGGCCGATTCGTACCTCGGCATGATGCGCGTCGTCACCGACAAGATCGTGCAAGCGCTCCGCTAGCGATCTGCGCGAACATTCCGCCGTGGCTCTCCCCATCGACATCGCGCGTATGTCCGTCGGGTACGGTGGGCCGCCGGTCCTGACCGACGTCGATCTCGCGGTTCGCGAGGGCGAGCTCGTCGCACTCGTCGGCGCGAATGGCGCGGGCAAGTCGACGCTCCTCAAGGTCATCGTCGGTCTGCTCAGTCCTTCGACCGGCACCGTCCGCGTTCTCGGCACGGAGCCTCGCCTGGCCGCGCCGCGCATCGCCTACCTGCCGCAGGCCGAGGAGCTCCGCTGGGACTATCCGCTTCGGGTCGAGGACGTCGTCGCGATGGGCCGGATCGGTCGCAGCGGAACGGTGACGCTGGGCACGAACGAGGCTCTCGCCCGTGTCTCGGCGACGGATCTCGCGAAGCGCCCGATCTCGGCGCTCTCCGGCGGCCAGCGCCAGCGCGTGCTGCTCGCCCGCGCGCTCGTGTCGCAGCCGGAGCTCCTGCTCCTCGACGAGCCAGCGACGGGAGTGGATCCCGCGACCGAGGAGCAGCTCATGGAGGTTCTCCGCGAGATCGCCTCGACCGGGCGCACCGTCCTCGTTTCGACACACGACCTTGCGGGCGTCGTCGCCCACTTCCGGCGCGTCGTCTGCCTGAACGGCCGCATCGTGGCCGACGGCGACGTCTCGCTACTCCGCGATGACCGCGTGCTTCGCGAGACCTACGGTGGCCACCCTCCCGCCGGGCCATTCGACTACGCGGACGAGCACCATGCCTGATCTCCTCGAGCCGCTCCATTACGGTTTCGTCATCCGCGCGATCGTCGCCGCGTCGATCGTCGCCATCGTCTGCGCAGGCGTGGGCATCTTCGTGATCCTCCGCGGCCTCGCGTTCCTCGGCGATGCGATCTCGCACGCCGCGTTCCCCGGTGTCGTGATCGCGTTTCTTCTGAAGACCAACCTCATCATCGGCGGGTCCATTGCGGCGATCGGTAGCGCGCTCGCGATCGGGCTGATCTCGCGCCGGTCAGGCCTCCGCGAGGACGCGACCATCGGTGTGGTGTTCGCCGGCATGTTCGCGCTCGGCGTCGTGCTCTTCGGTCGGATCCGCACCTACACCGGCGACCTGCTCGGGATCCTTCTCGGCGACGTGCTCGGCGTCACGGAGGACCAGCTCGTCATCGCGGCTTTCGCCGCGATCGTGATCGTCGGCGCGCTCTGGTTCTTCCGGCGCGAGCTGATCTTCGTCAGCTTCGACCCGACGGGCGCGGCCGCCGCGGGGCTGCCGGTCCTCCGCTACGACGCCCTGCTGCTCGGGCTGATCGGCCTGGCCATCGCGGTGTCCGTTCAGGTCGTCGGCATCGTCCTCGTGGTGGCGATGCTGGTCACTCCGGCGGCGACGGCGCGCCTGATCGCCCGCGACCTGCCCGAGATGGTGCGGCTCACGGTCGGCTTCGGGCTCGTGTCGGCGGTCGCCGGGATGTACGTGAGCTACTACGTGAATACGGCATCGGGCGGGACCATCGTGCTCGTCGCGACGCTTTTCTTCGCGCTTACGTGGCTCGCGCGGAGCGCGAGACGGGGTCGAACGCGCTGATCACCGCTTCGCGCGATCGGCGAGCGCGACGGCGATGGCGGTCGTGAGGGGGACGCAGAGAACGAGTCCGATGCTCGCGATGAGCACGGCCATGACCGACTCGGTGATCTCCTCGCTGTTTATCGACACGGAGAGCGGCTGAAAGCCGAGCGAGACCAGGACGATGAGGGGCAACGCGCCGCCGAAATAGGCGAGGGCCAGCGTGTTCACCAATGAGCCGATGTGGTCGCGACCCACGTTCAGCGCCGAGGAGTACAGCTTTCGGCCCCGGAGCTCGCTGGTCCCCGAGAGCTCGAACACGGTCGAGGCCTGGCCCACGGCCATGTCCACGAGCGCTCCAAGCGACGCGACGACGACCCCCGCGAGGACCAGCCGCGGCATGTCAACGCTGCCGCCGGTCCCGACGAACACGAAGATCGCCTCCTCCGTACCGAGCCCGGTGATCCGCGCGACCGAGATCGCGACGGCCGCGAGCGCGACCACGAGCACGAGCGCCCCGAGCGTGCCGAAGAGCGCGGCTACGCTCTTCCGGTTGAACCCATGCACCACGAACACGGCAACGACGAGGACGCCGATCGAGCCGAGAAGCGTCGCGAAGAGCGGGTCGTCTCCATTTCGGACCGCAGGCAGCACCGCCAGAAGGAACACGGCGATGCTTGCGCCAAGGCCCGCAAGGGATGCGACGCCCTTCCAGCGCCCGACCGCCACGAGCGCGACCGCCAGAAGGGCGACGAACGGCCAGAGCGAGGGGAGCCGAACGATCTCGGTGATGGTGTAGGTGCGGGTGTTGCCGTCGCGGCTCAGCGTCAGCAGGACGCGGTCGCCCGGAGAAAGGAAGCCGTTCTCGTTCAGGGCGCGGCGACCATCCCACTCGAGCTCGACCACCTCGCCGCGATAGAGCGATTCGTCGAGCTGCACCGCGAGGCGCTGGTACTTCGCGCCCTCGCGGTCACCGGAGGCCAGCACGCGCACGACGTGTCCGTCGATGACCTCGATCCCGACGCCCGTGTTGGGATTCCCGCATGCCGCTAGTGCCGCGACGGCCAGGCCTAGAACGACGCGACGGAGGACGTTCACCTTACTTGAAGCGTCGTGCCGACCGTCGTCGTGCGTCCGGCGTCGTCGGTCACGTTGAACACCAGGCTGTAGTCGTCTCCGCCCACCGGCTGCCCGGAGTCGTCGCGCATGTCCCACACCACGAGGACGTCAGGGGAACGAGCGCTGACCGTCATCGGGTCCACGACCAGATGTCTGACGGTGGCCGTGGCGTGGAAGCCGCTGGCCTGGATGATCGGGTCGAGCGGCCCGCGCAGCGTCCCCGTCGCCGGAATGAGCCGCACCGTCGCGCGGACCGTCTCGCCGACCGCGTACCCGCGCTTCACGACCACCTCGACCTTCCCGTTCGGCACGGTCGCCGGGATGACAAGGTCCCCGGTCGTCGCCTGAGGGGTCGTCGATGGCTGTGAGGAAGAGCACGACGAGATCACAAGCACGGCGACGAATGCCGCGAGGCACCGCATCCCGTGAGGCTATTCGGTATGCGTGCCGAAAAGAACCTCCTGCAAATCGGGAAGGGCGGTGCCCAGACCGCTGATGAACAGAATGCCGATCACGAGGCTCCCGAGACCCGCGACGAAGCCGACCACCACGTACACCGTCCGCAGGCGCTGCGCTCCTATGAACCCCGACGCGCTCACGACGGCGACGAGGGTGTTCGAGGCAAGAAGTCCGACGACGAACGCGAGCAGGATCACGATGCCCGTGACTCCGGTGACGCCGGCGATGCCCGCGAGGAGCAGGGCCTGCGAGCCGGTCTCCGCGCCGATGCCGTGGATCATCCCCACCCCGAACGCCGTCATCGGTCCGTACTGCGTCGCGTGCACCGAGGGCGTGTGCTCGTGGCCGTGGATGCGCGCCTGCAGTGCGCCCCAGCCGTAGCGCACGACGTCGAAGACGAGCATCCAGCGGCTGCGAAGGCGAAACTCGCCCTTGCCGCGCAGGTACTGAGAGACGGAGAAGAGCACCCACACGCCGAGGAGAACGAGCGTTACCCCGACGACCTTTTCGAGGATCGGATCGACCCAGTCGGGAAGGACCGCGCCGACGAGGAGCGCGGTGATCCCGAGGACCAGAACCACGAAGGCATGGCCGAGGGCATAGAGCGTGGCCAGTCCTATGGCGTGACGCTCCTCGTGTGCGAACCGCGACTCCCCGAGCGCGTGCATCGCGCCCGGACCCGGCACCGAGTGCTCGTGCCCGTGACCGCGTAGCTCCTCCGGCTCGTGCCCGTGCGACGGCATCGGCGCGCCCGCCGGCACATTCGCCTCGGTGTGGCTCGCGCTCGTGGTGCTCGTGATGTCGGTGATGGCGGCGATGTGGTCCCAGTCGAAGCCGTGGCGAAATCCGAGCGCGGCCATCCCCAGAAGAAGGACAACGATGCTGAGGTCCACCACGGCAGGTTATCGCAAGTTCTCGCAATAGCGGCTCTTGCAAGGCGCTTGCGATTACCGCACTCTCGGGACGTGAGTGTGGCGGACGAGATCCGCTCGAAGGGACGGCGGATGACGGTGCAGCGCCGCCTGGTGCTCGATGCGCTCCAGCGCGCGCGCCACCACACCACGGCCGACGAGATCGCGCGCCAGGTCCGCGCTCGTCATCCGCAGATCGATCCTTCGACCGTCTACCGCAACCTCGAGGCGCTGGAGGATCTCGGCTATGTGACCCACACGCATCTCGACGATCGCGTGACGCGGTGGCATCGCGCTGACGTGGAGCGGCACGGCCACCTCGTGTGCCGAAGATGCGGTTCGGAGCAGGAGATCCCGCTCCGCACGCTCGAGCCGCTCGGACGGCGCCTCCGTACCGAGCAAGGCTTTCGCGCCGACCTGGCCCATTCCGCGATCGTTGGGATCTGCCGCGAGTGCGCTCCCTAGTCCGCACCATTCCGCGCCGCGCGGCGCTCGCGGCATTCGCCGGGCTCCTCGCCGGGCTCGTCGTGCTCGCGATCGCCGCGCCACGGCTCGCTGACGAGCATGACGCCGAGACCCTGGAGGCCTGGCTCGGGAGCGAAGCTCGGCTCGCGGGCGACCTCGCTCGGGACGGCCTTCGCGCGCGCGATCCGAATGTGCTCGATCCCCTCGCGCACCTCGTCGGCACGAGCGCCGGTGTGCGGGTGACGTTCATCGACCCGACGGGAGTCGTGCTCGGCGAGTCGGATGAGGACCGCGCCACGATGGAGAATCACGCCTCGCGACCCGAGGTGGCCGCGGCACTCGCGGGGAACGAGGGGAGGGCGATCCGCTTTTCCGCGACTGTGCAGCGCGACCTGCTCTACGTCGCAGTCCCAATCCGCGACGCCGCCCAGATCGTCGGCGTCAGTCGCACGGCGCTGCCCGTCACCACGCTCGAGTCATTCGCGTCGCGGCTCGGAGGATCGATCGCGCTCGCCGGCGCTTTCGCAACCGCCGTCGCGCTGGCGGTGGTCATCTTGCTGTCGCGCGCGGTCACCGGCCCGATCGGAGCGTTGACCCGAAGTGCGGAGACCGTCGCCGGGGGCGGCGCGGCGCGGTTCGAGCCGGGCGGACCTGACGAGACGCGACGGCTTGCGGAGGCGCTCAGCACGATGTCCGACCGCATCACCGGCGAACGGCAGCACGCGGAGAGCGAGCGCGATCGCCTGGCGGTGCTCATCGACGAGCTCGGGGACGCGATCGTGATCGCGAGCGCCGACGGAACGATCGAACGCGCGAACCGCGCGGCAGCCGAGCTCTTCGGGGCGCCGCTCGCCGGTCGCCGACTGATGGAGGTCGTCCGCGATCATGAGGTCATCGATGCCATCACGGCAGCTCGAGCGGACACGGACACCGTCGCCCACGTCGAGCGGACCGAGCCCCCGCGATTCCAGCGAGCGGTCGCGCGGCGCCTTGCCGATGGCGAGCTCCTTCTCGTTGTCCAGGACCTCACCAACCTCCGGCGCCTCCAGACGGTGCGCCGCGATTTCGTCGCGAACGTTTCCCACGAGCTGCGCACGCCGCTCGCGGCGCTGAAGGCGATGGCCGAGACGCTGGAGGCGGGAGCGATCGACGTCCCGACCGCGGCGCGCGATTTCGTCCGGCGGATGATCGGGGAGATCGATCGCCTCACCGAGCTGGTCGAGGAGCTCCTTCTCATCTCTCGTCTCGAGTCCGGGCAGCCGGTGATCGTGCCGGCCGTGGTGTCTCCCGCGGCTCTGCTCGAGGAAGCCCGCGATCGCCTTGGGGCCCTGGTGCAGCGAGCCGGTCTTCGGCTCGTCGTCGACCCGGGCGACCGTCTGCCGGCGGTGGCGGCCGATCGCGAACGCGTGGCGCAGGTGTTCGCCAACCTCGTGCACAACGCGACGAAGCACACCGGGTCCGGCGGCGAGATTCGGATCTCGGCGACACGCAGTGGAAACGCGGTGGCCTTCGCGGTCCGCGACACCGGCGAGGGGATCGCGGAGTCGGACCTCGAGCGGATCTTCGAGCGGTTCTACAAGAGCGACCGTTCTCGCTCCGACGGCGGCTCGGGGCTCGGCCTCTCGATCAGCAAGCACATCGTGGAGGCCCATGGCGGGACGATCCGAGCGACGAGCGCTGGCACCGGAGGCGGCACGACATTCACTTTCACGCTGCCGGTGTCGACGTCGCGATGACACGCATCCTCGTCGTCGACGACGAAACGAACCTGCGCCACACGGTCTCGTACGCGCTGCGGCAGGAGGGCTACGAGGTCGCGAGCGCCGAGGACGGCGAGAAGGGCCTTGAGCTCTTTCGCTCGAGTCGGCCGGACCTCGTCGTCCTGGACGTAATGCTGCCGCGGATGGACGGACTCGCCGTATGCCGGGCCATCCGTCGCGAGAGCGACGTCCCGGTGATCATGCTCACGGCGCGGGACACGGAGCTCGACACGGTGGTCGGCCTCGAGGTCGGAGCGGACGACTACCTCACAAAGCCGTTCTCGATGGTCGAGCTCGTCGCGCGCATCCGCGCGATGCTTCGGCGTGCGGCTCCGCGCCACGGAACGCCGGCCGAACGCGTCGAGCTGCGCGGCCTCGCGATCGACGTCCCGCGGCGACGGGTGACCGTCGAGGGCACGGAGGTGGATCTCAAGCCGCGCGAGTTCGATCTCCTCGCGCACCTCGCCGGTTCGCCTGGCCGCGTGTTCACGCGCGAGCAGCTCCTCGCGTCGGTGTGGGGCCTGGACTACTCCGGCGATCCGCGAACCGTCGACACGCACGTGAAGACGCTCCGGGAACGACTGTCCGATGAGGCCGAGAGGCCGCGCTGGATCGAGACCGTGCGCGGAGTCGGTTACCGCTTCCGCGAAGGGACGAACTGAGTCCGCTCGAGATCCCGCGCGAGGTCGGCCACGTGTGCCCAGAGCTCGTCACGCACCTCGCGGAACGCTTCGAGTCTCGTCGGCTCATCGCCCTCGACCGCCGCGGGATCGGGCAGACCCCAGTGAAGCGTCTCGAAGGCGCCGGGAAAGAGCGGGCACGCCTCCTTCGCTTCGTCGCAGGTCGTGACCACGACGTCGAAACATTCGCCGGCGAGCTCGTCGACGGATTTGCTGCGTTGAGCGGCGATGTCGAGCCCGAGCTCTGACATCACGGTGACGGCCTCCGGACGGAGCCGCCCCGCCTCGAGACCCGCGCTGCGAACGACGACGCCGTCACCGGCCATCGATCGCAGAAGCCCCTCGGCCATCTGGGACCGCGCCGAGTTGTGCACGCACAGGAAGAGGACGCGAGGTCGTTCCACGCCACCGATGATGCCCTAGCGCACGTTCTTTTAGACGCCTCGCGCACGTGTTCACAGTCGCGACACACGTGCGACACAACCCGCACAAGTGGGGTCGTGATGCTCGTCTCAGGAAATGTTGGGAGAAGAAAAGAACATGAAGTTTCGACTTGCGGCGAGTGCGCTCGCCGTCGCAACGCTCATCGCGGCCTGCGGAGGTGCGTCGACGCCGTCTCCGTCCGGCAGCGCGAATCCCTGCTTCCCGGTGAAGGGCCAGTGCCCCGAGGAAGCGCAGCTGCTCACCGCCTCCGGGGCCACCTTCCCCGCCGTCATCTACACGAAGTGGGTGGACGAGTACTACAAGGCGACCGGCGTCCAGGTGAACTACCAGGCGATCGGGTCGGGCGGCGGCATCAAGGCGATCAGCGAGAAGACCGTCGACTTCGCGGGAAGCGACGCCCCGATGACCGACCAGCAGCTCACTGACGCGAAGAGCGCCGTCCTGCACATCCCGACAGTCATGGGGGCCGTCGTGCCGACGTTCAACGTCCCCGGCGTGACCAAGCTCAGCCTGACCCCCGAGACGCTCTCGGGAATCTACCTCGGCGCGATCAAGACGTGGAACGACCCCAAGCTTGTCGCGGACAACCCCGGCGTCTCCTTCCCGAGCACGAACATCACAGTGGTCTTCCGCTCGGATGGATCGGGGACCACGTTCGCATTCACCGACTACCTCTCGAAGGTCAGCCCTGACTTCAAGTCGAAGGTCGGTGCGGGCACGGCCGTGAACTTCCCGACCGGTGTCGGTGGCAAGGGCAACGACGGCGTGGCGGGCACGGTCAAGTCCACGCCGAACTCGATCGGCTATGTCGAGCTGATCTACGCGATGCAACAGAAGCTCGGCACGGCCTCGCTCCGGAACGCGAGCGGCAAGGTCGTCGAGCCGACGCTTGCCGCCGTCAGCAACGCCGCGGTCGGCGTGACGTACCCCGACGACCTCCGCGTCTCGATCACCAACTCGGCCAACCCGGCCGCATGGCCGATCTCGACCTTCACGTTCCTCCTGACCTACAGGGACGTGTCCGACCACGCCAAGGCCCTCGCCATGGCCCGCTACTTCTGGTGGGGCACGCACGATGGTCAGAACTTCGCGAAGGACCTCGGCTACGCGCCTCTGCCCGCGGACGTGCTCACCAAGGCGGAGGCGAAGATCCACTCGATCACGAGCGGCGGCACTCCGGTCCTTCCCACCAAGTAGCAGAGATGCGCTCTGGCCGCGGCGACCGCATATTCGCCGGCGGCGTGACGGGACTCGCACTCATCGTCCCGCTCACGCTCGCCGGCATCACGCTTCTCATGGTCGAGGCCGCGTGGCCTTCGATCACGACGTACGGGCTCGGTTTCCTGACGAGCTCGACATGGGACCCGGTCAAGGAGATCTTCGGCGCGGGCGCGTATCTCTACGGCACCCTCGTGACGACCGCCATCGCTGTCGTCCTCGCCGCGCCGGTCGCGGTCGGGGCCGCGATCTTCCTCGTCGAGTACGCCCCGAAGCGCGTGGCCGGCACGCTCTCGTTCCTCATCGAGGTGCTCGCGTACATCCCGAGCATCGTCTACGGGCTATGGGGCCTCTTCGTTCTTGTCCCGCTCTTTCGGGAGAACGTGGAGCCATTCCTTCAGTCGACCCTCGGCCGGCTTCCGGTCATCGGCGGGCTTTTTGACGGACCGGTCGGCGGTCGCGACCTTCTCGTTGGCGGCGTGATCCTCGCGATCATGATCCTTCCCCTCCTCGTCGCCGTGTCGCGCGAAGTGATCGCGGCCGTCCCGATCGCGCAGCGCGAGGGGATGCTCGGGATCGGGGCAACGAAGTGGGAGATGGTCCGCGGCGCGGTGCTCCCCTACGCGCGCACCGGAATCGTCGGCGCGGTCGTCCTGGGCGTCGCGCGCGCGTTCGGCGAGACCATGGCGGTGACGCTCGTCGTTGGCAACAGCTCGACCTCGATCACGTCGTCGCTTTTCGTCCCCGGATACACGATGGCGTCTGCGATCGCGAACCAGTTCGTCGAGGCGAGCGGGCGTCTGTACTTCAGCGCGATCGTCGAGATCGCTGTGCTCCTCCTCATCGTGGCTCTGGTCGTGAACACGATCGCGCGCCTTCTCATCCGACGGGTCGCGGGGACTCCGCAGGGGTTCGCGATATGAGCACGCTCGCCCTCGCGGCCCCGGCCTGGCGCGTTCGCCGGCGTCGCCGCGTCGCGGACACGGTCATGGCCGTCCTCTTGACGGCGGCGACCGCGATCGCGGTCGGGCTGCTCCTTCTCATCCTCGGGTACGTGATCGTGAAGGGACTGCCGGCGCTCAACCTCGCCTTCTTCACCGAGCGGCCCAAGCCGTTCGGCGTCGACGGAGGCGGCGTCGGGCCCGCGATCGTGGGCACGCTCATCGTGTCGGCGGTCGCGGGGCTCATCGCGATCCCGATCGGGATCGCCGCGGCGATCTTCGTGACCGAGCTGCGTCCGGGTCGGTGGGGCACCGTCGTCCGCTTCGCCGCGGAGCTCATCGCCGGGCTCCCGTCGATCGCTGTGGGCGTCTTCGTGTGGTCGTTCCTCGTCCGCGGCCTGATCGGCCATTACAGCGCGATCGCGGGGGCAATCGCGCTCGCTGTGATCATGATCCCGATCGTCGCGCGCACGACCGAAGAGGTCCTGCGGCTCGTCCCCGGCTCGCTCCGTGAAGCCGCCCTCGCCCTTGGCGCTCCGCGCTGGCGCGTCGTCTTCCGCGTCGTGCTTCCGACGGCACGCGCCGGCGTCGCGACGGCGGCGGTGCTCGCGCTCGCGCGCGCGGCCGGCGAGACCGCGCCCCTGCTGCTGACGGCGCTCGGGAACCTCTTCTTCAGCACCGACCTGTTGCGGCCGATCGCGGCCCTACCGCTGCAGATCTACCAGTACGCCGCCTCGCCGTACGACGACTGGCACACCAAGGCGTGGGGTGCGTCGCTCATCCTGGTCGCCGTCATCGCGGTGGTCAGCTTCGCGCTTCGCGCGTTCGCCCCGCGAGGCGCACGATGACGATGACCGTGTCGCGCCCGGGGACCCCAGCCGCACCGCAGGCGGCACCGGCGGCAGCAACACCGAAGGAAGCTCCGGCGATCCGGACCGAGCGCCTGAACGCGTGGTACGGCACCACTCACGCGGTGGGTGACGTGACCCTCGAGATACCCGGCCGTTCGGTCACCGCGATCATCGGCCCGTCCGGTTGCGGGAAGTCCACGCTCCTACGCTGCCTCAACCGGATGCACGAGATCACGCCCGGAGCGCGCGTGGCCGGCCAGGTCTTCCTCGCGAACGAGGACATCTACTGGCAGGGCGTCGACGCCGTCGAGGTGCGCGGCCGCGTCGGCATGGTGTTCCAGCGCCCGAATCCCTTCCCGATGATGTCCGTCTACGAGAACGTCGCGGCGGGTCCGCGCCTTCGCGGCTGGAAGATGTCGCGTGCGGACATGGACGAGATGGTCGAGCGCAACCTGCAGCGCGCGGCCCTCTGGGATGAGGTGAAGGACAAGCTTCGCCGCTCCGGTGCCGCGCTCTCAGGCGGGCAGCAGCAGCGTCTCTGCATCGCGCGCGCTCTCGCGACCGATCCGGCGATCCTCCTCATGGACGAGCCCGCGTCCGCCCTCGACCCCATCGCGACCTACAAGATCGAGGAGCTCGTCCGCGAGCTCGCCGACGAGCTCACGATCGTGATCGTCACGCACAACATGCAGCAGGCCTCGCGCGTCTCGGCCCGCACCGCGTTCATGCTGGCCGGAGACGACGGCGTGGGCCGGCTCATCGAGTACGGCAAGACCGATGAGCTCTTCACGACACCACGCGATGAGCGGACCGAGGCTTACATCACCGGGCGGTTCGGATGAGCGCGGTGCAGCACACCGGGCGCTCGCGCGCGTCGCTCGACGAGAGCATGGAGCGCCTGCGCACCGACCTGCGACGTCTCGCGAGCCTCGTCGACATGGCGATCGACCGGAGCGTCGCGTCCCTCGCGCGGCTCGACGAGCACGCGGCCCGGGAGGTCATCGCGGCCGACGCGGCGGTGAATCAGCTCCGCTACTCGATCGAGCAGGACGCGGTGCACCTCATCGCGACACAACAGCCGATCGCGTCGGACCTGCGCTTCATCATCGCCGTCCTCGCCGTCGTCAGCGAGCTCGAGCGCATCGGTGACTACTGCGTCGGCATCGGAAAGATCGTGCTGCTGCACGAGGGACGGCCGCTGCTGAAGCCGCTCATCGACATCCCGCGCATGGCGGCACTCGTTCGCCAGGGCCTCCGCGCCAGCCTCGACGCGCTGATCACGAAGAACGAGTTCCTCGCACGAGCCATCGCCTCTCAGGACGACGAGATCGACCGCCTCTACGACCAGATCTACCGCGAGCTCCTGACCTACATGCTCAACGACCCGAGCACGATCGACCGCGCGACCTGGCTGCTCTGGGCGGCGCACAACCTCGAGCGGATGGGCGACCGGATCCAGAACATCTGCGAGCGAGCCGTCTACGAGGTCACCGGCAAGGTCGTGGAGTTCAGCGGAACGCCCCCTACGAGCGCCGACGACCGAAAGACGGCCACCGACTTCTAGTCGGTTCGGACACCATCCGGACGCAAAGCCCGGCCGTATCCTTTTCACAAGATGCGTCGAGTTCTCGCGACCCTTGTCTTCGCCCTCGCGGCATCCGGTGCGACCCTCGCGGGTGCCGGCTTGGTCGTGGCGCCGCACGTCGACCCCCCGGGCACGCCTGCCTTCCACGACCACGTCCTCGCCGCCTATCGCTTCCCCATCTTCCTGATGCGCCTGCAGCAGCTGTACGCCGGCGAGCTCAAGCTCACGATGGAGTCGCCGCTGGCAACCAGCCTTGCGGCGGTCTCGATGGCACTCCTGGTCTTCGCGTGGCCGCGACTCCTGCGTCCGACGCGGCGGCCGTCCGCGAACATGCCGATTCCGCTGATCTCTCGCGCGCTCTGGAGCGCGCCCCTTCTGCTCGGTCCTCCCCGCGCCTAGACCTCCTCCGTCGCGACCCAATAAGAGACCTAGGAGGGTCATATGTCGCGCATGCTCGCGGCGATGGCTGCGCTCGCCATCGTCGTGTCAAGCTTCGCCTGGAGTTCGAACGTCGCACTCGGTCACGAACGCCGGGTTGTCGGCCCCTACACGTTCGTGGTCGGCTGGATCAACGAGCCCGCGTACGTGAACTTCATGAACTCGCTCGACCTGACGGTCACAGAGACAACGGGTGCCAAGGCCGTCGAGGGCCTCGACAAGACGCTCAAGGTCGACGTCACTTTTGGCGGACTGACGACGCCACAACCGCTCGTGATCGCGGCGCGCTTCGGCCTGCCCGGTAAATACTCCGGCTACGTGCTTCCGACGAAGGTCGGCGAGTACACGTTCCACGTCACCGGAACGGTCGGAACTATGAACATCGACGAGAAGTTTCAGTCCGGACCCGGACGGTTCGGCTCGATCGAGTCGACCGATCCGCTCCAGTACCCCGCGAAGGTCGTCTCCAACGCGGACCTCGGGGCACGCCTCGACCAGCTCCAGACGCTCGTCATCGCGGGCATCGTTCTCGGCGGCCTCGCGCTGCTGGCCTCGGCGGCCGGCCTGGTCATGCGGCGGCGCTAATGCGACGCCTCGCGGTCATCGTCGGGTGTGTGCTCGGTGGCGCCGCTCTCTTGAGTGGCGTTGCCGACGCGCACGCCAACTACGTGCGTTCGAGCCCGGCCTCCGACGCACGTCTCGTGAAGCCGCCGACGGAGATCCGCATCGAGTTCAGCGAGCCACCAGACGCCAGGAGTAGCGAGATCCAGGTGCTCGACACGAACGGAAAGCGACACGACAAGGGCGACATCGAACCATCCGGCGATCCGAACGGTCTTCGAGTCTCGCTCGAGCCGATCTCCGACGGCGGATATCTCGTCGCGTGGACGACAACGAGCGCGGTCGACGGCCACACCACCAAGGGCAGCTTCGCCTTCGCCGTCGGAAACGGTCCGCTCCCCGTGCCGCCGCCGGTCCCCGAGGCCGTACCGCCGCCGACTCCGCTCGAAATCCTGGGTCGCGCGCTCTCGTACGCCGGGATCGCGCTCGGCCTCGGAACCGCGTTCTTCGTTCTCTTCGTCGCCCCGGCTGGTGTCGACCCCCGCCGAGAGGCGGTTCTTACGAGCGTCGCGGGGGTCCTCATCGTCGCGGGATCGGTGGCGCTGATGGTCGATCAAGGCGCGAAGATGCCACCGCGGCTCGGCGTCATGCTCGGCGTTCGGGCATTCGCGGGTCTGATGCTCACAGCGGTCTCGATCACACCGCGCCTCGCGATGATGCGCCCCGTCGGCGCGCTCGCAGGCGGGGGCGTGATGACGCTCGGCCCGTTCGCAACGTTCCAGCCCCGCCGGATGATCGCGCTCGCCGCCGGAATCGCCGCGGCCATGACCGCGACGCTCGTGTCACACGCGACGGCGCTCGGGAGCCTGAAGGGCATGGCGCTCGACTTCGTTCACGTACTCTCGGTCTCGGTCTGGACCGGCGGCGTCGTCGCGCTCCTCTGGTGCGTGCTCCTCGCCAGGCGCGACGAAACGGCGGAGGACGCGAGAGCGCTCGGTACGACGGTGTGGCGATTCTCGGTGGTCGCGCTCGTCGCAACAGCGCTCCTCATCACCGCAGGCGTGCTCCAGGCTCTCGACCGCCTCGTGCTGATCAACGATCTCTACGAGACGTCGTACGGGATCGCGCTCGCCGTGAAGATCGTCCTCGTCCTCGTCGCGCTCGCGATCGGAGCGTTCAATCTGCTGCGCCTGGGTCCGCGCCTTCGCGCGGGGATCCGTGCGCGGATCGCACTCGTCAGAGACACTCTCGCCGAAACGGGGATCTTCGTCGTCATCATCGTCGCGGCTTCGTTCCTCACCGCGTTCGCGCCGCCGGCCCAGCCCTCGGCGGCCGCGTACGACCAGACCCAGCACGTCTCCGGTCTGCGGCTCGAGATGCTCGTTGCGAACGGCGGGCCGGGCCGCAACACCTACGTGCTGCGCGTTCATCAAGGTCTCGCGCCGGTCGCGGGCGCCGAGAAGGTCGCCTTCCGGTTCACGATGGTCGAGCACGACATGGGCGAGCAGGAGCTCGTCGCGACCGAGCGTGGAGCAGGCGAGTACGTCGCGAACGGCAGCCCCACCGCGATGTACGGCACGTGGAAGATCCAAACGATCGTCCGGCGCGCCGGTCTCGAGGACGTAAGCACCGTCTTCACGTTGCCGGTCGGCGCGCCGGCCGGCGGCGGGGCAACGACGTCGCAGGTCATCACGATCGGCCCGTACACGACGATCGTCTTCACCGACCCGGCGACGCCGCAGTCCGGCGCGCCGTTCACGATGTTCGCGGTCGTGATCGGGGCCGACGGCAATCCAGTCATCGGTAAGCAGGTGCGCGCCACGTTCGCCGGTCCGTCGTCGCAGACCCCGCTTGACGCGACCGAGGACGCGGCGACGCTCGGACCAGGCCGCTACAAGTTCGCCATCGCCGCACTCGACCCCGGTGCCTGGAAGGTCACGATCGCAATCGGGACTGAGGGCACCGGTACGTATAGCCTCGATGTATCTCGATGATCTTCGCGTCGGTATCGGCGCACGGCGCGACGGGCACGTGGCTCGACGAGATACTCGAGCTGGGAGTGCCGCTCGTCCTCTTTGTCGGCCTCTGGTGGTGGTCGACGCGGAAGCAAAAGAAAAAGGACAAACCCACGCGTGGGGCCCCCGCCCCATTAGGGGCCCCTACCCCTGGGGCCCCTACCCCTGGGGCCCCTACCCCTGAGGCCGAACCCAAGAAGTGACCTTCCCCATCTCGCGGCAGGGTCTGGAGCAGATCGCTATCGCCCTGGCGGTCGGAGCCGTCCTCTTCGGCCTCTTCGCGCTCCTCCGGCGGCGACGCGAGGATGAGTGGCAGCGCTTCGCGCAAAGCGCGGGACTCCTGGGCATCCTGGCGGTCGTCTCGCTCGGGATCGCCTACACGATCGCGCCGAACATCCCGACTCCCGCGGTGCCGTTCACCGCGCGGTTCGCGCAGCACCCGACCCCGGACAACCCCGCCACCGTCGCCGCGGGTCGAGCCCTTTATCAGGCGAACTGCGCTATCTGCCACGGCCCCAAAGGCCTCGGCGACGGCGCGGCGGCGCAGACACTGAACCCGAAGCCGTTCAATCTCCAAATACACGTTCCGCAGCACGCGCCCGGCGAGATCTACTACTGGATCAGCGAGGGCATCCAGTTCACGGCCATGCCGGCATGGAAGGACAAGCTGACCGAGACCGAGCGCTGGGAGATCGTCCGCTACCTGCAGGCGCTCGCGGCGGGACAAGACCCCTAAACCGCTCCCGCGGACTGCAGCCGCCGCAGCGCGATGAAGAACGTGCCGATCACAAGCAGATGGACCAGCGTGCACCACTCGCAGATGCGGTTGATGACCACGATCTCCGCGTAGACGAGGTACAAAACGGCGAGTACGCCGGCTGCCGCAAGCGCGAAGTGCACCGCGGGAAGCCACTCCGGTTCGCGCTCGCGCCATTCGATCCAGAACGCCGCGGCGCTCGTTCCGAACCAGAGGAGTCCCAGGATGCTGATGGGGACGGCGGTGCCGGGAACGACGCTGAAGCTGCTCGACGTGACCGCCCCGCAGTCGACTGGTCCAGTGGTCACGCATGCGAGCGGAACGTTCGCGTAGTGGGCGGCCGTGAGGTATCCGCTCACGGCGAGACCGAGCACCGCGAGGACGACGCCCGCGAAGGCCAGCCGATCGCGTCCCGCTGTCAACGTGGTGGGGCGAGGCCCTTGAGGCCGGGCGCCTCACAGACGGCGGCCGGAGCCTGCCCGGTCACGGCGCAAATCGCGGCGGTGAGGTAGTTCGCGTTTCCCAAGATCGCCTTCGCAATGGGACTCGCCGGATCGCGCACCTGTGAGGCGATCTCGCGCCACGTCTTGCCCGTGAGGACATCGGGCTGAAAGCCGCTGCCGACCGTCACGTAGCGGTCGGCGATGCTCACGTACGGGATCGAGTTTTGCGTGTCGTACCTGGCGAGCGACGCCTGCTGCAGCGGCGACGGGGTGGCGAGCGGGTTCCCCTGCCGGTCGGCGGTCTCGACGGGCGCGAACTCGATCACCGTGCTGGCGTACGAGCTCCCGCGAAACGTGAAGGTTGGCGTGTTCGGGAATACGTCGGTAGACGACGACCGCGTCAACTCCAGGCCGCTGAAGGACCCGAAGCGCGAGAGCGCGACGATGAGGCTCCATCGCTCAGACGCGCAGAACGGGCAGTAGTCGGCGCCTACGTAGATGACCACAGGCCTGCCGGACGGCCCCTTCACCACGTCCGTCACGCCGGTCGCCTTGAGAGGATTCGCGAGACCACCCGAGCCGACGGTGTCGAGCGTCGCGGGCGGCACGGTCGTGAGCTGCGAGACGATGGCTGCGACGTCGTCACCGGTCGGCGTTGATGATTCCTGCGAACGGGACAGGACCACGAACCCCGCGATCGCCAAGACGATCGCGGCCATCGCCACCACGATCGGGACCGGCCCGCGCCAGATGCTTCGACGCGCCGGGGCACGACGGTTGCGTTTCAGATCGCGGCGCCGCTCGGACCGCGGTCGACGATCGCTCACAGCGGACTCGACCCCGTGATCGTCGCGCGGCCCACCTTCATCGGCGGCACAAGGCACATGACCGACCCCATTCCGTTCGAGCTCCACCAGTCGCGCGCCAGGCGCTGCGGACCGAGCAGGTCGATCCCGGAGAAGAGATCGAGCGCGCTCATCGTGTAGCGCACGTTGGCGAGCGCTCGCGTGATCTTCCCATCCTCGAGCAAGAAGGTGCCGTCCCGCGTCGTTCCGGTCATTGTCGCGGCTCTCGGATCCGGCGTGTTCGTATAGTGGAACCGCGTGATGAGGATCCCGCGGCGCACCGCGCCGACGAGCTCCTCACGTGTCGCCGTTCCGCCCGCCATCGAGAGATTCGCCGCGTGGCCGCCGGGCGCGTAGCGCGACCGATCCGCGGCGTGGCCGGTTGACCGCGTCCCAGCGGCCCTCGCCGACGCACGGTCGTACACCGGGCCGCGAGCGACACCCTTCTCGACGAGCGGCACCGCCCGTTTGGGCGTTCCTTCGACGTCGAATGGGATTCCGACGGTACGGGCGTCGAGCGCGTCGTCGCTCAGCGTGAAGCGCTCGCCGGTGATCCTCTCGCCGATTCGCCCGCTCATGAACGAGCGGCCCTCGCGCACCTGCTCCCCGCCGAGACCCGTGATCGACACGATTCTCAAAATTTCGGCGACCGCGAGCTCCTCGAAGACCGCCTCGTAGTCACCGGGCGCGAGCTGAGTGCGGTTACGGTCGAGCGCGGCCTTCTTCGACGCCCGCTCCGCGACCGCTTCCGGGTCGAGGGCGTCCGCGCGCCACGCGAGATCCTCCGCATACCCGGACCCCGACGGCTCGCCCAGCACCAGCGCGCGCACGTACGCCATCGTCGACGGCGCGTACGCGGCCACGCCGCGCGTGTTCGCGACGGCATCTTCGGTGACCTCGATCTGCTGCGTTCCAGCGGCGCGCATCCCGCGCGGGATGGATGCGCAGATGCGCTCGATGTCGCGCGCCTGGCCGGCCGCGTCGGCCTCCGCGGTCACCTCATCAAAAGCCTGCGGTTTGGCGGTCGGTTCGGGGTCGGCGACTCCGGGCCAGCCGTCGTCGGGGCGGCTCGCTGTCGCAAGCGATGCCGCGTCGGCAAGCGCGCGACGGAGGTCCGGCACCGCAAGCGAGTTCGTGGAGACGACCCCGACGGCCCCTCGCACGATCGCGCGGACGGTCGCGTGCGTCTCGTCCGAGACGGCGTTCTGATGGATGGAGCTGTGCGAGTAGCGCGTGATCGCCGCGCGGCGGCGATGCACATGGATGTCAGCCTCGTCGGCCGGCACGTCGCGTAGCGCCTCGCGCGCCGGCGCGAGCAGGCGGTCCGCGCCCAGAACGTTTACTCGCGCACCTCGATCGGCACGTCGCGGAAACGCGCGTGCGCGGCACCGTGGCCGACGCGCATCAGCTGGAGCGGCTCGCCCTTCGCGCAGGAGAGAAAGCCGTGGAGCTCCCAGTCGTCCGCGACGAGATCGCAGCGACCCCAGAAGTCCGGCGTCAGCGACTGGAACGCGACGCCGCGAACGTATCCCTGGAGTTGACCGTCGCGGATCACGCGCGCGGACTGCGTCGAGAAGTGGAAATTCTGCCGCTTGTCGTCGAGCGAGTAAGACGCCGGCGCTTCCATCAGCAGGCCCGACGCCACGCCGCTGAGGAGATCCGCATATGGGATCGTCCCCGGATCGAGGCTCACGTTGACCATGCGGACGATCGGGAAATGCTGCCAGCTCTCGGCGCGCGCGGAGCCGATCGTGACCGGTACGCCCATCGCGCCCGCCGTCTCGCGCGAGGTCAAGTACCCGACGAAGGTCCCTTTGTCGATGAGCTTCGTCCGCATCGCCGGAACGCCGTCGTCGTCCCAGCCGAAGGTGCCCATACCACCTGGCAACGTCGCGTCCGCGGTCATCGAGACGTGGGGCGATCCGTAGCGCAGCTTGCCGCGGTCCTCGGGCCACATGAAGGTCGTGCCGGCGAAGGCGACCTCGTGCTCGAGGAGGCGATCGGCCTCGGTCGGATGCCCGCACGACTCGTGGACAAGGAGCGCGAGGAACTCGGGCGCGAACACGAGCGTCGTCGGCCGCTCATCCGCGAGCGGAGCGTCCAGCATGGCCTCGGCATCGTCGCGGTACAAAGAAGCGCGCGCGACGAGGTCCAGATGCTCGACGTATTCCCATCCGCCCTGCCGAACGAGGCGCGAGTCGTAGCGGCTCGCAGGCTTGCGTCCCGCTTTCACCGCCAGGACCGAGAGTCCGGCCCCCGCTTCGACGATCTCCTGCGACACGTCGGTTCCCTCGCTCGTCACGAGGTGCTTGCGGGTGCAATACGCCGCGACGGACGATCGACGCGACTTGATGTTCGGGCCGGTCGACGCCGCGTCGATCGCACGGAGATGATCGATGCGTTCCGCGAGCGGAACGGCGAAGGGGTCGCGTCCTACGCTCGTCCGGTACTCGCCGCGCTGCGGATCGATCGGCGCGAGCGTGACCTTGCGGCGCTGCACCGAGGCCGACGCCTCTGCCCGGCGGAACGCCTCGTCGACGAGTCCGCGGAGGGCCGACTCCTCGGTTCGATCCGTCGCCGCGAAGCCCCACGCGCCTCGATGGATGACACGGAAGGCGAGACCGCGGTCGGCCGTCCTCGTCACAGCCTCGACTGCTCCGTCCTTGAGACTGACCGCCTCGTGCTCGCGTTCGACGGTCCGCGCGTCAGCGTAGGTCGCGCCGCGCGAGGACGCGATGTCTACGAGATCGGCCAAAGCGGGGCTGGTCATGGTCACGAGACGCATTAGAGGCTAGAGTTATTGAAAACGGCGCGCGCGACGACTGAAGTGTTCGTGAAGAACGCGCTCACGGCCGAGCCTCGAGAGCTTCGGGGTAGCGGACGAGGGAGAGCAAAAAGCGCGAGACCGCGGTGGAATTCCGCGATCCGCGGACGAGTCAGGCGGCGTGCGAAGCCCATACGGAGAAAATCTATTGCCTGACGTTGCCCTCCTAATCGACTGGGAGAACGTCTACTACACCCTTCGCCAGCACACGACGGGCCCGCTGCCGTCAACACTTTCGATCCTGCAGGCGATCCTGCAAAAAGCCGCCGAGTTCGGACCCGTCCGCGTGAAGCTCGCGATCTTCGGCCAGGAGGTCGCGACCCAGGACGACACACTTCTGATGGCGCTCGAGTTCACGGGGATGGAACCCATCGCCGTCGCGCAGCGCATGAGCGGGCGGATCCTCAAAGGTCGCTCCGATGCGGTCCTGATCACGAGAGCGCTGAAGCTCCTCTACAAAGAGCGCCAGGACATCGACTACTGGTTCATCGTCTCGGGCGACCGCGACCTGAACGCCCTTTGCAAAGCGATCAAAGATGAGGACAAGCACGTATACCTCATCGCCGGAGACAAGTCGCTCGCGAACGAACTGCGCGACTCGCCGTACCTGCGTGACGATGTCTTCCTCCTCGAAGATCTGATCCCGCAGGCGCGGTGGACGCGCACGGCGCTCCGCGCCGACGACACGCAGGTCGACAAGCCGCAGCTGCAGCTCCCCGCGGAAGCGGGGCGGCGGACGCCGCAGCGGCGAGGGCGTCTGCCCCTGCGGCCGCGGACCGAGCCGCACGTTCCAGCCGTCGTCCCGACTGCCTCGCCCGAGTCCGACAAGGAGCAACGGCGCCTGGCCGTGCTTCTGCTCGATCAGCTCGTGGCGCTGCATGCCCGCGCGATGCCTCGTGGCGACTTCGTCACGAGCGTCGTCCCGCTCTCACAGAAGGAAGCCTCCAGCGTGCTCGAGGAGCGTATCGACGCCGGCATCGAGCAGGGCACCGTCCTCGCCAAGCTCGAAGGACGCGCACGGGCGAAGGCCAAGCAGCTGCTCGAGCCGAACATGTCCGCGGCTCTCGTCGCCGAGACCTTCTTTCATTTGGTCAGGGTGCTGCGGCGCATCGACACGGTGACCAGCAAGGACACCCGACGCATCCCGGCGGTCGAGGCCGTTCTCGATCCGCTCTCACGGGCCGATCAACCTGGCGGTCTAGCGCGCGGCCGCTCGGCGCGCCGCCTGCTTCTCGAAACCCTCTTCAGCATCGCGGAGGAGCGCGGCGCGATCCAAACGGAGCAGGTCGAGCGTGACGGCCGGCAGATCACGATGTGCTGGCTGGCCGAGGGCCACCCACTCGTGGTTTACGCGCGCCAACCGGCGGCCTCGATCGTCCACCTGTTCAACTTCGTCGCGTCGACCCGCCCCAAGGGCGAGCGGATCGACTGGGTGAACCACGCCCTCTTCGCGGAACTGCTGTCGCGGGTGGAAGGCGACGCCCTCGAATCGACGATGCGCCGTGCGGTCGAGCGTGGCGTGATGCGTCCCGAGGAGCACGGCAAGAAGTCCGGCTTCGTGATCAACGAGACGCACGACGAGGTGCGGACGATCCTCGGCGAGTTCGACCGAATCAATGGGGATGTGCGGCCAGCTCCGGCTCTCCCATCGGGCGAGCTGCCGGCCCTTCCCGCGCTGACGCAGACCGACCCTGCCGAGGGGACCCCCGAGGGGACGTCCGAGGCGACGCCCGATGCTCAGACCGCGGCGTCCGACCCGGCCACGGTGGTCCCGCGCAAGCGGACCCGGCGAGGTCGTCGTGGCGGTCGTGGCCGGCGGGGGGGAGCGCACGGGCCGAAGAAGGCCGCGACAGGAGAGGCCGCCGACTGAACCGCGACTTCTGGAGGTACTGGACCGGAGAGACGATCTCGAACTTCGGCAATTCGGTCACGCAGTTCGTCCTGCCGTTCATCGTTTTCAAGCTCACCGGCTCCGCGCTCGCGCTCGGAGCGACCCTCGCCATCAGCATCGCGCCGCAGCTGCTGTTCGGGCTCGCGATCGGCGCGTGGACGGATCGCACCGACCGCAAGCGCCTGATGATCGTTGTCGACATTTTGTCGGCGGCGACGATCGCGTCCATACCGCTCGCGTCCGCGCTCGGACTCCTCTCGCTCTGGTGGATCTACGCGGTCGCGTTCATCTCGTCGACGCTTTCCATCTTCTTCATAGCGGCCGAGTTTGGGGCGGTCCCCAGCCTCGTCGACTCGCGTGAGCTCGTCAGCGCCAACGGTCGCATTCAGGCCAGCTTCGCGGCTGCCTCGGTGCTGGGCCCGCTCGCGGCCGGTGCGCTACTCGTCTTCACGTCCGTCGAGACGATCCTGCTCCTCGACGCAGCCTCGTTCGTGGTCTCGGCCGTGATGCTGTCGCTGATCGCCCGGCCCTTCAACGCTCCCCTCAGCAGACGCATGACCAGCATCCGCCAGGACATCGCCGAGGGCCTGCGCTACGTCCTCGGCCACCCTGTTTTGAGAAACATCTCGCTGATGATGGCGCTGATCAACATGGTCGGCGCGACCGTGTTCGCGCAGCTCGTGCTGTTCGCGAAACAGGCCCTCCGCGCGGAGGACAGCGAGGTCGGCCTGCTGTTCGCGGCGGGTGGCGCGGGCGTCGTCGTCCTGTCCCTGGCAGCAGGTCCGCTGCGGAGGCGCTGGTCGTTCGGCAACGTCGCACTTGGCGCGCTCATGCTCTCGGGCCTCGCGACCGTGGGACTCGCCTACTCGACCTCGCTGTGGGTCGCGATCTTCCTCTGGGGACTGGGCTCCGGGCTCGGGATCCTCTTCAACATCAACACCGGATCGCTCAGGCAGGCGATCGTCCCGAACCACATGCTCGGCCGCGTCATCAGCATCGCTATGGTGCTCGCCTGGTCGGCGCAGCCGATCGGTGCGCTCGCCGGTGGGTGGCTCATCGAGCGCACCGAGGACGTGCGTCTTGTCTACGCGGCTATCGGTGCGGCGACTTTTCTCATCGCCCTCGTGTTCCGGGTCGCAAGCCCCCTCCGACACGCGGAGCGATATCTGTCGTCCACCGCAGGCGCCGCCGCGAAATGACCTTCGCGTGTACCTTCCGCGGCAACCGGTCCGTCACGGTTGCGACGAATTCATAACATATGACGGTTTCGGCACTCACGCTGCTGACCCTGAGTGCAGGAGGCTGACGTGGAAAAGGCCAGGGGACGAACGCAGACAGGGGCTCGCAAGGTCGTTCTCGTCGTCGAAGACGAGCCGGCGATCGGCCAGCTGATCGCGGACGCGATCTCCGACGAGCCGGGCTACTGCGCGATCCACGTGGCCGCGCCAATGGCCGCGCTCGAGGCGGCGAGGCACATTACCCCCGACGTGATGGTCGTGGATGTGCGGCTCCCGGGGATGTCCGGCTTCGAGCTTTATGACCAGCTGAAGAAGGATCCGCGTACGAGCAAGGTCCCCGTACTGTTCGAGACGGCGAGCGGGGCGGACGCCATAACCGAGTTCCGCCGCCGCGGTATCGCCACCTACGTGAAGAAGCCGTTCGATCTGAACGTCGTGGTTGCGTACGTGAAGCGCCTCGCGACGGGAACTAGCGCGAGCCCGCCGCCCGCGTCCGCTCTGCCGCGACGCGCCTGACTTGGTTCTCCGTCTCCTGCGAGCTCTTCATGAGCTTGGCGAAGGTCTCGCGGTCGAGCGCCATGAGCTCGAGTGACGTCTTCGCACGGACCGTGGCCTTTCGCGGGGCATCGTCCAGGAGTCCGATCTCGCCGAAGTAGTCCCCCGGTCCAAACCGGTTGATCACCTCCTGTGAGCCATCGGGTCCTCGCTTCGTCGCCTCCGCTTCGCCCTTGATGACCATGTAGAAGCGATCCGAGGGGTCGCCCTCCTTGAGCACGAGGTCGCCCGGTGCGAACACGACGAGCTCCGCCTTGCTCGCGGTCTGCGCCACCACTTCCTTCGGCTCGGCGGGGAAGACGCGCTCGAGATCTTTCAGCTCCTCGATGAATCGCTCGGCATGGAGGACGGCCGTCGTGGCGTCGCCGACGGCGGTCGTGATCTGTTTGGCGAGCTGCGCTCGCGTGTCGCCGGCCGCATACACGCCGGGGATGCTCGTGCGCATGTATTGATCGGTGATCAGGTACCCGTTCTTGTCATGTTCGATGTGCTCCTTGAAGAGATGCCGGCCGACCGGTTTGAAGCCGATGAAGACGAACACGCCCTCGACCTTGACCCGCTCGGTCTTGCCACCCCGCTCGACCTCGATCCACTTCACGTCGCCATTGCCGCCGATCTCGGTCACTTTGGCGGGGGTGATCGGCTCGACCTTGTCCATCTTGAGGAGGCGGTCCTGAAGGATCGCCTGGGCGCGGAACTCGTTGCGCCGGTGAACGACGTAGAGCTTCTTGGCGAACCGTGTCAGGAAGAGGCCCTCCTGGAAGGCGGAATCTCCCCCACCGATGATCGCCAGGTCGGCGCCCTTGAAGAACGCCCCATCGCAGACCGCGCAGTAGGAAACTCCGCGGCCGTGGTACTCCTCTTCGCCCGCGACGCCGAGCTTCGTCGGCTCGCCGCCCACGGTGACGATGACGGCGTACGCCGAAAGCTCGGTCCCATCCTCGAGCGTCACGATCTTGCGATCGCCTTCGGAGCGAACCTCCTTGACCGGCTTGTACGTCTCGATTTTGAGACCGAATTTGAGCGCATGGTCGGCCATCTTCTTGGCGAGCTCGGCGCCGGTCACGGACTCGAAGCCGGGATAGTCCTCGATCAGCTCGGTGTTGAGGATTTCGCCGCCGGTGTCCTTGGCGTCGAGGAGGACTGTCTTCATGTTCGCGCGCGCCGCGTACAGGCCCGCTGTGAGACCGGCCGGTCCGCCGCCGATGATGATGAGATCGAGATCGGTCAGCTCAGGGGTCCTTTCTGGAAAGCTCTCTCACACTAGAACAATTGAGCATTCCCGAAAGATTCCTTGCGCTCGGTGACTCGTTCACAATCGGCACCGGAACGACGCCGGATCGATCGTTTCCCGCGGTCCTCACGCGTATCTGGACCGAACGCGGCCGGAGTGTCGTTCTGAGCAATCCGGCTGTGAACGGATACACGACCGCCGACCTCATCGCCGACGAGCTGCCGCTTGTCGCTTCGTTTGAGCCGACGCTTGTCACGTTGCTCATCGGCGCGAACGACATCGTCCGCGGATCCACGGAGGACCGTTACCGCCAGCAGCTGCGGCTTATCCACGAGCGGCTCGACGCCGACGCGTCCGATGCGCGCGTCATCGCGCTGCCCCAGCCGGACTGGTCGCTGTCGCCGGCGGGCTCGGGCTTCGGAGATCTCGCGGCCATCGCGCGCACCATCGAACGCTTCAACGAGATCGCTCGCGACGAGGCGGGCCGAGCCGGCGCTCGTTGGGTCGATTTGTTCCCGCTCATGCGCGGGCAGGGAAGAAAGAAGATGTTCGCGGCCGACGGACTGCACCCCTCCGCGGAGGCGTACGCCGAGTGGGCACGCGCGCTGGCTACGACAGCGTTGGCTTGGTGACCATGAGGAAGACGATCACGACGACGATCACCGCGAGCAGGAGGCCGAGGAACCGCGCGTTCGACGCGTAACGCTTGTAGTCCTCGCTCTCGGGACCGATCGTCTCGAGCGCGTGGATCTGATTGCGCAGCATCGGCGTATACACGAAGAAGCCAATTGCTACGGCGATCGCCCACAGCACGATGCCGCCCGCGATCCAGAACGTCGTGAAGCGCAGCTCGCCGACAAAGACCATCGTCACGCCCGTCACGGCGAGCAGAACGTAGGCAGGATTCGCGAACCAGTCATCGAGCCGTTTGATGCCCTTCAGCACGAACGACTGCGTCGGCACAGGTTCCCGAGCGACCCGCGCCAGCCACACGCCGTACGAGGCGTTGAATCCCACAGCGATGATCGCGAGCACAACGTGAAGGAACTTGAGGATGACGAACAGGGACACGGCCGGACGAGTTTAGGTCAGCGTGTCTCCTGCGATGTCCCGGGATGTGGCCCAGCGAGCGCAACGAAGCCGCAAAGGATGACGAGAACCAGCGTGATCGCACCGAGGCCCCAGCGTTCGACCGTGCTCGAGGACGACAGATTGCCGACCGTGTTCAGAGCCAGGAACCCGACGATCGCCCACGTCAACCAGCGCACGATCCGATCACTCGGACGGCCCGCGGTAAGCACTCCGCCGCGCCTCAGGACGACCCAAGCGGCGAGCGTCAACACGACCGCCGCCACCGCGCTGGAAATGCGCAGCCCCGTCGGTAGCACTCCGTCAGCTCCGGCTGCTCCGCCACCATAGGCAGCTCCGCCCCATGGGAGGCCGAATGCGAGTGCCGCCTGAAAGACCGCTACTAGCACCAGCAGAACGGCGGCGGCGAGAGCGGCGATTCGGACGGTCACGTGCGCGCGGTCACTGGTACCGCGACGCCCGTGATCCCGCTGGCCTCGTCCGTCGAAAGGAATACGACGATGGCGGCGATCTCGGCGGCGGTCGCCCATCGGGATG
>JBBPIP010000007.1:22336-79079 GCA_038040265.1 Chloroflexota bacterium | reverse complement strand
GTCGAAAGGAATACGACGATGGCGGCGATCTCGGCGGCGGTCGCCCATCGGGATGCCCTCGCGCTTCACTTCCTCCGCGAGCGACTCGCTCCAGCGAAGCAGCGCGGAGCGCTGCCATCGAGGCGACGCTCACCACCTGGCCGTAGCCACGCGCGCGCATGGGACGCAGGCACGCCGTCGTCGCGGTCACGATCGACGCGACCTTCTGATCCCAGTAGGCGCGGTACGCCGCAAGGTCGCCGCTGCTCGCGTCGGACGATGCGTATCCGCCGATGAGATTCGCGACGACGGCGAGCCGGCCCCACGCGCGAAGCACCTGTTCGGCGAAGGCCTCCATCGCGGAGCGGTCGCCTGGATCGGCAACGCGAACAAGGACCCGCGGGTCCTCCGGAGTACCGGCCAGGTCACCAAGCGTGTTACGGAGGGCGGCGCCCTTCGCCTCTTCGCGGACGGGAATCGCCACGTGCGCGCCCTGCTCCAGATACGCGCGGAGCACCGTCGGACCAATGTTGCCGGTCGCGCCCGTAAGTACTACGGCGCGCTTAGAAAGATCGAACACCGCGGCTAGTATCGCGAGGTGAGCGTGCTTGATCGCGTGCAGCAGCCGCGCGACCTTCGGCTTCTGCGTCGAGAAGAATTGCTCGAGCTCTGCCGCGAGATTCGCGAGTTCACAGTGGACAGCGTCCAGAAGACCGGCGGCCACATCTCATCGAGCCTCGGCACGGTCGAGCTGACAGTGGCGCTCCACCGGGTCTTCGACTCACCGCGCGACAAGCTCGTCTGGGACACAGGCCATCAGGCGTACGTCCACAAGATGCTGACCGGACGGCGCGGGCGTTTCGACACCCTTCGGCAGTTCGGCGGGATCTCAGGCTTCCTGGCGCGGTCCGAGTCGGAGCACGACCACTTCGGCGCGGGACACGCTGGGACATCGATCTCCGCAGCGCAGGGAATGGCGGTCGCGCGCGACATAAAGGGCGACGACAACCACGTCGTCGCCATCATCGGCGACGGCGCTCTGACCGCGGGCATGGCGTTCGAGGCGATGAACAGCATTGGTCACATGCGGACGCGTGTGATCGTCGTGTTGAACGACAACGGCATGAGCATCGCGCCGAACGTCGGCGCGGTCTCGCGAATGCTCGAGGCCTTGCGCACCGCGCAGCCCTACCGTGGCGCGAAGCACATCGCCCGTCAGGTCCTGGAGCACATGCCCGGTGGCGAGCTCGCCGAAGAGGCGCGCCGCCGTATTTTCACGAGCCTCAAGGCGCTCTTCATCCCGAACATCCTGTTCGAGCAGCTCGGCTTCACCTACTTCGGACCGGTCGACGGGCACGACCTCTTCGCCGTCGAGGGCGTGTTGGAGAAAGCTCGCGACTTCCGCGACGGACCCGTCTTCGTTCACGTGCAGACGCAGAAGGGGCACGGCTACGGCCCCGCCGAGGACGACAACGTGAAGTGGCACGGCGTGTCCGCCACCGGAGCGGCCAAGGCGACCGCACCCCAGTACACCGCGGTCTTCGCCGACGCCGTCCGCGAGGTCCTGCACGCGGACGAGCGCGCCGTGGCGATCACAGCGGCGATGCCGGGTGGCACCGGCCTGCTGCCACTCTTCAAGGAATTCCCAGAACGCCTCTTCGACGTCGGGATCTGCGAGCAGCACGCGGTGACCTTCGCGGCCGGCCTCGCGACCCAGGGCATCGTGCCGATCGTCGCGGTGTACTCGACGTTCCTGCAGCGGGGCTTCGATCAAGTGGTGCACGACGTCGCGGTGCAAGACCTCTCGGTCGTGTTCGCGATGGACCGCGGCGGGATCGTCGGCGACGACGGCAGGACGCATCAAGGTCTGTACGACATCGCCTTCATGAGGATCCTCCCTGGCATGACGCTCATGGCGCCGAAGGACGAAGCCGAGCTTCGCCAGATGGTCTGGACGTCATACCGGCACGCGGCCGCAGGGCGTGGCCCCGTCGGCCTGCGCTTTCCGCGAGGGACCGGCGTCGGCGCGGCACTCGACACGCCGCCTGTGGAGATCCCGATCGGCGTGTCGGAGACGCTTCGCGAGGGCGACGGCATCGTGATCCTCGCGTACGGCCATCCGGTCGGTGCCGCGATGGAAGCCGCCGAGATCCTCGCGCGCGACGGCCTCGAGGCGACCGTGGTGAACGCGCGCTTCGCCAAGCCGCTCGACGAGGAGCGGATCCTGGCGCTCGCCGCGCGGATCCCGCGTTTCGTGACCGTCGAAGAGCATGTGATCGCCGGAGGGTTCGGGTCAGCTGTGGGCGAGCTCCTCGCCGAGCGCGGCGCACGCGTCGACCTGGAGATCCTGGGAATCCCGGACGAGCACGTCGATCACGGCGCTCAGAAGCTCTGGCGACGTCACTACGGAATCGACGCTGAGGGGATCGCCGGAGCGGTTCGACGGCGTTGGCCGCAGATCGCGCCGGTGCAGACGGAGTCCGAGGAGAGCGCGAGCTAGGCGACTCGGGCCGCGCGGGCGAGCAGATCATCGACGCGAGCCACCAGGGCATCGGCGTCGAAGGGCTTGGCCATCACATCGTGGGTTCCGAAGTGCGCGAAGACTTGCTCGGCGCGTTCCGGCATTGCGGTGAGGAAGAGGACCGGGACGTCGAGCGAGGTGCCTCGGAGCAGGTCGAACACGTCGATCCCGTTGAGGCCGGGCATGGACACATCCAGGATCACGAGATCGGGATGGGTCGCCGAGATCTGGTCGAGAACGAGCGCTCCGTTCGTCACGTGATCGACGGCAATGGGGAGACGCTCTTCGAGCGTCGCCCTGATCAGCGCCGCCGTGTCAGGGTCGTCCTCGGCTACGAGGACGCGCTTCACACGACGAAGAGGAGGGCGAGAACTCGAAGGAAGACCCGCTCGTTCGTACAGAGCGTGCAACGGCACATGCCGGGGCTTCTATGCACCGGCCGTGCCAGCCTCATTTCTTTGGCGTCGGCTTCGCCGGAGCGTTGGACGGCCGGCCGCCGGAACCGCCCTGGCCGCGGCCGGGGTCGTTCGACGGCGAGGTGCGCTCCGCTTCCCGGTCGATGACCTTCTGGACGTCTGTCTGGTCATCTTCGGAGAGCCGCTCCTTCACAGCGTCGAGAACGGCCTTGTGCTTCGCGCGGGCGGCCTCGGCCAGCGCCTGGGCGGCGGCGCGCTTGTCTTCACTGACCGCGTCGTGCAGGTCATCGAGCGCATTTTCGAAGCGCTCGACCGCGTCCGCGTACTCCTGTGTCGCCGCCGGCGCGGACGAGGGTCGACGCTTCGCGATCTCGGCGAGCTCCTCGAGGCGTCGGTCCGTCATCTCTGAGAGCAGCTGCGTGCGCGCCAGCGGATCGAAGGTCAGCGCGAGCCGCACATCCTCGGTCGCGCGCTTCACGCCGTAGAGCGCGTCGCCCGGAATGCTCGATGCCGCGGCGCTCGTCGCGCCCGCGAGGACGAGCACCAGAACGGCCATAGCTGCGAGCACCGGACGAACCAGCGTCGGGATGGAGAAGCGGCTCGGCTTCTTCGCGAGGACCACGACGGCCTCGGACATGAGGCGCCCACGCAGCTCCTTGCGGAACTGCTCGCGCATCACGGGCCGCTCGAGGAGTGTTGGCCGACGCTCGGTCATGCGAGAGCCTCGCGCGACGGAATGAGGGTGCGAAGCGCCTCGAGCGCTCGGAACTGGATCCCGCGCACGGTTCCCTCGCGCTTGCCGACGAGCTTTGCGATTTCCAGCGTGCTGTAGCCCTCGACGAAGCGAAGGACGATGACTTCCTGCTGCAGTGGGGTGAGCTTCGCGAGCGCCCCGCGCACGGCCTCCTTGTCGGAGAGTGCGAGGATCGTCGCGTCGGGCTCGACGATCTGGTCGACCCCGGGGTGCGCGAGCGCGTCCTCGAACGAGATCTGCGTTCGGGAGCGCCGGGAGCGGTCGATCACCGCGTTCCGCGCGATGCGGTAGAGCCAGGCAAGGAAAGCCACCCGCGGCTCGTAGCGCGGGATCGCCCGGAGCGCGCGCATAAACACGTCGCTCACGAGATCCTCGGCGTCCATGTCGTTCCTGACCCGGTAGTACACGTATCGGTACACGGCGGCCACGTAGCGGTCGTAGAGCGCTCCAAAGGCGGCCGCGTCCCCCTTTCCGGCGCGTAGGGCGAGATTTCGGTCCTCGTCCTCCGCTCTATCGGGGCTAACGACGTCCGCCGGGAGGGTGTTAGGCGCGGGTTTCACTTCAGAGACAGAAGGTAGGCGACAAGAGCGTCAACGTCGGTAGGCGATAGGTCTCGGCCTAGATCCCGCGGCATCGAGTCCTGGTACCCCGGTACGACATACGCAGCCGGATCGAGGATCGACTGGCGAATGTATTCCGCTGCCGAGAGGCCCGGCCGGCGGGTTTCCGCCACCGTACCGATGTGGTCGAGCGGGGGCCCAAGACGCTGCCCAAAGAGGTTGGGCTCGTGGCAGTTGGCGCAGCCGAGTGAGCGGTACAGCTGGCGACCCCGAGCGACTGGTTCCGTCGCCGGCGGTTCGGGAGCGCAGGCGCCGACGAGCAGGGCGAGCGCGATGCACACGAGGAGAACGCGTCCCATCATGCGAACAGTGCAGTCAGGCGCATCGCTCCACGATGCCACGGTCGTCCTCGACGATCGCGCGATCCTTCGCGCGGTCACCGTCGTGGTCGGCCCGGGGCTGACGCTCGTTCGCGGCCCGAACGGCTCCGGCAAGACAACGCTCCTCCGAGCCCTTGCTGGTCTCGTACCCCTCGCGCGAGGCGATCGGCGGGTCTCGGGCGATGTCCTTTATATCGGGCACCGCCCGATGCTCCTGCGGGGATTGACCGCTCGCGAGAACCTCGAGTTCTTCGCGCGATTCCGCGGCGGTGACACGCGAGGGATCGATGGGGCGCTGCGCGCGTGGGGCGTAGGCGAGGACATGGACCGACCTGTGGAGCACCTGTCCGCCGGCGAACGACGACGGGCCGCCCTTGCGCGCGTCGAGACGGAGCGGGTCCCGCTCCTCCTATTGGACGAGCCGTTCGCGGATCTTGACGAGGCCGGCGCAAACCGCTTGCGGCAGGCGATCGCACGCGCGCGTGACGACGGGCGCACGGTCGTGATCGCGACACATGCGCATCCCGAGCTCGATGAGCTCGCGATGGCGCAGATCGCCATCGACGAAGGGACGGCGACTGCCGCGTGATTGCCGCATACCGAATCGCTCTCGTCGCCCGTCGCGAGCTGCGCGCGGAGCGAAGGCAACCCGATGGGGTCGTGGCCGCGGTCACGTTCATAGCGGTGCTCGTGCTCCTCGAGAGTCTCGTGGTCGGGCCGCAGGTCGCGCGTGACGCGGGTGTCGCCGCGGCACTGTTCTGGCTCGCGCTCGCGTTCGCCACGATCCTCGCGACGATGCGGTCCTTCGACCGCGAGCTCGAAGACGACGCACTCGAGGGTGTCGTGGCGCTCCCCGGAGGCCGCGATGCGCTCTTCGGCGGGAAGGTGCTTTCTCTCACGATCGTCCTCGTCCTTGTTGCGGTGGTCGGCGGAGCCCTCTCGCTCGTGCTCCTCAATCTTTCCGTCGCGCTTCCGCTGCATCTTCTTCTCGTCGTTCTCCTCGGTGTGCTCGCGCTTCCAGCGATCGTCGTGGTAGATGTCGTACTCGCGCTCCGTCTTCGCGCGCGTGCCGCGCTCGTTCCGATCCTCGCGTTGCCGGTGCTGGTTCCGCAGCTCGTGGCGGCGACACGCGGCACGAGCGCTGCGCTCTCCGGCGACGCGGTGGGGGCTCTCTCGTGGGCCGGCTTGCTGTTCGCGTTCGCGGTTGTCTACACCGTCATCGGCCTTACCATCGTTCCAGCGGCCATCGAGTGACAGAAACCACCATCCCGCGCGGAAATACGTTGCCGCGCATCCGTCCTTGGCTCGGCATCGCTGCCGCCGCGTCGTTCGTCGTGGCGAGCGTGATGGCGCTCTTCTGGGCGCCCACGGATACGACGCAGGGCGACGTCTATCGGATCATGTACGTCCACGTCCCCACGGCGTGGCTCGCCTACCTCGCCTTCGTGGTGGTCTTTCTCGCGTCGGTGGCCTGGCTCTGGACGAAGCGGCCCATCTTCGACGCGATCGCGGTCTCGTCGGCCGAGATCGGAGTGCTGTTCACCGGCCTCTGCTTGATCGCCGGTTCGATATGGGCAAAGCCGACGTGGGGCGTGTGGTGGACCTGGGAGCCGCGTCTCGTGACGACGGCGATCATGTTCGTGATGTACGTCGGCTACCTGCTCCTGCGTGGGCTGTCGACGGACTTCTCGCGGCGGGCGACGCGCGCCGCGGTCTTCGGAGTCATCGCGGTCATCGACGTTCCGATCGTCCACCTTTCGGTGCTCTGGGCCAACTCGCTGCACCAGCTGCCGACTGTGCTTCGCATCGCAGGCGCGCCCAGTCTCGACTCGTCGATGCTTCTCACGCTCATGGTGTCGGTCGGCGCCTTCACGCTCGTGTACGCGTACTTCATGTCGGCACGCGTTTCGATCGAGCTCGCACGGCAGGGGCGGCTGTGGACAACCTAGGGTTCATCGTCGCGGCATTCGCCATCGTTTGGGGCGCGCTGCTCGCCTACCTCATCTCTCTGCGCGCGCGCGGTGCTTGAGCGCATTGGAGCGCGCCGCGCGCTGCTGATCGCGGCCCTGGGCGTTGCGGTCCTCGTCGGGGCTCTCGCCGCCACGAATCTGCAGAGTCAGACGGTCTACTACCTGACCCCGACTGAGGCCAAGGCTCGTGGAGTGACGGTCGCGCAGACCGTGCGACTCGGCGGACAGGTGAAGTCCGGCTCGCTGCAGCTCGGTGGCACCGCATCAAGCGGGTTCACCTTCGTGATGACCGATGGTCTGAACGACGTGAAGGTCAACAGCACCAGCGCGATACCCGGGCTGCTCCGTGAAGGGGCCGGCGCGGTGGTGGAAGGGAGCTTCGCCGCAGACGGATCTTTCGTCGCGACGCAGGTCATCGCGAAGCACGACGAGGTGTACACAGCGCCGACGGCCGGAGCGACTCCGGCGCATCGGACCGGTCCGTGAGCGCCGGCGATCTCGGCGCGGCCGCGCTGCGCGCCGCGCTCTTCCTTTCGCTCTGGGGCACGGGGGCGGCGATCTACGCCGCATGGCGGCGCGACGTCCGGGCATTAGCTTCCGCGCGGATCGCGGCGGGGGTCGGCTTCGGGCTCGTGGTGATCGCCGCCCTCGCGATGATGTTCGCGCTCGCGACGCACGACTTCTCGATCGTGTACGTGGCCGAGAACAACGCCCGCGAGACGCCGCTCTTCTACTCGATCATCGGCCTCTGGGCAGCGCTCGAGGGTTCGATCCTCCTCTGGACGGCGATCCTGGCCGGCGCCACGGCGTTCATCGCATTCCGCGGCACCAGGTCGATCCCGCGTCTCGCGACGACGGCGCTCGCCGTGATGTTCGCGATGCTCACGTTCTTCCTGCTGCTCGTCACGACGCCGGCGGCGGACCCGTTCGCGCGACTCGCGATCGCGCCGGACAACGGCAACGGACCGAACGCACTACTCCAGAACCATCCGCTCATGGCGCTGCACCCGCCTCTCCTCTATTTGGGTTACGTCCTCACGTCCGTGCCCTTCGCGTACGCGATCGCGTCGCTGATCCTCGGCGAGGGCGGCGACCGCTGGCTCGTGGCGACGCGCCGGTTCGCGCTCATCTCGTGGGGCCTACTGGGCGTCGGCATCGTCGCCGGCGCGTGGTGGAGCTACGCCGTCCTCGGTTGGGGCGGCTACTGGGCGTGGGACCCGGTCGAGAACGCGGCGATCATGCCGTGGCTCACATCGACCGCGTACCTCCACTCGGTGATGGTCGAAGAGAAGCGGAGCCTCCTTCGCACATGGAACCTCGCGCTCGTTATCGCGACGTTCGCCCTGACCATCCTCGGCACGTTCCTCACCCGAAGCGGCGTCGTGAACAGCGTGCACGCGTTCAGCCTCTCCGCCATCGGGCCGCTCCTCCTCGGGTATCTCGTCGCGATCCTCGTTTTGTCGGTCGGCCTCCTCCTCTGGCGATCCGCACGCCTTCGCGATGCCGGACCCATCGGTGCTCCGCTCTCGCGCGAAGCGATCTTCCTGTTCCAGAACGTCCTTTTCATGGCTGCAACGCTGACGGTGCTCCTCGGCACGCTGTACCCGCTCGTCGCGGAAGCGATCTCGGGCGCTCAGCTCTCGATCGGTGGTCCGTACTTCGACCGAGTCGAGATCCCGCTCGCGCTCGCGCTTCTCTTTCTCATGGGCGTTGGACCGCAGCTCCCGTGGCACGGCGCGTCGCGTGCGACGCTCGAGCGCCAGTTCACGGCGCCGATCGTCGCCGCGGCCGCGGGAGCGATCGCCGCGCTCGTCACCGGGACAACGGCGCTTGCCGCCGTGCTCACGTACGCGCTCGGCGCGTTCGTCGTGGCGACGGTCATTCAGGAATTCGCGCGCGGTGTGCGGGCGCGCCGCACGCTCCACGGTGAGGGCGCGCTCGCGGCTTTCGCAAACCTCCTGCGCCGCAACGGCCGCCGGTACGGCGGTTACGTGGTGCACGTCGGGATTGTTCTCGTCGCGCTCGCCGTGGCGACGAGCCAGGCGCGGACCGTCGACATGGAGAACACGCTCGCGCCGGGCGAGTCCCTCGAGGTCTCGGGCTACACGGTGCGTCTCGACGCGGTCCGGCCGGTGAGCGAGCCACAACGGGACTCGGTCGTCGCGGACCTGATCGTCACCGGTAACGGCGCGAGCACGCGTCTGCATCCCGCGCTCGTGCAGTACCCGAACAGCGTGCAAGCGGTGGGCTCGCCGGGGATCGGCGCGGGTCTTCGTGACGACGTGTACACGATCCTCGCTGCATACGACCAGCGCACGTTCTCGTGGGCGACGATCCGCACGCGTGTGATCCCCGGTGTGTCGTGGCTCTGGCTGGGCGGGGCCGTCGTCGGGATCGGCGCGGTCATCGCGGCGCTCCCAGCACCGCGACGGCGCGCGGTCCGAATCACGGTCGCCGAAGTGGCGGCCTCCGCAAAGTGACGCTCTCGCGGGTGGCCCGCGTCGCCGTCGTGGTTGCGCTCCTCGCGCTCACCGTCACGCTCGCGCTCGCCTTCCGCCGCGATCCCCACGACATCAAGACGGGCACGATCGGCAAGCCCGCTCCAGCCTTCACCCTCCAGCGCCTCGACGGGTCCGGCGAGGTCAAGCTCGCGGATCTGGCGGGCAAGGTCGTGGTCGTCAATTTCTTTGCGTCGTGGTGTTTGCCCTGCACCCAGGAGAATCCCGCGCTCGTCCGCGTATACGAGCGCTACCGCGTGAGCGATGTGGTGATGCTCGGCGTGAACCTGCAGGAGTCACGCGAGAACGGCCTCGCATACGTGCAGCGGATGGGCATGGGCTGGGCGACCCTCGCCGACGACGATGGCCGCGTCGTCCTCTCGTACGGGGTCTTCGGACCGCCGGAGACGTTCTTCATCGGTCGTGACGGGATCATCGAAGGACGGCATATCGGCCCGATCGACGAAGAGACGCTCGTCAACGGGATCGAGAAGCTCCGTGGACAGGCGTCGTCCCGATGAACGGCCGCGTCCTCATCGCGATCGCGCTTCTGGCGCTGGCGGCGGTGATCGCCTTTGCCGCACGTCCCCACGAGCTGACCGCGGATGAGCGGATCGACCAGATCACCGCGGAGCTGCGCTGTCCGGTGTGCCAGGGCCTGTCGGTGAAAGACTCCTCCTCAGATACGGCTCGCCAGATGCGCGACCTCGTCGCCCAGCGCGTGCACGAGGGGAAGACGAACGCCGAGATCCAGGCGGAGTTCCGCGCCGCGTACGGTGACTGGATCCTCCTGTCGCCACCGGTCACCTCCTGGAGCGGCCTGATTTGGCTTGTTCCCGTCGCCGTACTCGGCGCGGGTCTCATCTTTGCCACGGGTCGGCTCCGCGCGAGCGCCGCTCCGAACGCCGACGAGCCGAGCCCAAGCCAGATCGCGGCGCTGCGCGAGCGCGTCGCGCGCGAGGAGGCCGCCGAGGGATGACCATCGCGCTCTTCGTGGTCCTGCTCATCGCCGGGATGACCGCGGTGATCGCGCCGCTGGCGCGCCGACCGGTCGCCTGGCCCGCGGATCCGCCCGATCAGCGCGATGACGTCGCGCGCGCCGTGAGCTCGCTGCGCGATCTCGAATTCGCGCGAGCTGCGGGAACCATCGCACCCGCCGACTACACCCGGCTCCGCGCATCGCTCGAGCGGGACGCATTCGCGCGTCGTTCGCCCGAGGCCCATCGCGTTGCACCAGTGAGAACGCTCGTCGCGGCCTCGCTCGTCGCGGCGATCGCGGTTGGAGCTGCCGTGTTCTACCTGCCGCCCTCCGCCGGCGATCGCGCGCCCGGCGAAACGGTCACGGGCACGGTCCCTCAGTCGAACGCGCTCGCTGCCCTCGAGGCTCGCGCGAGCGCGAACCCGGGCGATGTCCCGACCCAGCTCGCGCTCGCGGACGGGTACGTCCAGGCCGGCCGCCCGCAGGACGCGATCCCGCGTTATCAGGCGGTGCTCGCGAAAGATCCGAACAACGTCGCGGCGCTCGACGGTCTCGGGCTCATCCTCGTGGCCTCGGGCAGCAACGACGGCGCGATCGTCGCGGCGGATCGGGTCCTCGCTCAGCGACCGAAGGACCCCGACGCGCTGTTCGTCAAGGGTCTGGCGCTCTATCGCAAGCAGGATTGGAACGGGGCGATCGATGTATGGACCGTGTACCTCGACGTCGCGCAGTACCACGCGGCGTCGGACATCGTGCGTGCGTACTACGCGGACGCGAGGACGAAGGCGGGACGCTAGTCGAATAGACTGAGTGTCGAACGCACTCGCGTTCACGCCATGGCGGCTATGGTGTAATGGCAGCACTAGAGGTTGTGGACCTCTCTGTCGGGGTTCGAAACCCCGTAGCCGCCCAGTCCTATTGACACGACGATGCGGACTCGCGATAGCTGATCGATCACGCTCTATTGGCTTGCGGGCATCCTCGAAGGCGAAGGTTCGTTCCTTGCCGGTCCACCATCTGAGCCCAATTGCCCGGCGATACGCCTGCCTATGACAGACCGCGATGTGGTCGTCCGCGTTGGCGAGCTCTTCCATCGTGCCGTCGTCGCAACCAGTCCGCGGCAGAAACACCACAAGGTCCCCTATGTGACCGCGATCAAGGGAGCACCGGCCGCACATGTGATGCGCGCTCTCGCTCCTCTCATGAGCCCACTGCGCCGCAACCAGATCGAGAGGGCTCTAGAGAAACACCATCCGAGGCGGCGCCGTCCCGTCGCGGAGTTGATAACTGACGGGTCTGATCTTACGTGGGAGGCTGCCAACACTGAGTCGCGGGTAGCGTGGCTTGCTGGGGTCCTGGAAGGCGAAGGGTCCTTCGTCTCGGCGAGATTCGACGGTCATAGCTACCCGCGGGTCCAAATGACCATGTGCGATCGGTATGTTCTCGACCGCGCGATGACCCTCATGCCGTCGAGGCACATCTACGCCGTTACCGATAAGAGGGGCCTCGAGCGCGGCTGGAGCGAGGCGTGGATGGTCAGCGTGAACGGCCCTCCGGCAGCCTCTGTCATGAGGGCTGTCTTGCCGTGGATGGGATCGCGCAGAACAAAGGCGATCGATCGTTCGCTCGCAGCCTGGCGGCCAATCCGCGTGGCACCCCAGCGTTCGTCGTGCATCGTCCAAGGCTGTTGGCGTCGCCACGCTGCCCGCGGACTCTGCAACACGCACTACATGAGCTGGTCGCGCGATCGCGCCAAGGGCCGCCCGACGAGGATCACGCCGCTGCGTTGACTACGTCCAGGTCGTCACGTAACCCCTAGCCGCGCACCGACGCTGTCGAGCTCGGCGTGCGCACCTCGTATCGAGACTCTCCGCTGATCAGCATCGTGACGACGTGCCACGCGCGTCCGAGCGTCTGCAAAGCTCCGCCGTCAGGAGTGCCCAGGCTCATGAGGACGATCTCCGCGTCAGCTTCCACGCGAACGCTCGATCCCTCGAAGTACGTGATCTCGGCCGACGCCCCGCTCGCGGTGCGGACCGTGTCTCCCGCCGCGACGAGGTCACCTTCGCGCGCAGGCTCGAAGCCAGCGTCGCCGTGACGAACGAAGACGCGGCCATCGACGACCGTAAGCATCGTGATCGACGCGAGCGCTCAGCATCACGAGCGAGCAGTGCACTCGAGCCAACCCCAAGCGCAAGCGCCACGACGAACGCGGACGCGACATGTCGCGAACGTGACAGCGCCACGTTTGCCTCCCCAACAACCGATCAGCCAACTGGCTGATCGCTCGTCGCCGGGGGACTAACGGGGTCTCGATGGATGCGTTCGGTCAGCGCCGTGTCAACGAAATGCGAGACACGACATCGCCGGCGTAACTCTCCCCCGCTGCTTGTTGTGTGGGTAATCCGGCTGCGTAAGCCGCGGGACCTTGCGCTTGGTGGCCGCGAGCCTGATCCCCAGATGACGCTGAGGGTTACGTTCTGAGCTCGAGGACGATCTCCGGGCCGTCCTCGTCGTCGACGACCCGGGTGACCTCCATGAACCCGAGCTTCGTAGCGAGCGCGAGCGATGGGGTGTTGGTGGGGCTGACCGACACGATGAAACGGGAGGTCGACCGGGCGCGAGCCCAGGCCATCATCCCGCGGATCGCCTCCTCGGCGAATCCTTGACGGCGGAACTCGGGCTCGACCGCGTAGCCGAGTTCGACCGCGTCGAGCGCGCCGAGGGCATTACTCCCGGGCTTTCCGTGAAAGCCGATGTTGCCCACGAACTCGCCCGTGCCGCGACGCACCATCGCTCGGAGGATCCAGGGAGCCTGTTCCGGATCACTCGTGATCTGATCGCGGCGGCGGCGCAGCCAGATTTCGTTCCGACGAAGCCAATCCGTCGACAGCGCGACGCCATCGATGGCCAAGGCGCTGCCAGAGAGGACGGCGTCGAGCGTCTCCGCCGTGAAGAGGACGAGGTCGAGGCGAGCCGTGTTGATGACATGGTGGTTACCTACCCGTCGTGACGTGCTCGGACCCATCGCTCCTCCGTACCACAGCGGCAGTACTTGGCGCGTAGCCCGGCAACGCTAACTCGCGAAACGCGCGGTGATCCGGTGGGCGATAACCAACACAACAAGCAGCGGGGGGTAACTCTGTCGGGCCACGCACCAAATGAGAGCGCCGACCTAGTCGCGCGGCGGCGAATACTCCGAGAGCGCAACAAGGAACGGACGTGTACGCCCAGGTTGCACCGTGAGGGCCTCTCGCAGAGCGGCCTTCGCGAACACTGGAACACGAAGACCGTGAAGTCGCTGTGTGGTCCGCGCCCACTCCGTACCGCAGACCGGACAGACGAACGGGCCGTCGGCCATTCTCTCGCCATGCGCAAGAAGAATCTTCGCGCAGCAACGCTCGACGTTCGGTTCGTGTCCATCGGCGGCCGCAAGGTATGGGAATTCAGCATTCGGTCCCGACCGCGCGCGGCGCACGAATGACCTTCCGTCGCCGCGCAGATATTCGTCGGCTTCGGTCTTTTTCCATTCCGTGGCGCACTCGGGGCAACGGAACTCACGACCGGGGCGGTAGAAGCCGCCCCACTCGATGATCCAGTCCTCACAGCAGTCGGCGAGGATCGTTCGCTCCCCAGCGGCGTTCATCTCTCTCCTCCAAGAAGCCAGCACAAGAGTGCCTTCTCCGTATGCATGCGGTTCTCCGCCTGATCGAACACCGCACTTTGAGGACCGTCGATCACCTCGTCGGTGATCTCCTCACCGCGGTGAGCGGGAAGGTCGTGAAGGACGATCGCGTCACGGCTCGCGCGCGCGAGAAGGGCGGCGTTGAGCTGGAAGCCCTGGAACGCGCGACGTCGCCGCTCGTACTCCTGCTCCTGACCCATGCTCGTCCACACGTCCGTGTAGACGACGTCGGCGCCCGTCACCGCAGCGATTGGATCGTTTCCGATCGCGATCTTCGCTCCGCTCGACTTCGCCTCGGCCGCCGCCAGCTCGCGGTACCGCGGCAGCGGCTCGTACCCCGCCGGCGTCGCGATGCGGAGCGTGGCGCCCGTCTTGGCCGCGCACAGCATCAACGAGTGCGCGACGTTGTTGCCGTCGCCGATGTACGCGATCTCGATCCCGCGAAGATCAGGCCCTTTGCGCTCGCGGATCGTGAAGATGTCGGCGAGGCCCTGACACGGGTGGGAAAGATCGGAGAGCCCATTGATGACCGGGACCTCGCTGTAGCGCGCGAACTCTTCGATGGTCTCGTGCGCGTTGACGCGCAGTACGACCGCATCGGCCATGCGGCTGGTCACCCGAGCGACGTCGGAGACGCTCTCGCGGCGACCGAGACCGACCTCCGCCGGCGAGAGGTACACGCAGTGGCCGCCCAGCTGCGCGATGCCGACGTCGAAGGAGAGCCGAGTCCGAAGGCTCGGCTTTTCGAAGATGAGAGCCACGGACCGGCCCGCAAGCAGGGGCAGGGGCCCCTGATGGGGTAGGGGCCCCAGGCCCGACGATGGCTCCGCTTTCAGCCGGGCGCTGCGCTCGAGCAGGAGCCCAAGCTCACCGCGCTCGAGGTCGGCGATCGAAAGGAAGTGGCGCACTCGCGACGCGACGACCATTACGGCAGCGCGCGGAGTCGGGGCCGGCGCTCGTCGACGAGTCTCCGGAGTGCCGTCGCTACACGCGCCGCGTCGTGACGGATGGTGTCCTGCTTCAGCCACAGGTCGCGCGGGCCGCTCCATCTGTCGATCACCGGGGCGGTCACGGCGCGAACGCCCAGCTCCTCGACCTTCGCGAGCTCGGCCGCGGTGGGCTCGAGGTAGCTCATGCCGCGCTCGGCGTGGTGCGCGCGGAGGTGATCGGGCGGTGGGTCGTCGTTCAGGAGCGCGATGTCGAGGCCAGAGCCGCCGAGATAATCGGAAACGACGCGCACGTGGTCGGCAAGGGTGAAGCCATCTGTCTGTCCGGGCTGCGTGGTCGTGTTCGCCACGTAAACGACGAGTCCGTGGGCGTCGGCGATCGCGCGGGCGATCTCGGGCACCAGGAGGCACGCGCACACTGTGGTGAAGAGACTTCCCGGACCGAGAGTGATGAGGTCCGCGGAGGCGATCGCCTCGACGCTTCCATCGGTGGCGCGGACGTCATCGTCCTTCAGGTAGATGCGCTCGATCGGCGCCTTCCCCGTCGCGCGCACGTTGACCTCTTCCTCGACGACGGTTCCGTCGGCGAGCTTCGCGCAGAGATGCGTGTTGTACAGAGTGACCGGGAGGACGCGGCCGCGGATCTTGAGGAGCCGGGACGCCTCCTCCACCGCACGGAGGAACGATCCTTCCTGCTGCGTCAGCGCAGCGAGGAACAGGTTGCCGAACGCCATGCCGTTCAGCTCCTCGCTCTTCTCGGTCTCGAACCGATGGGAGAAGAGCCGCACGAGCGCCGGATCGCCCTCGGCGAGAACGGTCAGCGCGCTTCGTATGTCGCCGGGCGCCGGAACGTCGAGCGCGATGCGCACTTTGCCCGTCGATCGCCCCGAGTCGGTGACCGCGATGAGCCCGGTGATGTCCTCCGTGTACCGGCGGAGCCCGGCCATGATCGTTGGGGCTCCGAGCCCGCCGCCGACGCATACGACCTTTAGCCCTTGCATGGGCTGAATGGTCGCAGATACGGGCTAGCGCTTGGCCTTCGCCCACACTGTCCCGGGACGACCCAGCCGCTCTAGGGCGCGACCGGAGGGATACAGATGAGACCAGTAGCCAGGAAGCTCGTGCCGATGTGGGCGCTGCAGTTCGTGATCGGCGCGCTGCTGGTGCTGATCGCGATCGCCGTCGCCGCAGCTTTGATCGGCCCGGTGATCCGGGGCCCGACGGCGTTCTTCGACGAGCTCGGCCGGACGATCAGCCGGATCGCGCCGCAGCCACAGGCGGACTTGCGTGGAGACGAGCAGCTGAAGGCGGTCATCAAGGCGATGCCGGAGGGAAAGCTCCGGGTTGGCACGATCGTCGACGATCAGAACCGGGTCGTCTTCACCGTCACGGCGGATCGCGCCGTGGTCAAAGCCGCGGTGCGGCCGGGCGACGAGCTCCGGATCGCGCGCGACGGAAGCGTGGAGATCGTGCCGACCGGGATACCGGGGGTCATCGACTCGCTGCAGAAGGCGATCGAGGACCTCAAGCGGAAGTTCTTCGGGCCCTAGCTCCCATTAGATAGACGAAAGGGCCGCCCTTCGGCGGCCCCTTTAGACCTGGTTTGGGAGGGTGCTAGCTGGCTCTGCGAGCTGAAACGAGCGCCCGGGTCCCGACGACCGTCCGTGCGACGAGCTCGGTCCGCCACGCCTTACGGCGCTCGAGGGCCTCGCCGTATCCGCGCCCGTATGCGCCGATCGCGAGGAAGCCGACGATGATCATCCCGAGTGCGAGGCCTGCCATGAGTCCGATCGCGAAGAGCACCATCGTGTTTCCTCTTTCTCTCGCCGAATGGCGACTCGTCTGGTGTGCGCTTGAGCAAACCTCATGCCATGACGCTCGCTTCCCTGGCGACGTGGCACCATCACGCACGTGAGCCCGGCCCCGGCGGTCGAGGCGTCGGACGTCCGCAAACGCTTCGGTCCCATCGAAGCGCTCGCGGGCCTCTCCCTTTCTATCTCCGAAGGCGAGATCTACGGGCTCCTCGGACCCAACGGATCGGGGAAGACAACACTCATTCGTTGCCTTGCCGGCCTCGTGCGCCCGGACGCCGGGCGGCTCGCTGTGTTCGGAGTTGCGCCACGCGTCGCGGTGAGCGCCGGACGCGTCGGGTACATGACACAGGCTCCCGCTCTCTATACGGAGCTGACGGTCGACGAGAACCTTCGCTTCTTCGGGGCACTCCAGGGCGTGGCCGACGTCGATCGGCGCATCGAGGAGTCGCTGCGGACCGTCGACCTTCTCGATCGGCGGCGATCGGTCGTGGGAACGCTCTCGGGCGGGATGCGGACCCGGGTCTCGCTGGCTTCGACCCTCCTCCACGACCCGCGCCTGCTGCTACTGGACGAGCCGACGGTCGGCGTTGACCCGGTGCTGCGGCGCGACTCCTGGTCCCACTTCCGCGGCCTGGCGGCGAACGGCGTCACGATCCTGGTTTCGAGCCACGTCATGGACGAGGCGGCGCGGTGCGACCGGCTCGGCCTGATCCGCGGTGGAGTCGTCCTGGCCGAGGGCAGCGCGGACGACCTCGTCGCTCGCGCCGGGACGCCCGACCTGGAGAGCGCGTTTTTGAGGCTGGCGGAGGCCAAAGCATGAGCCCGCGCCGGGTCGCCGCGGTCGCCGGTCGCATCGTGTCGCAGTTCCGCCACGACCATCGGTCGATCGCACTCCTGATCGTCGCTCCGCTCGTCATCCTCTCGTTGGTCGGCGCCTTGTGGGGGCAGAGCCAGAACGTGACCCCGGAGGTCGCCATCGCGACCGACCGCACCCCCGCCGCGATCGCCGACCGGCTCGTTGCGTCCGCCGCGATCCACGGCCAGAAGCTCACCTTCGACGAGGCGCAAACCCGCCTACGAGAGGGCACGCTCGACGCGATCGTCTGGGTCGAGGGGACGACGGTCCATGTCGAAACCGAGGGCTCGGACCCGATCCGGAATGGATCGACCGTCGGCGCCATCCAGCGCGCGCTCGCCGAGGCTCTCGCCTCCGTCGGACCGGCCGCGCCGAAGATCGAGCTGTCCCAGCTCTACGGTGGCACCGACTACACGTTGCTCGACTACCTGGCGCCGGTGTTCGTCGCGTTCTTCGCGTTCTTCTTCATTTTCCTGCTGTCCGCCGTCTCCTTTCTCCGCGAGCGGACGAGCGGGACCCTCGAGCGTCTCCTGGCCACACCGCTTCGCCGTGGCGAGCTCGTCCTCGGCTACCTCGTCGGCTTCAGCGTCTTCGCGTTGATCCAGGCGGTCGTGATCATCGCCTTCACAGTCTTCGTGCTGAAGGTCCAGTACCGCGGCAACCTCGCGACCATCTTCCTGGTGGAGGCGGTCATGGTCGTGGGCGCCGTGTCGCTCGGCCTCCTTGTGTCGGCGGCCGCACGCAACGAGCTCCAGGCGGTCCAGTTCGTCCCGCTGGTCCTGCTGCCGCAGGTGTTCCTGTCCGGCTTCCTGGTCTCGCTCGACCAGCTGCCGTCGTTACTTCGACCGATCTCCTACGTGCTTCCGCTGACCTACGCGAACGAGGCACTGCGGGCGGTGATGATCAAGGGGTACGCGGTCAGCGACCCGCTCGTCCTCCGGGACGTAGGCATCCTCGCGCTCTTCGCGCTAGTCCTCTCGTTAGGCGCGGTCGCGTCGATCCGCCGAGAGGTCGCCTGAAGGAACTTCCCGCCGGCGGTCGCGGTGCCGCAGGATATGGCGCCAAAGGAGAACGCCCATGCGTCTATCGCTCCTGCCAAAGAAGAGCGAGTTCTTTGTCCTCTTCGAACAGGCCGCCCAGAACGCCGTCGAGGCGGCCCAGGCGCTTGCGAAGCTCCTCGGCAACTTCACCGACGTCGAGAACAAGGTCCGCGACATCCACGCGATCGAGCACCACGGAGACAAGCTCAACCACGAGATCGTGCGGCACCTGAACGAGACCTTCGTCACGCCGCTCGACCGCGAGGACATCGTCGGCCTCGCCAGCAAGATCGACGACATCACCGACGTTTCCTACGACGTGTCCGAGCTCGTTCAGCTCTTCAAGGTGAAGAGCATTCGGCCTCAAGCCGTCCGCCAGGTCACGGTGCTCGTGGCGTCGGCGAGCGAGGTTCTTGCGATGCTCAAGAATCTTGAAGGCCTTAAGAACCTCGAGCCGCACTGGATCAAGATCCACACACTCGAGAACGAGGGCGACCAGATCTGGCGGGAGGCCGTCGCCGAGCTGTTCGCCGGGGGCGACGACGCGATCGAGATCGTGAAGTGGAAGGACATCTACTCGCTCCTCGAGGTCGCGATCGACCGCTGCGAGGACGTCGCGAACATCGTCGAGACCATCATGGTGAAGCACAGCTAGTTGGATAACGCGACCGTCCTTCTCGTACTGGTCGTTCTCCTTGGCATCGGGTTCGAGTTCGTCAACGGATTCCACGACGCGGCGAACGCGATCGCTACCGTCGTCGCCACACGCGTGCTGACCCCGGCTCAGGCCGTCCTCATGGCCGGCTCGCTGAACCTCGTCGGCGCGCTGTCGGGCGAGGCCGTCGCCAAGACGGTCGGCAACGGGATCGTCGATGCGAAGGTCGTTACGCAGGACCTCGTTGTAGCGGCGCTGATAGGCGCGATCGTGTGGGACCTCATCACGTTCGTCGCGGCCCTTCCGACCTCATCCAGCCACGCGCTCATCTTCAGCGTCATCGGCGCAGCGGTCTCGGCGCACGGCTTGGACGTCATCATCGCGCCCGGACTGCAGAAGACATCCTTCGGGATCGTGTACTCGCCGCTTCTCGCGTTCATCTTCGGGTACGCGCTCATGCTCGCGCTGTACTGGGGCCTGCGGAACGTGAGCTACCGATTGGTGACGCGGTTCTTCGGGCGAGCGCAGATCCTCTCGAGCGCGTACATGGCATTCAGCCACGGTGGCAACGACGGGCAGAAGACCATGGGCATCATCGCCCTCGCGCTCGCGGCGTACGGCACGGTCCCGACCGGCGAGGGCTTCTACATCCCGGACTGGGTGAAGATCGTGTGCGCGGTCGCGATCGGGCTCGGCACCGCGACCGGCGGCTGGCGAATCATCAAGACGATGGGCATGCGCATCACGGCGCTCACGCCCGTGAGCGGTTTCGCGGCTGAAACATCCGCGGCGACGGTCATTGAGATCGCGACCCGGTTCGGCATTCCTATCTCTACGACCCACGCGATTTCGGGCGCGATCCTCGGCGTCGGGTCGACGCGGCGGCTTTCCGCGGTCCGTTGGGGCATCGCCGGCCGGATCGTTACCGCTTGGGTCCTCACGATCCCGGGCTGTTTCTTCCTTGGCTACGGGACCGCCACCCTCTTGCGCGTGGTCGGAGTGCATCCTTAGCGACGCCTTGACCGTCACGCAGCGCGGTCCTGACCGCACTCGTTACACGCCACCGTCACTGCCGCTTCCGCTCCTCAGGCGGGAGCGGCTACTCGATCGTCTGAAGGGCGCGAGGAGTCACCGGCTCACGCTCGTCCATGCGGCGGCGGGGTACGGAAAGACGACCGTCCTGGCGCAATACGCCGACCTTCTCCGTGCCTCCGGTCGGCGCACCGCCTGGCTCACCCTGCAGCGCGGCGACGAGGACCCGCTCGTCCTGTTCGCGGATCTCGTCGGCGCTCTGCGGCGGGACTCGTCGGAATTCGGCGAACAGCTCACTTCGTTTCTGGATCGCGGGAGCCGTCTCGAGCGGCGTCTCGCGCAGCTCGCTCAAGCCCTCGCCGACGAGCTGGCTCCGCTGGGCGAGCTCGTCTTCTTCCTCGACGATCACCCGAGCGTTCGCGCCGGCGCTCCGCTCGCGTCCTTCGGCAACGAGCTCGTCGACCTCCTGCCGGACAACGCCCACCTCGTGCTCGCGACCCGGCGGACTCCGCAGCTGGGCGGGCTCCCCCGCTGGCGCCTCGCGGGATCCGTCCTCGACATTTCGGCGGCCGAGCTCGCGTTCACGCGCTCCGAGGCGGTCGAGCTCCTCCGCGGCGAGTTCGCGCTCGATCTGCCTGAGCAGGCGATCGACGCGATGTACTCGCGCACCGGCGGCTGGCCGGCCGGGCTGCGCCTCGCCGCAGCGTTCGTGAAGGAGCGCGGGTGGCAGCAGCTCGGCGAGTTCCAGGGCGGCGGCGCGGAGCTCTACGCGTACTTCAACAGCGAGGTCCTACAGCGCGGGACGCGGAGAGATCAGAACACCGTGCTCCGGTGGTCACTGCTCGAGCGCATCGATGATGACGAGGCGGTCGCCGCGGGTGGCGCATCGCGCGAGCTTCTCGCGTCGCTCGAGCAGGCGGGACTCGTGGTGCGCGAGGGTCCGAGCGGAGGTCATCGCTTTCAACCGCTCTTCGCCGAGTTCCTGCGCTCACGGGCGCGAGAGCTCCTGCCAGCCGCTGAGATCGTCGACCTCCATCGCGGACATGCCGAGCGCGCCGCCGCGCGCGGGGACGTCGACCGCGCGATCCATCATTTCCAGCAGGCCGGAGATCATCGGCGCGCCGCGCAGCTCGTCCGCGACAACGGCGAGCGCGCGCTCCAGGGCAGTGAGGTCGCGACGCTGCAGCGCTGGCTCGATGGATTTCCGCCCGGTGCGGAACGACGGCTCCCGTGGGTCATCCTCTTGCGCGGGCTGCTGCATCGCGTGCGTGGCGACTACGAGCGCGCGCTCGCGAACTACCGGGACGCGGCGGGCGAGCTTCGCCGGGCCCGCGACACCGAAGGACTCGCACGCGCGCTCACCTGGTCGGCTCAGGCTCTCCGTTACCTTCGCCGGCCGCGCGAGGCGCTGGAGCAGGCGCACGAGGCGCTCGGTGTGATCGGCGACGGCGCATCGTCACAAAGCGCCTGGCTCTGGCACGTCATCGGCGGCTCGCATGCCGATCTTGGCGAGATCGAGGACGCGGCACGCGCGCACCTCAAGGCCGAGGCGATGTTCGCGCTCCTGACCGATCGCGGCGGCGAGCTCGCCGAAGCGCTCGCCCTCGCACAGCTGCACCATCTCCTCGGCGAGCTCGACGCGGCGCAGCGGACGTATCTGCGGGCGCTCGCGCTGCAGCAGAAGAGCGCGGACGTGGTCGCGCTCTGCTGGGCTGAAGGCGGGCTCGTCGACGTGCGCACGCGCCGCGGTGACACGGCGGAGGCTTTGGACACGCTCCGTCAAACGCTCGAGATCGCCAGCGCGAACGACCTCCGTCTCGCGCAGGCCGCGATGTGCTCGACTCTCATGACGGTCCACGCGCTCACGAGCGAGCGCGGCGCGGTCGAGGAGGTCTACCGAGCTGGAGTCGAGCTCTGCCGCGAGCAGGGTGACGACCACGTGATCGCGGAGCTTCACGCGACCGCGGCCGAGCTGCGAGCGCTGCGCGGCGAGGCGGAGTCCGCACACGACGCGTTGCGTGCCGCCGAGGCGCTTGCCGGATCGTCGCCGGGGCCGGTCCCTGGCATCCGCGCGGCGATCGCGCGTGGCGCGGTCGCCGAAGCCGAGGGCGATCGCGAAGGAGCGCTTCGCGCCTACCGCGAGGCGCGTGCATCGGCTCACGCGATTCGCGCGCGCTATTTCGAAGCGAAGGCGACATTGCTCGCGGTGCCGATGGAAGACGACCCTGCGGCGACTCGGGCCGCTCTTCGTGCCGTCGCGGCCGAGCGATACCGCGACTTCCTGCTGCTGCGGCCCGCGCTGGCGGATGCTCTGCGCCTGCGGATCGGAGACCTCGAGCTCAACCCGGACGACATGCGAATCCTCGCGACGCTCCTGCAGCCCGCGGCGCCGGCTCCGGTGCACGCGATCTCGTCATCCGTCGCCGAGAGCATCCAGGCGTTCGTGCTCGGTCCATTCGAGCTCCGCGCCGGCGGCACCCGGATCAGCGACCGCGGATGGCGGACTAGCAAGGCGAAGGAGCTCTTCGCCTTGCTGCTGATCGATCGGCAGCGCGCGGTCTCACGGGACGAGCTCGTCGCGCAGCTCTGGCCGGAGACCGATCCCGCGTCGGCGCTCTCGAACTTCCACTTCACGCTGCACGCGCTCCGGAAGGCGCTCGCATCGGCGGGCGCATCCGAGGCGACGAGCGTCGTCCGCACGGACATCGGATATCGGCTCGCGCTTCCGATCTCGATCCACGTCGACCTCGAGGTCTTCCTGCGATCGCTGCGCCGCGGTCGCGAGGCACAAGAGGCGGGCCGCTCACGCGAAGCGATCCAATATCTGCGCTCGGCCGTTGCCGTGCACCGCGGGCAGTTTCTCGCGGACCTGAACGCACCATGGATCGACCGACAGCGCGAAGAGACGGATCGTCAACTGGTGGCGGCCGCGAAGGAGCTCGCAACGCTCGAGCTCGAGTGGAAGGAGCCGAAGGCCGCGGTCCGGCCGCTCGAGAAGCTGCTGGAGCTCGAGCCGTACGACGAAGAGGCGCACCGCCTCCTCATGCGGGCGCATCACGAGTCCGGCGATCACGCGCTCGCCATCCGTCACTACCAGGCGCTCGAGGCGATGCTCCACCGCGATCTCGGCGCGGAGCCCGAGTCCGCGACCAGGGAGCTCTATCAGCGCCTCCGTCGCGCCAGCTAGTCAACCTGAACTAGCGTTTCCACGCGTCCTCGTCGCGACTTCAGTCATGTGATGGAGAAGGCGCGACTCAACGTGTCGCCTCCGTGTCGACCGTCGCTCGCATCCCTCGCGGGGCATTGCGCGGTCGCTTGCTGTGATGAAACTCACCCTTACAGGGGATGACCTCCGCCGGGGCAGGCGGTAGTACTCGGGCTGGGAATAACGGGGGAAATGATGGGGCAGATGGGTGATACGGGGCGGCGGGTTCTAGCGAGCCTTTTTGTCTTCGCGCTCGTCTTCACCGCGCTCCCCGGGACGAGCTGGACCGCTCTCACCGATCCCGACCTCGCACCGGGTGACTACGCGCTCATTCAGGTAGCGCCGGGCACCGTCGACGCGATCGCCGCGAAAGCGACGGCCGCTGGAGCGACCGATGTCGCAAGTCTCGACACGATCGACATCGTCACCGCCCGGGTCTCCGCCGAAACCATCCGCGCCCTGCAGAACGACTCGCGCGTAGCGGTGCTGGCGTCCGACGCCGTCGTCACCGCGACCGGGAGGAGAGAGCGCTTCGAGAGGTCGAACGGACGGCCGAGCCCCGGTGTCCAGGCTGTTGACGCGGATCAGGCCTGGCGCGATGCCACAGGCCTTGGCGTCACCGTCGTCCTGATGGACACCGGCATCGCAGAGCATCCCGACCTCGAAGGTTCGGTCCTCGCGCGGGTGGACTTCGTCGGCGACGGCGCCACCCTTCTCGATCCCTCTGGACATGGAACCTTCATGGCCGGACTGATCGCCGCCCACGGCCGCACCTTCAAGGGAGTGGCGCCCGACGCGAAGCTCATCTCGCTCCGTGTTCTCGACCAGGACGGCATCGGGACGATGCACGCGGTGCTCGCGGCGTTCAACTGGGTCCTTCACAACCGGACAGCGAGCCAGATCAAAGTGCTGAACCTTTCATTCGGAGCGCCGCAGCGGTCGAGCTACCACCGCTCGCTGCTCGCGGGCGTCGTCGAGTCGGCGTGGCTTGCCGGCGTCACCGTGGTCGCCGCAGCCGGCAACGACGGCCCGACGCAGGGCACGGTGGCGATGCCGGGCGCGGACCCCTTCGTCATCACGGTTGGCTCGTTCGCCGATCAGGGCACGCTCGCGACGAACGACGACCGCGAATCGCTCTTCAGCAGCCGCGGACCGACGCGCGACGGATTCGCGAAGCCGGACGTTCTCGCTCCGGGCGAGCACGTCGTGTCGCTGCGCGTCCCGGGGACTGCACTGGACCGCGAGGAGAACGACTCACGGAACCGGGCGGCGGGCGATCTCCCGACCGGTCCATACGCGCGTTTGAGCGGCACCTCCGCCTCGACCGCGATGACGACCGGAGCCGCGGCGGTCATCCTCGAGGCCCACCGCAACTACAGCGCGACGCAGGTCAAGGGTGCGCTCATCGCGGGCGGTCGACGGATCGCCGCCACCCGAACACCGGGCCTCGATGTGGACGACGCGCTTGCAGCTCGGCCCGCGCGTGTGAATGCGGGCCTGGTGCCATCACTGGTTCTGCTTCGGCTTCTCGCTGAGAGCGGGAACGCGTTGCCTGACATCGCGTGGGACGGGATCTCCTGGGAGGGAATCTCCTGGGAGTCCATTAGTTGGGAGGGCGTGGCATGGGAGTCCGTGTCATGGGAGGGCGTGACGTGGGACGGCGTGACGTGGGATCTACGTTGATGAAGGGCCGGATCGATCTCTACGTCGGCTCTGTGACCTTCGCCGGCTTCATCGCGGTCGTGGCTGCGTCGAGCAAGCAGCGCATCGACGTGCTCGATCCGATCATGATCGCGGTCCTCGTCGGTCTTGCCTGTCTCGCCCAGCGCATCCCGGTCTTCCTCTTCCGCTCGAGCGCGATCTCGGTCTCGTTCGCGGCGGTCATCGCCGCGTACGTGCTCTACGGGACCGGCGCGGCGGTGTGGATCAGCCTCGCGCAGGCGCTCGTGAACTCGGTGACCCCGCGCCGCAAGCCGCTGCGCAAGGTCGCGTTCAACTTCGGCTCATTCGCGCTTTCGGCTTTCGCCGCAGGCGAGCTCTACCGCCTGACCGGCGGACTGACGCCGCCAGGCGCGATCGCGCCGACCCTGCTGTCGGTCGGAATCTCAGCAGCGGCCTACTTCCTCGTGAACACCACACTCACCGCCGTCGCCATCGCGATGTCCGAGGCTCAGAACGTCGTCGCCGTGTGGCGCACCAACTACAGCTGGATGCCCGTGAACTTCGGTGCCACCGCCGTGCAGGGCGCGGCGCTCGCGCTCGCGTACCAGGCGCTTGGGCTCTTCGGCGTGTTCGTCTTCACCGTGCCGCTCGTCGTCGCGTGGTTCTCCTTCCGCCTCTACATGGCGAAGTCGACCGAGGTTCGTCAGCGCAATGAGGAGCTGAGCGCTGTCAACGAGCTCCTGCGTCAGACCAACGACCGTCTCGAGCAATCGCACGTGTCCGTGATCGGTGCGCTCATCGGCGCTCTCGAGGCGAAGGAGTCGCATCTCTCAGGCCACGCCGCGACGACGATGCACTACTCGGTCGAGGTCGGCCGCAAGCTCGGCCTGGGTAACGAAGAGATCGCCGCGATCAAGCTGGGCGCGCTCTTCCACGACGTGGGCAAGATTGGCGTTCCGGAGTCGCTGCTCTCGAAGTCGGCGGAGCTCACGGACGAGGAGTGGGTCTCGATGCGGGCGCACCCGACCATCGGGGCAAGCCTCCTCGGCAACGTGCCGATGCTCGCGCGGATCCGTCCCCTCGTCCTCGCACACCACGAGAACTTCGACGGGACCGGCTACCCGCACGGGCTCAAGGGCAGCGAGATCCCCCTAAACGCGCAGATCATCTCGGTCGCCGATGCCTACGACGCGATGACGAGCGCGCGGCCCTACCGCGTCGCGTACAAACCGAAGCACGCGCTTCGCGAGCTTCGCGCGAACGCGGGCACACAGTTCAACCCGGTCGTGGTTGAGGCCTTCATCCAGGTGTGCATCGAGGAGCGCCGGCGCGCGGCGCGGGGCAAGGAAGTGACCCACTCACACCAGCACGAGCACATGTACCAGCAGGCGCTCGAGGCCGTGAAGGTCGCGAGCTAGCGGGAGGGGCGAAACAATGCGAAAGCTCAAGACCATCCTTGTGACGTGCATCGTCGCGTCGTCACTGTTCGCGGCCGCCGGCACCGCCTGGGCGCGGAGCGCGTCGGTCGAGCGCGGCACGTCGTGGACGGCCGACCAGGAGTGGACCGGCGGACAGCCAGGCGGCGCCAGCTGGGAGACGTTCGACTTCTAGGTCCCGGCGAACTCGGGCAGGTCGAAGAGCTCCTCTAGAGAGTGGATGACGCGGTCCGGGACCGCGTCGCCCGTGGTCTCGGCCAGCGCATTCTTCTCGGTCAACCCCGTCGTGATGAGCACACCCGTCGCGCCGACACGGTGCGCGGCAACGATGTCGTAATCCGTCGAATCGCCGATGACCACCACGCGGTCCGGCTTCCCCGCCCTGCGGATCGCCTCCTGAAAGAGGAATGGCTCCGGCTTGCCGATGCAGAGCGCCGTCGCGCCGGTCGCGACCTCGATCGCCGCGACGATCGTCCCCGCGCCCGGTAGGAGCCGCCCCTCGACGGGATACGCCCGGTCGCGATTCGAGCAGACGAAATCCGCGCCCGCGAGGATCGCGCGTTGCGCCTCGGCGATCTTGGCGTACGTGACGTGCAGGTCCAGGCCGACGACCACCGTGTCCGGCGCCGGCGGCAGGTCGAGCGAGACGAGGTAGTGGCTCATCGCGCCTGGGTCGACTCCGTCAGCCGCCGCCTCGGGCGGCGGATGGATGCCGGGAAGCACGCTGGCGTCGCGGACGGGGATCCCGACGGCGCGGATCTCCTGCCGCAGCCCGTCGGCTCCGATCACGAGAACGTCTTTCGGCTTCGGAATGCGACGCTCAAGGTAGTGCGCGGTGGCGTACCCGCTCGTGACGATGTGGTCGATGTCGCCACCAAGCCCGAGCTTCTGAAGGCGGCGCACGTAGTCGATCCGGGTGGCGGTCGAGTTGTTCGTCGCGAAGAACACATCCCACTTCGCGCGCCGCAGCCGCTCGAGCGCATCCCGCGCGTACGGCATGACCTGCGCGCCGCGGTAGAGCACGCCGTCCATATCGAAGATCGCGATGGGCACGAGCCGAGAGGCTAGCCCGTCCCAGATGGGAGTGAGATTCGGTCCAGGAGATCGTACCGGCTCGCGCCGGCGATCCGCGAAACGACCACGAGGTCGGCGGTGAACAGGTCGAGGGGCCGCCACTCCGCCGCCGCGACGTCGCCGGCCTGCCTTATGCCCTCGAGCACCGTCACGTTGGCCCGCCGCTCATCACCGTAGAGGGAGCGGAGGCCGGCGCCGCGGACCGCCGACCGGACCGCATCCACATTGGGAGCGATGCGTTCTTGCGTCGTCTCGACTTTGAGGATGTCCCCACCGCGGTAGGACGAGCGCATCGTCATCAGCCCTTCACCGCGGACGACGACCGGCTGAAGGAGCGAGATCGAGCGTCGCACGGCCGCGATCAAATCGTCGGTCCGGTCGCCGCTGACGCGCTCGAGCGTCAGGTGCAGCGGGTCCACAACCTGACCTCCATACGCCCGCTGAAGCTGATCCAGCCGGGCGCGGACCTCGGGTGCGAGGGGACGCGACATCGCAAGCAGAACGCACACGTCGCCGGGTTGACCAGGCCGAAGAGCTACGGTCGCGGCCGCCCGCTCGTGTCGATCGCGCCGCCCGCGTCCGGCGGCGTTCCCCGCCGCACGGCCTTCTTCCCGCGCGTCCGATACGCCCGCCACGCTTTGCCGGTCACTGAGTCACCGTGACGCTCGTCGACGAACGTGTCGATGCGCGTGAAAAGCAGGGCAAGCAGCGCCGCGGCGATCGCGCGCCACAGGGTGAACACGAGGAGGCGGACACAACCGCCCAAACAGCAGCCCATCTACGACTCGGCCGCGACGCCGGACTGAACGATCGGCAAAGTGTGCAACGCGCGAGGTACGAGCAAGACGGATGCCTTCTCCGGGCGCCCAATGTGCTCGTACGCGATATCGAGGCCCTCTTCGACATCGACGGCTGCCCGCAATTTCGCGAGGCGCACAACCTCGGGCGCCTCCGACGCGGCCACGATGACCTGGCACCACTGGAGCGTGAGGGCGACCATCACGGCGCGCTGCTCGCCGCCAGCGAAATGTCGTCGCGCTTCATCGACGACCGCCGCGGGCGACTCCGCGCGCTCGAGCGCGGCGAGGAATCGTTGCTCACCCGCCCCTTCGCCGGCGCCCTCCTCGAGACGCGCGGGGATGATGATGGCGCCACCCTCGCGAACGACCGGTGTTGGCGCGAACCGCAGATACGTCGCCGCACGCGAAGCCTGATAGAGGTTCACGTCCTTCGGATGTCCCACGCCAGCGATGACGATGTCGTATTGCTTGGGGATCGGCCGCGTGTAGAGCGCAGCGGCCTTAGCGACGAGATCGGTCAGGACGGCGTCCGGATCGCCCGCCGCCACCGCGACGACTCGCTCGTGATCGTCCGTCACGACGTTCAGACAAAAGCGCAAACCGGCGCGTCGCGCGATCTCGCGAATGGTCTCGTGGAACGGATTGCCCTCGATCTTCGCGAGCCGCACTCCGGGATCTTCGAGAAAGCGCATGCCGTGGGTAGCCGTGATGACCGGCTCCCCCGCGCAGCCGATCGCGACGGTCTTGCGCCCTCCCGAGTAACCCGCGTACTGGTGCGGCTCGACGATGCCCGTGGCGACGACCAGGTCCGCGTCCTTCACGAGCTTCTGCGTGAACCCGGGCACGTCGTATGGCGGGATCGTCCCGAGGTCGGCCCACATGGCGGGATCGCGTCCATCCGAGTCGACCACGCGGACACGATCCACGACCGGGCCCAGCTTCTCGCGCTTATCCGCGTCGGTGGTCGCACGATGCAACCCGACCGCGACGATGACGGTGATGCGGTCGTCAGGGATGCCGCCCGCGTTGAGGTCGTCGAGGAGCGGCGGGACGAGCACCGCATCCGGCGATGCCCGCGTGAGATCGGTCACCGCTATGACGCCACGCGCCTCTGGCTTTACGCGAACGGCGTCGGCGGCCAGGTCCCGGAGCCGCCTGCCGCCGAGCGGGGACTGAAGACAACGAATTGTCTCGGCAGCGAGATCGGCGACGGGCACGGCCGTGCCCGACTCGACGATGTCGAGGTCGAACCACGGCTGCAGCATGAACTCGAGCTCTTCCTCGCCGTACGGGACGGCGAGATAGCGCGGACGGTCGGCCACGGCTAGAGCCTAGCCGCGCTGGCGTTTAGATAATGCTGAGCAGTCGCAGGATCACGAGGATGACGACGATGACGAGCAAGGTGTGGATCGCGTTCCCGCTCAACGCCGGGGTGCTGATGCGCCCTCGGCCGAAGTAGCCCAGGAGCCAAAGAATGACGAGGACGACGATGATCAGCCAGATGAGGTCCAAATGAGCACCTCCTTCGCCGCATGGGTTACCACGGCCGACGCCGTCAGGGCAACCCCCAAGAAGCTCGAGAAACACGCCGCCCTGGCGCGATATCTCAGCGCGCTGGACGACGCCGACCTGCAGATCGCGGCGCGGATGTTCGCCGGAGCGCCCTTCCCGCGGCGGGACGAGCGGGTCCTATCGGTGGGTTGGAGCGCGCTTTCCGACGTGTTGCTCGAGCGGTCGGGAAAGAGCGGCGGCGACATGGCCGAGTCGTACCAGCGTCACGCCGACCTCGGGGACGTCGCCGCCGATCTTATCGGCGAGCGTTCTCCGGACGGAACGCGACTGACGCTCGCGGACGTTGCGCAGACGTTCGACGCGGTCGCGGCCGCGCGGGGCGTCGCACCCAAGCGCGATCTGCTGCGCGCGACCCTCGCGCGCGCGAGCGCGGACGAGGCGCGGTATCTCGTGAAGATCGTGAGCGGCGAGACCCGTATCGGACTGCGTGAGGGACTGCTCGAAGAAGCGATCGCGCGCGCTTTCGACCGCGACCGCGAGGCGGTCGGCAGGGCTCACATGCTTACCGGCGACATCGGCGAGACCGCGCTGCGCGCGAAGCACGGGACGCTCGCCGAGCCGACGCTCGCGCATTTCCTGCCGATCGGCATGATGCTCGCGACCCCGGTCCTGCAGCTCCAGGAGGTCGAAAAGCGTTTCCCCCCGCCGTACGTCGTCGAAGACAAGTACGACGGCATCCGCGCGCAGGTGCACAAGGCCGGTGACCGCGTCGAGCTCTACTCCCGCACCTTCGACAGAATCACCAGCCGGTACCCGGAGCTCGTTGCGCCGCTCCTGGCCATTCCGGGCACGTACGTGATCGACGGCGAGGTGCTCGCGTTCGCCGAGGGCAGGGCCGTGCCGTTCACCGACTTCCAGACGCGACTCGGACGCAAGAACGTGGCGGACGAGATCCGCACGAAGCTGCCGTCGACCCTGGTCGCCTTCGACATCCTCGAGCGCGACGGCCGCGCGCTGCTGGACGAATCGTTCGACGAACGGCAGAAGATTCTTCGCGCGATGCCGCTCGTCCCGCCGGTGATCTTCGCGGAGCACCAGCGTGTCGATTCGTCGGGCGAAGCGCTCGTCGCCGTCCTCGAGAGCGAGTTCGCCGCGGCGCGCGAGCGCGGCAACGAGGGCCTGATGGTGAAGGACCCGCGGTCGCCCTATCGGCCGGGCCGCCGCGGCATGGAGTGGCTCAAGGTCAAACGACCGCTGCGAACGATCGACGTCGTCGTGACCGCGGTCGAGTGGGGCCACGGAAAGCGACGTGGCGTGCTCTCGGATTACACCTTCGCGATCCGCGACGGCGATCGCCTTCTCAACGTCGGGAAGGCCTACTCGGGATTGACCGACAAAGAGATCGCGGAGATGACGAAGTACTTCCTCGAGCACACCATCCAGGACTACGGCCGCGTGCGAACGGTCGTGCCCGACACCGTGATCGAAGTCGCCTTCGATCAGATCCAGCCGAGCGATAGGCACGAGTCCGGATACGCGATGCGCTTCCCGCGGATCGCGCGGCTCCGCCCCGACAAACCGGTGAGCGAGATCGACACGCTGGATACGGTGCGAAAAATCGCCGGGCGTTAGGCATAGACAAGCCACCGGGCAGGCGCAAGGAGAAAAGCGAGCGACGAGCGGTTCACCCGCGAGAGCGGTCGCTACGCGCCCAGGGCCCCTGCCCCTGCTCCAGTCCTGAACGTGTCTCTCGCCGCAGGCGAGAGATTGAGCAAGAATTTGCGTCAGATGGCACTGCCGAGCAAGGCCAAGCAGCTCGAAACGCTGCTCGAGCTCCAGCGCGATCTCGCGCTCGAGGCGGACATTGAGAAAGTCCTCGCGCGCATCACCCTCGCGGCGACCCGAATGCTCGACGCGGATCGCGCGACCCTGTACGTCGTCGACTCGACCCGAAACGAGATCTGGTCGCGCGCGCTCACGGAGGGCAGGGAAATCCGCCTTCCGCTCGACGGACGGAGCCTCGCGGCCGAGGTGGCGCGAACCGGCACGTTGCTTCGGATAGACGCGCCCTATGACGATCCGCGGTTCGACTCGGGCGTGGACGCTCGCACCGGCTACCGAACGCGCTCGATCGTCGTGGTCCCGATCGACTCGCGCGACGGCCGGCGCCTGGGCGTACTCCAGGCGATGAATCACGCCGACGGGCCGTTTCGCGCTGAAGAGGAGCGGTACGCGGTGTCGCTCGCGACCTCGGCGGGCATCGCGCTCGAGTACGTGCAGCTCTCCCTGGCCCTCGCGGCCGAGCGACTCCGTGTCGTGAAGGTGGCCGAGGAGGAGCGTCATCGTCTGGCGCGCGATCTTCACGATGGCGTCGCTCAAACTCTGGCGAACGCCGCACTCGGGATCGAGCTCGCGGAGCGCCGCGCCCAAAAGGACGTGCCCGGAGCCATGGCCGACCTCGCGCACCTGCGCGGGCGACTTGTCGAGTCGCAAAAGGGTCTGCGCGACATCCTGTTCGCGCTCCGACCGGTCGTGCTCGAAGACGGGGGCCTCGGCGCCGCGGCTCGCGCCCTCGCCGAGCGCATCAACGGTCAGAATGGGTCGCGCGTCGTTGCGCGTCGCGTCGATGCGGAGCGGCGATTCGCTCCCGAGGTGGAGGCCGGGGCCTTTACCGTTATCCGGGAGGCCGCAAACAACGCGATCAAGACCGGCCGCGCCGCTCTGGTCTCGATCGACGTGTACGAGGATGGCGGCGCGGTCATCGCGATGGTCGAGGACAACGGGAAGGGGTTTGACGTGGCGAGCACGCTTGCGGGCTATGCCTCGCGCGGTAGCCTCGGTCTCCTGCAGATGCGCGAGTCCGCGCGCCTCATCGGCGCACAGCTGACGCTCGACTCGAGCCCCGGCCAGGGCACCCGCGTGCACCTGCGGATCCCGTTCGCTTGACCGAGGAGCAGCAATCCGCCGCGGAGCGCCGCCGTGTCACTGGGCGACGGCGCGAAGATGCGGCCCTCGACCAGGCGGCGTTCGCGGAGGCCTTCGTCGCGCTGAGCGACGGCATCATCCTGACCGACCCGGAAGGCGTGATCATGAGTGCCAACCCCGCGGCCTTCATGGTCCTCGGCGAGGACACGCTCGTCGGAAACATCTTCGAAGGGCTTCTCCTCGTGTCCGGTGCGACGCGCATTCAGGAGACCGACGGCCACCTGGTGCGGCGCGCATGGTTCCCGCGCGAAGAGCGGATGGGCGTGCTCGAGATGATGTCCACCGAGCTTCCCGGCGGCCGCGCGCTTCACACGGTGCGAGATGTCACCGCGCAGGCCGAGCTCCTCCGGCTCAAAGAGGAGTTCCTCATGGAGGTCGCGCACGAGCTCCGGACGCCGATCTCGGGTCTCATCGCCTCGCTCGACCTGGTCGTCGACGACGCGCTCAACATGCCGCGCAACGAGCTGGCCTTGCTCGCGGGAGCGCTGCGGCGAAGCGCCCTCCGGCTCGAGCACCTCGTCGAGAACCTCATGGACGCCGGCAGCATCGAGGCCGGCACGTTCCAGGTGCGGGCCCAGACGGCGAGCCTCAAGCACTCGCTCTCAGAGGCCATGGCGTTCACCCAGCCCATGCTCGAGTCGAAGGGCCAGGAGCTCGTCAGGGTCCTCGATGCGGACGCCGACCGGGTCCTCGCGGACGAGCGGCGGACCACGCAGGTCTTCGCGAACCTCATTTCCAACGCGAGCAAATACGCGCCCGAGGCCACGCGCGTGACCGTGTCCGCCAAAAGCGTCGACGGGTACGTGCGGATTACGGTCGCGGATGAGGGGCCCGGCATCCCGCTCGACGAGCAGAACCGCCTCTTTCAGCGATTCTTCCGCTCCCGCACCGTCCGGGAGCAAGCGGGCGGGCTCGGCCTCGGTCTCTCGATCTGCCGCGCCATCGTCCACGCGCAAGGCGGCGACATCTCCATCGAGAGCACCCCTGGACGCGGAACCTCGGTACACTTCACACTCCCGAAGGCTCGCCACTTGGCTGAGGAGGCAGAGGACTAATAAAGCTTCTAGTTGTTGACGACGACCGCGACCTCGTGGAGCTTCTCGAGTACGCGCTTCGTCGTGAGGGCTACGACGTGTCCCGCGCCTACGACGGAGAGGCCGCGGTTGAGGCCGTCGGACGCGAAAAGCCCGACCTCGTAATCCTGGACATCAACCTGCCCAAGCTCGCCGGTTTCGTGGTGCTGGAGCGCATCCGCCACGTCGACGAGCACGTCGCCGTCCTCCTTCTCTCGGCGCGCCAGGACGAGAGCGACATCCTCCGCGGCCTGCAGCTCGGGGCCGACGACTACATCACCAAGCCCTTCCGGCCCAAGGAGCTGGTCGCTCGGGTGAAGGCGATCCTCCGGCGCTCCGTCCGCACGCGCGGCCGTCCCGCGCCCGCGATCTACAAGACCGGCGACCTGATCCTCGACGAGGCCACCCACCAGGTGCGCGCTGATGGTGTGCCTGTGCACCTCTCGCCGACCGAGTTCAAGCTCCTGCGCCACTTCATGGCAAACCCCGGCCGCGTGCTCACGCAGGAGGAAATCCTCGAAGGCGTTTGGGGGTACGACGCGGACGTCGGCGGAGACCTCGTGAAGCTGAACGTGAGCCGACTTCGGCGAAAGCTGGGAGCGGACGGAAAGCCGCGCGATGTGATCCAGACCGTGCCGGGGGTCGGCTACCTCTTCCGCGGCGCCGAGGGCGGCGTCACTCGCGAGGAGGCGCGTCCCCACTAGACGACTTGGTCCCGTTCGTGGTGAGCCGCCGTCGCGTGGCTTCCAGATCCGCGGGGTTGCTGAACACCGGATAGACCGCGAACCCGGTCGCCTTGGAGATCGAATCCACCGCGGCGGGGTTCGGCCCCGGCAGCGCCACCGTCAGGATCTGCCCTTCGTGCCCGACGACCACGGCGTTCCACTCCGACGCGAGCGCGTGCGGGAGATGACGCTGCAGCTCCGCGGTCGCAAGACGTGCGGGATCCGCGAGGTACGGCGCGGACGGGAGGGTCATGGCGCGCGAGCGGATGGCGCCGCGCGGCCCCTCGCCGAGCGAGTGCTCCCACACGCGGATGCCGCCGCCTGACTCCTTGGCGCGGTACATCGCGGCGTCAGCCGATTCGACGAGCGCCGCAGCGTCGCCTGCCGGCCGCGGGAACGTGGCGATACCGATCGAAAGCTGAAGATGCTCGCGTGCGGCCACGAGCTCGGGCGGCAGGCTCGCGTCCGCCGCCTTTTCGAGGATTCGCGTCGCGACCCTCGTGGCGGCTTCGGTATCCGCGTCCGGCAGGATGATCGCGAACTCGTCGCCGCCGTACCGCGTGGGGACGTCGTACATGCGGACCGCCTGCTTGACCGCGGACGCGACCGCCTTCAGCACCTCGTCCCCGACAGCGTGGCCGTACCGGTCGTTGTAGAGCTTGAAGCGGTCCACATCGAGCATGAGGAGCGCCAGGAGATGCTCGGCGCGCAGCGCGCGGTTGGTTTCGGCCTCGAGCCGTCGGTCGAAGTGGCGGCGGTTGAAGAGCCACGTGAGCGGGTCGGTCTCCGCGAGCCGCTGCAGCGCCTCGCCCTGCTCCTGCATGACGAGCACCTGCCCGATGTGGCCCGCGAGGAGCTCGAGGGTCTCGAGATCGGCGTCGTCGAAGGGCTGGCCATCGTGGCGGTCGGTGACGCTCAATACGCCCCGCGAGTCGTCACCCACGAGGATCGGCACGCTCACAAATGAGTCCGAGCGGTAGCTGCCTTCGCCTGCCTGGATCGGCGCACTCGCGATGTGTCGCACCAGGAGCGGGCGCTTCGACTGCGCGACGAGCCCGACGACACCTTCGCCCGGCTTGACCCGCACGCGCCGCATGACGTCGTCCGCGAGGCCGACGGCTCGGGCGATCACGAAGTCGGCGGAGTTGTCCTCGCGCAGGAGCAGGGACGCGCGCTCACCGCGCACGAGCTCAATGGCGACCTTGAATATGGAGTCGAGCAGATCTTCTGCTCGTCTCTGACTCTGACTGTCCACTTTCCCCCATCCTGCGTCCGCCCGGGTCGCGATCGAAAGGAGCCTGCTTGTTCGCTCGTGTCTTCGGCAGTCTCCTGCTCGGCTGATGCCGCGGCAAGTAACGGCCCGTATCGAGAAGCCGTCAAAGATGTCGCAGGTATGCACCATCCTGCGCTACGCCGGGGTCAGATTCTCGTCGACGACGAGAACGGGGATGGGTCATGGGTCGGTGCCGATCCAGATGCGGGCTCGAGTGTGATGGCGACGCCGTCGCCAGCGCCAAGTGGCGCGGTGAGCGACAAAGTAAACACGTCGCCGCGCGGGTAGACGCACGACCAGGTACGGCGACCCCTGAGTGGGTATCACGACGGCACCACGCGCGTCGGGATTCGCGCCTGTTGGCGCGAGCGCGACCATGTGGCCGTCGGCCACACCGAGCAGAGCTCGCGCAGACGTATCGACTTGCTTAGCGGGGCCGCTCCTCGGCAAGCACCGCCGCGTCGACCCAGAGCGGCAGCCGGACCGTGAAGGTGCTGCCCTTGCCGGGTGCGCTCTCCACGAACACATGGCCACCGTGCGCCTCGGCGATTTCCTTCGTGAGCGTGAGTCCGATCCCGGTGCCTGGAATTCCTTTCACGTTCGAGCCGCGGCGGAAGCGCTCGAAGATGGTCGCGCGGTCTTCCGGAACGATGCCGACTCCCTGATCGCGAACGGCGACGATCGCATCGTCCTCGACTCGGTCGACCGTCACGATCACGTCTCCGCCCGACGGGCTGAACTTCACGGCGTTGGAGATGAGGTTGCTGATGACGTGCTCGAGCCTGCGTCCGTCCCACTCGCCGGGAAGCGAAGGGACCCGAGCCTCGAAGGTGATGCGGTGGCCGGCCGACATCGCCGCGTGCTCCGCGACCGAGTCGCGAGCGATGGTGACGAGATCGGACGCGTTGCGATCGAGCTCGATCCTCTGGCCGAGCCGCATTCGAGCGAGATCGAGGAGCTCGTCGATCGTGCGCGCCATGCGGGTGGAGGCGGCGTCAATGCGCTGCAGCCCAGCGAAGCGTGAGCGGATCGGCTCGTCGAGCTCGCGAGCCCGCCGCTCGAGCGTTTGCGCGTAGCCCTTGATGCTCGTGAGCGGCGTCTTGAGCTCGTGCGCGGCGGACGAGAGGAATTCGTCACGAGCCCGAAGCGACTCCTGGAGCTGCTTGTACAGACGCGCGTGCTCGATTGCGATCGCCGCGCGGCGCGCGATCTCGGTCGCGAGGGCGAGATCGTCCTGATCGAAGCGACGACCGGACTCCGCCGTGATGAAGCTGATCAAACCGAATGGCTTGCCCTGCGCAACGAGCGGGACAACGATGAGCGAGCGCGGCTGCATCAGGCGATAGGTCTCCAGTTCGTCGGCGGTAATTCCCGGGGACGAGGATGGGTCCGGTACCTCGGAGAGCAGCAATGGCTCTCCGCTCGCGAGAACGCCCTTGGACGGGCTTCGCGTGATGTCGACGGGCGCGCGAGCGATGCGTGCGGCAACGTCGACCTTAGCGAGATCGGCCTGCACGACGCCGACCCGCGTCGGCCCACGCTCGTCGATGATGTCGACGATGCACCAGTCGGCGATCGCAGGGACGACCACCTTGGCCAGGGCCGCAAGCGTTTCGTCGTAGTCGAGCGACTGGGACAGCACGTCGCTGGCTGTCGCGAGAAGACGCAACGCATCCTCACGCTCCGCGATCGCGCCGCTCATCGTGCGCATGGCCGCACCAAGGCGCGCGACCTCCACGTCGTTCGGCGCGACCGGCGGGATCTGCGGTCGCTCGCCGCGCGCGATCGCGGCAGCGGCGACCGACATTGCGGACAGCGGCCGGATCATGCGCTGGGCGACGACCGCGGCGATGATCGCTGCGAGAGCGATGACCACGCCGATCCCGAGGACGTCCAGCGCGAAGCGCTCCCGGAGCGCGGCGTCGAGCGGCGCGACCGGACGCGTGAACGCGAGCAGCCAGTGGTTCCGCGCGATCGGCACGATCGCTCCAAATCTTCCATCCCCGAACGCCGTGTGCTCGGCATCGACGCGAACGAGTTGGCCGCCGAGGGCGGCGCGGACCTCCGGCGCGTCCGATGCGTCGCGCTTGGCGGCGGAGAGATCCGGGACCTGCGTCTCGTAAAGGATCAGACCGTTCTGATCGAGGAGAGCGATGTCGCCGTCGGCCGGGGTTCGGAGGCCAAGGGTCGTGACCATTCGATCCGGGTAGAAGGCGAAGATGAGGAATCCCCGACGGACTCCGGCCGCGTCGAGGATCGATCGGCCGAACGCGACGGTGACGTCGCCGGTCTGGATGCCCGTAAGACTCCCGCTCCACACCGGCTCGGCGCCCGCGCGCAAGGAGACGATGTATGGCCGCGTCGCGAGGTCGGTGCCGACGCCGGTGCTGCTCGTCGCCACGACCTTGCCGGCTAGGTCGGTGACGAAGATCGAGCGTAGTACCGGGTAGCCGCCGATCACCCGCTGCAGGTAGGCGCCGGCGCTGGGTTGATCCAGAGGCACGGTGGCCAGCGCGGTCGACATGGCCACACCGGTGCCTTCGATGTCACGCACGAAGGCCTCCACGGCCGCAGCCGCGTTCTCGGCGATGAAGGCCGCGTTGTCGAGCTCGTTGGTGCGCCGCTCGCTCGCGGTGCGTGCGTAGCTACCGAGGACGACGAGCTGCAGCGGGAGAAGCAGAAACACGATGAGCAGCGTGAGACGCGTTCGGAGGGGCAATCCTCGAAGCACTGCTATGAGTATCGGCGGTTAAGGGCTACTGCCACTCCCGTGCGGCGATCTTGGCGAAGAGCCTCAGGGCATCGAGGCGCTGCGCCGTTACAGAGATCACGCCGTCCATTGTCTGAAGCGTTCCGCCCACGACGACCGCGGCATCGCCGTCGAGGACCCGCTTGAAACGCCGATACGTCGCCGGACGAATGATGATGTTCGAGATCCCGGTCTCGTCCTCGAGCGAAAGGAAGACGTGGCCCTTCGCCGTCTCGGGATGCTGCTTCACGACGACCGCGCCCGCGATGAGTACGTAGCTTCCATGCCGCCGGCTCTCGAGATCGCATGCGCGGAGCACCCCGCGACGCGCCAGGTCCTCGCGGTAGAAGCTCATGATCTGCGGCCCGGTCGGGATGCCGGTGATGCGATAGTCGAGCGCCGTCCGTTCCTGTTCGCCGAGCGGCGGAAGCGCCGGCGCCGTGGTGGTGGGAAGGGATAGAGCCCTCCGTACGAATGACGGCGACGTGCGATGCGCGTCACGCGCGCGCCAGAGCAGCGCACGCCGGGGCTCGCCAAACGAGTCGAATGCCCCGACAAGCGCGAGATTCCGGAGCGCCTCTTCCTTCAAGCCGACGCGTGTCGCGAACTCATCGAATGACTTGAAGTCCCCTCCGAGTTCGCGCTCCTTAACAACAGCCTTGGCCTCTTCATCGCCGAGCCCTTTGACGCTCCCGAATCCGAGCCGAACGTCATGCGTGCGGCATTTGCGATTGGAAGCGATCGTCTTGGAGAAGTCCTGCGGCCTGCCGGTGGTAGTGGAGAGACCCGCGGCTTCGCACAAAGCCTTCGCCCCGGACGCATTGACATCGACGGGAAGCATCGCGATCCCGTGGCGCTTGGCGTCGCCCGCGATGACGGCTGGCGAGTAGAAGCCCATGGGCTGATTGTTCAAGAGCCCGACGTAGAACTCGGCGGGGTAATAGAGCTTCAGATGAGCGGTGTGATACGCGGTGAGCGCGAACGCGGCTGCGTGACTCTTACAGAACCCGAACTCCGCGAAGGCGGCGATCTGGCGGAAGATCTCGTTGGCGATCGTCTCGTTCACGCCCTTCGCGCCTGCGCCGCTGACGAACGGGGCGCGCAGCTTCTCCATGTCGGCCGAGCTACGCGCACGGCTCATCGCGCGACGCAGCATGTCGGCGGCCGACGGCGAGAACCCCGCGGCGGCGATCGCGACACGAAGGATCTGCTCCTGGAAGAGGATCACGCCGAGCGTCTCTTTGAGGATCGGCTCGAGCAGCGGATGCGCATACTGCACCGGCTCGCGCCCCTGCCGGCGGCGGATGTACGGGTTGACCATATTTCCCTGCAATGGCCCCGGCCGGATGATCGCGACCTCGACGACGATGTCCGCGAAGTTTCGCGGCCGTACCCGCGGTAGGGCCTGCGCCTGCGCGCGGCTCTCGACCTGGAAGAGGCCGATGGTGTCGACCTCGCAGATCAGGTCGTAGACCGCCGGGTCGTCGAGCGGCAGCGAGCCCAGCTCGAGGAACTCGCCGTGACGCGCCTCGATGTCGGCGACCGCGTCCTTCACGAGCGAGAGCGTCCGCAGGCCGAGCAGGTCCATCTTCACCAGGCCGAGATCCTCGACATCGCGCTTGTCGAACTGCACGACGTTGCGGTCGGGCATGGTGGCGCGCTCGATCGGCACCGTGTCCACGAGCGGCAGCGCGGTGATGAGCATTCCGCCGTTGTGGATCGAAAGGTGCCGAGGAAAATCGGCGATGGCGAGTGTGAGCTCGCGGAAGAGCGGGAAGCGCGCGCGTTCCTTGTCGTCGAAGATCTCGAGCAGGTCGGCAACCGTATCCGGCATGGCACGCGGCTCCTCCCAGCCGTGCTCGGCCGCGCGATCGGTGTGGTGATAGGCGGGGTGCTGCGCCGACGTCGGTATGCCGCGCGGATCGACGTGGTACTGGTCGATCGACTTCGCCATCCGATCGATCGTCTCGAGGCGGAAGCCGAGCGCCTTCGCGACCTCGCGTGATGCGGACCGCGCGCGGTACGTCACCACGTTGCAGACCATCGCCGCATAGCGCTCGCCGTACTTCTTGTAGACGTACTGGATGACCTCTTCGCGATCGTTCGTCGCGATGTCGAGGTCGATATCGGGCATCGTCCGCGAGTCCTCGGTGAGGAAGCGCTCGAACAGGAGGTCGTGCTGGATCGGATCGACTTTGGTGATGTCGAGCACATACGCGACGATCGAGTCCGCGGCCGATCCCCTGCCCTGCGCGGGGATCCGGTGCTCCTTGCAGAAGCGGACGATGTCCCAGTTGATGAGGAAGAACTCGGCAAGGCCGCAGCGATCGATGACGTCGAGCTCGTGGGCCAGCTGCTTCGCGACATCGCGCGTGATCCGCGGGTACTTGATCTTCGCTCCCTCGCCGCAGAGCGCATAGAGAAAGGAGAACGCGGTGTGCCCCTCGGGCACCGGGAAACCCGGGAGGCGGTCTTTGCCGACGAACGAGGCCTCCGCGCGCGGCGTGTTGGTGTCGTACAGAAGATCGAGCACGCACGCGTCGGCGATATCTCGCGCGTTGCGAAACGCCTCATCGAAGCGGCCGAGCCGCTCGCGCAGCATGGCTTCACCCTTGAGCCAGTACTCGCCGTTCGGCTTGAGGCGGTTCCCCGCCTCGTCGAGCGTCACGCCGAGGTCGATGCAGCGGAGCACGTCGTGAAGGCGACGGCCCTCCGGACGCGCGTAGTGGACGTTGTTCGTGACGACGCAGCCGAGGCCCATCTCCCCGGCAAGCGAGGCGAGGGTGTCGCAGAGCGCGGGGGCGTCCGGGTCGAGATGATCCGAGAGCTCGACGTAAAGCCGGTCGCCGAACACGGCGCCGAGACGTGCGAGCGCCTCACGCGCGGCGTCGAGATCGCCCGCGCGGACGGCCCGTGGCACCGCACCATGGGCGCAGCCGGTGAGGGCGAAGAGCCCGGCGGGGTTCTCGGCGAGGAGGTCGAATGTCGCCTTTGGCTTCGTTTTCTCGCCGGCGAGCTGGGCCGCCGAGATGGTGCGGCAGAGGCTCGTCCAGCCCTGGCGGTCCCGGGCGATGAGCACGACGTGGCCCATGTCCTGGAGCTGCAGCTCCGCGCCGAAGATCGGACGGAGTCCCCGCTCTTTGGCGGCGTTGGCGAACCGCACAGCGCCGTACAGGCCATTCGTGTCGGTGAGGGCAAGCGCGTCGAGGCCCTGCTCGACCGCGGCGTCGGCGAGGTCGTCGACGCTTGAGGCGCCATCGAGGAAGGAGTAGTTCGAGTGCGTATGAAGCTCGACCCAGCCGGCCATGTGCGGGCTCCCCATCGCTCCCTGGCCGAGGAGCGTATTAGAACGTCTGTTCTAGCCTAGCTGAGCCCGCTTCTGGGAGCGCGCAGACCGTTCGGCGAGAGCGATCGAAGGAGACTCGGGTCGCGAATCAGCAGCAACGTCGACGCCGGCGGGAAGAGCACTCGCCAGCTAAGCGCCGGGTCATACTTTTCTTCACATGCTTCGCCGCCAAAGACAACCGCAATAGGAGGATGAGCTATAGGGAATAGTCGAAGGCGCAACCAGCGCGTCATCCCGCACTCTGAGCCGGCCGGGGCGACCGGGGGTACCGCAACTGGAATCGCCGCAGAGCGCAACCCGCTCAAGAAAGCGGGAAAGATCCTTGGCCCGGGGTTCATCACAGGGGCATCGGACGACGATCCGAGTGGCATCGGCACCTATGCCGTCGCGGGCGCGACCCTCGGTCTGCAGACACTCTGGACGGCGCTCCTGACATACCCACTAATGGCCGCCGTTCAGAACATCTGCGCTCGGCTGGGCATGGTCAGCGGCCAGGGTCTGGCAGGTGTGTTGCGCAATCACTATCCGCGGTTCGTCCTGTACGGCTCCGTCCTGCTGCTATTCGGAGCCAACACCATCAACGTCGGCGCCGATCTGGGCGCGATCGCGGACGCCGTTCATTCGCTCACCGGCGTCCCGGCCGTCTGGCTCGTCGTGCCCGTGGCGCTTGGGGTTGTCGCTCTCCAGATCTTCGGCAGCTACCGACTCATCGCCAACACCTTCAAGTGGCTCACCCTCGCCCTCCTCGCGTACGTCGTCGACGTGTTCATCGTCCACCCCGATCTACTGCAGACGCTCCGCGCGACGATCGTGCCGACCTTCAGCCTCGACCCGCTGTACGTGACCACGCTCGTCGCGATCCTCGGCACGACGATCTCGCCATACCTCTTCTTCTGGCAGTCAAGCGAGGAGGTCGAGGAGGAGATAGACATGGGTCGCACGACCGCGAAGGCGCGGCGCGGCGCCTCGCCGGCGGAGCTGCGCTACTCGGCGATGGACGTGAACGTCGGCATGGGCTTCTCCAACCTGGTCATGTATTTCATCATCCTGGCGACGGCTCTCACGCTGTTCAAAGCGGGCAAGACCGACATCAAGAGCGCGGCCGATGCGGCCGAGGCGCTCAAGCCGCTGGCTGGCGACTTCGCTGGAATCCTCTTCGCGGCGGGGATGATCGGCGCGGGGCTCCTCGCGATCCCGATCCTCTCAGGGTCCGCCGCCTACGCGATCGCCGAGGCGTTCGGATGGAAGTACGGCCTCGACACCCACTGGAGTCGAGCCAAACCGTTCTATGCAGTCATCGTGCTTGCGACCGCGATCGGCGTCGGGATGAACTTCATTGGAATCAACCCGATCGACGCGCTCTTCTATGCCGCGGTGCTCAATGGCATCGTGGCCCCGCCGATCCTGGTACTGGTCATGCTCGCGGCACGCAACCCGAAGGTCATGGGCAAACAGACGATTGGCCCGCTGCTCACGACGCTGGGCTGGATCGCGACGCTTGGCATGTTTCTGGCGCTCGCCGGCCTCGCGTACACGACGATCACCGGTAGCGGCGGGTAGCCGCGACGAGCCACGGCGAGCGCCGGGTCCGGCATCGCGACGCGCGTCCGGCGAGCCTCGCGTTGGCACGACACTCTGCGCAGCCGAGCTCGTCGTTGCGTATGCCGAAGCGAGCGGCCAGCCGTGGTGCATCCTAAGTGCGAAGCACGCCTCGACGTCGCAGCCGGGGGCTTCTTGCATGAGCGCGCGCTAGCTGATCTGGCCGCTCTTCTTTAGCGCTCGCGCGCCATCGTGGATGTTGTCGGCGGCCTTCTCAACCTCCATGTCGTGGCCCTTGGCCGCCGCTTTGAGGTCGCTCAGGGTGATGTCGGTGGGCTTGTGCCGCTCTTCGTTCTTACCGCAGCCACAGTTCATGCACATGACGTCGACTCCTTATGGATTGAGTTGCGGCGATCCGCTTGGCTCCGCTCGACGGTACCACTAGGCCAGTTCGGCGACCTTCGAGCACTGATCGCGTACTGCCTCGGGAGGAGCTGTCATAGCGTGACCCGCGCGGCGCTGAGATTCCCCTGGTCGCTTCCCATGCCGCCTACGGTTTGTCGACGGCGTGCTTCAGGGTGGCGAGGAACTCGAGCACGAGGAACGGCTTGTCGAGCACACCCGCGTAGCCTGCGGCCTTGCTCCGGGCGCTCGTGCCGGCCTTGGCCTCGGCCGTCGCGGCCGGATCCGCGGTGAACATCAGCACCGGCAGCTCGGGATGAGCGCGACGGATCGCGGCCGCGTCGGCCCACGAGCGCTCATGACCAGCGGACCCCGGATCGCTGTCGAGGATGATGCACTGCGGCTTCCAGCGAAGGATCGCGGCGGCGATCTGCTTGTGGTCGGCGATGGACACGTGCTCGTAGCCGGCCTCATCGAGCAGCTGGCCCACGACCTTGCTGACCATCGGCTCGTCCTCTACAAGCAACACACACGGCTTTCCCACCGGATCGCTCTTCCGCGTCGGTTCCTCTTGTATCGCCATCAAGCCTCCAGCCAGCCATCCACTACGGTTGGCCGTCCCTATGACACGATGGTCGCGGTGCGTGCGTGCGGAGTCATGACCGCCTCGTCATGCTCTAGTCCCGTCAAGCAAAAAGCGCCTCGGCTCGGGAAAGCGTGCGGGATGCGAGGATGTTCTAGGAGGTCTTTGGGGCGCGTTGCGCCGCACCTTCAACGCGGATTTCAATGTTGTCCGGTGCTCCACGGCCGTTACGTTCTCCGATTTGCTCTGAGACAAGCAGCAGAAAGAAAGAAGAGCAGACTTGCGGGCTGGAGGCAACTCCGGCTGGCGCGCGTAGAGAGCAGGAAGGGGATCGATACGAGTCGCCTTACCAGCCTGCTTCAGCGGTCACCATGGTGATTCCGGCGCACCAGGAGCTGGCGCGATGGCTCTTGGCGCAAGAGATGGACGATCGCCCCAACGCCAGGACGCCACTGGAGGCGGCCGAGCGTGTCGCCAGAAAGCTGTCTGCCGGCATGACCCTGCTGGTCTCCTCGGACGGTTACCGCGCGCTCCTCGGACGAGCGCTGTACCTCGCTCGGGCTGAGTACGCCGTCCTCGACGGGATTCGGGTGGGGACGTCCGATATCTATCTCGAGGGTCTGCGCGAAACGGGCGGAGCGTATGACGCTCTCGTGGCGTTTCTCGCTCATGTGATCGCGTTACTGGCGAGGTTCATCGGCGACGATCTGACTGCGAACCTCATCCGCCAGCGTTGGCCGGACGCGCCGCCAGGCACGCCAGGCCTCCAGCGTAAGGAGAAACGCGCGTGAACGAAAGGACGGAACGGAGAGTGGTCCCGATCAGTCGCCTGACCACCGGGGTGCCGGGCCTGGATGAAGTGCTGGGCGGCGGATTACCCGAGTACAGCCTCACTCTCATCGCCGGGTCCCCCGGCACCGGCAAGACCACCTTGGCGCAGCAGACCATGTTCAGCCTCGCCACAGCGGAGCGGCCGGCCGTCCATTTCACCGTGCTGGGCGAGCCGCTGCTCAAAATGCTCCGCTACCAGCAGCAATTCACGTTCTTTGACCCCGACAAGGTCGACCGCGTCGTCCGGTTCGTGAACCTGAGCGAGATCGCGATGGCGCAGAACCTCGACAAGGTGCTCGCGGCCATCGTCAGCGAGGTCGAGCGGACCAGTCCAGGCATTGTCGTCGTGGACTCCTTCCGCACGGTCATGCGAGCGGCGTCCGGCGAGCACAACATGGCGAGCTTTCTCCACCGGCTTGCGCTGCACCTCGCGACGTGGCAAGCCACGACATTCCTGGTGGGCGAGTACGAAACCGATGACGCCTCCAACGACCCGGTGTTCACGGTTACCGACGGCATCATCTGGCTCCACCAGAGCGTCGACCGCAACTCGATCGTGCGCAAGCTCCAGGTGGTGAAAATGCGCGGGCAGGCGCCGCTGCCGGGGCTGCACACGATGCGCATCACCACTGACGGTATCCAAGTCTTCCCGCGCATCCTGAAACGCGCCACGCCGAGCGGCCGCGCAAACCGCAAGCGGCGCCTTTCGATGGGCGTGCCCGAACTGGACAAGATGCTCGGTGGGGGCATCCCGTCGTCGGGCTCGGTCCTCGTGGTCGGCCCCGCCGGCTCCGGCAAGACCGCGCTGGCGATGCAGTTCGTGGCCGCCGGCCTGAGCAACCAAGAGCCGGCGGTCATCGCGGTGTTCGAGGAGCATCCCAAGGAATACCTTGCGCGCGCCAAGGCGATCGGCCCGGACCTGGCGGCGATGGTCGCTGCCGGCCTGCTCGAGGTGATCTACCTTCGGCCGCTCGACCTTTCGGTGGACGAGGCGCTCCTGGAGATCCAGAGCGCGGTCGCGCGAGTGAACGCGCAGCGTCTGGTCGTCGACTCACTCGCGGGCTTCGAGCTCGCGCTGGCGCCCACCTTCCGCGAGGACTTCCGAGAGTCGCTTTACCGCATGGTGGGCTCGCTCACCGGTTCCGGCGTGACCGTGGTCATGACAGCCGAGGTGCCGAATTCGTTCACCGACCTGAACCTCAGCCCGAACCTCGTGTCCTTCCTGAGCGACAACATCATCCTGCAGCGGTACGTCGAGCTCGATGCACGCCTCACCAAGGTGATGACCGTGGTGAAGATGCGGGGCAGCCAGCACAGCAACGAGCTGCGGGCTTACGAGGTCGGTAAGCACGGCCTGGTCGTCGGCGAGACGCTGACCGGTTACACCGACATCATCACCGGAGTCGCTCGGCGGCGGGACGACCTCGCCGATCGCCCGACGACGCGACCGAGCCGCAAAGGCGCGTGAGCGCGCAACACCTAAGGCGCGCGCTCCGAGCCCGCGACGGTGAGACCGCCGGCTCGGCGGTCTGTCGGGGAGCCGACGATGGCGCGACGTAAGCGAGACGTCCCGACGCCCGCGGGGCGTGCGCCGCTGCCGCGCGGTCAAGCCAAGCGCGATGATCTGCGAGAGGCGAACCGCCGGCTGCTGACGGCTGGTTTGGAGGCGAGCGCGCAGGCGGACGCGCAGACCTCACTCGCTTCGGCGCTGCGGCTGCTGTTGGAAGGCCGTGACAGGGAGGAGCAAGGGCTCCGCGACGAGCACCAGCTCCTACGATCCATTACGGACACCGTGACCTCGGCCCTGTTCCTTGTCGACAGCCGTGGTGATCCGATCTTCGTCAATCCCGCCGCGGAGGCGATGTTCGGCTACACGTTGGCGGAGATCATGGACGCCCCGATTCACTTTGCCGTCCACCACCACCATCCCGATGGTCGCCTTTTCCCGATCGAGGACTGCGCCGTCGAAACCGCGCTCACCACTCGCACGCCGATGCGTGGTCACCGAGACGTCTTCGTTCGCAAGGACGGGACATTTCTCGCGGTGCAATGCGACATCGGCCTGCTGGAAATTGGTGGGCAGCGCCTCGGCGCGGTTCTGGAGATCCGCGACCGCAGCCTCGAGGACGGGGCAGAGGAGGCCAAGCGGGATTACGTCGCGCTCATCGCCCACGATCTGCGGAACCCGTTGACTACGGTGCAGGGGCAAGCGCAAGCGCTCCAGCGCCGATCGCAGCGGAAGGGGAACAGCGATAGCAACGACGTCGAAAGTCTGGCGGCTATCGTTGCGAATACCCAGCGTATGGGCGCCATGATCGAAGACCTGCTCGAGTCGAGCCAGCTCGAGTCAGGCGCACTGCTGCTTCGCCGGACGCCGATCGACCTCTCGCGACTCGCCGCCGAGGTCGTCGCCCAGTTACCGTCCGTGCACGAGCGCCAGCGCATCCGGGTCCTCGCCCCATCGCCTGGACCGCTCGTCTCGGCCGACGCCGCGCGGATCGAGCGTGTGTTGATGAACCTTCTCCAAAACGCCCTCAAATACTCGCCGGCGGACGCGTCCGTGGAACTTGAGGTGCGACAGGGCGCGGACGAGGGCCTGGTCGCTGTGATCGACCACGGCGCGGGCATCCCGGTCGACGAGCTGCCACGGCTGTTTCAGCGGTTCTCTCGCCTCGGGCGAGCGGACGCTGGCCCTGGTGGCTTCGGGCTCGGACTCTATATCGCCCGGCTGATCGTCGAGGCACATGGAGGTCGCGTGTGGGCCGAAAGCGAGGTCGGCACCGGCAGCAAGTTTGGCTTCGCGTTGCCGCCGGCCGCACCCAGCTCGGCGATGGTGGCGCCGGTGTCCTGGTAGCCGCTTAGGCTCGGCATCGTCGCGATCGGCGCGCCGCTGCTGCGGTGGACGCGAATGAGCTGCGGCGGGTCGACTCACACGCGCTTAGTCCCTCGACTGGAGCCGCGCTCTGTCTGGCGAGAGGACTGGCAGCTTTCCTAGCCACGGTCGGATCGGTAGGAGTCCTGGGACCCTCCGCTAGTCCATGACGCGCTGCAACCACCAGGCACCCGAGCGCCTGTCTCCATAGACATCGCACACCAGGCCGTCGGCGGTCCGAAGGGTCACGTAGTCGCGGGAAACGCTTTCCTTCCACCAGTCGGCTTCCACGCGCCAGCGGCGCATCTGCTCGACGACGGTGTGGCGATGTCCCGCGACGACAAGCGCGACGAGCTCGCCCTCGTCCCACACCAGCTTCGCGGGAAGCGGTTCGGCAAAGAGCCTCATGCGATCACCTCCACCCACTCATTCGCACGCTCGGGCAGGCGCGCGGCTTCGTCCGTCACGCGCGCATGAAGCACCGCGCCTGTGCCGAGCTTCGCGCGCAGATAGCGCGCGGTCGCGATGGCTTCTTCCTTGCGCGCGCCGTCGGGCGCAAAGAGGCCGATCTGCCGGCCTCGCGCGGCCTCGACCTCAGGGACCTCGAGCGCGCATCCGGTTACCAGGCCGAGCTCGGCGCGTTCCTCGAGCGCCCAGCGAAGCGAGCGCAGGAGCGCGGCGGCCTCGCGGGTCGGCGGGAGCACCGTGCGCTCGATACGAAGCGGTCCCGCGTCCTCGCGATCGAGCCGCAGCTCCAGTCGCAGCGCAGCGAAGCCGTCTCGCGCGAGCGTCGCGGAGATCTCGTCGACGACCACGCGCAGCGCGAACACGAGCTGCTCGCGCGAGCCGATCGCGTCATCCCATGCACGGCGTGCGCGGATCCGTCGCGGCGGGGCCGAGGCCCGGACCATGTCGCCGTATTCGCCACGCGCGAGCGCGTGCGCGCGAGCCACGGCACTCCCGAAGCGATCGAAGACCGACCCGCGCGGCAGGTCCGCGAACTCGCCGACGGTCCGCAGACCGAGCAGTCGCAGCTCCTCGCGCACCTTCGCGTCGACCGGCAGCACGTCAAGGGGCAGCGGCGCGAGAAATGCGCGGCCGTCGTCGACCGAACGGATCTCGCCCGGCGGCGTTCGCTCCGCGACGACGCGCGCGACGAACGGAGTTGGCGCGATCCCCGCCGATGCGCGCGCGCCGAGGCGCGCGCAGCGAGCCAGCACCTTACGGGCGACCTGACCGGGCGCACCAAGGAGCTCCTCGGTCCCGGCGAGGTCGCAGGCGAACGCTCCCGGGTCCAGGACACCCACGCGCGGGAGAGCCGCATGGAGCGTCGCGAGCAACCAGCCGTGCAGCTCCGACGCGTCGAGCGCGACGATCGCGAGCGTTACCGGATCTCTCATACCGCGACCTTCGCGAGATCCGAACGCGTGCCGAGATCCGCGAGCGCGCCCTCGAGCGAGGTCACGCAGAAGAGCGCCCGCTCGCTCGTATGGGCACGCCCGACCGCGAACGACCACCCCACCGTGCGATCGAACCGGCGCTCCCAGGCGACGCGCTCGAAGACGAAGGTCGGGATCGCGACACGCCGCCCACGCTCGCCCGCCACGACGAGCAGCGCGGCGGGCGATCCACGGACCGCGGACAGCGCCGGTGCGATCTCGTCGACGTTCATCCCACCGAACGCAGGGTCGCCGACGTCGACGACGACAAGGCGGAATCCCTCGCTGCGGAGGGCCGCGGCCGTCGCGAGCGCGACACCGGCGCCACGCGCGCGCACGACGACGAGCCGCTCGAGATCGACCCTCGCCCGCTGCGCGGCGAGCGGGTCGAACGACGCCGTCGGATCGATCCATGCGGCCATCCCGCCCTGCCCCTGCGCGGATGCGGTCGCACGAAGCGCGAGCTGGAGCTTGCCGACGCTCGGTGGACCGATGAACGCGAGAGGCTCGCCGGCGACCAGGCCCCCGCCAATCACACGATCGAGTGACGATTCGGTCGCGATGATGAGCTCGCTGCGATGGCGCTCGCTTGTACTGCCGCGCGCCAGCGCGTGTACGCCAAAGCGTCCTTCTATGCGCGCAATCGCACCGGCCAGTCCGTTCGCTGCCATGTCGCTCCCTTTGGACGTTCGCGAACCGTCCGTTTCAACCTGCCGCTGGCCACATCCAGGCTGTTAGAACGAATGTTCTAGAGGCTACCGGAGCCTTTCGACACTGTCAACACACTCGCGCAAACGAATTCTGGCCGTCATCGTGCACACCCCTATCTGAAATGAGGGCCAGCACCGCACCCGGACGTTGCGCCGATTGCGGCTCCGACGCGTACATCCAACTCGCCGTCGAGGACGCGATGCTCTGCGCGCACTGCTACGCCGATCGACTTGGCCTCACCAAGCTCGTAGCCGCCCGAGTCGCCGCGCGCAAAGGCGGCGACCCCGCGACGTCGAAGCCATTCCCGCTGCCCAAGCCCGCGCTCCGCCGCCGCGCGAGCTAGGAGCTCGCCGCGGCACGCGGCCGCACCGTCGCGATCGCTTCCCGTAGGGCGCCGACGCGAAGCGCGGCGTATCCCGCGAGCACCGTCACGATGACGCCGCCCACCACGAACGCGTTGTTGATCCCGATGAACGTGCCGACGGATCCAAGCACCATTTGCCCGAGCGGCATGAAGCCCATGAACACCATGGTGTGAACGCTCATGACCCGTCCGCGCAGCGCATCCGGAGTGCGCGTCTGCATCAGGGTGTTGGCCATACCAAGAAAGACCATCACGGCGAGGCTCGTGAGGCCGACGAAGACCATCGCGCCAACCACGGTGTGCTGCGCCCCGAAGAAGATGAGGAGCGAGCCGTGTGCGAGCGAAGCACCGACGAGGAGAGCGCCACGGCGCCGCCACGAGCCGAGCGACGCGGTCGCGAGCGCGCCCACAAGCGCGCCGGCTCCGGATGCGGCAAGCAGCCACGACAGTTCGATCGCGCCGACGCCCAGGAACTGCGCTTCCGCCGGCAGGAGCTGGATGTACGGCCGGGTCAGGAGCGCGGTCGCGATGCTGAGCGCGATGACCCAACGCAGTACGGGATCGCCGCGGATGAACGAGAGCCCTTCCCGGATCGACTCGAGCATGGAGAGCCCTGTCGACGCCACCGTCGGCTGCGGGCGCATGAGAATGAGCGCGGCGACGATCGCGGCGTACGTGATCGCGTTGATCATCATCAGGCCGCCTACGCCGAACGGGATGATGAGCACGCCGCCGATCAGTGGACCGACGAGAGTCGCGCCGTTGAACGCCGCCGAGTTGAGTCCGATCGCGCTCATGAGCTCCTTGTCTGAGACGAGGCGCGGGACCATGGCCTGACGCGTCGGCGCGTCGAACGAGAAGATGATCGAGTTCAGGGCGCTGAGGAGAACGATCTCCACGATGTTGATGCGGTCGGTGATCGTGAGGAACCCGAGCACCGCCGCGACGATCGCGGCGCTGGTTTGAGTGATGATCAGCAGGCGGCGACGATCGGCACGATCGGCGACCACACCTCCGAAGAGACCGAACGCCAGGCCCGGCACGGCACGGGCGAGGCCGACCAGACCAAGATAGAAAGGGGCAAGCTGCGGGGCGCCGTCGCGGATCGCGAGCTGGACCACGAGCCAGCCGAGGCCGAACTGCTGCATCCACGTGCCGATGTTCGAAACGACGAGGCCGATCCAGAACAGCCGGAAGTCGCGATGCTCGAGCGCCGACCACGCCGACGTGCGGCCGGGCTCGGCCGCCGCGGCCTCATCGAGCGCTTCACCCTCGAGCTCTGGGGCAAGGTCTTTTGCGGTCACGTTCGGCGAGAGTGCATGGGAGTCGAACCCACCACGGAACGTTCTACGCCCCGTCAACGGTTTTGAAGACCGAGGGACTCACCGGAGCCCCCGCACTCTCAGGGAAGTTCCGAAGAAACTCTAGACCGCCGGCAGGATGTTCTGATTGAAGCGGAAGATGTTGTCAGGGTCGTAGCGCTTCTTGATCTGCCGCAGCCTGTCGAACTTCTGGTCCCCGTACGCGAGACGCACGCGCTCGCTCGGCTCGTCGGCGTTCATGTAGTTCACGTACGACGCGCCCGCCGAGCCGGGCGTGAGCGCACCGGCGAACCGGCGCGCCCACTCGATCTGTCCGGTGTCCTGGGCCGGGTCCTCCCAGATGCCGAGCGCGCTCACGTTGAAACGCGCGCCTCGGTGGTTGAACGCCATCGTTGGTGCTGGCACCCGGTTCGGCGCACCTTCAATGAACTCGAACAGCAAGGTGCTCAGGCTCGGAACCGGCCGACGGTGGAACTCCTCGACTGCCATGTCGACCATCTCGTCGGGGAACTCCGAGAGGAACTGCCCCTTCCAGTAATGACGGAGTCCGAACGGGAAGGGTGCCGAGGTCGCCTGCATCTCGTTGTACGTGAGCGGACGCAGGGCGTCCAACACCGGTTGCAGGGTGTTCCGGAGTGGCGCGATCGCGCGTTCGCCTGCTGAAACGGAACCCTGGAAGCAGACGATGATTGCGGCCACCTCGTCGCGTGTCTCACGGCTCGTGCTGAGGACCGCCTGCAGCACCAGCTCGTCCGCGGCGCCAGCGGCGAGGTCGCGCGCCAGCCGCAGCATCTTCGCGGCGTCGGCGACCGGATATGCGATCACACCGCCGTAGAGCTCGCCGACCGGGTGAACGCGGTATTCGAAGCTCGTGACCACGCCGAAGTTGCCGCCGCCCCCGCGGATAGCCCAAAACAGGTCGGCGTTCTCGCGATCCGAGGCACGGATGATCTCGCCGTCCGCGGTGACCATCTCCACGGCCACCAGGCTGTCGACGGCGAAGCCGAGCGTGCCTTGCAGATACCCGATGCCTCCGCCGAGCGTCAGCCCGCCGATGCCGGTGTCGGTGAACGTGCCGCCGGTGCTCGCCAGACCGAACTTCTGGGTCGCGGTGTCGTACTCCAGCCAGGTCGCACCGCCTCCGGCGATCGCCAGGCGATTTGTCGCGTCGACGCGGACCTGACGCATGCCACTGAGATCGACGACTGCGGCGCCGTCACCGATGCAGTGACCGGCGACGCTGTGTCCGCCTCCTCGCACCGACACCGGCAGCCCGCTTTCGCGGGCGTGATTGATCACGGCGGCAACATCGGCCGAGCTCGAGCAGGTGGCGACGAGCGTAGGCCGACGGTCGATGAGCCCATTGAACGTCGCACGCCGCGTGTCGTACTCAGGGTCACTCGGAGTAGCGACTGAGATTCCCGCGCGGCGGAGGAAGTCGGCGCTCAGAAACGTGCGAGCCACGCGCGGATGCTACGCGCGCCCGCGGCTGCTGCCGCGGGCGCGCTAGCTCACTGCGCTGAGAGATCCGCCGGCTGTGTCTCGACGACTTCGCGGTTGCGGCGCTCCTGGTGCTTGCCGCGGCCTGACTGCCATGACTTGCGACCCTCGCCCGTCGGCAGCGACACGACGTCGCGCTTGTCCATCATGTTGCAGTAGCCGTCGAAGACGACGCCCTTGTCCATGACGAGCGACGGGGTCACCAGATCGGCCTTCACGCGAGCGTGTCCGCGGAGCTCGACCGAGTCGCGAGCCTTGATCTTCCCGTTGACCTCGCCGTTGATCACGACGGAGCCGCAGGTGATGTCAGCGGAGACCTTGGCGGTCTCCCCGATGATGAGGAGATCGTCCGTGGTGATCTCGCCGGTGAACGTACCGTCGAAACGGACCTGACCCTGGAAGCTCAGCTTTCCCTCGAAAACCAGGCCTGGGCCGAACGTGGCGTTCGCGGATGGGTCAACGCTCCCGCTTTGGTATTCACGCATCTTGTGGCTTCCCTCCTACCGACCGGCGCCCGTGCCGGGGCCGCCTAACCATGAACGTGCGGCGGGGGGACCTGCAATGGCCTAGAGGGGGCAAAGCCGTAACGATGGCGCCCGTGGTCAGACGCGGGTGCTGCGCGTCTCCACGAGGAGGACCTCAGCACCATCCGGACCGGCCTCGATCTTGATGCTCGGCTCGCCCTGGATCTTGGCCGCGCCACCCTCGTCAAGCTCCGGTCGGACCAGAGAGCCGTGCACCACGAAGAGGTAACCGGCGAATCCGGGTCGAAACTGGTGGCGGACCTTCTTCCTCTCATCGAGGAGCCCGGCGTACACGGCCGCGTCCTGGTGCACGGTCACGGCGTCGGCCGATTTCGGCGCGCCGTCCCCACCGAACCCGTCTGCAGGAACGAGCACCGGCCGGAGGACGTTCCGCCGTGCCTCCGTGCTGAACTCGCGCTGCTCGATGCTCGGCTCGAGGCCGCGCCGCGACGGCATGATCCACATCTGGATGAAGCGCATCGGCTCGGTCTTCGAGCCGTTCCGCTCCGAATGCTGCATCCCCGAGCCGAGCGTCGCGCGCTGGATCGCGCCCGGGTGCAGGATGCCGCCGTTGCCACGCGAGTCCGCATGTTCGAACGTGCCTTCCGCGACGTAGGTGATGCCCTCGATATCCCGGTGCGGGTGCATGGGCCAGGCAGCGCCCGGCACCAGCCGATCGTCGTTGAAGACCCGGAGATCTCCGATGCCCATGTTCGCCTCGTCCCGGTACTGGTCGAAGCTGAAGTGCCAGTTCGCACTGAACCAGCCGCCTTCCGCGTGGAACAGCGAAGCCCGCGGCCGGAGGACGATCGTCATCGCGGCTTGCGCGCCCGGATCACGAAGCGGCCCTCGCTGAATCGCAGCGAGCCGCTCTCGTCGAGTCGGCGCTGCAGCCCGAGGAGCTCAGGCTTGAAGCGCTCTACGGAGAAATCCGGAATCGCCCACGGGATCGCCCGGAGGTAATAGACGAGAGCGCCCACATCCGAGAACGAGATGCTGCCCCACCACGAGCGAGAGAGCTCGATGTCGAGTCCCGCTCGCGCGAGGTCCGCGGCCAGCCGGTCGAGAGTGACGTTGGGCCAGTGCGGCTCAGTGCCGAACCAGCCGAGAAGGTCGGCGTGGCTACGGCCGTTCACCTGCTGCGTCAGAAAGACGCCGCCAGGCGCCAGCACCCGCGCGACCTCGCGCGCGTCGTAGGCCTCGTGGCGATCCAGAACCGCGTCAAAGCCGGCGTCGCGAAATGGCAGGACGCTCGAGGTCTCGTCGGCGGCGTATGCGACGACATGCGCGCCAGCGGGCGCGAGCCGATCGCGCGCGATGGTCCAGTTCGGCGGGTGGGCCTCGGTCGCGACCATGCGACCAGGAAAGGTATCGACCAGGCGCGACAGGACCTCACCACCGCCTGTGCCCAGGTCCACTGCCGACGCTGATTTGCGAAGGACGTCGCGCGCGAGGTCCTCGTACGACCAGGGCGGCTTTTCTTCGGTGTAGCGGCGCCGGAGATAGCCGAAGTCCCAGCCGCTGAAGGGCTGGGACTCTTCGTTAGACCAGGCCGCGATCAAATCAGCCTCATCCATCTGGATGAGGCACCGTCGCCGCTACGCGGCGGCGGTGCCCGTGAGGTGCGGCTGGATCTGCTGGAGCAGCTTTTCCTTCGGCATGTAGCCGACGACGCGCTGCGCCTCGCGTCCGTTCTTGAAGAGGATCATCGTCGGGATCGAGCGGACGCCGAAGCGTCCGGCCGTGATCGGGTTGGCGTCGACATCTAGCTTGGCGATCTTGATCTTCTCGCCCTGCTCGGTCGCGATCTCCTCGAGCACGGGGGCGACCATCCGACAGGGGCCGCACCAGGCCGCCCAAAAGTCGACGAGGACCGGAGTGTCCGATTTGATGACCTCCGTCTCGAAGTTCTGGTCGCTGACTACCTGTGGCTTGGACATCGACATGCCTCCTGTCACCACCTAAACGCCAACTGCTGGCCGGTTTGTTCCACCTCTGGAGATAGGCCCAGGACAGGCTCGAGCAAGTCCAGCGCCACATCCGGCCGTGTCGCCCACGATCGTAGCGGTCCCCACTTGACGAAGCGCCAGCCCCGTCGGCGGACCACCTCGGCGGTGCCCGCAGCGCGCCGAAGCTTGAACTCCGCCAGTGCCCGCCGCTCGTCGGCGATGGCGAAGAAACGGAAGACCCGGTCCTCGTCCGGGACCCCTTCGCCGAGGGCGACGACGCTCCGGTGCAGGCGCGCCGTCCACTCCAACTGCCAGAGGAACACGAGCTGCCCCTTGTCGTACCAGAGGCAATCGATGTAATCGAGCGCGTCCGAGTGGAGTCGGGCCACGCGCGAGATGTCCGCGACGCGTTCGGCGTCGGTCATTAAGTCGCCGAGCACCGTGCCGCGGTCGCCGTAAGCCTCGGGCAGCGCGCGGCGCTCGAGGTCGCGGCCCACGTGCACCTTGAAGCCAAGACGATGGCCCGCGTCGACGAGCTGGATCACGAGGAGCGTCTGGTCGGCCTGCCGGCGTACGAGCGCGTCCTCGTCGCGGAGACGCCATCGCCCGTCATCGCTTTGATGCCCGTACGCCGCGATGCATCGCTCGACGAGCTCGCGGTCGGGCGTTTCGACGTCGCGGAACAGGCCGTATGCGTGGCGGAGGAGCGTCCGTGTCTCGACGTCTCGAGATGCCGAGAGAAGTCCCCAGACCCCCCACTCGAGACGGTCGTCGAGCGGGG
>JBBPIP010000007.1:0-22236 GCA_038040265.1 Chloroflexota bacterium | reverse complement strand
CGAGATGCCGAGAGAAGTCCCCAGACCCCCCACTCGAGACGGTCGTCGAGCGGGGTCGTGTCGATCGGTTCGGCGAGCGAGAAGACCGTGGTGTCGTGCGCGTGCTCGGCGGCGGCGCCGTCGAGGTCGACCTTCACGATGCCCGAGCGGCCCGCGTCGGCGAGCGCGGAGCGGAAATGGTCGAGGAACACCTCGAGCTCGGAGACACCGCCCGCCCGCGACAGGGTGAGCGGAGCGAGAAGCTTGCGGCCGGCGAGCGACTCGAGCGCGGCGACGGCGGCGCGGTCGGTGGCCACGGGCTCGCCGCGCGAGCGGATCGCCTCACGCACTCCGGCGCGGATGGCCTCCTCGATCGCCGAGGCGTCGGCCGCGCCCTGATCGCGGAGGAGTGGGACATCGCGGTCGAAATCCAAGACCGCGGCCGCGCCGGAACCGCTCGCCGACGCCGTCGGGAGAGCGTCCCGCTGGTAGGTGATCCCGCGCAGCCGGTAACCGGCGCCGGCCCCCGCGAGCGCGACGGCCGCGATGCTCGTCAGGTCCGCGTGGGGCACGTACACGGCGGCCGGCGCCTCGGGACGCGATCCGCGATGACCGTCGATGAGCGCCGCGCGCATCGTCCGCAGAAGGCGCTCCCGTCCGACGACTCGGCCCTCGCCCGCATCGGCGGGTTTCGCCCCGCGAACGCCGAGAAGCGCGATCGCGGCGACCGCGGCCCACCCGCCGAGGACGTCGTCGACCGGCGCCTGGCAGAGGACGAGGTCGGCATCACCGGTGTCGAGCGCGAGCGTCGCGGAGCGCGGCCGCGCCGGCGAGGGGTGCTGCGCCAGCCAGGCCGAGAGCTCGCGCACGGTCCGGTCGTACTCGAGCCAGACGTTGACCTCGCGCGACTGCGACGCGTGGGAGCGGCGCGCCCGGCTTTTCTCGACGCGGAGCGGGGCGCCTCGGCCGGCGAGGGTGTTCAGGCGGCTGCCCGAGATGAGGACCTCGAGCACGCACAGGACAAGGACGTCGCGGGCCGGCGACGCAGGCACCGCTGTCTCGACGGCGCGCAACGTGGCCATGAGCGCCGTGAGGTTTCGCGGCGTGTACAGGGCCGCGGTGGTCTCGCCGAGTGCCTGAGCGTTGGGATCGGGACCGAATCGCTCGACGAACTGCCAGTACGCCAGGCCGCGCTGTTCGAGTCGCTGGCTAGAGATCTCGTCGTCCTCGTTGGTCGCTTCGATGAGCAGCGCGCGTCCTTCGCGGGCGCAGATGCCGCAACGGAACGCCTTCTTTGTCGGCGCGGGCGCGTCGCGCTCCCAGAGGAAGGCTTCGACGATCACCGGGCCGCGGCAGGTCGCGCAGGTCGAGCCGTAAAGCTCGCGCATCGCAACGCGATGCGGCGTGCCGACGAGCGCGCTTTCACCCACACGATCGAGCGCAGCGATGATCTCGTCGGTGGCGGGCGCGAGCGCGACCGCGCGTCGGGCCCATTCGCCGAGCGGCTCGCGCGACTTCGCGACGCCGCGCCGGTCGGCACGCTCGGCGGCGTCGGCGGCAGACCAGGGATGCGCGAGCGGATCGAGGACCACGCCGCGGCGGGGCGCGTAGGCGTTCGCGTAGAGATCGGCGAGCGCCAGGGGAAACGCGGTGCCGAAGCGGTCGAGCGGACGGGGCAGAGGAAGGATCTCGAGCGGGACCATGGAGCGAACGCGCTCTGGTTGGCTCAAGGCAACGTGAAGAGTACGGCCCTCCTCGCGTCCACGATGACCCCAACGACGCGGCCGTCGCGCGACATGGTGAGATCGTTGATCGTGCCGCCCGCGCCGAGCTCCTCGCCAACACCGTCGGCCGGAGCGAACGCGACGACCCTGTCGGTGCCGTCGAGGACGACCGCGCGGCGCGCCGCGACGAGACGCCTGCCGTCCCCGAGCGGCGCGGTCCACTTCACCACGCCATCCGGACCGACCGCCAGGAGCGAGGTCTGATCGAGGGCGTACAGGGTGCCGTCCGCCGCAAAGGCGACGTCGCGGACCGGTCCCGCGATGCGCGTCAGCGTCGTCTTCGGGTCGGAGAGCGCGAAGCGGTACGTTCCCTGGTCGGTGACGGCCGCGCCGAATTTCGCGGACCGGTCGACCGCGAGCCCGGTTCCGGACCCCGCGATCCGCGCGACCGGCTTGAGCTCCGTGTCACTGCCCGGGCGGAAGACCTCGATGTCGAAGGCCCCCTCGCTCGTGGTGCCGATGTAGACGTCGCCGGCGTCGCTCGCCGCGATCCGGGCGCCGGCGGCCGGCGTCACGATCGGGAACGGGTCGCCGATGGGCTCACCGTCGGCGGTGCGCCCGCCGATGAGCCCAGGCGCGCCGCCTGGAAGACCCGTCGAACCGGTCGACGCCGCGACGAAGACGCGGGTCGATGGGACAAACAGGATCTGCGTCGCGGCCCCGGTGAAGCGCATACCCGAGCCGAGGTTGTCGCCCGTCGGGACCTCGAGGAAGGTCACGACCTGGCCGCCGACCGCGAACGTCTGATGGTCGCCGTCGACCGAGAACTGAAGCACGCTCATACCCGCATAGCTCTGCGGGAGTGCCGTGAGCGTGCCCTTGGGGTTGAAGAGCGCGGCGTAGCCGTCGTCGCTGCCGGTGACCAGCCACGAGCCGTCCGAGCTCACTCCGATCTTTCGCGAGCCCGCACGCACCTCCTGCACCCGCGACGGTTCCCGCCAGAGCTCGGCGTCCGGAAGCGGTCCGCTCCGCGCAAACGCGTACGAGGCCGCGTCGGTGACGATGTTGGTGACGCCCTGCTTCGTCAGGCCGGCGCTCGCTGCGTCCGCGGCGGCGCGCTCGCTGTACGGCCCGATGCGCACGACGAACGGAGCCGTCTGGGTGTAGGAGCCATTGAGCGGTGAGCCCATCCGCTGCAGGGCCTGCTTGGCCTCGGCGGCGCTCGAGTAGGGACCGGTCGTGATCGTGGATTGCGTCGAGGATTTCGTCGTCACGACGAACGACATGCCGCGCGCGATCGTCGCCTGCAGCGCGTCGTCCTTGGGCAGCGTCGTTGAGAGGTCGCGCAGGCGCTGCCATCCCGCGGTGACGTCGGAGATCACGCGCGCGAACGCGGCCGGGTCGCCGCCGTCCGCGTAGGTCCCGCCGTCGCGGCCGAGATCCGAGAGGCCGTCGGCGAGCGGGACGAGCTTCTCGCGGATGGGTCCGGAGCGGTCGAGCGTCCCGGTCAGGACGGTGGCGCTGAAGGAGGAGATCGTCTTGGCCGTGCTGCGCATGACCGCGCCATAGCGGGCCGCTGCGACCGTGCGGGACTGCTCGCCGGCGAGCGCCCCCGCGAGGCCGTAGTCGTATGCCGAGACCTGCAGGAGCAGAGCGCCGGCGTCGCGCGCCAGCTTCGGTCCACCTTCGACGTCGTTGAAGGGGCCGCTTTTCGTGGTCTGCGGAGACTCGGTGCAGGACGCGAGGAACGCGAGAGCAAGGACGACTGCGAGCGCGCGGCGCTTAGACGCGCGCTCACTCTTCGTCTTTGTCCTCCGAATCGTCGTCGTCCTCGGTGTCGACGGCGAGCGGCTCTTCGGTGACCTCGACCTCTTCGAGCACTTCCTCGGCGGCCGGAGTCTCCTCCTCGACCTCCTCGGCGTCTTCTTCGAGCCCATCGGGGCCGCCGTCACGGAAGAACGTGCCGCGCACGTACGCGCGCTCCTTCGTCTCCGCCGAGCGGTGGTGACCTGGGAACGAAATTCGGCTCACGTTCTCCGCGCTCGAGAAGACCTCGCGGATCGCGACTCGCGCGTTCGCGGGATCGTTGCTCACCATCGCGGCGACGTACTGGTTGCCGGTCCGGATGAGGTCGATCAGCCGGCGGCCGACCTTGGGCTCGAGGAATCCGATGAGGTCGCCATCCCTCGCGTGGACCGCGAGCAGGCCTTCCTGCTCGCGCAGCTCGCACTCCGCGCCCGGGCTGTACTTCGCGAGCACGTGCACGGGAGCCGGGTTGATCAGTCGGAGGATGCCCGTCTTGCCCATGTCCTCGATGAAGAGGCGGGGCTGCGTCTTGGTCGTCGTCGTGAACGGCTTGACCTTGTGCTCCTGCAGCGTCGCGACCCGCGAGTTGCCGCGTAGCGCGATCGAGTTGAACGGCTCGATCTTCAGGACCTGGGCGAAGGCGGCCTTGGCCTCGTCCAGCCTGCCGAGCTCGATCAGCGCCCGGCCTAGCCGGTTGCGCGCCTCGAGGTCGTCCGGGGACGCTTCGACGAGCTTCTGGTTCAGCTCCGCGGCGCGGGGCCAGTCGGCCTCGAGTGCGGCCGCCGTCGCCTGGTCGCCGAGTGCGCGCGCGCGAAGACCAGCGTCAGTTATCTGTGGCACGGGGTGTTCCTCCAACGCGTGAGGGTACGCCCGGTCGGGCGCTCTGGGATATACGAATTGTACCGGTTACGCTTCCGCCGTCGTGCCGTACCTGTCGGAAATACAACACCGCCGGGTTATCGAGCCGAACGGCAACGAGGTGGGCAAGCTCGCGGACATCGCGATCGTGCCGCAGGGCCAGTTCCCGGCCGCACAGTGGGCCATCCTCTCGACGCCGTCCGGCGAGAAGGTCGTGCGCTGGGGCGACCTCGCGCAGGAGATCGGTCACTTCCGTCTTCGCAACCGCCTTGAGACGACGCCCGACGCGCAGCTTCCGCCTGACGCGCTGCGGCTCGCGCGAGACCTCCTCGACAAGCAGATCGTCGACACGCACGGCGCCAAAGTCGTCCGCGTGAACGATCTCCAGCTCTCCGATGTGGACGGCCAGCTGCGCCTTGTGGGCGCCGACGTTGGGCTCCGCGGGCTGCTTCGCCGGGTGGGCGCGGAGTCCGTTGCCGAGCGCCTGGTCGGGCTCGCCGGGCGGCGGCTCCCTCGCGGGATCATCCCGTGGCACCTCGTCGAGCCGCTCGAGTCCGCGAACGACGCTCCCGCTAAGACGGCTGCGGTGCGTCTCACGATCCCGCACGCGAAGCTCGCGCTCCTTCACCCGGCTGACATCGCGGACATCGTCGAGGAGATGACGGCCGACGAGCGGATCGCGGTCTTCCAGCAGCTCGACATCGAGACTGCCGCCGAAGCGCTGCAGGAGGTCGAGCCCGAGATGCAGGCGGCGATCGTCAGCGATCTGCCCGAGGAGCGCGCCGCCGACATCCTCGAGGAGATGGATCCCGACGAGGCCGCGGACCTACTCCAGGATCTGCCGGAGGAGCGGCGCGATGAGCTCGTCGAGCTCATGGAGAAGGAGGAGGCGAAGGACGTTTCGGAGCTCCTGAGCCACTCTGAAGACTCGGCCGGTGGGATCATGACGACCGACCTCTACGCGATTCCAGCGGAGCTCACGGCCGCCCAGGCCATCGACGACCTTCGCGTGAGGAAGCCCGATCCCGAGCTCACCTATTACCTCTACGTCGTGGACGACGAAGGGAAGCTCGAAGGGGTGCTGTCGCTAAGGGACCTCGTCGTGGCCGCGCCCGAAACGAAGGTGAAGGCGATCATGGATCCACACGTTCTGCGGGTGGAGGCCGACACGCCGAAAGAAGAGGTCGCCGCGCTCATCGCGAAGTACGACCTGCTCGCGCTACCGGTCGTCGACGCGCGCAAGAAGCTCATCGGCACCGTCACGATCGACGACGTCGTCGAGCTCATGCTCCCCCGCAGCTGGAAGAAGAGGTCCCTTCGGTCGATCGCACGGTGATCAGGACCGCCTCCGCGGTCCGCCGTCACGCACGCATCCGCCGCTCGACTCTCCTCGGCTTCCTCGCCGTCATGGGCCCCGGAATCATCACCGGGTTCGCCGGCAACGACGCCGGCGGCGTCACGACGTACACCGCGGTCGGCGCGCACTACGGCTTCGCGATGCTCTGGCTGCTCCTTCTTTCGACCGCGGGCCTGGTGGTGATCCAGGAGATGTGCGCGCGGATGGGCGCGGTCACCGGCAAGGGCCTCTCCGATCTCATCCGCGAGCGCTTCGGAGTCCGCTGGACGATCGTCGCGATGGTGGCGCTCCTGATCGCGAACGGTTCGAACGTCGTCGCCGAGTTCGCGGGGGTCGCGGCGAGCCTCGAGCTCCTCGGAGTCCAGCGGATCGTGTCGGTCCCCGCGGCCGCACTCGTGATCTGGGCGCTCGTCGTCTTCTTCAGCTACCGGGTCGTCGAACGCGCCCTCTTCGTTTTGGTGCTCGCGTTCGTCGCCTACCCCGTGAGCGCCTTCATCGTGAAGCCCGACTGGGAGAAGGTCGCGCTGGGCGTCGTGCTCCCGACGTTGCCAACAGAGCAGGTTGCGCTGGTCGCGGCTCTCGCGCTCGTCGGCACGACGATCACGCCGTACATGATGTTTTACATACAGGCGTCGATCGTCGACAAAGGCATCGGGCGGGATCTGTACCGCTTCGCACGTGTTGATGTGTTCCTCGGCGCAATCCTCACCGGTCTCAACGGTTTTTTCATCGTCATCGTCGCGGGTGCGGTGCTGTTCCCGAATCACGTAGTCGTGGACTCGGCGGCGGATGCGGCGCAGGCGCTCGGCCCGCTCGCGGGGGATCAGGCGAAGCTGCTCTTCGGCATGGGTCTCTTTGGCGCGTCGCTCCTCGCGGCCACGGTGATGCCGCTCTCGACGAGCTACGCGATCTGCGAAGCCTTCGGCTGGGAGGCTGGGATCAGCAAGAACTTCAGCGAGGCACCCGTGTTCATGGGTCTCTTCACTCTGCTGCTCGTTGTCGGCGGGCTCGTCGTGCTCTCGCCGAACATTCCACTCATACCGCTCATCCTCGTGTCGCAAAACGTGAACGGTCTCCTGCTGCCGATCGTGCTCGTCTTCATCCTCAAGCTCGCGGCCGACCGCTCGTTGATGGGAGACCAGGCGAACAGCCGCGTATCGCAGTGGATCGGCGTCGGTACCGCGGTGGGCGCGTCCGCGCTTTCGATCGCGCTCGTCGCGGTGACGTTGCTCGGCGCGGGCTAAGTGCAGCTGCCGGGCGCTTGGCCACCTCGTTTGCAGAATCCCATTACGGACTGCCCCGTCAGGAGGTCGACCACCCCGCCGGTTGAGTCATCTCCGCCCGTCGTGGCATACAGCTTCGTTCCGTCGCGAGACCACCACATTTCGCCAATGAATGGAGACGCGTCGAGCAGCTTCTGCGCGGAGCCGTCGCGTCCTCGCAGCCATGGTGTCCGGGGAATCCCGACGCCGCAGCAGCTCGGCTGCTCGAGCGTCGCGAACTGACTCCTGCCGGGCCGCCACGCCGCCCCCAACTGAACATCGCCCGTCGGCCGATACAGATCGACTTTGTTCTTAGACGCCATGTCGTAGGCGTAGGCGCCGGTCTGCCCTCCGAAGGCGGATCGCGAGCTCCAGACGAAGAGCTCGCTCTGCGAAATGAACTCAGCGCCCGAGGCCGCATCGAGCAGCGTCACGCCGGGCGTGGTCGCGCCCGGGTTTCGCAAACCACCGGCATCCACTTCGCCGGCAGCCACCGGCATGACGCCGAGTCGATATCCGCTATCACCCATTCCCAATCCGAACGCCAGCAGCTGGCCATCGGACGAGAACGCTAGAGGGATGGGCGGCGAACCGACGAGCTGTGGATGATCGGCGATGAGTCTGCGCGTGGTTCCGTCCGCGATCGCTCCAACCGAGAGTCCCGTGAGCCGGGGGTCGGGATCGTGCCGGGCCACGGCGAATCGGGACCCATCGGCCGAGAGAAGCGCTCGTTCGAGCGGGCCACGGATGATGACGCGAACCTCGCCGCTCTGGGGCCGGAGTACGAAGATCGTCCCGTCCGTCTCAGTAACGCGCACCAAGACGAGGAGCGTCCGCCCATCCGATGACGCCGAGAGCTGCGCTCGGGGATATCCAGGCTCGGAGCTTCGGGCGGTGTAGGTCGCGAGCTCCGTAGCGCCGCGCGTTGTGAGATCGAACGTGACGATTCGACCAGGCCACGTCTCGATGTACCTAAAGTCTGCGGGCACCGCCGTCGGTCGCGCACTCATCGTCACACCCAGAACGTCGGTTGACTGCGGCGAGGGTGTCGATGTGGTCGTTAGTGTCGCCGATGGTGTCGCAGTGGTCGTCGGTGTCGGCAGTTCGGCAGTCGGCACCGCGTTTGGACGGATCGCGTAGAGGACGAGCCCGCCGAGCACTGCGAGCACTGCTACGAGCGCGGCGCGCGATCGCACGCGCTCACGATATCAGCCAGCTCGCACCAGGTGCGACCATTTGATAGTGAAGCGCGTGATGCTCGCGGTATTGCTGTGTGCGACCGCGTGCGAGCAGTCGACGCCCGTGGCGGTACCGTCCCCGTCACCGACGCCGACGCCATCGGCGAGCGGCATCGCGGTGACGTTCATCGCGGAACCGGCCCCGGTCCCGACTCCGACCTGCCGCGTCCTGCCCACGCCGAACTACGGCCCGGAGCCTTCGCACGCACCGGTGAACGGGCAGCCCAGCCTCGGCGTGCCGACGGTGCGCGGAGTTATCCTCATCAAGATCCAGCAATGCCGCGACATCCAGGCGGTCCTCCAAAAGTACGGACTGCCTGGACCTGCGACCCGCTACATCGACGTTCCAGTGGCGGACGACACGATCGCGAACGGATCGGCACGCTGGTTCCGGGTCGACGTGGCGCCGGGGACCGAGTCCGCGACGGTCGTCGAGCTGTATCGGCATCCCGAAGACATCGAGTACGTCCAACTATTACCTGAGTTCACGGGCGGGCCTGCGGGCGCGTAGCTGACCGTTACCCCGAACGGGGGAGGTTGTTCCCCCTCGCAGGTGTTCGCAGCCGCCCGTCGTTCGTCCACGCTCGTGTCAAATGGCTACGGCGCTGAACGTCGCGATCCCCGTCGTCGATCCGTACGGCAGTGTCTTCCGACTTCTGCGGTCGGTGGAGCTGCCCTTCTCGCTTTTCCGCGTGGAGGACTCGTCGGAAATCGCGGCTGATGCGCCTTTCGCCATCCTGAGCTCGTACGGAAAAGCGGACGCGGCGGTGGTGGAGGAGCTTTCCGGCCGCATCCCGACCGTCGTCTACGCCGTGCAGGTCCGCGCGAACGAACCCGCGCCTCTCATGCGGGCGCTGGCCTACGTGAGCGATCGGATGCCGACCCGAATGATCCGCGACGTGATCACGAGCGCTCTGGAGCGCGACGCCCGCCGCTAGCGACTCCGACTAACGCGGCTCCTCGAGCACCTCGCCCGTCGCGTCCAGATACCGATCCGGATTCTCCTGAAAGATGCGTTTGCACTTGAGCGCGTCGAACGCGTAGATGCGGTCCTCGTAACGCACCCGGAGCGCGCCGTCGCCGAGCGGCGTCCCGCAGATCACGCAGCGGACCGCGCTCATGACGGCTCGACCTCGAGGAGCGGCTGATGCGCGCGGACGAGCTGCCCGTTCTCGGAGAAGATGCGGCGCACCGTTCCCGAGGCCGTCGAGCGGATCTCGTTGAAGAGCTTCATCGCCTCGATGAGCCCGATGACATCGCCGGTATTCACGTTCGAGCCGACCTGCACGAAAGGCTCGGTTTGCGGCGACGACGCGCGGTAGAAGATGCCGGTGAGCGGCGCGTTCACGGTCGGCAGCTCTTTCACCGGCGGGCCGGCCACGGCAGGCGCCGCGTGTGGACCGGCAGCGGCCGGGGCGGCCTCAGCGACACGCATCCCGTCCTTGGCGACGCGCACGCGGACGCCTCCGCGCTTCACCTCGACCTCGCTAACCTCGGCATGGGCGAGTCGCTCGAGCAGCTCGCCGACGAGCGCGTTCGCATCGGCGCGGACCTTTCGGGGATCCGGCATCAGGCGACCTTCCGGCTGATGACGAGCGCGACGTTGTGCCCGCCAAAACCCATGGAGTTCGAGAGCGACATGTCGACCTTCGCCTTGCGCGCGTGGTTCGGGACGTAATCGAGGTCGCAATCCGGGTCGGGGGTCTCCTGGTTGATCGTCGGGGGGAGGATCTCGTCCCGCATCCCGAGGATGGAGAGCGCCGCTTCAATCGCGCCAGCCGCGCCCAGCGTGTGTCCGGTCATCGATTTCGTCGACGACACGGCGAGCTTGCGGGCGTGATCGCCGAAGACTGTCTTGAGCGCCGCGGTCTCGGCGCCGTCGTTCGCCTGTGTCGAGGTGCCGTGGGCGTTCACGTAGCCGATGGCCTCCGGCTTCACTCCGGCGTCCGCGATCGCAATGCGCATCGCGCGCACCGCCCCCTCGCCACCGGGCGGCGGCGCGGTCACGTGGTACGCGTCCGCGGACATCCCGTATCCCAGGAACTCGGCGAGGATCGTCGCGCCGCGTGCCCGCGCGAACTCGAGCTCCTCGAGGACGAGGCAACCCGCGCCTTCGCTGAACACGAACCCGTCGCGGTCCTTGTCGAATGGGCGCGACGCCTTCTCGGGCGCGTTGTTCCGCGTGGAGAGGGCTCGCGCCTGGTTGAAGGCGCCGATCGCGATCTTGATCAGGCCCGCTTCGGCCCCTCCGGCGAGCATCACGTCGGCCTGCCCGCGGCGGATGATCTCGGCCGCCTCACCGATCGCATTCGCGCTCGAGGCGCACGCCGAAACGTGGCCCATGTTCGGGCCTTTGGCGCGGTACTTCATGGCGATCTCGCCCGCGGCCATGTCGATGATCATCATCGGGATGAGGAAGGGCGAGACCTTCCGCGGGTCCTTGTTGTGGACGAGCACTTGTTCAACAAGCGTTTCCACACCGCCGATGCCCGATCCGAACGCGACTCCGATACGCGGTGCGAGCTCCGGCGTGATCTCGAGACGGGCCGATTTCAAGGCCTGTCCCGCGGACGCGACCGCGAAGTGCACGAAGCGGTCGGACCGGCGAATCTCCTTGCGGTCCATGTAGTCGAGCGGGTCGAAATCGCGGACCTCGCCGGCGATCGTCGTTTCGAGCCCAGTCGGGTCAAAACGGGTGATCGGCCCGATCCCGCTCCTCCCCGCCAGGATGCCTTCCCAGGTCTTTTCGACCGTCGAGCCGAGGGGGGTGATCATGCCGAGACCCGTCACCACGACACGGCGGCGCTCGCCGTTCTTCACGAGTCGAGTCTAGCGAGCGGGGTTCTTTTAGAGGGCCTGCAGCCGGGCGATGTGCGAGGTTTCGATCAGCGCGGCGCCCGCGAGAAGGACGAAGGCGACGGCGACGAGCGAGAGCTCCAGGCGCGTCAGGCGGATGTCTCGCAGATGCCTGATGCGAACGACGTGTCGGTCGGTCAGCCGGCGCTGCCTCCACAGAGAGGCATTCGCGAGGACGGTCGCCAGGATGATGTACGCGACAAGCTCGGGGATGCCCGCGTGCGAGATGATCGAGCGGAGGTCGAGCGGCGGGATGCGCGCGCCTGGGACGAACAGCGCGAACGAATTCGTACCGAGCGCGATCCCGAACCGGATCAGCCACGTCCACGGAGCGAAGTACGCGAGCGAGATCGGACCGAGGCTGTAGAGGCTCGCGAGAGCGATGACCCCAAATCCGAACGCCGCGTTCCAGATGAACAAGGTCACCGCCACGCCGGCCGAATCGGCGCGCGCGTCGAGTGCCGGCAGCAGCTTGAGCGTGAAGCGGGTCGCTCCCTCCGGGAGCACGACGTATGCGACGGTCCATGCGAGCACGAAGGCGACGATTCCGATTGTGGTCGCGGTCGCGAGGCGCACGAGCGCGCTCCGGTGCGAGAGGGTTCCGAGGAGAAGCGACCAGGTGACCAAGCCATGGACGACGCTATCGAGCGAATCACCGTACGGCCATAGTCCGAAATGTCTAAAGCGGATTGCGGTCGGGTCTCAGATGAGGATTGGGATGCCGTCGAACCGCGAGCCGCTCGCGTGGACTTCCTGCCACTCGAATGAAGTCATCGTGACGGCGCGGCCGCGCCCGCGGACCGTCCACCCATCCGCGCCTTCGACGACCGCGGTGTCCTCGTCGATCCCGAGGCCGCGGAAGCCCACGGGCCAGGCCTTTATCCACGCCTGAATGCGCTCGGGTGGGAACTGGGCGAGCAGGTCGAAGTGCGGGATCACGAAGTGGCCGCCGAGCACGCCGAGCCCATCGCGGATGGACACGCTCTGCGGCAGCCCGGCGGCGTCGAAGTCGTCGGGCGCGTAGCTCTTCTCTCCGAGCATCATCGCGCCGGCGCTCGCTCCGGCGAGCGCCGCACCCGACCGGTGGCGGCGCACGACCTCGTCCCAGAAGGGCGTACCCGCAAGCACATTGATCGCGTGCTGCGGGCGGCCCCCGGAGAAATACACCCAGTCGACGTCCTGCAACGCGTCGATCCACCTGCGCTCTCGGGCATCGTCGCGGCGGAGGACCATGACCGGGACGACCTCGGCGCCGAGCGCGGAAAAGTGCGTCTTCCCGAACTCGGCCCAGCTCGCCGGCGTGTCTTCCAAACCAGACGCGGTCGGCACGATCGCCACCCGCGGACGGGGTTTGGCGAGGCCATCAAGGATCTCGGCATCGAGCTCGTCCATCGCGGGCGTGAATTCGCCCGATCCGACGAGGATCAGCGGGCCGCGTGTCATTTGGGCTCCGCGACCAGCACGGCGTTGCCGTGGAAACGCTTGTACATGCGGTCGAAGTTGCGGCGGCTTCGCTTTAGCCGCTCCTCCTCCGAGAGCGACTCCCAGATGCGGTGCTCGTGCCTGCGGGCGCAGTCCACGCCGAGCGCGATCCCCCGGTAGCCGTGCTCCCGCGCGGCGAGGGACACGGCGATGTCGAGATTCCGATAGAAGCGGTAGCGCTCGTCGAACCCGCCGATCTCGAGGAGGACCTCTCGTCGCGCGGCGGCGCAATACCCCTGCACCGCCTGGACCTCGCCGCTCGTGACCTCGTCGAAGTGCTTGAGATCGGTCGTCCGAAGGCCCCACGGTCCGACGATGCCCACCGTTTGGTCATCGAGCGCGCGCGCCAACGGAGAAAAGAGATCGCCGGTGATCTCGACCGAGCAGTCCAGCATGAGGACCAGACGGCCTCGCGCGACGCGGATGATCGCGTTGCGGGCCGCGCCTTCGCCGACGTCGCGATCGGCGAAGGAGACCTCGACCCGTCGGTCGCGCGCGACGATGTCGGCGATCCGGTGCTGGGCCTCGTCGCGCGAGCCCGAATCGAAAACCAACACCTCGCCGTCCGGCGGGAGGACCGCGAGCAGACCGGCGAGACAACGCGCGAGATCGTCCGGGTACTCCCGCGTCACGATGCCGACGGACCACGACCGCGTCGCGGGATCCCCTCGGCGGTCGGGAAGCTCCTTGGCCGACGAAACGGTCGGCCGCTCCCGTGGCGCGACGCGGCGATCGGCACGGGACAACACCGCGCGGTCGACGGCCTGATCGTCGAGCCGATAGCTGTCGAACGTCGCGCGCAGACCGTCGGCGCGGTGGAAATCGCCCGACGCTCGCGCCGCGCGGTGCTCCTCGACCGACGCGAGTACCTCCCGCGGTGCCTTCGCGTGCTCGGCGGCGACGGACGCGAGGTCGAGGCCGAGGACGCGGTCCGCTTCGAGAAACACGCTGAGGCGCTCGGTGTCCGAGATCTCGCGATCGACCGCGCACCGCTGCAGCCACCCGAGCGCGGCCGGGAGATTCAGATCGTCGGCAAGCGCGCGGGCGAAAGGCTCGAGCCATCGTTCGCGGAGTGCGGTGTTCGTCGGCTCGCCTTGAGGGACCTGCGCCCAGTGACGGACACGTTGCCGGAGATGATCGAGCGCTTCCGACGCCTGCCGCAGGGCGCCGAGCGAAAATTGCATCCGCGTGCGGTAGTGCGTGAGCAGGCACTGGTAGCGAAAGGCGAGCGGATCGATCCCGAGCTCGACGAGATCGTCGATGGTGACGGTGTTGCGCGCGGACTTCGCCATCTTCACGCCATCGGCGAGGAGATGCTGGCCGTGGACCCAGTGCCGGACCGAGGCGTGACCGTACGCGCCCTCGGACTGCGCGATCTCGTCCTCGTGATGGGGAAAGATGTTGTCGACGCCGCCCGTGTGCAGGTCGAAACGCTCGCCGAGGTATTTCGTGCTCATCGCCGAACATTCGATATGCCACCCAGGAAACCCGGAGCCCCACGGCGACTCCCAGGTGAGCGCGCGGCCGGCCTCGGCCTTCTTCCAGAGCGCGAAGTCGGCCGGGTCGCGCTTGTGTCGGTCAAGCTCCGCGCGCACGCCCTGCCGTAGCGCCTCGCCGACATTGCCCGAAAGCTTCCCGTAACCGGAGAAGCGCTTCACCGCGAAGTACACCGCGCCCTCGACCTCGTATGCGAGGCCACGCGCGACGAGCCGCTCGATGATCGAGATCATTTCCGGAACGTGGTCGGTCGCCCGCGGGAAGTGCGCCGCTGGGAGTATCCCCAGGCGTCGCTCGTCGTCGTGGAACCGCGTCTCGTAGAACTCGGCGATCTGCTTGGGGGTCTTGCCCTCGGCGAGTGCCGCGGCGATGACCTTGTCCTCGCCTCGGTCGACCGCTTCCTGGCGCATGTGTCCGACGTCGGTGATGTTCTTCACGGCGACGACGCTCTGGCCGAAGTGCTCGAGGGTCCGGCGGATCCAATCCGCGAGCAGGTAGGAGCGCAAGTTTCCGAGATGCGCCGGCCGGTAGACCGTCGGCCCGCAGGTGTACATGCGCACCTCGCCCGGGCGCTCCGTCGTGAGCGGGACGATGCTCCGCTGGAGGGTGTCGTAGATGTGGAGCTGCAATGGCCTCCCCTTCTATGAGGGTAGACCCGGTCTCGATACGCTGACTAAGTACAAACGGGAGGCTGAGATGGCGGCTGAGCTCTTCGCAGCGATCAAGGGCGGCGACAAGGCCTCGGTCGAAACACTTCTCGCGCGAGACCGAGAGCTCGTCGATGCGCGCGACGAGAACGGCCTTTCCCCCATCCTCGTGGCGCTGTACCACGGTCACAACGACATCGCGACGGCGATACTTCGGCGCGGACCGAAGCTCACCGTGTTCGAGGCCGCGGCCGCCGGCGATGCACCACGAGTGCGCGAGATCGTCGGGCGTGCTCCGGCGCAGGCGAACGCGGTCGCCCCGGACGGGTACTCCCCACTCGGGCTTGCGGCGTTCTTCAAGCGCCGCGAAGTCGTGCGCTACTTGCTTGACGCTGGCGCGGATCCGCGGCCGGCTGCGCGTCAGGGCGGCTTCACGCCCCTTCATTCAGCTGTGGCCACCGACGCGGGCACTCGCGACGTCGAGATCGTGCGGATGCTGGTCGAAAAGGGCGCCGACCCGAACGCCAAGAGTCAGTCGGGGTCGACATCGCTTCACACGGTCGCATTCACCGGCGATCGCGAGAGTCTCGAACTGTTGCTGAAGCACGGTGGGGATCCCGCGATCAAGAACAACGAAGGAAAGACCGCGGCGGACATCGCCCGCGAGCGCGGGCACCAGGAGATCGCCGACCTCCTGGTCACCCGCGCACGGGCGTAACTACCGAGCGAACTTGAACGATTCGACGATGCTGCGGACGGCTGGCTCCGTCGCGCCCGGCGGAATCTCAGCGCCCGAGGGCCCGGTCGTGGTGCCGAGCGCGTAGCCGATGACCCACACGCGATCAGCGTCCGGGACATACAGCGTGTAGAAGCTCTGCGTGTCGCTCGTCGTGAACTTGAACGTGGTCTTCACGCCCGCGCGGCCGTCGACGGTCGTCGGTTCGATTGAGACAGCGATCAGCCCGGAGCCGGCTTTCATCCGCTCCGCGTAAGCCATGGCAGTCTCGTTGCGGCTGTTGCGAAACAGGGCAACCCTCGCGGTGTAGAACTGCGCCGGGCCCAGGCCGGTATCCGACCGAGGCAGCTGCGCCGCTTCGTCGGCAGGAGTCCGCGTGGTGAAGGTCTCGAAGGCGAGTTGGTCGGGGTCTCCCTGAGGAAATGGTGTCGTGCGCGACTGCAGGTCCGAACGGCGCCAGCCACTCGGCAGTTGGACGCTGTATCCGACCGGGCTCACGTAGGCCTGGCCGGATGCTGGCGACGTGGACGGCGCGGGTGACGATGTCGCAGTCGGTGCCGTCGATGCGCTTGCAGTGGCCGAAGGAATGGCCGTCGCGGTTGCGGTCGCCGTCGGCGAAGCGGCCTGCTGACCGCCACGCAGTCCGAAGATCACCGCAACGAGCACGATGCCCGCGATCGCGGCTACGCCCGCGAACGCGAGGCCACCTCGCCACGGACTCGGGCGCTGCGGCGTGTTGACCGACCTCACGCGCCGGTTGTTCGAATCGTTCATGAAAAGCTCCTCCAGACGATCTTCAATTGCCATGGCTGTCCTCCAGCTCGCGCCGCAACCGGCGCAGAGCCGCGTTGAGTCGTGATTTCGCCGTGCCTTCCGGAATGCCAAGCACGCGCGCGCACTCGGAGATCGGAACGCGCTGCCAGTAGTGCAGAACCATGAGGGCCCGGTCGCGCCGACCCAGACGTCCGACCGCGTTTCGCAGGTCCATCTGTTCCGCGCTGGTGCCGAGCGGCGTGGCGATCTGGACCGTGTCGATCGAGACCTTCGGCCGACGCCGGAACCAGCGCTTCTGATCGATGAACTTCCGGACCATCACGCGCCTGGACCAGCTCGTGATCGCGTCGGGCTCGCGCAGGTCGCCGATGCGCTCGTAGACGCGCGAGAGCGTGTCGCCGAGCAGCGCGTCGGCCTCACCCGTGCCCCCGCAGAGCGCCGACGCAAGCGGAAGCAGCCGATCGGCGAGCGTGCGGAGAAGCGCCGCGAGGGCTTCGTCGTTCCCGTCCTGCGCAGCGAGCACGATCGACCGGTCGTCGAGCTGTGGGGCGGTAGCCATCGCCACACCGTTCACGCCAACAAGACGCGTGCGAGTGCGCTGCTGTTCGCAAGCGCTGGCTTGCTTTTTCGGAATCGTCGTCTAGAGGATCGTCTGCCCGAGCGCCGAGGCGACGAGCTCCACCGCCAGCGCCGCGGTGCGATTGCCCTGATCCAGGATCGGATTCACCTCGGCGATCTCGAGCGACCGCAGCTTTCCGGATGCCGCGAGCATCTCCATCGCGAGCTGCGCTTCCCGATATGTGAGCCCTCCACGCACGGGCGTGCCAACACCAGGCGCCTCGTCGGGGTCGATCGCGTCCATATCGAGCGAGAGGTGGATACCGTCACCCTTCGACGCGACCGCGATGGCCCTCTCCATCGCCGCGCTCATCCCCATTCGATCGATGTCGGCCATCGTGATCGCCGTGACTCCCGCCGCTTTGATGTTTTTCTTCTCCTCAGCGTCGACGCTGCGGAGCCCGATGAGCACGCCGCTTGAGCCATCGACTGAGCCGCAGAGATTCTTCGGAAAGGGATCCGCGGCTCCGCCAAAGGCCACGGCGAACGGCATCCCATGCACGTTCCCGGACGGAGACGTCTTCGGGGTGTTGCTGTCGCCGTGCGCGTCCATCCAGATGACACCGGGGCGACGGCCCCCGCGCGAAAGGCCCGCAAGCGTTCCGATCGCCATGGAGTGATCGCCACCGAGAACGACCGCGATGTTCCCGGCGCGCTCGATGTCAGCGACGACTTTCGCGAGGTCCTCCACCACGCGGACGATCTCGTCGACGTGGTGCGCCCGGCCATCCATCTTCGCGAGCTCGTTCTTGTCCACCTGCCGAAAGCTCTTGGTCGCGCCCTCGTCGCGGTCGGCGACACGGACGTTCCCACGATCCCGGACCGTGTAGCCCAGGTTCGCGAGCCGGTCGCGCAGGCCCGCGTAGCGGATAGCAGAAGGCCCCATATCGACGCCGCGACGGTTGCCACCGAGGTCCATCGGAACGCCGATGATCTCCACCGTCTTCGTCATGCCTTGGCCTTCGGCTGGAAGATCGCGAGGATGACGCCTTCGGCGGCAAGCTCGTCGCCGACCATCGTGCGGACCGCGACCTTCGCGAAGCCGCGGCGTATCTTCTCGAACGTCGCCTCGAATCGAGCCGTATCCCCCGGCTTGACCATGCGCTTGAAGCGCATGTTCTCGATACCCGCGAAGAGACCGAGGCCGTCGCGGTAGTCGGGGTGCGCCATCGCAGCGACCGTCGCAGCCTGCGCCATCGATTCAACGAGGATGACGCCGGGAACGATTGGATTACCTGGAAAGTGACCCGGCTGGTACCACTCAGAGCCCGTGAACGTGTGTTCCGCAACGGCGCGCACGCCCGGCTCGAGCTCGGTCACGCGATCGATCAATAGGAACGGTTCCCGATGAGGGATCAGGGCTTCGATCCCGGTCTTGTCCAGCTCTGCCATCCGCCGCGGAGTCTAGGAGCGGGCTCGACGTGGGACGCGGTCGAGCGCTTCTACTCGCGCCCGGGCGGTGGCGAGAACCCGGGCATGCCGTCCTCCGGAGCGATCGAGCTGATCCGAACCCCGGGATTCGGTGGAACGACCGGAAGCGGCGACGCGATAGGACCCTCGGGCGCCCTCGTCGCGATCGACGGAGCAGATCGAGGGGCTGGAGCCAAAGGCGCGGTCGAGGCGGCAGGTATCGGTAGCAGGACGTGCGGGGCCGCCGTTGCCTCAGGAGCGGATGTCGCGTCATCAATCATCGGGTTCGCGCTCGTCGTCTGTGCCGGCAAGAGACTGGCCTGAGGAAGGTCGAACGGCACGACATCGTTGCCGACCTCGGTGTTAGTCGGCGCCACCGTCGGCGCCATCGATCGGCCCCGTCCGAGCGCCACGCCAATCGCCAGCATGGTGCAAGCGAGCGCGACGAGCATGAAGGCTAGGAGATGCCTAGCCGGAAGTTCCGGAACGGAGCGCTGGAGGGCCGTCGAGCGAAAGCTCACGACGTGAAGGGTACTAGCCTCGGCTGCCCAAGAAAACCGAGAGGCCCCGGCGCCGTCCGCGCCGGGGCCTCCGTGTGGTTGTGAGCTCGCGATCAGGGCAGCGCGACCTGAGTCACGCGCGTGGACCAGTTCGCGAGCGCGGTCCGAGTGGCCCCGCAGCTGCCAAAAGGAGCCGTCGCGTACTGCGTCAACGTGCATGTCTGCGCGATGTACTCCGAGGCGATCCAGATCGAGGTACCGTCCACGGCCGCCGCGCCATAGTCGCCCCAGCGTGTCCGGGGCGGGTCACCGACAAATGCCTTGTAGCTGGTGAACCCGTCGCTAGGCCCGAGGCCGCGCTCAGCGACGTGGACACTGCTCGTGCCGGTCGTCGCGCTGAATGTGACGTAGCCCGCCGTTGGGTAATAGTCGGTCCCGACCAGGGTGAAGGCGATGACACCCTTACCGTCAGGACGAACCGCGATCGCCGGATACGTCACGTTGTTGCCGGCTACGGCGAGATATCCCTGGGAAACGATCTCGCCCTTGATTCCGTCCCTTCCACTGGCGGAGGGGCGGATCACGAACCAGGCGATACCCGCCTTTTCTTGACCGCTCACGATCACGGCTGTGTCGAGCGCTCCGTAAAGAAGTCCGCCCGCGTAAACCACTTGCATCATGCGTGTGTCGCTGCTGTCGAGGTGAGACTCAACTTCGTTATGCGCGGGCTCGTCAACGAACAAGAATTGCCAACAACCCGGCCCAAAGGGAGTCGCCATTGTCGTGTCGTTGATGCACTGCCCGAGCGGGAAATCGCCGGGCTTCTGGTTGGACGGCTTCGGCACCGCGTACGTTTGACTGTCGATCACGCGAGTCGTGAGGTTGAGGTCCGGGTGGGCGTTGTCTAGAGACGACGTATTCGTCAGCGCCCACAGACCAATGCGACTGTCGATGCCGGTCTTATTACCAGCCTCTTCGCCCGCCATCGAGCTGAGGAAGTACTCGGTTCCGCCGCGGGTCAGGTCATCTAGCCCGGCCGGAGCGACCGCGGGCCAAACCGTAAACCCCGGGCCGCCGCCGATCTTCAGCTTGTCGAATTGATGAACCGTCACCGTGGTGAAGCCGAGGGCGAGCTTCGCTTTCGATATCGCATAAAGCTGCGCGCTGATGAATTCAGGTCCGAAGAATGAATACTCGTTCGTGGTGATATAGAAGCCGTATTCATCGGCGCCGATGTGCGGGAAGTCTCCGATGCACGGCCCCCCACTGCAATGGTGGTTGGGTGTTCCTGCGGTGCCATCGTCCTGCACCGGAATGCGGTAGATGTTCCACATTCCGGTCGGGTCCGGCGTCCGGCTGACGGCGAGGTCCAGGTGGTTCGTGCCAGTGAACTCGCCAGTGTCCGGCACGACATCGAGCGTTAGAACGACATGGAACCACCGCTGGGTATCCGGGTCGTAGAGGCAGCTCGGGTCTGTGATAAACGGACCTTGAGCACCAGTAGTCCGATTGAACTGCGCCGGATAGCCGTAGAAGGTGTTCTGGTCAATCACTCCGGTCAGTGCAGCGCCGGCAGTGGACCAAAATCGCAGCACGTCATTGACCGTCTCGAGGACGTAGCCGTTGCCGACACAGAGCCCCTGATCGGGCGGCTCGAGAGAGAATTGGTTTCCACCGTTCGCAGTGCGCTGGTCGCGATGATTGAGGCCTTGGAAATTCACGAGCTTGCCGGGCGCCGTACCGTCGACCGCCGTTGGCGTGACGACCGGAATCGGGTTGCCCTTCTTCTTCGACATGCTTCGGTTCGTCTTCGCAGCTGCCCCAGCGGCCTCTTCGCCCTCAGCTTTTGCAATCTCAGGGCGCACGAAGTTGCCGGTCCCTGCCGGTCTTGCGCCGCTGGGAGTCGTAGTGCCGCCGATGCTGATCGTGCGCGATAAGGGACCGCTATCTGCACGTGCGGGCGTGGCGGCGACCGCCACGAGCGCGATCGCGAGAGAAACGATCGTGGCGAACGAAACGAATCGCGAGACGCGAATCCGGGAGCGCATGGGCTCTGTCCCCTCCGCTGTTTTCCGGAGCCATCGCTGTTCAGCGAGGTTTCCGGGCGACGGGAGTGTACCGACGAATGAGGAGGTCCGCCCTGTGACCTACCTAGCCCGCGAGCGCGTCCACTCCGACGGTGTCTATGAGATGCGTGGTTACCTGACCTGAGCGGAACAGATCGCTCGCCAGGATCTTCTTGTGCGCCGGAATGTTCGTCGTTACGCCAACGATCGTGAATTCATCCAAAGCGCGCTGCATCCGGGCCACCGCTTCATGCCGGTCACGGCCCCAGGCGATCACCTTGGCCAGCAGGGAGTCGTAATAAGGGGGGACCTCGTAGCCCTGGAAGCAGTGCGAGTCCAGGCGGATCCCGGGCCCGGCGGGCGGCAGCCAGCTGGTGAGAACCCCGGTGGACGGTGCGAAATTGGCCTCGGAATCCTCGGCGTTGATGCGGCACTCGATTGCGTGCCCGTGCACCCAGATCTGCTCCTCGCTCATCGATAGGGGCTCGCCGGAGGCGAGCGCGATCTGCTCTTTCACGAGGTCCATCCCGGTCGTCATCTCCGTCACCGTGTGCTCCACCTGGATGCGCGAGTTCACCTCGATGAAGTACGGCTTGTTCTGCGCGTCGACGAGAAACTCGAACGTCCCGACGTTCCGGTAGCCCGACCGCACGGCCGCGTCGACTGCGAGCTTCGCAATCTCCTGCCGCAGGCTCTCGCTGATCGATGCGGACGGCGCTTCCTCGATCATCTTCTGGTTCCGGCGCTGGATCGAGCACTCGCGCTCACCGAGGCAGATTCCCCGCCCCGATTCGTCCACCGCGATCTGTGCCTCGACGTGCCGCACGCCCTCGAGGCAACGTTCGACGTAGATGCCGTCGTCGCCGAACGACGCGCGCGCTTCGCTCGCGGCCTGCGGCCAGAGGCGCTGGAGCTCGGACGGCGAGGTCGCCTTCCGCATCCCGCGCCCTCCGCCGCCGGCCTTCGCTTTCAACATCACCGGATAGCCGATCGCCTCGGCAACGCGCAGCGCCTCGGCGACATTGCGCACCGGTCCATCGGAGCCTGGGATGACCGGCATGCCCGCGCGCTTCATGTCGGTTCGCGTCTGGGCCTTGTCGTGAAAGAGCCGGAGGACATCGGGCGGCGGTCCGATGAAGACGAGGCCGTGGTCCTTGCAGACCTCGGCGAAGTCGGCGTTCTCGGAGAGAAATCCATACCCGGGATGGATCGCCTGCGCGCCTGAGAGGAGCGCGGCCGACATGATCGCGGGGATGTTCATGTAGGACGCGCGCGCGTTCGCCGGTCCGATGCAGATCGCCTCGTCGGCAAGATGCACCGGAAGGCTGTGCGCGTCGGCTTCGCTGTACACGGCGACGGACTGGATCCCAAGCTCGCGGCAGGCGCGGATGACGCGCACGGCGATCTCGCCGCGATTCGCGATCAG